>NZ_FOLD01000015.1 GCF_900112225.1 Massilia yuzhufengensis | reverse complement strand
GCGTCGAACGCTTGAGCATTGAGGCGCCGAGATGGTAGTGATGCGATGCGTGCGCATTGAAGCCAGTTTCGAGGGCACGCAAACTCGGCGCTCCGCTGGCCTGCGCATACACCATCGCCGTCATGTGATTCCAAGGCTTGAAGTGCTTGGTGTATTTGGCGGCATTGTGGCGGGCGACTGCCTGATCGAAGGCAGCGCGGGGCAGCCCCTTCATTAATTCTTGAAATGTCGTTATGCTGTACATGGTTGCAGGTTTGGTTTTTAAGTTGGCAAACCGAGGTTAACCCTCGTAAACCAATGCCTGCAACCCCTCCTTGCTAAGTCAAGCAAATTATTCCGGACAGCAGTGCGCGTAGGCGGGAACCCAAGTTCTGCATGCGTTACGGGAACGCTTGCAAATTGGGTTCCCGCCTGCGCGGGAAGTCGTAGGCGCCAGTGGCGCGTACGACGTGGTTTGCTTAGGGTGGCTTGCTCTCGGCGTTTTAGTGCCCGCTTGCCCCCGCCGCACCAATCCCAGTCTCCGACCGCACTTCCTGCGCCTCGAAGCCCGCCTTGTCGATCGCCGCGCGCGGGCTGGTGTCGAGCACCGAGAACAGCCAGATCCCGATGAAACCGATCGGCATCGAGAAGATCGCCGGCGACGTATAAGGGAAGATCGCTTCCGCATTGCCCAGCACATCGACCCAGACCGACTTCGACACGATGGTGAGGACCACTGCCGTGCCCAGGCCCAGGAAGCCGCCGATGGTCGCGCCGCGCGTGGTGCATTTGCTCCACAGGACAGACATGAACAGCACCGGGAAGTTGGCCGAGGCGGCGATGGCGAAGGCCAGCGACACCATGAAGGCGACGTTCTGCTTTTCGAAGGCGATACCGAGCAGCACGGCGATGAAGCCGAGCACGATGGTGGTGATTTTCGACACCCGCAGCTCGCTGCTGCTGGTGGCGGTGCCTTTGGCGAACACGGTGGCGTACAGGTCGTGCGAGACGGCCGAGGCGCCGGACAGGGTCAGGCCGGCCACCACCGCCAGGATGGTGGCGAAGGCCACGGCCGAGATGAAGCCGAGGAAAATGTCGCCGCCCACGGCCTTGGCCAGGTGCACCGCCGCCATGTTGTTCCCGCCCAGCAGCTTGCCGGCGGCGTCCTTGAATTCCGGATTGGTTCCGACCAGCACGATGGCGCCAAAGCCGATGATGAAGGTGAGGATGTAGAAGTAGCCGATCCAGGTGGTGGCCCACAGCACCGACTTGCGCGCTTCCTTGGCGCTGGGCACGGTGAAGAAACGCATCAGGATGTGCGGCAGCCCGGCGGTGCCGAACATCAGCGCCATGCCAAAGGAAATGGCGGAGATGGGATCCTTGACGAAGTTACCCGGCCCCATGATGCTGAAGCCCTTGGCATGCACTTCGGTGGCGGTGGCGAACAATTTTTCCGGGCTGAAGTCGTACTGCGCCAGCACCGAGAACGCCATGTAGGAGGCGCCCGACAGCAGCAGCACGGCCTTGATGATCTGCACCCAGGTGGTGGCCGTCATGCCGCCGAACAGCACGTAGACCATCATCAGCACGCCCACGATCACCACCGCCATCCAGTACTCGAGGCCGAACAGCAGCTTGATCAGCTGGCCGGCGCCGACCATCTGCGCGATGAGATAGAACAGCACCACCACCAGCGTGCCCGAGGCCGCGAACACGCGGATGGGTTTCTGGTGGAAGCGGTAGGCGGCGACGTCGGCGAAGGTGAAGCGGCCCAGGTTGCGCAGGCGCTCGGCCATCAGGAAGGTGATGACGGGCCAGCCGACCAGGAAGCCGATGGCGTAGATCAGGCCGTCGAAGCCGTCGAGGAACACGGCGGCCGAAATGCCGAGGAAGGACGCGGCCGACATGAAGTCGCCGGCAATCGCCAGGCCATTCTGGAAGCCCGTGATGCCGCCCCCTGCCGTATAAAAATCGGACGCCGAGCGGGTGCGCGAGGCGGCCCACTTGGTGATGAACAGGGTGAAGATGACGAAGGCCGCGAACATGCCGATCGCGGTCCAGTTGGTGGCCTGCTTGGTGGCCTGGCCGAGGTCGGGAGCGGCGATGGCGCCGCCCGCGGCCAGGGCCAGCACGGCAAAGGCGGCCGCTGCGCGAGGAAGGGCCTTCATGCCTGCACCTTGTTGCGGATGGCGGCGGTGAGTTCGTCGTAGCGGCGGTTGGCGCGGCGCACGTAGATGCCGGTGATGAGGACCGTGAACACGATCACGAACAGCCCCAGCGGGATGCCCCAGGTCATGACGCCCTCGCCGATGCGGGTGCCCATGAATTCCTTGTTGAAGGCCACCAGCAGCGTGAAGCCGTAGTAGACGATCATCATCGCCCAGGTGAGGGTCCAGCCGAAACGCGAACGCGTCCTGACGAGTTCTTGATAATCGGGGTCGGCCTTGATTCGCCGTACGAGGTCTTGTTCCACGTGTGTCTCCTGTTTTTTTCTGGTGTTGCCTGTCTTGTCGCTGACGGCAGGTCCATGCTAAAGCCGGGCGCTTACCACTCCCTTACGCTGGCCAAGCGCCCTGCCGCTGTTTCAATCTGAAACATGGCACAAGAAATCGACTAAACTTGGAACATGAGTTACTCCACCCGCAGCCCTGCGGACGGCGGCGACCGGCCGGTCATCTGGACCGTGTCGGTCTCGCGCCTGTCCGACCTCTTCCGCGACATCACGCTCGAATACGATCACCTGGCTTCGATCGAGCCACTGCACCTCGGGTTCGATGAAGCTGCACGAACCCTGCGCGAGCGCATGGCCACCGAGCGCTGCGACGTCGTCATTGCCGCCGGCTCGAACGCCGCCTACCTGAAGGGACGCGTATCGGCGCCGGTGGTGGTGGCCAAGGCCAGCGGTTTCGATGTGATGCAGGCGCTGGCCAGGGCGCGCCGGGTGTCCGAGCGCATCGGCGTGATCACCTACCAGGAACCGATGCGCGAACTGGCCGAATTCACCGCCACCTTCGGCATCGCCATTGCCCAGCGCACCTATGTGACGGAAGAAGATGCGCGCGCCAGCATCAACGAACTCAAGGCGGCGGGCATCGAAGTGATCGTCGGCGCGGGGCTGATTACCGACCTGGCCGAGGAAGCGGGGTTGGCCGCGGTGTTCATGTACTCGGCCGCATCGATCCGCCAGGCCTTCGATGACGCGCTGGAAATGGCGCGCCTGACCCACCTGGAAGCGAACCGCGGCCGCCGCAGCGCCGCCGTGGCCGACACCCGGCGCGCGCGGCGCGGCCTGCACGACCTGCGCGGCGAATCGGCCGCCATGGAACGCCTGCGCCAGACCGTGGTGCTGTACGCGCGCTCGCCGGCCACGGTGCTGGTCCAGGGCGAGACCGGCAGCGGCAAGGAACTGGTGGCGCAGGCGATCCACCGCGAAAGCCCGCACCGCGCCGCTTCCCGCCCGTTTGTTGCGGTGAACTGCGGCGCGATCGCCGAATCGCTGCTGGAATCGGAACTGTTCGGACACGAGGAAGGCGCGTTCACGGGCGCGCGCCGCGGCGGCCATGCGGGCCTGTTCGAGGCGGCCAACGGCGGGACCCTGTTCCTCGACGAGATCGGCGAAATGCCATTGAGCCTGCAGACCCGCCTGCTGCGCGTGCTGGAAGAGCGCGAGGTGGTGCGCGTGGGCGGCACGCGGCCGGTGCCGATCGACGTGCGCGTGATCAGCGCGACGCACTGCGACCTGGAGGCGCGCGTGCGCGAGGGGCGTTTCCGTGCCGACCTGTTCTACCGGCTGGCCGTGCTGCGCCTGGCGCTGCCGCCGCTGCGCGAGCGCCCGATCGACATCGCGCCGCTGGCGGAATGGTCGCTCAAGAATGCGCTGGCGGCGCTCGACGCGCGCCCGCATCCGAACCTGCACGCCGAGGTGCGCGCCTGCGCTCCGCTGCTCGAAGCCTATGCCTGGCCGGGCAATGTGCGCGAGCTGCGCAACCTGGCCGAGCGCCTGGCGCTGTTCCTGGCGGCGGAGCCGCTGCAGGCGCTGACGCCGAGTTTCCTGTTGTCGATTGCCCCTGAGCTAGCCAAGCAGTCAGCGATGCCAATGGTGATGCAGGATACGGAAAGCATCTCGGAGGTTCTGGCCCGCTTCGGCGGGCAGCGCGATGCGGCGGCCAGGCACCTGGGCATCAGCCGCACGACCTTGTGGCGGCGCTTGAAGAACCCATAGGGTGGCCGGCTCTGCCGGCCGCGCGTTCACATCCTGCGTGAAAAGTGGCAGCGCGATTGATCAACCGACCTTTGAACGCGCGGGCGGGAAACCCGCCCACCCTACGAGATCAACACCAGCTTGAATATTGGCCGTATCATGTCTTTTTTACATGGCCTGGCACCACGGGAATGCCAGCTCTTCGCATCGCGCCGCCCACGAAGCGGCGCACTGCCCGGGCGCCTGCCCGGCCTTTCGGAGGCACTATGCAACATGCTTCGCAAGCTGCACTGTTTTCGCTGATCGGCGACACCCCGCTGATCGAGGTCACCCGGATCGACACCGGTCCCTGCCAGCTGTTCCTGAAACTCGAATCGCAGAACCCCGGCGGCTCCATCAAGGACCGCATCGGCCGCGCCATGATCGAGCAGGCCGAGCACGATGGGCACCTGTCTCCGGGCGGCACCGTGGTCGAAGCCACGGCGGGCAATACTGGCCTGGGCCTGGCCCTGGTGGCCCGCATCAAGGGCTACCGCGTGGTGCTGGTGGTGCCCGACAAAATGGCGGCCGAGAAAATCCTTCACCTCAAGGCCCTGGGCGCCGAGATCCACCTGACCCGCTCCGACGTCGGCAAGGGCCATCCCGAGTACTACCAGGACTACGCCGCGCGCCTGGCCAAGGAAATTCCCGGCGCCTGGTTCGCCGACCAGTTCAACAACCCGGCCAATCCGCGCGCCCACGAAACCACCACCGGGCCCGAAATCTGGGACCAGGTCAACCACCGGCTCGACGCGATCGTGGTCGGCGTGGGTTCGTCCGGCACCCTCACCGGCCTGTCGCGCTACTTTAAAAAGATGCAGCCGAACCTGGAGTTCGTGCTGGCCGACCCGAAAGGCTCGATCCTGGCCGACTACATCAACACCGGCGTGCTGCGTACCGATGCCGGTTCGTGGGCGGTGGAAGGCATCGGCGAAGACTTCATTCCCGGCATCGCCGACCTGTCGCGCGTGAAAAAGGCCTACACGATTCCCGACGAGGAAAGCTTCAACACCGCGCGCCTGCTGCTGCAACAGGAAGGCATCCTGGCCGGCTCCTCCACCGGCACCCTGCTGGCCGCCGCGCTGCGCTACTGCCGCGAACAGACCCGCCCCAAGCGCGTGGTCAGCTTCGTGTGCGACACCGGCACCCGCTACCTCACCAAGGTGTACAGCGACGGCTGGATGGTCGACCAGGGCCTGCTCACCCGTCCCAAGCTGGGCGACCTGCGCGACCTGATCGGCCGCCGCTACGACGACGGCGAAGTGGTCACCGTGTCGCCCGGCGACACCCTGCTCACCGCCTTCAACCGCATGCGCAGCGCCGACCTGCAGCAGCTCCCCGTCATCGACAAGGATGGCCGCCTGGCCGGCCTGATCGACGAATCCGACCTGCTGCTGCACGTCACCTCGAGCCAGGAGCCGGGCCAGTTTTCCGCCCCCGTCTCCACCACCATGACCTCCACCCTGCAGACCCTGCACCCATCGGCCAGCATGGGCCACCTGCGCGAAATCCTCGACCGCGGACTCACCGCCGTGATCGCCGACGGCGACACGTTCTATGGCCTGATCACCCGCTTCGACCTGCTCAACCATCTCCGAAGGACCCTGTCGTGACTGAACAGAAAAAACACCTTGCCACCCGCGTGATCCATGGCGGCCAGGCGCCGGAACCGAGCACCGGCGCCGTGATGCCGCCGATCTTCGCCACCTCGACCTTCCGGCAAGAGAGCCCGGGCGTGCACAAGGGCCTGGACTATGGGCGCTCGCACAACCCCACCCGCTGGGCGCTGGAGCGCTGCGTGGCCGACATCGAAAGCGGCAGCGCCGCCTTTGCATTCGCATCCGGCCTGGCGGCGATCGCGGCGGTGCTCGAACTCTTGCCGGCGAACTCGCACATCGTGGCGGGCGACGACATGTACGGCGGCACCTTCCGCCTGTTCGAGCGCGTGCGCCGCAAGAGCGCCGGCCACAGTTTTACCTATGCCGACCTGACCGACCCGGACGCGCTGGCCAAGGCCATCACGCCGGAGACGAAATTGGTGTGGGTGGAGACGCCGACCAACCCCATGCTCAAGCTGGCCGACCTGGCGGCCATCGCCCAGCTGTGCCGCGCGCGCGGCATCATCACCGTGTGCGACAACACCTTCGCCAGCCCGATCCTCCAGCGCCCGCTGGAACTGGGCTTCGACATCGTCGTGCACTCGACCACCAAGTACATGAACGGCCACTCCGACGTGATCGGCGGCGTGGCGGTGGTGGGCAATGAGGACCGCCACCAGGAACTGGGCGAGCAGCTGGGCTTTGTCCAGAACGCGGTGGGCGCAATCCAGGGCCCCTTCGACAGCTTCCTGGTGCTGCGCGGGATCAAGACCCTGGCCCTGCGGGTGGAGCGTAGCAGCAGCAATGCGCTGGCGCTGGCCCAGTGGCTCGAACGCGAGCCCAAGGTGCGCAAGGTGTTCTATCCGGGACTGGAATCGCACCCGCAGCACGCGCTGGCGCGGCGCCAGATGAGCGCGTTCGGGGGCATCGTGTCGATCGACCTGGCCACCGACCTGGCCGGCGCGCGCCGCTTCCTGGAAACCTGCGAGGTGTTCACGCTGGCCGAGAGCCTGGGCGGCGTGGAAAGCCTGATCGAGCACCCTGCCCTGATGACCCACGCCAGCATTCCGGCCGAGCAGCGCGCGGAATTGGGCATCGGCGATGGGCTGATCAGGTTATCGGTCGGGATCGAGCACCTGGCAGACCAGCAGGAAGACCTGCGGCGGGCGCTGGCGGCGATCTAGGCCTGCGCTTCAGGGGGTGCCGGCCTTCGGAGGCGGCACCGGGTTCAAGGCTTGCGACCAGACCACGGCGGCGATTTTCCAGCCCGCCTCGGTGCGCACCATCTGCCAGCTTTCCTTGCCCCAGTTCTGCTTGTAGTCGCCGCTCTTGAAACTGTAGTCGAACCAGACCTGGGCCACCTCGCCGTCGCTGTCGATGCGCACGTTGGAGATGGTCTCTTCGACCCGTGCCTTGTCATTGGCAATGCTGGTGATGAAGGCGCGCGGGTTGCTGTTGAAGAGTTTGGACGGACGCTTCAGTGCCGGGTTGGGGCGGTTCGCGTACATGTGTTCGATGCTGGCGTCGGTGGTCACGCCGGTCCAGGTGATGTCGTCCTTCAGGAACAGCTTCAGGAAGGCGTCCTTGTCCTTGTTGATGATGGACACGCGGAAGGTCTCGATGACCTGTTCGATCTGCTGGCTGCCCTGGACGTCTTGCGCGCTGGCGGCTTGCGGTGCGAGCGCCAGCATGCCGGTGGTGAGCACTGCCGCGAGGACGTTCTCCATGCTTTCCTTCATGTCCGGCTGCGGCCGGGCTGGTGGCAGGACCCTTCCCGCCGTCGCGCCATACTGAAGGGTAGCCACCGGCTTATCAAGCCCGGCGTGAAGATTATGCCGGGGGCATGCCGGGTGCGTCAGCGCGGGTAGACGAAACCGGTGCGGATATCCATCGGCACCAGCCGGCCGCCCTCGCGCACGCTCAGGCGCGACGGCGGCTCTTCGCCGGCCAGCACGCGGCGCGTGATCGGCAGCCCTTCGGCCTTGCGCACCAGCTCATCGCAGCGCTCGTAGACATTGGCGCAGCCGGTGGCTTTCAGCAGCGCCTGCACGGCGGCCACTTTCCACAGGTCGACCCCGGCGGCATTGAATTGGCACACCAGGTAGCCCTCGGCGCCGCCATAGCCGTGCACCAGCAGGCCGGGCAGGCCATCCTTCTCGCCATCGACCAGCTGCACCAGCGCCTGCGGGTCGGCGATGTCGCGCGCGACCGCGCGGCGCTCCACGGCGGCCTGCACGCGCCGCTTGATCAGCGCATGGTCGACCGGCTCGTCTTCGCGCAGCGACCACACGCGGGCGGCGATCTGCGACTTGGCGTTGTAGGCGGCGCGGGCCAGGAACTGGCGCGACGAGGACTGCACGATGGCAGTGGCGCCCGGTTTGTTGCGCTCCGATGGTTTGCCGTCGACCTTGTCGATGGCCGAGAGATAGATCCAGGGGTCGCCGGCAAGGATACTTTTTTCCTTGCCCTGCTTGATGGTGATGATGAGCATGCGCGGCTTTCGTTTTCAGGAACGGGATGATACAGCATGCCGGCCTGCCTATTCCGCGTTCTGGGGCGCGTCCGTGGCAATCGCAGCCGCTGTCCGGCGCTGCGGATAGGTGCCCACGTGGGCGGGATAGTCCTCTTCGAGCTGCAGCGGCACCTGCAGGCACACGCTCTGGGTCGGCAGCACTTCGGTCCAGTCGCGGATCAGGTCGCGGTAGGCATGTCCTACCGGGCGCAGCTTGCGGTCGAGGTCGGCCAGGCCCAGGGCGTTCACGTTGCCATTGTTTTCGCGCAGGCCGGTGTCCCAGTCCACCTGGTCGGTCAGCGAATACCAGGTGAAGCCGACCAGGGGCACGCCGTTGTTACGCACCCGCAGCACGTTGGCCCACTCCTTGCGCAGCCACTTCACCGCTTCGTCGCCGCAGGGGCCCTGGCAGAGATTGGTCTCGGTGTGCATCACCGGCAGGCGGAAGCGGTTGTAGTACTGGTGGGTGATCACGGCATAGCCGAAGATTTCGCCCGACGCTTCGCTGCTGCCATCGGCCGACACCAGGTGCTCGTTGGTCTGGTAGTAGTCGTTGCCCATGATGCAGTGGTGCTTGAGGTTGTTGTTCAGGAAGAAGTGGTATTCCTCGCGCGTCATGCCGTTGTCCAGCAGGTACTCGTACATGGTGGAATCGACCCGGCGCCCGTAGTTCAGGTCCAGCGACAGGAAGCGGCGCGCATTCATGGTCTCGGCCGGGCCGATCGCCGCCGGCGACTTCGCATGGAAATATTCGGAGGATTCGCTCTGGACGAACAGGGCATCCGGGCGCACGTCGAGGATGGCGCGCATGGCCAGCAGGTTGGCCTTGACCACGTGCTTGAGGGCCGTCACATAGGCCCGGTCGCTGCGTTGCTGCTCGTTCCACCATCCATACAGGCCGGAAAACAGCGCGCTGATCGACATCTCATTGACCGGCGTGTACAGCTGCAGCCAGGGGTAGCGCAGCGCGAAGGCGCGCGCGTAGCCGGCGAAGATGGCGGGAAAATCCGGGTTCTGGAAGTTGCCGAGGAAGTCAGGCAAGCCGAAATGGCACAGGTCGACGATCGCCACGATACCGCGCCGGCGCAGCTCGGGAAAGGTTTCGTCGGCGAACGACCAGTCATAACGCCGCGGACCGGCCAGGGTCGTGTGCAGGGGCGGTCCGTAGCGCAGGAAGCGGATGCCAATGTCCTGTACCAGGTCGAAGTCGCGCCGCCAATGCCGGTAATGGCCGCATTTCTCCATCTCGTCCATGCGAACCCTGCCGCCGTCGATGGTCGGGATGCTGTTCTCGATGCCGGTTGCAAACAGAAATCCGGGTTGATTCGATACCATGTGCCGCCCCCCTGTCAGGCCATTGTCGGCACGTTTGCCATCGCATGTCAACTTCGGGGTCAGGTCAGACATTTGGACACGAGCTCTGCATTTATCGCAGCTTTCGCGCCCGATTGGCCGTCCTGCCTTCGATCATTGCGCATGTCAACTTCGGGGTCAGGTCTGACATTTGGACACGAGCTCTGCAATTATCGAAGCGTTCGCGCCCGATTGGCCGTACCGCCTGCGATCATTGTGCCGATACGGCTGAGGCCGTGTCCAAATGTCAGACCTGACCCCGAAGTGCGAAGGGCGTCGTGCGTACCTTGAAGGTGGCGACCAGTTCCGACAGGTCGGCGGCCTGCTGGCGCATCGATTCGGTGGCGGCCGTGGCCTGCTCGACCATTGCCGCGTTCTGCTGGGTCGATTCGTCCATCTCGGCGATTGCCTGGCTGACCTGGGCCACGCCGTCGGCCTGGCCCGCGCCGGCGGCGTGGATGGTGTCGAGGATGCCGGCCACGTCGTGTACGTGCTCCAGGACGGCGCGCATGGTTTGACCGGCGGTGCTGGCGATGCCGGTGCCGGCGTCGATCTCGCCGCGCGATTCTCCGATGAGTTTCTTGATTTCCTTGGCCGCCGTGGCCGAGTGCTGGGCCAGGCTGCGCACTTCGGCCGCCACCACCGCGAAACCGCGGCCCTCGGCGCCGGCGCGGGCCGCTTCCACGGCGGCGTTGAGCGCCAGGATATTGGTCTGGAACGCGATGCTGTCGATCATGCCGGTGATGTCGACGATGCGGTCGGCCGAGGCCTTGATGGCGCCCATGCGGGCCACCACCTGCTCGACCGCGTCGGCGCCCCGGGTGGCGACGGTGGATGCCGATTTGGCCAGCACGTTGGCCGACCTGGCGCTGGCGTTGTTCTGCGAGATCGCGCTGCTCAGTTCGTCCATCGCGACCACGGTCTGGCGCAGCGCGCTGGCCTGGCGTTCGGTGCGGCGCGACAGATCGTGGTTGCCGTCGGCGATCTCGCCGGAGGCTGCGTCGATCGCCTGCGCGCCCTGCAGCACCTGGGCGACGGTGGCGGACACGCCGTTCGTCATGCCATTGAGCGCGTCGAACAGGCGGCCGATTTCATCGCTGCGGCGGTGCCGGATCACGGGGCGCAGGTCGCCGTGCGCGACCTGCTCGGCCAGCGCGACGGCCTGCTGCAGCGGCCCGACGATGTTCCGGGTCAGCATCCAGGCCAGCACGGCGCCCACCGCCAGCGCCGCGCCGCCCAGCGCCAGCAGCAGCAGCTTGCCGAAGGCGGAGGCTGACGCTGATTCCTCGGCAAGGCGGTGCGCTTCGGCGCTCTCGAAAGCCAGCAGCGCTTCGAGGGCGGCGGTGTGGGCCTTGTCGGCCTGCTCCCAGCTGCCGCTGACGAGCTGCTCGACAACGCCGGTCTGGCCGAACTCCTTGGCCTGGAACAGCGCCGCCTGGATCTTGGCCAGCGCGGCCTTGTGCTTGGCGGCGCTCTCCACCAGCGCTCGTTCGCGCTGGGACTGCGGGAGCCTGGCAAGCCGGCCCTGGATCTCGGTCGCGGCCTTGCTGCCTGCGGCCAGCTGGGCCTGGAAGTAATCGGCTAGCTCCAGGCTGTCGCTGCGTGCGATGGCGACCGTGCGCGAGCCGTTCAGGCGCTCGATGCCGAGCAGGTCGGAGGTCAGCTGCTGCTTGGCCAGCTTGTCGTACACCAGGTCCGTGGTCAGCGCGTCATTGGCCTGCATGCGCCACAGCGCGACGGCGGAAATGAGCAGGAGCAGGAAGGAGACGATGCCGAAGGCGCCGAGGATCTTGGTACCGGTCTGGAGCTTCGCAGGGTGCATGGCAAGTATCGGAGTGGATCGGATGCTTGCAGTTTAGAAATTAAATATGACAGCATGATGAACCGGGGCGCAGGCAGCAGGTGCCGCGCCCCGGCCGCGCTTAGCGCTTCAGTGCCGGGATCGCGGCCGGCTTCCACGGCTTGACCGGCTGCTCCTGCATCTTCTTCTGCAGCAGTTCGATCGCCACTTCGAGCTGGCGGTCGCGGCCCGCGAAGGTTTCGTTCGGCAGGTTGTCCACCTCGACGTCCGGCGTCACGCCCACGCCCTCGATCAGCCATTCGCCGTCCGCCGCGAACTGGCCAAATTCGGCCACGCGCGCCATGCCGTTGTCGGACAGGCCGTTGCCGTCGCTGAGCCAGACACCCGCGCCGGCGGTGCGCTTGCCCACCAGCGGGCCCAGTTTCAGGGCCTTGACGCCGGCCGCGAAGGTCTCGCCATCCGAATACGTCAGCTCGTCCATCAGCACCACCAGGTGGCCGCGGAAGGTGTTCTGCATGTTCGACTGCGGCAGGTTGCCGTTCGAACTCCAGAACGCCCACGAGCGGCGCAGCAGCTTCTCGATGATCCAGCTGTCGATGTTGCCGCCGTTATTGCGGCGCACATCGATCACCAGGCCTTCCTTGTTGATGTTGGCGTAGAAGTCGCGCGCAAACGCATTGATGTCGCGCGCCACCATGGCGCGCAGGTGCAGGTAGCCGATCTTGCCCTTCGAAAGCGTGTCGGCCTGCTGGGCCCTGCCCTGCTCCCAATCCGAATAGCGCAGCGCGGCGTGGCGCGCCATCGGCACCGGGGTGACGATCACCGGGCGCGGCTTGCCGCCAGCGCTCTTCACGTGCAGCAGCACCTGCTTGTCGGCCTGGTCGAGCAGCAGGTCGGCGATGTCGCGCGCTTCCACCAGCGACTTGCCGTTGACGGCCGTGATGACATCACCCTCCTTCACGCCCACGTCCGGCGCCGACAGCGGCCCGCGTTCGGACGGCAGCTCCGGCTCGGCGCGGTAGACACGGTCGACGCGGAAGCCGTCGGCCACGCGCGTGAGCACCGCGCCCAGGCTCGAAGGCACGCCTTCGCCCGTGGCGCGGCGCTGGTCGCCCGGACGGATCTGCGAGTGCAGCGCCCCGACTTCGCCCACCATCATGCCCAGCACGTCGTCCAGCTCCGCGCGGTCGGTCACGCGCTCGACCAGTGGCGCGTAGCGGGCGCGCGCGGCGTTCCAGTCGACGCCGCGCATGTTGGCGTCGTACAGGAAGTCGCGGTGCATGCGCCATGCGTCGTTGAACATCTGCGTCCATTCCAGGCGCGGGTTGGTGCTCACCGCCCAGTCGTCGACTTTCACGCGCGCCTTGGTCAGGTCGGCGGGCGCCTTGGCGCCGGCCGGGACGATCAGCATTTCGCCCGGGCCGGCGGCGTGGAAGGTGCGGTAGAAGATGTGCTTGCGATCGGTGCTCTGGCCGAATTCGCGCACGTTGGCCACGAAGATTTCCGGCTGCGGGCTGCTGCGCGAGATTTCCAGCGTCTTGAGCGCGCCGCTGCGGCCATTGTCCGATTCCAGGATGTACAGGCGCTTGTCGTCGATGGCGAGCGCGCGGTAGTTGCCCGGCACGATGGGCACCTCGTACAGGCGCTCGCGCAGGCCCGCGTAGTCGACCGCCGGCGTCGGGGCTTTCGCCTTGTCCGGTGCGGCCGCGCTGGCGGCCGCAGTCGCGGCGGCGGTGGCGGCGGCGACGGCGGCGTTCTTGTCGGCTTCGTCGGTACCCGGGGTCTTCACCGCGGCTTTCGCTGCCGCTTCGGGCGAGGTCGCCTCCGGCTTGGTCAGCTCATCCTCCGCCTTGAACGGGAAGCGCGCGCCGGGCTGCAGCGCCAGCGCATAGACGCCGACGCGGCGGTCGAACACCGGTCCCATGTTGCGGTCGCCCCACGGGCCGGCATTGCCTACATTGAAATGGCGCGCCGACAGGAAGTACAGCCACTTCCCGTCCGGCGAGAACACCGGCGCGTCGGCGGTGTAGCGATCGGTGGTGACAAACGCCATGCTCTTCGACGGCAGGTGGTACATGCCGATCTGGTTGCGCTGTTCGCTGCTGCCGACCCGCACGAAGGCGATGTTGCGGCTGTCGGGCGACCACACCACCTGGTCGGGACGGTCGGCGCCGACCTGCTTGGCGTCGTCGATGATGACATTGGTTTTCGCGGCCAGGTCGAGCAGCCAGGTGCGGCCTTTCTTGTCGGTGTGGGCCAGGTACTTGCCGTCCGGCGAAGGATAGATGCCGGAGCGGTGGCTGGCGCCATCGATGGTCAGGCGCTCGCCCTTGCCCGAGCCGTCGGCGGCGTAGCGCCAGATCTCGTTCTCGCCGGTGCTGTCGACAAACGCGTAGACCCACCTGTCGTCGTGGCTGAATACGGCGCCGCGGGCGCGTGCGCCGTCCGGCACGGCGATCTCGACCCGGCGCTGGGTGCCGGTGCCGGCGATGGTCACCTTGCCGCGCGCGGTCAGCACGATGCGCTCGGCCTTGCTGGCCACCTCGATGCTGGTGAGCGCGTCGAGCGGCGAACGCACGCGGCGCGTGCGCTGCTGGTCGAAGTCCGAGACCAGGCTGGCTTTGACGAGCGTGTCGGCGCCGCTGGCGATGTCGAACACGCGCAGGTCGGCGCCGAGCTGGTAGGCGATGCGGCCGTCGCCCAGCGAAGCGGTGCGCACATCCCACTCCTTGTGCTGAGTGTGCTCCTTGCGGTCGCTCCCGTCGGGCAGCGACGACCAGATATTGTCGGCGCCGCCGGCATCGCTGATGAAGTAAATGCGGCCATTCCACCACATCGCGCGGCGGTTGTTGGCGGTATCGCCCTTGAACAGCTGGGTGGCCTCGCCTTTTGAACCGAGCTCGTAGCGCCACAGCTGGGCATGGGCCCCGCCGCGGTAGGCGCGCACGTTATCGTTGGTCATGGACAGGCCCATGCGCGTGAAGAACACACTGCGGCCATCGTCCGACAGCACGGCGTCGTTGGCGTCGGCCAGCGGCAGCACGCGGCGCGCCAGTTTTACCGGCTCCAGCGCCGCGACGATGCGGTGCTTGGCCGGCCCCACCGAGTTCTCGGTACTCACCAGGACCTCACCCTGCGCGGTCCAGCCCAGCACCGTCACGCCGCCGTTCTCGAACGTGATCCGCTTCGGCAGCCCGCCTTCGATCGGCATCACATAGGCTTCCTGCGCGCCCTCGTAGGAGGCGGCGAAGGCGACGTACTTGCCGTCGTGCGAAATCGCGGCTTGCGTTTCCGCCGACGGGTGGGTGGTCAGCCGGGTGGCCTTGCCACCGGCGGTCGTGGTGCGCCACAGGTCGCCCTCGGCGGTGAACACGATGGTGTCGCCGCGCACGGCCGGGAAACGGAAGTAGGGATCGGCGGCGGCAGCCTGGCTGCCAATGAGCGCGAGCGACAGCGCGAGGATGGTGCGGGAGACGGTCATGTGCGGGTGGCGAGGGTTGCTTAAAGGGATGAGTTTGCCACAGGTGGGTGGGACGTTCGACGTACGTACGTGCAAAATTTTACGTGGGGTGGTGTGCAGGCAAAATTAGGCTTCCGGCCTTCGCCGGAAGTCGTAGGCGCCAGTGGTGCGTACGACGTGCTACGTTTATAGGAAAAAGGGCAAGCCGCTAGTCTGCCACCCTTGCCCAGTCGTCCCGGCGAAGGCCGGGACATAAGTTACACGCGTAACGGAAACGCAAAAAAAAACCGCGCCGAAGCGCGGTTTCTACAGGTGCAGCGAGCTTTACTCGATCTCCACCGTCTCCGCCGGTGCCGGCGGCGGCAGTGCATCCCCTTCCGGGAACTCGAGCACCACGTCGTCCTTCTCGTTCAGGTCCACCGTGATCCGCCCGCCGTTGACCAGGCGCCCGAACAGCAGCTCGTCGGCCAGCGCCTTGCGGATCATGTCCTGGATCAGGCGCGACATCGGGCGTGCGCCCATCAGCGGGTCGAAGCCCTTCTTGGACAGGAACTTGCGCAGCTTCTCGGTGAAGACGGCTTCCACCTTCTTCTCGTGCAGCTGTTCTTCCAGCTGCATCAGGAACTTGTCCACGACGCGCAGGATGATGTCCTCGTCCAGCGCGCGGAAGCTGATGGTCGCGTCCAGGCGGTTGCGGAACTCCGGCGTGAACATGCGCTTGATGTCGGCCATCTCGTCGCCTGCCTGCTTGGAATCCACGAAGCCCACCGAGCGCTTGGTCAGGCTCTCGGCGCCCGCATTGGTGGTCATGATGATGATCACGTTGCGGAAATCGGCCTTGCGTCCGTTGTTGTCGGTCAGGGTGCCATGGTCCATCACCTGCAGCAGGATGTTGAAAATGTCCGGGTGGGCTTTTTCAATCTCGTCCAGCAGCAGCACCGCGTGCGGCTTCTTGGTGATGGCTTCCGTGAGCAAACCGCCCTGGTCGAAGCCGACATAGCCCGGCGGCGCACCGATCAGGCGCGACACCGCGTGGCGCTCCATGTACTCCGACATGTCGAAGCGGATCAGCTCGATGCCGAGGATGAAGGCCAGCTGCTTCGCCACCTCCGTTTTGCCCACGCCGGTAGGACCGGAGAACAGGAAGGAACCGATCGGCTTGTCCTGCTTGCCCAGGCCCGCACGCGCCATCTTGATGGCCGAAGCCAGCGCGTCGATCGCAGGGTCCTGGCCGAACACCACGTTGCGCAGGTCGCGGTCGATGGTCTGCAGCTTGCTGCGGTCGTCCTGGTTGACGGTCTGCGGGGGAATCCGCGCGATCTTCGCGATGATGTCCTCGATTTCCGTCTTGCCGATGGTTTTCTTCTGCTTCGACTTCGGCAGGATGCGCTGGGCGGCACCGGCTTCGTCGATCACGTCGATGGCTTTATCGGGCAGGTGGCGGTCGTTGATGAAGCGCGCCGCCAGTTCCGCCGCGGTGGTGAGCGCCGAGGACGAGTACTTGACGCCGTGGTGCTCTTCGAAACGCGACTTGAGGCCGCGCAGGATCGCCACGGTCTGCTCGACCGACGGTTCGTTGACGTCCACCTTCTGGAAGCGGCGGCTCAGTGCGTGGTCCTTCTCGAACACGCCGCGGAATTCCGTGAACGTGGTCGCGCCGATGCACTTGAGCTGGCCGTTGGCCAGGGCGGGTTTCAGCAGGTTCGATGCGTCGAGCGTGCCGCCCGAGGCCGAACCGGCGCCGATGATGGTGTGGATCTCGTCGATGAACAGGATGCCGTTCGGCGTGTCCTTCAATTGCTTGAGGACGGCCTTGAGGCGCTGTTCGAAGTCGCCGCGGTACTTGGTGCCGGCCAGCAGCGCGCCCATGTCGAGCGAGAACACGACGGCGTTCTGCAGGATTTCCGGGACGTCTTCCTGGACGATGCGCCATGCCAGGCCTTCGGCAATCGCGGTCTTGCCGACACCGGCTTCGCCGACCAGCAGCGGATTGTTCTTGCGGCGGCGGCACAGGATCTGGATCACGCGGTCGACTTCTTCCTCGCGCCCGATCAGCGGATCGATCTTGCCATCGGCAGCCGCCTTGTTCAGGTTTTGCGTGAACTGGTCGAGCGGGCTTTCCTTGGCCTGGCCTTCGACCTGCGCTTCTTCCACGCCTTCCGACGCCTTGGTGGTGTCGAGCTGCTGGTCCTTGCGCACGCCGTGCGAGATGAAATTGACTACGTCGAGGCGGGTTACGCCCTGCTGGTGCAGGTAGTACACCGCGTGCGAGTCCTTCTCGCCGAAGATCGCCACCAGCACATTGGCGCCAGTAACTTCCTTCTTGCCATTGGACGCCGACTGCACGTGCATGATGGCGCGCTGGATCACGCGCTGGAAGCCAAGCGTCGGCTGGGTGTCGACCTCGCCCGTGCCGGGCACGGTCGGGGTGTTATCACCGATAAAGTTAGTCAAGGTCTTGCGCAGGTCTTCAATATTGACCGCGCACGCACGCAGGACTTCGGCGGCCGAGGGATTGTCGAGTAGCGCTAGCAGCAGGTGTTCCACGGTAATGAACTCGTGGCGTGCCTGGCGGGCTTCGACAAAGGCCATGTGTAGGGATACTTCAAGTTCCTGCGCAATCATACTTCCTCCATCACGCATTGCAGGGGATGCCCCGCCTTACGCGCATGCGTTAAGACAAACTCCACTTTGGTACACGCTATATCTTTGGAAAACACTCCACAGACACCCTTGCCGTGACGGTGCACGGAAAGCATGATCTGGGTCGCCGTTTCGCGGTCCTTGTTGAAATACTCCTGAATCACCGCAACCACGAATTCCATCGGCGTGTAGTCGTCGTTCAGCAACGCCA
Organism: Massilia yuzhufengensis; assembly: GCF_900112225.1. GTDB lineage: Bacteria > Pseudomonadota > Gammaproteobacteria > Burkholderiales > Burkholderiaceae_D > Telluria > Telluria yuzhufengensis. The sequence continues at coordinate 104,425 of NZ_FOLD01000015.1, read as the reverse complement.
CCTGGTACAGGGGTGGCGGTTTTACAGTTTGCCGCTCCAGCAGCTGTTCGGTGTCATGCTTCGTAGCCATGGGCGTATTCTAATGCTTTCAAAGTCGGTGCCAAGCGTAAACATCAGCTCGTTCTCATGTGCTTCCATGTTACGCGGTTTCCGATTTATGCGCAGATGGCGATCCAATTGACGAAATCAAGAGCCCCGTTACCTCTGCTGTGGAAAATTTGGCAACAGCGCCCCAAAAGCTCTTGACTTCACTGATTATTCCACCAACAATGCAGTTATTGACATTGTACTTATGTACTTGTTGATAAGAAGTGAGCAGGCTGAGGAGGGGGCAAGAAGCTTCTTGCTTTTATGGCTCGTGTGATTTGTTTTTAATTGAAGGTTCTTTTATGGCAACTGGTACTGTTAAGTGGTTCAATGATTCCAAAGGCTTTGGCTTCATCACTCCTGATGACGGCGGCGAAGATCTGTTCGCGCACTTCTCCGCAATCAACATGAACGGTTTTAAGACCCTCAAAGAAGGTCAAAAAGTCCAATTCGAAGTCACGCAGGGCCCGAAAGGCAAGCAAGCTTCCAACATCCAGGGCACGTAATATCTCCCTCCTGGAAGTGAAGAACCCCGCTCCGGCGGGGTTTCTTTCGTCCCACGCCGTCCCTGCCCTGTCTGTCCCGCCTCCATGGATGCCAGCATAAGCCAGTTCCGCCACCAGGGTGCGCGCGTCTTGCAAGGCTGCGCGCCCGGGCGCTGCTGCGAGCTACTCAATTCCGTGGATTCATCGGCGTATCCAGCAAAGCCCAGTGCATTCCATTGCCGGCTCCGCCAACAGCAAAACAGCCCCGCGTGAGCGGGGCCGGGGCCGCACTACAGTGATATGGCGCCGCCTTACATGTTTTCAATCATCACTTCACCAAAGCCCGAGCACGATACCTGGGTCGCCCCTTCCATCAGGCGCGCGAAGTCATAGGTGACCTTTTTCGACGTGATCGCCCGCTCCATCGAGCCGATGATGAGGTCGGCCGCCTCAAGCCAGCCCATGTGGCGCAGCATCATCTCGGCCGACAGGATCAGCGAACCCGGGTTCACGTAATCCTTGCCGGCGTATTTCGGTGCGGTGCCGTGGGTCGCCTCGAACATCGCCACCGAATTCGACATATTCGCGCCCGGTGCGATGCCGATGCCGCCGACCTGGGCCGCCAGCGCGTCCGAGATATAGTCGCCGTTCAGGTTCAGGGTGGCGATCACGCTGTACTCGGCCGGGCGCAGCAGGATCTGCTGCAGGAATGCGTCGGCGATCGAATCCTTGATCGTGATCTCGCGGCCGGTGCGCTGGTTCTTGAACTTGCACCACGGGCCGCCGTCGATCAGCTCGGCGCCAAACTCCTTTTGCGCCAGCGCGTAGGCCCAGTCGCGGAAGCCGCCTTCGGTGTATTTCATGATATTGCCCTTGTGGACAATCGTCACCGATGGCTTGTCGTTGTCGACTGCATACTGGATCGCCTTGCGCACCAGGCGCTCGGTGCCTTCGCGCGAGACCGGCTTGATGCCCAGGCCCGAGGTTTCCGGGAAGCGGATCTTCTTGACGCCCATTTCCTCGGTGAGGAACTTGATCACTTTCTTCACCTCGGCCGAGCCTTCGGCCCATTCGATGCCGGCGTAGATGTCTTCCGAGTTCTCGCGGAAGATCACCATGTCGGTTTTCTCCGGCTGCTTCAACGGCGACGGCACGCCGGCAAAATAGCGCACCGGGCGCAGGCAGACGTACAGGTCGAGTTCCTGGCGCAGCGCGACATTGAGCGACCGGATGCCGCCGCCCACCGGCGTGGTCAACGGGCCCTTGATCGAGACCACATAGTCTTTCAGCACCTCGAGCGTTTCCGACGGCAGCCACACGTCCGGACCATACACATTGGTGGATTTTTCGCCGGCATAGATTTCCATCCAGCTGATCTTGCGCGCGCCGCCATAGGATTTTTCCACGGCCGCATCGACGACCCGGATCATCACCGGGGTGATGTCGCCCCCGGTGCCGTCACCCTCGATGTAGGGGATGACCGGATTGTCCGGCACACTGAGCGAAAAATCGGCGTTGACGGTGATTTTCTGGCCGTCGGCCGGCACGTTGATATGTTGGTACATTGTGTTCTCCCAATGTGGTCGCGGCGCTGGCCAATGTTGGCCGAGGCTGGCCTGCGATCTGAATTACAATGCGCGGAATGACAAAATCTGCGCTGCAAGTCTTCTATAAGACACCCTTGTCGCGTCTTGCATTATGCACCAGTATTTTCCAGGGCGCTACGCGACGAGCCTTAAGACATATTAGTTCCCCAATCTCGATTCATGCCTCTGATCCTCTTCAATAAACCCTTCCAAGTCCTGTGCCAGTTTTCGCCACAGGAGGGCCGGGAATCGCTGGCCGATTACCTGGCCATTCCCAACATCTACCCCGCCGGCCGCCTCGACGCCGACAGCGAAGGCCTGATGCTGCTCACCGACGACGGCAAGCTGCAGCACAAGATCGCGCACCCGGACCACAAGGAAGCCAAGACCTACCTGGTGCAGGTCGATGGCGTGGTGGATGCGGCCGCGCTGGCGCGGCTGCAGGCGCCGCTGGACCTGGGCGATTTTGTCACCAAGCCCTGCAAGGCGGTGCAGATCGCGGAACCGGCATGGCTGTGGCCACGCAATCCCCCCATCCGGGCGCGCGCGGACAAGCCGACCAGCTGGATCGCGATCACGCTCGAAGAAGGGAAGAACCGGCAGGTACGCAGGATGACGGCGGCGGTGGGGCTGCCGACGCTGCGCCTGATGAGGAGCAGTATCGGGGCGTTTTCGCTGGCGACGCATCCGTTGATGCCGGGGGAGTTCGTGGAGGTGGAAGCGGAGGCGCTGCGGGTTGGCGGTTGAGCTTCCCCGCTGCCCGTTTTCCACCACTCCCCGTTGAACCGCCGTCCCGGCGCAGGCCGGGACCCAATTTCCATCCCGAAGTCAGCGCCATCGAGTGATCGCGAAAATTAGGCGAAATAGTGCCAGTGGCACTATTTCGGCCTTCGCCGGTACGACGAGCTGGTGGCTGAAGAAAATAGTCGCGGTGCTCACACGATAAAAAAACGCCGGCCTCAGGCCGGCGTTTCTATGTCAGCTCAACGCTGACTAATCAAGCAGCAAACGCATCCAGCGCCGCATTGAAGGTCGCGCTCGGACGCATGATGGCTTTCACCTTGGCCTCGTCGGCCTTGTAGTAGCCACCGATATCGGCCGGCTTGCCCTGCACTGCCAGCAGTTCGGCGACGATGGTCGCTTCGTTCTCGGCCAGCTGCTTGGCCAGCGGTGCGAACTTGGCTGCCAGTTCGGCATCGTCGGTTTGCGCGGCCAGCTCTTGCGCCCAGTACATCGACAGGTAGAACTGGCTGCCGCGGTTGTCGAGCTCGCCGGTTTTCGGCGATGGCGACTTGCGGTTGTCCAGCAGCTTGCCGGTGGCGGCGTCCAGGGTCTGGGCCAGCACCTTGGCCTTGCTGTTGCCGGTCTTCAGGCCCAGGTCTTCCAGCGACACGGCCAGGGCCAGGAACTCGCCCAGCGAATCCCAGCGCAGGTGGTTTTCCTCGGTCAGCTGCTGCACGTGCTTCGGCGCCGAGCCGCCCGCGCCGGTTTCGTACATGCCGCCGCCGGCCATCAGCGGGACGATCGACAGCATCTTGGCGCTGGTGCCCAGTTCCAGGATCGGGAACAGGTCGGTCAGGTAGTCGCGCAGGATGTTGCCGGTCACCGAGATGGTGTCCAGGCCGCGCTTGACGCGCTCCAGGGTGTAGCGCATGGCGCGAACCTGCGACATGATCTGGATGTCCAGGCCGGTCGTGTCGTGCTCTTTCAGGTAGGTGCGCACCTTCTTGATCAGCTCATTCTCGTGCGGACGGTACGGGTCGAGCCAGAACACGGCCGGCATGCCCGAGTTGCGCGCGCGCGTCACGGCCAGCTTGACCCAGTCGCGGATCGGCGCGTCCTTGACCTGGCACATGCGCCAGATGTCGCCCTGCTCCACGTTCTGCGACAGCAGCACTTCGCCGGTGGCCAGGTCGGTGATGTTGGCCACGCCCGCTTCCTGCATCTCGAAGGTCTTGTCGTGCGAGCCGTATTCTTCGGCCTGCTGGGCCATCAGGCCCACGTTCGGCACCGTGCCCATGGTCTTCGGATCGAAGGCGCCATGCCATTTGCAGAAGTTGATGATCTCCTGGTAGATGCGGGCGAAGGTCGATTCCGGAATGACCGCCTTGACTTCCTTGAGCTTGCCGTTGGCGTCGTACATCTTGCCGCCGGCGCGGATCATCGCAGGCATCGAGGCGTCGACGATGACGTCGTTTGGCGAATGGAAGTTGGTGATGCCCTTGGTCGAATCGACCATGGCCAGCGCCGGACGGTGTTCCTGGCAGGCGTGCAGGTCGCGCTCGATTTCTTCGCGCTGCGAGGCCGGCAGGTCGGCGATCTTGTTGTACAGGTCGGCCATGCCGTTGTTGACGTTGATGCCGAGGCTGTCGAACAGGGCGCCGTGCTTCTCGAACGCCTCTTTGTAGAACATGCGCACGGCGTGGCCGAACACGATCGGGTGCGAGACCTTCATCATGGTCGCCTTGACGTGCAGCGAGAACAGCACGCCGGTTTCTTTCGCGTCGTCGATCTGGGCCGCGTAGAAGTCCAGCAGGGCCTTGCGGCTCATGAACATCGAATCGATGATCTCGCCGTCCTGCAGCGCGACCTTCGGCTTCAGGACGATGGTCTGGCCGCCCTTGGTGATCAGTTCCATCTTGACTTCGCGGGCGCCGCTCACGGTCATCGATTTCTCGCCGTGGTAGAAGTCGCCGTGGGTCATGTGCGACACGTGGGTGCGCGATGCCTGCGACCATGGGGCCATCGAATGCGGATTCTTGCGTGCGTACTCTTTCACTGCGCGCGGGGCGCGGCGGTCCGAGTTACCTTCGCGCAGGACCGGGTTGACCGCCGAGCCGATGCACTTGCCGTAGCGTGCCTTGATGGCTTTTTCTTCGTCGGTCTTGGCGTTGGCCGGGTAGTCGGGCAGCTTGTAGCCCTTGGCCTGCAGTTCCTCGATCGCGGCGATCAGCTGGCCCACCGAAGCGCTGATGTTCGGCAGCTTGATGATGTTGGCGTCGGGCGACAGGGTCTTCTTGCCCAGCTCGGCCAGCGAATCCGGCACGCGCTGTTCAGGCGTCAGGTTCTCCGGGAACGCCGCCAGGATGCGGGCGGCGACCGAGATGTCGCTCTGCTCGACCTTGATGCCGGCAGGCTTGGTGAAGGTGCTGACGACTGGCAGGAAGGCGTGGGTCGCCAGCAGCGGCGCCTCGTCGGTCAGGGTGTAGATGATGGTCGGATCACTGCTCATACGCTTTTTCCTCGATGCGCGCGCGGTCGCGCGGTGTCTAAAACGGGTGGTAACGCTCTGGTCTCAAGCCGAAGTCTTCTATAAGACATAAGACGGGCGTTTCACATTATGCACCAGTATTTTACTGTGCGCCACGGCTTTTAGGCGTTCCGCCTTCGGTAGCCGCGGGCCCGACAAGCGAAAAAACCCGCCGAACCAAAAGTCGGGCGGGTCTTTCTCTGCACAGAACTGCCTGCGCGGCCTTGGCCGCACGCACGTCGCTCTTAGGCGGCCAGTGCCTTCAGGGCTGCAGCCAGGCGGCTCTTGTGGCGCGCTGCTTTGTTCTTGTGGATGATCTTCTTGTCAGCGATGCTGTCGATGGTCGACACCGATTGCTGGAAGATGGTGGTTGCAGCGGCCTTGTCGCCAGCCTGGATGGCCTTGCGAACTGCCTTGATTGCGGTACGCAGGGTCGAACGCTGCGACGAATTGTGCGCGTTTTGCTTAACTGCTTGACGAGCGCGTTTGCGCGCTTGTGCGGTATTTGCCATGAAATTTCCTAAATCGGGGTCAAGTTGCGTTTGCAAACATTCGCGAGTGAAACTGGCGCCTTCGACGCCTGCCCAACGATTCGTGTCTGCTAACAGAATTCAGTACAGCCCACGATTATAGCGAAGGAAACCCGTCATGGCAATTCATGAATGAATAATTGTCGCCGCCGCCCACGTGCGAGAGTGTTGCCCAAGTATAATCCCCGGCCATGAACCTGCTCCGTACCCTCGCCGCCATTTCCAGCATGACCATGGTGTCCCGCGTCACCGGCCTGCTGCGCGAAAGCCTGTTCGCGGCCACCTTCGGCACCTCGAATTTCACCGACGCCTTCAATATCGCGTTCCGCCTGCCGAACCTGCTGCGCCGCCTGTTTGCCGAGGGCGCCTTCTCGCAGGCCTTCGTGCCCATCCTTACCGAATACAAGACCAAACATGGGCAGGACGCCACCAAGACCCTGGTCGACCATGTCGCCACGGTGCTGGTCTGGGCCACCGTGCTCACCAGTATCCTGGGCATCGTCGCCGCCCCGGTGCTGATCCTGTGGATCGGCGGCGGCCTGCAGCGCGAGCCGGCGGCGTTCGATGCCGCCGTGGTCATGACGCGCATGATGTTCCCCTACATCGCCTGCATGGCCTTCGTGGCGCTGGCCAGCGGCATCCTCAATACCTGGCGCCAGTTCAAGATACCGGCCTTCACACCGGTGCTGCTGAACCTGTCGTTCATCGTCTCGGCGCTGGTGCTGGCCGATTACTTCGCACAGCCGATCTATGCGATGGCGGTGGGCGTGTGCATCGGCGGACTGGCGCAGGTGGCGATCCAGCTGCCCTCGCTGATCAAGCTGGGCATGCTGCCGCGCCTGTCGATCAATCCCCTCACCGGCCTGCGCAACGCCGGGGTGCACCGCATGCTGGGCAAGATGGGGCCGGCCGTGTTCGCGGTGGCCGCGGCCCAGATCAGCCTCCTGATCAACACCACCATCGCCGCCGGCCTGGCCGCAGGCGCCGTCACCGCGCTGCAGTACGCCGACCGCCTGATGGAACTGCCCACCGCGCTGCTCGGCGTGGCGCTGGGCACCATCCTGCTGCCCGGCCTGGCCAAGGCCAATACCGAAGGCGACACCCAGGAATACTCGTCCCTGCTCGACTGGGGCCTGCGCCTGACCTTCCTGCTGGCCATTCCCGCGGCGGTCGGCATGGCCACCCTGGCCACGCCCATGATCGCCACCCTGTTCCACTACGGCGCCTTCAACGCGCGCGACGTCGCCGCCTCGTCGATGCCATTGATGGCCTACAGCGCCGGCCTGCTCGGCTTCATCCTGGTCAAGACCCTGGCGCCGGCCTTCTTCGCGCGCCAGGAAGTGCGCACCCCGGTCAAGATCGCGGTCGGCGTGCTGGTCGTGACCCAGCTGATGAACCTGGTGTTCGTGCCGCTGTTCGGCGTGGCCGGCCTGGCGCTGTCGATCGGCGTGGGCGCCTGCATCAATGCGCTGTTCCTGTACACCGGCCTGCGCCGGCGCAAAATCTACGTGCCGCAGGCGGGCTGGGGCGCCTTCTTCTTCAAGCTGGTGGCGGCAGCCGCCGTAATGGGCGTGGTGTGCTGGTTCGGCCAGGCCCAGTTCGACTGGATCGCGCTGCGCGCCACGCCGCTGCTGCGCGGGGGCGCGCTGGTGGCGATCATCGGCGCCGCCGCGGTGGCCTATTTTGCCGTGCTGCTGGCGCTGGGCTTCCGCCCGCGCGACTTCAAGCGCCGCGCCAAGTAAGCCGCTTCAACGCCCGGAATCCTGGGCCGGCGGCGGCTCCTTCGGCTTGTCCTTGTCCTTGTCTTCCTCGGCTGGCGGCTCCTGCGGCGGCTCCTCCTGCGGCTCGGGCTCGGGCTCGGCTTCGGGTTCCGGCTCGCGCGGTGGCGGGGCCAGTTCCTGCATCGGCGCCTGCGGCGCCACCGGTGCGGCCACCGGGCCGGCCGGCTGCTCCGGCGGTGGCGCCATGGTGACCGGCGCCAGCGTCCCCGGTGGCTGCAGCGGGGCGGGCGCCGCGCCCTGGCCGGTGGCCATGAACTTCCACTGCGCGATGTGCTCGCGGTTCTCGAAATTCGGGAAGCGCTCGTCGAACCTGGCCTGCTTGAGCGGCGGCACCTGCGACAGGCTGTGCACGCCCAGGATGCGCCCGCCCTCCCCGGCCGACACGATGCCCCACTCGGCCTTGCCGCTCACCGGGTCGACGAAGATCTTGCGCAGGTGGCGGCGCGGGGTCGGGAAACGGGTATCGCGCAGCAGTTCCTGCAGGCTCAGGGGCTGGGGCGGCTGGCCGCGCGGGGTGGCGTCGGCATAGCTCTTGAGCGCGGCGCTGAACTGCGCGCCGATTTCCAGCAGTTCGGTTTCACGCTGGGCGCGCTCGAGCAGGGCCCCGGCCTTCAGGGTCGCCGCGCCGACCAGGCCGACGATGAACACGAAGATGATCAGGCCGAGGTAGGTGAAGCCCGCCTGGCGGCGCCGCTGTTCCATCTACCACTCCGCGTAGGCGCGGCCCTTGCGGTCGTTGCCGGGCGCGCCGCTCCTGACGTTCCCGACCGCTCCCTGCTCGCCTTCCGGCGGCGGCTCGACGACCCAGCCTTCGCGGCTCTCCAGCACCGGATCCATCGGCAGCTCGCGCAGGTACTTCTTTTCCACCAGCTGTTCCAGCGACTCCGGATAGCGCCCGGTGTCGGCATGGAACTGGTCGATGATGGCGCGCGTGTTGCGCAGGTTCTCGGCCAGGATGGTCTCCTTCGTGCTGTCGATGCTGGGAAAGAAGCGCGGCACCGCGAGCGTGAGCAGCAGGGCCACGATGCCCAGCACCACCAGCAGTTCGATCAGCGTGAAGGCGCGCAGGCGCCGGAGATAACTTGGCATGGTGCTCACCACTTATTGTAGGGAATGCCGTTCAGGCCGGGCTTCTCCGAGACCGAATACACGTCGTAGACGTCGTCGCCCTCGCGCGGTTCGTCCGGCTCGCTGGCGTAGCTGCGCTTGCCCCAGGTGGCGGCGTCGGCCACGGACGGATCCGGATGGAAGGGGTCGCGCGGCAGGCGCCGCATGAAGTAGATCTTGGCGCCTTTCGGACTGCGCAGGTCGCGCACGCCCTCGACCAGCATCTCGAGACGCGGCGGATAGCCGCTGCCGCCCACGATGCGGGCCACGCGGCCTTCGTCGCCGGCCTTCTTGAAGGCGTCGATGCCGGTGCGGATCTCGCGCAGCGAGCGGCGCAGCTCGGCCTCGTCGCGGCGCTGCGACGTGACCTGGGCCACCGGCAGCGCCAGCATTCCCAGCAGGGCCAGGATCGCCAGCGTCACCAGCAGTTCGATCAGCGTGAAGCCGCGCCTTGGGTTCATTGCTGCGTCGGCGGATTGGCCGGCGGCGGCGGCGGGACGGGCGTGACTTCCAGCGGCGGATTGCTGGCCGGCGGTGGGCCGGACGCCGGCGAACCGGTTTGCGGCGTGACCGGCAGCTGCGAGGGCGGCACCGACACCGGTGCGGCCGGGGTGCCCACCGGTGCCGGCGCCGGCACCACCGGGCTGCCTGGGGCAGCCGGGGCAGCCGTGGCACGTACGACGGCGGCAGCGGCGGGGCTGGCCGGCAGCTGCACCGGTGCGCGCACCGTGGTGTCCGGACGGCGGCGGAAGCTGGCCTCGGTGCCGGCGCCGAACTCGGACAGGCTGGCCGCCGGGCGCTGCACGGTGCGCACCAGGCGCGGCGTGATCGACAGCACGATCTCGGTGCGGTCGTTCTGGTCGCGGGTGCTGCCGAACAGGCGGCCGACGATCGGCAGGTCGCCGATGCCCGGCACCTTGCTGCCGCTGGAACGGTCTTCGTTGCTGATCAGGCCAGCCAGCACCTGGTTCTCGCCGTCCTTCAATTGCAGCAGCGTGGTGGCCGAGCGGGTACCGATGCGGTAGGCCACGGTACCCGAGCGGGTGGTCACCGATTCGCCCAGCGTGCTCACTTCCAGCGAGATCCGGATCGCCACTTCATTGTTCAGGTAAATGGTCGGCTCCACGTTGAGCGTCAGGCCCACGTCGACATAGTTCACCGATTCCGAGGCGAAGCCGCCCACGCCCGACGAGATCGTGGTCGAGATGTTCGGAATCTTGTCGCCGATGACGACCTTGGCCTTTTCCTTGTTGCGCACCCGGATGCGCGGGTTGGCCAGGGTGTTGGAGTCGCCGTCGGTCTTGTTGGCGTTGACGGTGGCGGTGAGGTCGCTGATCACCCCGACGTTGCCGCGATTCAGGCCGCGCAGCTGGTCGATGGTCAGCGGCGCGCCGTCGAGCGCGGCCAGCGGCGCGAACGAGACCGAGGTGGGCCAGGCGATGCCGAGGTCCATGATGCGGCTGCGCTTGATCTCCAGCACCTCGACGTCGAGCATGACTTCCGGTTCCGGCACGTCCTGCAGCGCCACCAGCTGGGTGGCCACGCGCACCGCTTCCGGGCTGTCGCGCAGGATCACCAGGTTGAGCTTTTCGTCCACCACCACGTCGCGCGACTTGAGGATGGTCTTGAAGGTATTGGCGATGTTCTTGGCGTCGGCATTGGCCAGGAAGAAGGTCTTGACCGTCATCTCCTGGTATTCCTTCAGCTTGGCCGCCACGTTCGGGTAGATCAGGATGGTATTGCCGTCCATGACCTGGCGCTCGAGCTGGTTGGTCATGAGCAGGTAGTACACCGCCGCTTCCACGGTGCTGTTCTTCAGGAAGATCGAGGTGCGCTGGTCGGCCTTGACGTCCTTGTCGAACACGAAGTTCAGGCCTGAATGACGCGAAATGATCTCGAACACCTGCTTCAGGGGGGCGTCGCGGAATTCCAGGCTGATCGGCTTGCGGAAGGCCGCGGCCAGCTGGGCTTCGCCGGCCGGCGCCTCGGCCGCCTTCTGGTCCACTTCCAGCAGCAGCAGGCGGGCCGGCTCGTGGCCCGGGCGTTCGGACAGGATCGCGGCCAGCTTCTGGCGCGCGGTATCGAGTTCGCTGCGCTCGAAGGCGGCGCGCGCCGCCTCGAGCATGGCGGCGTGGCGGCGGTCGGCCTCGACCTGGCGCAGGCCGGCGCGGGCCCGCTCGTTGGCCGGGTCGAAGGCCAGTACGCGGCGGTAGTCCTGCAGCGCCGGTTCGGCCTGGCCGGCGGCCAGCGCGCTCTCGGCCTGGCCGAGCAGGCGCGCGGCTGCGCTGTCGCGCGCGCGCAGGTAGGCCGACTTGTACTGGGCGTTGCTGGGGTCGGCGGCCACCGCCTCCTGGTATTTCACCAGCCCGGCCGCGACCTGGTCCCGTGCAACGAGCGCGTTGCCTTCCTGGTAGGCGGCCTGCCCTGCACAGCCGGCGAGCAGCACCGCCGCGAGGGCGGCGCCCAGCACGGTGTGCACGGAATGCGTCCGGAAACGAACCATCAGTCGAATACTCCAATATTGAGTTGCTGAACCTGGTTCAGCGGCAGGTAGGTCAGGGTCAGTACCGGCGGCCTGATGGCGTCGACCCGGTAAGTACCCTCGATGACCGTGTCGTTGCGGACGGAATAGGTGCGCTCGCCGCGCGCGAGGTAGATTTCCCAGGTCCCGTCCTGCAGCGACTTGCCGATGAAGGTGAAGGGCAGCGGCGGCGCGGTGGGCGGCGGCGGCGGCGCCACGGGTTCCGGCGGCGGCGGCGGTGGCGGTGGCGGGGTCCAGTCCTGGCGCGCGAACACCGCGTCCGCCCCCTGCCCGAAGCGGTCGCCGCCATCGCCGATCAGGATCTCGCGCGGCACCAGGCGCAGGATGGCGACGCCCTTTTCCTTGGCAACCGGCGCCGCCGCAGCTGCGGCAGGACCGGCAGGCGCCGGCTCGCGCACGACCGCTTCGGCCACGGCATCCTCGGGCGCATTGTCGCCAAACGCGACCAGGCCCGCGGCCAGCGCCAGCGCGGCGGCCATGGCGAGGTGGCGCGGCTTCATCGCGGCACTCCCGGCGTGGCCGACAGGTAGAGCGTCATGCGCAGGCGCGCGTCCACCGTATCGAGGCCGATGGCGTCGCGGCGAAAGCTCACGTCGTCGAGCGAGGCATGCGGCACCGCGCGCAGCGCGTCGAAGGCGAACTGCCAGATGGCGCCGTAGCGGCCCGTGACCGGCAGGTTGAGCTGGTAAGTGGTCAGTTTGGCGCCGCGGTCGTAGCTGCTGCGGTATTCGCCCTGGCGCAGCACCAGGCCGTTTTTCTCGGCCAGCGCGAACAGGGTCTTGAGCTGGCGGTCGACCTTGCTGCGATCGCCCAGCGCGTTGTAGAAATGGGCCAGGTTCTGGTCGGCGGTGGGCGGCGCCGCCACCGCGGCCGCTGGCGGCGGGGCCGGCATGGCGGCCTGGCGGCGCGCGGCGGCGAACTGCGCGTCGAAGCCGACCCGCTGCATGGCCACCCAGGCCAGGGCGGCAAAGGCGGCAGCCAGCAGCAGGACGGCGCCGGCAATCACGGGGTTGACCCGGCGCAGCGCCAGCTGCGCGCGCAGCCACAGCGTCGACAGTGCGGCGGCCTTCATTGTCCACCCCACTGGGCGCTGAGCTGGAAGCGCAGCGGCCGGTTCGGTTCCTGCTCCGCGATCTCGTGGCGCACCAGCGCCACCGACCCGAACCAGCCCAGCTCCTGCATCTTCGCGAGATAGGCCAGCATGTCGTCGCTGTTGCGGGTCTCGGCCGTGATGCGCAGGGTGCGGCGCTTGGCGTCCGGCTCCAGCGCCAGCAGGGCCACGTCGGCGGGCGTGGCCGCGCGCACCGCCTCGACCAGGTCGCGCCACGGCAAGTTGAGCTGCATCACGGCGTCGTTGACGGCCTGCGCCTGGGCTTCCGGCACGCTCGATTTCAACGGGGCCGCCAGCGCCACCGGCCGCGCGGCCGCCGAGCGCGCGGCAAGCGCCGCCTGCAGGGCGGCCAGCTGTGCGCGCTCGTCCTGGTAGCGGCTGAACTCCGACAACGCCACGGCGCCCAGCACGATGGCCGGCAAGGCCAGGCCGGCGAAGCGGCCCGGGGTCAGGTACAGGGTGCGCCGCAGCGAGCGCGGCGCGAAATCGATGTTGGTGCGCTTCATTCCACGATTCCCGTGCGCGCCAGGCGCACATGCAGGGGCAGCGCGCTGCCGCTGTCGTCTTCCAGCAGCGTGCAGGCGAATTTCAGGCGGCCCGCCGAACTGGCCCAGGCGCCTGGCGCGGCCCCGCACAGTTGCAGCCGTTCGGGCCGTCCCACGCCCACCCGCAGCGCTTCGCGCGCCACGTGGGCTTCCAGCCAGTCGCGGTCGGCGCCGGCGGGGATCACCGCGGTGCGCACCGCGGCCAGCGCCGCGCCTTCGTAGGCCGCGATCGACAGCACGCCGCCGTGCACCAGGCCGAACCAGGCGCCGGGCCGGCGCGCGCGGCGCCAGGCATTCAGGGCGGCGACGAACTGGGGCGCCACTTCCACCAGGGGCAGGCGCAGTTCGCGGGCCAGTCCTTCGAGCAGCGCCAGCAGGCTTTCCGGCACGGCGGCGGCCAGGAAGGGACGCGCAGCGTCCCAGTCGGCGCTGAGGCGCCAGTCCTGGGGCAGCGTGCCGAACAGGGCCTGGTAGCGCAGCGCGGCGGCGGCCTGCAGGTCGCTGATGCGCGCTGCCCCCGCCGGCGGCGGCACCTGCCACAGGCGCACCAGCTCGTCCGCCAGCACCACGCTGAGCGGCCAGCCGCGCGGCGCCGCCTCCAGCAGCAGGGCGCGCAGGCCGATCGCCAGCGCGTCCGGCGCGCCCGCCTCGACCGGCTGCAGCGCCAGCACCTCGACGCCAGCCTTCGGCCAGCCGCCAACGCGCAGCAGCGCCAGTCCATCGGCGGCGATGCCGAGGCGCAGGGATTGCCCTAGGCGCAGGAGTGGCCAGTCACGCATGCAGGGTCACCCGCCGGATTTCATCGATGGTGGTGGCGCCGCGCTTGACCAGGTCCAGTGCGGCCAGGCGCAGGCTGCGGGTGCCGTTGGCGTAGGCCGCGGCCTTGATGCGGCGGATCGGCTGCTTGTCGACGATCAGCTCGCGGATCTCGTCGTTCAGGGTCAGGATCTCGGCGATCGAGCGGCGCCCGCGGTAGCCGGTGCCGCGGCAGTCGCCGCAGCCCTTGCCGCGCATGAAGACGTAGTCCGCCACTTCCTCGCGCTCCAGGTGAACCGAGGCCAGTTCCAGCGCATCGGGGTCATAGCGGGCGGCGCAGTGCGGGCAGTTCATGCGGATCAGGCGCTGGGCCCAGATGCCGTTCAGGGCCGACACGAAGGCGTAGGGATCGATGCCCATGTGGGTAAAGCGGCCGAACACGTCGAACACGTTGTTGGCGTGGACGGTCGTGAGCACCAGGTGGCCGGTGAGCGCCGACTGCACCGCGATCTCGGCGGTCTCGCGGTCGCGGATCTCGCCGACCATGATTTTGTCCGGGTCGTGGCGCAGGATCGAGCGCAGGCCTTTTGCGAACGTCAGGCCCTTCTTTTCGTTCACCGGGATCTGCAGGATGCCCGGCAGCTGGTATTCCACCGGGTCTTCGATGGTGATGATCTTCTCGCGGCCATTGTGGATTTCAGTGAGGGCCGCATACAGCGTGGTGGTCTTGCCGGAGCCGGTCGGCCCCGTCACCAGGAGCATGCCGTAGGCTTCTTGCGCCAGCGTGCGCAGGGTGGCAAGCGAAGGCGCGTCGAAGCCGAGGGCCTCGAGCGTGAGCGCGCCATAGGATTCGATCATGGCGCGCTTGTCCAGGATACGGATCACCGCATCCTCGCCATGGATGCTCGGCATGATCGACACCCGCAGGTCGATGTCGCGCCCGCCGGACTCGACCCGGAAGCTGCCGTCCTGGGGGATGCGGCGCTCGGCGATATCGAGCTCGGCCAGCACCTTCAGGCGCGAGATGATGTGTTCGGCCAGCTCGACCCCGCCCACGGTGGTGGCATGGTCGAGCACCCCGTCGACCCGGTACTTGACCGCCAGGCCGCCGGCAGTGCTTTCGAGGTGGATGTCCGAAGCGCCTGCCTTGAGCGCGTCGTACAGGGTGGAGTTGACCAGCTTGACTGCCGGGCTGCCCGCTTCCGACACCGAGGCGAAGGACAGCACCTGGTTGGCCTTGCCGTCGCGCCGGGCGTCGACGCCGCCGCCGACCAGGCTGTCCACGGCGCGCGCGGATTCTTCCTGCTTCGACAGGTAGGCCTGGATGTCGGACTGCAGCGCCAGGCACAGGTCGAGCGGCCGGCTGGCGGTGGCGCGCGCCTGGGCGCTGAGCCAGGTCTGCAGGTCGAGGTCGAAGGGGTCGGCCAGCACGCCGACCAGGCGGCCGGAAGGCTCGCGCAGCAGCACGCAGTGGCGCGACATGGCGCCGGCCAGCGGCAGCAGGTCGAAAGCCGGCGTGTGCGCCAGCATGGCCGCGGTTTCCAGCACCGGCAGCGCGAACGGCGCGGCCAGTTCGCGCACGATTTTCCGCGGCTCCTGCCCGGTCAAGCCTTCCAGCTCGGCCACCAGGCCGCGGCGCGACTGGGCCGCCAGAGCGCGGGCACGGGCCAGCAGGCCGGGTTCGAACAAGCCGCTCAAGACATGTCTCCGGCCAGGTCGAAGATCGGCATGTACAGCAGCACCACGATGGCGCCCACCACCAGGCCGATGGCCGCCATCAAGAGCGGCTCGAAAGTGCGGGTGAAGCGATCGATCCAGCGCGATATCTCGCCGTCGTAGAAGGCGGCCGACTGCGTCAGCATCGGGCCCATGTCGCCGGTGCGCTCGCCCACCCGCAGCATGCGCAGCGAGATCGGCGTGGTCAGGCCGTTGGCCTCGAAGGCGGTCGACAGCGGCTGGCCCGATTCGACCGCGGCGCGCGCGCTGGCCAGGCCGCGGCGCAGGGCGCCGGACACCATCGGCTGCACGGTCTCGATGGCATTGACGATGGTGATGCCGCCTTCGCTGAGCATGCCGAGCGTGAGGTACAGGCGCGAGAGTTCGTAGATGCGGGCCCGCTCGCCGATGCCGGGCAGGCGCGCCAGCAGCCGCGCGACGCCGCCGCTGCGCAGCAGGTGGCGCACGCCGGCCACCGCAGCGGTAATGAGCAGCAGCGCGGCGACCGCGATCGCACTGCCGTGGCTGGAGGCGAATTGGCCCCAGTCGAGCAGCAGCTGCGACATCCACGGCAGCGAGCGGCCGGCGCCCTGGTAGACCTCGGCGAACTTGGGCACCACGTAGCCGATCAGGAAGGAGCTCACGCCGCCGCCCACCATCAGCAGGATCACCGGGTAGATCGAGGCACTGACGATCTTGCCGCGTACGGTGTCGATGCGCTGCTGGTAATCGATGTAGCGCGTCAGTGCGCGCGGCAGGTCGCTGGTGCCTTCGGCGGCGCGCACGATGCCCACGTACAGCGGCGGGAACAGCTCCGGCTGGGCAGCCAGCACGGCGGAAAGGCGCTTGCCTTCGCGCAGGCCGCCGAGCAGGCGTTCGAGCACGCCGCGCGGGCCCGGGCTGGCTTCCTTTTCGAGCAGGGCCTCGAGGCCCTCGACGATGCCCAGGCCGGCGTTCAGCAGGGCCAGCAGCTCCTGGCTGAACAGGACGATATTGAGCTTGCCGCCCTGCTTCCTGGCGAACGGGGACAGGCCGGCGCGTGCCGGCTCGACGGCGCTGACGAACAGGCCGCGCGCCTCGACCTGGCGGCGCGCCTCGAGGGCGCTGGCGGCATCCACGACGACGCGCGAGATCGACATGTCGGGCGCAAGGGTGCGTACGGCAAACTGCATGAAGAACGTGCCCGGCTTGACTGAAGGGAGATGGGAGGAAACTTATTGCGACGAGATGTCGGCGTTGTCGCCGGTGCCGCCCGGCTGGCCGTCCTTGCCGAGCGAGAGGATCTCGTACTCGCCCTTGGTGCCCGGCGCGCGGTACTGGTAGGCCCGGCCCCACGGATCCTGGGGCACACCCTTCTTGAGGTAAGGGCCGTTCCATTTGGCGCCCGCGCTCGGCGGCGCCGTCATCAGCGCGTTCAGGCCTTCCTCGGTGGCCGGATAGCGGCCGGTGTCGAGGCGGTAGGTGTCGAGCGACTTGTCGAAGGCGTCGATCTGGGCCTTGGCGACGGTGACTTCGGATTTGCCCAGCTGCGAGAAATATTTCGGGCCGACATAGGCGGCGAGCAGGCCGATGATAACGATCACGACCAGCAGTTCGAGCAGCGTGAATCCGCGTTGCGCCTCGCGGTTACGGAAAGTTACCTCAGCCATTCGCCATGCTCCTTCGGGTGCTCATGTTAATCGTATTCCAGGCGCGCGCTTGAGCCAGCCCGACACAGTTGCAAGCAACAAAATTTGGTGAAAGGCTACCACAGCGAAAGTCCAGGCGACAAATTTTTCTTGCTTGATATCACAACGTAAGTTATTGGCTTCCAAGCAATTACCGCCGAGACCTATTTGTGCAGACAATTGGCACAAGGAAATATACAAATATTGCCCTCTGTAAAAAGTGATCCTCGATCATGCTTGCAGGTCAACTGTCGCGAAATTGCTGCAGCGGCGGGCGCTACCCGATCTCGATATTTCTTAGTGAAAAACAAATATTATTCAGATTTTTCATTCAAATTCAAGATTTTCTTAAATGAAAATTTTTACAAGAAAATTATTTCCTTTGATATATTCCATGACAACCTAGGAAATAATTAGGTAGCGGAAAAAACTCAGAGCGGCCACGCCCCGTCGCTTGCAGCACGGGTCGGGACCTCAGGCATTCGTACAATAACAAGGGAGCATGGGATGAAGAAGTTTGTGAAATTGGCGGTCATGGCAGCGATTGCCTCGGCGTGTGCTTCTGCTTCGGCTGGTGTGGTGACATTTGAAACGTTTTTGCCAGGCATCTATACCAATGGCGAGCAACTCGTCAATGATGACCAGCAAATCACGGTGCGCGGACAGGGCGGCTTCGACGGCGCCCTGATCAACGGCCGGGACCCATCGAGCTGCGATCTGGCAGTTTGCCCTGCCGGCAACAGCACCAACTACTATACCGCGCTGAACGATGGCGGCTTCAGCTTCAGTTTGTTAAGCGGCAACACCTTCGGCCTGTCGAGCATCGATTTCGGGTTCGTGTTGCCTATCGACATGGTGCTGAACTTCTCTGTCGGCAAGTTAATGTTGATGACCAATGACGGCACCACAGCTTCGCGCGACTTCTCCCTGCAGAACGCCGGCGGCGACTACACCTTTACGCGCTGGAATTTCGGCAACACGTTCAGCCAGGGCGCCTTCAGTGAAGTCACCTTCAGCGCCTGCCTGTACGACGGCCTTGGCGACTGCGTGAACCCGGCCGGCAACCAGGCCCAATTCGCGGTCGACAACCTGGCCTTCGTTCCGGAACCGGGCACCGTGGCGCTCGTTTCCCTGAGCCTGATGGGCATGCTGGGCGCCCGCCGCCGCAAGTCGGTCTGATTCACCATCCAATACGCTATTGCCGGGATCTCAACAATGAACAAGACTCTTCGCCCAATTTCGCTGGCCGTCATGACGCTGGTGGCCAGCATCGCCTTCAACGCGAATGCCCAGGAAGTACGCCGTTCCTATATCGTCCAGCTGCCGGCGGCGGCGGCGGCCTCGTATGAAGGCGGCATCGCCGGCCTGCCGGCAACCAAGCCTGCGCCAGGCGACCACCTCGACATCGGCGCCACCCACGTCCAGAACTATATCGCCTACCTGGCACAGAAACAGAATCAAGTGCTGGCGACAATCGACCCGGCCAACATCACGGCCCGCTACGACCTCGCGATGAACGGCTTCGCCGCCATGCTGACCGATGCCGAGGTCCGTGCCCTGAAGAAGAATACCGGCGTGCTGAGCATCCAGGCCGACGAGATGCAGCAACTGCACACTGCCAGCACCCCGGCGTTCCTCGGCCTGGACCAGGCCGACGGCCTGTGGAGCAAGGTCGGCGGCAAGGGCAGCGCCGGCGAAGGGATGATCATCGCCATGCTCGACAGCGGCGTGTGGCCGGAACACCCCAGCTTCGCCGACCGCGTCGACGGCAACGGTGCGCCGACCCACGATCCAAGCGGCACCCCGGCCTACGGCCCCGTGCCGGCCAAGTGGAAAGGCGGCTGCGAGATCAAGCCCGGCATCACGGCCGCCAACTGTAACAACAAGCTGATCGGCATTCGCTCGTTTATCGCCGCCAACGCGCCCATCAGTGCCGGCGACTTCCTGTCCGGCCGCGACGGTACGGCCCAGGGCGGCGGCGGCCACGGTTCGCACACGCTGTCGACCGCGGGCGGCAATTCTGGTGTGCCGGTCAGCGTCGCCGGCATTGATTACGGCAACATGGGGGGTATTGCGCCGCGCGCCCGCCTGGCCATGTACAAGGTCTGCTTCACCGGCACCACGGCCACCAACGGCGGCTGCGCCAGCAGCGCCGTGGTGTCCGCAGTCAACCAGGCGATCGCCGATGGCGTCGATGTGATCAACTACTCGATCGGCCCGACCGCGGGCGGCGGCAATATTACCGACGCGCAGCAGGTGGCCTTCCTGAATGCCACCAACGCCGGCATCTTCGTCGCCGCCTCGGCCGGCAATGCCGGCCCGGTCACCGGTCCGTCCGCCAACCTGGGGCCGTGGATCACGACGGTGGCGGCATCGACCCACAACCGCAGCACCGGCGCCAACGTCATCGAAGGCGACGGCACCGTCTATCGCGGCGCGTCGCTGAACCTGGCCCCGCTGCCGAGCGCCGCGGTCATCGATGCCCGCTACGCCGGCACCATCGCGTATGAGGCACTGCGTCCAGAAGACCAGATGGCGCGCCGCCTGTGCTACACCGAGGCCGACCGCACCACGCCCGGCCAGACCAACTTCCCCAACTTCCCGGCCGGCACCACCGCCTCGTCGATGGCTGCGCTCGACCCGGCCCTGGTTGCGAACAAGATCGTCATCTGCGACCGCGGCAACAGTCCGCGCGTCAACAAGAGCGCCGCAGTGCTGGCGGCCGGCGGCGCCGGCATGGTCCTGGCCGACAATGGCACCGGACTGGTGGCCGAGGTGCATGCGGTGCCGACGGTTCACATCAACGAGGCCGACGGCCTGGCCCTCAAGGCCTACGTTGCCGCCAGTACGGCCCCGACCGCCGAACTGACGAAAGCGCAGGTATTCCTCGATACCCCTGCGCCGTTCCTGGCCGGCTTCTCGTCGCGCGGCCCGAACGTGTCGAACAACAGCATGCTCAAGCCCGACATTGCAGCGCCGGGCGTCAGCATCGTCGCAGCGCTGACGCCAACGACCACGGCCGCTGAAGTGACGGCGCTGAAAGCGGGCGGTTCGACCACCAAGACCGGCTCCGGCCTGCTGTCGGGCACCTCGATGGCAAGCCCGCACATCGCCGGCGTGGCAGCCCTGCTCAAGCAGCAGCATCCAGGCTGGACCCCAGCGATGATCCGCTCGGCGATCATGACCTCGGCCAACGACTTGCTGGCCGACGGCGTGACGACCGCCCTGCCATGGACTGTCGGTGCCACCGCGGCCGGCAACACGCCGTTCGGCCAGGGCGCAGGCCACGTGGCGCCAAACGGCGCCAGCGATCCAGGCCTGGTATTCGATGCCGGCGCGATCGACTATGCTCGCCTCAGCTGCGGCTTCACCGCGCCAAATGCGCAGCTTTACAGTGCCGCGACTTGCAAGAGCATCGGCACGCTGAAGGATACGGCCCTGAACCTGCCGTCCATCACCATCGCCTCACTGCTCGGCGCCACCACGGTCAGCCGTACCGTCACCAACGTCAGCGAGGTTTCGTCGACCTACAATGCCAGCGTGACCATGGACGGCTACGACGGCGTGGTGACGCCGTCGAGCTTCACGATCGCTCCGGGCGCCAGCCAGACCTTCAGCGTCAAGCTGACCCGCACCGCGAAGCCAATGAACGTCTGGGGCTTTGGCAACCTGACCCTGTCCGATGGACAAGGCCACAACGTGCGCATTCCTGTCAGCGCCCGAGGCACCGCGATCTCCGCGCCGGACACGGTGTACAGCGAAGCGACCAGCGGTAGCAAGATCATGACCATCGGCACCGGTTTCGCTGGGCCGATGTCGATCGACAAGGCTGGCCTGAAGGCGGCAACGCGCAACAGCTTCACGTTCAACAGCGTCAGCACGGCGAACCAGACGACCCTGTGCACGGCCACCACCCTGTCGCCAGCAGTCCGGGTCACCAACGTCACGGTTCCGGCAGGTACGCTGGCGGCGCGCTTCTCGCTGTACGACGCCGACACCTCGGCTGCTGCGATTCCCGGCGCGTCGGACGACATCGACCTGGTGGTCCTGACGTCGGGCAATGTTGTTGTCGGCAGCAGCGGCAACGAAGGCTCGAACGAGGCTGTCACGCTGCGCAACCCGGCGGCCGGGACCTACAAGGTGTGCGTGGTCGCATACAACAAGCAAACCCGTCCGTCGACCACGGTCACCCTGTCGTCGTGGATCGTGTCGCCTGCTGACGTCGGCGGCAACTTCAAGGTGCTCGCTCCAGCCACTGCCTATCTCGGCGGCACCGCCTCGGTCGGCTTCAGCTGGTCCGGCCTGGCCACCGGCCAGCGCTACCTGGGCGCCGCGACCTACAAGGTCGGCGGTGTCGCATCGGGCACCACGGTGGTCGATGTGCAGACCAACGATCCGGTGCCGCTGTCGCAAAGCTCGAAGCCGGTGCAGGCAGCTGCCCTGGATTAACGCCTGGCTGCATGAAGGTGCCGGAAACGGCGCCTGACGCGGGCCGCGTCACCGCAAGGTGACGCGGCCCATTTTCATTGATGGGGGGGTGGAAGGCGGGCGGCTCAGCCGCCGAACAGGGTTTCGGCGCGCTGGTACAGGATCCAGCTGGTGGCGATGTACTTGTCGCCGCCCGTGGGACGGTTGCCGCGATGGGTATGGGTGAAGCCGGCCGGGGCGATCAGCAGGCTGCCGGTGCGCGGCCTGACCTTGCGTTCCTGGTAGAGGAACTCGGTTTCTCCACCGTCGAAGCCGTCGTTCAGGTAGATGGTCCACAGCAGCGCGCGATGCAGGGCCTCGCCCTGGTCCAGCTTCGGATATTGCTCACAGTGCCAGTACGGATAGCCACCCTGGTTGGCCACATACTTCTGGATGTTGATGCTGCCGAAGCGGAACACCTTGGCGACCAGGCCGGTCAGGAGTTCGTCCGGCAGCCGGGCCACGCCGCCAGCGTCGAGCAGGACCAGCTGGCCGCTGGCCGGATCCTGCATTTTCAATTGCAGAGGCGCCAGCGCGACATGGGCATAGCGCCGCAGGTATTGCTTGAAGAAGGCAAGGACAGCCCCGTTCAGGCCCAGGCTGACATCGTTCCAGCCAGGCGTGCGGTCGAGCTGGATATCCCAGCTGTCCTTCATCGTTACATCGACGCCGCTGCCGGTCTGGCCCCGCTGCGCCTGGCCGCTCGCGTCGAAGCGCTGGATCCAGCCCTGGCAGGTGGCGCGGTCGAGCGCGCCGTCGTACATCTCGATGAAATCGGCTGGCATGGGGATCGTGCTCAGGCGTCGTTGTCCGGCACGCTGCCCTGCCCGCGCGCGCGCAGGGTGCAGCGGGCCTGCAGGCAGGTCACGCCGGGATTGGTTTCGAACACACAGGTGGAATTGGCGCCCGCGCGCTGGTTTTCGTCCTTGCGCGCGGCCGCGTACTGGTCCACCAGCGCACGCAGGCGCACTGCGTCGCTGCGCCTGGCAGACCAGGCGAGGTAGCCGTCCGGCCCGCCGCACGGCTTTGCGCCGATCGCAATGCTGCGGCAGTCCTGCGGCCCTTCGCAGGCGGCATCGCCGACCTCGGCGCGGATTTTATCCATCAGCGAAGCGCTGGAGGAAGGGGCCTGCGCCGGCGGGTTACGGGCGCAGGCGCTGGCCATGACCAGCACCGCGAGGCTCGCCAGCAGGCCGGGGCAGAGAAACGGTTTAATCGTCATGTCTTGTGCTCCAGGTCACTGCGCTGCAGCGGATGAACCGCCGAGCTGGCAGGCACCGCTGGTGCAGACAGCGCCCGGGTCCGGCAGGTAGCGGCAGCTGGACATCAGGCCGCCTGCCTTGATCTCGGCCTGGCGTGCGGCCTTGTGGCGCTCGCCCTGTGCCAGCACTTCACCTGCGTTGACACGCAAGGTCGAAAACGGCAGGTAAGCCTGCGGGCCGCCGCAAGCGACGGCGCCGACCGGGACCGTCTGGCAGTGCTCCGGGAGGGTGCACGTGGTGTCCGCCACCATGGCACGCAAGCGCGCCAGGCTGTCCGCTGAGCTGGCCGACACGGCCGGCGCCGTCGCGGCAGGCGTTTGCGGCGCGGTTGCGCGCGCCGGATCCCGGGCCTCGGTAGTACAGCCGGCACAGGTGAGCAAGAAGACAAGGAGGAATTTTTGCATAGCGTTATCTTCCCTTCTTGCCCGAACGTGGTCAAGCGAATCACGTTATGCAATCGAAAACTTTACCGGAGGTAAAAGCATACGGAACAGCGACAGCGTGCTGCAACAATCGACTCTCGGAATCGATAACTTGATCAGTGGAAAGATTTACCTACTACAATATAAATCGTTACTGACGAGTTTCCTTTACACCGACCATGAACTTCTCCAGCCTTCACACCATCACCATCATCACTATTTCCGCCCTCCTGGCCGCCTGCGGCGCAGGCTCGCAGGACGTCCAGGGCCCGATGCGTCTCGAATTGACGGTACACGTCAGCGTGGCGGTAGCGGCTGCCGGCACCAATAGCAGCGCCGCCAGCCTGGCCACTAGCCCGGCGTTTGCCGCCGCACCCGGCCGGAATAACCCTGCACCGGACTGCGCCGCCGACGGCTGCGCCGGCCTGCGCATCATCGACGGCAATGCCGAAGCCTTCCGGGTCGACGCCATGCGCCGCGCGGCCACTACCGAGCAGAGCTGACTCCTGGCGCCGTTTCCGGCGCACTGCCTGTCCCATAAAAAAAACACACCAGCCGCCTGCGGCATAGTGTGTTTTTTTGATGGCGGCCCGGGGCCGCCTATCGTCGCTCAGCGCAGCGAACGGCGGCGCAGCGTGAAGCCGAGCAAGGCCAGGCCGGTCAGCATCAGCAGCGCGTCGGAAGGCTCCGGCACCACCGCCACCTCGGCTCCCGGTGACGGGCCGAGCACGGGTGGCACGCCCGGGGAAAGGTCGATGATGACCAGCGGTAGGTCGCCAAACAGGTTGATCTCGTTTTCATCGAGCAGCGAGGCGCTGAAGGTGATGCCGTCGCTCAGGTCGGCGCCGTCGAAGCTGACGTCAAAGCTGAACATGCCGCCGAGCTGCAGTTGCAGGTAGACGGCGTTGAAGCCGCTGTCGTTGGCGATCCGGAAACCACTGGCGAGGTCGCCCGTGGCATTGTCGAGGACAGCAGTACCGAAGTCACCGCTCAGGTTGCTGACATTGGCGAAGGACAGGCCGGCGAAACCGCCGGACAGGAACTGCAGGTCGAGGAAACCGGGACCGCTGTAGGTCGAGGTATCGAACGACACCTTGTAGGTGGGCCCGGCGAAGGCCGGCGCAACGCCGATCGCCAGCGACAGCGCCAGCAGCGCGCGCAGGAAGACGGATTTCATGTTGAACATTGGTTGATCCCTAGTTTAGAAGGTGCCCGACACGAAGGCCGAGGTGTAGTTGATGATGAGCTTCGCCGAGTTGGTAAATACGGTCGAGAACGTGATCGACGCACCCGCAGCCAGGCTGGCGTTCGGCAACGTGACGTAGGGCGCGCCGCCCTGCATGCCGCTGCGGTTGTCCAGCGTCACGCCGGCAGTGAGGCCGTCGAGACGGAAGTGCAGCGGACCGTTCAGGGCCTGGCCGCTGGTATTGGTCACGGTCACAGTGCCGCTGTACTTGCCGGTGGCGCGGCTCATCGTGAAGCCGCTGCGTGCGACCTTCACCGAACCGGTGATGTCGGCAAACGTCGGCGTGAGGTTCAGGCTGACCACCACCGCGTCATGGTCCGACGCGCGATAAGCGTTCTTGATGTACGGGTCCACGGCGTTGTCGTTCAGGTTGTAGTCGATCGCTTCCGGCTCGTCGGCATTGTTGTGCCACTCGGCCACGTCGGCCACCTGCGGGTCGAGCGAGGTGCTGGCCAGCGCATGGTCGAGATAGCCGCTGAGGCCGCCGAAGATGTACGAGTAGGCCATGCCGTTCGGGCGCACATGGCGTTCGATCTCGTTGACCAGGCCGTTCGAGGTCAGGTAGGTGATCGGGTTCTCGAAGCCGTACGAGTTCAGGTCGCCCATCACCAGCACGTCCGGGTCGCCGGAAGCGGCCACGACTTGCGGGATGAAATAGCCGACCAGGCGCTGGGCCTGCTCGAGGCGGGTCTTGTTCCAGCAACCCTGGCCGTCGCCGCTGTCGGAGTCGCCCGGGCCGGAGCCGCCGCAGCCGCCCTTCGATTTCAGGTGGTTGACCACCATCGAGAACCTGGCGCCGTTGGCGGCCTTGAAGGTCTGGGCCATCGGTGGGCGGTTATTGACCTCGTCGCCATCGGACAGCGCACCGCCCACCAGCGAGACTGCCGCCGGCTTGTAGATCATCGCCACGCGGATCGCGTCGGTGCCGGTGGCGGCCGGCTTGGGCACGACCGCATAGGTGGTCTTGCCATACGCCGCGTTGAGCTGGTCGACCAGGTAGGTGACCGCGATGTCGCCGTTGTTGTGGATTTCGTTCAGGCCCACGATGTCGGCATCGATCGCCTTGAGCGAGGCGACGATCTTGTCGCGCTGGCGCTCGAACTCGGCCATGTTGTCGGCGCCGCGGCAGTTGCTGGCGCGGGTGGTGGTGCCGACGGTGCAACCCTTGCCGGTCCCGCCCCAGGCGTCGCCGCCGTTGGTGAAGGTGGTGAAGAAGTTCAGCACGTTGGCGTTGGTGACCTTCAGGTTACCGGCCTTGAGCACCGGACCATCGGTACGCGGGTTGGTACGCGAGAACACCGGCGCTTCGGTCGGCTGCAGCTTGAAGGCCGCGCCGCCGCCGCCGATCGCGCCGAAGTCGAGCACGCCGGTCAGGTCGCTGACGCTGTCGCCGGCGCGCACCGTACCGTCGGCGAACAGGTAAGGCACCTGGGCCGGGGTGGTGAAGATGCCGTCGTCGAGCACGATCACGTTGCGCGCATTGGCCGCTTCCAGCGCAATCGCGTCGCTCGAGCCGGGCAGGTAGCGGTTGGTCGGCAGTTCGCGACGGCCATTGGACAGCGTCAGTTCGCCGCGCTCGCCGAGGTAGGCATTCTGGTTGACGGTGAGCTCGCCCGCGAAGCGCACCAGCATGCCCTCGAAGCGCGCCAGGTCGGCGTTCGGCAGCGTGATGTTGGTCGGCGCCACGGTGCCGCCGGGGCCGACGCGGGTGACCGCAGTCACGTTGCTCAGCTCGGTATACGAGCGGGTGGCGCCGGTTGGCGTGTATTCGATGACGGTGCCGCTCACGCGCACCAGGTCGCCCACGGCCGCAGTGGTATTCGCGCCGAACACGAACAGCGCGTCGGAGGTGTCCGGATTGCCGTCGCCGCTGGCATCCTGGATGAAGAAGCCGCCGGCCGGGAGTTTGGCGGTGATCACGCCGGTCGTGGTCTGGACCGTGTTCTTGTACTGGCTGGTGGCGGCGCTGCCCTGGATCTCGGGGATGGTCAGGGTGCCGCTCACGCTCAGCGTCACGGTGCAGCTGGCTTCCTGCGATTCGTTATTGGTGAATTTCACCGCCACTGGGTAGTTGCCGGTGGCGACCGAGGCATCGGCCACCAGGCTGACGCTGGCGATACCGTCGTCCGCCGCGGCGGCGCTGAAGTTGGCCAGCGAAATGCCGGCCACGGGGGCCGAGGTGATGATGGCGGCGTTGACGATGCTGTCGGGGTCGCGTGCGCTCAGGCTGGCGCTGAAGGCCGTGCCCTGCTGGCCGGTGGCGCTGGCTGGGCAGGAGGTCGCGATCGGCTTCGGCTGCGGGGTCGGATCGCCGCCGCCCGTGCAGACATTGAAAGCGGACGAGCTGCGGCGCGGGCCGACGACCGCTTCGGCGGCGAAATCGGTGCTGTTTTCATCGGTGTCGGTACAGCCGAGCATCCCGCGCTGGATGGATTTGGTGGTCGACGGCGCCGGTGCCGCCGCCGTACCCTCGAAACGGCTGGCGGTGCCGAAACCGACCAGGTCGAGCAGCTTGCCGCCACCGTCGGCGACGGTCAGCAGCGTGGTGGACTCGGCCAGCGCAATCTTGCCGGTCGTGCCCGACATATTGATCGAGGTGGTGGCATGATCCACGGCCCCGATGTCGGCGCCGTTGGCGCCTCCTTGGGCACCCACCAGGAAATACTGGCCTGGCTGCAGGGTCACGTTTGGCAGCGCGGTAAAGTTGGCCCAGTTGCTGGTGGCGGCAGCCGCCTGGTATTGCACGCTCAATCCGGCCAGGCTCACCGGCCCCGTGCTACGGTTGAACAATTCGATGAAATCGCGGTTCCAGCTGGCGCCGGTATTACCGCCGGCGCCATACACCTGGCTGATGACGACCGGGCTGGGTGCGGCCAAGGCGGGAGCGGCGAGGCCGGCGAGCAGTGCGGCCAGCACGGTGAGTCGCCCGGGTGGGCAAATCGGTGCAACATGCATATTCATGAAGAGTCCTGGTCAGGTTGGGTGAACGTGGTTGACGTTAGCAAAATGAAATTTACCATTAGCAAAATGAATAGTAAATTGAACCAGTGACAATTTCATGACAGACAGATTCAAGGGAACCTGCCAGTTATTGACGAACAGCAAGACAACTTGCTTACTGCTGAGTATGCATGGCAAATTGCCGCTAACGTCCGCGATATGGCGCCGCCAGCGGCTCGCCGATAAAAAGACCTTGTGTCGGCCACGCGACACTTTTCCAATACGCTTCGATCACGCTATTTCCCGCAAGGTAGTGGCGCAACAACACTGTCGGATTCGGGAATTTCTGCCAGTGGTTGCAGGGCTCGCTGACGGTGCCGTAGCTGGCGGTGGCGCCCGCCTCCAGCCAGCGCAGGCTGCTCATCTGGCTGTTGCCGAGCAGGTCGCCGCCGAGCGAGGTCAGGTGGTCGGCCAGCGCCCCGGGAACGAAGCGCAGGGTATCGAGCCCGGCCACCTGGGCCATGCCGGTCTGGTAGACCAGCACGTCGCGCGCGCCGTCCAGCACGTCGGCCCGCAGCACCGTCACCGTCAGGCGCCGCTCCGGCACCCGGCCCGGCCGCGGGAAGAAGCCGGCGCGGGTATTGCGCGCGCTGTCCGAGGTGGCCAGGTAGTAGGCGCCCGCCGGCACGGTGCGAAAGCCGGCGGCGATGCCGCGGTCGACCAGGTCTTTCGCACCCTGCACCGACTCGGTCGGCAGCAGCATCGACAGGCGCAGGCCGTGGTCGGTGAACGGGCGCGCCGAGCGGCTGTTGAAATACGGGCTGGGCTGGCCGGCGGCGCAGGTCTTGCTGCACAGGCTGCCGTCATAGCCGAGGGTGTAGGCGCCGGTGATGGCGTTGCAGTCCACCGCGTACGGCGCGGTCCAGACCATCAGCACCGCCTGCACGCCGGGGCCGAGCTGGCTGTCGATCTCTTCCTTGAGCAGGCGGAAGCGGGCGGCGCCGATTCGGCGCGGCTTGCCGGGGATGTTGACGTGCACCACGTTGGCGGCGGGGATGCCGCGCCGGCTGCGGTAATAGGCAGCGACCGCCACGCTGGACGGGTCGGCGTCGTTGACGACGATGGCCAGCTGTTCGGGCTTGAGGGCGGCGGCGGCGGGAACGGAAATGGCGCCGGCGGCGCACAGCAGGACAAGGCGGGACAGCAGGCGCGCAGGTGGCATGGCGTGGTCGCGGGATGGTCGGGTGGCGGAGCCGGGATCCGCCACCATCATGCCACAGCCTGCCTTTTTGTTACCGTTGCGGGGCGGCGCGCACGCGGCGGCGCCAGGCCGCCCAGCCCACGACGCCGAGCCCGGCGGCGAACATGGCGGTGCTGGCCGGTTCGGGCACCAGCGCGATCGAATAGCTTTCCAGCGCATCGACGCGGAACAATTGCCCGCCGGTGCTGCCGTCGATGATGCTCATGCCCTCCGAAGCGCCGTCGCCATAGCTCACCTGCCAGGACAGGGCCGCATTGAGCCGGTCGTTGACGAACAGGTCGGGGCCGGCGCCGAAGGTGGGACCGTGGTTGGGTTCGTTGAAGGTCTGGCGCATGCCCCGGCTCGGCAGGATGTTGCCGGTGGCGACCTGGCGCCATACCTGCGGGTCGGTGTAGTTGAAGATGAAGGCGGTGCGCTGCCAGTCGCGCGGGGTGTCGTGCCAGCCGTCGGTGGACGACCAGCTTTGCGGGTTGTAGCCGCCGATGATCCAGCTGTTGCCAATGTCATTGCTAACTTGCAGCAGCGTGAATGTCATGCCGCCGCCGTCGACCGCGGCGTGGAAATCGCGCGAGTTGTGCCCGTCCGTGCGCGTGTAGATATTGCGCAGGTCGAGCGGGCCGGCGCCGAGCCAGCGTTCGAGCTGGCCATAGAGGGTGATATCGAGCAGGGAGGCGCCGTCCTGGGCCTGCGCCGACGGCGCCGGCCCAGCGAGGATGAACGCCAAGCTACCCGCCGCGAGGATCGGTTTCATGAGGGCCTCCCGCTCTGTTCTCGTCGGCGCATTGTAAAACGGGGCCGGGACGGAGGTTCACACAGTTCCCTCGCGCAAGCGAAAACGGCCTGCCCAGTGGAGGGCAGGCCGTGTGCGAAGCCGGGTGATCAGGCGCGCTTGTAGATGTCCTCGAAGCGGACGATGTCGTCCTCGCCGAGGTAGCTGCCGGACTGCACTTCGATGATGTGCAGCGGCAGCTTGCCCGGGTTTTCCAGGCGGTGGTTCATGCCGATCGGGATGTAGGTGGACTCGTTTTCCGACAGCAGGCTGACCTTGTCGCCACAGGTCACGCGGGCCGTGCCCGAGACCACGACCCAGTGCTCGGCACGGTGGTGGTGCATCTGCAGCGAGAGTTTCTCGCCCGGTTTCACCGTGATGCGCTTGACCTGGAAACGATCGCCCGCATCGATGCCCTCGTAGTGGCCCCACGGGCGGTACACCTTGGTGTGGTGCAGGTGCTCGGTGCGCGACTTGGACTTGAGGTGGTCGACCACCTGCTTGACGCGCTGCACCTGGTCCTTGTGGGTGACCAGCACCGCATCCTGGGTTTCCACCACGACCAGGTTGTCCACGCCCACCACCGCCACGATGCGCGATTCGGCGCGCACCAGCGAATTGGTGACGCCGTCGAGGTAGACGTCGCCGCGCTGGGCATTGCCGTTGGCATCCTTGGGCTGCACTTCCCACAGCGCCGACCAGGAACCGACGTCGTTCCAGCCGATATCGGCCGGCACCACGGCGGCGTGGCTGGTTTTTTCCATCACGGCGTAGTCGATCGAGTCCGATGGGCTGTCGGAGAAGGCCGATTCGTCGAGGCGGCAGAAATCGAGGTCGCGGTAGCCGGTGCTGACGGCTTTTTCGGCGGCGTCGGCGATGGCCGGCGCGTGTTCCTGCAGCTCGGCCAGGAAGCGCGCGGCGTGGAACATGAACATGCCGCTGTTCCAGTAGTAGCCGCCTTCGTCGAGGAAGGACTGGGCGGTGGCGGCGTCGGGCTTCTCGACGAAGCGCGCCACCTTGTAGCAGTCGCCGCAGTGGGCCACGGCTTCGCCGCGGCGGATGTAGCCGTAGCCGGTTTCCGGCGACTTGGGCACGATGCCGAAGGTGGCCAGCGCGCCCTGCCCGACCAGAGTCACGGCGCGTTCGACGGCGTCGCGGAAGGCGGCGCCGTTCTCGATGACGTGGTCGGCCGGCAGCACCAGCATCAGCGCTTCCGGGTCGATCGACTTGAGGTAGTTCGCGGCCGCGGCCACCGCCGGTGCGGTGTTGCGGCCGACCGGCTCGAGCAGGATGCCGAGCGGGGTGATGCCAATTTCACGCAATTGCTCGGCCACCATGAAACGGTGGTCGTTGCCGCATACGACCAGCGGCGCCATCACTCCGGGCCAGCCCGCCACGCGCTGCGCCGTTTCCTGCAGCATGGTCTTGTCGGCAACCAGCGGCAGCAGCTGCTTGGGCAGCACGGCCCGCGACAGCGGCCACAGGCGGGTGCCGGCGCCGCCGGAGAGGATGACGGGATAAATTTTCATGCGCTTGCTTTCTCTTTGATGTTGTCGGTGTCGTTGCAGGTGTCGGGGTCGACATCTTTGCGGCGCGAGCTTCGGCGATCGCGCGCATTGAGCCATTCTTCGGACGAGTATTCGGAGGCGTGTTTCATCTCGCCTTTGCGGTCGACACTGTAATCCTTGAAAACGATCATTTCATGCAATGTTACATCATGCAACACCCGTGTGTATTCGAACAACACGCTGCGCACCACTTCGGCGCCCTCGCAGATGTGGCTGCCGTGGCCGATCCAGGTCGGGCCGACGATGCGCGCGCCGGCTTCGATCTTGACGTTGGAACCGATGTAGACCGGGCCTTCGATGGTGGTGCCTTCCCAGTTGATGCTGGTGTTCAGGCCGGTCCAGACGCCCGGCTCGATCTGGATGCCCGGCACGTCCATGTGGTTGACTTCGCCGGTCAGCACGGTCTGCAGCACTTCCCAGTAGTCGCTCATGGTGCCGATGTCGAGCCAGTTGAACGGGCGGCCCTGGGCGTAGAACGGCAGGCCGCGCTCGGCCAGCAGCGGGAACAGCTCGGAGCCGATGTCGAAGGACACGCCGGAAGGAATGAGGTCGATGACTTCCGGCTCGAAGATGTAGATGCCGGTGGAAATGAAGTTGGATTTCGCTTCTTCCTCGCTGGGCTTTTCCTGGAACTCGGTGATGCGGCCCTGGGCGTCGGTGACCACCACGCCGTACGATGAGACTTTATCCCACGGCACTTCCTTGGTGATGACGGTGGCCATCGCGCCCTTGCGGCGGTGCTCGAGCAGGGCGGCCTTGAGGTCGAGGTCGATCAGGGCGTCGCCGCACAGCACGATGGTGGTGTCGTCGAAGAAGCCGCCGAACTCCTGGATTTTCTTCATGCCGCCGGCCGAGCCGATGGGTTCGGGCACGACTTCGCCGTCGTCCTTGATATAGCCCTCGAAGGAATAGCCGATCTGGACGCCGAACTGCTCGCCCTCGCCGAAATATTCTTCGATTTTTTCGTGCAGCCAGCTGACATTGACCATGATTTCGGTCACGCCGTGCTTTTTCAGGTGCTCGACCAGGTAGGCCATCACGGGCTTGCCCAGCAGCGGGATCATGGGTTTGGGCAGGTCATAGGTCAGCGGACGTACACGCGTGCCCTTGCCTGCTGCGAGAATCATGGCTTTCATCAGACTGTCCTTTGATTGAATTATTTGGCTGTGGTTTGGTAGCGCCATACGTCGGCGCACATTTGAGCGACATCACGCTCGGCAGTCCAGCCCAGTTCTTCGCGCGCATGCGCCGGATCGGCGTAGCACTTGGCCACGTCGCCGGGGCGGCGATCCACGATCTGGTAGGGGATCGGGCGGCCGCTGGCCGCCTCGAAGGCACGCACCATTTCCAGTACGCTGTTGCCGCGGCCGGTGCCGAGGTTGTAGGTGACGAGGCCCGGCCCCTTGGCCAGGCGGTCGAGGGTCTTGACGTGGCCGATCGACAGGTCGACCACGTGGATGTAGTCGCGCAGGCCGGTGCCGTCCGGGGTCGGGTAGTCGCCGCCAAACACCGACAGCTTGTCGCGCTGGCCGTTGGCGACCTGGGCGATGTACGGCACGAGGTTGTTCGGGATGCCGTTCGGCTCTTCGCCGATCAGGCCGCTCTCATGGGCGCCGACCGGGTTGAAGTAGCGCAGCAGCGCGATGCGCCAGTCGGGCTCGGCCTTGGCCAGGTCGCGCAGGATGTCTTCGATCATCAGCTTGCTGCGGCCATAGGGGTTGGTGGCCTGCAGCGGGAAGTCTTCGCGGATCGGCACCGAGGCCGGGTCGCCGTACACGGTGGCCGAGGACGAGAACACCAGCGACTTGACGCCGAATTTCGCCATGGTCTCGAACAGGATCACGCTGCCGTTGACGTTGTTGTCGTAATAGCGCAGCGGCTGCGCCACCGATTCGCCCACGGCTTTCAGGCCGGCGAAGTGGATGACGGCCTCGACCTTGTGTGCGCCGAAGACGCGCTCGAGGGCGGCGCGGTCGCGGATATCGGCCAGTTCGAACGTAAACGGCTTGCCGGTGATTCTCTGTACCCGCTCCTGTACCGACGCCACGGCGTTGGACAGGTTGTCGACCACGACCACGTCATGGCCGGCGTTCTGCAGTTCGACGACGGTATGCGAACCGATGTAGCCCATTCCGCCAGTAACCAGAATCTTCATGTCGTTTCGCTTTCTGTGATAGGTGATGTGTATTAATGAAGGGCTATTGATTCGCGCAATGAATCACAGCAAACCAGCCGTGCACGGCGCCTGCGCCGGCCAATGCGGGGCGGCGCCAGGTGCCGATGCATTTTTTTCAGGAGCGGCTTCTGCGGCCGCCCTTTATCCCTGTTTGGCCTGCCTGCCCTTGCGGGCTTCCCTGATCAACAGCTTTAAAAAAGCCATGTCGTCAATGAAGTAGCGCCGGAACATGCGGCGCGGTTCCTGCAGGAAGCGGTAGAACCATTCGAGCCCGGACTTCTGCATCCACACCGGGGCCCGCTTGACCCTGCCGATGGCGACATCGAAAGTGCCGCCGACGCCCATCGCGAATGGAATCCGCATCCGGGCCTGGTATTTGCCGAGGAATTGCTCCTTCTTCGGCGAACTGATCGCCACGAACAGCAGGTCGGCGCGGCTGGCGCGGACCTGCTCGGCCACCGCTTCTTCTTCTTCCTCGCCCTGCCAGTAGCCGTTGCGGACCCCCGCCAGCACGAGGCGCGGGTACTTGCGCGTGTACACCTCGGCCACCTTGCCGACCACGTCCTCGCGCGCGCCCAGCAAGAACACCCGCCAGCCCTTGTCGGCGGCGCGCGCCATCAGCGCTTCGAACAGGTCGATCCCGGCCACGCGCTCCTTGAGCGGCTTGCCGAGCAGGCGCGCGGCCCACACCACCGGCATGCCGTCCACGTTCACCAGCGCGCACGCGTTGATGATCTGGCGCAGTTCGGGATCGCGGCTGGCTTTCACCAGCTTGTCCACATTCACCACCACATGCTGGTGCGGCAAGCCGCTCCCGATGAAACCCTCGACCTTTCCCAGGGTCTCTTCCATGCTCAGGTTATCGACCTGGCAGCCCATCAGCATGATGCGCTCACTCATGGCGGGTCCAGGCAGAGTTACATGCTACCGGACCGTCTTGCCCAGCTCGCTCGCCAGCACGGCGACGATGCGCTCGGCGGCCTTGCCGTCCCACAAATGCGGGCGGCGGCCCTGCTTGCCCTGCCCTGCCAGCACCTTGCGCGCCTCGCGCACGATCGCTTCCGGGTCGGTGCCGGCCAGCACGTTCGAGCCTTCTTCCACCGTCACCGGGCGCTCGGTGTTTTCGCGGATGGTTACGCAGGGCACGCCCAGCGCCGTGGTTTCTTCCTGCAGCCCGCCGCTGTCGGTGAGGACCACGGCCGCATCCTTCCACAGGTTGAGGAAGGCCATGTAGGCCTGCGGGCCGGCCAGCGTGATGTTCGGGCCCAGGTCGATGCCGAATTTCTCGATGTTGGCGCGGGTGCGCGGGTGCACCGGGAAGATCAGCGGCAAGTCCGCGGCGATGTCCTTCAGCGCGCCGGCGATGCGGGCGAAGGTCACCGGGTCGTCGACATTGCTCGGGCGGTGCAGCGTGACCACGCCGTAGCGCCCGCCCCCCGCCTGGCTGGCGGCCTTGAAGCCGGCGGTCTCGAAGGCCGAGGTGTCGGCATGCGAGAGTTTCTCGGCCTGGTACAGCACGTTGTCGACCATCACGTGGCCGACATAGTGCACCGCCGATTCATTCTTGCCTTCGCGGCGCAGGTGCTCCACGGCGGCCGGTTCGGTGGCGAAGAACCAGTCCGAGATGCTGTCGGTGACGAGGCGGTTGATTTCTTCCGGCATCGCCATGTCGCCGCTGCGCAGGCCGGCCTCGACGTGGGCGACCGGGATTACCAGCTTCTTGGCCACGATCGAGCAGGCCAGGGTGGAGTTGACGTCGCCCACCACCAGCACCGCGGCCGGGCGCTCGGCCATGCACAGCTCTTCGAACGCGACCATGATCTTGGCGGTCTGCTGGGCGTGGCTGCCGCCGCCGGCGGCCATGAACACGTCCGGCTGGGGAATGCCCAGCTCTTCGAAGAAGACGTCGTTCATCTCGCGGTCATAGTGCTGTCCGGTATGGATGATCTTGAAGCTCAGCGCCTCCTGCGCCTGCAAGGCGCGCACGATCGGTGCGATCTTCATGAAGTTCGGACGGGCACCGGCAACGAGGTAAATCAACATATTGGACATTTCCCTGGAGTAAAGGTTTCTAATAATTATTTGTTAATGCAAGAACGTTATTGTAAACCTGCATTCGATCGGAACGGCGGACGATACGGTCGTGATCCTGAGCACTTCGCACGGACGCTTCGATTCATAGCTGGGCGAGCACCAGCCCAGCGGCGGATTCTCGGCCCCGCGCACCAGTTCCAGCTGCAGGTCGGCCCCTAGCGCCTGCATCTGCAGCACGAAGCGCTGGCCGCGCACCGACAGGCCGTGGCTGGTCAGGCGCACGTCCAGTTCCGGCGCGAAG
Organism: Massilia yuzhufengensis; assembly: GCF_900112225.1. Lineage (GTDB taxonomy): Bacteria > Pseudomonadota > Gammaproteobacteria > Burkholderiales > Burkholderiaceae_D > Telluria > Telluria yuzhufengensis. The sequence goes on along the minus strand of NZ_FOLD01000015.1, from coordinate 68,816 downwards.
TGCCAGAACAATTCCACCTTGTGCTGCTTGCGCGCCGACACTTCGTCGCGCACCACCAGGGTATTGCTGGCGCCGTCGAAGCGCACGCTGCGCAGGTGGCGCACCGGGTCCGGCAGGCGGGTGTAGCCGTCGTGCGAGCCGCGGAAATCGAATTCGTGCGGGCTGCTCGGCATGCGCTCGATTCGGGCCTCGGCCTTGCGCAGCCACATGAAGCGCCCGCCGCTGCTTGACTGGTCCTGGCCGTCGATGCGCACCGTATTGTGGGCGGAGGTACCGCGGAAGTAGTCGCGCCACTTCCGGTCTTGCCAGTAGGAATAGGTGCCGGGGTCGATCAGGCATGGTTCGCCGGCGATCGACAGGTTCAGGGCCAGTGCATCGGCGTGGCCATGGGCGGCGATGCCGAGGTAGCCGAGCGGACCGCAGTCGAGCATGCCCTTGATTTCCTGGTGCTCGCCGAAGTGGTTGCCGAACAGCAGGTAGCCGCCGTCGGGGAAGGCCCAGCCGCTGTCGACTTCGTGCGGGTCGCAGTCCGGGCGGCTGCCGGGCAGCGCGTGCAGCAGCCAGCGCACGCCCGGATGGGTGTCGGCGGCCGCGCCGAAGACGGTGTCGCCCAGCGCCAGCAGCTGGGCCGCGCGGTCGCCGCCCGTGGCGTCGAGGCGGAACACGCAGCCGTCGTCGGCGTCGCCCACCGCCGGCAGATGGCCGCCGACGTCGCGCACCGAGCGCAGGAAGCGCAGTGCGCGCTGCAGGGACGCCCAGTAGGGGCGCGGGAACGGCTGGCCGCAGGCCTGGCCCACCAGCCCCGCCACGAACAGGAATTCGCTGGAAAAGATGTGGTAGGCGAAGGCCTGCTCGCGGTTGACGCCGTCGCGCGAGAACTGGGCCTGGGCCTCGTGCTCGAGCTCGCGGCGCGCCTGCTGCTGCCAGTCGCCGGATTCCTTCCAGCAGGGCCAGGTGAGCGCACCCACGTACAGGCCGGTGAGTTCGCCGATCAGGTGGTTGTTGGCCGAGGAATGGCGCGACAGGTGGCGCGCGATGTGGCGGCAGTGGGCGTGGATGCTGTCCAGCCAGCCGGCGCGCAGCTGGTGGCCGGATTCGCCGGCAAACAGCCGGCTGTTCTCGCCGCCCACCAGCTGCCACACCAGGCTCCAGTTGACCAGGCGGATGCCCAGTTCCAGCGGGCTGGTCCAGTTGGGTCCGGTCAGCGGCGGGCATTGCGCCAGCCAGCTGCGCAGCTGCTGCTCGAGCGCATGCAGCCAGCGCAGGTCGCCGCTCACGCTCCAGGCCTGGGCCAGGCGCACGAGGTGCAGGTGGCGGTTCAGTTCCCACACATGCTTGATGTCGCCGACCTGCTCGCGGTCGGTGATGGCGATGTCGCCCGCGTACAGCAGCGGGCCGGTGACGCCGGTTTCCGGGTCGCGGTTCCAGGCGGTGGGCACGCCGACGTCGAAGCGGCGTTCGGCGAACAGCAGCACGTGGCCGGCGCAGATCCGTTCGGCATCGAGCAGCAGCGCCTCGATCTCGCCCGCGTCAAACGCGGGCGCGCCGTGGACGGCCAGGGTGCGGGCGCGCGGCAGCGGCGCGGGGGCGCTGCGGCCGGCCATGCGGCGGCCCATTTTGGTCGCAGCGGCCTGGCGCACGCGGTAGCCGACCTCGGCCACCGACATGCAGCGCAGCCGGTTCACCAGCCATCCGATTCTCACTGTTGCGTTCATTGTTCCCCCGCCCTGCGAAGTTGACGATACACCGCCGATAATTGCCCGATCACAAAGCCGGACTCGAATTGTTCTTCTATGGTGGTGCGCGCCCGTGCCCCCAGGCGCAGGCTTTCGTCCTCGTCCGCCAGCAGCCTGCCGAGGGCTGCCGCCAGCTGTTCCACGTTCCCGGGCGCCACCAGCAGGCCGTTGTCGCCGTCGCGCACGGCGTCGGGAATGCCCCCGACCCCGGTCGTGACGACCGCCTTGCCGGCCGCCATCGCCTCGAGCAGGGCCATCGGCAGCCCCTCGGCATGCGAGGGCAGGCAGAAGATCGCCGCCCGCGCCAGTTCCTGCTGTTTCTTCTCCGCCGTCACCCAGCCCAGCGCCAGCACCCGGTCCGCCACGCCCAGGGCGCGGGCGCGGCGCTCGACCTGCTCCAGCTCGCCCTGTCCGCCGATCGCCAGCTGCGCATGCGGGAAGCGCTCCTTCAGCAGCGCCAGCGCTTGCACCAGCTCCATGACGCCCTTGCGCGGCTCGACCTGGCCGAGGAACAGGATGCGGCCCGGCCGCACCTGGTCCGGGCCCATCGGCGGCAGGGGCACCGAGTTCGGAATTACCACCACCCTCGCCCGCGGCGCGAATTCACGCAGGAAACCGGCCCAGCGCGAGGACAGCGCAATGACAACTGAACTGTGTTCCAGCGTATGCCGGATCCAGCGCCGCATGGACGGGCTCGCGCCGGCGATGAAACTGTCGAAGCAGGCGCCGTGCAGGTGGAACACCGTCTTGCAGCCGCGCGCCCGCGCCAGCGCCAGCAGCACCGACTTGCGCACGAAGCTGCCCTTCGAGGCCGCATGCGCATGCACCAGCTCCGGCCGGCGCGCCAGGCAGGCCAGCGTGCGCACCAGGCCTTTCAAGGCCGCCCCCACCCTGGCGGCGCGCGTGCCTTCCACATGGGTCGGCACGTAGAGCACGCCTTCGCGCTCGAACAGGCCATCCTGGCGCAGCAACGACACCACGGTGGCGACGCCGCCGCGCCCTCCAAGGTCGGTACCCAGCATCAGCACCCGCTTCATGCCATCCGGTCCCTGCATGAAAGTTTGCAAAAAGGAAAGTGTTTTAAATAGTACAACACTGTTTTCTTCGACACGCGCACGATTCGATGCATGCTGGGTCTTCTCCGGTTCACGGCCGGCTCAATCCTGGCAATACTTTTGTGTATGTTTCTGCAACTATTCGGCCGAGAATAGCATAGGTCCGGTGACGCCTGACATAGGCCGGGCCACGCTGCGCCAGCGCGGCGGCCAGGCCAGGCTCTTGCAGCAGGCGCCGCACGGCGCCGGCGAAGGCTTGCACCTCCATGGGGACGCACAGGCCGGCCCCGCTCTCGTCGATCACCAGCCGCTGGTCGGGGATGTCGTTGGCGACGCTGGGAATGCCCAGCGCCAGGTATTCCACCAGCTTGGTCGGCGAGGACACGTCGAACAGCGCGCCGCGCGGGATCGGCGACAGCCCGACTTCGGCCCGCACCGCATAGCCGAGCGCGGCGCGCTGGGGCAGCCAGCCGGTCAGCAGCACGTGGTGCGCGAGGCTGCGGCGAGATACCTCGGCGCGCATCCAGGCCATGTCGTCGGGCGCGGCGGCGTCGCCGGCGATCACCAGGAGCACGCCGGGGATGTCCTGCTGCAGGTCCTGCACCACGTCGAGCAGGAAGTCCGAGCGGCGCGCCCGGGCCACGCGGCCCAGGTAGAGGATGACGCGGCGGCCGTCCAGGCGCGGGTCGCTCGCCGCTTCCACCCGGCTGCGATCGAAGGCGTCGGCGTCGATGCCCATCGGCACCGCCGTCATGCGGGAGCGCGCAAAGCCCTTGGCCGCCAGCCAGGCCGCCATGGCCTCGCTCTGGACGAAGATGTGGCGCGCTCCGGGCAGCACCAGGCGGTAGAGAACGACGCGCGAGGCGGCCGCGCGCAGCGTGTGCGCCAGCCAGGCCGGTCCCCTGCCCCGGCTGCCGATCTCGTCGCGGCGCGTGTCAAACCCTTCGACGATCGGGAACGACATCCAGTAGATGAAAGGCACGCCCAGCAGGCGGGCGGCGATGCGTCCGAGCAGGCCGGAGGCGATCTTGTCGCGCACCTGGATGCAATCCGGGCGGCGCCGGCGCCGCGCCCGCAGCAGGCCGCGCAAGTCCCACCACGGCGAGAGCACGCTGGCCAGGCGCGACTGCAGGCTGCCCACCGCGTGCATATGTCCCGCCGCCCAGGCAGCCGCGGCGCCGCCGCCAGCTTGCCCCACCAGCTCGGTGTGCACCCCGTAGCGCGGCATCTCGGCGCCGAACAGCGTCAGGAGGTCGGCGCGCAGCGGCGGCAAGGGATCGCGCACGATGAAGGCAATCGACAGGCTCTGGCGCATGCGGCCTCGCAGGGATGAGAATGCCCGCCGATTCTAGCGCAGCGGCGCGCCTTCACAGCCCGGGAAAGCGCAGCGAACATGCGCTAGAACACACCGCGCTCGCTCAGGCGGCGCGGCTGTCCTTCCACTGCACCAGGCGCGGCAGCAGCGCGGCGCTGGCCTGGCTGTCGAGCTTGCGGCAGAAGTGGGCGTTGGAGGCGCGGATGCGCTCGAAGTCGGCGGCGTCGAGCACCTTGGGGTTGCGCGCGCCCTGCTCCGGCCATTGCACGTAGCGGAAATTGTCCGGCACCACCCGCCCGGCGAAGCGCGAGCCCATGACCAGGGTCTGGAACAGCATCTCGTCCGGGCACTGGACCGTGCGCAGGAAGCGCAGCAGGCGCGGATGGGCGTCGGCCAGGCGCAGCACCTCGGCCACGCAGGCGCGCGACAGCGCCCACCAGGACGAGCCGCCATGGGGCACGAAGCCATCCGGCATGCGGCGCGTGCGCTGCATGGCACGCAGCGCGCGGTTGGCCAGGCCGCAGGCCAGGTGCTCGAGGCGAGCGCCGCCCTCGCGATAAAAATACTGGTAACGGAAAGCCACGTTCCAGTCGCCCGGGCGGATCGGCGCGGTCTCCAGCAATTCGTGCTCGCGCAAACGTTCGAGTTCGCGCTTGAGCAGCGCATTGGGCAGCAGCGGGAAATCCTGGGCCGACAGGAACAGGACCTTGTCGAAGGCCGGCTGTTCGGCCAGCACCTGGCGCAGCGACACCAGGGTGGCTGCCACCTGCGACCACCCGCCCCAGCGCACGTCGACGCGCCGGGCAACCGCGCGCGCGGCCGGATGCAGCGCGGCGGGGTCGAGCGCGCTCTTGCGGTCGAGGTGGACGTAGACGACGAAGTCCGGATCGTCCAGCTGGCCGACCAGCGCATTGAGCTGGTCCATGTCCTTGTGCGCATGGATCAGGAATACCTGTTTCATCGCCAAGTCCCAATAAAAAATCCCCCGCGGCGCAAGCCGCGAGGGACTGTCGTCGCGCGCCGAGTCTAGCACGGCGCGCGCGGGCAAAGCGTTCAGTTCAAGGTGACCGATTGCCCACCGACGGTGACGGTACGCACCGCACCGGCGCTCGTGATATTCACGCTCGGTTTCTTGCAGCCGACGTCGAGCAGCACCAGGTATTCGGCGGCCGCGTTGGCATTGGCCTTGAGATAGAAGGCGCCGTGGTCTTCCACCACGTTGGCCTTGGCGCCCGGGCCGATCCACTTGGCGAAGCTGGCCGAGGTATTGAGCGAGCGGATGCACAGCGACTGGCCGCCGGCCGTGACCTTGACGTTCTGCTCGTTCTCGACCGCCATGATGGCCGGGGTGTGCACATTCCACTCGTAGCTGCGGGCCACGGTGCTCTGCAGGCGGTCGCGCACCAGGATCGCGTTATTGGCGTTGCGCAGGTGCCAGACCTGGCGCTTGGCCATGGTCAGCTGGCCACCGTAGGACGGGGTCGCGTCGCCTTCGGCATAGTCGTAGCTTGGCTGGGCGGTGAAGGCGGTGATCCTGCCGTTGCGCTGCAGCTGCTCGCGGTAGCCGTTCACCAGTTGCCCCTTGCCGCCGTCGAAGGTGATGGCGTTCTGCGAGCGGGTCTGGTGGTACCAGTCGCTCCAGTAGGGCGAACCGTACCAGTCGTACCAGCCGGCCTTGACCAGCAGCGGCTGGCCGGCGACGGACAACAGCAGGCCGTTCTGGTCGCCGTGGCTGTGGTTGAAGGAGCCATACGGGCTGGACTTGAAGAAGGCCGAGGTGCGCGCGGGCGAGGCCAGGTCGCTGTGCATCGCGACCCAGCCGATGCTCGGGTAGTAGGCCGAGTTCGACGGGGCCTGGTAGACCTTGGTGTCGGTGACCGGCAGCGGGTACTGGGCCTGCAGCAGCGACATCGCGTCTTCCATGCCGCTGGTGTTCTTCACGTACCAGGCGGCGCGCGGCGACCACATGCGCGAGGCAAAGGCGCGGAACACGCGGGCGTCGGGCTTGGTCTCGGAGGCGTCGCCAAAGGCGTGGGTGCGCGCGCCGGGCGGGGTGAATTCCATCGCAAAATCGAGGAAACCGAGGGTCCAGGGCTTGCCGAAGAAGTTCACGCCGCTGGCGTGGGTCAGCGGGTCCCACAGGGCCAGCAGGTAGCCGGCCGAGTACTCGGCATAGGCGGTGCCGTTGGCGTAGCCGCCTTCCGGGCCGCTCCACGGGTTGGGCGAGAGCGAATAGGCGCGGAACGAGAAGTCGAACCATTTCTCGGCGTCCGGGATGTCGCCCAGGGTCAGGGTCGAGATCAGCACCAGGAACACCAGGCTGGTGTTGCCGTGCGAGTCGAACGGGTACTGGTCGAGGCGGCCGTTGTCGCCCGCCAGGTTGTTGTACATCTCGGTGCTGCGGGTCTTGATTGAGGCCAGCCAGCGCGTCTTGCGGGTCGCGTCGAGCGCGCCGGCCAGCAGGTCGATGGTCTTGGCCAGGCCCCAGGCGATCTGGCGCGTGGCCTGGTCCTGGTTGACGTAGCTGGTCGGCCCGAGCGGGTTCAGCGCGGCCAGCTCGTCGCCGCGCTTGAGGGCTTCGGCCAGGTAGACCGATTCGCCCTTCAGGCGGTACATCAGCGCCGCCGCTTCCATCTGGCGGGTCGCCTCGTTGATGCGCTGGCGCACGTCGGTCTGCTGGCTGGCCATGGCGGCGGTCAGCGGCGTGGTGATGACGATCGACCAGCGCGCGTCCGACAGCGCCGGCACGGCCGTGACCTGGGCCTTGACTTCGTTGCCCAGGCGGCTCAGGTAGGGCTCCATCAGCGAGCGCTTGGCATAGTTCCAGGTCGAGAACGGGGTCACCGATTCGGGCAGCGAACGCGGGCGCGCCTTCGACTGGATGCGCTTGCGCAGGGTGGCGTTGTCGGGCACTTCGAACACGGTGGACTTGCTGGTGATCGAGAAGCTGCGCGCGCTCGACCAGTCGTTGGTGCCCACCGGGCGCACGCGCCAGGTGTAGTTGCCCAGGGCCAGGGCCTTGGTCGGCAGGTGCCAGTTGCGGTCGACGACCACCTTGGCCGGCGTGCCGCCGACCGGCGTGATCTCGACTTCGTAGCTGGCCGGACCGGTGGCATGGCGCGCCCAGGTGAAGCCGGGCGGATTCTGCGCCTGCACCTGGTTCATCTCAGGCTTGGCCTGGATGACCAGCGGGTCGGTCGACTGGACCCAGTCGGCACGCGCGGTGACGCTCGCGAACAGCGCGGCGAAAGCAGCGGCCCAGACCAGGGCTTTCCGATGAAATTGCATTGCGGGTACTCCGAGAAAAAGTCTTGAAATCCATGTGCCACGGCGAAGGCGCCGGACGGCGTGAGAACGTGCGCCGCAGCTGCCGCCAGCTGCTGCTGGCCTGCGTCATTGGCCTGCTCGGCAGGAGTAATCCTACCCCACAGGAAATTGAACACAGGCAACTTTCCCAAAGAAATCACAGATTTTTTACTTGCTTCGCAGAAATCCCACGACAAAACACCAACTTTTGCCGAATATTATTTGCAGGCATTTAATGCTCGTAAGCGGCGTGAAAAGACAAAACGGCAATGTTGTCGGAATGGCTATGAGGCCGAGGCAACGGCCGGGGCCTCGGCCTGGAGCGCGCGCAGGCGTTTCAGGTAGCGCAGGCAGTAGATGCCGAAGGCCAGCGGCGCCTTGTCCATGTGGCGCCGCCGTACGGTGAATTCTTCCTGGCGCGCCTTGAGGCGGTTGCTCGAGGACACGCTCCCGGCGTGGTCGCGGAACACCGCGAGCGGCTGGTCGATCATGGCCGGCAGCGCCACCGCGCCCAGGCGCAGCCATAAATCAATGTCCATCGCATACTTGAGTTGTTCGTCGAACATGCCCACCCGCTCGAAGGCGGCCCTGCGCACGAACACGGCCGGGTGCGCGATCGCGCTGCGCCCCGACACCAGGGCGCGGTAGGAAAAGGCCGGCATCGCATACGGCGGCGCCATCTTGCCGTCCTTCAGGACCTGGATGTTCCCGTATACCCACTCCACCGGCCTGCCGGCCGCCTGCTGCTGTTCAAACGCGCGCCTGACCGTGGCCAGGACCTCGGGCCCCTTGTAGTAGTCGTCCGAGTGCAGGTGGGCGACGATCTCGCCCCGGGCCGCTTCGATACCCTGGTTCATGGCGCGGCTGATGCCGCCCTGGACGTCGCGCAGCAGCCGCTTGTTGCCCGGGTAGGCGGCGATCATCTCCAGCGTGGCGTCGGTGGAGCCGCCGTCGACAAAGATGTGCTCGATGTCCTGGCAGGTCTGGGCCTGGACCGAGGCCAGGGTATCGGCCAGGGTGGCGGCGCTGTTCCAGGTGCAGGTGACGATGGAAAAGATGGGCTTGCCGGGTGGGCTAGTGCGCATAACACTCCAGGATCTTGGGTAGGGCAAGGAAGACGTCCATCCCGGACGCGGCCGGCAGCGGCTGCGCCAGTGCCGGCCGCGCCAGTTCGTTCAGCAGGAGCCCGGCCAGCCCGGCCATCGACGGGGCCAGGCCCAACTGGCCGGGGGTGGACGCGTACACCGACAGTTCGGGATTGCCGCCGCGCGCCAGCGCCAGGCAGGGCCGGCCGAGGGCCAGCGCTTCCAGGATCGTGGTGCCGCAGGGCTCTTCCCACACCGAGGGCACGACGCACACATGGCTGGCGGCGGTCAGCGCCGCCACCTCCGGGTTGGCTCGCCAGCCGAGGAAGCGCACCTGCGCGCTCGCGTAGCGCGCTTCGAGCCCGGCGCGCAGCGGGCCGTCGCCCACCAGCAGCACCGTCGTTCCCGCCGGCAGGCGACCCTGGGTGGCGGCGAGGAATTCGCCGAAGCCCTTGCCGACGTCGATGCGCCCGGCCACCAGCACCTGGCCCGCCACCGGCTTGCCGGCCCCGGCGGCCTGGCGCGCCAGCCGGCGGCAGTCGATGAAGTTGTGGATCACGCGCGCGCGCGACAAATCCGCATCGGGCAGCGTGCGCAGGAACTGGCGGCGCAGGAAATCGGACACGAAGATGGTCTTGTGGCGGGCAAAGGCGCGCGCGGTCCCGGCGCGGTAGCGGCTCACCGCGTGGCTGGAGAGCGCCGTGCGCAGCAAGCCCGGCGCCGCATGGGCGCAGCCGGCGCAGGCGCGCGCGGACAGCTCCTCGCACACGGCGCCATCCTTGAAGCGCAGGTGGGTCACGCATTCGCTGCCCTGGTCGTGGCGGGTCTGCACGAAGTTCAGGGCCGGGTCGACATACCCGCCAATCAGCGGCAGGTGGCCGTGGTAGTGCACCACGTCGTAGTCGCCGGCCAGCATGGAGATCGCGCGCGCCACCCGGGCTGCGAACCAGGGCCGCTTGGCCGGGTTGAAGAAGCCGAGCTGGGCTTCCTTCCAGCCCACCCTGCGCACATCGAAGCCGGGAATGAAGCGCCCACCGAAACCGATCTCGGCGGCGCTGCCGGCGTGGGCGCGGTCGGCGCGCCCCATGATGTCCACGTAGTGGCCCGCCTCGCGCAGCGCGCTGGCCAGCGTGACCACGTGCCTGGCCAGGCCGCCGAGCTGGGCGCCCGGCAAATCTTCCGACACCATCAGGATCCGCATCTACCCCCCCGCCGCCTGCCGGCGCGCCAGCCCGGCCTTGAGGCGCGTCCAGGCGAGGTGCCGGTCGTCGCGCTCGAGCACGAACAGCGCGCCGTGCACCCCCAGCAGCAGCACGGTCACGCCCAGAATGCACACGAAGTCCCACAGGCCGCGGTCGAACAGCTGCTCGGCCGCGCTGGCGGCCACGGCCACCAGCGCCACCCCGGCCAGGCCCGGGGCATAGCCCTGCCCCAGCAGCCTGCCGAGACCCGTGGGCACCGTGCGGCCGTGCACGTAGAGCAGGAAGGCGCCGCTGAACACGAGGGAGGCCACCAGGTGGCCCCAGGCCGCGCCGTCGATGCCCCAGCCCGCCACGCCGATGTACACGATGCCCAGGCCGGCCAGCGCGCGGGCCACGGCGAACAGGCCGGACACGCGCGGATGGCCCATGCCGTCGTTGACCAGCGACGGCAGGCTGGTGAGCGAATCGACGAACTGCGACAGCGCCATCACGGCCAGCACCAGCGCGCCGTTGCGGGCGAAGTCGGGGTTCATCCAGTAGCCCAGCAGCTGGTGGGCGAACACCGCCACCAGCACCAGGATCGCCGCGTTCAGGTAGACCACGTAGCGCGTGGCCTTGAGGTAGATGCGGTCCAGTCGCACCAGTTCGCCCGAGGCGGCCAGCGCGCTGGCGGCCGGGAAGAACACCCCGGACAGGCGGAAGCTCAGGCCCAGCACCCGGGTGGCGAGCGTGGCCGCCACCGTGAAATAGGCCAGGCCCGTGACGCCCACCAGGGCGCCGATGACGAGCTTGTCGGCGTGCGCATAGGACAGCGTGGCCAGGCGCGACAGGAAGGAATAGGCCGAGAAGCCCAGCAGCTCGGCGCGCAGGCGCGCGCCCGGCCAGCGCCAGCGCGCGCGCGGCAGCAGGCGCCGGATCGCGCGCCACAGGATGGCGCAGTGGATGCTGCCGGCCACCACCCGCAGCAGCACGATCTCGAACAGGCCATGGCCGAGCACCAGCACGCCGACCGTGGCCAGCGGCACCAGGGTGCCGAACACCATTTCCAGGCGCGCCGAGATGTCGTAGCGCATCAGCGATTGCGGCACGCTGTTCAGGTAGCTCTGCACCTGGCCGGCCAGGAAGCCCAGCGCGGCCAGCTGCAGGGTAGCTGTGGCTTCCGGCGCCAGGCGCGCCGGCACCGCGAACACGCCGGTCACGAACCACCCTGCCCCCAGGAACAGCCCGAGCGCGCCCAGCAGCCCGATGACGGTGTACACCGCCAGGCCAAAGGACATGGTCTGGAAAATCTTGTCTTCATCGCGGCGCGCGCTGAACTCGGCGATGTACTTGACCGAGCCGGCGGTGACGTTGATGTCGATCACCGCGAAATAGCCGACGATGGCCGTGACCAGCGCATACACGCCGTAGCCGGCTTCGCCCAGGCCCGCCACCACCAGCGGCACGGTGCCGAGCATCACCAGCGCGGGGATGGCCGCGCCGAGCAGGTTCGACCAGGCGTTGCGGGCCAGGCGCAGCTGCATCACGGGCTCACCAGGCGCGGGCGCGGCGCAAACGGCGTCACGCCCGTGTGGGGGACGCGCTGCGGCGCCGGCGCGGCCCTGGCCACCGCCATCGCCAGGTAGGGCAAGGCCAGGCAGATCGCCAGCATCTGGCTGGTGCGCACCTGCGGGATGGGGGTGCCGATGAGGAAGTCGGGAATCATGAAGGCCAGGCCGGCCACCCCGGCCGTGGCCAGGCCCAGCAGTTCAGGCGGCAGCGTTGTCAAGGCGCGGCGCGCGAACAGGATAAACGCGGCCAGGGTGCCGAACATGAGCACGCCGCCCAGCAAACCGGTCTTGAGCATCACATGCAGCACCCCGCTGTGCAGGAACAGGCCGCCTTCCGGGTTGTTCTGCCACGAGATGACCTGGTAGCCCGTGTAGCGGCCCCAGCTGCCGATGCCGGTGATCGGTGTCGATAGAAAGTCGGCCAGCGCGAACTTCAGTTCCAGCACCCGTTCGCTCTCGGCCCCGAAGCGGCGCGACTGCATGTCGTAGACCAGGCTCCCCAGTCCGCCGCCGGCGCCCCTGGTCTGGCCCAGGCGCTGGACCGCCACGTAGGCCAGCGCCGCGCCCACCAGCGGCAGGCCGGCCACCATCAGCTGGATGCGGCGTTTCATCGGGAAGCGCATCATGATCACCAGGAAGGCCAGCATGAAGCCGATCCAGGCGCTGCGGCGGTAGGACAGCAGGATGCACAGCGCGGTCGCCACCAGGGTCATCCATTCGATGGCGCGCCAGGACCTGGGGCGGTCGGTCTTGACCGCCTGGAACAGGTGGACGGCGGCGATCGCGAACGCGATGGTGCAGACGAGGCTGTCGTTGATGTCGAAGTAAGTCAGGCGGATCTTGATCGCGTTCATGTTCGCGTACACATTGTTCGGGTCGCCGCCGAAGGCCGCCCAGCGCACCAGCCCGAACAGCGCGCGGCACAGGCCGGCGAGCAGGATGAAGTGGGTCAGCTCGAGCACGTGCTCGCGGGTGCGGAAGGACAGCAGCATGAGCGAGATCAGCGGCGCCATCCAGACGATGTTGGAGAAGCCCTGCGGGCTCAGGGCCTGCGCCAGCGTCACGCCCGCCACCAGCCCCACGCTCACATGGCCCAGCAGCAGCACGAACCAGCCCCAGAACCAGGGCCGCAGATTGCATGCCGGCGCCGGGTAGCGCTGGAAGCTGGCGGCCACGCGGGCGCAGGCCCAGGCCCCCAGCACGTACCACAGCAGCAGGCCGAAGAACAGCAGGCCCGAGCCGCGGCTGTAGATGCTGCGGGTGGCGAAGATCGTCATGTTCCCGTAGCTGGTGGAGTTCATGCAGAAGTAAATCGCCAGATAGGGGTAGACCAGCAAGCGCGGCCACGCGATGCCGATGCCGATCGCCGCCACGGCCGCCAGCGACAGGCCGAGCACGACGGCCCATGGCAGCGAGTAATAGATGTACGGAAGGATCTCGTTCATCGGGCGTACCGGCTCAGCCGCGCGCCGGCGCCGGGCCGTGCGCCTGGGCCGGCGCCGGGGCCAGGCTGGATCCGAGCAGGCGGCTGCGGTCGCGCGGCGCCATCACGCCCAGCATGTCGGCCACGAAGCGGTCCTGCACCCGGTAGGCTTGCGCCTCGTTGGCCTGGATGGTGGAGACCCGCACCAGCATGCCGTCGGGGATCTCGCCCGACAGGCCATAGGCCAGGCGGCGCAGCTTTTGCCCGATGCCGGCCTTGGTGGCGTGCTCGCCAATCGTCACCCAGTAGGTGATCGGCTCGTTGCGCTCATGCAGGCGCGCCACCAGGCGCTTGACCGGCAGCTCGCCGAAGCGGGTGGGCAGGCCGCCCTCGCCTTCCTTGAGCATCTGGAAACCCTGGGCCACGTAGCACACTTCCGGCAGGTGCAGCTGCAGCGACTTGCTCTGGTCGCCGCCGTAGGCGATCGACAGCATCACGCGCTCGCCTTGCCCGTTGATATAGGTGCGCGACAGGGTCTGGTCGTAGATCTTTTCCAGCACACCCTGCTGGTCCGGGTCGGGCGTGAGCGGCACCACCGAGGGATCGAGGCGCCAGTCGCCGAAGCGCTGCGGGATCATCTGCTCGAGGCTGAAGCGTTCGTGGGCCTGCGGCACCCGCGCCCTCGGCGTGAGCGCGCCGGTCAGGGCCGAGGTGCCGGCCATGGCCAGGCCCAGCACCAGGCTGATGGCGAGCCGGCGCTTCATGCCGCCCCCTTCATGACCGACGGGCCGGCGCCGGGACCGCCGCCGTCTTCACGGCGCTTGAGCCACCACTGCAAGCCGTTGTCGACCGCCAGGATCAGCACCAGCGCGGTGACGAACAGCACCATGCCGGCGAAGCCGTGCAGGAAGCCCTGGCCGGCGGCGTCGCCGAAGTGATAGGTGATGAGGGTGAGCGCGATCACGCGGATCACGTTGGCGGTGAACGAAATCGGGACGATCAGGATCGCCAGCGTCATGTTGCGGAAGGCCGAGGGGTGGCGCATCAGGTTGAGGTAGAACAGGCCGAGCGCTTCCAGGGTGAGCAGGGTCTGCAGGCCGGCGCAGGCGTCGGCCACCAGCAGCTGGTACTGGCCCATCTGCAGCACCACGCCCGAGCGCGAGATCGGGTAGCCCAGCGCGAACAGGATGTGCTCGGTCACCCAGGACACCGCCATCTTCATCGGCATCGTCACTGCCGCCACCAGTTCGCTCGGCAGCGGCACCATGAACAGCATGAAGAAGAACGGGAACCACAGCACCCGCAGCGCGCGCCCTCCGAACTTGAGCAGCACCACGGCCGCCATCACGAGCAAAATCGAGCCTACCTCGAACATCAGGATGCTCTGCGAGCGGCCCAGAAGGTGCAATCCCAGGCCCGCGGCCAGCACCGGCCAGCCGGCCCAGCCCGGCGCCTGCGGCAGCGCCATGACCTCAGGCCACTTGCGCCAAATCAGCCAGAGCGCCAGGAAGAAGATGATGGGGCCGTGGCCCTGCTCTTCGCCGATCCAGGCGCCGGTGAACAGGTCGTGGAAGGTGGGGCCGAACAGGATCGCCAGGCCGGCGACGACGGGCCACCATTCGGGCACTGCGGCGCGCAGCGCAGCGCCGGTATCGCCCTTGCGCAGCGCGGCGCCCATCTCAGAACTCCACCACCACCGAGCCGACCACCTCGGCCCCGGACTCGGCCATCTGCTCGGCCATCCGGCTGATGTTGGCGATGCGGGTGCGGTGCTTGCAGGCCACCAGCAGCACGCCGCCGGCGCGCCCGGCCACCGCCAGCGCATCGGCGCCGCTGGCGAACGGCGGCAGGTCGTACAGCACCACGTCGTAGCGCGATTCCAACTGGGTATTGAGGTTGCGGAAGCCTTCGCGCGCCAGCAGCTCCTGCGGGTTGGGCGGTAAGGTGCCGGCCGGCATCAGGGACAGGTCGACGAAGGCCGGCACGCGCGTAATCACGTCGAGGTCGGCGCGCCCCGCCAGCAGGTCGGACAGGCCCTGGCGCGGCTTGATGCCGAACATGTCTTGCTGGCGCGGGCTGCGCAGGTTGGCGTCCACCAGCAGGGTCTGCTCGCCCAGCTGCGAGAACACCACCGCCAGGTTGGCGGCGAACAGGCTGGATCCGTCGTCCGGGGTAAGGCCGGCGATGGCCAGCGCGCGGCGGCCGCGCGCGAACCAGCGCAGCATCAGCTGGCTGCGGATCGCGCGCAGGGCCTCGACCTGGGGCGAGAAGGGATCGTAGGCGGCCACCAGCTTGGGCGACAGGTTGGCCTGTCCCTTTTGCAGGTAGGGATAGGAAAACTGGCGCGCCAGCACTTGCTGGATATCGGCCTCGCTCACCAGCCCCAGGCGCACGGCGGCCTCGCCGAAGCGGATCCCGAGGTCTTTCTGCATGCGCAGGACGCGCTCCGCATCGTCCAGGCTCAGCTTGCCGGAATCGAGCAGCAGCGCGCCCATGCTCGAATCGGCGCGATGGTCCATTGGCAGTGCGTCGGCAGGCAAGGCGGAGAGCACGGAGGAATTCATGGTGGTGTCCTATGGTTAAGTCGGCCGGGGGCAGCGGGCAGGTCCGGCAAGAACCTCAGTTCAGGCGCAGCAGGCGGCGCGGCGTCATCAGTGCGCGCAGGCCGGTGCGCGGGCGCTTGACGCGCCACTCGATGGTGCCCAGCACCGGAATGCCCAGCATGTCCTTGATGTCGCCGCTCGAGCGCACCGGGCGGTTGAGCAGTTCCAGCAGCAGGGCCAGGCCCACGCCCAAGATGGTGCCCAGCAGGATCGAGACCAGGGTATTGAGCAGCACGCGCGGGCCGGCGGGCGCGGTCGGCGGCACCGCCGGGTTCAGGATGGAAATGTCGGACTGCTCGGACTGCGACTCGATGCGGGTCTGCGAGAAGCGCTGGCTGGCGGCATCAAAAGCGCGCTGGGCGCTGTCGAGGTCTTTCAGCATCACGCCCAGTTCGTCGCGGGTGCGGTTCAGTTCGAGCACCCGCGACTTTTGCGCGGCCAGGGCGGCGCGCAGTTCGGATTCGCGCTGGCGGACCACCTGGGCGTTGGCGCCCACGCTGCGCGACACGCTGCCCAGCGCGGCGCCCAGTTCGGCCCGCATCTTGCCCACTTCGGCGCTGGCCGACTGGTAGACCGGGTGGTTGCGGCCGTAGCGCGAGGCGGCTTCTGCCAGCTTGGCTTCGCCGCTGGCCAGGCTCACGCGCAGGCTTTGCACCAGCGGGTTGTTGGCCACGTCGGGCGAGCCGACGCCGGTGGCCGCGCGCTCGCGCGACGTCGCTTCCATGGCCTGGGTCTGGGCCGCGACCAGCTGGGCCGACAGGTCGTTCAGGCGCGACAGCTCGACATCGACCCGGTTGTTGTCGAGGCTGACGATGCCCTTCTCCTGCTGGTACTTGGACAGGCGCGCCTGGGCCGCCTCGACGTTGTCGCGCAGCTGCTTGGTCTGTTCATTGAAATAGTGCGAGGCTTTCTTGGCCGGCTCGGTCTTGAGCTGAACGCTGATCTTCTGGTATTCGTCGGCGAAGGCGTTGGCCACCGCCGCGGCGAAGGCCGGGTCGGCGCCCTTGAAGCTGATCTCGACCACGGCCGATTCGCGCGAAGGAATGATCTCGAGTTTTTTCAGCAGCAGGTCGGCCAGCCAGTCGCGCACCGTGCCCTTGCCTTCGCTCGCTTCGCGCCACTGGGCCTGCACGGCCGGGCTCGACGCCAGCCGCAGCGCATCCACCACCCGCAGCGCCACGTTGGGGCTGCTGATAATGTCGATTTGCGTGGCCATGTAGCCCGGCATCAGGTTGCCCGGCATGGTGAGCCCGCTCACCGGGTCCACCCCCTTGTAGTTCAGCAGCACGGAGGCGCTGGCCTTGTAGGTCTTCTGCTGCACCAGGCTCCAGCCCAGCGCCAGCAGCACCGTGACGAGCAGGGTCGACAGGATGACCTTCTTCCTGGCAAGAAGGATGAGCAGGAATTGATGGACGTTCATGACCTTGCCTTTGCATCAGGTGCTGCGACAGCGGGGTGGACGATTCGGCGACTGCCTAGAACCAGCTTTCCCTGACGACAATCACGTCGTCAACTTGCACAGGGTCGCCGGCATTGACATTGATTGTGACCGGGTTGCCGCCGGCGTCCTTGCGCGTGATCTTCATGCCGTTGTTGCTGCCGCGGATACTCAGCCCGCCGCCGGCCGAGACCGCCTGTTGCACGGTCATGCCGCGTTCCAGGCGGAACGGACCGGGCCGCGTCACCTCACCCGTCACGTAGGCGCGCGGGGCGCGCTCGACGTAGATGATGTCGCCGCCGGCCACTTCGACATCCTTGTTCAGCTCGCCCTTGCGGACCATGTCGACCACATCGATGGTCTCGCGCGTGGTGTCGCCGTTGCGGGTGCGCACCAGGTTGATGATGTCGCCGCCGTCGCCGTGGATGCCGCCGGCCATGGCCAGCAGGTCCAGGACCTTGCGCCGCCCGTCCACCGCGTAGCGGCCCGGACGGTTGACATAGCCCAGCACCGACACCTGCTGGCTGGCCAGCGTGGTCACCAGCATATTGACCTGGGCCTTCTTGAGGTAGCCGCCCTTCTCCAGCAGGTCGCCGATCTTCTTCTCGGCCGCCGCCACCGGCAAGCCGCCCACCGCCACCTGGCCCAGCAGCGGGAAGGTGATGCTGCCGCTGTCGGACACCCGCGTCTCCAGCGCCAGGTCGGGACTGCCGTAGACCGACAGCTTGACCACGTCGCCCGGCCCCAGCACGGTGTCGGCGGCGCCGGCCACGCCCATCGTGAGTACGAGCGCCGCGGCCATCATCCACTTGATGAATCGTTTCATGATTGCTCCTTCCAGTCTGGTTGTCGGTGAGCTGCAATGCGGTGCCTTGCTTTACTTCAGTCCTGCCACCCCGCGGTCGAGTGCGGCATTGTCGGTATTGCGCGGCGCGCCGGCGACGGTGGCGTCGGGGGCCGGGGCCGGCGCGGGGGCAGCAGGCGCCGGGGGCGCGGCGGCCGGCGCATTCGGGTCCGGCGCATAGTCCTTGTTCAGGTAGGCGATCCTGGCGCTGCCGCGCAGGCGCTGGATCTCGGCGGCGGCCAGTTCCTTCTGCTTCTTGCTCAGCAAGTATTGGCTGATCTGCGGGGCGGCGATCGCCAGCGTTACGGGCGCGTCGCGCACTTCGGCGATGGAGATCAGCATGGCCCGGTCGCCCTCCCTGACCACGAACAGCTGGCCCTTGGGCATGCCGAGCAGCTTGCCGGAGAGCTGCGGATTGAGGTCGGCGGTGCTGCGGGTTACCTGGGCGCGGCCATACTTGATGTTGCGGGCATCGAGGAACACGGCGACTTCTTCCAGCGACCTGGCGGCGTCGGCGGCGGCCCGCACTTCGGCGCTGAGGTCGCCCGCCGCGATGATCAGCTCGTTCATGGCGAACTGCTTGCGGTTGGCGAAGAATTGCGGGTTCTTGTTGAAATAGTCTTCCACTTCGGCCGGCGACGGCTTGACCGGCTCGCCAAGGCGCTTCTGCATATAGGCCTGGGCGATGATCAGCGAGCGCGCCCGCTCGATGGCCTGCATCACTTTCGGGTCGCGGTCGAGCTTTTCCTTGGCCGCCTCACCCTCCAGCAGCTCGCGGTCGACCAGCGCCTGCAGCACCTGCTTGCCGGCCACCTGCTGCTGCTGGGCCGGCACGCCGAGGCGCTGCAATTCCTCGTTGAGCTGCAGCACGGTGATTTCCTCGCCGTTGACGCTGGCCAGCGCCTGTCCGGGCTTGGCGTCCCTGGGCGCGTCGTCCTTGCTGCAGCCGGCCAGGGCCGTCGCGCACAGCAGCAGCGCCGCTGCCGACAGCTGGCGCGTCAAGGATGGGAGGGATGGGTTGGCTGCCACATGGAATGTTTTCAAGATAGTGTCCTCGACGTTGGTGAGCGGGCTGGCCCGCCGCTGGTTCGTGTTGTCATGCAACCCGCTGCAGGAACGGGACCCGGGCATCCTGGCCGGGCTCATGCCGCCACCCTGTCCGCCGCGCCCGATGCGTGCCCGGCCCCGGCCTGCTCGTCCTGCTGCGCCAGGAAGGCTTCGTAGGCGCGGCGCAGGCCATCGTGCAGCGGCGTGCTGGCGCGCCAGCCGAGCGCGGCCAGCTTGGACACGTCGAGCAGCTTGCGCGGCGTGCCGTCCGGCTTGCTCGCGTCGAACACGACCTGGCCGCGGTAGCCGACGGTCTCGCCCACCAGCCGCGCCAGTTCGGCGATCGTGACATCCTGGCCGGTGCCGACATTGATGTGCGAATGCATGGGGTCGGTGTTGGCCGCATACACGTCGTGCGGCAGCTCCATCACGTACACGCTGGCGGCGGCCATGTCGTCCACGTACAGGAATTCGCGCATCGGCCGGCCGCTGCCCCAGATCACCACTTCCGTCGCCCCGCCCACGCGCGCCTCGTGGAAGCGGCGCAGCAGGGCCGGGATCACGTGGCTGTTTTCCGGGTGATAGTCGTCGCCCGGGCCGTAGAGATTGGTCGGCATCACGCTGCGGTAGTCGGTGCCGTACTGGCGGTTGTAGCTCTCGCACAGCTTGATGCCGGCGATCTTGGCCATCGCATACGGTTCGTTGGTGGGCTCGAGGATGCCGTTCATCAGGTATTCCTCGCGGATCGGCTGGGCCGCCAGGCGCGGGTAGATGCAGGACGAGCCAAGGAACAGCAGCTTCCGTACCCCGGCGCGCCACGCTTCGTGCACCACATTGGCCTGCACCATCATGTTGTCGTAGATGAACTCGGCCGGGTAGCTGTTGTTGGCATGGATGCCGCCCACCTTCGCCGCCGCCAGGTAGACCTGGTCGATGGCTTCGCTGCGGAAGAAGGCGCGCACCTGGGCCTGGTCGGTGAGTTCGAGCTCGTGGTGGCCGCGGGTGACGATCTCGGTATGGCCCCGGGCATGCAGGGCGCGCACGATGGCCGAGCCGACCAGGCCGCGGTGGCCGGCGACATAGATGCGGGGCCGGGTCGGCTGCGGATGGGACGGTGAAATGTTCGACACGTTTACTCCAGTGAAAGTGCAACGTTGTACCCATGCGACGCGAGCAGCTTGTGGCGGCGCGCCGTATCGAGGTCGTGCGCCACCATCTCTTGCACCATCGCTTCGAAACTCGTCGTCGGCTCCCAGCCGAGGCGCTCGCGCGCCCGGCTCGGGTCGCCCAGCAGGGTCTCGACCTCGGTCGGACGGAAATACTGCGGGTCCACCGCCACGATGGCCTGCCCGACCGCCACGCCAGGCGCGCGCTCGCCTTCCACCTTCGCGACCAGCCCGCGCTCGTCCACGCCCTGCCCCTGCCAGGCGATCTCGATGCCCAGTTCGCGCGCGGCGACCTCGACGAAGCGGCGCACCGAATGCTGGCGCCCGGTGGCGATCACGAAGTCTTCCGGCAGCGCCTGTTGCAGCATCAGCCACTGCATCTGGACGTAGTCGCGCGCGTGGCCCCAGTCGCGCAGCGCATCGAGGTTGCCAAGAAACAGCTGCCGCTCCAGGCCCTGCGCGATATTGGCCAGTGCCCGGGTGATCTTGCGGGTGACGAAGGTCTCGCCGCGGCGTGGCGATTCGTGGTTGAACAGGATGCCGTTGCAGGCATACATGCCATAAGCCTCGCGGTAGTTCACCGTGATCCAGTAGGCGTAGAGCTTGGCCACCGCATACGGGCTGCGCGGGTAGAACGGCGTGCTCTCGCGCTGCGGCGTTTCCTGTACCAGGCCGTACAGTTCCGAGGTGGAAGCCTGGTAGAAGCGGGTTTTTTTCTCGAGCCCGAGGAAGCGGATCGCTTCGAGCAGGCGCAGGGTGCCGATGCCGTCGACGTCGGCCGTGTATTCGGGCGACTCGAAGGACACCGCGACATGGCTCATGGCGCCCAGGTTGTAGACCTCGTCGGGCTGGACCTGTTGCAGGATGCGGGTCAGGTTGGAGGTATCGCCAAGGTCGCCGTAATGGAGGAACAGGCGCGGGTCTTCCGCGTGCGGGTCCTGGTAGATGTGGTCGATGCGCGCGGTATTGAACAGCGAAGCGCGGCGCTTGATGCCGTGGACTTCATAGCCCTTGGCAAGCAGCAGCTCGGTCAGGTAGGAGCCATCCTGGCCGGTCACACCGGTGATCAGTGCTGTCTTCATGTTCGTTTCCCATGGGGAGCCAGTCCTGGCGGCCCCAACAAGTTGCAAACTGGTTAACAATTCTACCCAGCCCGCTCGGCAGTGCAAGGGCATTCCAATCGTGCCTGTCCTTGTTAAGGCGAACCTAAGTGGAACATTGTTTTCGCACAATTACATCGAGTTCGATGATAAATAACAGCATGATGCTGACAATGACTGCTTTTGGCATGCCATCAAAAAAACCCGCTTACTCCTTCGATGCCGCCGGCGTCCTCCAGTTCAGTCGGCGCCTCAGTGCGCGTTCTGGCGGGTGAGCACCACCTTGACGGTTTTCAGGATGATCCACAGGTCGAGCCACAGCGACCAGTTGCGCAGGTAGTCGAGGTCGTGCTGGATCCGCGCTTCCATCTTGTCGAGGGTGGAGGTTTCGCCGCGCAATCCGTTCACCTGGGCCCAGCCGGTGATGCCTGGCCGCACCTTGTGGCGCAGCATGTAACCCTTGATCAGCTTGCGGTATTGCTCGTTGTGGGCGACGGCGTGCGGCCGCGGCCCGACCAGGCTCATGCGTCCCTGCAGCACGTTGATGAACTGCGGCAGCTCGTCGAGCGAGCTGCGGCGCAGGAAGCCGCCGATGCGCGTGATGCGCTGGTCGTTCCTCGCGGCCTGCACCACGGTGGCGCCGTCTTCGGTGACGGTCATCGAGCGGAACTTGTAGACGTAGATTTCTTCGCCGTAGAGGCCATAGCGGCGCTGGCGGAAGATCACCGGCCCTTTCGAGCTCAGCTTGACGGCGATGGCGGTGGCCAGCATCAGCGGCGCCAGCAGCAGCAGGATGAGGCTGCCGATCACGATGTCGCTCCCGCGCTTGATCACGCTGTTAAAGCCCATGAACGGGGTCTCGCTGATGGCGATCACCGGCATGCCGCCCACGGTATCGAAGCGCGCCTGCATCAGGTCGAACACATACACGTCCGGCAGGAAATAGACCGAGGCCGTCGTGTCCTTCAGCTCGTCGACCAGCTTGCGGATGCGCGGCTGGGCCGAGATCGGCTGGCTGACGAAAATCATCTTGACGTTGTGCCGGCGCACGTAGCCGGCCACGTCGGCCATGCCGCCCAGCACCGGATGCGCCAGCGTGGCGGGGCGGCGCGCGTCGGTGCGGTCGTCGAAGAAGCCCTCCACTTCCATGAACAGGTTGGGGTGCTGCCCGCACACGCGAGCGAACTTGATGCCGGTGTCGTTGGCGCCCACCACCACGATCGTGCGCACCTCGCGGTTGCGGTCCTGGCTGCCGGTGGCCTTGCGCACCGCAAGATGGGTCGCGAGGATGATCAGGGGGGTGGCGATGAACCAGGCCAGCAGCACGCGCTCGTCGTAGAAGTACTTCAGGCCGCTGGCCGAGCCCAGGAAGACCAGCACGGCGATGGTCAGGCACCAGCCGAACATGGTGTCGCGGGCATAGGCCAGCATGCGGCCGCTGCGCCAGGTGCGGTAGGGGTCGACGTGCTGGTAGACGGACGAGGAGATGAAGAAGGCCAGGATCATCAGCACCAGCGAGTAACCGGAGAACGGCTCCTGGTAGTACAGCGTCGTCAGGTACAGGGTCCCCATGATGATCAGGGGATCGAGCACCCGCTGGAAGAAGGAGATGATCGGGATGTCGTTGACCGTCATGGGGAGCCTGCACGCCTGCGTCGTTGGCTTCAGAACAGCACGTTCGCGTTGACCATCATGGTGTTGGCGTCAAACTTGCCCAGGCCCAGCGCCTCGGAGCCGCTGCGCGACTGGTGCTGCCAGCCGGCCGACACCTGCAGCTTGGGCCTGGCCTGCCAGGTGGCGCGCAGGCTGGCGCTGCGCAGCGAGTCGCCCAGCCCGCCGGCGCCATTGAAGCTGGCGCGCGGGTTGAAGGCGCGCTGCTCGTAGGCGGCCTGGGCGTCGACCTTGAGCTTGCCGCTTGCCACCCAGCTGGCGCCCAGGCTGGCGCCGCGGTTGAGGGTATAGCTGACGATCGTGCTTTCGATCGGGGCGAACTCGCGCCAGAGCGACGCGTTGTAGCTGATCTTGCCGCGCGGCTGGTAAGTGGCGTTCAGGCGGCCATTGAACCCGCTGGTACTACCTTCGCCGTACGAGGGCTGCTCGCGCCGCACATAGCCGGCCAGCACCTGCAGCGTGGTCGCGCCCTTGGCATCCCAGTTGACGCGTACTTTCAGTTCGTCCTGGGTGAAGTCGTCGACCAGCACGCCCGCCGTCGCCGGGCGCCGGAACGGGTAGTCGCCCTTCACGCGGCGCGCCACCAGGCCCACCGAACTGCGGCTTTTCGGCGTGTACAGGAGCTCGAGTTCGGAGGCTTTCTCGGTGCGGTTGTTGAAGCGCTGGCTCAGCAGCTCGTACTCGTAGCGCTCGCGCGTGAAGCTGCTGCGCAGTTTCCAGCTCGGGTGCATTTTCCAGCCGGCGTCGAACCACTGGCGGCGGCGCTCGCGCACATTGCGCTCGTCGCTGAAGAAGTCGGTGTAGGGCGCGAGGGTCTTGTCGACCAGGGCGCCGGCCTGGCCGTCGAACTTGTTGCCCACTTCCCAGAACCAGGTGGCCTGCAGGTCGCGCCCGTCATAGTCGAGCTGCCTGAAATGATCGAACTGGACCTTCGAGGCCTTGGCCACCAGCGCCACCCGCTGCCGGCTGATGCGTTTGTTGTACACCACACCGGCATCGAGCTGCCGCCAGCGGTCGCTGCGCTTGCCCTGGAACGCGGGGCGGTTGTCCGGCACCCGCAGCAGGTTGTCGTCATGGCCCCATCCGATGCCGCCGTACAGCTGCAGCCCTTCTTCCTGCTGCTGCGCGCCGGCCTGCCGGGCCGGAAGGAGGAACAGGGCGCCTGCGAGCACGGCGAGCGGGCGCGCGGGATGAAGGCAGGAATGCATCATGTCGTTCGTCTCTTCTGAAGTCCTTATGCTGTTGTTGACAGCCGAAACCTTCAGTCCGGGTCTACCAGAAGACCCAGCTACCGGTCGCGACCACCCACACGCCGAGCAGGCCGTTGGTGACAGCGTGGGCGAGTACGGCCGACCAGAGTTTGCGATGGCGCATATAAAGCAGGCTGTAGGCGACCCCGGCGACGATACCGGCCAGCCACAGGTTGTGTTCGAAGCCGAACAGGACCACCGAGACCAGGAATCCCCTGATGCCGGCGCGGGCCGGTTCGAGGGCTTCGAAGTCGATGGCGTCGACCCAGCGCATGACGAAGGAGCGCCAGAACAATTCTTCCATGATGGGCACGACCAGGGCGGCGCCGGCAATGCGGAGGACGACCAGCAGCCAGTCAAGTTCGCCATTGCTGCGGGGATCGTAGCCTGGGCTCGTTCCCACCGTCATCCAGGGGGCGTCGAGTTGGATCCAGAGGAAGAACACCAGCACGCCTGTAGCCACCGCAACCAGCAGCTGCAGGGGACTGGGCAGGGGGCCGCGCAGCTCGTGGTAGCGGCGCCAGAACAAGGCGAGCAGCACGGCGACGACGCCGGCCTGCACCGGATAGAGCCAGCGCAGGTCGGCACGGGCGACGCCCGTGCGCTCGAGCATGTCGCCCAGGATGATGAAGAAGATATAGGCGCCAAACGGCAGGATCCGCACCCAGGCGGCCCGGCTGAACAGCGGAGTGTCGGCCGGTAACGCGGCAGCAGCGTTGGGTGCGGTAGGTGAATCCTTATGCTCGGTCATGTGCTCGTCGTACAGGCGCCCGGCCTGCCTGGTTGGTTAGCCTACTCGCCCTTGGCGCGGGCGTCGATCCGCTCCCAGCGTTCGAGGGCGTCGAGCAGCAGGTCGTCGATCTCGGCGTAGCGCGCATTGATGCGCTTGGCGTCGGCCGGGTTCTTCTTGTAGAAGTCGGGCGCGTTCAGCTGTGCCGTGATGGCTGATTGCTCGTCTTCCAGCGAAGCGATCAGGAGGGGAAGTTCCTCGAGTTCGCGCTGTTCCTTGTAGCTCAACTTTAGCTTTTTACCAGTGGCGGCCTGTGCGCCGGATGACATATCACTGGGTTTGGCGGCGCCCGCCCCGGCTGCCGTTTGCGCTGGCTCAACAGGCTTGCTGGAAGGCGCCGGTGCGGCCGCCTTGACCCGTTCCCAGTCGGAATAGCCGCCGACATATTCGCGCCAGACGCCATCGCCTTCGGCCACGATCACCTCGGTCACGACATTGTCGAGGAAGGTGCGGTCGTGGCTGACGAGGAAGACGGTGCCCGTGTATTCCTCGATCAGTTCTTCCAGCAATTCCAGGGTTTCGATGTCGAGGTCGTTGGTCGGTTCATCGAGCACCAGGCAGTTGGCCGGCTTGGCGAACAGGCGCGCCAGCAGCAGGCGGTTACGCTCGCCACCCGACAGCGACTTGACCGGCGAACGCGCACGCTCCGGCGCGAACAGGAAGTCGTTGAGGTAGGTCATCACGTGCTTCTTCTGGCCATTGACTTCGACCCAGTCGCTGCCCGGGGCGATGGTATCGGCCAGGCTCGCCTCTTCGTTGAGCTGGGCGCGCATCTGGTCGAAGTAGGCCACGTTGAGCTTGGTGCCGAGGCGGACCTTGCCTTCGTCGGCCGTTTCGTCGCCGAGGATGATCTTGAGCAGGGTGGTCTTGCCGGCGCCATTCGGCCCAATCAGGCCGACCTTGTCGCCACGCAGCACCGTACCGGTGAAGTTGCGCACGATGATTTTCTCGCCGTAGGCTTTCGACACGTTTTCCAGGTCCGCCACAATCTTGCCGGAACGTTCGCCGGTGCCCACGTCGAGCTTGATGTTGCCCTGCTGCTCGCGGCGCGCGGCGCGGTGCAGGCGCAGCGCTTCCAGGCGGCGCACGCGGCCTTCGTCGCGGGTGCGGCGTGCCTGCACGCCCTTGCGGATCCACACTTCTTCCTGGGCCAGGAATTTGTCGAACTTCGCGTTCTCCACTTCCTCGTTGGCCAGCAGCTCTTGCTTGCGCTCCTGGTACTTGGTGAAGTTGCCCGGGAAGGACAACAGGCGGCCACGGTCGAGTTCGAGGATGCGGGTGGCGACGTTATCGAGGAAGCTGCGGTCGTGGGTAATGAACAGCACCGAGCCGGCAAAGGCGCGCAGCAAGCCCTCTAGCCACTTGATCGAGGTGAAGTCGAGGTGGTTGGTCGGTTCATCGAGCAGCAGCACATCGGGCGCCGACACCAGCGCCACGGCCAGCGCCACGCGCTTTTGCATCCCGCCCGACAGCGTACCCATCTTCGCGTCGGCCATCAGGCCAAGGCGGTCAAGGGTCGTGTCGACCTTGTTGGCCAGGTTCCAGCCATCGGTGGCGTCGAGCTTGAGCTGGATCTCGTGCATGCGCTCCATCAGCGCCTCGTCGTCGTTGCCGCCGAACTGGCCGGTGAGCGCT
Source organism: Massilia yuzhufengensis (assembly GCF_900112225.1). Classification (GTDB taxonomy): domain Bacteria; phylum Pseudomonadota; class Gammaproteobacteria; order Burkholderiales; family Burkholderiaceae_D; genus Telluria; species Telluria yuzhufengensis. The sequence continues at coordinate 42,600 of NZ_FOLD01000015.1, read as the reverse complement.
TCGTACTCGGCCAGCATGGCCTGCTGGTCGCCCATGCCGGCGGCGACCGCATCGAACACGGTGGTCTCCGGATCGAACTGCGGCTCCTGCTCGACATAGGCGATCTTGATGCCCTGCTGCATGACGAGCAAGCCGTCGTCGAGGCGCGAGCGGCCCGAAATGATTTTCAGCAGCGACGACTTGCCGGTGCCGTTACGGCCGATGAGGCCGACGCGTTCGCCGGATTCGAGGGAAAAGTCAGCGTGGTCGAGCAGCGGAACGTGGCCAAAGGCCAGTTGCGCGGAGGAGAGGGAAATGACAGCCATGATCCGTGAACCCGCCCGCCGCCACTCGCTGGCGCCGAACGTAAAATGTTGAAAGAGGACGCCATTGTACCGACTGGGCGCGTTGCGGCCGAAGTTTCGGCGAGGGCTGTGGTTTACGGTGCGCATGCCAACGCATACCCTTCACCACTAACAGGTGAACCGTCGCACCGGCGAAGGCTGATAACCACGTAAAGCATTCGCTGCGCTAACAGCAGAACCGTCGCACCGGCGAAGGCCGGTGCCTAATTTTGTCGGGCAGCGGGAGTGCGTGCAAAATTGGGTTCCCGCCTGCGCGGGAACGACGGGGTGACGGTACGGGACTAACGTGGAATCGTAGAATCAATCGGATTTCACAGGCAACCCCACCCCCGCCAGCCACGCCGCCAGCGCATCCGTCTCCACCGGCTTGACGAAATGCGCATCGAAGCCCGCCGCCTCGGTTTCGCGGCGGTCGTGCGGCTGGCCGTAGCCGGTCATGGCGGCCATGCGCGCCCCTTCCAGCCCGGGCAGCTGGCGCAGGCGGCGCGCCAGTTCGTTGCCGTCCATGCCGGGCAGGCCGATATCGAGCAGGCAGATATGCGGCTGCACCTGGCGCGCCCGCTCCAGCGCGGCGATCGCGCCGAATTCCACGCTGACCTCATAGCCCAGCAGCTGCAGGAACATCGCCACCAGCTCGGCCGCGTCGGTATTGTCGTCCACCACCAGCACCCGCAGCGCGCCGGGCGCCGCCGTGGCCGCACCCGCGTCCGGGCCGCGCGCCGCGCCGTCCTGGTCGGCAGGCAGCGGCAAGCGCACCGTGAACGTGCTGCCGCGCCCTTCCCCGCCGCTGGCCGCGTGCACGGTGCCGCCATGCAGCTGCACCAGGCTGCGCACCAGCGCCAGGCCGACGCCGAGGCCGCCCTGCGAGCGGTCCGGGCTGCGCGTGCCCTGGTGGAACAGCTCGAAGGCGCTGCCGACCAGCTCGGGCGCCATGCCGACCCCGTTGTCGCGCACCCGCAGCACCGCGCAGCCGTCCTCGATGCCCGCGTACAGCACGATGTGCCCGCCCGCCGGCGTGTACTTGGCGGCGTTGCCGAGGATGTTGGCCAGCACCTGCACCAGCCGCTTGCGGTCGCCGTTCACCACGGCGCCGCCGGCGGCCGACTGCAGCTCGAGCGCGTGCTGCCTGCTTTCGATCAGCGGGCGCACCTGCTCGAGCGCGTCGTCGATGACCTGGGCCAGCGTCACCGCCTGCCGTTCCAGGGTCACCAGCCCGCGCGTGACGCGCGAGACGTCCATCAGGTCGTCGATCAGCCCGGTCATATGGGCGGCCTGGCGCGAGATCACCTTGGCCACCTGCTGCACACGCGCCGGGTCGTTGGCCGCCAGCGCCAGCAGAGAGGCGGCGGTGGCGATCGGCGCCAGCGGGTTGCGCAGCTCGTGCGCGAGCATCGCCAGGAACTCGTCCTTGCGGCGGTCGGCTTCCTGCAGCGCCTGTTGCGCCAGCTTCTGTTCGTGGATATCGGTGCAGGTGCCCATCCAGCGGATGATCGCGCCGTCCTCGGCGCGCACCGGCAGCGCGCGCCCGAGCACCCAGCGGTAGTGTCCCGAGTGGTGGCGCAGGCGGTATTCGATCTCGTAGGGCGCGCCCGTCTCGAGCGAATGGCGCCATTTTTCCCAGGCCAGCGGCTGGTCGTCGGCGTGAAACAGGCCGTTCCAGCCATCGCCGTCGGTCGAGCCGTAGGGCACGCCGGTGAAGGCATACCACTGGTCGTTGTAGTAGTCGTGGAAGCCGTCCGGCCGGGTCGACCAGACCGACTGCGGCATGGCGTTGGCGATTACGCGGAAGCGCGCCTCGCTGTCGCGCAGCCGTGCCTCGGCCTCCTTCTGGGCGCTGATGTCGAGCACCACGCCGGGAAGCCATTCGGGCTGGCCGTCGCTGCCCAGGGCAAGCTTGCCGCGCGCCTCGACGTAGCGGTAGCTGCCATCGGCGCCGCGCACGCGGTAGCTGTCGCTGAAGGCGTCCCCGCTGGCCAGTGCGCCCTCGATGCGCGCCCCGACCCGCGCCACGTCGTCCGGATGGATCGCCGCCAGGTAGGCTTCGACCGGGCCGCCGGCGGCATCCTGGCCGGACACGCCGAACAGGCGCGCCAGGTTGGCGTCGGCGTAGACCCGGTTCTCGCGCAGGTTCCAGGTCCAGGTCGCAACCTCGGCGGCGCCGAGCGCGCCCTCCAGCCGCAGCTGGGCGTCGCGCAGCGCCGCCTCGCCGCGCCGCATGCTGTCCTGCCCGTGCCGCAGTTGCCGCGACGAGTCGGCGGCGCTGCGTTCGGCCAGCACGTGGCCGGTCACGTCCACCCCTTCGACCAGCAGCGCAATGACGGCGCCGCCGGCATCGCCCAGCGGCTGGATCGAGAAGTCCACGTAGCGCATGTCGGGCGCGCCATCCTGGACGCGCCGCAGCGCGATTCCGGCCCTGCGGTGCACGGCCGGCTCGCCGCTGGCCATCACGTGCAGCAGGCGCTCCTGGTAGCCGTGTTCGGCCAGCTCGGGCAGCGCCTCGCGCAGCGGCAGGCCGATGACGTCGCGCTCGCCCACCAGCGACATGTAGGCGGCGTTGACGCGCTCGTGCACCAGCTCGGGCCCGGACAGCACGGCGATGAAACTGGTGGACTGCCGGAACAGCCCGGAGATGCAGCTTGCCTCGTCGTGCAGGCGCTGGGCTTCGCGCATGCGGTCGGTGGTCTCGGCCACCACGCAGGACAGGCCGCGCACCGCGCCGTCCAGGCGCCGCAGCGGCGAATAGGTGAACGAGAACCAGGACTGTTGTTCGACCCCGTTGCGGGTGACGGTGAAGGGCGTGTTCTCGAAGCTCACCGGCTGGCCCGCCATGGCCTGCGCCACCGCCGGCTGCACGGCCGGATAGGCGTCGGGCCAGGCGGCGGCAAACGGCTGGCCCAGGGCGGCCGGATGGCGCTGGCCCAGGATCGGCAGGTAGGCGTCGTTGTACAGGAAGGTTTCGCCACTGCCCCACACGATGAACATCGGGACGGCCGCATCGAGCATCTGGCGCACCGCGTGCTGCAGGGCCGGTTCCCAGTCGCCGGGCTGGCCGCAGGGCGCGCCGCGCCAGTCATGGGCCGCCATCAGGGCCTCGACTGCGCCTGGTCCATGGGTGGGTGCGGAGGCGGCAAGGAACATCGTGGGGTCAGGGTTCGGACGCGTTGCCGGGATGGGCAGGGAAAAGTGGTGTCGCCAGCAGGAATCGAACCTGCATCTAAGTCTTAGGAGGACCTTGTACTATCCATTGTACTATGGCGACACGCGCGGTCCGTATTGTAACAGCGGTCTTGCCAAAGCAGAATAGTGGCGAGCGTGTCCGCCAATCCGACTGATTTTGCATGCATCACGGCTACTCATCAAAATTAGGCACCGGCCTTCGCCGGTGCGACGGTCTTGGGGGTAGCGAGAGAATGACGTCGACGGCCGGCGGGCGGGCGGCGGGCGGCGGGCGGTGGTTCGGCCTTACTTCGCCTCGTCCACCTTCAGTTTCCGTTTCATCGACGCCAGCTGGTCGATCAGGCTGGCCTTGTCCTCGGGCGGGATATCGGCCAGCATCTCGTCGATCCAGCGTTCGTGCACGGCCGCCATCTCGGCGAAGGCGCTGCGCCCGGCCGGGGTGAGGCGCACGGCCCAGGCGCGGCGGTCGTTGGGGTCGGGCACGCGCACCACCAGCTTTTCGCGTTCGAGCTGGTCGGTGATGCCGGTGACGTTGCCGCCGGTGACCATCATGCGCTTGGACAGTTCGCCCATGCGCAGGCCGTCCGGGTGGCGCTCGAGCTGGGCCATCAGGTCGAAGCGCGGCAGCGTGATGCCGAAGCTGGCGCGCAGGCGGGTGCGGATCTCGTTTTCGATGCGCACGGTGCACGAGAGCATGCGCAGCCACAGCTTGAGCGACTGGTGGTGTTCCTGCGTGAGCCGGCTGGCCAGGTCCAGCCCCGGCGGGTCGAGCTCCGTATTGTCATCCTGGTGCCCCTCGCGGTCGGACATGGTTTCCTCAGGCTGCATCGCTGCGTAATTTAAACCGCTGCAGTTTACCGGTTTCGGTGCGCGGCAGCTGTTCGCGGAACCGGACCACGCGCGGATACTTGTAGGGCGCGATCCGGGCCTTGACGAATTCCTGCAGGTCCACCGCCGTTTCGCTGCTGGCGGCCACGCCCGGCTTGAGCACCACGTGGGCCTCGACCACCTGCCCGCGCTCGTCGTCGGCGCGCCCCACCACCCCGCACTCGGCCACCGCCGGATGGTGCAGCAGCGCTTCCTCCACTTCGGCGCCGGCGATGTTGTAGCCGGCCGAGATGATCATGTCGTCCAGCCGCGAGCGGTAGTAGAAATAGCCGTCCGCGTCCATCTCGTAGGCGTCGCCGGTGACGTTCCAGCCATCGACGACGTAGTCGCGCTGGCGCGGGTCGTCGAGGTAGCGGCAGCCGGTCGGGCCCTTCACGGCCAGGCGCCCGATCACGCCCGGCCCCACCTGTTTGCCGTCATGGTCGAGGATGCAGGCGCGGTAGCCGGGCACCGGCTTGCCGGTGGCGCCGGGCCGCACCTCGCTGCCGGCGGCCGAGATGAAGATGTGCAGCATCTCGGTGGCGCCGATCCCGTCGATCATCTCCAGCCCGGTCGCCGCGCGCCAGGCGTCGCGCGTGGCGTTTGGCAGCGCTTCGCCGGCCGACACGCTGCGCGACAGGCAGCGCAGGTCGAAGCGCGGGGCCAGCTGCGCCATCTGGCGGTAGAAGGTGGGCGCGGTGAAGCACACGGTGGCGCGGTGCTGCTCGATGGCCGCCAGCAGGGTTTCCGGGCTGAGCTTTTCGATGAGGACGGCGCAGGCGCCGACCCGCAGCGGGAACAGCAACAGCCCGCCCAGGCCGAAGGTAAAGGCCAGCGGCGGCGTGCCGATGAAGATGTCGTGGCCGCGCGCGCCCAGCGTATGGCGCGGGAAGCCGTCGCAGATCGCGAGCAGGTCGCGGTGGAAGTGCATCGTCCCTTTCGGCACGCCGGTGGTGCCGGAAGTGAAGCTGATCAGGCAGACGTCGTCGGCCGCGGTGTCCGGGGCCGCGAAGGGTTCCGGGTGGCGCTGCATGCGCGCTTCCAGGCCGTCGCTGGAAGCCGGGTCGTCGAACAGCACCAGCGGCAGCGCGCCCTGCCCCATCGCATCGACTTCGCCGCGCAGCGCCGCCGCGCACAGCACCGCGCCGACCCTGGCGCGGCTGGCGATGACGCCCAGCTCGCGGGCGCGCAGCAGCGGCATGGTGGGCACGGCGATGCAGCCGGCCTTGATCACGGCCAGGATGCAGGCCGCCATCATCGGGCAGTTGGCGCCGCGCAGCAGCACCCGGCTGCCGGTGGCAAGGCCGAGGTCGTCCCGCAGCACATGGGCGATGCGGTCGACCCGTTCGCGCAGCTGGGCGTAGGTGAGGCGCTCGCGCGCGCCGACCAGTGCGGTGCGCCCGTCCCAGCCGCGCAGGCTGGCGCTGTCGAGCAGTTCGGCCACGCAGTTCAGGCGCGCCGGGTACTGCAGCTCGGGCAGGTCGAACAGGAAGTCCGGCCACTCGCCTGGCGGCGGCAGGTTGGCGCGCGCGAAGCCGTCGGCATAGCCGGAGGGGTGCAGTGCTGCGCAAGCATCGGTCATGTCGGGTCCCTGGTGAAATTCCGGCAACAAGCGCTTTACTTTAAATCTAAAGCAATTCGCCAGCAAGCAGATTCATGCGCCGGCTTGCGCGCGCTGCTGCTGGCGCATGAGCGCCCCCAGCGCATGCGCCAGCGCCGCCTGCAGGGCTTCGGGCCCGTCGGCGGCGCCGATGGCGCGCAGCCGCGCCGCGCTGCCGGCCAGGCCGAGCGTGGCGCAGCCTTCGGCCAGGCGCTGCAGGCGCTGCGCACGCTGCGGCGCATCGGCCAGCCCAGTGCCCGCCTCCTCCAGCTGGCGTTGCAGCCCGGCCAGGTAGAGCTGCAGGCGTTCCAGCGGTATGCCCAGGCGCTGCAGCACCGTTTGCGGTTCTTCGTCCTGCTGCAGGCGCGCCAGCTGCGCGCGCACCTGGTCCACCGCGAAGGGCTTGCCGATGTAGCCGTCGGCGCCCAGGCGCCCGGCTTGCTCGAGGGTGTGCGCATCGGAGGCGGCCGACACCAGCACGAAGGGCAGCGCCGCCAGGGCCGGGTCGGCGCGCAGCCGCACCAGCAGCTCCAGGCCGCCCAGGTTCGGCATGCGCAGGTCGCAGAACACGAGGGCGGGACGCAGCCCGGCCGCCAGCTGGCGCCACGCATCCTCGCCGTCTTCCGCTTCCACGATCTGGTATTGCCCGCAGCTGTCGACCAGATGCATCAGCATCATGCGCGACACCACGTCGTCGTCCACCACCAGCACCTTCATGCGGCCATCCTCGTTGCAGTCATGCGGACATTATAGGCAATGGGCGGCCGATGTTCAGGACGTCTGGAACGCGGCCAGCTGCGCCTCCAGCTGCCCGGCCCCGGCCAGCAGGCGTTCGCGCTGGCCCGCATTGGCGGCATCCTCCAGCTCCGCGCACAAGGTCCCCAGCGCCTCCTCGCCGAGGTGGGCGGCGCTGCCGCGCAGGCCGTGCAGCACCAGGCCGGCCGCGCCCATGTCGCCGGCCGCGAGCGCCGCCGCCAGTTCGGCGCGGCGGCGCGGCAGGTCGGCCACGAAGGCGGCGCGCATGCGCAGCGCCAGGTCGCGGGCGCGCCGGCCGGCGCTTGAAGCCGACGGCGCCGCGTCCGCGGCCGGGCCGACGCCGAACATGGCGTCCAGCGCGTCCAGCTGAGCGCTGCCCGGCGCCGGCTGGGCCGGCATCGGCGCCAGCGGCACCCCGCGCCCGAGCTGGCGCTCGATGGCGCGCGAGATCTGCTGGTGCAGCGCATCCTCGTCGATCGGCTTGGTCAGGAAGGCGTCCATGCCGCAGGCCAGGTAGCGCGCGCGGTCTTCGCCGCTGGCGTTGGCCGTCAGCGCCACGATCATCAGGTGCGGATCGAGCACGCGCGCGTCCGGCGCGCCGCCGGCGCGGATGATGCGGGTGGCGGTGGCGCCGTCCATCTCCGGCATGCGCCCGTCCATCAGCACCAGGTCGTAGCGGGTGCGGGCGCAGGCCTCCACCGCCTGGGCGCCGTTGTCGGCGATGTCGATCTGGTGGCCCATCTCTTCCACCATGGTGCGGGCGATGATCTGGTTGGTGGGGAAGTCCTCGGCGCACAGGATGCGCAGGCGGTGCGTGTGCGGGGCCAGCGCCGCGTGTTCCTGGTGCGGCGGCTCGACGCCGTCGGCCAGCGGCAGCAGCACGCTGAAGGTGCTGCCCTTGCCCTCGGTGCTGTTGACGCCGATGTTGCCGCCCATGAGCGCCACCAGCTGGCGGCAGATCGCCAGCCCCAGCCCGGTGCCGCCGTAGCGGCGGGTGGTGGTGGTGTCGGCCTGCTCGAACTTCTGGAACAGGCGCGGCAGCGCGTCGGCCGGGATGCCGATGCCGGTGTCGCGCACCGTGAAGCGCACCATGTTCCAGCCCTCGCCGCGCACCTGGTCGTCATGCCGGCAGTCCACCGCCAGGCCGATGCTGCCGGTGCGGGTGAACTTGAAGGCGTTGCCGACCAGGTTGACCAGCACCTGGCGCAGGCGGGTCGGGTCGCCCACCACGAAGCGCGGCAGGGCGTGGTCGATCGTCACGTCGAAGCCGACGCTCTTGCCCGCGGCCTGCTCCTCGAACAGGCTGGCCACGCCGCGGACCATGGCGTGCAGGTCGAAGTCGATGTTCTCGATACTGAGCTTGCCGGCCTCGATCTTGGAGAAGTCGAGCAGGTCGTTGATGATCGTCAGCAGGGCCTGGGCGTTGCCCTCGCCGCGCTGGATCTGTTCGCGCGTGGTCTCGCGCAGGCCCTGGTCGCGCAGCGCGAAGCCGAGCATGCCGATCACGCCGGCCAGCGGGGTGCGCATCTCGTGGCTCATATTGGCCAGGAATTCGGACTTCTGGCGCGTCGCATCCTCGGCGCGCTGCTTGGCCTGGCGCAGGAATTCCTCGTTCTCCTGCAGCGCGCGGTAGGCGCGCGCCAGCTCGTTGGACTGCTGGCGCACCCGCTCGCCCTGGTCGCGCAGCTCCTGGGTCTGGCGCTCGAGCACGCGGTTCTGCTGCTCGACCTGCTCGGTGCGCACGCTGACCTGGCGCGCCAAGTGCTCCTTCTGGTGCCGCAGGCTTGAGAGGCGCATGCGGATCGCGGCATAGGCCAGCGCCACCAGCAGCAGCGCGGCGATCGCGCGGAACCAGGGCGTGCCCCAGGGCGGCGGTTCGATCGTGATCGCCAGCGCCGCCACCTGCTCGCTCCAGACGCCGTCCTTGTTGGCCGCGCGCAGCCGGAACACATAGGTGCCCGGATCGAGGTTGGTGTAGGTGGCGAAGCGCTTGCTGGCGTCGGTCTGCACCCAGTCCTTGTCGAAACCGTCGAGGCGGTAGGCGAAGCGGTTGCGTTCGGGCGCGGCGAAGTGCAGCGCCGAGAACTCCAGCGAGAACACCGAAGCCCCGGCCGGCAGGGTCACGGTTTCCGCATGCTCCACCGGTCCCTTGAGCACCCCGGGCAGCGCTTCCTCGACCGGCTTGTTGAAGATGGTCAGGCCGGTGATCACGGGGCGCGGCGCCGCGCGGTTGTCGCGGATCGCGCGCGGATCGAACGCGGTGATGCCGTTGAAGCCGCCGAAATACAGGGTGCCGTCGGCGCCGCGCAGCGCCGAGGCATCGAAAAAGGCGCCTTCGGTAATGCCGTCGGCCGAGGTATAGCTGCGCCAGCGGTTGTTCACCGGGTCGAAGCACGAGATGCCGCTGGTGGTGCTGATCCACAGGCGGCCGTCGGCGTCTTCCTGCATCGCCGCCACCGCATCGTCGATCAGGCCGTCGCGCGTGGTATAGCGCACGAAGCTCACCGAGCCGTCCTTGGCCGTGACCATGCGGTTCAGGCCCACCGCGGTGCCGACCCAGACGTCGCCGCGGCTGTCCTCGAACAGGTAGTGCACCTCGTCGTGGCTCAGGCTGGCCGCGTCGTAGCGGTCGTGCCGGAAGTGGCGGAAGCGCCCGCTCTCGCGGTCCATCAGGTCCAGGCCGTCGAAGGTGCCGACCCACATGCGGCCGCGCCGGTCCTGCAGCACCGGGCGCGCGATGTCGTCGGCCAGGCTGGTGGAACGGGACGGGTCGTGGCGCCAGCTCTCGATCTTGCGGGTGTGCGGGTCGAGCCGGTGCAGGCCGCCGCGGGTGGTGATCCAGACGTACTTGTCGGCGCCCGCGTACACGCCGCGCACGTTGTTGGCGTCGGCGTCGCCCGGCAGCGCCAGGCGCATGAAGCGCTTCGTTTGCGGGTCGAACGAGGTCAGGCCGGTGCGGCTGCCGATCCACAGCACGCCGCGGTGGTCGCGCGCCAGCGCCGACGCCGGCACGTCGATCGGGCTGTTCGGGTTGCGCGGGTCGTGGCGGTAGACGGTGGTCACGCCGGTGGCCGGGTCGATGTCGTTGAGCGCGGTGCCGGTGCCGACCCACAGGCGCCCGCCCTCCCCCGCGAGCAGCGCGCGCGCCTTGTTGTCGGCCAGCGTATCGGGCACGTCGTCGCGCCGCACGATGCGGGCGAAACCGCCGCTGCCCAGGTCGACCCGCGACACCCCGGCATACCAGGTGCCGACCCAGAAGGTGCCGAGGCGGTCGCGGTACAGCGCCGAGACCTGGTTGTCGCCCAGGCTGTGGCGGTCGGTGACGGCGTGGCGGTGGCTTTCGAACTTGTCCTCGCGGCCGAGCCAGCGCAGCAGGCCGTCGTCGTGGGTGCCGATCCAGATCTCGTTGCCGGCGTCGCGGTACAGCGCCGTGATCCACCACGGGCCGATGCCGTCGGCCGCCCCGAAGCGGCGCACCGCGCCGGCCTGCGGGCCGGTGAGCGTGCGCCGTTCCAGCCCGCCCAGGCGGCCGGTCCACAGGCGCTGCTCGCCGTCGACCATCAGCGCGTGCACCGGGTTGTGGCGCGCCCCCAGGCCGGACGGATGATGCTCGATGCGCTTGGCGCCCGCGGCCAGGCTGTCGAGCCCGCCCCCGGTGCCGACCCACAGGCGCCCGCTGGCGTCGAGCGCCAGCGCATTGACGTTGTCGTCGCTCAGGCTGCGCTCGTTGCCCTTCTCGTGGTGCCAGGTGGTGAAGCGGCGCAGCACCGTGTCGAAGAACTGCAGGCCGTCGTTGGTGCCGATCCACAGCCCGTCGCGGCCGTCGCCGATGATGGTGTTGATGTGGCGGTTGCCGTTGCCGCGGCGCGCGGTTTCATCCGGCACGAACAGCGTGAACGAGCCGGTGGCCGGGTCGTACAGGTTCAAGCCACCGTCGGTGCCGAGCCACAGCCGGCCGTGGCGGTCGAGGTGCAGCACCCGCACCCAGCTGTTGGACAGGGTGCGCGGCTTGCCCGGCACGCTGCGGTAGTTGATGACGCGGTAGCCGTCGAAGCGCGACAGGCCGTTCTGGGTGCCGAACCACATGAAGCCGTCTCGGTCCTGGACCATGGCCAGCACCGTTTCCTGGGCCAGCCCTTCGGCCACCGACAGGTGCTCGAAGCGCAGCGACGGGCGCGGCGGCGCGGCCAGCACGCTGCCGCACAAGGCCAGCAGCAGCATGCCGGCCAGGAGTCTCATCAGCGCCTTCATTCGGGGAAGAAGGCCAGCACGTCGTCGCGCCGGGCCAGGGTATCGTGTTCGCCAAGCCGGATCAGCTCACGCGTATAGCTGCCTTCGAACAGCAGGTAGGACGCCAGCGCCGCGCCGCGCGCCTCCAGCGCCCCGATCCCGCCCAGCAGCGTGCGCACCGGGGCCGGCAGGGTGTGGACGTGGCGGCAGGCGATGTCGTCCAGCCGCTCCGAGGGCGAGATCACCAGCAGTTCCACGCGCCGCAGCGGCAGCGCGGCGCGCGCTTCCACCGGCACCCGCTCCAGCGTCTGGTTGACGCGCTGCAGGCGTTCGACGTCGGAGGCCAGGCTGTCGAGGAAGATCGAGGACAGCGCATGGCCGCCGACCTGGGCCAGGCTCGGGTAGCCGGCGTGCGGCAGCGGCTCGCCCCCCATCCCGGCCGCCTCGGGCACCCGCGCCGCGCCCACCACCAGCACGCGGGTGGCGCCCAGGTGGATGGCCGGCGCGATCGGCGCCAGCTGGCGCATGGCGCCGTCGCCGCAGTATTCGCGCCGCCCGCCCAGGTAAAGCGGCACGGCCGGGAACATGAACGGGATCGCGCTCGAGGCCAACAGGTGTTCGACGCTGATCTGGGTCGGCAAGGCGAGGCGCTGGTGGCGCGTCCACGGCGCAATCTCGCGCGCGGCCTGGTAGAAGGTGATGTGGCGCCCGCTGCTGTACGAAGAGGCCGTGATCGCGAGCGCGTGCAGCACGCCGTCGGCCAGCGCCGCGTCGAGGCGCGGCAGGTCGAGCGCGTGGTGCAGCAGCCCTGCCAGCGGGGTGTTGTCGAGCAGCGACTGCGGCGGCGCGGCGTGCCACTTGCGCAGCAGCCAGCCGAACGACAGGAGCGAGAGCCAGCGCGCGCCGGACCGCAGCACGGCCAGCGAATCGGCGCGGTAGACCTGGTGGGCGGACACGCCTTCCCACACGGTGAGCAGGCCGCGCACGGCGCTGGTGAAGTCGTCGGCGCGGCAGGCCAGCGCGGTCGCATTGAGCGCGCCGGCCGAGGTGCCGCAGATGATGTCGAAGGGGGAACGCAGGGCCGGGCGGCCGGCATCGGCAAGAATGCGTGCGATCGCATGCATCACGCCAGCCTGGTAGGCGGCGCGTGCTCCACCGCCTGTGAGGACCAGGCCTGTTTTTTCTTTGCAGTCCACCTGCCAAGGGTAGCAAAAAACGCCTATCCCTTGGGAAATAAATGCCTGTCAGTTGCATTTACGCCGAAGCCGGCCGCCGGCCGTTCGGCGTCAGCGCAGCGAGCGCCGCCGGGACCAGGCCAGGCCGGCCAGGCCCAGGCCGAGCAGCGCGACACTGCCTGGCTCCGGAACCGCCGCCGCCGTCAGGAAGCCACGGATTTCGCCACCCGGGAAACTTGTCGTATGCAGGTTGACGTAGCCGCGCCCAGTCGCCAGCCCCGCCAGTATGGCCGCTTCCGCCCCGGCGGCCGAACCGTTGGCGGTGAAAAAGGCCGGGGTGTACGAGTTCGCGTCGAGCAGGTTGTAGCTGGCGCTGAAGGAACCGGCGCTCACGCCAGTCGGGAAGCTGGGAAACCCGATAGCGATCTGGGCGTTGCCGTCGAACGGCAGCGTGGTGCAGCAGTGGAGATGCGCGGCCGTGGTGGTGCCGCTCAGGCCAGACCAGGTGATCGCGACCGACATCGTGGAGGCCGCGTCGTCGATCACCACGGTTGCCAGGCCGGTGGCGGGCGAGGCGTTGGGCGGCGCCTCGTTGGCGCCGCCCAGGGTGGCCGTGTAGGTCAGCAATCCCGCCTGCGCCGGCGCGGCGGCCAGCAGCACGATGGTGGAGAGGCAAAGGGCAAGCCGTTTCATGGCGAATCCTCGAAAAAAGAATGTAGCGGGGTCGAAGCATAAGTCGTGCCTTCACCCTCGTCCCGGGCGTCCGGCCGCGTCTGCCTGCCACTCCTGGCCAGGCTGTAAATTCTGCCGACAATCCCCAGGCCATCCCTTTTATCGGCGGACCTGCTCTGCTGTAGAATCTGCGCGACAACAGCCATGCACCGACATCAAGCTTTCGTGCCAACAAACGACCTCAATCGCCACCCCATGCCCAAACCCCCCAGCCTTCTTGCCCTGCTCGCCTTCCTCGTGGTACTGGCGGTCTTCGGCGTCGTCGGCGCCAAATACATGCTGGGCAGCCACTCGGACGCGACCCAGTCGCAGCTCGCGCTCGCCTGGCCACAGCTGGCGTCCATGCCGGAACCGGAGCGCGCCTTCCTGACCGAGCTGGCGCTGACCTGCAACGTGGTGGCCCGCCCGGCCGTGCGCGCCGACGTCCTCGACTGCCTGCGCGCCACCGCCACCGGCATGGGGCCGGCCGCCGCCGCACGCTTCGAGCGCCTGGCGGCGCCAGCCCCAACACCCGCCACCACGCGCTGACCGGCCATGCTCGACCTGCTCGACGCCATCCCGCGCGCCCTGTTCCTGCCGCCGGCCAGCCTGTTCCTCGCGATCGCCATCGGCCTGCTGCTGTGGCGCCGCTGGCCGCGCGCCGGGCGCATCGTCGCGGGGACGGGGCTGGCGGCGCTTGCCTTCCTGTCCACCAATGCCGGCGCGGGTTTTTTCGTCAGGCCGCTGGAACGCATGACGGCGCCGCTGCTGGCGCCGGAGCGCGCCGGCGCGCAGGCGATCGTGGTCCTGGCCGCCGGCCGCCTGCAGCAGGCGCCTGAATACGGCGGCCACGACATCCCCGACTACACCGGCCTGGCGCGGCTGCGCTACGCCGCGCACCTGCAGCGCCGCACCGCCCTGCCGCTCCTGGTCAGCGGCGGCGACCCTTCCGCCAGCGCCGCGACGGCAGCCGGGAAGCCACGCTATGCCATGGCCGACGCCATGGCCACCGCCCTGCGCGGCGATTTCGGGGTACCGGTCAGGTGGACCGAAGACCGCTCCCGCACCACCGCTGAAAACGCCCACTTCAGCGCCGCGCTGCTGCGCCGCGACGGCGTCCGGCGCGTGCTGCTGGTGACCGACGCGATGCACATGGCGCGCTCGCGCGAAGCCTTCCAGCGCGCCGGGCTCGAGGTGGTCGATGCACCGACCATGTTCTTCGGCGACCAGGCCAAAAGCCTGGGGGCATGGGTGCCAAGCGCCGAAGGCATGCGCCGCTCATGGTATGCGGTGTACGAACTGCTCGGCCTGGTCTGGTACCGGCTGCGCAGCTGACCGCCGGTGCCCAGCACTTCGGGGTCAGGTCTGACATTTGGACACGAGCTCGACTGTAGATGCCGGCGTCCAGCTCAGTCCACGTCGACGTCGATCGTCATCGAGGCGATGTGCGGACCATGCGTCCGGACCGTCATGCCCAGCACTTCGGGGTCAGGTCTGACATTTGGACACGACCTCGACTGTAAGTGTCGGCGTCCAGCTCAGTCCATGTCGACGTCGATCGTCATCGAGGCGATGTGCGGACCATGCGTCCAGACCGTCAGGTAGAGCCGGTCGCAGCCGGTCTTGAAGGTTTTCGGCAAGACGTGGGGCAAGTTCAGGCTGCTCTGGAGCGAGCGTGCGGTGAGACGCTTGCCGAGATAGCCGGCAGCCAGTTCCGCCCGGCTAACGATGACCTTGCCACCTGCCGTAACAATGTAGTCGATGCGAACACCGGCATCGCGGTGCCGGAGCAGCATGGCGCCGCTGTCGCGATCCTCGCGCAGCAATTCGTCGCCGGCGATGCTCTTTTCGACGATCGCATCGAGGCGGCGGACCTCGTCGCCAAGGAAGGCGCAGGCAGCCTCGTAGCGCGCTTTTTCCGGCTCGGAGCGAGCGTCAATGCCAGCCGCCGACGCGGCGCCTGCGCCGGACGAGTTGGCCAGCAGCCAGCTCACGAGCAGCAAGGCCTTCATGGTCGAACGGACAGGTTTCTGCAAGATCGCCTCGATGAAAAGTAGCGCAAAACCAGTTGCTCAGATGGGCAACGGCCGGGCTCGTGTCCAAATGTCAGACCTGACCCCGAAGTAATGGGTTCAGGCCAGGGCTTCCTTGGCGGCGTCTTCGGCGGACAGGCCGTCGTAGAACTGGTCCATGAACCATTCGATCTGTTCTTCGATGTGTTCCTGCGCCTGCTCGATGGTGGCGCCGCCGGCGACCAGGAAGCCTTCGACGTCGATGCACCAGTGGATGAACGCCAGGGTCTCTTCGTCCAGTTCTTCTTTCTTTGCCATCTCGTTTCCTTTACTGTTGACTCATCGGTGCGATTGTCCTTGTGCGAATTTTACCTGCTTGCACGCAGCATCCCGAATACACTTAGGTACAAAACCCTTACTATCCGCCATGACTGACAACAACGCGAATTTCCACGCCCAGTTCAATCCGCTGATCAAGCCCTTCCTGGTGATGAAGATCGGCGTGACGATGATGTGCACGATCGTCGGGATTCCGCTGGCGATCGTCTGGTTCCTGGGTGTCGGCCGCTGGTGGGCGCGACACTATTTCGAGCGGCTCGAATGCCAGCTGGGGCCGCGCAGCCTGCGCTATCGCAAGGGCATCCTGGTCACGACCGAAAAGACCATCCCGCTCGAGAACATCCAGGACGTGACCTTCATCGAGGGACCGATACTGCGGCGCTTCGACCTGAGCACCCTGAAATTCGAAACGGCCGGCCACAGCGCGGGACAGGCCTCGGACATGCACCTGACCGGCATCATCGATGCGCAGGCGTTCCGCGCCAGGATCATGGGGGCGCGCGAGGCCTTGCGCCATGCGCCGCAGGACAAGGGCGACGATACGCAGCTGGCGGCGCTGCGCGCGATCGAGGCGAAGCTGGGCGAGATCGCGGAGCTGCTGCGCCAGAAGCAGTAAATCCTGCGTCGGCCTGCCGGCGTGATGTGTACGCGCGGGCGGGAGACCCGCCCACCCTACGATCGAACAGCTCAGTCGCCTTTGGCGACGCCTTCGCGGCGCGGGTCGGCGCCGCCGTACCACAGCGGCACGCCATGCACGTCGATGCGCTGGATGCCGTGCAGGCCCGAGGTCTGCTCGCCCAGGCGTACCTTGTGGCCGCGCGCGCCCAAGGCCTCGATGGTGGTGGACGGGAAGCGCCCCACTTCCAGTTCGGTCGGCCCATTGCGGCTGCCGAAGTTCGGCAGGGCGATGGCCTGCTGCACGTTCAGGCCCCAGTCGAGGGTCCCGACCAGCACCTTGGCGACATAATTGATGATGGCCGGCCCGCCGGGCGAGCCCACGGTCAGCACCAGCTTGCCGGTCTTGCGGTCGAACACCACGGTCGGCGACATCGCGCTGCGCGGGCGCTTGCCCGCTTCCACGCGGTTGGCCACCGGACCGTCGGCGTCACGCGAGGCGAACGAGAAATCGGTGAGCTGGTTGTTCAGGATGAAGCCATCGACCATCTGGCGCGAGCCGAAGGCGTCTTCGACGGTGGTGGTCATCGACAGGCCCATGCCAAAGCCGTCGACCACCGCCACATGCGAGGTGGACGGGGTTTCGATGGCGTTGTCGGTGCCCCACGCGACGTCCATGCCCGGCGGCGTGCCGGCCGGCGCCTCGCCCATCGAGCGCGGCCCGATGAGCTTGGCGCGCTGGGCCAGGTAGGTCTTGTCGATCAGGCTCGGCACGCCGCGGCCGGGCAGCGGCACGAAATCGGTGTCGGCCGCATAGCGGTTGCGGTCGGCGTAGGCCAGGCGCCCGACTTCGGTGAACACGTGCAGCGCCTGCGCTCCCGGCACGCCGTTGCCGGGGGCGAGCGCCTTCATGTCGATGGTCTCGAACATGCCCAGCATCTGCGCCACCGCGATGCCGCCGGACGAAGGCGGCGGCATGCCGCAGACCGTATAGGCGCGGTAGTCGCTGCACACCGGGGTGCGGACCTTGGGCTGGTAGGCGGCGATGTCGGCCGCGCTGAGCAGGCCCGGGTTGGTCGGGTGGCCCTGCACCTTGGCCGCGATGTCGCGCGCGATGCGGCCGGTGTAGAAGGCGTCGGCGCCACCATCGGCGATCTCGCGCAAGGTCGTCGCCAGCGCGGGGTTCTTCAGCACGTGGCCCACCGGCCAGGGCTTGCCGGCGTTGCCGTAGAAGTAGCGCGCCGCCTCAGGGTCCTTGCGCAGGTGCGCATCGCCAGAGAGCAGCGCGTGCAGGCGCGGGCTGACCGCGAAGCCGTCCTCGGACAGGCGGATGGCGGGCGCGAACAGCGCCTTCCACGGCAGCTTGCCGTGCTCCTTGTGCGCCAGCGCCAGCATGCGCAGCACGCCCGGCGCGCCGGTGGAGCGGCCGCCCACCACGCCTTCGGTGCGCGACACCGGCGTGCCGTCGGCGCGCTGGAACAGGCGCTCGTCGGCTTTCGAAGGCGCGGTTTCGCGGCCGTCGAAGGCCTGGGTCTTGTGGCCGTCGTAGTGCACCAGGAAGGCGCCGCCGCCGATGCCGGACGATTGCGGCTCGACCAGGGTCAGCACCAGCTGGGTGGCGATGGCGGCGTCGATCGCGCTGCCGCCCTGCTTCAGGATCTGGTAGCCCGCTTCCACCGCCAGCGGGTTGGCCGCGGCCACCATGTAGGTTTTTGCGGGCCAGCCGGATTTTTCGGCGTAGCCGGTGGCGGCTTCGGGGGCGGCCTGGCGCGTGTCCTGCGCCAGTACCGGCTGGGCGCACGCGAGCAGCGTGGCGAGGGCCAGCACATTGAGTTTGTTCAATCGATTCTCCAGGAAGCAAAAAGGGGCGCGCGGCTTGCGCCGCGCGCCCCACATCCGCCAATCGTACAACAATTGGCGGGGGCGTTCAGGAGAAGCCTGGTTTCTTACTTCGGCTGCATCCGGATCGCGCCGTCGAGGCGGATCGTTTCGCCGTTGAGCATCACGTTTTCAATGATGGCGCGGGCCAGATGCGCGTATTCCTTCGGCATGCCGAGGCGCGGTGGGAACGGGACCATCTTGCCCAGCGCGTCGCGTACTTCTTCCGGCATCCCCATCAGCATCGGGGTTTCGAAAATGCCGGGGGCGATGGTCATCACGCGGATGCCGCTGCGCGCCAGGTCGCGCGCCATCGGCAGGGTCATGCCGGCCACGGCGGCCTTGGACGAACCATAGGCGGCCTGGCCGATCTGGCCATCGAAGGCCGCGACCGAGGCGGTGTTGATGATGACGCCGCGCTCGCCGTATTCGGCGGCATCGAGTTTGCCCATCGCATCGGCGGCCAGGCGGCACATATTGAAGGTGCCGACCAGGTTGATGTTCACCGCGCGCTGGAACGATTCCAGCGGGTGCGGGCCGTCCTTGCCGACGGTCTTGACGGCCGGCGCCACGCCGGCGCAGTTGACCAGGCCGCGCAGGATGCCCAGCTCCGTGGCCGCAGCGACCACCGCCAGGCCATCGGCCTCCGAGGTGACGTCGCACTTGACGAACACGCCGCCAAGTTCCGCCGCCAGCGCCGCGCCGGCTTCAGCCTGCACGTCGGCGATGACGACCTTGCCGCCCGCTTCGGTGAGCATGCGCGCCGTGGCCGCTCCAAGACCCGACGCGCCACCGGTCACGATGAACACACTGTTCTGAATTTGCATGGTTTTCCCTTATAAAAGTTCTAGTGCCGCTGATGTTGACGTCCAGTTACGTTAACGTAAACGTCAAGCAGCGGCATTGTAGCGAACTTTTGGCCGGAAAAACCATGTGGCGCACGCTTTATAGCCGCCCGGTCAAAGGCACTGCATCGTGGCGCCATTGCGGGTGCACAGGCGGCCGCTGCTGCTGACCGCGGTGTTGCCCGGCCCGCCGGCATTGTAGGTCGCGCCATTGGCGTCGGTGCACATGCTGCCCATGCAGCCCATCACCTGGGTCGATTGCGGGCCGGCCGGCGCGGACGGGGGCGCCACGCGCGGCATCGGCGCCGGCGCCGGCACGGCAATGCGCGGCGTGCTCTCGATGCGCTGCACCGCGCCCGGACGGCGCTGGGCCTGCTTGTCTTTCTTGGCCGGCTGCGGGCGCTGCTGGGGCTGGACCGCCTCGGGCGCCGGGCGGGCCGACGGGTCGACTTCATTGTGCTTGCCGGTGGTGGGCGGCTGGCCGGCGCGTTCTTCCTGCGCCTGCGGCCTGGCCTCGCCGGCCGCGGGCGTACTGGCCGGCGGCAGCGGAGCCGCGGGCGTGGCCTGCGGGTGCAGCACCGGGCCATAGGTCGGGCTGTTGGCGGGCTTGGGCGGCGCCGGCGTGGGCGCGGCCTGGTTCTGGGCCAGCGCAGTGGCGGAACCGAGCGCGAACAGCACGGCAATGATGGATGGTAGCGGACGCATGGCGCTCCCCTGCTGGTCGATGTGGATGGGTCATTATCTGCCTGCCCCTGCCGCCGCGTCGCACGCGAAACAATCGTTCACATCATTGATGGGCGGTAACGGGCGGCGGGCCGGCGCAAGCCCATGCGAAGATCAAGGCGAACACAAGCACAGGAGCAGGCATGAACGAAGTGCAGATCGCGCAAAACGACCATCTACGCGGGAATCCGGAAGCGGACGTCGTCATTGTCGAGTACGGGGATTTCCAGTGCCCGTACTGCGCGCGGGCGCATGCGACGCTGGGCGCGCTGCGGGAACAGTACGGCGAACGGATCGCGCTGGTGTACCGGCATTTGCCGCTGGCGATGCATCCGTATGCGCAGGAAGCGGCCGAGGCGGCGGAAGCGGCCGGGGCGCAGGGGCGTTTCTGGGAGATGCATGACGCGCTGTTCGCGCACCAGGCGCAGCTGGCGCCGGGACAGTTGCCGCTGCTGGCGCGGCAGCTGGGGCTCGATGGCGGGCGCTTCGAGGAAGCGCTGGGCGCGGGCGCCTATCGCGAGCGGGTGCGCGGGCAAGCGCAGGCAGGCAAGGCGCTGGGGGCGCACGGGACGCCGAGCTTTTTCATCAACGGCGAGCGATATGAGGGGGATTCGGATCCGGACTTGCTCACCGCCGCGGTGGAACGCTACCTGTAAGCGTATGCGGGCGTCACTTGGGTACCGGCCTGCGCCGGTACGACGGGCTGTTGGACGTGGCCGGAGGCATGGGGGCGCATATGCAAAACGGCCACGCGGGGCCGTTTGAGCAAGCTGCCGATTATTTACTCGGACAGTGCCGCAAAAGCGGCGTCGCGCACCTGCTCGACCGGACCGACGCCGGTGATCTTGCGGTACTTCGGCGCGCCCGGCAGGCCGGACTGGGCCCACTTGTTGTAGTAGCCGAGCAGCACTTCGGTCTGGTTGTGGTACACCGACAGGCGCTTGAGGACGGTTTCTTCCTTGTCGTCGTCGCGCTGCACCAGCGGCTCGCCGGTGACGTCGTCGATGCCTTCGGCCTTCGGCGGGTTGAACTTGGTGTGGTACACGCGGCCCGAGCCGGCGTGGGTGCGGCGGCCCGACATGCGCTCGACGATCAGGTCGTCCGGCACGTCGATTTCCAGCACGTAGTCGATGGTGACGCCGCTATCCTTCATGGCGTCGGCCTGGGCCACGGTGCGCGGGAAGCCGTCGAACAGGTAGCCGTTGGCGCAGTCGGTTTCTTTCAGGCGCTCTTTCACCAGGCCGATGATGATGTCGTCCGACACCAGCTGGCCCGCATCCATGACCTTCTTGGCAGCCAGGCCCAGTTCGGTGCCCGCCTTGATTGCCGCCCGCAGCATGTCGCCGGTGGAAATCTGCGGAATGTTGAACTTTTCCTTGATGAAATTGGCTTGGGTGCCCTTACCGGCTCCGGGTGCTCCTAACAGAATGAGACGCATGAGTTTCCTAGATTCTTAGAGGATGTTGATAATTTTTATGTGGGCGACGCGTGACGGCTGCGCGCCTTTGATGCATATCTGGCTACTTGACACGAAAGTTACCACAAAAGTCAGCTTTAACGCCAATCCCGGGGCCCTCCCCCGGCATGTTTTGATGTCGCGCAGACACGCTGAAATAGGTACTTGACAGCCTCACGCGGCGTAGTGGCGGCGCACGCGTTCCAGGTCGTCCGGGGTGTCGACGCCGGCCGGCGGCGCGCTGCCGGTGATGTGGACGGCGATCGGGTAGCCATGCCACAGCACGCGCAACTGTTCCAGCGCCTCGATGGTTTCGAGCGGCGAGGCTTCCAGGGCCGGGTAGGCCTGCAGGAAGGCGTTGCTATAGGCGTACAGGCCGACGTGGCGCAGCGGCGCGTAGCCGGCCGGCAGCGACTCCTTGCTCAGCGCAAAAGCGTCGCGGCTCCAGGGAATCGTGGCGCGCGAAAAGTACAGGGCGCGCCCCGCCTTGTCGAGCACGACCTTCACCACATTCGGATTGAACACCTCGGCAACGTCCGTGATCGGATGCGCAACGGTGGCCATCGGCACGCCATTGCGGATGCAGGCGGCGCAGGCGGCCAGCAGGGCCGGGTCGATCAGCGGCTCGTCGCCCTGCAGGTTGACGACGACCTCATCGGCGGCAAGGCCCAGGACCTGGGCCACTTCGGCGATGCGGTCGGTGCCGGACGGATGGTCGGCGCGTGTCATGCAGGCTTCGATGCCGTGGGCGGCGCAGGCCGCGGCGATGTCGGCGTGGTCGGTGGCGACGACGATGCGGGACGCGCCCGATTCACGCGCGCGCTCGGCCACGCGCACGATCATCGGCTTGCCGCCCAGGTCGGCCAGCGGCTTGTTCGGCAGGCGGGTCGAGGCCAGCCGCGCCGGAATGATGACGGTGAAGCGCATCGCCGCCCTGTCAGGCCGGCTCGATCTTGCGCGCCTGGTCGGCCCACATAATCGGGATACCGTCGCGGATCGGGTAAGCCAGGCGGTCCGGGCCGCAGGTCAATTCCTGCGCCTTTTTGTCGTACTGGAGGGGGCCCTTGCACAAAGGGCAGACCAGGATATCAAGCAGTCGAGCGTCCACGACATTTCTCCACGATTTGTTCGGCCAGCGCAGGATCGATCCGCGCCGTCACGGGCACGACCCACAAGCGCGGGTCGTCCTTCAGGTTATCAAGTTGCCGACATTTTACTGCATCCTTCTCCGTGATCAGGATGACATCGGCGTCGACCCCGTCAAAGGGACGGTCGAGGAAGTCGTGGTGGTCGGGCAGCGGCAGCTCGCCCACCTGCAGGCCGGCCGCGCGCAGCATGGCGAAGAAGCGGCCCGGGTTGCCGATGCCGGCCGCCGCCACGATGCGCTTGCCCATTAACTGCGCCAGCGGCAATTGCTGGCCGGGCCGGGCCAGCGGTTCGGCGAAGCCGCCCGCCAGCTGCATGCGGAAGGGCTGGCCGCCGACCGACTCTGCCAGCGCCGGGCTGATCTCGGGGGCATTGACCACTGTAAAATCGCGGCGGCGCGAGGGCGGCTCGCGCAGCGGGCCGGCCGGCAGCAGCCAGCCATTGCCAACGCCGCGGCCGTCGAACAGGACGATCTCGATGTCGCGCCCCAAGGCGTAGTGCTGCAGTCCGTCATCGGTGATCAGGACGTCGACCTCCGGGTAGGCAGCCAGCAGCGCCCTGCCCGCCTCGAAACGCCGGCGCCCCACCACCACCGGGCAGCCGGCGCGCGCCGCGATCAGGAGCGGCTCGTCGCCGACCTCGCGTGGATCGGATTGCGGCGTGACCGCGCGCGGTGCGCTTTGCGCGCCGCCATGGCCGCGCGAAATCACGCCCGGGCGCATGCCGGCCGCGCGCAGGGCCTCGGCCAGCCAGATCGTGAGCGGCGTCTTGCCGGTCCCGCCAATAAAGATGTTGCCCACCACGATGACCGGCACCGGCAGCCGCCCACCCCGCTTGATGCCGAGGCGGTACAGCAGCGCGCGCAAGCCGGACAGCAGGCGGAACACCAGCGCGAGCGGCAGCAGCGCCAGCGCCAGCGGGCCGCGCCGCAGCCAGGCGCGGGTCAGGGTCGATTCGAGGGAGTGAGCCATGCAAGGGCGAACGCCATGAAGGAGCGGACGCCGGCGGCGCCCGCGTGTCGTTTATTTCTTGGCGCCGGTCTGGGCGGCGAAGGTCAGCTTGTCGTAGCCGGCCACGCGCGCCGCTTCCAGCACATTGATCACCATCTGGTGCATGGCGAACTGGTCGGCGTTGACGATGACCACCGGGTCGCTTGCCGGCTGGCCACCCGGGCCGCTGCGGGCGGCGCTGCGGAGGTCTTCGGCCAGGCCCGCGACGCTCTGGAAGGACACCGGCACATTGTTCACAGTGTAGTTGCCCTTGGCATCGATCGTGACATTGATCTCGAAGGGACGCTGCTCGACCTTGGCCGCGTCGGCCGTCGGCAAGGTGATCTGCAATTCGGTGAACTTGCTGTAGGTGGTCGAGACCATCAGGAAGATCAGGACGACCAGCAGCACGTCGATGAACGGGATCAGGTTGATCTCCGGTTCTTCGCGCTTGCGGCCGCGGCGGAAATCCATCATTTGCGGGCACCGTGGACGACGTCGACAAATTTCACGGCCTGCAGTTCCATCTCGATGACGAAGCTGTCGACCAGTGCGCGGAAGTGGCGGTAGAACACCAGGGCCGGCATGGCGATGGCCAGGCCGAAGCCGGTGTTATACAGGGCCACCGAAATACCGTGGGCCAGTTGCGCCGGGTTGTTGCCGCCGGTCGGGCTCTGGGCGCCAAAGATCTCGATCATGCCCACCACCGTACCGAACAGGCCCATCAGCGGGGCCAGCGAGGCGATGGTGCCGAGCGTGGTCAGGAAGCGCTCCAGGCCCTGGGCCACGCCGCGGCCGGCTTCCTCGATCGATTCCTTCATGACGTCGCGCGGGGCGTCGACGTTGCGCAGCGCGGCGGCCAGCACGGTGCCGAGCGGAGAATTGTGTTCGAGCTTGTCGATGACGTCGGGCGTGACCTTGCCGGCGCGGTAGACCCGGATCACTTCATCGAGCAATTGCTTCGGGAGGATTTTCTCGCGGCGCAGGTAGATCAGGCGTTCCACGATCAGGGCGACAGCGACGATCGAGGCAATCAGCAGCAGCCAGATGGGCCAGCCTGCAGCTTGGAAAATAGCGAGCAAGAGAAACTCCTGAGGGTAAGAAATCAATTCAGCAATGTAACAAGTTGCCAGCAGGGCGGCAAGTCTAGTTCTGCACAAGATCTGTGGATAAAAATGTGCGCAAGCGGGATGGTTTGGCCAAACAGGCTTGATTTGAAAGGACTTTTTTACGGTGCGCAAGAAAATGGCACGTGTCAGATGGGCTAGGCTAGTACCTCAAGCGGGCGGAACACTACGTTTTGATCCAGCTCAAGCATTTGCACTTACGAACACAATCTGTGGACAAAATTGTGCGCAAGGGGGCGCTACTGGATGCAAGTGATTGATTTTCAAGGATAAATTTCTTTGGCGCAAATTTTAGGCAGCAGGACGGCTGCCGGCCGCCCGCCCCCCGTTTCAGGTTCCGCACATTTTCTGTGGACAATAATGTGAGCAAGGCCCTCAGTCACAAGCTAAGTGCTTGATCCACAACAACAAAATCAATCTGCATCAAATTTCATCACCGAGCTGTTTTGCCGTCGAATCTGTGCAAAAACGCCCTCCCATGCATGAGTTATTAAGCGTTTTTGATCGAGGGGCATACGAAATTCACTCTCTGCACATATTTTGTGGATAAGGATGTGATGAAGCCTGCACATCGTCGCGCAAGTGTTTGATTTTAAAAGGATGAGCACGGCGTGCCATCGAAACGGGCAGGTGGCTGGCCACGGCCGCCTTGGCTCTTATAGATGAGTTCCCCACAGATTGTGTGGATAAGATTGTGACCAAGTGCCTGTACGCAAGCGCAAGCCATTGATTTGAAAGGCTTTCATGTGCATGCATTGAAAAAAGGCAACAAACACTTGTGCACAGTACCGCGCGGCGAGCGGGCCGCACGGCAGCCTGCGGTGCTTGTCGTTTTGGCCCGGATATGACATAAGCATCAGCTTTGCACCTTCGCCTCTTGCGCCCCATGGACACCCTTACCGACGCCGACCCGGCCTACAGCGCCCCACCCGTCATCACCGTCACCACCCTGAACCAGCAGGTGGCACGCCTGCTCGAGCGCAGTTTCCCGCTGGTGTGGATCGGTGGCGAGATCTCCAATTTCACACGGGCCAGTTCCGGCCACTGGTACTTCACGCTCAAGGACGATGCGGCCCAGGTGCGCGCGGTGATGTTCCGCAGCCGCGCCCAGTACGCCGGCTTCACCCCCCGCGAAGGCGACAAGGTCGAGGTGCGCGCCCTCGTCACCCTGTACGGCGCGCGCGGCGACTACCAGATCAATGTCGAAACCATCCGCCGCGCCGGCGTCGGCCAGCTGTATGAAGCCTTCCTGCGCCTGAAAGAAAAGCTGTCCAGCCAGGGCCTGTTCGATGCCGACCGCAAGCGCCCGCTGCCGCTGTTCCCGCGCACCATCGGCATCGTCACCAGCCCCCAGGCCGCCGCCCTGCGCGACGTGCTCACCGCCCTGCGCCGCCGCGCCCCGCATGTGCGGGTGATCCTGTATCCGGCGCCCGTGCAAGGCCAATTCTCCGCAGACAAGATCGCCGAAGCCATCATGACCGCCTCGCGCCGCCAGGAAGCCGATGTGCTGCTGGTGTGCCGCGGCGGCGGTTCGATCGAAGATCTGTGGAGCTTCAACGAGGAATGCGTGGCGCGCGCAATCGACGCCTGCGCCATCCCGGTGATCTCGGGCGTGGGCCACGAGACCGACGTCACCATCGCCGACTTCGCCGCCGACGTGCGCGCCGCCACCCCGACCGCCGCCGCCGAACTGGCGGCCACCCCGCGCGCCGACTGGCTCGGCTCCCTGTCGAGCGACGCGCAGGACTTGCGGCGCGCCATGCGCCGCACCCTGTCGGAAGCGAGCCAGGGCCTGGACAACGCCAGCCGCCGCCTGCTGAGCCCATCGGCCCAGATCCGCCACCAGCGCATGAAGCTGCTGTCGATGGCGGCGGCGATGACGCACGCCGTACGCACCCCCATCAACCGCCAGAACCTGGTGCTGGCGCAATTGCAGCAACGCTGGATGCGCCACCGCCCGGACATGCGCGCCCTGCGCGCCCAGCTGCTGTCCGACCAGCGCCACCTGAACACCGGCCTGTGCGCGCAGATCAAGGCGCGGCGCGACGCGCTGGGCGCCCTGTCGGCCCAGCTCGAGATGCTGAATCCGCAGCGCACGCTCGAGCGCGGCTATGCGATCGTGCGCAATGCCAAGGGCGAGGTGCTGCGCGACCCGGCCCAGGTCAAGGCGCGCAACAAGCTCAGCGTGCGCTTGGCCGGTGGCAGCGCCGAAATTGTCGTGTCCAGCGTGCAAGCAGTGCTCGAATGACTAGCCAGACATGCAACGCCGCGCTATCCGGTTTAGAATAACGGCGCTCTGGAACAAAACCCGTCCAACCAAATAAGGAAGAACCATGGAACATACCCTGCCGCCACTGCCATACGCCAAAGATGCTCTGCAGCCACACATCTCGGCCGAGACCCTGGAATACCACCATGGCAAGCACCACCAGACCTATGTCACCAACCTGAACAACATGATCAAGGGGACCGAGTACGAAAACATGTCCCTGGAAGAGATCATCCAGAAGTCCTCGGGTGGCGTGTTCAACAACTCGGCCCAGGTCTGGAACCACACCTTCTTCTGGAACTGCATGACCCCGAACGGCGGCGGCGCACCAAGCGGCAAAGTGGCGGACGCCATCAACGCCAAGTGGGGTTCGGTCGAGAAGTTCAAGGAAGAGTTCAACAAATCGGCCCTGGGCAACTTCGGTTCGGGCTGGACCTGGCTGGTGCAGAAGGCCGACGGCAGCGTCGACATCGTCAACACCTCGAACGCCGGCACCCCGCTGACCACCTCGGACAAGGCCCTCTTGACCGCCGACGTCTGGGAACACGCCTACTACATCGACTACCGCAACGCCCGCGCCAAGTTCCTGGAAGCGTTCTGGAACGTCGCCAACTGGGAATTCGCGAACCAGAACATGGCGTAAGCCTTTCTCGTTCTTGATGCACCACTGGCCCGCCGCGTGCGGGCCTTTTTTTCGCGGGTGGTCGCCATGCTATACTGGCAGCCTCATGTATCCCGCTTGCGTATGAGACGACTGCTCGTCATCCTCCTGGTCCTGCTGTTTCCCCTGAACGTTTTCGCGCTGTCCATGTCTGCGTCGCTGATGCAGGACGGCCCGGTCGCGTCCACGGTGGATGCCGCGACTGTCCAGGCGGACAGCGGATCGGCCTGCGCGCTGGCCTGCGACCTCGACCCGGACGAGCCGCCCGGCCACCAGGACTTGCACGACATCGTGTACGTCGAGGGGTCCTTGCGCCCGGCCGGCCCGCCCGACCGCGCGGCCCTGGGCCATGAGGCCCGCAGCCGCTGCCATTCCCTCCCCCCTCCCGTCAAGCCACCGCGCGCCTAGTCCCGCGCTTTTACTGGCCTGGTCCCGGCCCGCCCGCGCCTGCGCGTGGCGTGGCGAGCGCGACCGGCATCCTGCGTCCAGCGCCACCTGGCCGGACGCGCAATCGACTTCGTGAGGTATGCAAGATGGAATGGCTATTCGACCCGACCATATGGGTGGGTCTGCTGACTTTAATTCTCCTGGAAATTGTTCTGGGAATCGACAACCTGATTTTCATCGCCATCCTGGCGGAAAAGCTGCCGCCGCACCAGCGCGACAAGGCGCGCCTGATCGGCTTGACGCTGGCCATGGGCATGCGCCTGGGCCTGCTCACCATCGTATCCTGGCTGGTGACCCTGACCACGCCGCTGTTCGCGCTCGGGTCCTTCAGTTTCTCCGGGCGGGATTTGATCCTGCTGCTGGGCGGGGTGTTCCTGCTGTTCAAGGCCACGGTCGAACTGCATGAGCGCGTGGAAGGCGTCGTGCATACCCAGTCGCAAACGAAGGTGTATGCCAGCTTCGCCTCGGTGGTGGTGCAGATCGTGGTGCTGGACGCCGTGTTCTCGCTCGACGCCGTGATCACGGCGGTGGGCATGGTGGACCACCTGGGCGTGATGATGGCGGCCGTGATCGTGTCGATCGGCATCATGATCCTCGCCTCCAAGCCGCTGACGCGCTTCGTCAATGCCCATCCGACCGTGGTCGTGCTGTGCCTGAGCTTCCTGCTGATGATCGGCCTGAGCCTGGTGGCCGAAGGCCTGGGCTTCCATATCCCGAAAGGCTACCTGTACGCGGCGATTGGTTTTTCGATCGTGATCGAAAGCCTGAACCAGTTCGCCCGCCGCAATTCGCTCAAGCACGAGGCGCGCGTGCCCTTCCGCGAACGCACCGCGGAATCGGTGCTGCGCCTGCTGGGCAACCGCAAGCACGCCGCACCGCAAGCCGATCCGGCCGACAGCCCGGCAATCGCGGAAGAAGCCTTCGGGGTGGAAGAGCGCAACATGGTCAGCGGGGTGCTGGCGCTGGCCGATCGTTCGGTGCGCTCGATCATGACGCCGCGCTCGGAGATGTCATGGGTCAACCTCGACCACGATGCGGCCGGCCTCCTGCAGCAGCTCCACGCCACGCCGCACAGCCTGCTGCCGGTGTGCCGCGGCGAGATCGACCATGTCATCGGCATCGCCCGCACCAAGGACCTGATCGGTTCCCTGCTATTGGGCCAGGGGATCGACGCATCGCCCACCGGGCCGCTGCGCGCGCCGCTGGTCCTGCCCGAGACGGCCGGCGTGCTGCGGGCCATGGAAACGCTCAAGCGCGCGCACGGCCAGCTGGTGCTGGTCGCCGATGAGTACGGGACCGTCAAGGGCCTGCTGACCCCGATCGACATCCTCGAAGCCATCGCCGGCGAGTTCCCGGACGAAGACGAGCAACCCGCCATCCGCCCGCAAGGCCCGGGCCGCTGGGAAGCCGACGGCAACGCCGACCTGCACTTGCTCGAGCAAGTGCTGGAAACGGACACCCTGGTCGACGACGCCGCCGAATACAGCTCGCTCGCCGGCTTCCTGCTGGAACGCTTCGAGATGCTGCCCGAAGTCGGCCAATCGGTCGAACTCGACGGCGTACGCTACGACATCCTCGCCGTCGAAAACCGCCGTATCACCAAAGTCGCGATCAAGCGTTCCCTTCGGGGTCAGGTCTGACATTTGGACACGAGCTCAGCCATTTCTGCACATATTTTGCGCAAAAAAGGCCGGGATCTCGTTTGTACTGCCGAGGCCGTGTCCGATTGTCAGACCTGACCCCGAAGTTGGGATTGAAGGTGGTGGCGCAGGAAGTCGACGCAGACGCGTACTCGGGCGGAGCCGGCCAGGCGCTGGGGATAGACGGCCCAGACGTTGGCCGGCTGGGTGTAGTCGGGCAACAGTTGCACCAGGGCGCCGTCGGCGAGGTAGCTGCGGGCGTCCCACTGGGAACGCAGGACGATGCCGGCGCCCTCCACCGCCCAGCGCAGCGCGATCTCGCCGTGGTTGGTGGACAGGGCGCCGGACACGCGCACCGATTCTTCGCCGTTCTTCCCTTGCAGGCGCCAGGTGCCGAGCGGATGGTCGCGCTCCTTGATGGCCAGGCACTGGTGGCTGGCCAGCTCGCTGAGCGTGCGCGGCTTGCCGTGGCGCGCGATGTAGGCCGGCGCGGCGCACAGGATGCGGTGGTTGTCCATGAGTTTGCGCGCCACCAGCTGGGGCGCGATAGCGTCGCCGATGCGCACGTCGAGGTCGAAACCTTCGGCCACCGTGTCGACCAGCCGATCGAATACTTCGAAGCGGATCTGCAGGCCGGGGTGGGCGGCCGAGAGCCGGGCGATCACGGGCGCGACCACGTTGCGGCCGAAGCCGAAGCTGCTGCAGATGCGCAGGCGGCCGGCCGGTTCGCGCCGGCGCTCGGCGACGTCGTCGAGCATGTCGTCGAGCTGCCCGAGGATCAACTGGGCGCGCGCGTAGACCTGCTCGCCGTCGTCGGTAATGACGACGCGCCGGGTCGAGCGTTCGAACAGCTTCACCCCCAGCAGCGACTCCAGCACGCCGACCCGCTTGCTGACGTAGGGCGGCGACATGCCCAGTTCCTCGGCCGCGCCGATGAAGCTGCCCTTGCGCACCACGGCGACGAACACCCGCAAGTCTTCGTTCTCGATTTGATTATTCACGATTCGTGTTCTATAGCATCACAATTGAGGGGATTATATACACCGCGTTTTCTTGCTAAGCTGATCGCCAACATATCAACGCACAGGGAGCCAGCATGAAAACGCACAAGATCGCCGTGATCGCCGGGGATGGCATCGGCAAGGAAGTGATGCCCGAAGGCCTGCGCGCGCTGGACGCGGCCAGCAAGCGCTTCGGCTTCGCGCTGGAGTACGAAACCTTCGAGTGGGCCAGTTGCGACTACTACGCCCGCCACGGCAAGATGATGCCGGACGACTGGAAGGCCCAGCTGGCGGGATGCGAGGCGATTTTCTTCGGCGCGGTCGGCTGGCCGGACATCGTGCCCGACCACATCTCGCTGTGGGGATCGCTCCTGAAGTTCCGCCGCGAGTTCGACCAGTACGTCAACCTGCGCCCGGTGCGCCTGATGCCGGGCGTGCCCTGCCCGCTCGCCGGAAAAAAACCGGGCGACATCGACTTTTATGTGGTGCGCGAAAACACCGAGGGCGAATACTCGGCCGTGGGCGGGCGCATGTTCGAAGGCACCGAGCGCGAACTGGTGCTGCAGGAGGCGATCTTCACCCGGCACGGCACCGACCGCATCCTCAAATATGCCTTCGAGCTGGCCCAGCGCCGTCCCAAGAAGCACCTGACCGCCGCCACCAAGTCGAACGGCATCGCCATCTCGATGCCTTACTGGGACGAGCGCGTGGCGGCGATCGGCGAATCCTATCCGGAGGTTCGCTGGGACAAGTACCACGTCGATATCCTGGCCGCGCGCTTCGTGCTCTCGCCCGAACGCTTCGACGTGGTGGTGGCCTCGAACCTGTTCGGCGACATCCTGTCGGACCTGGGACCGGCCTGCGCCGGCACGATCGGGATCGCGCCCTCGGCCAACCTGAATCCGGAGCGGACCTTCCCATCGCTGTTCGAGCCGGTGCACGGCTCGGCGCCCGATATCTACGGGAAGAACATCGCCAACCCGATCGCGATGATCTGGTCGGGGGCGATGATGCTGGAATTCCTTGGCTACACCGAAGCGCACGACGCGGTCGTGGCGGCGATGGAACACTGCCTGGTGAACGGGCCGCGCACGCCCGACATGGGCGGCGCGGCCAGCACCACCGACGTGGGGCGGGCGATCAGCGAGTATCTCCTCGCGTAGGGTGGTCGGGCCGACCGCGCGTTCAAGTTACGCATGCACCTGTTGAACGCGCGGGCGGGAAACCCGCCCACCCTACCGCGGCGCCACATTCACCGCCACGCGTTATTTGAGCAGGTAGGTATTGAAGAAATCGATCCCCGCATAGAACAGGTAATCGGCATTAAGCTTCTTGGCAAAGCCGTGCCCCTCGTCGTTGGCCGTCATGTACCACACCGGCGTGCCGTTCTTCTTTACCGTGGCCACCATCTGGTCGGCCTCCTGCCACGGCACGCGCGGGTCGTTCTTGCCCTGCACGACGAACAGCGGCTTCCTGATCTTCGCCGCGTTGCTGGCTGGCGCCGTGGCGTCCATCCACTTGCGCATCTCCGGATCGCGCTCGTCGCCATACTCCACGCGGCGCAGGTCGCGCCGGTAGCTTTCGGTGCGTTCGAGGAAGGTGGCGATGTTCGAGATGCCGACGATGTCGATCGCCGCGGCGATGCGCTCCGGGTACATGGTCGATACCGCCAGCGTCATGTAACCGCCGTAGGAGCCGCCCACCACCGCCACCCGCGTGGCGTCCATGTCGGGCTGGGTCGCGATCCAGTCGAGCAGCGCGCCGATGTCGCGCACGGAATCCTCGCGCAGCATGCCGTTGTCGAGCTTCAGGAAGCTCTTGCCGTAGCCGGCGGAGCCGCGCACGTTCGGGTAGATGACGGTGATGCCCATCTCGTCGGTGTAGTAGTTGCTGCGGCCCAGGAAGCCAGGCGTGGACTGGCCTTCCGGCCCGCCGTGGATGTTGATCATCACCGGGCGCTTGCCGGGGAACCTGGCGCCGGGCGCGCGGTAGGCGAAGCCCGAGATCATGCGGCCATCGAAGGACTTCCAGCGCACCAGCGAGGGTTCGACAAAACGGTTCATGTCGACCTCCATCTTCTCGTGCGTGGTCCAGCGCGTGACGGCGCCGGTCTTCGCATCGACGCTGTAGACCTCCGACGGACTGCGCGCCGAGGCCAGCGACAGCGCCAGGTTGCGGCTGTTGTCGTGCCACTCGATGCGGCCGATCACGCCGACCGGCAGCTTGGGCTGGGCCACCAGCTTGCGGTCGCTGGTACGCATCATGCGCAGCACGCTGGTCCCGTCTTCGTTGGCGACAAAGGCCAGCAGCTTGCCATCCTTCGACAGGCTGATGTCGTCGATGTCCCATTCGATGCCCGGCGTGAGCACGGTCTCCATGCCGCTGGCCAGGTCGATATGGACCAGGCGGCGGAATTCGGAGCCGCGGTCGCTGGTCGCATACAGGCCGCGGCCGTCGCGCGCGAACACCGCGCCGCTGTAGGCCACCTTGTCGCCCCCGGTCTTGTCCGTAAGCCGCCGGCTCTTGCCGCTGGCGACATCCATCAGCCACAGGTAGCTCTCGTTGGCCGACACGGTTTCGCTGTACACCAGCTGCTTGTCGTCGTGCGAGAACACGAACGAATTCCAGCCGCCGCCCGGCAGTTCGGCCAGGATGCGCACCTGCTCCGGCTGCAGCGGGTCGGCGAGGCTGACGGTGGAGGTGACCGAGTCGTTCGAGCCCTGGCGCCCAACCGGCACCGTGACGTACAGCAGCTTGCCGCTGGCCTTGGCCCAGGCGGTGTCCTGCACGCGCCGGTTGTCGGGCGTGATGGGGATCGCGTCGGCATTGCCGGCCCTGGTGCCGGCGTCGCGGCGGTAGGCGCGGAACACCTCGTTGCCGCCGCTGTCGCGCCCGAACACGTAGTACTTGCCGTGGCGCGGCTCGTACTGGGCCGAGCGTACCGGCTCGGCGTAGTCGGTCATCAGTTCGAGCGGCGCGCCGGGCCTGGCGACGCGGAACAGCTGCGGCGTATTGTCGTGGCGGCGCGCGACGATCATCTCGAGGCGGGTCGGGTGCCAGGCGGCGTACGAGGTCGGCTTGAACTCGTTGTACTTCGCCACCTGGGCGGCCAGGCCGGCGCGCACCGGCGGCACGTTTTCCAGCACCATCGCGGCCGGCGCGGCGATGCTGGCCTCCTGGCCGGTGGCGGCGCCGGCGGCGAGGAACAGGGTGGCGATCAAGGTCAGCCCGAGCGGGCGGTGGGCAAGTCTCATCCAGCAATCTCCGATGCGTGTCAGTTTATTGGAAAAACGCGCTTCAACTCTACACGATCCTGTCCCGTGCCGATCAGCGGGATGAGGGGGCCTTGAGCAGACAATTCCGACGACGGGTAAGATGTTTCCGATTCTGTATCGATCGCACGCCATGTGTCACCGAAATGTACGCAAATGTCCCCCCTTTGTAGGGGCTGTGCTTTTGGGCAACCGGTCTTATACAATCTGGGCCTAAGGAGATTTCAGCATGTACCGAGTGATGTTGGTGGAAGACGACGCCCGTTTGGCGGAGCTCGTGACCGAATACCTGTCCGGCTACGAGTTCGCGGTCGATCTCGTCACGCGCGGCGATGCGGCGCTGGAGCGCTTCAAGGCGCTCGCGCCCGACGTGGTCGTCCTCGACCTGATGCTGCCCGGCCTGGACGGCATGGTGGTGTGCCGCCAGATCCGCGAAATGTCCGAGGTGCCGATCCTGATCCTGACCGCGCGCGAGGATTCCTACGACGAAGTCTCGGGCCTGGAACAGGGCGCCGACGATTTCGTGAACAAGCCGGTGCAGCCGCGCGTGCTGCTGGCGCGCCTGCGCGCGCTGATGCGCCGCACTGCCCAGGCCAAGACCGGCGCGGACTCGCGCGTGCTGCAGTTCGGCGCGCTGCGCATCGTCACCACCGACCGCAGCGTGATGTGGCGCGGCGAGCCTTGCGTACTGTCGAATACCGAATACAAGCTGCTGCTGGTGCTGGCCGAAGCGGCCGGCCGCGTGCTCTCGCGCGACGCCCTGCTCAAGAAAATGCGCGGGATCGAGTTCGATGGACTGGACCGCAGCATCGACAACTGCATCTCGAAGCTGCGCCGCAAGTTCGACGATGCCGAGTCGGAGAAGATCAAGACGGTGTGGGGCGAGGGTTACCTGTTCTCGCCGTCGGCGTGGAATTGAGCGGGCATCGCCCGCTTATTCGAACACCGGCACGATCGCCAGCGGCGCGCTGTAGGTAATGAGCTGGGCGCGCTCGCTGCCGAAGCGGTAGCTCACCACCGGGAAGTCGGCATCGGGGTCGCCCGCGAAGGCCGCCCCCGGCGCCACCGCCAGTGCCTGTTCGCCCTCGGCCCGGCGCAGCTTGACCGACGTGTCGAAACCCTTCTTCGGGAACACCAGGCGCACGCCGGTGCACTGGCGCGTGCGCGCGCTGGCGTCCACATGGCGGGTGAAGGCGAGCGCCTGTTCGCAGGCCGCGCGCAGGTCGGCCGTGTCATAGGTATTGTCGGCCTGCGGGGCGATCGTCACGCGCGCGCGCAGGCTGAAAGGCCCGATGCGGCGGTTCGGCGCCAGCACGGCGTTTTCATCGTAGGCCGCCTTCACCAGCGGCAGCACGCCGCGCCCCAGCGCGTCGAGGGCCAGGCTGGTCTGCACGGTCTTGCCGGTCAGGACCAGCTGCACGCCCTCGCCCAGCACGCCGCGCTCGCGCGGCAGCAGTTGCAGCTGGTTCTGCAGCAGGTTCTTGGCGCCGCCGTATTTTTCGAACACCACCACCGCGCGGTAGGCGTCGCGGTAGCTCGCCCATTCCGACGCGGGCGCAGGCGCCTGCGCCATGGCCAGGCTGGCCGTGGCGAACAGGCATACGCAGGCGGTGGCGTGTGCGGATCGCATCATCAGAACCGGTAGGCGAAGGCGGTCGAAACCGTCACGTTGTTGGGCCGCTCGACGAGCGGGCTAAGGCGGGCGTCGCCGGCCAGGCGGGTGGCCTGCACGGACGAGGTGAGCATCCAGGAAGGCGTCAGCACCCAGTTCCAGCGCGCGCCGATGCGCACGTCCTTCAGGCCGCCGCCGGGGCGGTACTCGGGATTGCCGCTCACGAAAGCCTGGCCGGGGTTCACCCCGAAATATTCATGCACGTAGGCGCGGTTGGCGAACTGCATGGCGGCCGATACCGACACCGTGTGGTGCGGTGCGAGCTGCAGCGCCAGGCGCTGGATGCCGACTTCGGCGCGCACGCCATGACGGTCGTTGCCGGCGCCGGCCAGCAGGCTGCTGGTCAGGCGCCATTCCGGCGTCACGTAGTAATTGAAGAAGCCGCCCAGCTCCGGGCGCGCCTTGATCTCGTCCATGCCGGCCAGCCGGTTGGTGCGGCTCATGGTCTCGCGCACGGAGGTCGGCAGCAGGGTCGCGCCCTGGACATCGCCGATGCGCCCGCCGAAGCCCGATTCGCTGCGGCGCGGGTGGATCGCCAGCAGCGGGCCGTATTCGGCGGTCGGGCTGCCGGACAGGTGCATGCCCGCGCTCATGCCCGACACGAACACGCCATTGCTCCACTGGACCTGGAGCACCGGCAGTGCCGAGACTTTCCGCCGGTCCGCCCCGTCGTAGCGCGGCGCCGACACGATGCCCAGCCCCGCGTACATATCGCGGCTGCCATCGGGCATCGGGTTGGTGGTCGGCGTCTGTGCGCTTGCGGCGCTGCCGGAGACAGCCAGGACCAGGGCGAAAAGCTTTTTCATGTCTTCAACAATCGGGGAGTTCGGCATGCCGATATTTTACGTCGAGCAAGCAAAACT
This sequence comes from Massilia yuzhufengensis, assembly GCF_900112225.1. GTDB lineage: Bacteria > Pseudomonadota > Gammaproteobacteria > Burkholderiales > Burkholderiaceae_D > Telluria > Telluria yuzhufengensis. The sequence continues at coordinate 6,785 of NZ_FOLD01000015.1, read as the reverse complement.
CTCACGAATTGTTACTGTAGGGTACGGATATTTTGAACGAACTCCACCGGGGCCTCGCTGCGGGGGGGCGTCACCAGGTGCGCCGGATAGACGATTGCCATGGTGCAGATCACGCCCGGGCCAGGCACGGTGTCGGTATGGACCACCCGCAGCTTGCCCTGGTCAAAACCGACCGACGAAATGCCGGTGCTGCGGCAACCGTCCGGCTGGGCGCCGCGGAACACGCCGACCACCATCTGGCGGCTGAAGTCGACCTTGGGCAGGGCCACGTCCTTGCCGGCATGCTCGGCCCACAGGGCGGCCCAGGCTGCCTCGTCGCGCACCACGACATTGCGCGCCGTCGTCACTTGCGTGCGCAGCAGCGGCTCGACCGACTTGAAGTTGACGAATTCGGACACGATCCGGCGGAACTCCACCGGGGCGTCGGTGCGCGGCACCGACACCACCTGCATCGGCTGGGTCACCACCGCCGGGCAGATGGCGACCGGGCTGACGTCGCGGTCGTCGATTTCCACCAGCAGCTTGCCGTTGTGCGAACCGGCGTAGACCACGTTGAAAGTGCGGCAACCGGCATTGGCGCCGCCCGAGAACACGGCCACCAGCATATTGCGGGTGAAATCGAATTCCGGCGCCGCCATCCGGGTCTTGCTGTGCTCGGCCCACAGGGCGGCCCAGGCGGCGGCATCCTTCACGACCACCTCGCGCGGCGCGGTGATGTTCGAGAAGCTGTCGCTCACGAAGGGCTTGAAGGCGATCGGCGTGCCCGACTTGGGCAGGAAACTGATGGCTTCTACCTTGTGGCTGCTCCCCAGGCCCAGGTCGGGCTTGCCGAGGTTGGCCAGTATGGTGTCGAACAGCGGACGCAGGCCCGCATCGGTGCAGCTGGTGCGTGGGCCGGCGATGCTGTCGCCGGCGCTGCACAGCACGGCCTGCGGGGTCGCCCCCATCAGCGCCTGGCCATGGGCATTGTCGGCGCAGTCGCCGGCGCGGTCCCACAGCACGTACTTGCTGTCGATCAGGTACAAGTTATTACGGGTCGAGGCGCACGAGGCCTCTTGTGCCAGCTTGATGTACTCGGAAACGACCGGAACGCCACCGTTCGGCTCGCCTACGGCGATGCCTTGTCCCGCCTGCTGGTTCCGCATGACGGCGGGGCCGTCATTGCCGCCACCGCAAGCTGACAGGGTAGCGCCGGCCACGAAGGCGGTAACGAGGATGCGTCCAACCATGTTCATGTTCTTCTTCTCCCCATACGTCGCCGGCGCTGGATGGCACCGATCGTTTCCTTATGAATAAAAAAACCCGCCGGACACTCGCATATCAGGCGGGCAAACGGAAAACCAGATAAACCTGAACCTGATGTATGAGCATAGTAAGAATTCCCGGCGATCTATTCCCCCTCGAACTGTCGAGGAATTGTCATCAATTTGTAAGTCGCACGCGATCGATTGCTCCTATACAATGCCGCCAAGGAGATACTATGGTGTGGGCAGCACGTCGTAACCGCCAGTTATGCAGGATGGGCACGTGAACCGGATTTTCTTCCGCTTCTTCGTGCTGGTCATGCTGTCGATCACGGCGGCCACCTTCGTCATTTACTTCGCGTTCAGCCGCCTGTTCGGCGATCCGCTCGACGACATCGCGCGGCGCCAGGCGGCGGCCCAGATCTTCCTGCTCGAACAATACGTCGACAAGGCGGCGACCGACGACTGGCTCACGCGCCTGAACAATGTGCGCGAAGTGTCGGAGGTGCGCTACGACCTGATCGCCCTGGGCGAGGCGCGCAGCGCGCTGCCCGACAGCCGCCGCGCCGCGCTGGACCGCGGCGAGATCGTACTCGACCCGTCCAGCCGCAGCTTCTACCGCCGGGTCGACCTCGAGGGCGAGCGCTACATCGGCAGCCACGAGGAAGTGCTGCGCGCGCAAAACCTGCCGGTCGACGTCAAGCAGGCGCTCATCATGGAAGCGCTGCGCTACATCATCGTCGCGGTGGCGCTGCTGGTGCCGATCGCGCTGTGGTCGCGCTCGCACTGGCAGGGGCTGCAGTCGCTGTCGCGGGTGGCCGACGAATTCGGCAGCGGCAAGCTGACCGCGCGCTCGCAGATGAAGCCGTCCGCCAGCATCTATCCGCTGGCCGAGCGCATCAACCACATGGCCGACCGCATCGAGGATCTGCTGGAAGCGCAGAAAAGCCTGCTGCACTCGGTGTCGCACGAGCTGCGCACCCCGATCGCGCGGCTGGAATTCGCGCTGGAGCTGCTCGATGCGCGCGCCAAGGACCCGGACCTGAGCCGGCGCATCGGCGCCATGGAAGGCGACCTGCGCGAGCTCAATTCCCTGGTCAACGAACTGCTCGATATGAGCAAGCTGGAGAGCGCGCGCAACCTGCAGGCCGAACTGGCCGAGCTGGCGCCGGTGCTGCGCGGCTGCACGCAGATGCTGCCGCCCTCCCCGCAGCAGCTCGACTGCACCGTGCCGGACGACCTGGGCGAACTCGAGATCGACGCCCGCCTGCTGGCGCGCGCCGTCTGCAACCTGCTGCGCAACGCCCAGAAGTACGCCGCCGGCCGCATTGTGCTGTCCGCCTCCCGCAGCGATGGCGCGGTGGAGATCGCGGTCGATGACGACGGCCCCGGCATCCCGGACGAAGAACGCGAGAAGATCTTCGACCCCTTCTACCGGCTCGACCGCAGCCGCGACCGCGCCACCGGCGGCTTCGGCCTGGGCCTGTCGATCGCGCGCAAGGCGGTGGCCCTGCACGGCGGCAGCCTGCGCGCCGAGGGCTCGCCGCTGGGCGGCGCGCGTTTCGTCATCACCCTGCCCGTCTAACCTTATCCAGAGACTGCCATGAAGCGTTTACTTTCCCGTTGCCTTCCTGTCCTGCTGCTGGCGTCCATGCCGGCCGCGGCCGAAAAGAACGACGCCTTCCAGCCCACCAGGATCAACTGCCGTTCCTGCGACGCCAACGGCCTGAGCGGCATCATGACGATGTCCGGCGGCGTCGACCTCACGCGCGGGACATTGCGCATCGACGCCGACAGCGGGCGCGTGGAGCAGTCGCCCGAGGGCTACCAGCGGGTGACCTTGGAAGCGGACCCCGGCAAGAAGGTGCGCTTTCGCCAGAAGGGCGACGGCCCCGGCGAGCAATGGATGGACGGCGAAGCCCGGCGCATCGAATACGACGAGCGCTCCGCCACCGTGAAGCTGTTCTCGGCGGCGAAGATGCAGCGCACGATCGACGGCCGCCCGTCCCAGCAGGCCGAGGGCGAGTACATTTCCTACGACAGCCGCACCGAGGTCTTCACCCTGCGCAATACGAACACCGGCGAAGACCGTCCGGGCGCCGGGCGCAATACCATCATCCTGCAGCCGCGCCGCAGCGCGCCGGCGCAAGCGGCAGCCGGCGCGGGGACGCCATGATCCTCGAAGTCGCCACCCTCGACGTGCGCGCGGGCCAGGAAGACGCATTCGAAGCGGCCTTCCGCCAGGCTTCGGGTATCATTTCCGGCATGCCGGGCTATCTCTCCCACCAGCTCCAGCGCTGCCTGGAAAAACCGAACCGCTACGTCCTGCTGGTGAACTGGCAGGCGCTGGAAGACCACACCGTGGGCTTTCGCGGCTCGCCCGGCTACCAGCAATGGAAAGCCCTGCTGCACCACTTCTACGACCCCTTCCCCACGGTCGAACACTACACCGCGGTGAGCCTTGCCGCCTGATGGTCCGATGAGCCGGCGCCTATTCGCATTGTTCCTTGCGCTCGCCATCGGCGCGCCCGCCACGGCGGCCGACCTGGCGCTGGTGCTGGACAAGCCGCGCGAAGTGCGCATCTACGCCGGCGCCGACACGCCGCCGCGCCTGCTCGGGCGGCGCGCCGCCATCGACCGGCCTGTGCGCACCCTGCCGGGCGCCGTGCCGCTCGCCTCCTTCCCCGGCTATGAAGCCTTGTACGCGGCCTATATGGGCCAGTTCCTCGACTGTGGCATCGCGCCGGACCAGCTGGAAAGCCGCGACAAGTGGGTGCGCCGCCAGACCCTGGCGCTGGGCAATGGCGAGCGCGCCTGGGACATGATGGCGCTGGCGCTGGACGGCGACCTGGTGCTGGTCGCCTCCGGCAACGGCCAGAAAGCCGTGATCCTGCAGCGCGCCACCGGCAAGCGCCTGGCCGGCACCGCCTGCGGCGCCTCCGGTGCGCTGCTGCGGGTCTCGCCCAACCGGCGCCGCATCGCCCTGGTATCGAAAGAAATCAGCATCCGCTTCCCCGCCATCGGCGGCACCGTGCAATGGGAGGGTCAATTCACCGGCCAGCAGTCGGTGCAGCTGGTCGAGCTCGGCGCGCCGGCGCGCATCGCCGCCCTGGTGAACACCGGCGAGGACGTGCTCGACGTCCAGCTGCCCGACCAGGGCAGCTGGCAGGCAGTCACCGCCGAGCATGGCGCGTCCTGGTGGGACCCGTCGACATGGCTGCCGGCGCTGGGCGGCGACAGCGAGCGCCGCTCGACGGTGCGGCTGCGGACTTATACTGAACAAGGGACGGAAACGTCCGTCCATGAACTCGCGAGCAAGGTCGTGCTGGTGTCGGCCTGGTTCTGCGTCCAACCCGGCTGTCCAGGAGAACCACGATGACGATGACGATGGCATTGCGCTGCCGCTGCGGCCAGGTCCGCGGCCAGGTCGACACCCAGGGCGTCGCCGCGCGCGCCATGTGCTACTGCAAGGACTGCCAGGCCTACGGGCATTTCCTCGGCACGGACGTGCTCGACCCGGCGGGCGGCACCGAAGTGGCGGCCACCCTGCCCGCCGCCGTGCGTTTCAGCGAAGGCGTCGAACACCTGGCCTGCATGTCGCTCAGCCCGAAAGGCCTGTACCGCTGGTATGCCGGCTGCTGCCGCACGCCCATCGCCAATACCCCGCGCAACCCGCGCATGTCCTATGCCGGGGTCGTGCGGGCCTGCCTGGACGCGCCGGATGCTGAACTCGACCGCGCATTCGGGCCGCTCAAGGCGCGGGCCGAAACCGCGTCGGCGGCCGCGCCGGTACCGGCGAGCACCGCCAGCCTGGCGTGGGTGGGGGTGAAGGTCAGTGTGATGCTGCTGAAGGCGCGCCTGGGCGGCGGCTACAAGGACAATCCGTTCTTCAAGCCAGGCAGCAGCGAGCCTTTGAGGTCGCCGCAGGTGCTGTCGCTGGAAGAACGCCAGGCGCTGACCCCGTAGGGCCAGCGCGGGAGATCAGCGCTGGCTGGTCTCGGGGACGGTGCGCACGTGCGTGATGCCGTACCACAGGTGTTCCCACCAGTGGTCGCGCGAATGCACGGTGACGAGGCAGGCCTTGTCGATCCCGCCCTTGAACAGCGGGTCCGGGCACTTGTTGGTCATCAGGGCGTAGCGCTGGTTCTCGGCATTGACGAGAGCAATGCAGAGCCAGATCGCCACGCCCGCGAAGAACGCCGCCAGCGACCAGGCCACGTGGTTCACATGGCTGGTCTCGAACAGGTCCTCCTCGTTGGGCCGGGACCCATCGTACATCTTGAGGACTTCGCGTTCCACGTCCTTGCTCATTTCGTTTTTGCCGCCCTTGCAACCAGTGCGTCGAGCACCTGGGTGGTGGCCGACATGACCTGGCTGCCGTCCTGGATCTTGTTGCCTTCGGCAACCTGGCCTGGCGAAGTCACGTACTTGCCGTCGATGACGATGGTCGGGGTGCCGCTGACCTTGTAGCTGCTCTGCACCTGGCCCAGGCGGCGCAGCTTGGTGGTCACGCCGAACGAGTTCCAGGTTTCCATGAACTTGGCGCGGTCCAGGCCATTCTTGACGGCCCAGTCGATGATGGCGTCGTCGGTCATCAGGCGCTTGCGCTCGACGTGCACGGCGCGGAAGATCTTGTGGTGGTATTCCTCGACCTTGCCCATCGCTTCGAGCGTCAGGTACAGGTGGGCTTCCGGATCGGCCGGGCCCTGGAACGGCAGGTGGATGCGGCGCAGGACGATATTGTCACCCTGCTTCTTGACCCACTGGTTGAACGCCGGCTCCAGCGCATTACAGGCCGGGCAGTGGTAAGCGAAGAATTCGATGACCTCGACCTTCTTGCCCGTCGCCTGGACCGGCTGCGCGGCGGCCAGCGTCTGGAAATCGACACCGTTCTTCGGATCGGCCGGCGAGGCAAAGGCAGCGCTGGCGACCATGGTGGCGGCGATGAGGGCAAAACGCAGTGAACGCATGGGATTCCTTCCACAATTGATTGAGCAAACGCCGGGAGATTACCACTTTTTTGGCTTGTCCTTCGTGGGAAGGGGGGAATTTTGCATTTGCTTACGGAATTAACGGGGGTTGTTACGTTGGCGGGTACGGATCTGACTTGGGCGAAACAATGCCAGTGGCATTGTTCCGGCCTTCGCCGGAACGACGGTGTGCTTGCTTAGTTAGCTTTAAGACCGTCATCCCGGCGCAGGCCCACTGCTGTCCGGAATAATTCTGTTGACCTCTTCATCAGAATAGGCACCCCTGATTTTTGGCGTGCGTCTGCCATTCTCGTCGCCTTCGGACAGCAGCGGCTTCCGCGTCAGGACGTTGGAAAAGGGTGGCGCTGATCAGGCAGAGAAAGTCCCACAGCGAGTTGGTGGCTTGCCTTGAATGGTGCAGCAGAGCCACGAGCAAGTAAGTGATCAGGGCAGTCAGGATCTGGATTCTGACTGCATTTTCCGAGCGGCCCAGGAACGACTTGATCTTCAAATGCTGTTTGATCCACTTAAAGAACAGTTCGATGCCCCAGCGTTCCTTATAGCGCTGGGC
>NZ_FOLD01000036.1 GCF_900112225.1 Massilia yuzhufengensis | reverse complement strand
ATGGTCATGCCAGGCGACAACGTGTCGATCACCGTCAAGCTGATCAACCCGATCGCGATGGAAGAAGGCCTGCGTTTCGCAATCCGCGAAGGCGGTCGTACCGTCGGCGCCGGCGTGGTTGCCAAGATCCTGGCCTAATCGCCAAGGGTAGGGGGAAGCAAGGCTGTTGCTTCCCTCGAACAGCATTGCCTACATGCGTCAGCATGCGGTATAATGCTGGATTCAGCGAGAAGTTCTCGTAGGGGTGTAGCTCAATTGGCAGAGCGTCGGTCTCCAAAACCGAAGGTCGCGGGTTCGATTCCCTCCGCCCCTGCCACCGAATTCTGGTGCGCAGCACCGAAAGTAAAGAAGAATGTCTAATCAATCCGTGCAAACTGTCAGCACCTCGAATGACAAGTTCAAGGTAGCCCTGGCGGTGGTTGCTGTGATTGCAGGCGTCGTCGGGTTCTTTTACCTGACTGGCCAGAACAAACCAGCCTTGGTCGCCGGCGGCGCCCTCTTGGCTGGTTTAGTTTTTGCTGTCCTGCTTTTGTCGACCTCCGCCACTGGCCGCGATTTCCTGAACTTCGCCAAGGAGTCGGTGCGCGAGACCAAGAAGGTTGTTTGGCCGACCCGTCGGGAAGCCACCCAGATCACCGGCATCGTGTTTGCCTTCGTGGTCGTGACGGCGATTTTCCTGTGGGGCACGGATAAGGTTCTCGAATTCCTGTTGTACGACGTGATCCTGGGTTGGAAAAACTAATGAGCGATAACGTTGAGAACTTGCCGGGCGATGTCCCGGCGGATGGCGTTCCTGCCGCTGATGCCGCCGCGCCGATGAGCGTGCCGGTCAATAACAAGCGCTGGTACGTCGTGCATGTCTACTCCGGCATGGAAAAGAGCGTCATGCGCGCCCTTACCGAGCGCATCGAACGCGCCGGCATGCAGCAGCAGTTCGGACAAATCCTGGTGCCTACCGAGGAAGTGGTCGAAATGCGCAACGGCACCAAGGCCGTCTCCGAGCGTCGTTTCTTCCCGGGCTATGTCCTGGTTGAGATGGAAATGACGGACGAGACCTGGCACCTGGTCAAGAACACCTCGAAAGTCACCGGCTTCATCGGCGGCAAATCGAACAAGCCGACCCCTATCCCGGCGCGCGAGATCGACAAGATCATGCAGCAGGTCCAGGAAGGCGTCGAGAAGCCCCGCCCGAAAGTGCTGTACGAAGTGGGCGAACAGGTCCGTATCAAGGAAGGCCCGTTCACCGACTTCAACGGCAACGTCGAGGAAGTGAATTACGAAAAATCGAAGGTGCGTGTCTCTGTCACCATCTTCGGCCGCGCAACTCCGGTGGAACTGGAGTTCGGGCAGGTAGAAAAGGTTTAAAACGCTTCATCGGAGCGTCGCGCAGCAAAGGCGGAATCCGGTCAGAGGAGCCCCGCCAGAGTAGTAGTGGTGGGGCGCTACTACTCAAACCAAATCAAGGAGCCATCCATGGCCAAGAAGATTATTGGTTTTATCAAGCTGCAAGTTGCAGCTGGTAAAGCAAACCCATCCCCACCGATCGGCCCAGCACTGGGTCAGCGCGGCCTGAACATCATGGAATTCTGCAAGGCGTTCAACGCCCAGACCCAGGGTTTCGAGCCGGGCATGCCGATTCCAGTCGTGATCACCGCGTTCGCCGACAAGTCCTTCACCTTCGTGATGAAGACCCCACCGGCAACCTACCTGATCAAGAAAGCCGCTGGCATCACCAAAGGTTCGCCGAAGCCACATACCGACAAGGTTGGCACGCTGACCCGCGCGCAGGCTGAAGAAATCGCAAAAACCAAGCAGCCGGACCTGACCGCAGCCGACATGGACGCCGCAGTGCGTATCATCGCCGGTTCGGCACGTTCGATGGGCATCACGGTGGAGGGTGTGTAATGGCTAAGCTGTCCAAGCGCGTCAAAGAAATGAAAGCTAAAGTCGACCGTAACAAGGTGTACGGTTTCGACAACGCAGTGTCGATCGTCAAAGAATTCGCCACCGCCAAGTTCAACGAGTCGATCGACGTGTCGATCCAGCTCGGCGTGGACCCGAAGAAGTCGGACCAAGTGGTCCGCGGTTCGGTCGTCCTGCCAGCAGGCACCGGCAAGACCGTGCGCGTCGCTGTCTTCGCGTCGGGCGACAAGGCTGAAGCTGCTAAAGCAGCCGGCGCCGACATCGTCGGTATGGAAGACTTGGCCGACATGGTCAAGGCCGGCAACATGCCATTCGACATCGTCATCGCTTCGCCAGACACCATGCGTATCGTCGGTACCCTGGGCCAGATCCTGGGCCCACGTGGCCTGATGCCTAACCCGAAGGTCGGCACCGTCACCCCTGACGTCGCTACCGCGGTCAAGAACGCCAAAGCCGGCCAGGTCCAGTACCGCACCGACAAGGCTGGTATCGTCCACGCGACCATCGGCCGCAAATCGTTCTCGGACGAGCAGCTGAAGTCGAACCTGGCTGCCCTGCTGGAAGCGCTGAACAAGGCCAAGCCGGCCACCTCGAAGGGCGTGTACCTGCGCAAGGTCGCCCTGTCGTCGACCATGGGCGCTGGCGTCCGTGTCGATCACGCTTCGATCGCTGCTTAAGTATTAAGAATCAAGCGATGAGAGTGCGAAGCGCTCTCGTCGTCCCGGCGCAGGCCGGGATCCAAGTTAAAGTCCTTGTGGTTTTATTGCAGGGCACATCTTTGGGCTGGTGAGACGGAAGCGTCTCACCAGGCAATCAAAGACCGTTGGGCCGAAGGCAGAAGTTGAGCTGGAGGTTAATAGACCACCCAACGCAGATGGTGCACCCGAACAAGTTTTGTAGTCCATGCTGCGTGAATGTATCCGCGTCAGATTGGCTTCTTAACTTCGGACGCCGTGTTCGAACCGATGCAAGCGCTTTTGTTTGCATCATTTAAGGAGATTGACCGTGGGTCTTAATCTGAATGACAAAAAGGTCGTCGTCGAAGAAGTGAGCGCGAAAGTAGCAACCGCGCAAACGATCGTCGTGGCTGAGTACCGTGGCATCCAGGTTGCTCACTTGACCAAGCTCCGTGCAACCGCACGTGCCCAGGGCGTGTACCTGCGTGTTCTGAAGAACACGCTGGCTCGTCGCTCTGTCGAAGGCACGCAGTTTGCCTCGCTGGCTGATTCCATGACCGGTCCGCTGATCTATTCGATCTCGGACGACGCCGTTGCAGCAGCTAAAGTCATCAATGACTTCGCTAAAACCAACGACAAACTGGTCGTGAAAGCCGGTAACTACGCAGGTAAGCAGCTGGATAAAGCTGCAGTTACCGCGTTGGCAAGCATTCCTTCGCGTGAAGTCCTCATCTCGCAGCTGTTGGGCGTGATGCTGGCTCCAGTGTCGGGCTTTGCACGTGGTCTGGCTGCCCTGGCAGCGAAAAAAGGCGAAGGTTCGGAAGCTGCTCCAGCAGCCGAAGAAACCGCAGCAGCTTAATAGCCGCGCCTCTTTTCTCAAGTACCAACCTGAACTACACACACAACATATTTGGAGTTTCAAATGGCAATTAGCAAAGACGATATCCTGAACGCAGTGAGCGAAATGTCCGTCATGGACCTGAACGACCTGGTCAAGGCATTCGAAGAGAAGTTCGGCGTGTCGGCAGCTGCAATGGCAGCACCGGCAGCTGGTGGCGGCGCAACTGCTGCTGCTGCTGAAGAGCAGACCGAGTTCAACCTGGTCCTGACCGAAATCGGCGCCAACAAAGTCGGCGTCATCAAAGCAGTCCGCGAAATCACCGGCCTGGGTCTGAAAGAAGCCAAGGACGTGGTTGACGGCGCACCGAAGACCGTGAAAGAAGCCATGCCAAAAGCTGACGCTGAAGCCGCCAAGAAGAAGCTGGAAGAAGCTGGCGCCAAGGCCGAGCTGAAGTAATACATATGCATTGGGCGCTGACAAGGCGCCCAGCGCGGGAGTCAAAGCTTGCGAAACCTGCCGAAAGGGAGGGTTAGCGGCTTTGGCTCTTTTGTCGTCCCTGCGGCAAACGCGTCAGGCAGCACTTGCCGCCTTGGTTTCAGAATTATCGTAACACAGCAGTAGCTCGTCCTTTATCACCTGGCGGGAAAGCAGAGGCTTCAGGCCTTGCGTGTGGTGGCTCCACCACTGGCAATTCCTGAATTCTCATCCTTTCTGTCACTCACGGAGTGTCCATGCACTACTCATTTACTGAGAAGAAGCGCATTCGCAAGTCGTTCGCGAAGCGCGCCAACGTTCACAACGTTCCCTATCTTCTGGCTACCCAGCTCGAATCCTACGAGAATTTCCTGCAAGCGGATGCCGTTCCCTCCGTGCGCAAGAACGAAGGCCTGCAGTCCGCCTTCAGCTCCATCTTCCCGATCGTGTCGCACAATGGTTTTGCGCGTCTCGAGTTCCTGTCCTATGTGCTGGGCGATCCTGCGTTCGACGTGAAAGAGTGCCAGCAGCGCGGCCTGACTTTCGCCTCGCCGCTGCGCGCCAAGGTGCGCCTGGTGATCCTGGATAAGGAATCGCCGACCAAGCCGGTCGTGAAGGAAATGAAAGAGCAGGAAGTGTACATGGGCGAACTGCCGCTGATGACCACGAACGGTTCGTTCGTGATCAACGGCACGGAACGCGTCATCGTCTCGCAGCTGCACCGCTCGCCAGGCGTGTTCTTCGAACACGACCGCGGCAAGACCCACTCCTCGGGCAAGCTGCTGTTCTCGGCTCGTATCATCCCTTACCGCGGCTCGTGGCTGGACTTCGAGTTCGACCCGAAGGACATCCTGTTCTTCCGCGTCGACCGCCGCCGCAAGATGCCGGTCACGATCCTGCTGAAGGCCATCGGCATGACGCCGGAGCAGATCCTGGCGAACTTCTTCGTCTTCGACAATTTCACCCTCCGCAATGAAGGCGGCGAGCTGGAGTTCGTGTCCGAACGCCTGCGCGGCGAAGTCGCGCGCTTCGACATCGTCGATCCGAAGTCGGGCAAGACCATCGTCACCAAGGACAAGCGCATCAATGCCAAGCATGTGCGCGACATCGAAGCGGCCGGCATCAAGTCGATTTCGGTGCCGGAAGACTACCTGCTCGGCCGCGTGCTGGCACGTAACATCGTCGACCAGGACACCGGCGAGATCATCGCCGTGGCCAACGACGAGCTGACCGAGGAACTGCTGGGCAAGCTGCGCGATGCGAGCGTGTCCGACATCCAGACGCTCTACACGAACGACCTGGACCAGGGCGGCTACATCTCGCAGACCCTGCGCACCGACGACACCGCCGACCAGACCGCCGCGCGCGTGGCGATCTACCGCATGATGCGTCCTGGCGAACCGCCGACCGAAGAATCGGTCGAGGCGCTGTTCAACGGCCTGTTCTACAGCCCGGAACGCTACGACCTGTCGGCCGTCGGCCGCATGAAGTTCAACCGCCGCATCGGCCGCGACGAGCTGCTGGGCGCGATGACCCTGTCGAACGACGACATCCTGGCCGTGATCAAGATCCTGGTCGAGCTGCGCAATGGCCGCGGCGAAGTCGATGACATCGATCACCTGGGTAACCGCCGCGTGCGTTGCGTCGGCGAACTGGCTGAAAACCAGTTCCGCGCCGGCCTCGTCCGCGTGGAACGCGCCGTCAAGGAACGCCTCGGCCAGGCCGAAGCGGACAACCTGATGCCGCACGATTTGATTAACTCCAAGCCGATTTCGGCCGCTATCCGCGAGTTCTTCGGTTCGTCGCAGCTGTCGCAGTTCATGGACCAGACCAACCCGCTGTCGGAAGTGACCCACAAGCGCCGCGTCTCGGCCCTTGGACCGGGCGGTTTGACGCGCGAACGTGCAGGCTTCGAGGTGCGCGACGTGCACCCGACCCACTACGGCCGCGTGTGCCCGATCGAAACGCCTGAAGGCCCGAACATCGGCCTGATCAACTCGCTGGCACTGTACGCCCGCCTGAACGAATACGGCTTCCTGGAAACCCCGTACCGCAAGGTCGAGGATTCGAAGGTCACCGACAAGATCGACTACCTGTCCGCGATCGAAGAAGGCCGCTACATCATCGCCCAGGCGAATGCGACCATCAACGCCGAAGGCCAGCTGGACGATGAACTGGTGTCGGCCCGTGAAGCCGGCGAAACCATCCTGGTCTCGCCAGAGCGCATCCAGTACATGGACGTCGCCCCAGGCCAGATCGTGTCGGTCGCAGCCTCGCTGATTCCGTTCCTGGAACACGATGATGCGAACCGTGCACTGATGGGCGCCAACATGCAGCGCCAGGCCGTGCCTTGCCTGCGTCCGGAAAAAGCCTTTGTCGGTACCGGCATCGAGCGCACCGTGGCAGTCGACTCGGGCACCACCGTGCAGGCCCTGCGCGGCGGCGTGGTGGACTACATCGATGCAGGCCGTGTGGTGATTCGCGTCAACGACGACGAAGCAACCGCGGGCGAAGTCGGTGTCGACATCTACAACCTGATCAAGTACACCCGTTCGAACCAGAACACCAACATCAACCAGCGTCCGATCGTGCAGGTGGGTGACCGTGTCGCCCGCGGCGACGTGATCGCCGATGGCGCATCGACCGACCTGGGCGAACTGGCCCTGGGCCAGAACATGCTGGTGGCGTTCATGCCATGGAACGGCCTGAACTTCGAGGATTCGATCCTGATCTCGGAAAACGTGGTCAAGGACGACCGCTATACCTCGATCCACATCGAAGAGCTGAGCGTGGTCGCTCGCGACACCAAGCTGGGCGCGGAAGAAATCACCCGCGACATCTCGAACCTGGCGGAAAACCAGCTGGCGCGCCTGGATGAATCGGGCATCGTCTACATCGGCGCCGAAGTGCAGGCTGGCGACGTGCTGGTCGGTAAGGTCACCCCGAAAGGCGAGACCCAGCTGACCCCGGAAGAAAAGCTGCTGCGCGCGATCTTCGGCGAAAAAGCGTCGGACGTGAAAGACACCTCGCTGCGCGTGCCTTCGGGCATGGTCGGCACCGTCATCGACGTGCAGGTGTTCACCCGCGAAGGCATCCAGCGCGACAAGCGCGCCCAGCAGATCATCGACGATGAACTCAAGCGCTATCGCCTCGACCTGAACGACCAGATGCGTATCGTGGAGGGCGACGCCTTCCAGCGTCTGGAGCGCATGCTGGTGAACAAGATCGTCAACGGCGGTCCGAAGAAGCTGGCCAAGGGCGCGGCGATCACCTCGGAATACTTGGCTGACCTGGACAAGTTCCACTGGTTCGACATCCGCCCGGCCGACGACGACACCGCCAACGCACTGGAAGCGATCAAGGAATCGATCAACGAGAAGCGCCACCAGTTCGACCTGGCCTTCGAAGAAAAGCGCAAGAAGCTGACCCAAGGCGACGAGCTGCAGCCTGGCGTGCAGAAGATGGTCAAGGTCTACCTGGCCGTCAAGCGCCGCCTGCAGTCGGGCGACAAGATGGCGGGCCGCCACGGTAACAAGGGTGTGGTCTCGCGTATCGTGCCGGTGGAAGACATGCCGTTCATGGCCGATGGCACCCCTGCGGACGTCGTGCTGAACCCGCTGGGCGTCCCGTCGCGTATGAACGTCGGCCAGATCCTCGAAACCCACCTCGGTTGGGCAGCGAAGGGCCTGGGCCTGCGGATCGGCGACATGCTGCGTGCCTCGGCGAAGGCGCAGGAAATCCGCGTCTTCCTGGACAAGATCTACAACGAAACCGGCCGCAAGGAAGACCTGGACAGCTTCAGCGATGAAGAAATCCTGAGCCTGGCGCAGAACCTCAAGAACGGCGTGCCGTTCGCGACCCCGGTCTTCGATGGCGCCCATGAAACCGAAATCCGCCGCATGCTCGACCTGGCTTTCCCGGACGACATCGCTGCGAACCTCGGCATGACCCCGTCGAAGAACCAGGTCACGATGTTCGACGGCCGCACCGGCGAAGCATTCGAGCGCAAGGTCACCGTCGGCTTCATGCACATGCTCAAGCTGCACCACCTGGTGGACGACAAGATGCACGCGCGTTCGACCGGTCCTTACTCGCTCGTGACGCAGCAGCCACTGGGCGGTAAAGCCCAGTTCGGCGGCCAGCGCTTCGGTGAGATGGAGGTGTGGGCACTGGAGGCGTACGGCGCATCGTACGTGCTGCAGGAAATGCTGACCGTGAAGTCGGATGACGTGAACGGCCGTACCAAGGTGTACGAGAACCTGGTCAAGGGCGACCACGTGATCGACGCCGGCATGCCGGAATCGTTCAACGTGCTGGTCAAGGAAATCCGTTCGCTGGGTATCGACATCGATCTCGAGCGCAACTAAGCAGGGCCAGCATGGCCGCCAGCCTTCGGGCTGGTCCGCGACCTTCGAGTCGTCGTCCCGGCGCAGGCCGGGACCCAAGTTTGGTGAATAGCCAACAAAATTGGATCCCGGCCTGCGCCGGGATGACGCTTTCAAGGGTAGGGTGGGTTCAGCAAGCGCCGGCGAAAATCGGCGAGAAGCGGCGGCAGTTGTACCAGTTGTACCAAGTACAGAATTCAATCACCTGGAGTGATACATGAAAGCACTGCTCGATCTATTCAAGCAAGTTCAAACGAACGAAACCTTCGACGCCATCAAGATTGGCCTGGCGTCGCCTGAGAAAATCCGTTCGTGGTCGTTCGGCGAAGTCAAGAAGCCGGAAACCATCAACTATCGTACCTTCAAGCCGGAACGCGACGGCCTGTTCTGCGCCAAGATCTTTGGCCCGATCAAGGATTACGAATGCCTGTGCGGCAAGTACAAGCGCCTGAAGCACCGCGGCGTGATCTGCGAGAAGTGCGGCGTCGAAGTCACGCTGGCCAAGGTGCGCCGTGAGCGCATGGGCCACATCGAGCTGGCCTCGCCAACCGCGCACATCTGGTTCCTGAAGTCGCTGCCGTCGCGCCTGGGCATGGTCCTGGACATGACGCTGCGGGACATCGAACGCGTCCTGTACTTCGAAGCATACGTCGTGACCGATCCAGGCATGACCCCGCTGAAGAAGTGCCAGATCATGTCGGAAGACGACTACGCCGCCAAGTACGAAGAGTACGGCGACGACTTCACCGCATTCATGGGCGCCGAAGGCATCCGTGAGCTGCTGCGCTCGATCGACATCCACCGCGATGCCGAAGCCCTGCGCGTGGAGCTGAAGGAATCGAAATCCGAAGCCAAGATCAAGAAATACGCCAAGCGCCTGAAAGTGCTCGAGGCGTTCCAGCGTTCGGGCATCAAGCCTGACTGGATGATCATGGAAGTGCTCCCGGTCCTGCCGCCGGAGCTGCGTCCGCTCGTCCCGCTGGACGGTGGCCGCTTCGCGACCTCCGACCTGAACGACCTGTACCGCCGCGTCATCAACCGTAATAACCGCCTGAAGCGCCTGATGGAACTGCGCGCACCGGAAATCATTACGCGTAACGAAAAGCGCATGCTGCAGGAAGCGGTCGATTCGCTGCTGGACAACGGCCGTCGCGGCAAAGCGATGACCGGCGCCAACAAACGTCCGCTGAAGTCGCTGGCCGAGATGATCAAGGGTAAGGGCGGTCGTTTCCGCCAGAACTTGCTGGGCAAGCGCGTCGACTACTCGGGCCGTTCGGTCATCGTGGTCGGTCCTCAGCTGAAACTGCACCAGTGCGGCCTGCCGAAGCTGATGGCCCTGGAACTGTTCAAGCCGTTCATCTTCAACAAGCTCGAACTGATGGGTCTGGCTACGACCATCAAGGCGGCGAAGAAACTGGTCGAGATCCAGGAACCAGTGGTCTGGGACATCCTTGAAGAAGTCATCAAGGAACACCCGGTCATGCTCAACCGTGCACCAACCCTGCACCGCCTTGGTATCCAGGCGTTCGAGCCGGTCCTGATCGAAGGCAAGGCCATCCAGCTGCACCCACTCGTCTGCGCGGCCTTCAACGCCGACTTCGACGGTGACCAGATGGCTGTCCACGTCCCGCTGTCGATCGAAGCGCAGATGGAAGCGCGTACGCTGATGCTGGCGTCGAACAACATCCTGTTCCCGTCGAACGGCGAACCGTCGATCGTCCCGTCGCAGGATATCGTGCTGGGCCTGTACTACGCATCGCGCGAGGCGATCAACGCCAAGGGCGAGGGCATGCTGTTCCCGGACGTGTCGGAAGTCATCCGCGCGTACGACAACAAGGAAGTCGAACTGGCGACCCGCATCACCGTGCGTATCGTCGAGTTCCCACGCGTTGCCGGCACCGAGGAATTCGAGCGCACCGTCACGCGCTACGAGACCACCGTCGGCCGTGCGATCCTGTCCGAGATCCTGCCCAAGGGCCTGCCGTTCAGCGTGCTGAACCGCTCGCTGAAGAAGAAGGAAATCTCGAAGCTGATCAACACGTCGTTCCGCAAGTGCGGCCTGCGCGCCACCGTCGTGTTCGCCGACAAGCTGATGCAGTCGGGCTTCCGCCTGGCGACCCGCGCCGGTATCTCGATCGCGGTCGACGACATGAAGATCCCGGACGTCAAGAAGGGCATGATCGCTTCGGCCGAAGCGGAAGTGAAGCAGATCGAGCAGCAGTACAGCTCGGGCCTGGTCACCGCCGGCGAACGTTACAACAAGGTCGTCGACATCTGGGGCAAGACCTCCGATGAAGTCGGCAAGGCCATGATGGACCAGCTGAAAGTCGAGCCGGTCACCCGCCGCGACGGCACCGAAGGCACCCAGGAATCGTTCAACGCGATTTACATGATGGCCGACTCGGGCGCCCGCGGTTCTGCAGCCCAGATTCGCCAGCTGGCCGGTATGCGAGGCCTGATGGCCAAGCCGGACGGTTCGATTATCGAAACGCCGATTACCGCAAACTTCCGCGAAGGCCTGAACGTTCTCCAGTACTTCATCTCGACCCACGGCGCGCGTAAAGGTCTGGCCGATACGGCACTGAAGACCGCGAACTCGGGTTACCTGACCCGCCGCCTGGTCGACGTGACCCAGGATCTGGTCGTGATCGAGGACGATTGCGGCACCAGCAACGGCACGCACATGAAGGCGATGGTCGAGGGTGGTGAAGTCATCGAAGCCCTGCGCGACCGTATCCTCGGCCGCGTCACCGGCACCGATGTCGTCAATCCTGAAACCCAGGAAACCGTGTTCGAAGCCGGCACCCTGCTGGACGAAGACATGGTCGAAGAGATCGAACGCCTGGGCGTGGACGAAGTCAAGGTCCGCACCCCGCTGAACTGCGACACGCGCTTCGGCCTGTGCGCCATGTGCTACGGCCGTGACCTCGGCCGCGGCATGCTGGTCAACAGCGGCGAAGCAGTCGGCGTCGTTGCTGCACAGTCGATCGGTGAGCCGGGTACCCAGCTGACCATGCGTACCTTCCACATCGGTGGTGCGGCATCGCGCGCAGCAGTGGCATCGTCGGTCGAAGCCAAGTCGAACGGCACGGTCCGCTTCACCGCGACCATGCGTTACGTCACCAACGGCAAGGGCGCGCAGATCGTCATCTCGCGTTCGGGCGAAGTCCTGATCACGGACGACCACGGCCGCGAGCGCGAGCGCCACAAGGTGCCGTACGGTGCGACCCTGATCGTCAAGGATGGCCAGCAAGTCAAGGCCGGTATCGCCCTGGCGACCTGGGATCCGCTGACCCGTCCGATCATTACCGAGTATGCAGGTACGATTCGCTTCGAAAACGTGGAAGAGGGCGTCACCGTCGCTCGCCAGGTCGACGAAGTCACCGGCCTGTCGACCCTGGTCGCGATCGATCCGAAGCGCCGTGGTTCGGCTGGCAAGGTGGTGCGTCCACAGGTCAAGCTGCTCAACGACGAAGGCCAGGAAGTCAAGATCGCCGGCACCGAACACGCCGTGGCGATCGGTTTCCAGGTTGGCGCGCTGATCATGGTCAAGGACGGCCAGCAAGCTACCGTCGGTGAAGTGCTGGCACGTATCCCGACCGAATCGCAGAAGACCCGCGACATTACCGGTGGTCTGCCACGCGTTGCCGAGCTGTTCGAAGCACGTTCGCCGAAGGACGCCGGCATGCTGGCGGAAGTCACTGGTACCGTCGCGTTCGGTAAAGAGACCAAGGGCAAGCAGCGCCTTGAGATCACCGACATGGACGGCAACAAGCACGAGTTCCTGATCACCAAGGACAAGCAAGTGCTGGTCCACGATGGCCAGGTCGTGAACAAGGGCGAGATGATCGTCGACGGTCCGGCCGATCCGCAGGACATCCTGCGCCTGCTGGGTATCGAAGCGCTGGCACGTTACATCGTCGACGAAGTGCAGGACGTGTACCGGTTGCAGGGCGTGAAGATCAACGACAAGCACATCGAAGTCATCGTGCGCCAGATGCTGCGCCGCGTGGCCATCGTCGAAGCCGGCGACACCGACTACATCGTCGGCGAGCAGGTGGAACGTTCGGAACTGCTGGACGAGAACGACCGCGTCACGGCTGCAGGCAAACTGCCGGCAACCTACGACAACGTCCTGCTGGGTATTACCAAGGCATCGCTGTCGACCGATTCGTTCATCTCGGCCGCATCGTTCCAGGAAACCACCCGCGTGCTGACCGAAGCGGCGATCATGGGCAAGCGCGACGGCCTGCGCGGCCTGAAGGAAAACGTCATCGTCGGCCGCCTGATTCCTGGCGGTACCGGCCTGGCATTCCACCGCGCCCGCAAGGAGAAGGAAGTGTGGGAGGCGGAAGAGCGTCAGGCACTGCTGCAGCAAGAGAAGGCCAACATGGCTGCCGAACTGCAGGCGATGGAAGACCAGCAGAATGCTGCGGCTCCGGCGGAGCAGCATCATGGGGATGGGGAGTAAGGGTTCCTAGCTTGATGTAAATAAAAACGGCACCCCCAGGGGTGCCGTTTTTTTTGCATGATGATCTGATTTTTGAAATTCATAAGATATGAATACCTGAGGCTCGAACGCTAGTACTGTCAATGAGATGGTCACCCGCTAGGGTCGAAGATTAATATCTTCGCTTGCGATAGGGCACGCAACACTTCCGTTCTTATACCCGCTACAATAGAAGAAAGTGAGTTGCAATTTTGCAACGGCATCAACGAATTCACCGCTGGATTGATGAGTGGCACATCTGCGCTCAATTTAACACTTAGAATTCAAGAAACGACCTGGTAAGAGAAACTATGCTAAATAGAGTCCACATAAAAGGTTTCAAGAGTATCTCAGACGCTAATATTAGCCTCGGTAGAGTAAATGTTTTTATTGGAACAAATGGAGCAGGAAAGAGCAATCTTCTTGAAGCCATTGCCATGCTATCGTCATCGTTCGAGGGCGGAATTGACTACGAGAGGTTGGCCAGGCGTGGCGCTAGGCTTTCATCTCCTGAAATATTTAGGAGTTCGTTGAAAAACAAAGAGCGCTTAAAGACATTCTCGATAGAAGCGGAAATGGGCGAGATGGTATATAGCTCTCAGGTTACTTCAGTTAGCAAATTCAACTATCATTCGGAATCTCTGGTTTCAAAAGATGGAGCAAAGCTTGCTGGGCGTTCCAACGTAGGAGCGCGGATCGACGGTGTTCCACTTAAGGGGAAACTGGATCCTACTAAAAGTATCATTGCTCCGTATCGCGCATTTGGAGAAGATGCGAGCGCTCGTGGCGTGCTCGAAGATATCGAAAAATATGGAATATTTTCACTATCTACACCAATATTGCGTGGTGTCGCTGAAGATAAAAGTCAGAAGTCTCCCTTGGGCCTTTACGGAGGGCGTCTAGCCGAAGCATTTAATGAGGTCGCCCGAGACCAAGGAAATCGAGAGCATTTGCAGCGTTTCTTTGCTCTGATGGATTGGTTTAGATCTATCGGAGTAACGACAGAAGTGGATAAAACCTTAATTTCTGATAAGGTCACTCTAGGAAGAACAGTTCTAACCTATCGTGATAAGTTCATGAAAGGAAGTTTCGATCATCTTTACGGTTACGATGTAAGCGAAGGGGCGTTATACGTCTTATTTGTCCTCGTTTTACTCACCCATAAAGACGCTCCCAATATATTCGCATTAGATAATGTAGACACAGCATTAAATCCAGGGCTTGTGCGACAATTTATGTCCCACATTATCGAACTCGTATGCGCTTCCGAAAAAAAGCAAATATTTATTACAACGCATAATCCCACCACTCTCGATGCCATCGATATTTTCAATCCTGAGCACCGGTTGTTTGTCGTGCAGCGAATGGAGGATGGGCAAACTGAATTCCGGCGCATAGAACCACCAGATGGGATGACAAAGGATGGATGGCAAAACCAATATTTTGGATTAAAAATGTCTGAAATATGGCTGTCGGGCGCAATGGGTGGCCTGCCGACAGGATTCTGACGATGACTAAAAAAAAGTTCCTATTGGTTTGTGAAGGCCCTACCGATATACCCGTCCTAACCTCGATAGCAAAAGCTCTAGTCAATAAAAATGGCTGTCAAATTGAAATTGTGGAACTGTCTCCTCAGTTAGATGCGACGTCGGGTCAGTATCCCGCGCATGGTTGGACTGCAGTTCGAGCATGGTGTTTAGCGAATCGCGAGAAAACCCCTGCTGATGTGGCGGGAATTGACGAAAAATTGCGAGCTGCGGTGCTCCGTAAAAACTGGCGATCGATCGTTGCAGCGTCTGGTGCTCACGGAATTATAGTTCAGCTTGACACAGATATCGCCGAGAAAATCGTTGATGTGCCGGCGTCATTCGCAGATTCAGGGCTGTCTAGGCGTGCCTATTGCGAGGCGGCAATCGCCCATTGGTTACGTGTTCCGAAGGTAGATAAGGATATGTACCTCGTACTATCGACGTACTCTACTGAAACATGGCTGCTGGCTTGCCATGAACCGAATGATCCAGTATTTGCTGATCTGCCTATCCCGTTTAATTACGAAGATATCCCTGACGCGGAGGGGAGGTTATTAACATTGGGGTATAAAAAGAAATCTGGGCGCATTAAGAAGGATACAGATCTATACGCCGGCTATGCACAAAACATGACGAAAGACCTGGCTAAGATTCGATCACGCTGCAAGGAAGCTGAAAATTTCTGCCATTTTGTTGAAAGTTTGTAGCATTCGAAAAATACTTTCACAAGATATTTCAGATACCATCCTTGCGCAAGATAGCGAATTGTTTTTGAGGAATTTAGCTTGCATGAATTTATCCTAGTCCGGACGATTCTTATATCAGGAGCGTGCGAGGTAACTACTGCCTCGACTCCCTTGCTGGCAGTGGTGCAGCCGGTACGCGCGGCCTGCTTGCACAAGAATAATGCCGAATCTGGCCCGACGTCTTCGCTTCGGCACGGCCTTCCCACCGGTCATTTCTCGCGATTAAGTTGCAGTGCAATTCGCCCGTCCGGAATCGATTATGCGAATTGATTGGTGTCGATCCACCACAATTTAAGCATTTCGGGCGTTACTCGCGTCGAGCACCCGGAACTGCGAGGGTGGTCTGGGAAGGGGAGTAGTCTGCCCGTGCACCTGCTTTCTGAGTTTCTCGCCCAACTCATTGCCTCCGCATCCACCATGACCCGTGCAGGGAGCATGACGGTTCGCTTCAGTTCGTCTCAGGTTCTCATCAATACCAAAGGATGGGGGAGGGCGAAGTGCAGGCGTGTCGTCAGTCCGGGAGGGTTGTCAGCTTTGCCATGGAGCGGGGTGACGCACTCCTGATGCAGCCGCTGGTGCAGCCGCTGGTGCAGCACGATTCATTGAAAGCTAACGTCATCAGCGGGCAGCATGTCCTGTATTACGTGTTCGATTCACATGAATTTTCTTCTGGCCAGGTGGCCGCATGCGATAGAACAACAACGCGAAAGCCTCAGGACAACTACTTCGCTACAACAGCCCGCTCGGCTGCTGGCGCATCCGCGGGCACGCACGCACTGGTGTGGCGCTAATAGCTCGCGTTACAGGCCTCGACCCGTTCGCGGTTACGCTTCTGGACGCCGTGGCGATCGGTTACCAGTGCCGAGTCTGAACTAACTTGTCCGATGTCCCCAGTCCGGGGAAACGGGTTCGTTTCCTACAACGAAGGCTTGATATCGAGTCCGGTCAATCTTTTAGCGTGGCTCGTGCATAGCTGCTTTTCAGAGGTATACGCTGATGCACGGTCGGAGGGTGCCTCTGCACGGGCACTAGCAGTCGCCGACAGGCCGAGCAGGCCGATGAGAAGAATACAACGGGTCGCCTAAATTCCTTTCCAATCCTGAATCTGACAAATGCACTTTATTCCCCCAAGGTAGCGGTTGGCAAGGACGTGTTGCACCGCTATGTTGCACACCTAACTCATCCGTACGCCCGCCTCACCTAATGACTGCTATGATGCACCGCTAAGTTCTTGTACTTTTCACACTTCTTCCCCACCGAGCAACATGCCCTGGCCCTTTGACGCGACCTTGGACGCTGCGAGCGCCCCCACCAGCATCTCGGCGATGGAGCGCCACATGCGCGCCTACCCGTGGGACACCACGCCGGTGGGCCCGGTCGGCAACTGGCCCCTGAGCCTGAAACACGCCGTCCGCACCGTGCTGGACCTGCGCGTTCCTGCCTACCTCGCATGGGGCGACGACTACACCCAGTTCTTCAACGACGCCTACATCCCCGTCCTGGGCGCCAAGTTCGAGGGCGCGTTGGGTGCGAGTACCCAGGCCACCTGGCCCGAGGCCTGGCCGGTCGTCAAATCGATGTGGGACGAAGTGCGCCAGGGCGCAACCTTCGGCCACGCTGAATTCCAGCTGACCCTGAACCGCAACGGCTACCCGGAAAGCTGCTACTTCAATCGTTCGGACAGCCCGGTCTACGACGACCATGGCCAGGTCGCCGGCGTGCTGGCCACGCTCGTGGAAATCACCAAGGCTGTGATGGGCGAGCGCCGCCAGGCCTACCAATTGAAACTGGCCGACACCCTGCGCCGCGAGACCGCCTTCGGTCCGATGCTCAAGGCCACCATCCGCCTCACCAGCGAATACTTCACCGGCGCCAAGGTCGCCTACGTCGAACTGGACGAAGCGCTGCGCACTTTCGCGGTCAAGGAAGAGTGGATGGATGGCGTCGAAACCGGCGGCGCCCACGGTACGCTGCCGCTGGACATGCTCTCGCCCGACCAGCTCGAGCAGCTGCGCGCCGGTACCACCATCTGCATCAACGATGTCGCCACCGATCCCGCCTGCGCGCCGGTCGCCATGCCTTGCCTGACGCTTGGCATCCATTCGGTGGTAGTGATCCCGCTGAAGGATGGCGACCGCCTGCACGGCGCCGGCTTCCTGTACAAGGACCACGCCTACCGCTGGACCGAGGACGAGCGCACGCTGGCCGAAGACCTGGCGCGCCGCACCTGGGAAGCGCTGCGCCGCATCCGCGCCGAGGAGGCGCTGCGCGAAGAGACGCGCATCCTCGAACTGCTTAACCGCGCCGGCAGCGTGCTGGCGTCCACGCTCGATATCGATACGCTGCTGCAGTCGGTCACCGATGCCGCCACCGAACTGACGGGCGCCGAATTCGGCGCCTTCTTCTACAACGGCAGGGACGCCAACGGCGACGCCTATTTGCTGTACACCCTGAGCGGCGCGCCGCGCGAAGCCTTTGCCCACCTGGGCCACCCGCGCCCGACCGCCATCTTCGGCCCTACCTTCCATGGCGCGGCGCCGATCCGCAGCGACGACATCACCAAGGACCCGCGCTACGGCAGCATGGGCCCGCACCATGGCATGCCGCAGGGCCACCTGCCGGTGCGCAGCTATCTGGCGGCCTCGGTCAGCTCGCGCTCCGGCGAAGTGCTGGGCGGGCTGTTCTTCGGCCACTCCAGGACCCACATGTTCGACGAGCGCACCGAGCAGCTGATCACCGGTTTCGTGGCGCAGGCGGCCGTCGCCATCGACAACGCGCGCCTGTACGAGCTGGCCCAGCGCGCCGCCGCCGAGCGCGAAGGCATCTTGGCCAGCGAGCGCGCCGCGCGCGCCGAGGCCGAGCGGCACAGCAAGATGAAGGACGAGTTCCTCGCCATGCTCGCGCACGAGCTGCGCAACCCGCTGGCGCCCATCACCAATGCGGCGCAGCTGCTCAAGATGCCGACGGTGGACGAGAATCTGCGCCTCAAGGCCGGCAACATCATCTCGCGCCAGGTGCGCCACATGACGGAACTGGTGGACGATTTGCTGGACGTCTCGCGCGTCACGCGTGGCCTGGTCAAACTGGAAACCGAGACCCTCGAACTGAGCGACGTGATGCGCTCGGCCGTCGAGCAGGCGCGCCCGCACATCGACGCGAAAAGCCACGCGCTGACGGTGGAGGCGCCGATGCGCCCGGTGATGGTGGCGGGCGACCGCACGCGCCTGGTGCAGGTGCTGGTCAACCTGCTCAACAACGCGGCCAAGTACACGCCGGCCTGCGGGCGCATCACGCTGCGGCTCGAAGCCGGGCCGGAACAGGCGCGCCTGAGCGTGATCGACAACGGCGCCGGCATGGACGCCAAGCTGCTGCCGCACGTGTTCGACCTGTTCACCCAGGCCGAGCGCACGCCGGACCGCTCGCAGGGTGGCCTGGGCATCGGGCTGGCCCTGGTCAAGACCATCGTGCAGATGCACGGCGGGCAGGTGGAGGCGCACAGCGACGGCCCGAACCTGGGCGCGGCGGTGTCGGTGCTGCTGCCGCTGGCCGACGCCGATGCGGTGCAGGCGCCGGCGCGCGTGCACACCACCGCGCGCACCGTGTCGCCCTGCCTGCTCACCATCGTCGACGACAACGTCGATGCGGCCCAGTCGCTGGCGGTGCTGCTGCGCGAACAGGGCCACGGCGTGCACGTGTTCGAAGACGGCGTGCGCACGCTGGCCGCCAGCGAGATCGCGGGCACCCAGGCCTTCATCCTCGACATCGGCCTGCCCGACATGACCGGCTACGAACTGGCGCGCCGCCTGCGCCGCGAGCATCCGGCCGCGACCTTCATTGCGCTCACCGGCTACGGCCAGGAGCGCGACCGCGACTTGTCGAAGCAGGCCGGCTTCGACCATCACCTGGTCAAGCCGGTGGAATTCCGCGCGCTGGCCGACATCCTGGGCCAGCTGCCCGCCGCACCGCTGCCGCATATTGCAAGCGTGGATTGATCGGGTGTTGACTTTGTTGCCATAACTCAGCAATATTGTTCAATCCCTGATCCCTGTCCCACCCCGTGTCCCGTAAAAAGAACAGTCGCCAGTGGGCGCGCCTGCGAATCCTGTGTTCCGGCGGCCTGCACCTGATGACCCTCATCCCCGATGCGCTGGAGCTGGTGCGCGAGCTGATTCCCAACAGCGCGTCCCAGCTGTTCCTGCTCGCCCAGCGCGCGCCGGAAGACGTGCATGAGGCGAACGTGCTGGGCGTGCTGCCGCCGCCGAACGGGTATTTTTATGGCGACTCGGCCGCATTCGGCGGTGTGGGGTCTGTCGAAGCGCGCGCACGCGCGGCCCACGTGCTGGAAGTGCGCCTCGGTTCCAGCGCCGCGCCGCTCGGCACCTTGACCCTGCTGCGCGACGGCGGCGCGCCTTTCGATGCGGACGACGAAGAAGACCTGGGCCGCGTCGCCAATTATTTCGACCATGCGCTGCGCAATGCCGCCAGTTTCGGCACCGGCCTGTCGGGCGTGATCGAGGACGAAGCCATGCTGCTGGCCACCACCGGCGGCGACATCCTGTTCCTGAGCGATTCGGCCGGCGCGCTGCTCGACCAGCTGGCCTCGCAAGAGCAGCAGGTATTCGACCGCCGCAGCTTGCCGCCGTTCTGCCTGCGCCTGGTGGAGTCGGTGGTGTACGGCGAGCGCTATCCGTGGCGGCTGCCGGCCGGCACCCTGGAACTGGCCGGCGGCGTGCTGGAAGCGCGCGCGCAGTGGATGAGTTCGGGCTCGCACGACGCGATCCACAGCCGCACCGTCGGCATTTTTCTCAAGTTCGTGGTGCCGATGCCGCTGCGGATCTGGCGCGCGCTGGGCAGCGTCGAACTGTCTCCCCAGCAGATGGAAGTGGCGTTCTGGATGGGCCTGGGCGGCGGACGCGAAGCCGCGCGCTCGCGCATGGACGTCAGCGACGCCGTGCTGCGCGACTGCGTCAAGGCGGTCTACGAGAAATTCGGCTGCACCTCCGAGGCCGGCCTGCTGGCCATCCTGCGTCCCCCCATCTCGCGCATGTAAGGCGCCGCGCGCCTGCCTCCAGCGCGCCCCATGTACCAGCTCAGCCGAACACCCCCCACCCGGGGGGATGGAATACACTTGTCTTGTTGTCTATTCTCTCAACTGCATCTCGAAGGAGGTTTGCCATGAACATTCGATGGATGTGCGCTGTTGTGCTGGGCGCCAGCTGTGCCGTTGCCAATGCTGCCGACGTGAAGGTCACCATGAAGATGGCGACCGAAAAGGGAGACGGCGCCGATGCCGGCTCCGTGACCATCAGCGAGACGCGCCACGGCCTCGTGTTCACCCCGGCGCTCACCGGCCTGCCGCCCGGCCTGCACGGCTTCCACGTGCATGAAAACGGCAGCTGCGGCCCGAATCAGAAGGACGGCAAGACGGTCGCTGCGGGCGCGGCCGGCGGCCACCTCGATCCGGCCAAGACCGGCAAGCACGGCCTGCCATGGGGCGAAGGCCACCTGGGCGACCTCCCGGCGCTGGCGGTCGACGACAAGGGCGCGTCCACCAACCCGGTGCTGGCGCCGCGCCTGAAGCTGGCGGACGTGAAGGGCAAGGCCCTGATGGTGCACGCGGGCGGCGACAACCATGCCGACCACCCGGCCCCACTGGGCGGCGGCGGCGCGCGCATGGCCTGCGGCGTCATCAAGTAGCCATCCCTGGAGGATCAGGGATGAAATAAAATTTCAGAAATAAGGATTAAACGAAATGAAATTTCACTCCCTGATGGCGGCGGCGCTGCTGTGCGCCGCTTCCAGCAGCCATGCAGCGCTGATCCACCAGTTCAACCTGGACGGCTCGCTGCAGGATTCGGTCGGAGGCGCCGCCCTGCTGGGCTTTACCCGCCGGCGCAAACGCTAGGCTCAGGAATCCGAACGCCGCCCATGCGGCGGCAGTTCCACCTGCGGCACCGGGGTCGCCTGCGCCGCAATGAACCCCTCCAGCGCAGCCGACACATCGTCGACCACCCGCTTGCCCCAGGCTTTTTCCATCAGCCGGTACTGGCGCTCGATCAGCGGCGCGATCTCCTCGAACAGCCGGTCGCCCTCCGGCGCCAGGCTCACCATCACACGGCGCCCATCGGCCGCCACGCGCGCGCGCGCGACCAGCTCCAGCTCTTCCATGCGTGCCAGCACGCCCGCCATGCTCGGGCTCAGGATCTGGCACAACTCGCACAGCTCGCGCGGCTCCAGCGGGCCGCGCTCGTCCAGCGCGCGCAGGATGCGCCACTGCTGCTCGGTCACGCCGAAGTGGTTCAGCACGGGACGGAAATGCGACATCAGCGCATCGCGCGCCTTCAATAGCTGCTGCGGCAGGTTACGGTGGGAAATGCGGCGGGCCAAAATGGATCTCCAGTCTGTATCGGTACACATGCCAAGGCAGGATGATGCCTTGACTCGCTAACACATTAGTGATTAACTTACGAACATATTAGCGAATAACGCTCGTCCACTTCCATCTTCTTACGTTTGCGACAACGACCGTGATTATCCGGGACCGGCCCTCGGGGCTCAAGCTGTTCCTGCTCGTGCGTGGCTCGGTGCTGCCGCGCATCCTGCCTTCGCTGCTGGTCAACGTCATCGTCGCGACCCTGGTCACCTGGTCGCACGGCGACCTGTGGGACGTCAAGATCACCCTTACCACCATTCCCTTCACCCTCATCGGCCTGCCGCTGGCGATCTTCCTCGGCTTTCGCAACAACTCGGCCTACGACCGCTTCTGGGAAGGGCGCAAGCTGTGGGGCGAGCTGGTGCTGCGCAGCCGTAACCTGGCGCGCCAATGCGCAAGCCTGATCGACGGGGCCGAACCGGCCCACATCCGCAACGGCATGCAGGATGTGCGGGTCCGCATGGTCTTGCGCGCCATCGCATTCTCCCATGCCTTGCGCGACCTGCTGCGCAACTTGCCAACCGACGCCGCCACCGCCCGCCTGCTGCCCGCCGGCGAATTCGCGCGGATGGCCCAGGCCTCCAACCAGCCCGATTTCCTGATGCAGCAGATGGGCCAGGACCTGCGCCAGAGCCTGAAGGAAGGCCGCATCGAAGCCTGCCTGGCCGCCAACATCGACGCCACCCTGTCGGCCATGACCGCGGCCGCCGCCTCCTGCGAGCGCATCAAGAATACGCCGATCCCGTTCTCGTACACGCTGCTGCTCCACCGCACCGCCTACCTCTACTGCTTCCTGCTGCCTTTCGGCCTGGTCGACACGATCGGCTTCATGACGCCGCTGGTGGTGGCGATCGTCGCCTACACCTTCTTCGGGCTCGACGCATTGGGGGACGAGCTGGAAGAGCCGTTCGGCGTGGAGCACAACGACTTGCCGCTGGACGCCATCTGCCGCGCGATCGAGATCGACCTGCGCACCGCGCTGGGGGACGAAGACCCGCCGCCGCCGCTGGCCGCCGTGAATTACTGCCTTACCTGATGCACCTGCCGAGGACCATATGCACCACGACGAACACCTGCGGCACGACCGCATCCGCCTGCCGCTGCTGCGCCAGCGCATCACCAGCGCCGAAGAGGCGGCCGCATGGATCCATGACGGCATGACTGTCGGCATGAGCGGCTTCACCCGCGCCGGCGACGCCAAGGCGGTGCCGCTGGCGCTGGCCGATCGCGCGCGCCGCGAACCGCTCAAGATTACCCTCATGACCGGCGCCTCGCTCGGCAGCGACATCGACAAGACGCTCACCGAAGCCGGTGCGCTGGCACGCCGCATGCCCTTCCAGGCCGACCCGGCGCTGCGCGCGGCGATCAACCGCGGCGAGGTGATGTTCGTCGACCAGCACTTGTCGGAAACGGTGGAGCTGCTGCGCACGCGCCAGATCGCGCCGGTGGATGTCGCCGTGATCGAAGCGGTGGCCATCACCGAGACCGGCGCCATCATCCCCACCACATCGGTCGGCAACAGCGCCAGCTTCGCGATCCTGGCCGACAAGGTAATCGTCGAGATCAACCTCAGCCAATCGCCGGCCCTCGAAGGCCTGCACGACATTTTTATCCCGAAGCACCGCCCGCAGCGCGAGCCGATGCCCCTCATGAACGTGCACGACCGCATCGGCACAAGCGCCATCGAGATCCCGCCGGAAAAAATCGTCGCCATCGTCATGACCGAGAAGCACGACAGCGCGTCCACCATCCTGCCGCCGGACGCCGAAACGGCGGCGATCGCCGGCCACCTGACAGATTTCTTTGTCGACGAGATCGCCCAGGGCCGCTTGACCGAGCGCCTGATGCCGATCCAGGCCGGCATCGGCACCATCGCCAACGCCGTGGTGTCGGGCCTGATCGACGGCCCGTTCCGCGGCCTGACCATGTATTCGGAAGTGCTGCAGGACTCGACCTTCGAACTGTTCGACGCCGGCAAGCTCGATTTCGCCTCGGGCTCGTCGATCACGCTGTCCGAGGCCAAGGGGCGGCAGGTATTCGCCAATATCGAACGCTACAAGGACCGCCTGGTGCTGCGCCCGCAGGAGGTGAGCAACCACCCGGAAGTCATCCGCCGCCTCGGCATCATCGCGATCAACACGGCGCTGGAGTTCGACATCTACGGTAACGTGAATTCCACCCACGTCGCCGGCACCCACATGATGAACGGCATCGGCGGCTCCGGCGACTTCGCCCGCAACGCCTATCTATCGGTGTTCGCTACCAAGTCGGTGGCCAAGGGCGGCAAGATCTCCAGCATCGTGCCGATGGTGTCGCACGTGGACCATAACGAGCATGACGTCGACATCGTCGTCACCGAAGTCGGCCTGGCCGACCTGCGCGGCCTGGCGCCACGCGAACGGGCGCAGCGCATCATCGAACAATGCGTGGCCGAGCCGTACCGGCAGATGCTGCGGGACTATGTGGAAGAAGCGAACCGGGGAGGAGGGCAGACGCCGCACGTGCTGGAGAAGGCGTTCTCGTGGCACGTGCGGTATCGGGAGACGGGGTCGATGCTGGGGGCCCGCGCGGGAACGACGGTATTGAGGCCAACACAATAGGCACGTCGTACCCGCGAAGGCGGGTACCCAATTTATTTGCCGAAGTCGATACGCCGCTTACTTCGCCGCCGTGCGCGCCTTCCCAAACGGATCCCCCGCCTTCCACTGCGGCGCCTTCGGCGCATCCGCCACCATGCGTCCCAGGTTCAGCGTGAACTGCGCCTGCTGCACCATGCCCGCCAGGTCCCAGCTCGGATCATATTCATCCGACACCTGGTGGTAGCGCGCGCGGTAGGCCTTCTGCTTGGCGTCGCTCGCTTCCACATCCTTCACCCAGCCGTGTCCCGCGCCCACCGAGAACGCCGGCACGCCGGCCTTGGCGAAGCTGAAGTGGTCGCTGCGGAAGTAGCCGCCGCCCAGGTCCGGCTTGGCCGCGGCGATCTGCAGGCCCATGGCTTTCGCGGTGGTCGCCGCCATCGCGCCCAGGTCGGTGCGCTCGCTGCCCGGGGTGCTCACGTCCTTCACCAGTCCCACGAAGTTCAGGCTGTCCAGGTTCAGGTTGGCGACGGTCTTCTCGATCGGCCACAGCGGCTTGGCGGCGTAGGCCGCGCTGCCCAGCAGGCCCTGTTCTTCGGCCGCCACCCACAGGAACATCTGGCTGCGCTTGGCCGGGTTGCGCACGGCTTCCTGGGCCATCGCCAGCAGCGCGGCGGTGCCGGAAGCGTTGTCGACGGCGCCATTGAAGATGGTGTCGCCTTCCGTGCCCTGCTTGCCCATGTGGTCCCAGTGCGCGCTGTAGACCACCAGCTCGTCCTTCAGCTTGGGGTCGGTGCCCGGCACGATGCCGGCCACGTTGAATTCGTTCAGCGAGCGCACTTCGGCGCGCGCTTCGCCCTTGACGCGGGCATTGAGCACCACCGGCTTGAAGTCCTTGCTTTCGGCGGCAGCCCGCAGCTTGTCGAGGTCCTGGCCGCCGGCGGCGAACAGCTTGCGCGCGGTGGCGTCGGTCATCCAGCCCTGCAGGCCGGTGCCCAGCTTGCCCTCGGCCAGCTGGAAACGCTCGGCCGCGGCCCAGCTGTTCTGCACCACGCTCCAGCCGTAGGAGGCCGAGGCATCGGTGTGGATCAGCAGCACGCCGGCCGCGCCCTGGCGCGCCGCTTCTTCCAGTTTATAGGTCCAGCGGCCGTAGTAGGTCAGGCCGGCGCCGTTGAAGCGCTTCGGCTCGGCCGCGGTCGGCGCCGGGTCGTTCACCATCATGACGATGACCTTGCCCTTGACGTCCAGGCCCTTGAAATCGTCCCAGCCTTCTTCCGGCGCATTGATGCCGTACCCGACGAAGACCATCTCGGCGTCAAGCGTGTGGTCGGCTTTCGCGTCGCCCGGGCCCCAGACCCAGTCGGCGCCGAACTGCAGCGGCAGCGGCTGGCCGCCGGCGACCACGCCGATGCTGCTCTTCTCCGGCAGCGAGCGCACGCCGGCGATCTTCACCGGCTGGCGGAAGCTGCCATTCGCGCCCGGCTGCAGGCCGATCGCGGCGGCCTGCGTTTCGAGGTAGGTGACGGTCAGTTCGCCGCCGCGCTGGCCGGTGCCGCGTCCTTCCACCGCGTCGGACGACAGGAAGGCCAGGTGGGCGCGCAGTGGCGCTTCCTTGACGGTCGCCACTTGCGACTTGGCTGCGCCGGCCGCGTGGGCCGGATAGGCCAGTGCGAGGCTGCCTGCGAGGGCGGTGAGGACAACGGAGGAGACGATCTTGTACATGGAATCCTGCTGCGTGAGTTGATGGGGTGTGCACGGCGTGCATCGCGCATTGTATGCCAAGCGCTCAGTAAAACCGCAACACGTCCGACGAGATCGTCATGCCCGTTCCCGGCATCCAGTTCGGTGCGCCCGGCGGCAGCAGGTGGGTCGGCAGGCTCGGAATGCGTTCCTCGACCACCACCGCCAGCAGCTCGTCCGCCTTGGCGTCGATCGTGAAGCGCAGCAGCTGGTCTTCCATCCCGTACAGCGACAGCGACCAGCGGGTTTCCTTCGATGTGAGCACGCGCCCGTTGACCGTCGATCGCAGCGGCTTGGTGCCGCCCGCCCACAGCTCGACGTGCGGCGCCCGGTTCTTCGAGCGCAGCGTGAATTCCACCTGGCGCGTGCCGGCTTTGCCCAGCGCCGGGTTTTTCAGCAGGAAGGCTTCCGGGAAGGCGATGCGGTCTTCGCGCGGCGCGATCGCATACCACTGGCGCGGGCTGTGCCAGCCGAACACGTCGACGTGGATCGCCGGCCGCGCCAGATTGGGAAAGAGCTGCTTCGACCAGGCGTCCAGCGGCTGCGGCGGCAGCAGCCAGTAGGAGCGCCAGCTGTTCATGTCCTTGAAATACACCAGGCGGTTCGGTTCCAGCGCCGGCAGTTCCTGCGGCAGCGGCGCGGTCGCCCTGACCGGCAGCGCGGCCTGGGCCGCGAACACCAGCGCCAGTGCGGCGCCGGCGGGGCGCCCGACCGGCAGCAGGAGCAGCAGGCTGGCAAAGCACCCCAGCAGCACGGCGATGACAGCGGCCGGCAGGTAGAGCCCATCGGGCGCGAGCGCGGTCCAGCTGTCGCGCAGGGCCGGCAGGAACAGCAGCAGCACCACCGCCAGCGCCAACGCCAGCAGCGGCAGGCGCAGGAACGCCGCGCGCGGCGATTGCAGCAGCGTGAAGGCGGCCAGCGACACGGCCAGCGGCCAGGCCAGCAGCCAGGCCGCATCGGGCGAGATCACCAGTACCAGGACCAGCGCCGCGCCCAGCCAGGCCATCGCGCCCAGGAACACCGCTACCGCACCGGCCACCCAGCGCAGCAGATAGAGCGCGCCGACGAACAGGCAGGCGCCGGCGGCGGCGAAGGCCAGGGCCGGCTCGGCGCCGGCGGCGCGCGCCAGGGCGCCGAGCTCCTCGCGCCGTTCCCACAGCACCATGCGGGTGGCCAGCAGGATCACCGCCATGCCGAAGAATCCCTGCACCAGCGGCGCCACGGTGGTATCGGCCTCCTGCAGCGCGTTGCGGTAGGCGCGCACCAGCAGCAGGCCGGCCAGCGCCGCCAGTCCCCACGACAGGATGGCTGGATGCTGCACCAGGCCCAGCACCGGCAAGTGGAACCAGGCATGTGCCGCATGCGCGCCGCGCGCCAGCGGCGCGTCGCCGAAGTGGCGCGCCAGCTGCAGCATGCCGGCGCCCAGCTGCGCCAGCATGGCCGGATCGAGCCGGGCCGGGGTGTCGAGCGTGCCGGCGCGCTCGAAGCGCTGTTCGCTGTTCACGAACAGCAGCGCCGGCGCGTCCAGTGTGCCCAGGGGGCCGATGCGCGGCGTGTCCGGCAGCAGCTTGTAGAGCCGCGCGGCCAGCGAGGAACCGGTGGCGCCGGTCCAGCCCTGCAGCACGGCGCCATCGGCCCCTGCCGCGTCAACCAGTAGTTGCGCTCCAGCGCTGCCGGCGCCGTCGAATTTCAGGGCCAGTCCCACGCGCGTGGCCAGCGGGTGCTGCTCGGCGAAGCCCTTGGCGCCGAGTGCGCCCACGCTCTCGCCGTCGGCGAACAGCAGCACGATGTCGTTGGCGTGGGGCGCGCCGGTACGCAGCGCGCGTGCGGTTTCCAGCAGGGCCGCCACCTGCGCCGCCCCGCGCGCCGCGCCCAGCGTGGCGTTCCCGGTGTCGTAATGGGTGGCCAGCAGCAGCGCGGGGCGCCGGGCGCGGTCCGGGGCGCTGCCGGGAAGGCGCGCGACGATGTTGTGGACCACGCCGAGCGTCACGTGGGTGCCGCCCCAGTACTGGATGGTCGATTTCTGCACGGTGGTCTTCTGCACCTGCGGGGCCAGGCCCATGCCGCGCAGCTGTCCCAGGATGTAGTCGCGCGCCTGCGCATTGGCCGGGGTGGCGATGGGGCGCGGCGCCGCCGCCAGCACCGCCACGTGCCGCAGCATGTGCTTGAGGGCGGGCGCGGCGGCCTGCGCGGGTGGGGCAGGGGAGGCCAGGGCCAGCCAGGCCAGCGCCAGCACGGCGGTCAAGGCAGCCAGGCCGGCCGCGAACGCGGCCAGGCTCGGGGCGCGCGGCGGCGCCGTCGGTATTCCAGCGGTAAGCATGCTTGTCTCTCCAGTTATTGGTGTTGTTGTCGGTCCTGCGGGTGTGTACGGAAGCGGTCTCCTTGGCCGGGGCGAAAAAAAGCCCGCGGGGGGCGGGCTGAAAGGGGAAACGAGAAATCGATTATTCGAGCGTCCAGACGTAGGCGATCTGCGCCCATCCGGCTTCGGCGCTGCCGTTGTTCATGGCCGGCTTGAACTGGCACAGGCTCAGGGCATTCACCGCGGCGCGGTCCAGCTCACGCGAGCCACTCGACTTCTGCACGCGCGAACCCTGCACCCGGCCGTCCGCGCCCACCATCAGCGCCAGGGTCACGGTGCCGGTGTCGCCGTTGCGCGCGGCGTTCACCGGGTAGTCCGGCTTGGCGCATCCATTCGCGTCCGCCAGCACGGCGCTGCGCATCTCGCCCGGGTTGGTATTGCTGCTTGGCTGGGCCGGCGGCGCGTCGTTCGACGAAGGCAGCGCAGGCTCCGGCTGCGGCTGCGCTTCGGTGGTGGCCTGCACCTGTTCCTGCACCGGTGGCGGCGGCGTCTCGACTTCCACCTTCGGCACCACCACCTGCGGCTTGGCCACTTCCACCCGCGGCTGCGGCGGCTCCGGCGGCGGCGGCGGCGGGGTGATCTCGGGCTGGATCCAGACGGTGGCGTCCTCGATCAGCTTGGGCATGCTGATCGTCTTCGAATTCATCACATTGACCAGGCCCACGGCCACCAGCACGTGCAGGCCGGTGACGAGGGCGAACTTACCGGCCTTGCCGCCGGTCCCATCGTTGATTTGTGTGAAGTGCATGGCGATCTCCTTATAGGTAGCCTGCAACTAGGTCGCAAGGCTTTGTGCTTCAGGAAAGATGCTTGTTCGACAGCTGATGGAATGAATATATGCTAGGTCCTAGCAGTGTGTAAAGCTAATTCGTAGTAATTTTGCTTCCATATGTAAGCGCTCTTGGCCGGGAAGCGATAATAGATAGGCACTCGCGTCACGACGCGTTGTATGAAATAATCACCCAGGTACCCGTATCCTTTCCGTCCATTGGCACACATAGGTGCCACAGATTGGTAAGCGAATGTAAATGGCCAAATGAGCGGGCGAAAAAACAGGAGTAATTGTGGTGTCCGAACAGAAAAAACCGATCCGCGTGATGCTCGCGGACGACCACCCGATCGTCATGACCGGGTTTGCCATGTCGCTCGAAGCGGCCGGCATGCAGGTGGTAGGGCAGGCCAAGACCCCGAGCGAGGCGGTGGCGCTGTACGCGTCCGAAAAGCCCGACGTGGTCATCCTCGACATGCGCTTCGGGACCGAACTCACGGGCCTGGACGCCGCGCAGAGCATCCTCAGGGACGACCCGAG
The DNA here is from genome assembly GCF_900112225.1 of Massilia yuzhufengensis. Lineage (GTDB taxonomy): Bacteria > Pseudomonadota > Gammaproteobacteria > Burkholderiales > Burkholderiaceae_D > Telluria > Telluria yuzhufengensis. Next base: position 25,450 of record NZ_FOLD01000036.1, on the reverse strand, counting down.
CGCGAAGATCATCTTCCTGAGCCAGTTTGACCAGGACAGCCTGATCAAGGAAACCTACCGCATGGGCGCGCACGCCTTCGTCACCAAGGATTGCGACCCGTCCGACCTGGTGACGGCGGTGCGCCATGCCCACGACGGCAAGCTGTACTTCCTGCCGCAGATCGCTTCGCGCCTGGCCAGCATGGCGGTGCGCGGCGACGTCACGCCCCAATCGCAGCTGGACGACCGCGGGCTCGAGATCTTCAAGCTGATGGCCGAAGGCCTGACCAACGCCGAAATCGCCGAGAAGCTCGACCTGTCGACCAAGACCATCAGCAATATCAGCCAGTCGATCAAGGAAAAGCTGGGCGTGCACCGCCAGGCCAACATCACCCTGCTGGCCGTCAAGCACGGCCTGATCGAACCGTAAGCACCGCGATGCGTCCCACGAGGCACATGCATGCGGTCCTGGCCGCGCTCGCGCTCGCATTCTGCGGCGCTGCGGGCGCGGCGCAGGCCGACCCGGCCCGGGACGACGAAGCCACCGGCTACCGCTTCCAGATCGTCACCGGCGACGACAGCGAAGTCACGCGCCGCATCGCCGAAGACCTGTACAAGCGCCTGGTGCCGACCTTCGCCGCCTTCCGCACGGAACTCGGACAGCGCCGCCGCATGCTGTACGTGGCCATTGGCCCCGCGGCCCTGCGCGACGCGGTGGCGCGCCGCTGCGACTGCGTCGTCATCTCGGCCTTCACTTCCAGCCAGGTGTGGCGCGTCCTCACCGCCAAGGCGCCGGCCAGCCGCGCCGGCCTGCTCACCGCCGTATATGCCGAACCGGCGCCGGCCGACCAGCTGCGCCTGGCCGCGCTGCTGTACGGCCGCCCGGTGCGGGTGGGCGCGGTGCTGGGGCGCGACACCGCCTTCCTGGCCCCGGCCCTGGCGTCGGACGTCGACATCCAGCCCTTCGTGCCGGGCGACGACATCAACCACGCCCTGAACCGCATGACGCGCGCCGAAGTGCTGCTGGCGCTGCCCGACGGCGACGTCTACAACCCCGAGAATGTGCGCAACATCCTGCTCTCGACCTACCGCCGCAAGCAGGGCGTGATCGGCTTCTCGGCCGACATGGTCAAGGTCGGCGCGCTCGCGACCACCTATTCGGAAATCGAGGACATCAACACCCAGGTGGCCGAGATCGCGGCCGCCTTCGTCGTCACCGGCGAGCTGCCGCCGCCGCAGTTCCCGCGCTACTTCCGCACCCTGGTCAACGAAGGCGTGGCGCGCTCGCTCGACGTGCGCGTGACCGACGGCGCGCGCCGCTTCGCCCACCTGCCGGTGCGCCTGCCCGCGCCGGCGCCCGCGATTGCACGCGTGCCTGCGCGGGTGGCGCCGGTACCCGCACCCGCGGCGCCCAAGCCATGACGCTGCGCTTCTGGCGCGGCTGGAGCATCGGCCGGCGCATGACCTTCATCACCATGCTGCCGGTGGTCTGCCTGTTCACCTCCTTCGTGTGGTACTCGTGGTACTCGCACCGCGCCCAGGTGGCCGAAGAGCTGGCCGAGCGCGGACGCATCCTGGCGCGCGCGCTGGCCGAGACCAGCGAATACAACGTCATCTCGGGCAACCTGTCCGACCTGCGCCTGACCATCAACGGCCTGGTGCAGTCCGACCGCAGCATCTACCGGGTCGAGGTGGTGGGCGTGGACGGCACCCAGGCGGTGCGCGTCGATTCCGAATCGGCCAGCGACGCCCAGCCGCACCACTACGAGGCGCCGATCAAGAAGCAGGTGGTGTGGATCAACCTGTTCACCGACAACGGCACGCCGCACGTGTCGGCCTCGAGCGACCTGCGCCCGCCCACCCTCACCACCGAGATCGTCGGCTGGGTGAAGGTGACGATGTCGCCCTCGAACATGATGGACAAGCAGACCCGCCGTTTCCGCTTCGAGCTCTCCATCGCCGCGCTGGCGCTGGCCGCCAGCGGCGTGCTGGCCTGGGTGCTGGCGCGCTCGCTCACGGTGCCGCTGCGCGAAGCCATCGGCGCGCTGAGCCGGATCCGCAACGGCGACTACCGCGTGCACCTGCCGGTGCGCACCGGCGGCGAAGTGGGCGAATTGCAGGCGTCGATCGGCGAGATGTCGCTGGCGCTGGACGAATCCAAGCGCGACCTGGAAAACAAGGTGGCCGAGCGCACCCGCGACCTGCTGGCTTCGCGCAACGAGGCACTGCGCGCCGACGCCGACAAGCGCAAGCTGATCCAGAAGGTGAACTCGATCATCGAGGACGAGCGCAAGAGCATTGCGGTCGAGATCCACGACGAACTCAATGCCTCGATCATTGCCGCGCGCCTGGAAGCCCAGGCCATCGGCGCGCTGGCCGCCAAGGCCGCTCCCGGCCCGGAGATCGAGGAAATCGGGCGCAAGTCGCAGGCCATTACCAAGCTGGCAGCCGACCTGTACGCCAACGGCCGCCGCCTGGTGCGGCGCCTGCGCCCCGAGGTGCTGGACATGCTCGGCCTGCACGGCGCGGTGGAAGAGATGGTGCGCCACTACGACAGCGGCTCCGGCTGCGGTTTCGAATTCCACGGCGAAGGCGATTTTTCCCGCCTGTCGAATGAGCTGGCGATTTCCGCCTACCGCATCGTGCAGGAAGCGCTGTCGAACGTGATGAAGCATGCGCACGCCACTTCCGCCCAGGTGCGCCTGGTGCTGGACGAAGGCGCGCAGACCCTGCGCATCGTCGTGGCCGACGACGGCAACGGGTTCGACCCGGCCAGCGCGTCGGAAGGTATCGGCATTATCGGCATGCGCGAGCGCGTGTACGCGGTCCACGGCGTGATGGACGTGCGCTCCAGCCCCGGCGGCGGGACCGTGCTGGCGATCACGCTGCCGCTCAATGCCCCCGTGCCCGCACCGGTTCCCGTCGCATCGCATTTTTAGTATCCACCCCATAGAGAAGCAACCATGTCCGAACAACTGCTGACGCCCTACGAGAAGGGCAACCTGAACCAGACCACCACCCTGGCCGAATGCATCGCCTGGTATGAAGACCTGGCGCGCCGCCATCCCACCGTGCTGCGCTTCCAGCAGGCCGGCGTATCGGATGCGGGCGTGCCGATCTACGCGGGCGTGGTGAGCGGCGACGGTGTGTTCGACCGCGCGGAAATCAAGCGCGCCGGGCGCCCGGTCTTCTTCAACAACAATGGCATCCATCCGGGCGAACCGGAAGGCGTGGACAGCTGCATGGCGCTGGTGCGCGACTTCTGCACCCAGCCCGAGCGCCTTGCGGCGCTGAAGGACACGGTGTTCCTGTTCGTCCCGCTGTACAACGTGGACGGCAGCCTGAATCGCGCCGACACCTCGCGCGTGAACCAGGATGGCCCGGAGCAGTTTGGCTTCCGGGGCAACAGCCGCCACCTCGACCTGAACCGCGACTTCGTCAAGTGCGATACGCTCACCGCGCAGGTATTCAACAAGCTGTTCACCGCCTGGGACCCGGACGTGATGGTCGACACCCACACATCCAACGGCGCCGACTACAGCTACACCATGACCCTGATCCATACCCAGGCCGACAAGCTGGGCGGAGAGCTGGGCGCCTTCCTCGCCACCACCATGCTGCCCGCGATGTACGCCGGCATGGAGGCGCGCGGCTGGCCGACCTGCCCCTACGTGAACCCGGTCAAGGACAGCCCGGACCACGGCATCGCCGACTTCCTCGAGACCGCGCGCTTCTCGACCGGCTATGCGGCCCTGCACCACACGATCGGCTTCATGCCCGAGACGCACATGCTCAAGCCCTTCCAGGACCGCTACGAGTCGATGCGCGCACTGGTCGAGACCGCGCTCGATTTCACGGTGAACAACGCTGCCCAGATCCAGCAGTTGCGCCGCGCCGCGAAGCAGGCCGGCCGCACGCGCGCCGAGTGGCCGGTGCACTGGGCGATGGACGAAGCCAATCCGTCGTCGTTCCGCTTCAAGGGATATGAGGCGAAATACAAGCCGAGCGTGCTGGGCACCTACACGCGCCTGTGGTACGACCGCAGCAGCCCGTGGGAGCGCGACATCGCCTGGTTCAACAACTTCAAGGCCGACATCACCGTGCCGGCGCCGCGCGCCTACGTGGTGCCGCAGCAGTGGCGCGAAGCGATCGAGCGCCTGGAGTGGAACGGCGTGCAGCTCGATCGGGTGGAAGCCGACCGCGTGCAAGAGGTGGAGTATTACCACATCGCCTCGGTCACTTCGCGTCCCAATGCGTACGAAGGCCACATGTTCCACGACGACGTGGTGCTGGAAAAGCGCCGCGGTGCTGTCCAGCTGCGCGCGGGCGACGTCATTGTGCCGCTGGACCAGGACAACGCGCGTTACGCCGTCGAGACCCTCGAGCCGTTGGCCCACGACAGCTTCTTCCGCTGGGGCTTCTTCAACAGCGTGCTGGAAAAGAAGGAAGCGTATTCGGACTACGTGTTCGAAGACCACGCGGCCGAACTGCTGAACGACGAACCGGCACTGGCGGCGAAGTTCGAAGCGTGGAAGGAAGCCAACCCGGCCCTGGTGGCAAGCCAGGAAGCGGTGCTCGACTTCATCTTTGCCAACTGCGAGCGCTACCGCGAGCCGGAATGGCGCCGCTACCCGGTCTACATGATCGCCTGATCGGCCACTTCACCCTTGGCACCCCATCCTCTGAACCGTCGTACCGGCGAAGGCCGGTACCCAATCTTGCACGCCCACCCACTGCTTGAGACCTCGGTGGCACGCGCAAGAACTTGGGTCCCGGCCTGCGCCGGGACGACGTGCACGGGGCATCTGTCGTCACTTCGGGGTCAGGTCTGACATTTGGACACGAGCTCGGCTATAGAGCGACTGAAACAACGTTGTTCATGGTTCCAGCGCCAGGGGAAAATTGCTGAAAAGCACGCTTTGTGTAGAAGGCCTGATTTACAGTCGAGGTCGTGTCCGAATGTCAGACCTGACCCCGAAGGTGCGAAGGTGGGGGTGGTCTACTTCGACTGCGCAATCCACCGGTCCACCTTCGCCTCCAGCACCGCCAGCGGCAGCGTGCCTTCTCCCAGCACGATCGCGTGGAATGCCGGCAGGCTGAACTTGTCGCCCAGTGCGTCCTGCGCGCGCTTGCGCAGTTCCATGATCTTCAGCGAGCCGATCTTGTAGCCCAGCGCCTGGCCCGGCCACACCATGTAGCGTTCGATTTGCGCGCGCGCCTCGGCTTCCGAGTAGCCCAGCGTGTCCTGGAAATAGGTGATGGCCTTGCTGCGGCTCCAGCCCTTGGCGTGCAGGCCGGTGTCCACCACCAGCCGCGCGGCGCGCAGCATTTCGTCGTTCAGGTGGCCGAAGTAATCTTCCGGCTTCTCGAACAGGCCCATCTCCTTGCCCAGGGTTTCGGCGTACAGCGCCCAGCCTTCGGTAAACGCGTTGTTGCCGCCGAACTTGCGGAAGTTCGGCAGGCCCAGTTCCTGCACCAGCGCGATGTGGAAGTGGTGGCCCGGCTGGCCTTCATGCAGGTAGAGCGTGACCATGCCGGTGCTGCCGTACAGCCTGGGGTCGTTCACCACCGACCAGAACACGCCCGGACGCGAGCCGTCCGCCGCCGGCGGGGTGTAGTGGTCGGAAGCAGTGGCGCGCGAGAGTTCCGGTTCCAGGCGCAGGTCGAGCGGCGACTTGGGCATGAGGGTGAACAGCGCCGGCAGTTTGGTGCGTACCCTGGCGTCGAGCTCGCGGTAGACATCGATCACCTGCTGCTCGGACGTGAACGGCTTGAACTTCGGCTGCTCCGACACCCAGCGCGGCAGGCCGGCGGCGGGGCCGGTGTAGCCCATTTTCGGGCCGGTGACGGCGTATTCGCCCTGGATGCGCGCCACTTCCTTCAGGCCGATCTCGTGGATCTGCGCCGGCGTGAGGCTGGTGGTGGTCATCGCGGCGGCGCGCGCCGCATACCAGGCGGCGCCGTTCGGCAGCGCGTTCCAGCCGGCGCTGCTGCGGGTCTTGGGCAGGTAGTCCTTTTCCAGGAAGGTCGACAGGCGCTTGAGCGCCGGATTGAGCTTGTTGGCGATCGCCTTGCGGTAGGCGTCCCTCAGGCTGCGCTTGTCCGCCGCCGTGAAGCTGGCCGGCATGTTCCTGATGGGCGTATAAAAGATGCTGTCTTCGGTTTTGGTGGCGACCAGCTGGCGGAACTGGGGCAGGGCGGAGACCATCGGCTCGCGCGGCTGCACGACGCCGCGCCGGATCCCTTCGCGCATGTTGGTGATCGACTGGTCGATGTGCGGTACCAGCTGCGCCAGGCGGGCCAGGTAGGCGCGGTAGTCGCGCACCGTGCCCAGGGGCTGGGCGCCCTGGCCGCCGGCGTAGTTGGCCAGGATCACCGGCATGCTGACCATCTGGTCGATCGGGATCAGGTGTTCCGGGAAAGCAGCCAGGCGCAGCGCGGTGTCGAGCTCGAACTTGAGGATGTCGTGGCTGGTCTGGTCGCGGCTGCCCAGGCGATCGCGCGGGATGCTGGCGAGGCGCTTGAGGTAGCTGCGGTACAGCGCGAACTGCTTGTTGCGGATCGTTGGCGAGATCGACAGGCCAAGCTTGTCGTTGAAACGGCTGTCGCCGTTCTCGGTGGCCCATACCGGCTCGAAGCGCGCCAGCGATTCGTAGTATTCGTCGGCCAGTGCGTTGATCTGGCGGCTTTCTACGGTGGCGGCAGCCGATGCCGGCTTGGGCGGCGTGGCCGGCGCGGCCGACGCCGGCGCGCAGGCCAGCAGCGCGGCCGCGGCCAGCGCGGTGAAGTGTGCTTTCATGCGTGGTCCTTGAATATCAATAGCTGGCCAGCGGGCTCAGGACGCCGCCCTTGAAGGTGTAAACGGTGACGGCGGTCTTCTTCAGGTTGCCCTTCGGGTCATAGCCGTAGGTCCCCACCACGCCCTGGTAGCTGATCGCGTGCATCGCCGCGCCCACCTTGGCCGCATCGATCGAATTCGCGCTCTTCATGGCCTGCGCGATGAACTTCGTCTGGTCGTAGAACGAGGGCGCGTACACGTCCGGGTCGCGCTTGAAGCGGGCCTTGTAGGCGTTGATGAAGGCCGGGCCGCCCGGCTGCCTGGCGACGATCGCGCCGGCCTGGGCGCAGCGCACGTTTTCGCCCACGGCCGCGCCGCCCAGCTTGGCCATCTCGGGGCTGCACAGGGTGTCGCCGCCGAGCAGCGGCACGTTCAGGCCGAGCTGCTTCATCTGGCGCGCCATCGGGGCGCCCTGCGGGGCGTAGCCGCCGAAGAACACCGCGTCGACGCGCTTGGCCTTGAGGGCGGTGAGGATGGCGGCGAAGTCGGTCGCCTTGTCGGTGGTGTACTCGTGGCCGGCGACCTTCATGCCGGCGGCCTGCGCCTGGCGCTTGAATTCCATCGCGATACCCTGGCCGAAGGCGGTGCGGTCGTCGATGACGCCGACGTTTTTCAGCTTGAGTTCCTTGGCGGCGTAGGCCGCCATCGAGCCGCCCACCTGGGTGTCGCTGGCGACGATGCGGAACACCGTGGCATAGCCGGACTGGGTGATCTTGGGATTGGTGCCGACGGTCGACATCAGGATGCCGCTGTCGTTGTAGACGCGCGAAGCGGGAATCGCCACGCCCGAGTTGTAGGGCCCGAGCACGAACTTCACCTTGGCGTCGGCGAATTTCTGCGCCACGTTCACGCCCTGTTTCGGGTCGCCCTGGTCGTCTTCGGACTGCAGCTCGAAGCGCAGGGTAGTGCCGCCCACCTGGAGCTTTTGCGCGTTGAGTTCCTCGATGGCGAGGCGCACGCCGTTCTCGTTGTCCTTGCCGGCGAAGGCGTTGGCGCCCGACAGCGGGCCGCTCACGCCGATCTTGACGAGGGTTTCCGCGGCGTTGGCGGTGGTGGCGCTTGCCGCTTCGATGACGAGCAGTGCGGCCAGCGCCAGCGGCGCCATGTGCAGTTTGGATGGCATTACCTGAGTCTCCGTTGTAGTCCGAACGGACGCCATCATCGCATGATTTGCGCGGCCGGTTAAGCCGCGCGTGGCCGCAGCGTCAGGTCGCGAGCCCGTGCGAGATCAGTTCCAGCGGCAGCGCCGTGGTGCACTTGATCTGTTCCATCGAGAAGGCCGACGACACGCCGGTCAGGCGCGCTGCCTTGATCAGCTTCTTGTAGAAGCGGTCGTAGCCGGCGATGTCGGTGGTGACCACCTTGAGCAGGTAGTCGACGTCGCCGCTCATGCGATGGAATTCGAGCACCTCGGGCAGCGCCTGCACCGCCGAGGCGAAGCGTTCCAGCCATTTTTCATCGTGCTCGCTGGTGCGCACGCTGACGAACACCGTGACCGGAAGGCCCACCTTTTCGCGATTGACGATGCTGACCCGGCTTTCGATATAGCCCTCTTCCTCGAGGCGCTTGACGCGCTTCCAGCAGGGTGTACTGGACAGGCCGACCTTTTCGCTGAGGCCGGAAATGGAGAGGGTAGCGTCCGCCTGCAAAGCGGCGAGAATGGCGCAATCAAACTTGTCGAGTGAGTTCATTTTCCAAATAACGATATATGGAGAATACATATGCTAATTCTGCGCCGCAAGGCAGAGAATTTAGGATATCTTTACCGCCACGACTCCGTAACATACTCACTCACAATAACACGATCCGCAGCAACTAATTACCTTTTTGTAATTATTCTTATGAGCACTGAACTGTACCTCGACGCCAACGCCACTTCGCCCGTGCTGCCGGCCGCCATCGACGCGGCCGTGGCGGCCATGCAGGCCTGTTTCGGCAACCCGAGCAGCAGCCACGCCAGTGGCCTGCGCGCGAAGGCGCTGCTCGACGCCACCCGCGGCCAGGCGCGCCGGGTGCTGGGCGCCGCCAGCGGACGGGTATTGTTTACCAGCGGAGCCACCGAAGGCATCCAGACCGCCGTGTTGTCGGCCCTGTGCGCGGTGGCCGAACGGCGCCGGCGCGGCGAGCCCTGCGGCGACCTGCTGGTGGTCGGCGCCACCGAACACAAGGCGGTGCCGGAAAGCCTGGCGCACTGGAACCGGCTGCTCGGCGCCGGCCTGGAACTGCGCATGCTGCCGGTCGACGCCGACGGCCGCCATCGCCTGGAGGTGCTGCGCGAGCTGGCGCCGCGCGCGGCCTTCGTCTGCACCATGGCGGCCAACAACGAGACCGGCGTCGTGTCCGACCTGGACGGCATCGCCCGCGTACTGGCCGAAACCTCCAGCCCCGCGCTGTGGATGGTCGACTGCGTGCAGGCCCTCGGCAAGCTGCCGCTGGCGCTGGACCGCACCCGCATCGACTACGCGCCGTTCTCCGGCCACAAGCTGTATGCCCCCAAGGGCGTAGGCCTGCTCTATGTACGCGAGGGCGCGCCTTACACGCCGCTGATGTACGGCGGCGGCCAGGAAGCCGGGCAGCGTTCCGGCACCGAGAACATGGCCGGCATCGCCGCCCTGGGCGCCGTGCTCGGCGCGCTGGAACAGGGCGGCACCTTCCGCAACCACGCCCAGCTGCTGGCCTACCGCGACCGCCTGGCCGCCACATTGCTGGACGCCTTTCCCGGCCTGGTCTTCAACGCGCCGCTCGAACATGCGCTGCCGACCACGCTGAATTTCTCGGTGCCCGGCATCAGCAGCAAGGAATTGCTCGACCTGTTCGACGCCGCCGGCGTGCGCGTCAGCGCGGGCTCGGCCTGTTCGGCCGCCAAGGCGGCGCCGAGCTATGTGCTCGATGCGATGGGCGTGCCGGTGGCGCGCAGCGCGTCGGCGGTGCGCCTGTCGTTTGGCCCGCTGGTGGACGACGCCTTCATCGACGCCGCCTGCGCGCAACTGCTGCACTGCGGCCGCGCGCTGGCTGCGGCCCAGCCTGCGGCCGCGCTGCAGCAGCTCGAATCCCACGGCGCCAGCGGCTGGCTGCTGTTCGACACCGATGGCCGCCATTGCATCGCGATCGACCCGCCGGCCGCGCACGCGCCCCGCATCGCGGCCGACCTGCGCGCACGCGGCGCGCGCCTGCTGGCCTGTTTCGACACCAGCCATGGCGCCGGCGGCGCCGACGCCTTGTGCGAACTGCTGGACATGACCCCCGGCTGGCCGGGCGGGGCGCAGCAGGTGCTGCTGGCCGACGGCAGCGCGCTCGACGCCATCGCCCTGGGCCAGGACGTGCTGGCGAAAGCGGGCGACGCCTTCCTGCTCGGGCGTCCGGACCAGGGCGTGCTGGCCGCGGATGCCGTGCGCTTCGCGTTCGGGGCGCTCGCACCGCAGGCGAGCTTCGGCGCAACCCTGTGCTGCCACCGGATCGGCGAACCGGCGCTCTCGCGTCCCGGCGCGGCTTCGCTGCCGGACGACGGCATCGACCTCGACGCCGCCGCGGCCGAGGCTTTCCTGCGCGCCCACCCCGATGCGCTGCTGGTCGACGTGCGCGAGCTGGCCGAGCATGCCGCCGCCGCGGCGCAGGTCGGCGGGCGCGCCGCGCACAACGTGCCGCTGTCGCAGCTGGCCGGGCAGGCCGCGCAGTGGCTGCGCGGCGCACCGCCTGCGCTGGTGTTCGTATGCCGCAGCGGCAACCGCAGCGCGCGCGCCGCGCGCACCCTGCGCCGCCTGGGCCATGCCCAGGCCTGGCACCTGGCCGGCGGTCTCGCGCTGGCCGGCTGATCCGGCGCCAGTGTACGTCACCGCACAGTGGTGAAGACCCGCTTCTTCTAGCATGGCGGTGGCCGTGCGCACCCTGCAGCTTTTGTCCAGCTGAACCGCCCCACTGAACCGCCCCGGGCGCCCCTGCGCGCCAGCGGTCAACAGCGCACGCCTCTGTGTCGAGGTCCCTGTTGAATCAAGAGAAACACCCGAAGGCTGAATTTTCCGCCGCCGATGGCGCCGCGGGCTTGCAGGCGCTGTTGTCCGGGCACGCGGCCGCGTTGGAGACCGCCTGCGCCGTGCTCGACGCCGCCCGCCGCGGCGGCGGCGCGCTGCCGCCCGCCGCCGGCGCCATCCTCGACCAGGCCCCGCTGCTCGACGCCCAGCTGCGCCTGGCGCGCGGCCAGCTGCTGCACGAGCGCGGCGTGCTGCCGGCAAGCGGCGGCGTCGCGCGCGTCTACGTGCTGGCGCAGGAACTGGCCGCGCAGGACGGCGGACGCATCGAGCGCGACGCCCTGGCGCACTTCCTCGCCGCGCGCGAACACGAGGCGGCGCTGGCGCTGGCCGAACTGCGCATGCTTCCCGCGGCACTGCGCGTCGCCCTGCTCGAACGGCTGCGCGGGGTGGCCGAGCGCGGCGCCGCAGCCTGCCGCGAGCGGGCCCTTGCGGCCGAATGGGCGGGGCGCATGATCGACACCGCCGAACGGCGCTCGGGCGACCTGGTGCTGCAGGTCGCCGACATGGCGCGTGCGGTGCAGCCCATGGGCAGCAGCTTCGTGGCGGAACTGGCGCGCCGCCTGCAGGGGCAGGGCAGCAGCGTGGCGCAGGCCCTGGCGTGGATCGACGCGCGCCTGGCCGACGACGGCTCGAGCATCGCCCGCCAGGTGCAGGCCGAACGTGAGCTGACGGCGGCCGACGGCATCAATGCCGCCAGCAGCCTGGCCGGCCTGCGCCAGCTGGGCGGGATCGACTGGCGCGCACTGCTGGAACAGGCCAGCCCGGTGGAACCGCTGCTGCGCGCCGACCCCGACGGCAGCTACCCACGCATGGATGGTCCCACCCGCGACCACTACCGCCTGGCCGTGGAGCGGCTGGCGCGCAGCACCGGGCGCACCGAGCCCGAGGTGGCGCAGGAAGCGCTGGCGCTGGCCGGCGTGAACCGCGCACCGGCCGAAGGTGGCCTCGACCGGCGCCGCCGCCACATCGGCTACTACCTGGCCGGGCCGGGCCTGGCGGCCCTGGAGCTGCGCCTGCAGCCCGACCCCGGCATCAAGGCGCGCCTGCAGCGGCGCTGGCGGAACACGCCGCTGGCGCTGCACATCGGCGCGAAGGCGGTGTTGAGCTTGCTGTTCACCGCCGCGGTGGTGGTATGCGCGCGCCAGCAGGGCGCGGGGCTGCCGATCCAGGCCGCCACCGGGCTGCTGGCGCTGCTGGGCGCCAGCGGGCTGGCCCACGCCCTGCTTGACATGATGGCGGTGTGGCTGCCCGCGCCGGCCCCCACGCTGCGCATGGACTTCGAAGGCGGCGTGCCGACGGATGCGCAGGCGCTGGTGGCGGTGTCGGCGCGCCTGGCCAGCGCGGCGCAGGTCGACGCGCTGTGCCGCGACCTCGAGGTGCGCTACCTTGCCAACCGCGATCCGCGCCTGCGTTTCTGCCTGCTGGCCGACCTGCACGACGCGCCGGCCGAGGCGATGCCGGGCGACGCCGCGCTGGCCGGCCACGCGGCCTCCGCCATCGATGCCCTGAACCGCAAGCATGCGCGCACGTACACCCTCGACACGCTGGGCGAGGATGGCCAGGGCGCCACGGCGCGCACCCGCGTCGAGCCCTTCCTGCTGCTGCAGCGCCCGCGCGTGTGGAGCAGCGGCGAACACGAATGGATCGGGCGCGCACGGCGCCGCGGGCAGCTTGCCGACCTCAATGCCTACCTGGCCGGCGCCGGCCGCGAGCGTTTCGCTACCGTGGCGGGCAACAGCGCCGGGCTGGCCGAAATCCGCTACGTCATCGCGCTCGACGCCGCCACCGACCTGCCGCGCGACGCGGCGCGCCTCCTGGCCGGCGCGATGGCGCATCCGCTCAACCAGCCTGCCTTCGACGCCAGCGGCAACCACATCGCCGAAGGTCATGGCATGCTGCGCCCGATCACCGGCAGCGCCATTCCCGGCCCGCACGCCTGCCGCTACCAGCGGCTGTGGGCCGATGGCCGCGGCACCTGGGCCGCCGGCCCGGCGCGCCGCGAAAGCGCCATGGACGGCATGTTCCGCTGGGCCGCGATCTACGACGTCGATGCCTACGAGCGCGTGCTGCGCGGGCGCCTGCCTGACGACGCACTGCCGGTTCCCGGCGCCGTCGACGAGGGCTGCCTGCATGCGGGCATCGATTGCGGCGTGCGGCTCGAGGAAGCGCTGGCCTGCGGCTATGGCGAGCATGCCGTGCGCCGCCACCGCATCGTGCGCGCGGCCTGGCAAGTGGCAGGCTGGGTACGCGGCCGCATCGGCGCCAAAGGCGCCGTCGCATCGAACCCGATGACGGCCAGCGCGCGCTGGCAGCTGTTCGACATCCTGCGCGACAGCCTGGTCGCCCCGGCGATGCTGCTGCTGCTGGTGCTGTGTTGGAGCACGCTGTCCGCGCCCGCCTTCTGGAGCGCCGCGGTCCTGTCGGTGTTCTTCCTGCCGGCGCTGGTGGGCGGCCTGGTGGCCTTGATCGACCGGCCGCACGACGCGCCCTGGCGCCAGCACCTCGACAGCTGGGCGCGCGGCGCGCGCGTGCCGCTGGTGCGGGCGGCGCTGGCGACCAGCTTCCTGCCGCACGCCGCCTGGTGCCAGGTCGATGCGCTGGTGCGCGCGGTATGGCGCCGCCATGTGTCGCGCCGGCGCCAGCTCGAATGGCGCCCGGCCGCGCTGGCGCGCCCGGCCCGCGTCATCGAGAACAACTGGCTCACCATGTGGTTCGCGCCGGTGCTGGCGGTGGCCACCGCGGTGCTGCTCACCTTCGTCAATCCGTATTCGGTGTTCCCCGCCGCGCCCATCCTGCTGGTGTGGTTCCTGTCGCCGCTGCTGGCATGGTGGACCAGCCTGCCGCTGCGCGGGCGCCTGCCGCGCCTGTCCGCCGCGCGCCAGGCTTTGCTGGCGCGCCTGGCGCGGCGCAGCTGGAGCTTCTTCGAAGACCATGCCGGCCCCGCCAACAACTGGCTGCCGCCGGAAAGCGTGCAAGACCATCCGCACCAGGTCGAAGACGCGCGCACCACGCCGCAGGGCATGGCGATATTCCTGCTCTCCACGCTGGCCGCGCGCGATTTCGGCTTCGTGCCGCCGGGCGAACTGCTGCGGCGCCTGGACGCCTCGCTGGCCTCGCTGGCGCTGCTGGAACGCTGGAACGGCCATTTCCTGGCCGCCTACGACAACGCCACGCTGGCGCCTTGCGAGCCGGCCTATGTCTCCACCGTGGATAGCGGCTGGCTGGCGCTCGGCCTGCGCACGCTGGCCGCCGGCCTGGACGAACTGGAAGACGGGCCGATCGCCGGACCGCATACCCTGGACGGTATCCGCGCGGCCCTGCACGTCGTGGACGAGCTGGCGCAGCAGGGCTCGCACGGCGACCGCGCCCTGGTCGCCGCCGTCTGGGGCGCGCTCGACCCGCCGCGCTGCCGCGCCGCCGATACGCTGCCCGGCCTGTCCGAGTGCCTGCGCCACGTCCTGGATGCCGCCGACGCCCTGGCGGCAGGGCTCCCGCCAGGCGCCGCCCCCGCGCTGCGCGACTGGGTGGCGCGCCTGGGCTTGCAATGCCGTGCGGTGCAGGACGACTTGCTGGCGCTGGCGCCGTGGTTGCGGGCGGCGCAGGAGTACGTGTTGGACGCCAGCCTCACGCGCATCCCGACCTTGCGCGAGCTGGCCGCCCTCGATACACCCGAGGGCGCGCAGCACGGCCTGGCGCGCCTGGTGCGCGACGGGCGCCAGCATGCCCAGAAGCTGCTGGCGGAATGCGGGCGGCTGTCGGCGCAGGCGCGCACCTTCGCCGGCATGGACTTCGGCGCGCTGCAGGACGGCGCTACCGGCCTGCTGGCCGCCGGCTGCCACGTGCGCGAACCGCGGCTCGATGCCGACAGCTGCGACCTGCTGGCCTCCGAAGCCCGGATGGCCGCTTTCGTGGCGGTCGCGCAGGGCCAGCTCGGCCAGCGCCACTGGTGGGCGCTGGGGCGGCCCATGCGCATCGCCGGCGGCGAGCAGCTGCTGCTGTCGCGCACGGGCGCGCTGTCCGACTACCTGGCGCCGCAGCTCCTGATGCCCACATGGCGCGAGTCCCTGCTCGACCACGCCGGGCGCGCCGCGGTGCGCGCCCAGGAGGCGCACGGCCGCAGCCACGGCATGCCCTGGGGCTTTTCGGAATCGGCCTGCAATGCGGTCGACGCCGGCCTGCGCTTCCAGTTCGGCCGCTTCGGCATTCCCGCCGCCGCGCTCGAACGCGGAACCGGCGACGGCCTGGTCGCCGCTCCCTACGCCGCGATGCTGGCGCTGCCCCTGGCGCCTGGCGCGGCGCTGGCCAACCTGGAGCGCATGGCCCAGGAAGGCCTGGCGGGCGACTATGGCTTCTTCGACGCGGTCGACTACACGCCGGGCCGGCTCCCGCATGGCGAGCGGCGCCATGTGGTGCGCGCGCTCGCCGCCCGCCACCAGGGCATGGGCCTGCTCGCGCTGCTGCAGCTGCTGCACGACGCGCCGATGCAGCGCCGCTTCGCCGCCGATCCGGAGCTGCGCGCCGCGCTGCCGCTGCTGCACGAAGCGATGCCGGCCTGCGGGGCTTCGCAGCCGGCCGCCTACGACAGCGCCGGCGCGCCATCGGGCGCCGCGCAGGGCAGGGTGATCGACCGTGCCGGCGCCGCAGCGCCCGAACTGCAGCTGCTGTCCAACGGCAGCTACCACGTCGTGGTGATGAGCGACGGCGCCGGCTACAGCCAGTGGGGCGGCCTGACGCTGACCCGCTGGCAGCCGGACCCGCTCGGCGCGCGCGGAGGCCTTGCCTGCGTGCTGCGCGATACGGCAAGCAACGAATGGTGGTCGGCCACGCTCGCGCCGCTTTACGGCGAGCCGGAACGCTACGAGGCGGTGTTCGCCGAAGGGCGCGCCAGCTTCCGCCGCGAAGACCGCGGCCTGGTCATCCTGGCCGACGTGGTGGTGGCGCCGGAGGACGACGTCGAGCTGCGCCGCATCCGCATCCGCAACACCCGCGACACGCCGCGCACGCTCGAACTGACCAGCCATGCCGTCCTGGCGCCGCCGCCGAGCGGCGCGTGGGACGCGCACAGCCCGCCGGTGCGCATCGACGAGGCGTCGCAGGCCATCCTGTGCTCGTTCGGGTCGGGCGCGCCGACGGTGCTGCACCAGATGGCGGTGCGCGGCGAGGCCGGCGCGCCCGCCTTCAGCAGCAGCTGCACCGATCCCACCGCCGTGCTGCCGCCGCTGGAGCCTGGGCCGCAGGTCCCGATGCTGGCGATCCGCCGTAGCATCAGCCTGGCCCCGTTCCAGGAAATCACCGTCGACCTGGTGCTGGGCGCGGCCGCCACACCGGCCGCGGCGCGCGAAGTGGCGGCGCGCCATGCCGACGCCGGGGTCGTGGCGCAGGCCGTGGAGGCGGCATGGACCCATGGCCAGGCCTTCCTGCGGGCGCTTGGCGTGAGCGAAGCGCAGGCCCAGCTCTACAACCGCCTGGCCGGCTGCCTGCTCGATCCGGTGCCGGGCATGCGGGCGGAGGCCGGGATCATCGAGCGCAACGTGCGCGGCCGCGGCGCCCTGCTCGCCTATGGGGTAGACGGCAGCCGCCCGCTGGTGGTGCTGCAGCCCGGCCCCGACAGCGTCCTGGTGCGCGAAGCACTGGGTGCGCACACCTATTGGCGTGCGCGCGGCCTCGAGGCCGACCTGCTGGTGCTGTGCGAGAGCCGCGAGATCCGCGCGCAGGTCACCAGTCTGGGCGCCAGCCGCGTTCACCTGCTGGAAGACGTGCCGCACGAAGACCGCATCCTGCTGCTGTCGGCGGCGCAGGTGCTGCTGCTGGAAGAGCGCGGCGCGCTGGCCGACCAGTTGCGGCGCGCGGCGCCGCCCATGCCTGCGCTGCCGCCGCCGTTCGTACCGGACGCCGAGCCGGCGCCGTGGACCGCCGATGCGCCGGCCGCGCCGGACGAAGCGCTGCAGTTCGAGACCGGCTTCGGCGGCTACTCGGCGAACGGCCGCGAAGCCGTGATCCACAATCCCGAGGCGCTCCCGACCCCGTGCGAGAACGCCCTGGCCAACGGCGGCTTCGGCGCCGTGCTGCCGGCAACCGGACCCGGTTCCACCTGGTGCGGCCGGCGCGAACTGCATGTAACGGCAGGGCAGGGCGAAGCCTTCTACCTGCGCGACGAGGACAGCGGCGCGGCCTGGTCGCCGACGCCGTGGCCGATGCCCTCGGGCGAGCCTTACGTGACCCGCCACGGCTTCGGCTACACGCTGTTCGAGCATACGGCGCATGGCATCGGCTCCGAACTGCGCAGCTTCGTGGCGCCCGCTGCCCCGCTCAAATATGCGGTACTCAAGCTGCGCAACCTCTCCAGCGCGGCGCGCCGCCTGGCCGTGACCGGCTTTGTGCAATGGTGGCTCGACGAAGCCGGCGCCGCGCCCGGGCTGCAGGTGGTGACCGGCATCGACGTCGCCAGCGGCGCGCTCGTTGCGCGCAACGCCTTCGGCACCGGCTTCGGCGACAAGGTCGGCTTCTTCCACCTCGATGCCGCGCAGGTGGCCCACACGTCCGACCGGCGCGAATTCGTCGGGCGCCACCGCAGCCTGGCGAAGCCGGCCGCGCTGGAACGCAGCAGCCTGGGCGGCGCGCTCGGCGCCATGCTCGACCCTTGCGCCGCCCTGCAAACGAAGCTCGCACTGCAGCCGGGCGAACAGGTGGAACTGGTGTTCCTGCTCGGCGCGGCCGGGCCGGACAGCCTGGCCGCCAGCCGCATCGTGCAGCAGCACGGCGGCGCCAAGGGGGCGGCGCTGGCGCTGCGCCAGGTGCACGCCTACTGGGACGAATTGCTCGGCAGCGTACAGGTGGCCACACCCGACCCGGCCTTCGACCTCGCTGCCAACGGCTGGCTGCCCTATGCTGCGCTGTCCTGCGCCATGGGCGGCGCCCCGGCTGCGCAGCTGCAAGGCGCGATGGCCGCGGTGCACGGCGGCCCCGCCACCTTGCGCGCGGCGCTCCTGCGGGCGGCGCGCGACGACATCGGCAGCACCGCCGCGCTGGTCGAGGATTTCCTGTGGCTGCCCTATGCGCTGCACCGCTACGTCAGCGTGACCGGCGACTATGGCGTGCTGCGCGAAGTGGCCGGCGGCGACCCGACCAGCGGCACGCGCCTGGCGCGCGACGACCTGTACCAGTACTGCGTGCACGGCCTGCGCGGCTGCCTGCGCTTCGGCGCCCGCGGCTTGCCGCTGGTGGACGCGCGCATGCACGAAGACGACCCGGACATGGACCTGCGACCCGAAAGCGTGGGGCTGGCCTTCCGGCTCGCCACGGTGCTGCAGCGCTTTGCCGAAGTGGCCGACCGCCGCGCCGATTTCGGCTTCGCCACCACCTGCCGCGGCGCCGCGCTGGCGCTCAAGGCGCAGGCTGCGGAACACGGCTGGGATGGCGCCACCTACGGCGACGCCGCCACCCAGGCCTGGGCCGCGCTGGCAGGCGCCGAGCCTGGGCGCGTCGTGACGGCGCTCGGCAGCGTCGATGCCGCGGCTTCCGGGGACGCGCGCACGCTGGCGTGGAGTGCGCTGGCCCTGGCCGGCGAAGGCGCCGGTACGCGCGCCTGGGAACTGGCCGCGGCTGCCGTGCGCTCCGACGGTGCCCCTTGCGTCATCATGGATGCTGGTGGCGCGGGGGAGGCCGCCGGCTGGTCCTGCATGCTGCTGACCGATGGCCTGCTCGGCATCGGCCGCGCGGTCGACCGCCTGGCGCTGGCGCCGCTGCTGCCCGAGGGCTGGGAAAGCCTGCGCCTGCGCTACCGCGCCGGGCGCACCGACTACCATGTCACGGTGCGCCGTGCGACGGTGGGCGAGCTGCTGGTGCTCGACGGGCAGACGCAGCAGGCCAACACCATCGAGCTGGTCGACGATGGGCGCGAACACAAGGTGGACGTGTACGTGGAACGCAAGCCGGGAGATGCACTCACCGGGCAGCACGGCAAGGAACCAGGGGCATGAACAAGACTGTTGGAGGACGCGGCATCGCGGCGTGCGCCGCCGCGCTGTGCTGCGCCGCGCCGGCGAGCGCCATGGACTGGAGCGACAACGCGCTGGGCTACCGCTACGGCACCCGCTTCGCCGAACCTTTCAACCCGAGCCACATCAAGAAGCACGTGCTGGCCTTCACGCACGCCAGCGGCTACCGGTACGGCAGCAACTACCTCAACCTCGACCTGCTCAAGTCCGACCGCAGCGACGCTCGCTCGCTCGGCAGCAGCAGCGGCGCGCGCGAAGCCTACCTGCTGTACCGGCACACGCTCGACCTCGGCGCGCTGCGCGGGTCCGAGATCCGCTACGGCAAGGTGAAGGGTGTGGGCCTCACGGCCGGCTTCGACATCAACCACAAGGACGACGTCGGCTACAACTCGCGCAAGCGCATGCTGGTGCTGGGGCCGACCCTGATGTGGGACGTGCCGGGCTTCCTGAGCACCAGCATCCTGTGGCTGCGCGAGAGTAACGCGCCAAGCGGCGCCTTCGCGCCGATCTCGAACGTGCGGGGACGCCATGCCTACGACACGCACCCGATGTTCGGCGCCAGCTGGGGCATCCCGGTGGCCGAAGGATGGTCCTTCGAAGGCTACCTGAACGTCATCGCCGCCAAGGGCCTCGACGAAACCGGCGCCCCGACCAGCGCCGAGACCAACCTCGACATGGCGCTCATGTTCGATATTGGCCCGCGCCTCGGCTACGCGAAAAAGAAGATACGGGTCGGTGTCGGCTACCAGTTCTGGAACAACAAGTTCGGGAATTCGCGCGCGAGCACCGGCGGGGCGGGGCAGCGCGCCAGCACGCCGATGCTGCGGGCGGACGTCCATTTCTAGGGCCATTCAGGGGACTCCGCGGCCCACTTGAATTGGCTCAACTGTTGTAGATAAATTTACAACAGCCGAGTCGGATCGGCGCAAGATGAATTTCAGTGCAATTGCAAAAATTGCATTATGAAAACCACAATTCTGCCCCCCTCCCTCCGTGCGCTGCTGCTGGCCCTGTGCTGCAGCAACGTGGTCGCGGCGCCAGCCGAGCACAAGGAATTCGAAGCGACCCTGCATGCGCCTTTCCAGGCCAAGGCCGATGCGCGCCGGACCTTCAGCCTGAGCTTCCACTATCCCGGCCTGGAGCAGCCCGGTACCGTGGACTGGCAGCTGGAACTGGTGAATCCGCAAGGGCGCGTGGTCCAGCGCTGGCGCGGCAGCCATGCGTTTTCCGGCGAACCGGTACCGGTGCAGGTTAGTTGGGACGGCCGCATCAAGGCGGCCCGGGCCCCGGCCGGCCTGTACCAGGTGCGCCTGCGCGCCGGCCTGCGCGGCGACCATGAAGCGCCGGTCGAGCAGGACTGGCAGATCCTGGTGGGCGCCCGGCCGGCGCCAACAATGCCGCGCTTCGCCCCGCTGCAGGGCGTGCGCCGGGGCGACAGCGGCGCCGCCATGGCGCCGGCGCTTGCATCGCTTCCCTACACGGTCTATCTCGCCAACCTGCACAGCCAGAGCAACCACAGCGATGGCGGCGCCGCGCTCGGCGAGTGCAAGGGCGCGCAAGACCCGCTCAAGGCCAGGTTCGGCCCCGAAGCGGCGTTCGCCTATGCGCGCGGGCGCGGGCTCGACGTGCTCGCCGTCTCGGAACACAACCACATGTACGACGGCTCGGACGGCACCGCCCCAAGCGCCGACGCGGCGGCGGCAAAGGCGCTGTACCAGTCCGGACTGGCCAGCGCGGCGGCGTTCACCGCCACCAAGCCCGGCTTCCTGGCGCTGTACGGGATGGAGTGGGGCGTCATCAACAACGGCGGCCACATCAATATCTTCAACAGCGACGAGCTGCTGGGCTGGGAGACCAATGCCAGGGGCGAGCTGATGGCCGACACCGCCACGCCGCGCAACGACTACGCCGCGCTCTACACCCTGATGCGCCAGCGCGGCTGGGTGGGGCAGTTCAACCATCCCGCGCGCGACGGCCAGTTCAAGGTCGATGGCATGGCGCTTGGCTACACGCCCGACGGCGACGCGGCGATGGCGCTGTGCGAGGTGATGAACAGCACCGCCTTCTCCACCAACGATACCGAAACGGAAACCCGGCGCAGCAACTTCGAGCAGACCTGCAACCGCCTGCTGGAAGCCGGCTACCACGTGGCCTTCAGTACCAACCAGGACAACCACTGTGCCAACTGGGGCGCCTCCTACACCAACCGCACCGGCGTGCTGCTGCCCGCCGGGACGCCGCTTACGCGCGACAGCTTCATCGACGCGCTCAAGGCGCGGCGCGTGTTCGCCACCATGGACAAGACCTCGCAGCTGGTCTTTACCGCGAATGGAAAACTGATGGGCGAGCGCTTCACCAACCGCGGCCCGCTCACGCTCAAGGTGAACTTCGCCTCGACCTCCGGGAAGAAGGTCGCGGCGATGGCGATCATGGAAGGCGTCCCGCTGCGCAACGGAGCGGTGACCGAGTTGTTGCCGAATGCGACGGCGACCATCACGCCTTCGCGCGGCCAGCACTTCTACTACGCCAGGGTGACGCAGGACGACGGCAACGTGCTGTGGTCGGCGCCGGTGTGGGTCACGCAGGAGTAGGGTGGCCGGCTTCGCCGGCCGCGCGTTCAAACGCTGCCGGTGCAGCTGCGACGCCGGCCGTCAATACAATTTCGCGTGCTTTCCCCCCGCAGGTGAAGATGCTATTCTTCTCGCGCCCCCAGCCCCTATACGGGGCTGCGATGTTTGCGAGCTACCATCCTGCGAGAGACCATGAAGAAAAGCACCCTGCTGCGCGCCGCGGCCTGCGCCTTTGTCACCCAGTGGAGCGCCTACGCGTTCGCACTCGATCCCCTCAGCTATGCCAGGTATGACCAGGTCAGGACCACCGCCCTGCACCTGGACCTGAAGGCCGACTTCACGCGCAAGACCCTGTCAGGCCATGCCGACCTGACGCTGAACTGGCTCGACAAGTCGGCCACCACGCTGGACCTCGACACCCGCGAACTCACCATCTCGAAGATCGAGGCCCAGGATGCGGCGGGCGCGTGGAAGCCGGTGAAGTACACGCTCGACAAGCTGGACAAGGAAAAGGGCCAGGCGCTGCACGTGGCGCTGCCCGGCCAGCCGGGCAAGGTGCGCATCCACTACCATACCGCGCCGACCGCCCCCGCCCTGCAGTGGCTCACGCCGAAGCAGACCATGTCGGGCAAGCACCCGTTCATGTTCAGCCAGTCGCAGCCGATCAATGCGCGGTCCTTCGTGCCGATCCAGGACACGCCGGCGGTGCGCTTCACCTACACCGCCCGCATCGAAGCGCCGCAAGGCCTGCGCGTGGTGATGAGCGCCGATAACGACCCCAAGGCTACCGGCAAGGGCGGCTGGAAGTTCACCATGCCGCAGCCGATTCCGTCCTACCTGCTGGCGATCGGCATCGGCGAGCTGGAAGCGCGCACCCTGGGCGGGCGCACCGGCGTCTACGCCGAGCCGCAGCGCATCAAGGCGGCCGAGTACGAACTGGCCGACACCGAGAAGATGGTGGCCGCCGCCGAATCGCTGTACGGCCCCTATCGCTGGGGACGCTACGACATGCTGGTGCTGCCGCCGTCCTTCCCGATCGGCGGCATGGAAAACCCGCGCCTGACCTTCCTGACGCCCACCATGATCGCGGGCGACCGCAGCCTGGTCGACCTGATCGCCCACGAGCTGGCGCACAGCTGGTCGGGCAACCTGGTGACCAACGCCTCGTGGAAGCACTGGTGGCTCAACGAAGGCTTTACTACCTACGTGACCACCCGCATCCTCGAGAAGATGTATGGCGAAGAAGTGGCCACCATGAACCTGCAGCTGGAGCAGGAAGAAGCGCTGGCCTCGCTCAAGGACCTGCCCAAGGCCAAGCAGGCGCTGCTCACGCGCGATCCGGACACCTCCAGCGAGCACTACACCGATGAAGGCCTGGCCTACCCGAAGGGCGCCTGGTTCCTGCGCACCCTCGAGCAGCGCGCCGGCCGCGCCGCGTTCGACCCCTTCCTGCGCGGCTGGTTCGACCAGCGTGCCTTCCAGAGCGTGACCACCGAGCAGTTCGTCGCCTACCTGCGCGCCAACCTGCTGGCGAAGAACCCGAAGATCATGAGCGACGCGGAGCTCGATGAATGGCTGTACGGCCCGGGCATCCCGGCCAGCGCCCAGCGCGCCGTCTCGGCACGCCTGACGAAGCTGAACGACACCACCGAGCGCTGGCTCAAGGGCGACATCAAGACCGCGCAGCTCGATACCAAGGGCTGGAAAGCGGAAGAGTGGATGAAGTTCCTGAACGATATCGACAACAAGGCCAGTGCCGCAAAGCTGGAAGAACTCGACAAGGCCTTCGGCCTGGCGAAAACCGGCAACAACGAAGTGGCCTTCCGCTTCTACCGCGCGGCGGTGCATGCCGGCTACCGTGGCGTGCGCCCGAACCTGGAGACCTTCTTGATGAGCGTGGGCCGCCAGAAGTTCGTGGTGCCGCTCTACGGCGCGCTGCGCGCCAAGGCCGACGACCGCGCCTTTGCCGAGCGCATCTACAAGGCCGCGCGCGAGCGCTACCACCCTGAGACCCAGGGCAGCGTCGACAAACAGATGAATAAATAAGGATCGAACCCCGTGCTTTCCATGAACCGCATTGCAGCCGCGATCCTGATCGCTTTTTCCACCGCCGGCGCCGCGCTCGCGCAGGACGCGGCGTCCACCACCGCCGCCGCCCAGGCGCCTGCATACAATCTCGACGCCGACGTCACCCGCGTGATGAAGGCGTTCCAGGTCCCGGGCATCGCGATCGCCATCGTCAAGGACGGCAAGGTCGTCGTCGCCCAGGGCTTCGGCGTGCGCAAGCTGGGCGAGCCGGCCAGGGTCGACGGCCAGACCATTTTCGAGATCGCCTCGAACTCCAAGGCCTTTACCGCCGCCGCGCTGGGCATGCTGGTCGACCAGGGCAAGCTGGAATGGGACGACCCGGTGATCAAGCACCTGCCGGACTTCCGCATGTACGACGCCTACGTCACCGCCGAGATGACCGTGCGCGACCTGCTGACCCACCGCAGCGGCCTGGGGCTGGGCGCCGGTGACCTGATGTGGTGGCCGACCACCCAATTCACCACCGACGAGATCATCCACAACCTCCGCTACATCAAGCCGGCCACGAGTTTCCGCAACAGCTACGCCTACGACAACCTGCTCTACATCGTGGCCGGCAAGATCATCGCGTCCAAGTCGGGCAAGACCTGGGGCGAGACGATGCACGAGTGGATCCTGAAGCCCGTCGGCATGGCCGGCACCACCACCAGCCTGGCGGAAAACGCGAAGTTCACCAACGTCTCGGCCCCGCACAGCAAGATCAACGGCAAGATCGCCGCGGTCAAGCCGATGCCGGTCGATAACGCGGTCGGCGCGGTGGGCATCAATACCAGCGCCGAAGACCTGGCGCGCTGGATGAACGTGCTGCTCGACAGCGGCCGCGTGGCGAAAGGCGCGGACGGCAAGGACGTGCGCCTGTTCAGCGAGAAGCAGGCACGCGAGCTGTGGACCCCGCAAACCCCGATGAAGATCAGCCAGCCGCGTCCCCCACTGGCCGCCACCAAGCCAAACTTCTACGCCTACGGCCTGGGCTTCCAGCTGCGCGACTACCAGGGCAAGATGGTGGCGATGCACGGCGGCGCGCTGCAGGGCTTCTATTCGCGCGTGCTGCTGGTGCCGGAATCGAAGCTGGGCATCGCGATCCTGACCAATGCCGAAAGTGGCTCCTCGCTGTCCTCCCTGCAGTACCGCCTGCTGGACCAGTACCTGGGCCTGGCGCCAACCGACTGGATCGGCCGCGTGGCCGATGTCGAGCGCGAGATGACCGAGAAGGAAGCGGCGCGCCTGAAGAAGGAAACCGCCACGCGCGCGGTGGCCTCGAAGCCGTCGTTGCCGCTGGCTTCGTACGAGGGCGAGTATGAAGACGCCTGGTACGGCAAGGCGGCGATCCGCCGCGATGGCAAGAAGCTGGTGCTGTCGTTCGCCAAGACGCCCGACCTGACCGGCGAGATGGAGCACTTCCAGCACGATACCTTCATCGTGCGCTGGAAGGAGCGCAACTTCAATGCGGATGCCTACGTGACGTTCTCGCTCGACCATGACGGCAGCATCGAACGGATGCGGATGAAGCCGATTTCAACGGAGACGGACTTCAGTTATGACTTCCAGGATTTGCTGTTTGTGCCGGTGAAGAAGGAGAAGAAGGCGGATTGAGGGTGAGTTGAACTTGGGTTCCCGCCTGCGCGCACTGCTGTCCGGAATAATTTGCTTGACTTAGCAAGGAGGGGTTGCAGGCATTGGTTTACGAGGGTTAACCTCGGTTTGCCGACTTAAAAACCAAACCTGCAACCATGTACAGCATAACGACATTTCAAGAATTAATGAAGGGGCTGCCCCGCGCTGCCTTCGATCAGGCAGTCGCCCGCCACAATGCCGCCAAATATACCAAGCACTTCAAGCCTTGGAATCACATGACGGCGATGGTGTATGCGCAGGCCAGCGGAGCGCCGAGTTTGCGCGCCCTCGAAACTGGCTTCAATGCGCACGCATCGCATCACTACCATCTCGGCG
>NZ_FOLD01000016.1 GCF_900112225.1 Massilia yuzhufengensis | reverse complement strand
GCGCGCCAGCGGTGTGCCGCTCAGGTCGTTGAAAGTACGCCGGCATTCCCGGCAGCGGTAGCGCTGCAAGCCGTTGGCCTGGCCATGCCGGTGCCAGCGCGTGCTGGCGCATGCAGGACAGCAGCGCTCGGTTCGGAACCCGTCGAGCAGCGCCAGCAATTGATCGAGCCCGGCCGCCGGGCGCAAGGCGTCGATCACTTGAAGGCGCTGGGGCTGGTTCAGCACCGGCAGGGCGGCGAACCACTTCTTGAAGCGGGGCGAACGCATGGGAGGCTCCGTCGGATGGCGATACGGTTTGGACCGTGGCGCAGCTCGACAGTTCAATCCTCATCCACAGCCAAGGGTGACAGCGCCTAAAAAAATGGCCGGGTCCCGTATATGCGGGACCCGGCCATCAGACCCGGTCGGGATGCGGCGCCGTTGCCGGCGCGCGATCGGTCAGTCGACGGTGCGCGGCAAGGCCATGTAGGGCATCGCACGCGAGGCCATGCGGGTATCAGTGCGCAGCATGCCTACTTCGTCGGCCAGGATGTTGGCGGCTTCCTGGAGCAGGATGTCCTTGGCGTCCTTGGCGGCTTTCTCGGCCGCCAGTTCCGCATGGAGGTCGCGCTCGTCGTACTGCAGGCCATCGTCCTGGCGTGGCGAGCCACGCACGGCCGTCACCGCCTTGGCCGGCTTGGTCGGCGCCGGCACCTTGCCGCGCGCTTCCTTGCCGGCCGGGCCGGCCGCCGGTTCGTCGGTCGCGGTGCCGCTGGCGCCGGCCAGGCGCGCTTCACGCAGCTTGGCGCGGGCATCCTGGGTGTCGCGTTCTTTCCGGCGCACGGCTTCGTTCAGCGAAATCGCGTTTTCCTTGCGTACCTTCATGACTTCGGCGATGTCTTCCTGCAGGAACTGGAACTCCTTGTCCTTGGAAATGCGTGCCTCATGGCGCTTCTGCAGTGG
This sequence comes from Massilia yuzhufengensis, assembly GCF_900112225.1. Taxonomy (GTDB): domain Bacteria; phylum Pseudomonadota; class Gammaproteobacteria; order Burkholderiales; family Burkholderiaceae_D; genus Telluria; species Telluria yuzhufengensis. Next base: position 119,130 of record NZ_FOLD01000016.1, on the reverse strand, counting down.
GGCAATCAGTTCCTTGAGATCGCCTGCCGCCGCATAATTGGCCGGCTTGATGGCGACCCACGGCAGCGCATTGTCGTAGGAGGATTCGCCGAAGCTGTCCATGTCCGACAGTTGCGGCAGCTTGATGTCCGGCGTGACGCCGCGCAGCTGGGTGGTGCCGCCGTTGATACGGAAGAACTGGGCGATCGTCATTTTCAGTTCGCCATACCGCACCTTTTCGCCCGGCGAGAAGCGGTCCAGGTCGATCAGGGTCTGGACCGTGCCCTTGCCGAAGCTCGGCTCGCCGATGACGAGGCCCCGGCCGTAATCCTGGATGGCCGCCGCGAAGATTTCCGATGCCGAGGCCGAGCCGCGGTTGATCAGCACGCCCATCGGGCCATCCCAGGACAAGCCGGCCTGCTGGTCGGCCTCGACCTCGATGCGGCCCTGCGCGTCGCGCTGCTGCACCACCGGACCCTTGTCGATGAACAGGCCGGTGAGCTCGATGGCCTCGGTCAGCGAACCGCCGCCGTTGTTGCGCAAGTCGATCAGGACGTTGTCGACCTTGTCCTTCTTGAGTTCGCCCAGGATGCGGGCCACGTCGCGGGTGGCGCTGCGGAAGTCCTTGTCGCCGCGGCGGCGCGCCTCGAAGTCGAGGTAGAAGGTCGGCAGCGAGATCACGCCGACCCGGCGCTTGACGCCGCCATCCTTGACTTCGATGATCGATTTCTTGGCGGCCTGCTCTTCCATGCTGATTTTCTTGCGCACCATCGACACGCTGACGTGCTTGGCGTCAGGGCCTGCGTCGCCCGGCAGCACGTCGAGGCGGACGGTGGAACCTTTTTCGCCGCGCACCAGCTGGACGACGTCGTCGATGCGCCAGCCGAGCACGTCGGTGAAGGCGCCATTGCCCTGGGCCACGCCCACGATGCGGTCGCCCACCTTCAGCTTGCCCGACAGCGCGGCCGGGCTGCCCGGCACGATTTCGCGGATGACCGTGTATTCGTCGCGCGACTGCAGCACGGCGCCGATGCCTTCCAGCGACAGGCGCATGGCGATGTCGAAGTTGTCGGCAGAGCGCGGGCCGAGGTAATTGGTATGCGGCTCGATGGAAGTGGCATACGCGTTCATGAACATCTGGAACACGTCTTCGTTGTTGAGCTTGCGGACGCGGCCGATGTAGTTCTCGTAGCGCTTGTCGAGGGTGTCGCGGATGGCCTTGTCTTCCTTGCCGGCGAGCTTCAGGCGCAGCCAGTCGTTCTTGACGCGCTTGCGCCACAGGTCGCGCACTTCGTCCTCGCTCCTGGCCCATGGCGATTTCTCACGGTCGAGCTCGATCGATTCGTCGAGGGTGAAGTCGGGCTTGGTCTTGAGCAGCTGGCGCGCGTAGTTCATGCGGTCGGTGAAGCGCTGCTGGTAGAGGTTGTAGATGGCGAACGGAACGGTGAGGTTCTCGTTGTTGATCGCATCGTCCATCTTGGTGCGCATCGGCGCGAAGCCGTCGATGTCGGCCTGGACGAAGTACAGTTTTTCGCTGTCGAGCGAATCGAAGAAGTTATCGAAGATCTTGGCCGACATGGCGTCGTCGAGCGGTACCGCCTTGTAGTGATAGCGGCCGAGCACGCGCGAAGCCCAGAGCGCCGCCTGGGTCTGCTCGGCGAGGGGTTTCATCTGCAAGGAACCTGCGGGTTTGGACGGCGCGATGGTCGCGACCTTTTCCGGCTGGGCGGTCACCACATGGGCGGACATGGCGAAGGCCATCGCGGCCATGATCAGATGATGTTTCTTCATTCGTCGTCTCTCCGAAACGGAAAATTCTTTTGCCTCGGCGGGACCGGCAAGGCGTGCCGGTCAATACGCCCTTTGCGGCCCATTCTACAGGAAGCCGCTGCGAGGCAGAGCCGGCATGTGCGCATTTGCGCGGCTTTGCGGCACATGCTTAAGGCTGGCATAAGCCTGGTGTTCACCCTTTGACAAGCTCGAGCAATTCAGCCTGGAAATACATGGCCAGGCCGGCAACAAGCAGCACTGGGATCCAGGGCCACGAACGCGCCGCCAGCCGCCAGTCGACCGGCGAGGGCCAGAACGACAGCAATTGCGGCGCCAGCAACAGGGCCAGCGCCAGGTCGAGCGGTTCGAACACCCAGCCGTGACGGGTGCGCCACCACGCCACCAGCACGGGAATCCCCAATACCAGCAGAGGCGCGAGCGCGGCGGGCGCGGCGTTGTACCAGCGCAAGTTGGCAAAGGTGACGGAACCGAGTTCCCAGTTATGCCCCTTCCCTGGCCGCTTGATGCGGCGCGGCAGCACGCTCAGGCCGACCGGCTCGGCATTGGTCAACAAGCCGACCGAGAAATGCGCCAGTTCGTGGCTCAGGGTGCCAACGGTGGTGAACAGGAAGAAAAAGGGATGGGCGCCGGAGCCGATCCACAGCAGCAGCGCCAGCGCGGCCGACGGGACCAGGTAGAGCAGCATCTCGGCGCCGCCGCAGGCGGCGGCCGGCAGCCAGGACACGCAGCCCTGCAGCGCCATGTCAGCGCGAATAGAAGCAGCGGCCGCAGGCCTGGCGGTAGCTTTCGTTGCCGCCAATGCTCACCTGCTCGCCGTCGCGGATGCGGTTTCCGTCGGCGTCGACGCGGATATTCATGGTCGCCTTCTTGCCGCAGGTGCAGATGTTCTTGATTTCCTCGATGTCGTCGGCCAGCGCCAGCAGGTAGGCCGAGCCGGGGAAGGGTTCGCCGCGGAAGTCGCTGCGCAGCCCGTAGCAGATGACGGGCACGCCGCGCACCTGGGCCACCTGGTGCAGCTGCTGCACTTGCGCGGTGGTGAGGAACTGGGCTTCGTCGACCAGGATGCAGGACACCGGCGGCGCACTGGCCAGGAAATCGGTCTCGCGGTCGAACACGTCGACCTGGCGGTTCGGGCCGAGGCGCGAGGTGATCAGGCCGACGCCGTAGCGGTCGTCGATGGCCGCCGTGTAGAGCTTGACCTTCTGGCCCTGCTCTTCATAGTTATGCGCCACCTGCAACAGGGCGGTGGATTTGCCGGCGTTCATCGCCGAATACCTGAAATAGAGTTTTGCCACGCACCAGCCCCGAACGACGCATCAATGAATTGCCGGATTATAACAAGCAGCACTGGCCAGGCACCAGCCTAGGGACGCTGGCCCGGGTGGTATGTGCGTTCCAGGTGCTTCTCGATATCTTCCTTGTAGAACAGCACGTCCTTGAACTCGCCACGGCTGTACATCTCGGCCTGGTCGGCGAAGTGCTTCGAGGCCGGGTTGTTGCTGTTGCCGCCGGCCAGGATGCTTTTGGCGCGCAAGCGCGGGCCGAATTCGACGACGGCGACGAAGCTGTTGCCGCGGTCGCCATAGATGCGCCTGGTCTTTTGCTTGGCCACCATACCGAACGAGGCCAGCGCGCCCCAGTTGGCCGAGGCGAAGCCGACCGGATAGCTCGGCTTGCTGTCGTCATACTGCTGGTCGACATCGCCGCTGATGCGCTGGAAGCGGTTGATCTCGCCCCATGGCGTCTGCCAGCTGCCGAAGTCGGCCGCCAGCTTGTCGGACGCGCGCTGCAGGGAGGCCAGGCGCTCCTCGGGGCTCAAGCTGTTGGTGATGAAATCGACCGTCGGCACGCCGGCGGCGCGGGCGCGCGCGGCGTGCTGGGCAAGCATGTCCTGGCCCCAGTAGACCGCCAGTGAAGTCGGCACCGACGCCACACCGAAACGCAGGTCCCAGGCGCGCAGCGCGGCCACTTGCGCCTGCAGCTGCGCCTTGCGCGGGTCGCCGGCCGGCAGCGTATCGAAGTCCTTGAGCAGCTGCGGCACCAGCGGCTCGAAGGCGGTCAGGTGGCTGTCATACGCAGCGGCGATCAGGCTGTCGATGGTGAAACCCTTGGCATCCTTCAGCACCCGCTCGGCGTGGCGGCCGCGGGCGTTTTCGGGAAGCGACCACATGTAGTCGGGATAATCCTTGCGCTTCGGACTGTTGGCGCCGGACGCACTGAAGGGCCAGTTGTTCGTGTTCGAGATGTAGCCGCTGGCCGGGTTGAACAGCGTGATCGTGTCGCGGATTTCGTGCAAGCCCTGCCATTCGGTGGCGGCGATGCTGCCGTCCACCGGCTTGTTCCAGTCGAAGCGCGGGTCGCGTTTCGGGATGAAATTGCCGTGGAAATAGGCAATATTGCCCTTGGCGTCCGCATACACCGTGTTGTTCGAGGAATTGGTGCGCAGTTCCATTGCCTTGTAAAAGGCGTCGTAGTCGCGCGCCTTGGTGCGGGTGTAGGACTGGGTGAGCGCCTTGAGCGGCTCGTCCATCATCTTCACGGCCACCCATTTGCCGCCCTGCTCGCGCACCACCGGGCCGTGGTGGGTGAACCAGGCCGTCACAGTCTTGCTCGCCATGGCGCCGGAGGCCGTCTTGTACGGCAGCGTCACCGGCACCGCCTTCACTGGGCGCTCGCCGCCGCCGTACTGGTAGAAGAACTTGCCGCCCCGCTCGACCACGGTTTCCAGGTACTCGTCGATGACGTCGCCGCCACCCGAGGTGTGCATCCAGCCGGTCTTGTCGTTGAAGCCCTGGTAGATGAAGAACTGGCCCCAGGTCACGGCGCCATAGGCATTGAGGCCCTGCTCGCTGACCATGTGCACTTCCGGGCGGAAGTAGAACGAGGTGTGCGGGTTAATCAGGAGCAGCGCGTTGCCGGTGGCCGAGAGCTTGGGCGCGATCGCGAAGCCGTTCGAACCGCGCGGTTCGGCATCCAGGTTGCGGCCCGGACTGGCGATCGCGGGCTGGGTGCGCTTGCCATAGAAGCGCTCCAGCTCCTTCAGGTCGATCGATTCGATGTCGCCGCCGATACTGCCTTCGCTGAAGGACAGCGCCATCCACGGCTCGAAGCGGGTGATGAGCTTTGGCGTGACTTCCGGATGCGTGTGCAGGTAATAGTTGAGGCCATCGGCAAAGCCGATCATCAGTTGCTTGAGCCAGGCCGGGCTGGCGGCGTACTTGGCCCGCATGTCGGCTGGCGTGATGTACATCTTCATGCGCAGGTCGCGCCAGATTTCCTTCTCGCCCTCGACTTCGGCCAGGCGCCCCATCGCGTTGATGTAATTGAGCTCGACGCGGTTGAAGTCGTCCTCGGCCTGCGCGTACAGCAGGCCGAACACCGCGTCGGCGTCCTGCTTGCCGAACACATGCGGGATGCCCCACTTGTCGCGCATGATGGTCACCCGCCCTGCCGTCTTCTGCCAGCGCGCCAGGTCGGCGGCGGCCGGGGCCGGACGCACGGCTGGCACCGTCGCGGGCGCAGCGGCCAGCGCCGGCGCCGCAGCGGCGAACACCGCGCTGACGAGGATGAACGGGGCGGTCAAGCGGGCTGCGCGCATGCGGGGGTCTCCTGGTGGATTGATTATGCGGCGCCGGCGTGTACCAGGCGCTGCTTGAGCACTTCGTTCTCGGTGAGCAGGGTCGCGACGCGGTCCTTGAGCGAGGCGATTTCCGCGCGCGCCGCGGCCAGATCCTCGGCCGGGTCGCCCGACGCGGTTTCCTTTTTCGGGCGGGTCGCCATCTTCTGCTCGCGCACCTGGCGCGCCGCCTGCTGCAATTCCTTGCGCCCGCCGGCGACGGCGGCGATCTGCTCGGATTCCGGCAACTGCGCGACGTTCGCCGCGGCGTTGATCGAAATCGTGCCGGAGCGCACCGCTTCGCGCAGCTGCGGCGTCGCCGCCTTCTGGATGCGTTCGATCTGGCTGATGGTATTGGCCGACACGCGGGCGGCCTTGGCCACGTCCTCGCGCGTGTTCCACGGTGGCGGCGGGCGCGCATCGAGGTCGTCGGCTTCCGGCTTGGGCGGCTCCGAGGCCAGCTGTTCAGCCATGCGGGCGGTGACGATTTCCTTCTTCTTCAGCGCCAGCAGGCCGCGCTGGAAGTCCGACACGCTGCGGCGCGCCAGGTGGTTGTCGATCATCCACAGCATCACGTCCTCGATCGAGGCGAAGTTGTTGTTGTGGACGGTGCGGAAAGGGATGCCGTGCTTCTGGCAGATCGCGTAGCGGTTATGGCCGTCGATGAGCGTGTCGCGCCACAGCACCAGGGCGTCGCGGCAGCCCTCCGCAAGCAGGCTGCGCTCGAGGGCGGCATGTTCGATGTCGGTCAATGGGTCGACGAAGGCGCGCAGCTCGTCGTTAATCGTGATGTTCAATTCTAGTCCTCAACTGCTGCGGCGCCAGGAGGGAGCCGCCGTCCGGCATGCTACACCATCCGGGCGCGCGGACCAATGGATGAGCATGTCATGACGCTGCTGGAGGAAGGGTCGAGCATCGCATCGCCAGGGCGGCGATATGGTGCGGGCAGCCGGAATCGAACCGGCAAGACTTGCGTCGGCAGATTTTAAGTCTGCTGCGGCTACCAATTTCGCCATGCCCGCGCCGGCGGGGATTGTACTACGTGCAGCAAGCTCGGTGTTAGTGCTTGAGCAATGCCGTGAAGAACAAAAAAATGCCGCTGCCGATGAAGGCAGCGGCCAATAACCCAGTCGAACTGAGTTGGAGACACGCGGAGAGGTGAAACTATTCACCAAAGGACATGGCCTAGATAAGCACGAAGCCCGGAGCTTCAAGCGCCAGTTTTGCTCATGCGCGTGTCAGCGACATCGGACAATAAACGAGCAATAGATGGGCCTGCGCGTTCAGAGCGACTGCCAGGCGACGGCGAGGCACACGATCCCGACGAAGAACAGCAGCCCATACACGAAGATCCGCATCGACGAGGCCAGCCCGGCCACCGCGCGGTTGGCCTTGTCGTCGAGCTTGCCGCGATTGCGGGCCGCGTTCAGCAGCATCGAGATGAACACGAACAGCGTCGCCAGGATCAGTACCGCTTTCATGCAGCCTGTCCTAGGTGCGTGCGACGACCAGGGCCAGCGCCACCAGCGCGAGGATGCCGGAGACGCCGGTCGCCACGCCCAGCCACAGCATGCGGGTGCGCGCCATGTCCATCTTGGCGATCAGCTGGGCGTTCTGGTCGGCCAGGTTGGCGATGATCTCGGAGGCCTGCAGCATCTGGCCGCGCAGGTCGGCCAGGGTCATTTCATTCTTCTCGACGCGCATGACCAGGGTGCCGAAGAAGTCTTCCTGCGGCTCTTCTTCCATCACCATGCCCGGCGCCATGCCGGGGGCCGCGCCGGACTTGCGCGCCACCGTATCCCACAGCCTGCGCGCGCCGCTCGCCACCTGCGGCGCCGCATGAATGACTTCGCTCCAAGGGACGGTCTTCAGGACGCTCCACCAGCCAGTTGCCATACACGATTCTCCTCACATAGGTTCAACCCGGAGCATACCACCGGGTGCCGGAGGCACGCGAACTCATCCGCGCGCAAGCGTGCCGCAGCCCCGGCGCGCCTGCGCTACCATGCGGTCATGTGTGGACGATTTGACCAGAGCCAGACGGCTCGCTACTACGCCAGTGTGTTCGGGTGGACCGATGCGGTCTACGACAGCGAAGCCGCGCCCGCCTTCAACGTCTCGCCCGGCAGCTACCGCCCCGTGATGCACCTGCAGGACGGCGAGCGCCGCATCGACGACGTGTTCTGGAGCTACCGGGCGCGCTGGGCCGAGGGCAAGGTGCCGATCTGCGTCAATGCGCGCATCGATAAGCTGGACAACCGCTACTGGCGCGGCCTGCTCAAGAACGGCCGCGCGATCGTGCCGGCCGAAGGCTGGTACGAATGGACCGGCGAAAAGGGCGCCAAGCAGCCCTGGCACATCCACCGCAAGGACCGCGCGCCCCTGTTCCTGCTGGCCCTGGCGAACTTTGGCGGTTTCACGGAGAACCGGGCCGAAGCCGGCTTCGTGCTGGTCACCGATGCCGCCGGCGAAGGCATGCTCGACATCCACGACCGCCGCCCGGTGGTGCTGGAAGCGGCCGATGCCGAACTGTGGCTCGACCCGGGGCTGTCGAGCGAGCAGGCGCTCGAGCTGGCGCGCCGCGCCGCCCTGCCCTGCGAGGCCTTCGAGTGGTACCGGGTGACGACGGCGGTGAACCGCGCCGGCGCCCAGGACCCGCAGATGGCCCTGCCCCTTCCCGACTGATTTTTACCAGACGGTAAAAAAACCCGCAGGCTTGCACCTGCGGGTTTTGCGTCCACGGATGGATCATCCGTGCAGGACAGCGATACCGCTTAGTGCTGGTAGGCGCCCAGGTCGAAACCGGTGGACGCGTTACGTGCGCGGCCGTCGATGTCGGTGGCCGGTGCGTAGGTCGACAGGCCGCGGCCGATGACCGGCGAGCTGGTGGTCAGCTTGAAGTTCGGCAGTGCGGCGGTACGCGAGTAGCCGTCGAACAGCGGGTTCGAGCTGATGGTGTTGGTGTGGGTCAGGCCATTACGCAGCTGGAAGTTGTACTTCGGGTTCTGGAACACCAGGTTGTTCTTGTAGGTGTTGCCGGTGCCGGTCTTGCCCTGCTCCGAGATGCCGTACTGGTTGTCGAACACGATGTTGTTGTGCACGTGGACGTTGTTGGCGCCGGCCGAGGTGAAGTAGTAGTCACCGCCGCCGACGATGATGCCGAAGACCGACGAGCTCACCGTGTTGTTGATGATCTTCAGGTCGGTCGCATCGTGCCACAGGTGGATCGCCGCCGAACCGACGCGGTACACCACGTTGTTCATGATGGTGCCCGAGGTGCTGTGGTAGATGCCCTGGACGTAGGTGCAGCCGGCCGGGCCGATGTCGTTCACGGTGTTGCCGATCACGTCGCCCTTGACACCCTTGTAGTAGCTGTCCACGCCGATCGCCGAGCCGCCCGCGCTGTTGCACGGGATGGTGGTGGCCATGTGGTGCACGTGGTTACCCTGGATCACATTGTACGAACCGCCGGTATAGATGCCCAGCACCCACTTGGTGCCGCTGCCGATCTTGCTGCCGTCGATATCGAAGCCGATGATGCTGACGTAGTTGCCGCGGTTGTCCCAGGCGGTCTTGTTGGTCGAGTTCGTTGGCGGAACGATCTTGGCGCCCCACTTGGTGGTCGAGACCCAGTAGATACGGCCGGCTGCGGTACCGTTGCCGGTGGTCTTGATGCCGCCGGCGTAGGTGCCAGGGGCCACGAACACGGTGGTGCTGGCCTTGGTGGCGACCTTGGCCGCTTGCGCCAGGGTCTTGAACGGCGCGGTCTTGCTGCCGTTCGCGCTGTCCGAACCGGTCGGCGACACGTAGTAGTTATAGGTGGTGGCCGGGATCGTCGGCAGGCCGCCTGCGGCCGGGCCCACATTGGTGTTGCGCTTGGCGTATTCGTCGCTGGCCTTGAGCTGGGCGGCGATGTCGTCCATCGTCACGCCGTTGTCGAGGGCTTGCGCCCACCAGGCCAGGCCGGGAGCGTCCGCCGGGCGGCCGAGCATGTCGACGTAGAGCTGGTTGATCTGGTTCTTTTGTGCGGTGGTCGCGTTGGCGGCGGCCGCAGGGGTTGCCGAGGTAGCGGCGACAGCATGGCTTGCGCCGAATGCGCTCAGCAGGACAGCGGCGGTGCCGCAGAGGACGGCTTTGTGACGAACCTGCGAAGCGAAAGCGAAAGTCTTGTTCATGTGGTGTTTTTTCCTGTGTGCCCGAAGGGAGTGGGCGATGGAAGGACGGCAAAAGCTGCCCCGTGCACCGGGAAATCCGGTACAGCCGGCCGCCTGTAACAATTCGGCGGCGTCTTCCTGGTTGCTTGATCAGGCGCGCGCGATGCGTCGCGCCCTCGGGAGTGCACAGGCGGCGGAGGCCGCCTGCACGGGATGGGACTGCTTATTACCGGAGGTGCTGCCGGTACTGCCGGTGCTGCTTAGTGCTGGTAGGCGCCCAGGTCGAAACCGGTGGAGGCGTTGCGCGCACGGCCGTCGATGTCGGTGGCCGGTGCGTAGGTCGACAGGCCGCGGCCGATGACCGGCGAGCTGGTGGTCAGCTTAAAGTTCGGCATGGCGGCGGTGCGCGAGTAGCCGGCGAACAGCGGGTTCGAGCTGATCGTGTTGGTGTGCTTCAGGCCGTTACGCAGCTGGAAGTTGTAGGTCGGGTTCTGGAACACCAGGTTGTTCTTGTAGGTATTGCCGGTGCCGGTCTTGCCCTGCTCCGAAATGCCATACTTGTTGTCGAACACGATGTTGTTGTGCACGTGGACGTTGTTGGCGCCGGCCGAGGTGAAGTAATAATCGCCGCCGCCGACGATGATGCCGAACACCGACGAGCTCACCGTGTTGTTGACGATCTTCAGGTCGGTGGCGTCATGCCACAGGTGGATCGCGGCCGAACCGACGCGGTACACCACGTTGTTCTTGATGGTGCCCGAGGTCGAGTGGTAGATGCCCTGGACGTAGGTGCAGCCGGCCGGGCCGATGTCGTGCACGGTGTTGCCGATCACGTCACCCTTGACGCCCTTGAAGTAGCTGTCCACGCCGATCGCCGAGCCGCCCGCGCTGTTGCACGGGATGGTGGTGGCCATGTGGTGCACGTGGTTGCCTTCGATGACGTTGTACGAGCCGCCGGTGTAGATGCCGAGCACCCACTTGGTGCCGCTGCCGATCTTGCTGCCGTCGACGTCGAAACCGATGATGCTGACATAGTGGCCGCGGTTGTCCCAGGCGGTCTTGTTGGTCGAGTTGGTCGGTGGGACGATCTTGGCGCCCCACTTGGTGGTCGAGACCCAGTAGATGCGGCCGGCGGCGGTGCCGTTGGCGGTCGTTTTGATACCACCAGCATAGGTGCCCGGGGCAACCCAGACGGTGGTGCTGGCCTTGGTCGCGGCCTTGGCGGCGCGCGCCAGGGTCTTGAACGGCGCGGTCTTGCTGCCCGACGCGGTGTCGGAACCGGTTGGCGAGACGTAGAAGTTGTTGGTGGTGGCAGGCGTGGCGACGCTGGCGGCCAGCAGGCGGGTCGCACCGTCCGTGGTCGAGGCCGGCGCGCTGGCGTCGGCTTGCTGTTCGGCTTTCGGTGTCAAAGGGTTGCTGTCGTAGCCGGTCAGTTCAAAGGCCTGTGTCGTCACGTCTGCCGCCGGGGTGGCGGATGCTTCTGCTGCTGGTGCTGGCTGGGCTGCTTCCACTGCGACGGCCGGGGCGGCCGACGCAGCTTCGACTGATGCTGCGGAACCGGTATCGGCAGTGACCTGGGCGGCGGTGGCGGATTGCTGGGCGCCGGAGGCGTCGAGGGTGCTGCCGCCGCAGGCGGTCAGCAGGACAGCTGCGCTGCAGGCCAGGAGTGCGTTGATACGGAGGTCCGAAGCAAAAGTACTGAATTGTTTCATGGAAGGTTCCTTACATCATCAGGTGAATGAGTAAGCTTTGAGCGGTGGAAACTTCCTTAGTTCAACGTTTTCGCAAATAAATTTTCTCGGAGTATTAAAGGTTTAAGTGAAATTTCCACTGAGAAATCAAACACTTGCATGACCCAGATCGAACTTCCTGCAGCAACCAATGCCCTGTCCGCAGGGTCTGACTAGACTGCTGCCAACCGAAAGGAACGTTAAATGGGCGAGTACATGCAAGTGCGGGCCATGCTGCAAGAGGGCGAGGCCTATGCGGGACTAATCCTCGGTAAGGAAGAGTCCGATTATCATCTGGTGCTGTTGCCGGGCGAAGCCGTCGATGTCAGCTGGCCAAGCGCCGCCGACTGGGCGGTGGCCCGCGGCGGCGTATTGCCAACGCGGCGGGAACTGGCTTTATTGTTCGCCAACCTCAGGGAAGGATTCGAGCGCAACTGGTACTGGTCGAGCGAACCGCACGAAACCCGCACCCAGCTGGTCTGGGGGCAGAATTTCGCCAGCGGCATCCAGACCATCTACGGGCGGCCCTACCGCGGACATGCGCGGGCGGTCAGGCGCATCGCCGTGCCCTGAGGGCGCTGCCCTTCTCGCGTCCCGGGTAGCGCCGGGACCGCCTATATGCCTGGAAGCTCAGCGCTCGGGAACGTTCGCGCGGCCGATGGGTTGCTCGATGTTGGCCAGGAACCAGCTCGTCGCGGCCATCAGCGCCACGTGGCGGCGCAGGTGGTCCGGGTCGACCTTGTCGAGCGTGTCGGCGGGGGTGTGGTGATAGTCGAAATAGCTGGACGTATCGATCAGCGGTGCGAAACTCGGCACGCCCGCGCGCTCCAGGCCCGACAAGTCGCCGGTCGAGAGCGCGTCCTGGCGCTGGAATACGCCTGCGCCAATCGGTTGCAGCACGGACTGGAGCGGTGCGAACAGCTTGCTCGACGTGGCAGGCACGCTGGCGCGCAGGCCAAAGGGCCGGCCGGCGCCGTTGTCGCTCTCGATCGCGGCCACGTGCTTGTCGGCATTCGCCTGCTCGGCAGCAAGGTAACCACGCGCGCCGCGGGTGCCGTTCTCTTCGTTCATCCACGCGATCATGCGGATGGTGCGGCGCGGCCGGTAGTCGAGCTGTTTCAGCGTCTCGAGCACGGCCATCGCGGAGGCGACGCCGGCGGCATCGTCATGCGCGCCGGTGGCGAGGTCCCAGGAATCGAGGTGGCCCGACACGATCACGATCTCGTCCGGCTTGTCGGTCCCCGGCAGGTCGGCGATGACGTTATAGCTGTCGGCGTCCGGCAGGGTCTGCGGGGTGAGCACCAGGCGCATGCTCAGGCCGCCCCGGGCCGCGAGCCGGGTCATCAGCATCGCGTCTTCATTGGTCACGGCCGCCGCCGGGATACGCGCCCCGTCCACCAGGCCGGTGCTGCCGGTATGCGGCAGCCGGTAGCTGGCGCCGCCCACCGAGCGCACCAGCGCCGCCGCGGCGCCCAATTCGGCCGCCAGGCGCGGGCCGTCGCGGCGGAAGGCCGACGCCTGGCCGTAGGCTTGCCCGGCCAGGCCACGGTCGGCCATGTGCTGGTCGAAGGGCACATCGAACAGGACGATCTTGCCCTTTACCTGGGCGCCGCGCGCCTTCAGTTCATCGAAACTCCTCACCACCACCACCGGCGCGACCAGGCCGCTGGCCGGCGTGGCGCCCGAGCCGCCGAGCGCCGTCAACACGACACGCTGGGTGATGCCGGCCGGACGGCCCGCATATTCCACCAGTTCGCCGGTTTCCAGGCCGCGCACCCAGTGCGGGACTTTGACCGGCTGCAGGGTGACCTTCGCGCCCAGCTTGCGCATTGCCTCGGCCACCTGGGTCACCGCCGCCGCCGCGCCGGCCGAGCCGGACAGGCGCGGGCCGATCAGATCGGTCATATCGGCCGTGCGCTCCCACGCGTAATTGCTCTGCATCGCCGTGTCGCGGATCTTCGCCAGCGCCGCCGGGTCGTTGCCCGGGCCGGCAGCATGGGCGGTGGTGCTCACGAGGGCGGCGGCGAGGACGGTCAGGACAGGGAAGCGGCGGCTGCGGCGGTTCATGCGGTGGATCCTTGAGTGGGTTCTGGAGCTGCCAACGATAGCGTATCCGCTCACTTCTTGCTGAAAAACATTGACGTATTTACATCGTCATTTCGATGCTCAGCCGGGGACCAGGCGCACCAGGGTGATTTCGGACGGCGCCCCGAAGCGCTTGGGCGGACCCCAGTAGCCGGTGCCGCGGCTGATATAGATCCACATGTCGCGCACCCGGTGCAGGCCGGCCACGAAGGGCTGCTGCAGCGGCACGAACAGGTTCCAGGGGAAGAACTGGCCACCATGGGTGTGGCCGGACAATTGCAGGTGAAAGCCTGCGGCCGCCGCGTCCGGTGCGCTGCGCGGCTGGTGCGCCAGCAAGATCCGCACGTCCGCCGCCCCGCCCGCTGCCGCCGCCCGCGCGTCGCTCTTGTGCGCGGGGTGGAAGTGGTGGGCCGTGTAATCGGCCACGCCCGCAATCATGACGGTCGCCCCGGCGCGGCGCCGTATCACGTGCTCGTTCATCAACACTGTCACGCCCAGCCGCCGCACTTCGGCGATCCATACTTCGGCGCCGGAATAGTATTCATGGTTGCCGGTCACAAAAAACACCCCGTCCCGCGCTGCCAGCCGGCCCAGCGGCTCCGTGTGCGGCGCCAGCCGGTGAACGCTGCCGTCCACCAGGTCGCCGGTGATGGCGATCGCATCCGCGCCGAGCATGTTGACGCGGTTGACGATCGCGTTCAGGTAGGGGCGCCGGATGGTCGGGCCAACGTGGATGTCGGACAGCTGTGCGATGGCGTAGCCATGCAGGGCCGGCGGCAATCCGGCGATCGGCACGTCCACCTTCACCACCCGCGCCACCCGGCGCGCGTTGACGAAACCGAGCGCGCTTACGGCCAGCGCCAGCAGCGGCACGGCGAGCGCGCTGCCCCCGATGAACCCGGGCGTGGACGCACCCGCCAGGCGCAGGGCCAGCAAGACCAGGTCGCGCCCCACGGTGATCACCAGCAGGGAAGAGAAAAAGCCCATGGCCAGCAGGCCCAGCCATGCAAATGCCTCGGACCAGCGGCGCCGCCGCATCGACGCCGACATCAGCCCCACCAGCACCAGCAGCGTCAGCAGGGCCAGCAAAAGCACGCCGGCCGCAATGGGCGCCATGCCGAGGCCCGGCAGCAGGCGCATGCCTATATAGACCTGCAGCAGGATGAGCAGAAAGAGGATGATGGCGAAGGATCGGTTCACGAAAGGCGCCCGGCAGGGCCGAAACAGTAACAATTGTTAGATGGGGCGGGGTTTTCCCCCTGCAAGGCCGCAATGCCATGTTACGGCTCGCGATGCACTTGTAAGAATCTGTATTAACAGATGGCATGTCGATTCGGCGGGTCTATAGTTCGTTCCATGCCTGGCGTCGTTCTGATCATCCTGATCTCCGCAGAGGCAAAAAGGAAAAGCCATGTTGAAATCAAAAGTCTTTGGTGCGGTGGTCCTGGCCGCGGTTGCCGTCTCCCCTGCGGCAATGGCGGACGACCGTGGCGTGAATACGGCGATCGGCGCAGTGCTTGGCGCGGCGATCGGCCATAGCGCCGGCGGTTCGGGCGGCGCCCTGGTGGGCGGCGTGCTGGGTGCGGCGGTGGGCAATTCGATCGCCGGTCACAACGACCGCCGCTACGATAACCGCGGCTACTACGACAATCGCGGCTACTACGACAACCGCGGCTACGCCTACGGCACCTACGTCCAGCCGCGCCCGGTGTATGTCCAGCCGCGTCCGGTCTACGTCGAACCGCGCCCTGTGTATGTGCAACCGCGCGCCGTCTACGTCGGTGAGCGCTGGGACCGCAACGACCGCCGCGACCGCCGTGACTGGGACCGAAACGACCGCCACGACCGCCGCGACTGGGACCGTAACGACCGCCACGACCGCCACGACCGCTGATCCGGCCAGTTGGCAACACGAAGCCGCGCACTGCGCGGCTTTTTTTCGTCTTTCCACCCACTGCAACTTCGGGGTCAGGTCTGACATTTGGACACGAACTGAGCCGTCCGATGTCAATTGAGGCCTTTCGACTGAATAACCAGGTAACAACCAGTGGCGTGCCGTGCGTACAGATCAGGCCGTGTCCAAATGTCAGACCTGACCCCGAAGTTTCTTTCGTTTTTCCGCCGCCCCCCGCTGATAGTTCCCAAGGGCGCAAGGCGCGATAGGCGGAGGCAGGCATGGTCCAGCAAGACAGCATCGTTTCATTGGCGCGTGGCCAGTACCGGCTGCGCGAGCAGCTCGGCGGCTCGGCCTATGGTGTGGTCTGGCGCGCCGATGCCCCGGGGACGGGCGGCAGCGTCGCCATCAAGCTGGTCAATACCGAACAGATGGCGCGCGCGCCCGGCGCCCTGCGCGGCCACTGGGCCGACTGCGCGCGCCAGGAAATGGATTTCCTGGCCGGCCTGGCGCCGTGGGATGCGCGCCACATCGTGCGCCTGCTCGACAGCGGCGTGCACGAGGGCTTGCCCGCGATGGCGCTGGAACTGCTCGACGGCGACCTCACGGCCCACCTGGCCAGCGAACGCGCCGCCGGCCGCGCGACCGGCGCCCTGCAGGTGCTCGACTGGACCGCCCAGGTCAACCAGGCCCTGGCCAAGGTCCACGCGGCGGGTTTCCGCTACCTCGACCTCAAGCCCGGCAACCTGCTCATCGAGCGCCGCAGCGGCGCCCTGAAACTCGCCGATTTCGGCACCAGCCGCGCGCTGCCGGAAGCGGCCACCCATTCGTATGCCGGCACCGCCAACTGGCAGGCGCCGGAACAGTTCTTCCCGCAGGCGCGCGGCCAGTACCTCACCGACACGCGCAGCGACTATTTCGCGCTCGGCGCCCTGCTCTACTTCCTCGCCTGCGGCCGGATGCTGCGCTACAGCGCAGCCTGCGGCCAGGCCTACGGCGCCCACGGCCGCGATGGCGCGGCGACCCTGCGCGCACCCGATGGCAGCGTGCCGCCCACCCTGCAGCCGGACGAAGCGGCCGCCTTCGGCGCCTGCTTTGGCGGCGCCGGACTGGCGGCGTCCGCGCTGCTGCGCCGCCTGCTTGCTGCGCAGCCGGAAGCGCGGCCGCGGCACGCGCTCGAGATCAGCCGCATGCTGGGCGCCGTGCGCGCCGGCCTGGAACAGCCCCTGCGGCGAGCGGCATGAGCACGCGCCTGGCATGCGCCGCGCTGGCGCTGGCATGTGTGTGCGCGCTGCACCTTGCCGCGCTGCTGAACGCGCCGCAACGCTTCCTGCCCGCGCAAGTAGCCGTCACGCTGGCGCCGGGCGCATCGAGCACCCTCGGCCGCGCCGAACTGGCGGCGCCGCGCGCGGCCGCCCGGCAGTTCGTGGTGCGGCGCGACGCCGCCGGCCACTGGTGGCTGCGCAACGCCAGCCCGGCGCAGGCGGCCTTGCTCACGCAAGGCGGGCAGCGCCTGCACACCGGCAGCGTTGCGATCGCCACCGGACAGCGCCTGCAGGCCGGCGCCGCGCTGTTCGAGCTGGCCGATGTGCGGGATGGCCGCGCGGTCTTGCGCGGCGCCGGCCACCGCTGGGACTACGACGGCGCGCGCCTGCTGCGCGACGGCCAGGCGCAGCCGGCCTGCCTTGACGCCGGCAGCGGCGCGCGCCTGGCGGGACTCTGGAACCGGATCGTTCCCACCCTGCTCGCCTTCAAGAGGCCACTGGTCTTCGGGGGCAATCTCTACTGCGGCAACCGCCTCGCCGTCGCGGGGCTCGATACCGGCAACGTAACGCTGGCGCGCGCCCCTACCGGCGAACTCGCACTGACGGTGCGTGGATCGCAGCCGGTGCTCCTCACCCACGCCGGCCGCTGGCAGGACGCGGCCCAGCGCGAGCACCCGCTCGCCGGCGTCGACAGCCTGGCCGTGGGCCGCACACGCTATGCGCTGGCCGTCGATGGCGCCACCCTGCGCCTGCAACCTTCGGCGCAGGTGGAGCTGTTCGCGCAAGCCCGGGCCGAGTTGCCCGCTGCCGTCCAGTGGCGCTGGCAGGAACGCGCGCTGTGGCGGCTCGCCGCCCCGACGGCGCCGGCCTGGATCCCCGCGCTGTCCGCGCTGGTGCTGCTCGGCGCCGCCGGCCTGCGCCCGGCCGGCCGGGTGCGCGGCGCTGCGGCGCTCGCGAAGATCCTCGCCAGCGCCGCGATTCCCGCGGCAGCGGTGCTGGTACTGGTCATGCAGCGCACCGGCGCCGCGCCGGGCGCCGGCTGGCCGCTGCTGCTGGCATGGGCGGCGCTCTGGCACGCGCTGCTGTGGCCGCGCCGGCCTTCTCTGCTGGGGGTCGTGGCGGTCCTGCTGCTGGGCGCCGGCCTGCTGCTGCAGCTGGAACTGGGCCTGGGCGCACGCGACACCTCGATGCTGCGCTTTGTCGAGACCAGCTGCGTGCTGCTGGCGGCCGGGTTGCCGGTGGGCCTGCTGCTGATGCAGGGACTTGCCCGCAACGAGGTATCGCGCCCGGCGACCGAGTGGCTGCTGGTGCTGCTGGCCCTCGGCGCGCTGGCAGGGCTGGTGCTGCAGGTGACGTTCGGCAACGAGACCGGCGTGTTCGACATCCAGCCGGTGGAATTCGCCAAGCTCGCGCTGGCCGCGCTCAGCGCGCACTGCCTGGCGCTGGCCACCGGCGGCGCGGCGCCGGGCCGGCGCAGCTGGCGCGACTGGCTGCGCATGGTGGCGCCGGCCCTGCTGTTCGTGCTGCTGCTGGCGGTCGCCCTGGTGCAGGTGGACGATTACTCGCCGCTGATCCTGCTGCTGGTGTGGGCCGCCGTGATGCTGCTGGCGTGGTGCCTGGCCACCGGCCGCCGGCTGCAGGCGGGCATCGCCGCGGGCCTGTGCTGCGCGCTGCTGGGCGGCGCCATCGGCCTGCAGCAGGCCGGGCCGGGACTGGGCGCGGCCGGCTTCTACGCCGAGCGCTTCCAGGTCTGGGCCGACCCCACCGCCCACCCGCACACCGGCCAGCAGATGCTGCTGGGCGCGCGCGCGGTGGCGGCCGGCGGCTGGTTCGGCGCCGATGGCCTGCTGGGCGCCGCCTCGCTGGGCGGGCCGGCCGGCGAGGCGCTGCGCATCCCGGCGGTGCAGGACGACTTCGCGCCGTCCTTCCTGGTCAATCGCCATGGCCTGCTGGGCGGCCTGCTGCTGTGGGGGCTGCAGGCGCTGCTGCTGGCGGCGCTGCTGCATGCGGCCGCCACGGCCTGGCGCGCGGCAGCCGCGGCCGGCGACTTCCGGCGCGCCTGGCTGGGGCGCTTCCAGTGCTTCCTGCTGGCCGGCGGCGCGGCCTTCCTGGCCGGGCACTTCCTGCTGTCCTGGGGCACCAACCTGGCGCTGTTCCCGATCATGGGCCAGCCGATGAGTTTCCTGTCGGCGGGCGGCTCGCACCTGCTGTTTTTCATCTGCCCCCTGCTAGCGTTCGGCATGGCGAGCGTTCAATCTTTCGAGGAGAGTCAATCATGCCGGTCTACGTCCAACACGAAATCCTGGCCAGGGTAGGCGATGTGTTCAACGCCGAAGCCTTGTGGCAGGCCCCTGGCCTGGCGCTGTTCGCGCGCCGCCCGCTGCTGCGCGACCTGCTGGAGCGCTCGCCGCGCGAACAGCGCGGGCGCGCCGCCACCCGCTGCTTCTCGCACGTCACCCTGATGCTGCCGCAAGATGACGTCGACGACGACCGCCACCTGACCCGCGGCGCCCGCGTGCGCGACCTGGCCCAGTCGCTGCAGGCCCTGCACCAGAAGGACTTCGGCGACCTGCTCGGCGGCGACGAAGTGCGCTACCACGTGGTCGGCGCCGACGCCGTGGCGCCGGGCGAAGTGAAAGTCAAGTTCGGCCATGCCGTCTACCTGCCCGCGCCCGCCGAACAGGTGCTGTATACGGTCACGTCCTCGCGCGACAGCGCGATCTGGCAGCCGGTGTGCGCGGTGTATCCGAACCAGCGCCTGACCCTGGTCGGCCAGGACCCGGCCGACGCCACCTTCGCGGTGCCGGGTTGGCCATTTGGCGGCGAAGGCGGCATCCTGCTGATCAACGATGGGGCCGACGCGCCGATCGAAGTCCAGGTACGCCCGAAGGACGCGCTCGAGTGCCAGTTCGACGCCGCCAACGGCTACTACGTCATCCGCAGCAAGCGCGGCACCGGCGACACCGCCGGCCAGCGCCTGCTGCTGAAAATCAGCCGCGCCGCCGCTGCGCCGGCCGCGCTTGCACCAGGCACCCAAAGCGCGCCGCCGGCCCGCGCGCCTTCCGTGTGGAAGCCGCGCGCCGCCGTTGCCGACAGCGAGATGACCGCCATGCCGCTGGCAGCAGGGCCCGTGCCCGAGGCCGCGTCGCTGCAGCCTGAAAACGACGCCACCTACGCCCCGGTGGCGCGCCACCGCATCACCCTGGCCGCGCTGGCGCTGCCGCGCCTGAGCCGCTACCGCGACACCGGGGCGCAATCGCTCGAGGTGGGCCTGGGCGCCGGCCTGGCGCCGGGCGCGCCGGCCACGGACAGCGTGATCCGCTTCGCGGTCGACGACGCCGACGAGGTCCATGCGATCACGGCGGCCGGGCGCCAGCGCGTCACGGTGCCCTCGCAGTTCGCGCCGCTCGATGGCGGCCGCGTGCAGCTGCACGCGGTGCCGGCGCAGATGGCCGACCGCTACGCGGCGCTGCTCGGCGTCGACCATGGGCCTACGCTGCCGGCGGCGGCCGGCACCCGGCTGGTGTTCGGGCGCGGCATGCCGGCCCTTGGCGCCCTGCGCGTGCTCGACGCGCCGCAATTCCTGCGCCTGCAGGATGGCAGCGCGGCCGCCAGCGCCGACCGCCTCGGCCTGTCGCGCAATGCCTTCAGCTGGGAAGCCGCCGGCGACGGCCTGCGCATCGTGCGCCTGTCCGAATCCCAGGCCCTGTTCCACCTCGATGGCGACCTGCAGCTGGTGGCGCAGGTGCTGGAGGCGACGCAGGACCGTCCCTACCTGGTCCCGCCGGGCCACCACCTCGTCGCCGGCCACTACGTGCTGCGCTTCGACGCGTGAATCCCGCCATGCCAAGCGCCACGACCGTCGCCGCCTTCGCCGCCGGCCTGCTGCTGACCCTGTGCCTGGCGGCCTGGCTGACGCCACGCGCCTGGTGGCGGCGCGCCAACGCGCGCGCGCTCGCCGTGCTGGTGTGCGGGACGGCGCTGCTCGGCGGGCTGCTGCATGTGCTGGTCGCACCGCCGTCGCAGGCGGCGCAAGCAGCGCAGGCAGCGCCGGCGATTGCCGATGTTCCGCTGGCCGGGGCCCGCTACCGCGCCTGGGACCACGTGAACCTGCGCGCCGGCACCGGCGTCGCGGCGCGCCGCCTGGCGGTGGTGCCGGCCGGGTCGCACCTGACGGCCAGCGGACGCCGCGAAGGCGACTGGTGGCAGGTCAGCGCCGTGGTCGACGGACGCCGCCTGGAAGGCTGGGCCAGCAGCCTGTGGCTGCGCCGCGCCGACGAAGCCGGCTCACGCCGCTGAGTCGTCGGACCCGGCCAGCCGCATCGGGTTGAAGAACAGGCCCTTAACGCAATGGGTCGGCCCGACCCGCACGAAGCCGAAGGCCTCGTACACCGGCACCGCGAAATTCGACGCGTTCACGGTGAAGCTGCCGTCGCCGCCCGCGCCCAGGGCCGCCTCGCGCGCGGTCTCCCACAGCGCGCGCGCCACTCCGCGCCGGTGCCAGCGTTTTCCCACGAACAGGTGGAACAGGTGGCTGCGATCGCGCACCGCCACGAACCCGGCCATCTCGCCGTCGATCATGGCCACATGGTAGACGTGCCCGCGCGCCAGGAAACCGCGCACGCCCATCTCGTCGTTCTCGGCCAGGAAGGTCGAGGCGCCTTCCGGGGGCGATGCATGCAGGATGTATTCGCGCGCCAGTTCGCGCAACAAGGCCGCCACAAGGGGGATGTCCGGGAGTTCAAGTGGTCGGATCAACATGGCGTGCGCGCACAACGTGTTTACGGAACGCCACAGTATCATAGAAGATAGTTCCCGCAAGGCAATTTAATTGACCATGGACAGCGCCTCCACCTACACTGTCCAGACCATGCCGCCGCCCAGCACCAGCCTTCCCCAGATTCCGGCATCGCCCGCTCCCGCGGCCCGCCGCAAGGTCGCCCTCACCCGGCCCTTGCGCCACGCCCGCTACCGCAATCTGTGGCTGGCCAACATGGTCTCGAACATGGGTACCTGGATCCAGACCTTCGCCTCGGCCTGGCTGGTCGCTTCGCTGTCGGGATCGGCCTCGGTGACCTCGCTGGTGCAGACCGCGACCTATGTCCCGATCTTCCTGTTTGCCCTGCTCTCCGGCGTGGTGGCCGACGCCGTGCACCGGCCGGCCTTCCTGTTCTACTGCAACCTGTACATGGCGCTGTGCGCCGCCACCATGGCCATCCTGGTCACCACCGGCATGGTGGCCAGTACCCCGGTGCTGGTCCTGACCTTCTGCATCGGCATCGGCACCGCCTTCGTCTGGCCGGCCTGGCAGGCCGCGATGTCCGGCCTGGTCGACCCGGAAGAAGTGGAAGCGGCGGCCACCCTGAACAACCTCTCGTACAACCTGTCGGCGATCGCCGGGCCGGCCCTGGGCGGCGTGCTGTTCGGCTGGATCGGGCCGAGCGCGCTGTTCCTGGCCAATGCGCTGTCCTTTGCCGGCCTGCTGTTCGTGTACTGGTCGTGGTGGCGCGAGCGTGCGCCCCAGGCCATCGTGCGCGAGGGTTTCGGCGCGCGCTTGCGCTGCGGCCTCCGCACCGCGCTGGGCTGTCCACGCTACCGCCGCATCCTGCGCAACGTCTGCAGCGTGTTCTTCTCCACCATCGCCTTCGCCAGCCTGCTGCCCGTGTTCGTGCGCGACGTGCTCTACCTGCGCTCGAGCACCTTTGGCACCCTGATGAGCTGTCTGGGCGGCGGCGCCGTGATCGCGGCCTTCTTCCTGCCCCAGGTCAGGGCGCGGGTCGACAAGAGCGCCGTGCTGGCCGGGGCCCTGGTGGTGTACGGCATGATGCTGGTGGCGATGTCGCTCACCACCTCGCTGGCGCTGCTGGCGCCGCTCATCGTGTGCGGCGGCATGGCCTGGTCGGCCACCGTATCGACGCTGAACGCCGCCGCCCAGCTGTCCTTCCCGCCCGAGGTGCGCGCGCGTACGCTGTCGATCTACCTGTTCGTGATGTCCGGCGGCTACGTGGCCGGCAGCCTGGTATGGGGCCAGGTGGCCGACATGTGGGGCGTGCGCACCGCCCTCGGCGCCGCCGGCGCCTGCGTGCTGGCCAATGCGCTGGCCGTGGCCACCGGAAACCGGAGAACGCCCCTCTAATCGTAATGCGGTTCAGTTAGCTGGAACATGTACGGTGGCCGGCTCCGCCGGCCGCGCGTTCACATCATGGCTGCACTGTGGCTGGACCATTTGCGTTGGACGCGCGGCCGGGAAACCCGGCCACCCTACGGTTAACTGAACGGCATTACCCCTCTAATCGCGCCTTCGGCCAGCGATGTTCAGGTGTAAAGTAGCAGGATTGCCATCAATGTGGCCCCGCCCGCCGCCCCATGCCTCCTGTCTTGTCCGATTTCCAGTTTGCGCCACGCTTCGACGTGGCCGTCGCCAGCCGGCGCGGCGCCGGCCCGGTCCAGCGTCCCGAAAACCAGGACAATTTCGTCGTCATCGATGTCGCGGGCCAGGCCTGCCACCTGCTGGGCCAGGAACTGCGCCGAAGCAGGGTGCGCGGCTGGCCCGCCGGCCACGGGCGCGTCGCGGTGCTCGACGGGATGGGGGGCCACGGGCACGGGCGCGAGGCCGCCGAGGCGGTCGCCGCCGGCCTGCTGACCGTTCCCGCCTGCCGCAGCGCCGCCGAACTGGCGCGCCACCTCGACGTGCTGCACGCCGAGCTGCAGCGCCATTTCGCGGGCCAGACCGGGACCCGCCCCGGCACCACGCTCACCATGCTGGAACTGCCCGCGGGCGGCGCGCCGCTGCTGTACCACGTGGGCGACTCGCGCCTCTACGAGGTCGGGCCGGCCGGCGCCATGCCGCTGACGGTCGACCACGTACCGGCCACCGCGGCCGCGCTGGCCGGGCGCATCGACCAGCGCGGCTGGTGGCGCCAGGTGCACGGCGAGCATGCGCCGCAGATCGCGCAGGCTTTCATCCTCGGCAACGCGTTCAGTAACCCGGCCCACCTGTCCGACCCGCTGTTCGAACTCACGCCCGTGAACCTGCCTTCCTGGCTATGCCACTTGCCGGACCGGCGCGTGCTGGCCCTGCGCGAGGACGCCGTCTACGTGCTGGCGACCGACGGCTTCTGGTCCTGCGCCGCGCCGGACGCCTTCGTGGGCGGCTGGCCCGAGCTGTTGGCCGGCAGCCCGGACGCCGCGGCCATGCTGGAGCGCCTGTTCGGCGCGATTGAGTCGCCGCCGGCTGGGCTGCAGCCGGACAACCTGACCGCGCTGGTGCTGCGGCCATTGGCGCAGCATGGCGACGAAACCGCCCTGCCCTACCACGCCCCGGTGTTGAAACATTCCTAACAGTTAATAATGTTGCCAATCAAAGAATGCGGCGCGCCGCTGGGTTCGAAAACAGCGTAAGCTTGCAATGTTGTCCCGTTGAACGCCATCCCGCCATGAATCGCTGCCGCCATCCCGACCATCCGCACTGCACCGTCTGGGTTTTGCCCGGCGAGGGCGTGTGCGCGCACGGGCATGCGCAGCCGGCCGCCGAGCCCGCCACCCCGGTGGTGCACGCGACCGGTGGCTTGCCGTCGAGCTTCGACGTCATCAGCGCCCTGCGCGCGGGCCGCTCGCCGGCCGCCGCGACCCCGCTGGTTCCGCAGGCGGTGACGGCCGGCCCGGCCCTGCAGCGCCCGCAACTGCACATCAGCGGGTTCGATCCGCGCGCGGCGGGCGGGCGCCAGGCCATCAAGCTGGAGCTGCGCGGCATGCCCATGGATTGCGCGCCTGAAGTGAGCATGCTGGTGCGTTCCGGCCTGCGCCTGCGCGACGGCGACCTCACCGTCTTCCAGCGCACCTCGCGCGGCGACTGGCGCCCGGTCTTCCTCGAATTTTCCTCGCGCGGCCTGGAGCATGGCCAGTACCGCATCGAAATCGAGCTGCACAGCCGCCACCCGCAGCGCCCGGACGCGTCGCGCACCTGGACCTGCTCGCCCGTGATCCTGGTGCCGCGCCTGGACGCCACCCTGGGCGAGATCCACCAGACCTTCCTGGCCACCCACAAGAACGTGCGGGTGATGGCGGACGACGCCGGCATCGCACGGGTGCAGGCGCCGGGCGGCGGCAGCGTCGATATCGACGTCACCGCCCGCAACGCCTCGATTGCGCAGGTGGACCTGCGCGAACCCGCCGGCGGCAAGATCGACCTGGGCTTTTCCACTATCGCGTGGGACGAAGACCTGATCGAGATCGACGTGCCGGTGGAAGTCCTGACCCACCCCTGCCCGGCCAGCAGCGCCTGCCTGGTGCATGCCGAACCCGATTCGGCAGCCCAGCGCCACCTGCGCCTGTTCGCGCTGGGCGAATGCTTGCTGGGCCGGTTCGAAGAATTCGACCCGGACGCCGACCTGCTGCTGGCCCACCACGGCGAGCACGGCGAAGAGCGCGGCGGCCTGACGCGCCGCCTGTCGGGCCGCCACGCCATCATCCGCCAGGGCCGCCACGGCTTCGAGATCGAAGACGTATCGCGCTACGGCGTGCTGCTCGACGGCGTGTGGCCGGGCAAGCACACGCCGGTGCTGCTGCGCCTGGGCATGCAGATCGCGTTCACGGCCAGCATCCGCGGCGTGGTGGAACTCGAAGTGAGCGCCTTGTTACCGCACGGCGTGATCCTGCACCGCATCGACGCGGGCGCGCGCGCGGAGGCGTTTTATATCGTGGCGCCGGACACCAACCCGGGCGCGGCCGTGGAGGCCTTCCTGCCGCGCGCCGGCGCCCTGCCGTTGCTGTTCCACCGCGATGGCGGCTTCTGGCACCTGGACCAGGTCAGCGGCGCCGAAACCGCGCTGGCGCCTGGCACGCAGCTGGAGCGCCTGCGCAGCATCGGGCCGCAGCAGCGCTTCGCCGCGCAGGCGTATCCGGAAACGCGGGTACAGGCGGCCCGCGCCGGCGAGCGCCGGCGTGCGCTTCCCGCGTCGTCCGGCCAGCCGGCCGCCCAGCTTCAATAGCCAGGCGGGCGCAGCACCAGGAATACCAGCGAGGCGCCGGCCAGCAGTGCACCCAGCAGTGCAAAGACGATGGCCGGAATTTTCAGGTCGTCAGGAACGTTCATGGCGCAATCCTTTCGAGTGCGTGACATAAAACCCATGCGGGGATGACCAGTCTACGCCGCCCGCATCAAGCGTGCAGCGTGTGGCCGTGCGTCAATCGCGCGAATAAGTAAACATATTCGTTTACTTATTTACGACGCTTGCTTACACTTCCGGCAATACTCCATTGTCCGGGATGCCGTATGCAACACCGCCTGCTGATCGCCACCGCCTGCCTGCTCGCCCTGTTGTCGACCACCGGCGCCTCGCTCGCCTACCCGCTGCTGCCGCCCCTGTTCGCCGGGGCCGGCAACGCCTTGAACAGTTTCCTCGGCCTGCCGCCCAAACTGCTGTTCGGGATCGCGCTGATGGCCAACCCGGCCGGCATGCTGATCGGCAGCGCCGTGCTCGGCTCGTGGTCGGACAGCCTGGGACGGCGCCGCATGCTCCTGCTCACCACTGTCGGCGCCGCGGCCGGCCACCTGCTGACCGCCTGGGCCTTGCTGGCCCAGTCCTTCCCGCTGCTGGTGGCGGCGCGCTTCGCCACCGGGGTGCTGGAGGGCAATGGCGCCATCCTGCGCGCGCTGCTGGCCGAGCGGCTGGGCGGAGCGCTGCGCAAGCACGCGCTGTCGTGGATCAATGGCGCCTTCCACCTCGGCTGGCTGGTGGGGCCGCTGCTGTCCGGCCTGAGCGCCGGCCACAGCATCACCCTCCCCTTCTGCCTGGCCGCGGCCGGCCTGGTGCTGGGCGCGCTGCTCTCGCTGCTGGTGCTGCCGCCGGACCCTGCCCCAGCCGGCACGCTCGACCCATGGCGGCTGGCGCGCGAGCGCCACGCCTTCACGCTGCTGCGCCATGGGCCGCTGCGCACGCTGTTCCTGATCTACTTCGCCTATGCCTGCGGCGTAGCCGGCTTCTATGAATTCTTCCCGCTCTGGCTGGTCGAAGTGGGCGGCTACGACGCCGCCGGCATCGCACTCGTCAACATGGCGATGTGCGGCGTGATGACCGCCACCGCCATGGTCGCGGGGCGCGCCCATCCCGGCGACGCGCGCTACCGCGCCAGCTGCCAGGCGGGGGCGGTGGCGCTGGCAATCCTGTGCGTGGGCCTGGGCAACCTGTGGATCGGCATGGCGGCCATCATGCTGTTCGGCCTGCCCCATGCCTTCTATAATGCGACCCTGCAGGCCTGGGCGTCCGAGCACTTCGCCGGCCACGGCCAGGGCGCCGTCATGGGATTGATCTCGACCACCTTTTGCCTGGCCCAACTCGCCATGGCCCTGGGCGGCGGGCTGCTGGCGCTGGTCGATACGCGGCTGGTGCTGGTGGCCGGCGGCCTGCTGGCCGGATGGGGCGCCGTCTCGATGCGGCGCTGGAGCCGCCAATCCACCGCCACACAGACGGAATTCGCATGAACACCGCCGAACACACCCTGCTGCTGCTCAAGACACGCGGCCCGCAAACCGCCCAGGCGCTGGGAGCGATCCTGCAACTGACCTCGATGGCCACCCGCCGCCAGCTCGAAGCGGCGCAGGACAAGGGCCTGGTGCGCTATGTCGACACACCCGGCAAGGTGGGCCGGCCGGTGCGGCTCTGGCAACTCACCGAGCTGGGCCACGCCCGCTTCCCCGACCGCCACGCCGCGCTCACGCTCGACCTGATCGGACAGGTGCGCTCCCTGTTCGGCGAAGCGGCCATCGACCGGATGATCGACGCCCGCGAAGTGGCGAGCGAAGCGGCCTACCGGGCCGCGGTCGATCCGGCCGCCCCGCTGCCGCAGCGGGTGGCGGCGCTGGC
Source organism: Massilia yuzhufengensis (assembly GCF_900112225.1). Classification (GTDB taxonomy): domain Bacteria; phylum Pseudomonadota; class Gammaproteobacteria; order Burkholderiales; family Burkholderiaceae_D; genus Telluria; species Telluria yuzhufengensis. The sequence continues at coordinate 91,751 of NZ_FOLD01000016.1, read as the reverse complement.
CCTGATGCGCGACGCCGAAGGCTATATGGCCGAAGCCCAGGCCGGCGCCGACGGCAGCCTGCTGCTGGTCGAGAACCACTGCCCGATCTGCGCGGCGGCGCGGGTGTGCCAGAACTTCTGCCGCTCCGAACTCGACGTGTTCCGGCGCGTGCTGGGCCCGGATACCCAGGTCGAACGGGTCGAGCACCAGCTGGCCGGCGCGCGCCGCTGCGCCTACCGCATCGTGCCGGTGGCGCGCGCCGGCGACCCGGCCTGACGTGTCACGCCCCGTCGCGGCGCCAGGCGGCCGGCCAGGCCGGCAGCGGGATGCGTTCGCTGTCGCCCGGTACCGGGACAAAGGCGCCGGCCTCCCAGTCGCGCGCGGCCTGTTCGATGCGCTCGCGGCTGGATGAGACGAAGTTCCAGAAGATGTAGCGGCGCCCGTCCAGCGGCTCGCCGCCCACCAGCACGAAGCGCGCACCGGCGCTGGACGACACCCGCACCGGCAGGCCTGGCTCGACCATCGCCATGGTATTGGCGGGAATCGCTTCGCCATCGATTTCGATGGCGCCCATCGGGGCGTAGACGGCGCTTTCCTCGGGCAGGCCGCCCAGGTCGATCGAGCCGCCCGGCGCCAGCTGCACGTCGAGGTAGAGCGTGCTGCTGAAGGTGGGCACGGGCGAGGTGCGCCCGAAGGCGGTGCCGACCAGCACCCGCACAGTGGCGCCTTCGAATGCGACTTCGGGAATCTGGTCGGCCGGCGTGTGCGAGAACGCGGCCGGGGCTTCCTCGTGCGCGCGCGGCAGCGCGGCCCACAGCTGCAGGCCATGGGTGCGGCGCACCCGGTCCAGCAGGTCGTCGGGGGTGCGCTCGGAATGGACGATGCCGCTGCCGGCCGTCATCCAGTTGATCGCGCCGGGCTCGATGCGCTGCTCGGTGCCCAGGCTGTCGCGGTGCATGATCGCGCCTTCGAACAGGTAGGTGACGGTGGCCAGGCCGATGTGCGGGTGCGGCCGCACATCGTGGCGCGCTCCCGGCTGGGCCTCCACCGGCCCCATATGGTCGAAGAACAGGAAGGGGCCGACCGACTGGCGCGCGGCCGCCGGCAGGATGCGCCGCACGGTGAAGCCGCCGCCGAGATCCTTGTCATGCGATTTGAACAGGTGCGCGATGCCCATGGCGATTCCTCCGTGCTTGAACGATCCCTTTACTGTACACCATCGCGGCCAGGCGGGAGCCCTGCCGAAGGACAGGCAAAGGCGCCCGGCGCAAGGAAAGCCAGCAGCGTGGAGCGGATGCGCTCGCGCAGCTCGAACGGGCCGCCGTCGAACATGTCGTTGTGGCGCGCGTCCTGCAAGGGCACGATGCAGGCCTTCAGGCGCTGCTGTTCCTCCAGCGTGGGCAGCACGCCCGGATCGGCGCCGGTATCCGAGGCGCGCAGGCTCAGCACCCGGATGCCTGCGGAGCGCGGCAGCGCGGCGCGGCGGTTGTCGAGGGTGACCAGGGCCGCGATGCCGGCCGGATCGAGGCTGGCCAGCCGCGCCGAACTGTCGCCGCCCATCGAATGCCCGACCAGCAGCGTGCGCTGCCAGTCGTAGCCGGGGTAGGCTTGCGAGAGCGCCGTGTGCACGAAGCGGATATTGGCCGCCCCGCGGCGCGCCAGCTCGCCGCGCTGGCGCACCATGTCGCCGTCCAGGTCCATCTTCGCGTCGCCCGGAATCTCGTGATCGATGCTGGCGACCAGGTAGCCGCGGCCGCGCAGCGCGTCGACCAGGAAGCCGTACTCGCCGCTGCCGATGCCATAGCCGTGGCTCAGGAGCGCCACCGGACAGGGCCGCGCCGGCGTGCAGGCAGGCGCCGTGGCGGGCAGGAAGAGCTGGACCGGGACGGGGCGTGCGCGCGCCGTGTCGACCAGCGCGAGCGTCGTGGATTGGGCCTGGGCGCCGGATGCGGCCAGCAGGGATGCGGCGGCGAACAGCCCTTGGGTAAAACCTGTCATGTGCTGGATGCTTTTCGAGAGCCTCACATCAGCTCGCGCACCACGCGCAAGCCCACGATGTCGTTCGACAGCACGCTGGAAAAGCCGTTGCGCAGCGCCGAACGGAGGTAGCGCGGATTGTACAGCCAGGAGCCGCCGCGCAGGATGCGGCGGGCCTGGTCGCCGCCCTCTTCCCAGGCGCTGCCGTCCAGCGGCGCGCCCTCGTAGTTGTCGTGCACCACGTCCTGCACCCACTCCCATACATTGCCGTGCATGTCGTACAGGCCCCAGGGGTTGGGCGGGAACATCCCGGCCGGCGTGGTGCCGCGCCGGTACACGCCGCGCGCCCCGCCGTTGTAGGTGAAGCTGCCGTCGTAGTTGGCCTGGTCCGGATTGATGGTGTCGCCGAGGCTGAACGCGGTGCGGGTGCCGGCGCGGCAGGCGTATTCCCATTCGGCTTCGCTGGGCAGCCGGTAGCGCCTGCCGGTACTTGCCGCCAGCCACTGCACGTACTGCTGGGCGTCGTGCCAGGTCAGGCCCACCACCGGGTGGGCGTCGGTCTGCGGGAAGCCGGGGTCGTTCCAGTTCACTTCCCCCTGCGGCTCCCAGCCGGTCGCCTGCACGAACACGCGCCACTCGCCCACCGTCACCGGATAGCGTCCCATCGCGAACGGGCGCTCGATGCCGACCCAGCGCTGCGGGGTCTCGCGCTCGAGCCACTTCTGCTGCGCGCCGGCAGCCATGGCGATCTTGCGCTCATGCTCGTGGGAGCCCATCTGGAAGCGCCCGCTCGGGATCAGCACCAGCGCCGGGCCGCTGCCAACGCCGTCGAGAAACGCATCCACCAGCACGCCGTCGCCATCGGCGACCGGGCTGGCGGGCGTGGGGATCAGCTGCGCCAGCTCGGACGCGCTGCGCGCGGCCTGCAGCTCGCGGGCGCGCTTCTGCTCGGCCAGGTAGGTGGCGGCGGCGCGCGCCTGGGCCGCCTTGCGCTGGGCTTCTTCCTGGGCCAGCCGGGTCTTGGCCGCTTCTTCGTCGCGCCTGGCCAGCAGTTGCTGGCGCAGCGCTTCCTTGCGCGCCTCGCGCGCCTCGTTGGCCGCGGCGCGCTCCAGGCGCTGCTGCTCGCGGCGCTGGCGGTCGATTTCCGCCTTGGCCACGGCGCGGGCCTGCTCTTCGGCCTGGCGCCGCGCCGCCAGCTCGCGCTCGCGCTTTTCCTGCTCGGCGCGCGCCGCCGCCGCCCTGGCGGCGATTTCCTCGGGCGACGGGCCGACGGCGTTGCGCAGGCCGTCCAGCAAGGCGCGCACGCTGGCCGGCCGCGCGGACGCATCCTGCGCCAGCCCGGCCTTGAGCGCGTCCCACTGGTGCGGCCGCAGCGCGGCCGGAGGCACGGTGGCGTCAAGCGGCAGCGCGCCGTCGAGCATCTGGTAGATCATCATCGACACCGCGTACACGTCCAGTGCGGGAGTGGGCTGGCCGCGCGGGCTGCCCGCTTCGGGCGCGCGGTAGCCGGCGGTGCCGGAGCTGCCCGGTGCATCCAGCGCCGGCGCGGCGCCGGCCGCCCGGGCCCGCGCCGCGATGCCGAAATCGAGCAGCTTCACTTCGCCGCGCCCGGTGACGAAGACATTGCCCGGCTTGATGTCGCGGTGCACCAGGCCGTGCTTGTCCCACGCGTAGTCGAGCGCGGCGGCGACCGGGTCGAGCAGCGCCAGCACGCGCTCGAACGGCAGCTTGCCTTCGCGCCCCAGCAGGCTGTCGAGGTCTTCGCCGTCCAGGCACTCCATGATGATGAAATAGCTGGCCGTGGCCGGGTCCTGGGCCCACTCGTAGACGCGCACGATGTTCTCGTGCGCCAGGCGGCGCGCGCGCGTGGCTTCCTGGACCAGCAGCTTGGCGTGGGTGGCCGACTGCGTGAGCTGCGGCGGCAGGATCTTGAGCGCCACCTGGGCGCTGTGGCCAAGCTCCGCATGGGTGGCCAGGTCGGTCGCCTGCCACACCTGCCCCATGCCGCCGTGGGCGATCAGGCGCTCGAGCCGGTAGCGCCGGGTGGGCGGCCCCACTTCCTGCCCGGCCATGAGGCCGATCTCGGTACCCGGGCGCGCCTGCGGCGCCTCCTCGGCGCTGCTTCCCGCGGGGGCGTAGACGGCGTCGAGGATCGCGTTCTTGCGCAGGTCGAACTCCTGGCGGCTCAGCAGGCCGTCCTCGTGCAGCGCACGCAGTTCGCGGATCTTGTCGATGGCCGTTTGCATCACTTCCGTCAGGTGGGCAACGGCGCGCCGCAGGTCGCGCAGAAGCGCTCGCCCTCGCGCGCCGGATGGCCGTGGGCGCACTGGCGCACGGCGGCCGCCATCCCGGTGGCCAGGTTCGTCTGGGCGGCCAGCAGCGCGACCTGGTGGCGCCGGTCCTTGTCGACTTCAAGTTCTCGCCTCGCCTGTTCTTCGCGCACCAACGCCAGCGCCTCGGGTGGCGTGAGCTTGCCCGCCCCGGCCACGCCGGACAGCGCGGCCAGCTGGGCGGCGTCCATGGTCGCATGCACGCGGGTTTTCATGAAGTCGTTCAGGGCGGCGGCATTCGGGGCGGCGGCCAGCGCCAGCTTGGCGGTGTCGTCCATCGCGGCGAAGGTTTCCAGCCGGCGCAGCTCCTGCTGGGCCACCGAGTCGCCTTCGGCCATACGCAGCGCATGGCGGCGTTCCTCGCCTTCGAGCGCCACGCCCTGCAGCTCGCGCGCCTGGCGCGCATCGAGTTCGATCGTGCGCAGCAGTTTTTCCTGCTGCGCCGCGCTGCGGGTGGACTCGATCTTCTGGCGCGCCTGCTCGTCTTCCCATTCCTGCAGGCGTCCGGCCTCGCGCCGCCGCGCCGCATTGGCCAGGGCCAGCGACTGGTGGCGCGCCACATGTTCTTCCTCGTCGATCTCGCGCGAGCGGCGAGCCGCGTCTTCTTCGCTGGCGCGCAGGCGCTGCAGTTCGGCGCGCTGGCGCGTCGCGTCTTCGATCAGTGCGGCCTGCTCGATCTTGTGGCGGATCTGCTGCTGCAGCAGCTGCTGCGAGAAGCGCTGGCGCGCGATGTGGCGCGCCTGCTGGGCGTCCTGCTGCGCCAGTTCGAGTTCGGAGCGCATGCGCACCTGGGCCATCGCGCGCAGGTGCTTCCATTCCTGGGCGTCGTCGGCGCGCGCGGCGCCCTTCTTGGCCAGTTCGTGTTCCAGTTCGGCCAAAACGTCGCCGGCACCGCGCTCGAGCGCCTGCTTGCGCGACTGGGCGTCGAGGATGCGCGCATACAGCTCGATCTGGCGGGCCCGCACCGCGTGCGCGCGGCCGGCGCCGGCGAGCGACAGTTCGGCGCGGGCGATGGCGTCGTCCTGGCGCAGCTCGGCCTCGCGCTGGCGCACGCGCGCCTGCTGTTCGCTGCGGCGCAGGCGCTGCCATTCCTCGGCGTCGTACAGCTCGTCGAGATGCTTGCGGTGTTCTACCTGCACATGGCGCTCGTCGGCGGCCAGCCACAGGCTGCCCACCCGGGCACGATTGGCGTCGTATTTATCGTGGCGCAGTTCGACGGTATCGACCTTCACCACGGCCAGGCCATATTCGGCCAGCAGCAGCTTGAGGCCGCCCTGCAGGCGCTCGTCGAGCTGTTCGCGCAGGGCGGCGGTGCCCGCCATGTCGCGGATCGAACGCGCGCCGACGAATTCGTCGAGCAGCTGGCGCACGGGCGCGGCCAACAGTTCCTGCAGTTCGCGGGTGCCGATCGTGCCCGGCATGGTCATGAAGTGGCGGGCAAAAGCCGGCACGTTCTCGATGCGCAGGCTCACGGCCAGGCGCGCGCTGACCGCCAGCTGCTCGGATGTACACACATCGTCGAACCGGAAGTCCACCGGCAGCGCGCCGGTGCGGGTGACGAGGATCTCGGCGTGCTGGTCGCGCAGCAGGTGGTTCAGGCGCGTGAAGAAGCCTTCGATCTCGTATTCGCCCTGCGGCACCTCGGTGGCCTTGTCGCCCTGCAGGATGAAGGCGCGGGCCGTGGCCGGCACCCGCAGCGTCTTGACGAATACGCCGGAGAGCTCGCGCACGCCGAAGAACACGGCCAGTTCGTCCGCCCCCGCGACCCAGCGGTTGTCGACCAGCACCGGCGCATTGCGCGGGGCGCCGACAATCATGCCGCAGCCGGCGCAGTAGCGCGCATCGTCGCCAAGCTTGCGCTCGCAGCGCGGGCAACTGGCGCCTTTCACTCCGAACATCTGGAACATATTGAACTCCGTTTCATTACAACACACTGCCCGTCGATTCTAACAGGGCCAGGCGCGATTCAAATGATCCCGATCCGGTCCACGCAGGCCACGCTGGCGCCGCGCGCACGCAACTCCTCGCGCCAGAGCGGCGGCAACTGCGCTTCCCACGCGCGCGGCACCAGGATACGGTCGCCGGGCGCCGCTTCTCTTGCCAGCAGCGCGCATTTCGGGCCCAGGCCCTCCACCGTGTCGACGCGGCCCGCATGCCAGGCCGACGACTGCCCGGTCGCCAGCACCCGCCCGCGCGCCAGGAATTCTCGCCCGCGCGCCATGCGGTCGGCCATGACCAGCGCCAGCTCGAAGGACGCGCCCTGGAAGCGCGCCTCGCCGAAACGCACCGTGGTGCGCCACTGGCCGGCGCCGCGCCCATCGTGGTGGCGGGCCCCGGCCAGCACCGCGCGCACCTGCGCCTGCAGCGCCGCGTCCACGCCCGGCCCCGCGATGCTGGACTCTTCGTCCTCGCCGTGCGCGGCCGGCCGCACGCTGACCTCGACCCAGCACAGGCTGTCCCCGGCGCCACCGCTCACAAGCGGGAACCAGGCGCGCGCCGCCGATACCGCGGCGGCCGGGTCGGGGTGGCCGGTGAGCGCGCCCAGGTGCGGCAGGCCGCCCTCGCCGCCGGCCAGCACGCCTGGCGGCACTTGCCGCAGGCCGTGCCCGTCCACGCGGCCCAGGTGCCAGGCGTCGGACCAGCCGTTCGCTACTACCGGGCGCTGCGGCTGCCACAGGCCGCGCACCATGCGGTCGGCCAGCACGCAGGCCAGTTCCCAGTCGCGGCTGCCCGGGGCCGGCGCGCGGTCCAGGCTCAATACCACCTGGTCGCGGCTGTCGAAGCGCGGCTCGGTATGGCGCGCCAGGCGCACCACTTCCTGCATCCGCTGCGCCAGCGCGGGCGCATCCGGCACGCTGCACTTGACATCGGCGCGCCCGCCACGCGGGCGCACGCTGGCGGTCACGGTGAGGCAGGAACCATCCGTGGTCAGGCTGCGGCAGGTGACGAGGGGCGCGTTCATGCTGGTGGCCCCGCGATGTCGCGCCGCGCGGCGCAGTCGCATTCGAGGTTGGCCACGATGCGGTCGGCTTCCTCGAGCAGGGCCCCGGCCTGGGCCGCATCGAGGTGCTTCAGGCGCGCCAGCAGCGCCCAGGCTTCGTCGAGCGCGGCCGCGGCGCGGCGGCTGTGGCGCGCGCGGCGCAGCTGTTCGGCGCCCGCCAGCGGCTGGCCAGGCGCGGCCAGTTCGAGGGCCGGCATGGTGCCGACCGCCAGGCTGACCAGGTCCAGCCGGCGCAGCAGCTCCTGGTGGCGGCGGAAGATCGCGCAGTCGGCCGGCAGCACGGCCAGCCGCAGGCCGCACAGCACGCCCGGCAGCTCCAGGAACAGGCGGCGCAGGGCCCTGGCGTCTTCGCCAGCCGCGTCGAACGCTTCCTGCGGCGGCAGGGCCGCAGGCTGCGGCGCCGGCTGCAACGCCAGGCGCGCCGACAGCAGGGCCGCCAGATCGTTCGACGCGCCCAGTTCGACCGGGATGCAATCGTCCACCATCACGCCGAAGCGCGTATACAGCAGCTGGTTGAAGCCGCTCCTGAACACATTCCACTCTTCGAAGCTGGTGCAGGGCGGCAGCTCGATGTTACCCTGGGCCAGTTCGCGCTGCAGCGCCAGTTGCAGGGCCGCCACGAAGCCGTCCAGCGCCACCCGCGCGCTGCCCTCGCTGGCCAGGAACAAATCAAAACGCTGATGCGCCTCGCGCGGATCGGGCGCATCAAACGCGAAGGCCACGCGCAGGCCGATTTCCGGCGCCGCGGCAAACGGTGTGAGCTCGCAGGTGTATGGGCCGGGATGGACGCACCAGGCGGTTTCACCCTCGACCACCAGCAGCCGCGCACCCTCGCTCAGGCGGCGGGTGTGGCCTTGCTGGTCCGCCAGCACGGCGAAGCAGCCGGGCGGCACCGTGCAGCCCTTGGCCAGCGGCAGCGCGATGAAAGCGGCGCCCAGCCCGGCGAGGTCGGGGGCTGGCTGGCGGAATGGCCGGGTAAAGAGCTTGAGCATGCTAGGTCCCGGCCGGCTCCACGGTAAACAGCGCGCCATGGCGCTGGAAGTGCTGCGCCGGCGGGTCGGCGAACGGCCAGGCGCCCTCGCATTCGCCGTCGCTGTCCAGCCGTCCTTCGAGCACGGTGCCGCCGGCGCCGTCGCGCACCCGCAGCAAGGGGGCCTCGCGCAGCAGCGTGGCGGCCAGCGCCGACTGCGCATCGAGCTGCAGGATCACGCGCCCATCGACGAAATGCAGGCGCCAGGCGCCGTCGTCGGTCGCGAGCAAGCCGGGCCCGGCGCCGCTGTCGGCAGCGCGCAGCATGCCGGCGCTGCCACGCCAGCCGCGCGGCGCGGCCCTGGCACGGCGCGCGTCGGCCAGGCTGCGCAGGCGCCGCGCGGTCAAGGGCGAGGCTTGCAGCGCGCTGCGTTCGCCCGCCGTCAAGGGCCGGCTGCCGTCCAGCGCCGCCACCAGCACAGCGTCGGCCAGCACCAGCCGGTCGCCCTCGACCCGGCGTCCTGCCAGCAGCTGTGCCTGCAGCTTGCGGTCCAGTTCTGTCATCTCCATCAAGATTCCTCCATCTATCCTGCCGCCGCGCCCAAGCGGGCAATGGCGGCGTCGCGCCGTTTGCGCAAGGTGGGCAGCGAGACTTCGTCCAGCAGCGCCAATTGCTGCATCGTCGGCAGCTCGCCCGTGGCTGGGTCCAGCCATTCGGACGGATAGCTGTCGTCGAAAGGCCCCAGCAGTTTCAGGTAGACGGCCAGCCGCACCGGCAGCGAATCGCCTGCCATCACCTGCCCCGCCCAGCTGCCGCGCTCCTGCGCCGCCGCTGCCATCAAGAGGAAGCGGGGGGACAGTGAAACCCGCGCCGCCAGCGCCTGGTCCAGCAGCACGGGAGCCTGGGCCGTCTCCCCGGCATCCTCCAGCTCCAGCCCGGCCAGGTCGAGTTCATCCTGGCGCGCTTCCAACAGCTGGTCCGGGCCCGGCGTGCTGGCCTGGCTGGATTCGTCCAGCACGCGCCAGTAGTCGTCCAGCCAGGCGGTGGCGTCGCTCGCATCCTGCAGCCAGTCGCGGTCCTGGTTGGCCGACAGGGCTTCATATTCGCCGATCTCGCGCAGCATCGCCGCAATCTTGTCGGCGCTGCCTTTCAGGCTGGCGAAGCGCTTGGAGCGCGTGTGCAGCGGACCGGGCGCGCCGGTAAAGCCTTCCAGCGTCTCGCTCCAGCGCATGATCCACTCCGGGCGGCAATCGGCGCGGCCGCGCAACTGGCGCGCCTCGATCGGTTCGGCCTGCACCTCGCGCCCGAGGATGGCGCCCACTTGCGCGCGGTGCTCGCGCCAGGCGGCAAACAGGCGCGCCACCTCGCCATACGCCGTGTCGAGCATGCGGTAGGCGTACATTCGGTTCGGGCTGCAGGAACGCCCGCAGGCGGCCTGGTAGTTGTCGCTGTCGACCTTGTCGCGCAGGACGGCGTACAGGTCGTTGAATTTCTTGCGCAGCAGCGCGTCGCCGCCCGGCGCCATCCAGAACGGGCCGATGCGCGCATGCTCGCCCGCCACCGCCGCGCACAGGGCGGCCCAGTCGGCGGGACGCGCCTGCAGTTCGTAGGCCAGGGTCAGGGACAGGTCGAGCACGGTGTCGCCGTAGCTGTTGCCGGCCATGGCGGCGCGGCTGCCGCCGGCACGCAGCGCCCGCGCGACGGCGTCGACATACTCGGGCAGCAGGGCGTCGTCGCCGTCCAGCAAACGGGCGGGGCCGAGATGGGCGAGCGCCTGCAGCGAGCACTGGCCCAGCAACTTGCGGACCTGCTCCCAACCGTGCTCCTGGTACCGGGTTCCCGGCAAACGCATACCTTCCTCGTCCTCGATGGCCATCCGCAAGAGCGGATTGTCAACAGATGATGCCATACAAACACAAAAACGAGGCGCTCAGGAGATGCTCATTCCCCCTTCTTTTCATGGGATTGCTGCTGGACCGAACGCAGCAGCGCCGCGACGATGGGGGCGGCATGGGCGCCGCCCGTCAGGCTCGACTGGCTGACAAACGCGGCAAACGCGAGGCGCCGCGTCTGGCCCGGCAAGCTGCCCGGCTCCAGCCAGCCGGTGAACCAGACCGTGGCCAGGCCATCGTCGCCGGTGGGCGCGGTGCCGGTCTTGCCGAACAGGCCGGGACGCAGGCTGTCGAACGCCTTGCCGCGGAAGGCGCCGGCCGCGGTGCCGCTATCGACCACGCCCTTCATGCCCGCGCGGATGCGGTCCAGGCGCACGCCCAGTTCCGGCCCCGGCTGCGCCGTGGCGCCCTTGCCGTCCAGCGCCAGCAGCAGGCGCGGCGCGACGATCCTGCCCTGTCCCACCGCGCCGGCCACCAGCGCCATCTGCAGGGGGGTGGCCTGCATGCGCAGGCCGATCGCCATCTGGCGCACCTCGTGCCGGGTCTGGATCGGGTCGAGCCGGGAGGCGCTGGCCTGCAGCGCGTCCCAGCTCGACCAGGCATAGTCTTCCGGCAGCAGGCCGCCGTCGAGGCGCAGCTTGGCGCCGAAGCCGAGCTTGCGCGCCATGCCGGCCACCGGGCGCACGCCATCGAGCGCACCCGGTTCGAGTTCCATCACGCCCGGCGTGCCGCCCTGCGGCCGTCCGCCCAGGCTGCGGTCGCCCAGCTCGGCGGTCCAGGCGAACCAGGTGTTGATGCTGTGCGTCATTGCCTGCGCCAGGCCCAGGCGTCCCTCCACGGCACGGATGCCGGCCTGCTGTTCGCGGAAGTTCGTGATGCGGGCGCCGCCAGCGTCCGGGTAGGCCGGCGCTGCGGTGCGGAAGCCATAGCCCGCGTCGCGCGCCATCGCATCGATGTCGGCCAGGGGCAGGCCCTGCAGCAGGCGCTCGAGCTGCGCGTCCTTGCGCGCCGCCGCCTCCGCCCCCAGTGCGGTGACGATCTTGAAGGTGGACCCGGGCGCCCGCTGGGCGCCGCCGTCGTGCTGGAAGGCCGGCAGGCGTAGCGGGCTGCGCGCCGGGTCGGCGCGGTCGAAGTCGCGCACCTCCGGCCAGCGCGCCGGATCGGCCACGCCCATGCCGGCGCCGGCTGCGGCCAGCACGTCGCCGTTGCCGGCGTCGAGCAGCACCAGGCCGGCCTGGCGCCTGGCCGGCGCCGCATGAAAGCCGGTGCAGGTCTTGCCGTCCCACTTGCCCTCGCGCAAGCCGATGCAGTCGAGCGCGGCCTGCGCGGCTGCCTGCAGGTGCAGGTCGAGCGTCAGTTGCGCCGCGTGCGCGCTGCCCGGCAAGCGCGCCAGCATGCCGGCGACGCTGGACGCGTGCTCGCGGTGCACACCCAGCAGCGGCCCGAGTCCGGCGGCCTGCGCCACCGCGCTGGCCCGGCCATCGGACCACAGGGCTTGGCCATGGCGGTCCGCCAGGTTCACCTCGGCCAGCGCCGACCGGGCCGGCGCAGTCGCCGCCGGCAGCGCATGCCAGGCAAGCGCGCCGCCGTCGAGCCGCAGGTGGCGGTAGGCGGCATCGGCGCCGCCGGCCAGTTGCGCCAGGTCGAGCGGCTCGACCTCGAGCACGATGCGGCGCGCGCCCGGCAGCGGCGCCAGGCGCACCCGCTGCACGGCGTCCGGGTCGCGGCAGGCGCGCCCGTCGCAGGCGCCGGTCATGGCGGCAGTGGCGCCCTCGACCCGGCGCACGCGGCCGGCCAGCAGGAGGTCGACCGGCCCTGCCGCATCCAGCGCCAGGGCCGCCGTACGGGCCGCGCCGCCGCCATCCCACGCGCCGACACGCCGCCATGGCGCCCAGCCCTCCGGCAGGCGGGCGAACAGGCGCATCGCGGCCACCGGCAGCCCGTCGGTCTGCGTCACCGGCACCCCGCCGACGCTGGCCTGCCACGGGCGCTCGGCGCCCGGCCGCACGCGCCAGGCCAGCAAGCGGCGCTCGCTGTTGAACACCCTGGCCTGCTCGCGCACGAAGGCGCCGTCGGCGCGGTAGTAGAGACGCTCGAGCAGCTTGCGCCCTTCGGCGTCGAGCTGCAGCTTGTCCCAGCCGGGCAGCGGCGCCCGGCCGTCCGCGGGCGCCGCCAGCCAGGCCGCGAGGTCGCGCGGCGCGATCTCGACCAGGCCGCCGTGGCCCAGGCGAATCAGCCCATGCTGGTGCAGGCGCTCGAACAGCAGCGCGTCTTCCAGCGCGCGCGCCTTGGTCGCCGGCACCAGGTAGTCACCCGGGGCCAGCTGCAGCGCCGCCGGGCTGGCGCCGGAACCGAAGGCCTGCACCAGTCCCGTTCCCGCCGCGCCCGGCCCGACCCGCTGGATCAGCAGTTCGCCCGCCCCCGGGCAGGCGGCGCTGGCGCGGCGCGTGAACCTGAGCGCGCCCTCCTTCCATACCAGCCAGCCCGACTGGCCGAGCCGGCCCTCCCCGCGCGCGCCGCGCGCCACCGCGCCGCCGGCGGCGTCGCCCGTCCATGCGGCCCGGCCGGCGCCCGCGTTCCACGCCAGCCGCAGCGCGTCGCGGGCGTCGCCGCGCAGGTCGATACGCGGCATGGCCGAGCCCTGCGCGGCGAGCAGCACAGTGCGGGACGCCCCGAACGCGGCCGCTTCAGTGAAGGGATAGCCGATCCGCAGCGGCAGCTGGGAACACAGGTCGATGCGCAGCGGCGCGTCCATCCGCATGCTGGACGCGACCACCAGCGCGGCGCCGCCGTGCTGCACGATCGCGATGCCCGGCTCCTGCGGCACGCGGATCGTCGCGCCGCCCAGCAGCGGCTCCAGCGTGGCCAGCGCAGCAACGCCTTCGGGCGCCGCGCCGCCCGCCGCGGCGGACAGCGAACGCGCCGATTGCGCCAGCACCACGGCGCCCAGCACCACCACGCCGCAGGCCAGCAGGACCAGGCCGTTCAGGCGCAGCCGCGGCGCGGGCGCGGGCCGGGCCGCGCTACGCAGGTTGCGCGCACGCCGGCGCGCGGTACGGCCGGCGGCGAAGTAACCCATCAGTGATGCGAGTGTGGCTGTCATGCGCGGTCCGCTCCCAGGCGCGGCCCGGGGACGGCCGCTGTGCAGGAGCCTAGCCGGGGGCGGATGAAACCCATCCATTGGGCCGTGCGGTACGCGCGTTCACGGGGGCTTTTCCGCAGCCTGTCCCGCGTTTTCCGCGTCCCGTCGCAATCGGCTCGCGGCGTGGAATCGCTTGACCTAAAGTACACACATCGACAACCCACCCGCAAGGAGAAACACCATGAACATCACCAAGCACATGGAAGCCGTTTTCGTCGTCGCCATCAGCCTCGGCGTCTCGGGAAGCTACCTGATGGACGCGATCCCCGAAGCCCAGGCCCGCAGCTACAGCGCCGACGCCACGATGGTTGCCAGTGGCGACAAGATGGCCGTGGTGACGGTCAGCGCCAAGCGCCTGACCGGTGAAGAGAAACTGGCCGCCGGGAGCCGTGGATGAGTGCCGCACGCCGCCCCGCTGTCGCCCTGGCGCGACAGTGGGCGGCAGGCAGCGCGGCTGTTTGTATCAGCCTCCTCTGAAGTTTCCGGCACCACCTGTATCAGTTGTAAGCATCTCTTTCAAAGCGCCCCGCGGGCAAACAGCGGCGATATAGTGGGTCATCCGTTTTTGGAACTGGAGACCGACATGAAGCCCACCGCAACCCGTACCTTTACCCTCGCCGCCCTGATCGCCATTGGCGCCGCTTTCGCGCCGCTGCCAGCGATGGCGCAAGACTTCCAAGTCTATATTGGCTCGGCTCCGCCGGCGCCGATCTACGAACACGTTCCCGGCCCGCGCCACGGCTATGTCTGGGCGCCCGGCTACTGGGAATGGCGCGGCCATCGCCACAGCTGGGTCGGCGGCCACTGGGTCGCCGCCCGTCCGGGCTACGCCTACGCCGCACCGAGCTGGCGCCAGCGCCAGGGCCGCTGGTACATGGAACCGGCGCGCTGGACCCCGTACGGCGGCCGCGACCGCGACCGCGACGGCATCCCCGACCGTTACGAGCGCCGCGGCTACCAGCCGGTGTATGCCGGTGGCTACCGCGATGACCGGGGCTACGGCCGCGACGGCTACCGCGATGGCCGCGGCTACCGCGACGGCCGCCGCGACACCGACCGCGACGGCGTGCCGAACCGCTACGACCGCGACCTCGACAACGACGGCGTGCGCAACAGTCGTGACCGCGATGTCGATGGAGACGGCGTGCCGAACCGCTACGATAACCGGCCGACCAATCCGTATCGTCGTTAAGTTAGCGGCCGACATTCCGGCCACCGCATGATGCACGTCGTTCCCGCGCAGGCGGGAACGACGTTTTGGGGTTAACGAAGCAATAGATTGAGCGGGCGGAAATCCTCACCCCCGGACAGCATTTGCTATGCTTCGGCCCATGACCGACCACACCGCCTTAGTCGCAGCCGCCTTCAAGGGAGAACTCGCCGCCAGCCGCAAGCTTGCCGAACGCACCGGGATACCGGAAGCGGACGCACTGCGCAGCACCTTGACCTTGCGCGCCGGGACCGCGGGACTCGAAAACCTGCTGGCCGAACGCGCCGAGGCGCGCCTGCGCAGCGAACAGGGCGCCGTGGCGCGCCAGGCGCTGGCCGATGCTTCGCAGGCGCGGCGCGACACCACGACTGCCGCCATCCCGGCATGGCGCGCCTGGTTCGATGGCTCCGCCCGCCCCAACCCGGGCCGCTGCGGCATTGGCGCCGTCCTGGAAGGCCCCGGCGGCGTGCATATTGAAATGTCGCGCGAAGCCGGCTACGGCAACAGCAGCGAAGCTGAATACTGCGCCCTGATCGCTGTCCTCGAAGCGGCCGTCCACGAACGCGCCGCGCAGCTCGTCGTCTACGGCGACAGCCAGGTCGTGATCGACGACGTCAACGCCCCCGACAGCGCCAGCTCCCCTATCCTGCGCAGCTACCGCGACCGCGCGCGCGCCCTGCTCGCGCGCCTGCCCGGCGCCACGCTGCGCTGGATTCCGCGCCACAAGAACGCCCGCGCCGACGCCCTGTCGCAGCGCGCGACACCGCCATTACCCATCGAAGAGCTCCATGAACAACGAACCGCAGACTGACCTCGCCAGCTGGCGCCCGCGCCTGGCCGCCCTTGCCGCCAGCGGCAGCGGAGGCGACGGCGCCCACGACAGCAACCACCTGGAACGCGTGTGGCGCAACGCCCAGGCCCTGCTGGAACGCCACCCGGAAGCCGACGCGCTGGTGGTGATGACCGCCTGCTACCTGCACGACCTGGTCAACCTGCCCAAGGACGACCCGGACCGCGCCCAGGCCTCACGCCGCTCGGCCCAACTGGCGCGCCACCAGCTGGCCTGGATGAGCTTCCCGCCGGAGCGCCTGGACGCGGTGGCCCACGCCATCGAGGCGCACAGTTTCTCGGCCAGGATTGCCGCCGAGTCGCTGGAAGCGAAGATCGTGCAGGATGCCGACCGCCTCGACGCGCTCGGCGCCGTCGGCCTGGCGCGCATGTTCTACACGGCGGGACGGATGGGTAGCGGCCTGGCCCACCCGAGCGACCCGCTGGCCACCAGCCGCCCGCTCGACGACCGCGCCTATTCGCTCGACCACATCCAGGCCAAGCTGGGCACCCTGCCCGCCATGATGCAGACCGAAGGCGGGCGCGCGCTGGCCGGCGAGCGCATGGCCCTGCTGGAGGCCTTCCGCAGCGCCTTTGCCGCCGAATGGGGCGCCACAAAAGATTCCTGAATACCAACACCAGTGCTAAGATAAGCCCTCGTCGACAGCCCGAGGCATGCATGACCAGCACCACTGCGCTTCAGAAACCCAGCACCGGCAACCTGAATTTCGTCCTGGTCTGCATTTTCATCGACATGCTCGGCATCGGCCTGATCGTCCCGGTCATGCCGCTGCTGGTCGGCCAGTTCTTCCCCAGCCGGGACGAGCAGGCATTGTGGTTCGGCGTATTGGCCGCGACCTTCGGCGTGCTGCAGTTCCTGTTCATGCCGGCGCTGGGCGCGCTGAGCGACCGGGTCGGGCGCCGCCCGGTGCTGCTGTATTCCATGGCCGGGATGTGCATCAATTTCCTGGTCACGGCCTGGGCGCCCAGCATGGCCTGGCTGTTCGTCGGCCGCATCATCGGCGGCATGTCCTCGGCCAGCATGTCGGTGGCCGCGGCCTATGCGTCGGACATCTCGACCAAGGAAAACCGCGCCAAGAGCTTCGGCAAGATTGGCGCCGCCTTCGGCCTGGGTTTCATTTGCGGCCCGATGCTGGGCGGCCTGCTGGGCAATAACAACCTGCACCTGCCCTTCTACGTGGCCGCGCTGCTGGGCGCGGCCAACCTGGTCTACGGGTTCTTCTTCGTGCCGGAGTCGCTCCCGGCCGGCGCGCGCGCGCCCTTTGCCTGGAAGCGGCTGAACCCGCTGGCGGCCTTGCTGCGCCTGGTGCGGCGCAAGGACATCCGCGGCCTGGTCATCGTCCTGACCCTGGTCACCTTCGGCCAGATGATGCTGCAATCGACCTGGGTGCTGTACACCACCTTCCGCTTCGACTGGACCCCGCGCGACAACGGCATCGCCATGTTCTGCGTGGGCCTGGTGTCGGCCGTGGTGCAGGCCGGCCTGCTGGCGGTGCTGATCCGCCGCTTCGGCGAGGTGCGCTTGTCGCTGCTGGGGATCACCTCGGGCGCCTTCGCCTTCCTCGGGTATGGATTGGCGACCCAAGGCTGGATGATGTACGCCCTGATCCTGTGCAATGTGCTGGCCTTCGCGGCCGGCCCTTCGCTGCAGGCGATCGTGTCGAAAACCACCCCCGCCAACGAGCAGGGCGAGCTGATGGGCTCCCTGCAGTCGATCAGCAGCCTGGGGGTCATCATCACGCCGCTGCTGGGCACCGCCATCCTGGCCACCGTCAGCCACCTGCCGCAGGGCGACTGGCGCATCGGCAGCCACTTCCTGCTGTGCGCGGCGATGCAGGCGATCGCCATCGTGGTCGCGTGGCGCTACTTCCGCACCCACCACGTGCAAGACACCCACGCCGCCGCCCATTGAGGCGTCAGAACTTCATCTCCAGCGTCGTGCGCAGGCTCGGCCCGTTCGGGTAGATCCAGCGCCGCTTTTCCAGGCCCAGCACCGGATCGGAGTAGCTCGGCTCGAACACATTGGCCTCGCCGAGCAGGTTCGACAGCGCCAACCGCAGCGCGAGCTTCGGGTTGTAGGTCCACACGGCATAGGTATCGAGCGCAGTGCGGGCCTCGCGGTAAAAGCCGCGATTGGCGACCACCTGCACGTAGCCGCCGCGCCGGTGCGCCAGGCTGGCGCCGGTGGCCAGCTTGCCGGACTTGTAATCGATACCCAGGTTGGCCGTGAGCGGCACCTGCTGCTCCATATGGTTGTGCGGCCCCGGCACCGACTCCACCCGCGACCAGTTGCGGCTCACGCTCGCCCGCAGGTCGATCGCGGGAGCATTGGCGAACAAGGCCTTGAGCGGAAACTTGGTCTCGATATCGATGCTGCGCATGGTGGCGCGGTCGGCATTCACCGGCGTGTAGATCCAGCGCAGGCCGTCGAAATAGATGTCGTTGCTGGTGACGTCGTCGATGCGCTTGAGCGCGCCGGCCACCGAGACCATCGCCCCTTCGGCCCAGTAGTGTTCATAGGCGGCGTCGATGCCCCAGGCCAGTTCCGGCTTCAGGTTCGGATTGCCCTGGTAGTCGGCTTCGGTGGCGCTGTTGTTTTCCCAGGCCTGGCGGCGCGGCACGATGGCTTCCAGGTCTGGGGCCTTGTAGGTGCGGCTCAGCGCCAGCCTCAGTTGCCGGCCCTTCGCGCCGGGAAGCTTGTAGAGCGATTGCAGGATGGGACTGAGGACGCTCGAATGCACGCGCGCCGCCTCCACGCTGTTGCCGGCGAAGCGCGTCCGTATGCCTTCCCAGCGGGTGCCCATGTAGAGCGACCAGCGCGGGTTGACGGTCCATTCGTCCTGCACGTACAGCGCGGCGCGGCTGATGCTGGTGCGGAAATCCTCGTCCAGCAGGAAGCCGGGCGGCAAGGGACGCACCCGGTCGCGCTCCATCCGGATGTCCGAACTTTCATTGATGCGCAGGTCCCAGCCCAGCGCCAGCACGTGGCCGCCGTCAAAGGCGCGGGTGGCCTTGCCGGTTGAATTGGCGCCACGCGCATGGGAATCGGACAGGGTGTGGCCGTCAGTCTCGGGCCGGCCGGCGCCGTCCAGCCCAGAGCGCCGCACATACATCTTGCGCGACGACCATTCGGCGCCGATCTTCATGTCCAGCTTCAGGCCGGAGGCCATGGTCCTGGTCCAGTTCAGGTCGGATTTCACCATGCGGTCGTCGAATTCGCCGAAGGTATACAGGTCGGGGACCGCCGGCGCTCGCCCGATGTAGGTCGTGACGATCGGGTGCGCGTTGTTGCGGAAGCTGCTGCTGTTGGCGATGGTTTCCCAGGCCAGGGTATCGCCGTTGTCCAGGGTCCAGTTCAGGCGCGGGCTCAGGTTCAGCCGGTTCATGCGGCCTTCCTCGGGGCCGACCGTCTCGCGGTACAGGTCGACCACCCCGTTCGGACGGGTGTTTTCCTCGATCCCGCGCCATTCGCGCGACAGGCTGTCGTGGTTGCCGCTGGCCGAAAAAGACCATGACGATTTCTCGCCGCGGTCCGCCACTTGGGTGCTGAAGGTGGGACCGCGGAAGTCTTCGGAGAGCAGGTAGCCAAGCTTGGCCTCGCGCTGGCGCTTGGCCACCTTCTTGCGCAGCACGATGTTGATGGTCCCGGCCACGGCCTGGGTCGAGAATTCGGCGGTGGCCACGCGCAGCACCTCGATGCGTTCGATGATGTCGGGCGAAAGCGTGTCGAGTGCGAAGCCGGCCGGGGTGCGCTCGCCGTTCACCAGGATCTGGGTATAGCCGCTGCCCAGGCCGCGCATGCGTACCTCGGTGCTGCGCCCGGAACCGGTGGTGACGGTCACGCCGGGAACGCGCTTGAGGATGTCGGCCACGGTGGTGTCGCCATAGCGGGCGATCTCTTCGCGCCCCACCACGATACGGGCCGCGGTGTCGTCGCGGCGCGGGTCGTAGCTTTCGGTCGTCCCCTTCACTTCCACCTGCTGCACCGGTTTTTCCGTGGCGGACTGCTGGGCGAAGGCCGGGGCGGACAGCCCGGCGATGAGAACAAGGTGGCGCGGGCGCAGCAGGGTCATATTCCAATCTCCAGAAATAGTTATTCGGTTTGTGCGAACAACTATATGCCAGAGATTGGTACATTGTAAACATGACAAGGTATATTTTATTGCTATGACATAGCAATCGAGAATTCCACGCCCAAGAAAAAGCCCGGCGCGCGGCCGGGCTGGCGGGTGAGGTGGCGCCGGATCAGAACTTCAGTTCATAGGTGGCGCGCACCCGGATGCTGTTCGGGAAGATCACGCTGCGGGTCTGGGTCCCGAACCTGGGGTCCGCATAGGTGTTCTCGTAGAAGAAGTCGTCGCCCAGCACATTGGCCAGCGCAACCCGCAGCTGGCGCTTCGGATCGAACTTCCACAGGGCGTACGCCTCGAGGTCGCGGCGCGCCCAGGTGTACACGTACTGGTTCAGCGACGACCGGACCTGGCCGCCGGTGCGGTAGGCGAAGCTGCCGCCCGCGCTCAGGGAGCCCGCCTTGTAGTCGGCGCCCAGGTTGACCGTCAAGGGCGTCTGCTGGTCGAGGCGGTTGTTCGGGCCCGGCACCGATTCCACCCGCGACCAGTTGCGGTTGATGCTGGCGCGCAGGTCGATCGGTGGCGCGTCAACCATGACGGCCTTGAGCGGGAACTTGGTTTCGATTTCCAGGGTGCGCGTCACCGCGCTGTCCTGGTTCGATGGCGTGACTACCCATCGCGCGCCGTCGAAATAGGTGAGCGAGCGGGTGAAATCGCTGATGCGGCGCGACGACGCACTGACCGACACCAGGGCGCCCTCGGCCCAGTAGTGTTCGTACGAGATGTCGACACCGAAGGCCAGTTCGGGTTTCAGGTTCGGGTTGCCGACGTAGTCGGGCTGGGTCGAGCTGTTGTTCTCGCTGGTGCGGCGGTTCGGGCTCAGGTTGCCGATGCCGGGGGCCTTGTAGGTGCGCGTCAGGGCCAGGCGGAACTGGTCGCCGCCCTTGCCCTTGCTGCCCGGGAGTTTATACAGCGTCTGCATGATCGGGCTCCAGACGCTGGAACTGGCGTCCACCTTGCCGAAGGTATTGCCCTCGACATGGGTGCGGATGCCTTCCCAGCGCGCGCCCAGGTACATCGACCATTGCGGCGTGATGTTCCACTCGTCTTGCCCGAACACCGCCAGGCGCTTCACGCGCGCCTCGGTGAATTCGTCCGGCAGCTGCCCCGCCGGTCCTGCGAACACGGCGCGTTCGACGCGCTCGTCGTCGCGGTCGTCCACGCTGCCGTCCCAGCCGAAGGCCAGGGTATGGCCCTTGTCCAGCGTGCGGGTGTACTTGCCGGTGGCCTTGAAACCGCGGTCGGTGTTCTCGCTGACCACGCGCGTATCCAGGCCGGCGCCGCGCCGGTCCGACAGGTTTTCGCCTTCGCTGCCCGAGATCCCGAGCTTCAGGTCGAGCTTGGCGCCGTCGGCGAACTTGCGGGCCCAGCTCAGGTCCGTCGCCAGCGACGCGCCTTCGTTGCCCATGTGGGTGCGCAGGTCCGGCTGCAGCGGTGCGCTGCCGATCAGGGTGGTGGTGCGCTGGTGCACGTTGTTGCGGAAGCGGTTGGCGCTGATGAAGCTCTGCGAGGTGATGGTGTTGTCCGGCGCCAGCGTCCAGTTCAGGCGCGGGCTCAGGTTCAGGAAAGTGAACTGGCCGTCCTGCGGCATGGCGAGGGTGCGCAGCATGTCGGTGGCGCCGCCAGGGGCCGTGCCCACCTCGATGCCGGTGGCTTCGCTGTCGAAGCGCTCCTGGGCCGCGCTGGCCGATACCGAGTACGAGAAGCCGCCGTCGCGGTCCGACATCTGCAGGTTCGCATTCGGGCCGAAGCTGCTGCTGGAGGCCTGGGCCGCCAGCTTCACTTCGCGCAGGCGGTTCTTCACCGAGCGCTTGAGGATGATGTTGATGGTGCCGGCCACCGACTGGGTGGAAAACTCGGCACTGGCCGCGCGCAGCACTTCGATGCGCTCGATCGACTCGGGCGCCAGCGCTTCCAGCGTGAAGCCGGCCGGCGCGCGTTCGCCGTTCACCAGCACCTGGGTGTAGCCGCTGCCCAGGCCGCGCATGCGGATCTCGCCGCCGCGGCCATTGGCGCTGTTGACGGTGATGCCGGGCACGCGCTTGAGTACGTCCAGCACGCTGGTGTCGCCGTACTTGACGATCTCGTCGCTGTTCACGACGACCTTGGTGGCGGTGTCGTCGCGGCGCGGATCGTAGCTGTCGGCGCTGCCCTTGACTTCGACCTGCTGGATCTTCTTGCTGTCCTCAGGCTTGGTGGTGGCGGGCTTGTCCTGCGCCAGCGCAGGCAGGCAGATACTGAGCGCGGCAGCAAGCGCGGTCAGGCGGAACGGGATAAACAGGGACATGGACTCTTCGAAGGTAGGTTCAGAATTTCAGTTCATACGTGGCGCGCACGCGCACGCCGTTCGGGTACATGAAGTAGCGGGTCTGGGAGCCGATGCGATCATCCATATAGGTGCTCTCGGTCTCGTAGCCCTGGCGCAGCACATTGCTCACGGCCACGCGCAGCTGGCGTTGCGGGTCGAACTTCCACAGTCCATACACTTCCAGGTCGCGCCGCGCGAAGGCGTAGCCGCGCTGGTTGAGCGAAGCGCGGAACGGCCCACCGCTGCGGTAGGCGAAGCTGCCGCCGGCGGTGAGCGCGCCGGCCTTGTAGTCGGCGCCCAGGTTGAGCGACAAAGGCGTCTGCTGGTCGAGGCGGTTGTCCGGGCCGGGAACGGATTCGACCCGCGACCAGTTGCGGGTGACGCTGGCGCGCAGGTCGACCGCAGGCGCGTCGCTCATGACGGCCTTGAGCGGGAACTTGGTCTCGATCTCCAAAGAGCGGGTGCGCGCGCTGTCCTGGTTGCTCGGCGTGGCGATCCAGCGCCCGCCGTCGAAATACACCAGGGTGCGGGTAAAGTCGCTGATGCGGCGCGAGGACACGCTGATCGACAGCAGCGCGCCTTCGGCCCAGTAATGCTCGTAGGCGGCGTCGATGCCGAAGGCCAGTTCCGGTTTCAGGTTGGGGTTGCCCTGGTAATCCGGCTCGGTCGAGCTGTTGTTGTCGCTGGTCTGGCGCCGCGGCGTCAGGTTCTGCACGCTCGGCGCCTTGTAGGTGCGGGTCACGGCCAGGCGCAGCTGGTCGCCCTTCTTGCCCGGGATCTTGTACAGCGTCTGCATGATCGGGCTCCACACATTGGAGCCGGCGCGCGCCGTGCCGAACACATTGCCCTCGACGTGGGTGCGGATGCCTTCCCAGCGCGCGCCCAGGTACATCGACCACTGCGGCGTGATGTTCCATTCGTCCTGGGCGAACAGCGCCAGGCGCCGCACGCGCGCCTCGGCCTCTTCGTCGCGCGGCTGGGCGGCAGGCCCCAGCAGGGCATTGCGTTCGCTGCGCTCGTCGGTGCGGGTGTCGACCCCGCCGTCCCAGCCGAAGGCCAGGGTATGGCCTTGTTTCAGGGTGCGGCTGTACTTGCCGGTGGAATTGAGGCCGCGGTCGCGGTTGGCCAGGGCGATGTCGGTATCGAGCAGCGCGGCGCCATTGGCGGCAAACGCCGAGCGCTGCGAGGCGTTGTCGCTCTGGCCGGCCGAGGCGCCGATCTTCAGGTCGAGCTTCGCGCCTGATGCGAACTTGCGGGCCCAGGTCAGGTCCGAACGCAGGTAGGTGCCCTCGTTGCGGTAGGTCGGCACCATGTTGGGGTAGGCCGGCGGCGGGCCGATGATGGTCGTGGTCTCGGTGCCGACCCGGTTGCGGAAGCGGTTGTGGTTGAGGAAGGTCTGCGAGGTGATCGTATTGTCCGGCGCCAGCGTCCAGTTCAGGCGCGGGCTCAGGTTCAGGAAGGTGAACTGGCCCTTCTGCGGCAGGCGGATGGTGCGCAGCATGGTGGGCTGGCCGGTGGGCGAGACGCCCGTTTCCACGCCCGAGGAATCGAACTCGAAGCGGTCCTGGGCGGCGTTGGCCGACACCGAATACGAAAACGCGCCTTCGCGGTCGGACAATTGCAGGTTGGCGTTCGGCCCCCAGCCATTGCTCGCGGCCTGGGCCGCGAGTTTGAGTTCGCGCTGGCGGTTCTTCACGGCGCGCTTGAGGATGATGTTGATGGTGCCGGCCACCGATTGCGTCGAGAACTCGGCGCTGGCCGCGCGCAGCACTTCGATGCGCTCGATGGTGTCGGGGGCCAGCGAATCCATCGAGAAGCCGGCCGGCGCCCGCTCGCCGTTGATCAAGACCTGCGTGTACCCCGCTCCGAGGCCGCGCATGCGGATCTCGCCGCCGCGGCCATTGGCGCTGTTGACGGTGATGCCCGGCACCCGCTTGAGCACGTCCAGCACATTGGTGTCGCCGTACTTGGTGATCTCTTCGCTGTTCACCACGATCTTGGTGGCGGTGTCGTCGCGCCGCGGGTCATAGGCGTCGGCCGTGCCTTTCACTTCGACCTGCTGGATCTTCTTGTCCTCCTGCCTGGTGACCGGCTTGGATGCGGCGGGCGCCTGCTGGGCGAAGGCGGCGGGCAGGCACAGGCTGGCGGCGGCAGCCAGGGCGGTCATGCGAAACGGGCGAAATGCGGAGGACATGGATGCTTCAACAGAGAGAGGGAGCGAGATTGTCTCAGAAGCAACTGCCGATGTCCCGTAGTTTCCGATATGCATGTCTTTTCTATTGCACGCGCATACACCGGCGCGCTGCCGTGGCGACAAACATGCGTTTTCGGCCATTATCACCGCTATAATTCGCCATCGATTCCACACCTAGAGGCCTGTCAAAGTGTCCCGTTTAAAAGTCTTGCCCCAATATGTGATGCCGAAAACGGCGCTGACCAACTTCGCCGGCCGCGTCGCCGGCGCCAAGGGCGGCGCCATGACCACGCGCTTGATCCGCTGGTTCGTGGGCAAGTACGGCGTCAACATGGACGAGGCGGCCAATTCGGATATCGCCAGCTACACCAGCTTCAACGAATTCTTCACCCGCCCGCTGCGCGAGGGCGTCCGGCCGCTGGCCCAGGCCGACTTTATCTGCCCGGTGGACGGCGCCATCAGCCAGTTCGGCGACATCGACGACCACCACATCTTCCAGGCCAAGGGACATAAATTCACGTCCGTCGAACTGGTGGGCGGCGACGCCACCCTTGCCGCGCACTTCCGGCACGGCCACTTCGCCAACCTCTACCTGAGCCCCAAGGACTACCACCGCCTCCACATGCCCTGCGACGGGCGCCTGACGCGCATGATCTACGTGCCGGGCAAGCTGTTCTCGGTGAACCCGACCACCGCGCGCGGCGTGCCGGGCCTGTTCGCCCGCAACGAGCGCGTGGTCTGCGTGTTCGAGTCCGAGGAACACGGTCCTTTCGTGATGACCCTGGTGGGCGCAACCATCGTCGGCAGCATGGCCACTGTCTGGCACGGCGTGGTGAACCCGCCGCGCATGACGCGCATCTGCGAATGGCACTACGGGCCGGACCAGCCGCCGGTGGTGCTGAAGAAGGGCGAAGAGATGGGCCGCTTCCTGCTTGGCTCCACCATCGTGATGCTGTTCAAGAAGGGCGCGATCGCCTTCAACCGGGACTGGGCGCCGGAGCGTTCGGTGCGCCTGGGCGAGGCCATGGGCAACCGCCCGCGCTGATTCAGGCCGCGTGCCCGCGCTTGCGGCACTCTTCACCCATCAGGTCCAGGAAAGCCCGGGTCTTGGCCGGCATCAGCCGGCGCCCCGGGAACACCGCCCAGCCGCTGGCCGACGGCAGTTCCCATTCCGGCAGCACCCGCACCAGTTCCCCCGCCAGCAGGTAGGGCGCGGCAAAGGTCTGCGAGCTGATTGCGATGCCGGCGCCGTGCGAGGCGATCCGCGCCAGCAGGCCCGGTGAGTTGGCCGTGAGCTTGGCGTTGAGCTCGCGCGCCCAGCGCGTCTTGCCGCGGCTGAGCACCCATGGCGCGGGGCCGCCGGTGCGGCTCAGGATGCACAGCAGGTCGTGGTGCGTCAGCAGTTCGTCCGGGTGCTCCGGCAGGCCGTGGCGCGCCAGGTAGGCGGGCGAGGCATACAGGCCGAAGGTCTCCAGGTTGATCGGGCGCGCATTGAGCGAAGCGTCGTCCGGCAGGTCGCCCATGCGGATGGCGATATCGAAATTCTCGGCGATCAGGTCGACCCGGCGCGGCGACAGGTCGATCTCCACCGACACCTGCGGGTAGCGCGCGATGAAGCGCGCGATCACGTCGTGCAGGCCGCTGTGGGCGAAGTCGCCCGGCACCGACATCCGCAGCTTGCCGCTCGGTTCCCCTTGCCGGTGCTGGGCCAGCGCGCCGGCCGCCTCCACTTCTTCCACGACCCGGCGCGCGTGCTCGAGCAGGCTGGCGCCGAATTCGGTGACCATCAGCTTGCGCGTGGTCCGCTGCAGCAGGCGCTCGCCCAGACGCTGTTCCAGCAGCGCGATGCGGCGCGAGACGGTCGATTTCGGCAGCTGCACGCGTTCGGCGGCGCGGCTGAAACTGCCGGCCTCGACGATACGGGCAAACAGCAGCAGGTCGTTCGGTTCGACGTCCATGATTGTCTCACTAGCGGAATAATGTTATCCATTTTACTGGCTTCCGACTTGATTATGGAACCTATACAGTGTGTCCATCAACATTTTCTTGGAAAGGGACACCACATGAACATCCTGCACATCACCTCCAGCGTCCGTGGCGACGATTCGGAATCGACCCGCGTCACGAAGCTGATCGTCGACAAGCTGGTCTCCAGCAACCCGGAAGCGCAGGTCGTCCGCCGCGACTTCGGCGCCCAGCCGCACCCGCTGCTCGACGGCGCCGCCGTCGGCGCCCTGTTCACCCCGGTGGACCAGCGCAATGCCGAGCAGGCCGCCCGCGTGGCCCTGGACGACGCCCTGATCCTTGAGGCGCAGGCGGCCGACGTGATCGTGATCGGCGCCCCGATGTACAACTTCGGCATGCCGGTGCAGCTGAAGAACTGGTTCGACGCGATCGCCCGTTCCGGCGTGACCTTCCGCTATACCGAGACCGGTCCGGAAGGCCTGCTGAAGAACAAGAAGGTGTACGTGGCCACCGCCCGTGGCGGCGTATATCCGGTGGAAGCCGACCCGCAGGTGCCGCACATCCGCATGCTGCTGAACTTCCTGGGCATGAGCGACCACACCTTCATTTATTCGTCGGGCCTGAACATGGGTCCGGACGCGGCGGCCAATGGCCAGCAGGCCGCCAACGAAGCGGTCGAAGCCGCACTGGCGTAAGATCCGCGACGCGCGGCGCAGCATCGACACCAACCAACAGGAGAACAGCATGACCGAGCTCACTACCACTTCCACCATCGCCACCTCGCGCGGCGTCGAACGCCTGGTCAACGGCCAGTTCGTGATGGATGGCGCGGGCGTGAAGATCAACCGCGTCCTCACCGGTACCCTGCAGCGCCGCCTCGACCCCTTCCTGATGCTGGACGCCTTCGGCAGCGACAAGGCGGGCGACTATATCGCCGGCTTCCCGGAGCACCCGCACCGCGGCTTCGAGACCGTCACCTACATGCTCAATGGCCGCATGCGCCACCGCGACAGCGCCGGCAACGAAGGCCTGGTGACCAATGGCGGCGTGCAGTGGATGACGGCCGGGCGCGGCGTGATCCACTCCGAAATGCCGGAGCAGGACGAGGGCCTGATGGAAGGCTTCCAGCTGTGGCTCAATTTGCCGGGCAAGGACAAGATGCAGGCGCCGTGGTACCGCGACATCCCGGCCGAGGAAGTGCCGCGCTTTACCAATGACGATGGCGTGACGGTGCAGGTGATCGCGGGCGAGACCCACGGCGTGGCCGGGGCGGTGCAGCGCGCGCACACCCTGCCCCTCTACCTCGACATCGAGATCCCGGCCGGGGTGACGTTCGAGCAGCCGATCCCCCCGGGGCACAACGCCTTCTTCTATGTGTACCGGGGCGAAGTGGTGGTCGATGGCAAGGGCGTGGGCAAGACCCGCATGGCGATCCTCGACAATGCACCGGGCGCCGACGGCGTGCGCATCAAGGCGATCGAACCTACCCGCCTGATCCTGCTGGCGGGACGCCCGCTGAACGAGCCGATCGCCCAGCATGGTCCGTTCGTGATGAACACGACCGAGCAGCTGCACCAGGCCTTCGACGACTTCCGGGCCGGCCGTTTCGCCTGATGCGCTACACTGGCGGCATGACGTATTCGCTCTTCCCATCATGCCGCTGATCGACACCCTCGCCACCCTGCTCGGGCGCGCCAGCCGCGCGCTCGGGCTGGAAACCGTGGATTCCTTCCCGCCCGGCCATCCGTATGCGCGCACGCGCTGGAACAAGGCCTATTTCGACATCGCCTCCGACCTCAAGCCCGACGCCATCGAGCACGCGGTGTGCGAAGCCATCGCCAATACGCCGCTGGTGTTTGGCGAAATCCTCAACCCGACGCCGCGCATGCAGCGCACCTTGCTTGGCGTAATCGAGCAGCGCCTGCGCCGCACGAACGGGGCGCCGGTCGACCTGGCGCAGCTGCTGGTGGCCAGCTATCGCAGCCCGCATACGATGGAAGCCGTGCCGGGGCTGCGCCAGGCGATCCGCGACACTTCAAGCTACGAGCCGCATGTGCAGGCCAATGCGATCCTGGCTTACCTGGCCGATGCGCCGGCGGCTTTTGGGGTCATCGAGGCGCGGGCGTAAGCTGCCCGGGGCGCGCCGCGTTGCTCGGCACGTAGCGCTCGCGCAGCCGCATGAAGGGCGTCTCCACCAGCTTGTAGAGCAGCCAGCCGGTGAGCACCGACAGCGCCAGCATGGCCACGATGGTCAGGGGCGACTCGGCCCCATAACCGTAGGTCGCCATCCATGTCGCCCCCAGCACGCACACTTGCTTGTGCAGCAGGTAGATCGCATACGACCACAGGGCCAGCGGTCCCGCGCCGGGCACGCGTACGGTGCGCAGCAGCGAATTCTCCGACACGCTTGAAGCGATCAAGAGCGAAAACCCCAGCGCCAGCAGCGGGAAGCCGAACACGGTGATCGCAAAGCCGTAGCGGTCGTCAATGAATAGCCAGAACGCTACGGCGCACACCAGCAGCCCCGCCAGGCCCACCAGGTTCCCGTGACGCGTGAGCCTGCCCCACGCCGCGGGATGATGGTTGCGCAGCAGCGCCAGCGCGACGCCGGCCAGCAGCTCGTCGAAACGGCATAAGCTGGAGTAATAAATGTGCTTGAAATAGAAGTAAAGCTGATACTTCTGGCCTCCAACCAGGTCCTGCCACAGCTCGGCGCGCACCAGCATGCCGGCGGCAAAGGCCAGCGCGATCGCCACCCAGGCCAGCCGCAGCGACCCGCCCCACAGGGCGCCGAGCAAGGCCACGGCCGGCAGCAAGAGATAGAACTGCTCCTCGATCGCCAGCGACCAGCTGTGCGAGAAGGCGCTGCCCGGCTCCAGCGCGAAGTTCTGGACGAAGGCCAGGTACTTCCATAGCGGCAGCAGCGGGGCGTCGCCGCGGAAGGCCGGCCACAGGAAGTACAGGGCCAGCACCACCCAGTAATTGGGCAGCGTGCGCAGCAGGCGGCGCGCGTAGAAATGCTTGAGCGAGAAGCCGCCCGGGCTGCGCAGGGCGGCGAAGATCTGGTTGCCGATCAGGTAGCCCGACAGCGCGAAGAACAGGTCGACCCCGACCCAGCCGATCTCGCCCACCCATCCGAAGGTGGGTGCGTCGCTGACGAACAGCACGTAGTGGTGCAGCACCACCAGCGTGACGGCGAGCGCGCGCAGGGTGTCGAGGCCGTGGATACGGGCGGTTGGAATGGCTGGCTGCATGCCGGATGATGCCATGCGCCTTCGACATGGGGCAACTTTTACCGATAGAATACCCGCACCCGAAAAAATCCCTCCAGGATCGCCACGCAATGATTTCCCCCAGCACCTACCAGTTCAAGTCCGTCAACTACACCGGCCTGCAGCCCGGCCCGCGCGTCATCATCATGGGCGCGACCCATGGCAATGAAGTGTGCGGCACCATCGGCATCGGCCGCGTGATGGACGAGATCGACAGCGGCCGGCTGCACATCGCCGCCGGCAGCGTGACCTTCGTGCCGATCGTGAACCCGAAGGCCTACCAGCAGAATACCCGCAACGGCGACCGCAACCTGAACCGCAACCTGTTCCCGAAGGACGACCCGCAGGATTTCGAGGACCACATCGCCAACTGGTTGTGTCCCCTGCTGGCCCAGCACGACGTGCTGCTCGACCTGCATTCCTTCAATGCGGCCGGCGGCCTGCCCTTCGTGATGGTCGGCCCGCTCGACAACGACGGTCCGCTGCAGCCGTTCAGCCACGCCGCCCAGGAACGCGCGCTGGCGCGCCGGCTGGGCGTGACGCGTTTCGTGGACGGCTGGCTGGCGGCCTACGGCGACGGCGTCCAGCGCCGCAGCCGCGGCAATGCCGCCGAACTGGAAACCGTGCTGCGCTACGGCGTGGGCACCACCGAATACATGCGCACCACCGGCGGCTATGCGCTCACGCTGGAATGCGGCCAGCACCTCGATCCGGCCTCGCCCGACGTCGCCTACCGCGCCATCATGAACACGCTGGCGCATTTGAAACTCATCGAGGCGCCGGATCCGCAACCCATCCCGTTCGACCAGATGGAAGCGCTGTCCATGGTCGTGGTGCACGACAAGCTGCATGCGGACGACCGCTTCAGCCGCGCGTGGGCCAGTTTCGATCCGGTCGAGCAAGGCGAGGAGATCGGCATGCGCGCCGACGGCACGCTGGTGACGGCCGACTTCAGCGGCCGCATCCTGTTCCCCGACGCGAAGGCGGGCGCCAACTCGGAGTGGTACTACCTCACCCGCCCCAACCCGGCCTTCGGCCGCGAATAAGGCCTCAGGTGGGCGTGAGCACCTTGAGCGCGATGATGCCGCCGGCGATCATCGCGATCGCGCCCAGGCGCATGGCGCCGGCCGGCTCGTTCAGCAGCACCATGCCGCAGATCGCGGTGCCGACGGTGCCGATGCCGGTCCAGACCGCATAGGCGGTGCCCAGCGGGAGGTTGCGCAGCGCCAGGCCCAGCATACCGACGCTGCCCAGCATGGCCAGCAATGTCCACAGCGATGGCATCAGGCGCGTGAACCCGTGCGTGTATTTCAGGCCGACCGCCCAGGCCACTTCCAGCAGACCGGCGATGAACAGGTAGAACCAGCTCATGTGTACTCCTCTTCCCGCAAAAAGTCTCGAGTATAGCGGCCGCAAGCAGGATTTTTCTGAATATCGTAAGATGACGATATTCGGATCGAAAGAACCCGATATAAGGAAGAACCCATGGACATCGACGCGATCCACAAGGCGCTGGCCAACCCCGTCAGGCGCCAGATCCTGCACTGGCTGAAGGACCCGCACCAGCATTTCGCCGAACAGGAGCACCCGCTCGATTTCGGCGTGTGCTGCAAGCTGATCGACCAGCGCACCGGCCTGTCGCAGTCGACCGTCTCGGCCCACCTGGCCACGCTTGCGCGTGCCGGGCTGGTGAACACCCGCCGGGTCGGCCAGTTCATCTTCTTCCAACGCAACGAGGACACCATCCAGGCCTTCCTCGACCAACTCAATGACGGACTTTAGGAGTACACCACATGAGCAGCATGTTTGATCCCATCAAGGTAGGCGCACTCGAACTCCCCAACCGCATCATCATGGCGCCGCTGACCCGTTCGCGCGCCGTGGGCGGCGCCCGCGTGCCGAACGCGATCATGGCCGAATACTATGTGCAGCGCGCCTCCGCCGGCCTGATCCTGTCGGAAGCCACCGCCGTCACCCCGATGGGCGTGGGCTATGCCGACACCCCGGGCATCTGGTCCGACGAGCAGGTGGCAGGCTGGAAGATCGTCACCGACGCCGTGCACCAGGCCGGTGGCCGCATCTTCCTGCAGCTGTGGCACGTCGGCCGCATCTCGGACCCGGTCTTCCTCGACGGCCAGGCGCCGGTAGCGCCATCGAGCATCGCCGCCCAGGGCCACGTGAGCCTGGTGCGCCCGAAGCGCGACTACCCGACCCCGCGCGCGCTGGACCTGTCCGAGATTCCGGGCATTGTCGCGGCCTACCGCAAGGGCGCGGAAAACGCCAAGCTGGCCGGTTTCGACGGCGTGGAGATCCATGGCGCCAACGGCTACCTGCTCGACCAGTTCCTGCAGGATTCCACTAACCAGCGCACCGACGCCTACGGCGGCCCGGTCGAGAACCGCGCCCGCCTGATGCTGGAAGTGACCGATGCCTGTATCGAGGTCTGGGGCGCCGACCGTGTCGGCATGCACCTGGCCCCGCGCCGCGACGCACACGACATGGGCGACTCGAACCCACGCGAGACCTTCGGCTACGTGGCGCGCGAACTCGGCAAGCGCGGCATCGCCTTCATCTGCGCCCGCGAAGCCATCGGCGACGACAGCCTGCGCGCGTACCTGAAAAAGGAATTCGGCGGCGTGTACATCGCCAATGAAAAGCTGACCAAGGACAGTGCGCAGGCGCTGATCGAGTCGGGCGAGGCCGATGCCGTGGCGTTTGGCGTGTGGTTCATCGCGAACCCGGATCTGCCGAAGCGCTTCAAGGTCGATGCACCGCTGAACCAGCCGAAGCCGGAGCTGTTTTATCATGCGGGGCCGGAGGGGTACACGGATTATCCGGCGCTGGGGTAAATACGCGCGTTAGCGGTATGCGACGACATTGGGTCCCGGCCTTCGCCGGGACGACGGGCTGAGGCAGACGGCCAGTAGCGACGCCATTCTCTGCTCAGGTTTTAGAACCGTCGTACGCGCCACTGGCGCCTACGACTTCCGGCGCAGGCTGGAACCCAAGTCCGTCGCACCCCACTTAGTCAACTTGCACCTTGAACGTACGCACCCCACAACCGTATATGCATGTGATGTAAACCCCACCTGACCCATGCTATTCTTGCGCGATTATTTTTAACGCGCACCCAGCATGCGCTGTCCAGGAGACCACGTGAACACCTTCGCACCCCGCGCCATGGCACTCGCCATCGCTTCCGCATTCGCCTTCAACACCGCAGCCGCCGCACCGGCGATGCAACGCGCCGAAAACGCCTACCTGTCGGAATCCGACGCGATGACCCGTTCCGCGCGCGTGTCGAACGTGGACTACGTGCTCGACTTCACCCTCACCGGCAAGGAAAGCTTCGCCGGCACCACCACGGTCAGCTTCGACCTCAAGGATATCGACTCCGCCGTCACGCTCGACCTGAACAAGGCCACCGTCAAATCCTTGAGCATCAACGGCAAGCCCGTCGCGCCGAGCTACAACCAGTGGTTCCTCACGCTGGCGCCGCAAGACCTGGTCAAGGGCAAGAACACCGTCACCGTCAGCTACGAGCGCCTGCACAGCACCAATGGCGAAGGCCTGCACCGCATGGTCGACCCGGTCGATGGCCGCGTCTACACCTACTCGCACTTCGAGCCGGCCGCCGCGCACCAGATGTTCGCGGTGTTCGACCAGCCCGACCTGAAGGCCACCTACACCGTCACCGTCAACGCCCCGGCCGACTGGCACGTGGTGACCACCACCCGCGAGAACAAGATCGCGGACGCCGCCGGCGGCAAGCGCTGGACCTTCCCGACCACGAAGAAACTCAGCCCCTACAACTTCTCGCTGCACGCCGGTCCTTACCAGGTATGGGAAGACAAGAGCGGCAAGTACCCGATGCGCCTGTTCGCGCGCCAGTCGGTGGCCAAGCAGGTAACGCCAGCCGACTGGTTCCGCTACACCAAGAGCGGCCTGACGTTCTTCGACGACTACTTCGGCATCCCGTACCAGTTCGAGAAGTACGACCAGCTGCTGGTGCCGGACTTCCTGTACGGCGCGATGGAAAACGCCGCCGCGATCACCTTCGCCGAAGGCGGCTTCCTGTACAAGGCCGAGATGACCCCGGCGCAGAAAGCCCGGCAGGCCGAAGTGATCATGCACGAGATGGCGCACCAGTGGTTCGGCGACCTGGTCACCATGAAGTGGTGGAACGGCCTGTGGCTGAACGAGAGCTTCGCTTCCTTCATGGCGACCCTGGCCACGGCCGAAGCGACCGAATTCAAGGACGCCTGGCAGTCCTTCTACCAGGACGACAAGCAGGGCGCCTACGCCCAGGACCAGAAGGTCTCGACCCACCCGATCGAAGTGCCGGTGCCGTCCTCGAGCAATGCCTTCGACAATATCGACGCCATCACCTATTCCAAGGGCGCCTCGACCCTGAAGCAGCTGCGCCACATGCTGGGCGAGGAAGTATTCCGCAAGGGCGTGCACAACTACCTGGTCAAGTATTCGTGGCAGAACGCGAAGCTGGAAGATTTTATCGGCAGCCTGGGCGACGCGGCCGGGCGCGACCTGAGTAAATGGACCCAGGACTGGCTGTACCAGGCCGGGGTGAACACGGTGGCCGCCAACTACAGCTGCAGCGGCGGCAAGATCTCGTCGTTCTCGCTGCAGCAGACCGCCGCCAGCAAGGCTTTGCCCACCCTGCGCGAGCAGCGCGTGCAGGTCGCCGCGTTCAAGCTCGTGAACGGCAAGCTGGTACTGGCCAAGAACGTGCCGGTGACCTATGCGGGCGCGAACACCAGGGTCCCCGGCATGGTCGGCGCGGCCTGCCCCGACCTGGTGTACCCGAACTACCAGGACTGGGGCTTCGTGAAGGTCCAGTTGGACAAGCGTTCGTTCGCCACCGCGCGCACCACGCTGGCCGGCGTGGACGATCCGCTGCTGCGCGCGATGCTGTGGCAAAGCCTGTGGGACGGCGTGCGAGACGGCAAGCTGGCCCTGAACGAGTTCATCGAAGTCGCGCTGGCCAACGCGCCGCAGGAAAAAGATTACACCCTGCTGGGCGACGTGCTGGGCAAGGTCGGTTCGTCCAAGTACTACCTCGATGCGATGGGCCTGGATAACGCCTACGCCAAGCGCACCACGAAGCAGCTGGAAGACATGGCGTGGCAGGGTGTGCTCGCCTACAAGGGCAACGACAGCTTCCAGCGCCGCTGGTTCGCCACCTACATGGGCATGGCAAGCAGCCCGGAAGCGCTGGCGCGCCTGGCCGGCATGCTCGAAGGACGCGGCACCGAAGGCCTGAACATCGGCCAGGACCAGCGCTGGGCCATCATCGCCCGCCTGAACCGCTACAACTACCAGGGCGCGGCTGCGCTGGTGGAGGCAGAAAGCCTGCGCGACAAGTCCGACACCGGCCAGGGCGCGGCGCTGGCCGCCACGGTCGTGCGTCCCGACCCGAAAGTGAAGGCCGAGTGGCTTGCCAACGTCGAGGACCTCAAGACCAAGCTGCCGTTCTCGCGCGTGCGCACGGCGATGGGCAGCATGTACCCGACCGAGCAAAAAGCGCTGGCCGAGCAGACCGCTGCCGCGCGCCTGGCCCGGCTGCCGGCGATCGACAAGGCGGCCGGCCCGGTCTTCATGCGTTCCTATGCAGGCACCATGATCCCGGCCAGCTGCACCCCGGCCAGCGTGCAGCGCCTGGAGCGCGCGGCGCAGCAGCTGAAGGACCTGTCGGCCGGCACCCGCCGCTCGCTGCTCGACACGCTGCAGGAAGACCAGCGCTGCGTCGCTATCCAGAAGGCGATGACGGCGCCGAAGTCCTGAGCCGTTGATCTTCGACGACGGCGCGGCCTACCCGCGCCGCGCGCCCGGCTGGCCGCTGCTGGCCACGCTGGGCCTGCACCTGCTGCTGGCCTGGAGCTGGCGGATCGCGCATCCGCCGGCGCTTGATACCCGCGAGGAGCGGGTGTTCGATGTGATCGCGCTCCCGCCGCCGGCGCGCGAGGTTGCGCAGTTTCGCCCTCCCCCAGCTCGCGACGCCGGCACCCGCAAGGCACGCGCCAACCGGCCGCCCGGAGCGCCCGTGCGCGAGGCCGAACCGATCACCCCGCCCTCCGAGACACCCGCCCCGGCCGCCGACCCGTTGGCCGTCGCCGAGCCGGCCGCTCCCGCCGAGTCGGCGCTGGACGCCATGGTGGGCCGCGCGCGGCGCGACGCCGGGCCGATTGACCGCGAACTGCGCAAGGGGAAGTCGGGCGTGCCCGCCGTCGCCGACACGCCATGGGGCCGTTTCAGGCAGGCCCTCGAAGGCGCGCACAAGGACACGGCGCGCAGCCTCGCCAGCGACACCTACACGGCGCCCGACGGCCAGGTAATCTACCGCTTTCGCCAGGGGGGCAAGATTTGGTGCCGGACCAGCGGCAGCGTGAAGCCGCGCATCGGCGGCGCCGAGGGCGGCGGCGCGACCA
Source organism: Massilia yuzhufengensis (assembly GCF_900112225.1). GTDB lineage: Bacteria > Pseudomonadota > Gammaproteobacteria > Burkholderiales > Burkholderiaceae_D > Telluria > Telluria yuzhufengensis. The sequence continues at coordinate 56,085 of NZ_FOLD01000016.1, read as the reverse complement.
TGTTCGACACCCGCGGCGGCGAAGGCAGCGCCGGCACCATCCGCTGCCCGAGCCACGGAGAGTGGAAGCGCGACTGACTAGGGCCTGCTCCCGTGATTGCGGGCACCGAATAGCGAAATCCCGTAGGGTGGTCGGCGAAGCCGACCACCCTACGGGCCATGATAAGAATGCCGTTGGGCCGGGGCACGCACGATTCCGGCCGCCTCGCAGGCCTCCCTGCTCTCGAAACTTCCGCGCAGGCTACTTCCCTCCAACATCACGTCAAGGTTCTGCGGCAGGTACGGCAGAAGGATCATCGTAAACACCGTGCCTCCAATCGGCCACCTGCGCTGCTTCAAGCCTGCGCCCATGGGTGCGCGCTAGCCTGAAGACTCGTGAAAGGACCCGCATGTTCAAGCTTGTCACCTGGAACATCCAGTCTGGCCGCAGTCCGGACGGCAAGACCGACCTCGACCGTATCATTGCCTGCCTTGACCGCTTCTGCAGTTTTGACGTGCTCTGTGTGCAGGAAGTCTCGAGCGGCTATGCGCCCGGGTTGGATGACCAGTTCGCCATGCTGCGCCAGCGCCTGCCCGGCTATACCGGCATCAGCGCCATCGCCTGCGACACCGTCTCGCCGCAGGGCCCGGCCGCTATGCGGCGCCGCTTCGGCATCATGATGTTCTCGCGCCACCCGGTCCTGCACGCGCTGCGCCATTCCCTGCCCTGGCCGGCCGAGCCCGACGTCATGAGCATGCCGCGCGCGGCGCTCGAACTCACCGTGGCCGCGCCAGGCGGGCTGCTGCGCGTGGCCAGCGTCCACCTGGAGGTGTTCTCGCAGCGCCAGCGCATGGCCCAGGTCGAGCGCCTGCGCGAGCTGCACCGCGAAGCCAGCCTGCACGCGCGCTGCGCGCCCGCGCCCGGGCATGGGCCCTTCGCAGCGCCGCCGCGCGCCATGCCGGCGCTGCTCGCCGGGGACTTCAACATGCTGCCGGGCTCGCCCGAACACCAGCGCCTGCTCGCACCCTTCGGCGACGGCGTGCAGCCCTGGCGCGACTGCTGGCAGCTGGCCCAGCCCGGCCGCCGCCACGCACCCACCGTGGGCCTGCATGACCAGAACCCGGATGCCACGGCGCCATTTACTTTCGACTATGTGTTCGCCAGCGCCGACCTGGCCGGGCGCGTGCGCCGTGTGCGGGTGGACGCGAGCGAGCAAGGCTCCGACCACCAGGCCCTGCTGGTCGAGCTGGAATAGCGGCGGCGGTACAATGGCGCTCCCGCGGCCGCGTGCCGCGCCACGCAGCACGAGGCCACCATTGCCCTGGGATTATCCGAACCCCTTCCTGTTTCGCGTCACGCCCTGCTCCGGCGACATCGACGGGTTAGCGCACACCAACAATGCCGTCTACGTGCGCTGGTGCGAACAGGCCGGCTGGGCCCATTCGGAACAGCTCGGCCTGGACCTGGACGACTACCGGCGCCTTGACCGCGCGATGGCGATCCGGCGCGGAGAATACGATTACTTGCTGCCAACCCTGCTGGGCGAAGCCTTGACGCTGGCCACCTGGCTGGTGGCGGGCGATGGCCGGCTGGCCATGGAGCGGCGCTTCCAGCTGGTGCGCGACAGCGACGGCGCCACCGTCCTGCGCGGGCGCTGGGACCTGGTCTGCATCGAGGTAAGCAGTGGCCGGGCGCGCCGCATGCCGGCCGAATTCGTGGATACCTACATGGCGGCGGTGGTGCAGCCGTAGTGAGCGGCGCGGCGTGTTGAGCAGGCTCAAAGTAGACATTGAGGCAACCGGCCCCCCTCCGGCTTGTGCCGGGTCAGACTGGCCTTGTCACATTCGCTGCGACGAGGGAATGATGTTGCGCCACCAATCGATCATAGTCCGTACCTGGCTCATCGCGCTGTTCGGCGCGCTGGTCCTTGCCGTGCTGCTGTCCGGCTGCCGCCTGCGCGAGCCCGGGCAGGAAGACCTCGTTATCCCGGAACTGGTGCGTACCCACCTGTACGTCGCGCCGTCGGGCTCTGACAGCAATCCCGGCACCCGCGACGAGCCCTTCCGCACCCTCACACGCGCCGCCCAGGCCGTCACGCCCGGCACCACGGTGCATGTGGCGCCCGGCACGTATTTCGGCGGCGTGCGCACCGCCACCCATGGCACGGCCGAGGCGCGCATCGTATTCGAATCCACCGAGCGCGGCGGCGCGCGGCTGGTGCCGCCGCTCGATTCGCGCCAGCCGGCGGCCTGGGACAACCGCGCCAACTACCTCGACATCGTCGGCTTCGAGGTCGACGGCGGCCAGTACCAGAGCGGCATGAAATGGCTCAGCGGCATCTATAACGGCGGCTCGCACAACGGCATCCACCACAACCACATCCACCACATCGGCAACGACGTGCCCTGCGAAGCGAAGGGCGGCGCCGGCATCGGCATCGACAGCTACTACAAGGGCAACGACGCCGAAGTGGCCGGCAACCACGTGCACGACATCGGCCCGCCGGAATGCCGCTACATGCACGGCATCTACGTCAGCACCACGGCCAGCGTGCGCGACAACATCATCTACCGGGCCTCGGGCGCCGGCATCCACCTGTGGCACGACGCCAGCCACGTCACCATCCGCGGCAACACGGTGGCTGCCTGCGGCACCGGCATCGTGGTCGGCGGCGGCGATTTTTATCACAGCAAGGGGCCGAACGACCATACGCATACGATGAACAACATCGTCTACGACAACGGCCACGGCATCCTCGAGCAGGGCGCGATCGGCGCCAACATCAGCTACCGCAACAACCTGGTGTTCCAGAACGCGGGCGGCGACTGGAAACTGGCGGCCGGGCGCCAGCACAGCGGCACCGTCAGCGCACAGCCGCTGTTCGCCGACTACGGCCGCACGGTCGCCGCGCCCGACTTCCGCCTGCAGCCGGGTTCGCCGGCCATCGGCAAGGGCATCCCGGCCGACGCCAAGGACGGCATCGCCATGCGCCCGCGGCGCGAAACCGATATCGGCGCGGTACCGTATACCGAGTCGGAACCGGCGGGCGTGCCGTCGCCTGGGGTGCACTAGCGCGCCGGGCAGCCCCCCCTGCCTTTACAAGATCTCGTTCACCAGCTCCACTGGCCGGCATAGCCGCACGCCCTTCGGCGTGACCACGAACGGGCGGTTGATCAGCACCGGGTGGGCCACCATCGCGTCCAGCAGCGCGTCGTCCCCCACGCCCGGCGCATCCAGCCCGAGTTCGGTGAACAGGGCCTCCTTGCTGCGCACTGCCTCAAGCACGCCCAGGCCCGCAGCCCCGATCATCGCCTGCAGCTGCGCGCGCGATGGCGGCGTGGCCAGGTAGTCCACCACCTGCGGTTCGTGCCCGGCCTCGCGGATCGCCGCCAGGGTATTGCGCGAGGTGCCGCAGCGCTGGTTATGGTAAATCGTGATATCCATCCGATGAATTCCCTTCAATATTGCCTGAATTGAAGCAGCATGATAACCACAGCTCATGACTGGCACCAGCATTTTTGCTTGTTCCATGCCCCTGCTCGCTATAGAATTCGTCGCTTATTTTCCAGCAGAAACACCCAATCGCGGGAAAAAGACGAGCGGAGCACAAGATCTTGAACAGCGACGGAGACCCAATGAGCGCCACGCGCGACTACATGCTGCAAGCGGCAGACCTTCCCACCTGGGGCCAGCGCACCGCGCTGCGCCTGCTCCAGCTGGCCGGCTGGAAGCTGCGCTTCAAACCCCTGCCGGGAGCGCACGGGATCGCGGTGGTGTATCCGCACACCTCGAACTGGGATTTCCCCGTCGGCCTGCTTGGCAAATGGGCGATCGGCCTGAAGTTCCGCTGGATCGCCAAGGATTCGCTGTTCCGCGGCCCGATGGGCGCCATCATGCGCTACTGGGGCGGCATCCCGATCGACCGCCGCGCCTCGATGGGCGCGACGCGCCAACTGGCCAAGACCATGCTGGACTCGGACTGGTGCTGGATCGGCATCACGCCGGAAGGCACGCGCAGCTACCGCCCGCACTGGAAGAGCGGCTTCTACCACCTGGCCACGACCGCCAAGGTGCCGCTGCTGCTGGTGTACATCGACTACGGCACCAAGGTCCTGAGCGTGGTCGACACCTTGATGCTCAGCGGCGACGCCGACACCGACATGGCAGCCATCGCCGCCGTATATGCGGGCCGCCAGGCGCGCTATCCCGACCAGGCCGCGCCGATCAAGCTGGCGCCGCCGCGCGACCCGGCCGAGCCGCAGCGCCGCAAGGCCTGAGGCTTCTCAGAACCGCAACCCGGCCGCGAACGACGCCGTATCGCGATCGGCCGCCTGGTTGTAGTCCCCTCCCCAGGACGGCTGGTAGCCCAGCTCCAGCAGGTAGCGCTGGCGGTATTCGAAGCGCAGCGTCAGGTTCGCCGACTTGCGCCCTTCATTGAGCAGCAGGTCGCCCGACCAGCCTTTCACGTCATGGACGAACAGCGCGCTGGCGCTGCCGGCCAGCTGCGGCGCCAGGTCCGGCAGCCGTGCGTCCAGCCGCAGCCGGTAGCCCCAGGCGTTCGGCGTGGCGTAGCCGCGCAGGCTGCACTGGCGCGCAGCGTCGCCGGTGGTCACCAGGCAGCCCCCGTTGACTGCGCCGACGCCGAAGATATCCGCACGACCGTAGCGCATCACCGAAGGATCGGGCAGGCCGCGCGCGTGCTTGCCCACCACTTCCATGGCGCCTCCCATCGCCAGGCCGCCCAGCACCCATTCGCGCCGCACCCCGGCCTGCACCTGCAGCATCGCATACAGGTCGTAGCCGCGGAAGAAGCCGCCGGGCGGAACGGCGTCGGCGCGCGCGCGCAGCGGCGACGCGATGGTGGGGCTCATGAAGGGCGGGATCACGTCGCCCGGCGCCAGCATGAAGGGCACGCCGGGGCGGTGCGAGAACTCGCCGTACACGGTGCTGGCGCCGCGCTTGCGCGACAGGGTGATCGCGCTGATGCGCAGGCCTTCGGGATATTCGGTGAAATAGGCCATGTTGCGCCCATCCGGGTCGCCTGCAATCAAGGCCGGCCCGTTGGGACGCAGGGTGCGGCGCAGGCCGGGCAGCGCGCTACGGGCGTGATAGCGGGCGTGGTACAGGCCCACCTCGGTGCCCGGCGCGCCTGGCTCCCAGGTCACCCCGACGCCGAATTCCTTGCTTGAGGGTTCCGGCGTCGCCACCCGCTTCTTGTAGGCGCGGATCGGCTGGCGGGCGCGGTCGCTTACCTGCGGGTTGCCGGACATGACCTTGTCGCAGCCGCTCACCACATAGTCGCTCATCGACCACAGTGTGCCGCACTGGTCCAGCGCGGTCGGGCGGAAACTGGCCTGGACATAGCCCTCGAATACGAGGCCGGAAATGGGTTCGACGCGTCCGAACAGCATCGGGCGCGGCACGATGGTTTCGCTGACAACCGGCGCCGCGCGGTGCAGGCCCGGCATGTCGCGCGGGTTGAGCGACTCAAGTCCACCGGGCGTGAGCGACTGCTCGCCCCAGCGCAGCGATTGCTGGCCCAGGCGCGCCAGCACCGGCGCCTCCCCCAGCATGGCGCTGGCCTGCACCCAGGCATCGACCAGGGCCACGCCGGAAAAGCGTGTCAGGCGCGGGGCCCCGCTGTCCGACAAGGGCAGGCCAGCCACATAGCCGTTCGGGACATTCCCCCAGGGCCGGCCATCGTGGGCGAGCCCGGCGTCGCGCCAGGCCTTCACGCGCACGAAGGCCGACCAGTCGCCGCTGGTGGCGGACAGGTCCAGCAGCGCCCTGAGCGCGCGCGAGGCGGCGTCGCCCTTGGCGTAGTTGGAGTTGGCATCGTCGGCGTTGCCGCCGCTGCCATAGCCGACCAGCCCCATCTCGGCCGCATTGACGCCGGTCAGCAAGTGGGGGTCGCGCTCCTGTACCCGGTAGACGTTACCAGCCACGATACGGCCACTGGCGTGGACTGTTGCAGCCTGGACGGGGCCCGCCAAGGCCGCGGCGAGCGCTACGGATAGAGCTGTCCTGCGAATGGCGATCCGCGTCGCCGGCGTCGTGTTTCCGTTCATCCCTGCCCCTCGTGGGTTCACGCGCGATGCGGATCGCCGCCAAGGGCCAGTTCCACTAAGTTAGTTCTGCGCTGAAACAATGCTAGTGGCCGGGCTAGTTGAGGTCAATACGAATGTGTCTGGAAAGCATCCTTGCGCGGGGTTGTTGGCCGAGTCTTGATCTAGCTCAAGCGAAAGACTTATTAAAAAATTCTTACCTGATTCCAAGAAGAATAAAAATTTCTTAACTGTCGACCAGGTCGTCCCAGGCTTTCGCCGCGCTCAGGAACAGCCGTCCGTGCAGCGCCTGCAGCAGGCTGCTTTCCTTGAGCCGGTCCATCACCGGCCCCTTCACTTCAGCCAGGTGCAGCAGCACCCCGCGCTGCTTCAGCGAGGTATTCAGTTCGGCCAGCCCGAACAGCGCCGAGGTGTCGATCGCGTTCACCGCCGACAGCACCAGCACCAGGTGGCGGGTGGCCGGATGCGCGGCCAGTTCGTCTTCGATGCGTTCGTTCACCGCTTCGACATTGCCGAAGAACAGGCCGGCGTCGATCCGCAGCATCAGCAGGCCCGGCGCGGTCTCGGTCGAATAGCGGTCGATGTTGCGGAAGTGTTCGGAGCCCGGGATGCGTCCCAGCACCGCAATGTGCGGCCGGCTGGCGCGCCAGATCAGCGCGCCCATCGACAGCGCCACGCCCACCACCACGCCCGCCTCCACCCCCAATACCAGCACCCCGCTGGCGGTGGCCAGCAAGGCCGCGGCGTCGGCGCGGTCGTAGCGCCAGGCGGTGCGCAGCAGCGACAGGTCGAGCATGCCGAGCACCGCGACGATGATGGTCGCTGCCAGCACCGGCAGCGGCAGCAGCGCCAGCCAGCCGCTCGGCGCCACCAGGGCCAGGGCCAGCAGCGCGGCCGTGATGATGCTGGCCAGCTGGCTGTTGGCGCCGGCCGAAAAATTGACCGCCGAACGCGACATGCTGCCCGTTACCGGAAAGCCGCCCGACAGCGCGCTGCCGATATTGGCCGCGCCCAGGCCCACCAGTTCGCGGTTGCTTTTCAGTTTCTCGCCGCGCTTGAGCGCCAGCGCCTGGGCCCCGGACATACTGATCAGGAACACCATGAAGCCGATCAGCAGGGCCGGCTGCAACAGCGCCTGCCAGTGCCCGCTGGAGGTGGCCAGGTTCAGCCCGGGCAGCCCGGCCGGCACCGCGCCGGTGGTGGCGACCCCGCGCGCGTCCAGCCCCAGCGCCGCCACCAGCGCGGTGGCGCCGATCACCACCAGCATCGGCGCCAGCTTCGATCCGATATCGGCCGCCGCCGGCGCCATCCCGGCGCGGCGCAGCACCGGGGCCAGATAGCTGCGCGACCACGCCAGCAGCGCGAGCGCCCCCAGGCCCAGCAGGGCGCTCGGCAGGTGCAGCTCGGGTGGCATGCCGCCGACCAGCGGGCGCAGCTGGCCCCAGGCGATCAGCAGCGCCGAGCCAATGGTGAAGCCGCTCATCACGGGACGGGAAAAGAAGTTGGCGAGAAAGCCGATGCGCAGCAGGCCGCAGGCCAGCAGCACGGCGCCCGACAGCAGCGCCAGCTGCGCGGCCAGCACGCCGTACAACGCGCTGCCCGGCGCGGCCAGCGGCGCCAGGGTGGACGCCGTCATCAGCGAGATGATCGCCATCGGGCCGACCGACTGGGTGCTGCTGGTGCCAAACAGCGCATACAGCAGCGGCGGCACGATGCTGGCATAGATGCCGGCCACCGGCGGCAAGCCCGCCACCAGCGCATAGGCCATGCCCTGCGGGATCATCATCATCGCCACGACGATGCCGGCGCTGATATCGCCGGGCAGCATCGCACGCCGGTAGTGCTGCAGCCAGTGGAGCATGAAGAACCTGAGTGTTGCTTGAAAGAAAAGCCAATAGCCTACCACAGCGGGGCGGCGTCATGAACGGTGCTCGGGGTGGATCGCATTGAGTACGCGGACTCTATGACTCCGCTCACGACTCGACGTTGTTAGCCCGTCGTTTCCGCCTGCGCGGGAATGACGGTCTCCGGGTCAGCTAAATGAATAACTCCGCCGCGACGCCTACTGCATCGCCAATTCCACGCAATTGCGCCCTGCACGCTTCGCCCTGACCAGCGCCGCATTCACCCGCACCGCCAGCGAATCGCCCGATTCCGTCTCCCCCAGCTGCGCCACCCCCAGGCTCACCGTCACATGGTCGCACCCGGGGATCTCGGCCTGCTCGATTGCCGCGCGCAGTTTCTCGGCCAGCTTCAGGCCGTCGATCGCGCTGGTGTGGGGGGCGATGACCTGGAACTCCTCGCCGCCCGAGCGCACCAGCACGTCGTTGGCACGCAGCAGCGCGCGGGCGGTGTCGGCCACGGTGCGCAGGGCCATGTCCCCGACCGGGTGGCCGTAGGTGTCGTTGACGTTGCGGAAGCGGTCGATGTCGAAGGCGACCAGCGCCAGCGGCAGCCGGTAGCGGCGCGCGCGCTTGATCTCCAGCTCCATCAGGTATTCGCCATGGCGCCGGTTGGCCACGCCGGTCAGGGCGTCGGTGGTCGCCAGGTGGGTGACGCGCCCGAGCAGCTGTTCGCTCTCGCGCATCAGTTCGGCCATGCGCAGGCCGAAGGCGGCCAGCTGCGCCAGGTCGTCGAAGGCGGTGAGCTGGGCGCGCGAGAACGGACGGGCATGATCGAACAGCAGGCACAGGGCGCCGCGCGGCGCGCCCGGGCCGGAGGCCGGGATCGGCAAGCCGAGCACCATCCGCACGCCATGCGCGCCCAGCGCTTGCGCCAGTTCCGGCTCGCCGGCTTTTTCGGGCGCATCGAGCAGCGCCATCTCGCCGCTGGCCGCCGCCAGCAGGCCGGGGAAGGCATGGCGCAGCGGCGACTGCAGCAGGCGCTCGCCGCGCTGCAGGACCTGGGCCAGGTCCAGGCCCGCCGCGCCCTGGTGCTGCCCGTGTTGCGCCTCGAGCCGCAGGTCGCCGCCGCCGCGCAACTGGAACATCGCGGCGTGCACCACGCCGGGCCAGCCCAGCAGGGCCGCGCACAGGCGCTCGCCGAAGCGGATGGTGTCGTCGGCCTCGGCCAGGGCCTGCTGGGCCCCGCTGCGCACCGCCAGCAGCGCCGCCAGTTCCGCTTCCGCGGGGCTAACGGCAGGCGCCGGCGTGAAGCCGTTCTGCAGGCGGGCGTGCAGGTAGCTGCGGGTTTCTTCAGGCGACAGCGGCCCGATCGCGTATTCCAGCGGGCCGAAGGCCATCAGCGCGGGCAGCCAGCGCGCATTGGTGAACGGACACAGGGCCAGCACCGGCTGGCCGGCGCGTCCGGCCACCAGCTGGCCCAGCGCCGGCAGGTCGATGGCCAGGTCGAAGCGGTCGAGGTCGAGCACCAGGAGGCCGGCCGGCTGCGCCGCAAGCTGCAGTGCCGCCGCTTCGGCGCCGTCGGCAACGCGCAGTTCGTCGAACAGGCCGGCGCAGGCGTGCTGAAACTGCGCGCGCCGCTGGCCGACCGGATTGACGAACAGGCCGGTGGTACGGGTACCGGCGCCTTCCTGCTGAGACATCGCTTTTCTCCCTGACAAGCAATTTTGTGACAAAACGAGGGCGAGTTTGCCATAAAGCCTCCGGGCCGGATAGGAGAAACTTGTCTCCGAGTGTGTGGGAGCGCACCGTCGCCCCGGTGGCCCCGTTGAATACTCTCCCGGTCGATTGAATCTTCACGGGAGCACTGCAATGGCACACGAGGACGACGTAGCGAACAAGCAGAAGGCGATCCAGAGCCGGCAAGACCAGAAGGACGCGGGCGGGCAGAAGGAAGAGAGCAAGGACGCCGTGCAGACCGGCGTCGACGAGCCGGCGCCGCCGATGCCCGAGCAGCACCTGGCCAAGCCGGGCATCGAAGCCCGGATGGCGCTCAAGCCGAAATTCATGGCCGAGGGGTACAAAGGCAGCGGCAAGCTCGAAGGCCTGTCGGCCATCGTCACCGGCGGCGACTCCGGCATCGGGCGCGCAGTAGCGGTGCTGTTCGCGCGCGAAGGCGCGGATGTCGCGGTGATGTACCTGAGCGAAGACGAAGACGCGGCCGAGACCAGGCGCTGCATCGAGGCCGAGGGGCGGCGCTGCATCACCATCGCGGGCGACGTCAAGGACCCGGCCTTCTGCAATGCGGCGGTGGAACAAGTGGTGGCCGAATTCGGCCGCCTGGATGTCCTGGTCAACAACGCCGCCTTCCAGGAGCACGCCGGCTCGCTGCTGGACATCACCGACGAGCGCCTCGACGAGACCTTCCGCACCAATATCTACGGCTACTTCCACATGGCGCGCGCCGCCCTGCCCCACCTCAAGCGCGGCGCCGCCATCGTCAACACCGGCTCGGTGACCGGGCTCAAAGGTTCCGGCAAGCTGCTCGATTATTCAAGCACCAAAGGCGCGATCCACGCCTTCACCATGTCGCTGGCCGCGAGCCTGATCGACCAGGGCATCCGCGTCAACGCGGTGGCGCCAGGCCCGGTGTGGACGCCGCTGAACCCGGCCGACCAGTCTCCCGACAAGATCAAGGAGTTCGGCGCCAGCACCACCTTCAAGCGCCCCGCGCAGCCGGAAGAACTGTCGCCGGCCTACGTGTTCCTGGCCTCGTCGGTGTGCTCGGGCTACATCACCGGCATCGTGCTGCCGATCACCGGCGTGGTCGGCGAATAAACCAGGAAGATACAGGAGAACGCTTATGCCGCGCAGCATGTGGAAGGGGGCGATCAGTTTCGGGCTGGTCCACATCCCGGTCGATATGTACCCCGCCGTCGCCAACAAGGGGCTGGACCTGACCATGCTCGACCGGCGCGACTTTTCGCCGGTCGGTTTCAAGCGCTACAACAAGGGCAACGGCAAGGAAGTCTCCTGGGACGACATCGTCAAGGGCTATGAATACAGCAGCGGCGAATACGTCGTGCTGTCGGACGAAGACCTGCGGCGCGCCAACCCGGAAGCCACCCAGACCATCGACATCGTCGGCTTCGTCGATGCCGAGGATGTCTCGCTCCTGTACTTCGAGCAGCCCTATTACCTCGCCCCCGGCAAGGGCGGCGACAAGGTCTACGCGCTGCTGCGCGAGACCCTGCGCAAGGCCGGCAAGATTGGCATTGCGCGGGTCGTCATCCGCGTCAAGCAGCACCTGTGCGCGCTGGTGTGCGTGGGCGACGCCATCGTCCTCAATACGCTGCGCTACGCGGATGAACTGCGCGACCCGGGCGACCTCAAGATCCCGGCCGCCAGCGACAAGAAGGCGGCGGTCACCGACAAGGAACTGAAAATGGCGATGGCCCTGGTGCAGGGCATGGCCGAGGACTGGGAACCCGAGCAATACCACGACAGCTACCGCGAAGACGTGATGGCGCTGATCGAGAAGAAGGTCAAGGCGCACCAGACCAAGACCATCACCATGCCGGAACCGGGCGAAAAGAAGCGCGAGACCGGCAAGGTCATCGACCTGGTGTCGCTGCTGCAGGCCAGCCTGGGCAAGAAGCCCGGCAAGGCCGCGCCTGAGGAAGACGACGATGACGACGACGAACCGCCGCCATCGAAGAAGCGCAAAACCGCCGCCGCGGACGACGAGGAAGAAGCCCCAGCGCCGCGTGCGCGCAAGGCCCCGGCGCACAGCAGCGACCGGGTTGCCGCCAGCGGCGTGGCGCCCAAGCGCTCGGCCGCCAAAGGCGCGCCCAAGGCCGCCGCAAAGAAGGCCGCCGCCAAGACCAGCGCCGCTCCCGCGCGCCGCAAGAAGGCGGCGTAGAGGATGGATGAATTCATCGACTTCCTCCAGTGGCCGGCGATGCTGGTCACCCTGTACGCGGCCTACCTGATCGGCTCCAAGCGCGCTGACCGGCGCGTGTTCGGCTTTTGCACCTTCATCCTCAGTAACGTGCTGTGGATTGTCTGGGGCATCCACGACGAGGCCTGGGCCCTGATCGCCTTGCAGGCGGCGCTGATGGTGACCAATATCCGCGGCATCTACAAGAACGAGTTCTGAGCGCCCTGCCACCATGACGACCAGCCCCATGCCCTTCCTCGTGCTGACCCGCGCCGGCTTCGACGACCTGGCCCAGCGGGTCGACCTCGGCCGGGCCACGCTGTTCCTCAACCCCGGCCTGCTGCAGGCGGAAGACATCGCACGCCTGCGCGAAAGCGGAACCGCCGTGCATGTCATGGCCACCACCGTGGACCCGCTCAAGCCCCAGGAAGTCCAGCAAGCCCTGCTCCTGGTGCGCAAGGAAAGCGGCAGCGCCTGGGTCGAGCGCGGGGTGGCGACCGCCCAGCGCGCGTCCGGCGCCGTCACGCCGGCCACGTCGCTGCGCCAGCGCCTGGCGCGCAGCGCCGGGGCCTTCGCCACCCAGGCCCTGCGCCAGCTGCGCGCGCCCGAACAGGGCCGGCGCCTGATGGCCGTGCCCTACCTGGGCTTTGGCAACGCCAGCCGCATCTGGGTCAAGGGGCGCCTGCTGGACGAGAACAGCTTCCGCGACCAGGCCCTGGACGACAGTGGCTGGCAGAACCTGGTGGCCCTGTACCGGCGCCTGGAATCGGACGAGGTGGCCGATGCGCGCGTGGTCGCGCGCTTCGCCGGCACGACCCAGGAGACGCGCACCGACCGCGGCGGCTATTTTTCCTTCGAGATCGCACCCGGCACCGCGCTGGTCGGCGGCTGGCACCAGGTGCAGCTGGAATTTCCCGACAACCTGCAGCCGGACGGCCAGCCCCTGCACGCCGTGGCCGAGGTGCGGGTGCCGGCCGAGACGGCGCGCTTCGGCATCATCAGCGACATCGACGACACGGTCTTGTGGACCAACGTCACCAATAAACTGAACATGGCGCTGATGCTGGCGCGGACCAACTCGCATACCCGCAAACCCTTCAAGGGCGTGGCCGCCTTCTACCGCGCGCTCAACGAGGGCGTGGGCAGCGCCGAGAACAACCCGATGTTCTATGTCTCGAGCAGCCCCTGGCACCTGTACGGGCCGCTGGTCGACTTCCTCAAGCTGCAGCGGATCCCGGTCGGCCCCCTGCTGCTGCGCGAACTGAGCGTGCGCCAGGTCCTCAAGATCAACGAGCACGGCAACCACAAGCTGGAACAGATCGAGCGCATCCTGGATTTTTATCCGGACATGCAGTTCGTGCTGATCGGCGACAGCGGCGAGCAGGATCCCGAGATCTATACCGAGGTGGTGCGGCGCCACCCGGCTTCGGTCAAGATGATCTACATCCGCAACGTCAATCCGGACCCGGCGCGGATCGACGCGCTGGACCGGCTGATCGAGGAAGTCAGCGCGACCGGCATCCAGCTGGTGATCTCGCCGGACAGCGTGTTCGCGGCCTCGCATGCGGCGGCGGAGGGGTTGATCGCGGTGGACCGGCTGGGGGCGGTGCGGTCGGACAAGCGGGAGGATGAGACGGCGGCGGCGGTGAAGACGGGGGTGTAAAGGGCAACGGGGCTGCGGTGCGAACTTGGCCGGGACGACGGTTCAGGGGTAGCGGATCAATCGATTCGCCGTTTGATCAGCCAGCTGAAAAACCGTCGTCCCGGCGCAGGCCGGGACAATGCCACTGGCATTGTCCCGCCCAATTTTTTTTTGCATCACCACTCACGGCTCAAACCCCAACACCTTCATCGCCTTGCTCAAGCCCTTCGCCGCCTTCGCGAACCCCTCCCACGGCGCGTTGCCCTTGTCCAGCCGCGTGTGCACATTCGCCACCGTCCACTGCGTGCTCGATTTCAGCTTTGGCAGTTCGTCCCAGGCCAGCGGCACCGAGATCCCCATCCCCGGCCGCGCCCGCGCCGACCAGGCGCACACCGTGGTCGCGCCGCGGCCGTTGCGCAGGTAGTCGATGAAGATCTTGCCAACCCGGTTCTTCGGCCCGCTCTTGAAGGCGAAGCGGTCCGGTAGCGTGCCGGCCAGGTGGCGCACGATGGCCTGCGAGAAGGCTTTCACGGTATCCCACCCATACTCGCCCTTGATCGGCACCACCACGTGCAGCCCCTTGCCGCCGCTGGTCTTCAGGAACGCGGGCAGTCCCAATTCTTCGAGGAAGGCGTGCATGATCTGCGCCGCTTCCTGCATCGCGGGCCACTCCACGCCCTCGCCCGGGTCGAGGTCGAACACCATGCGGTCGGGCGTCTCGTAGCTTTTGGCGAAGGCGTTCTGCGTATGCAGCTCGATGGCGTTCCACTGCGCCACCGACAGGATGCCCTCGACCCCCACGATTTCCAGCATCGGCGGATTGCTCGGGTCGAGCGCGGCGTCCATCTGCTTCACGCCCGGCAGCTTTTTCACGTCGGCGTGCTTCTGGAACACCAGTTCGGCGCTGATGCCCGATGGCGCGCGCACCAGCGTGAGCGGGCGGCGCTTGAGGTGCTCCATCATCAGTTCGCCCACCAGCGCGTAGTAGCGGATCACGTCCAGCTTGGTAATGCCGGTGGACGGGTCGACCACGCGCTCGGGGTTGGTCACCCGCAGCGACTCCGGCAGTTTGCCATGCAGGCCGGCCGGCGGCGGCTTGACCGGCGCGTCGGCCAGCGCCGGTTTGGCGATGTCATCGATGTGGCGCGGCTCTTCGCGGGTGATGCCGCGCGCCGGCTTGTCCTCGCGCAGGCCCTGGAACACGGGATGGCGCACCGAACCCGTATTGGTCCACTCGGAGAAGCTCACTTCGGCCACCAGCACCGGCTTGACCCAGTGGTGCTGGCGCCCCGGCACCGCGCGCGGCGGGAAGGGACTGTCGCCGGTGCGCAGCGCTTCCAGGCGCGCGGCGATGTCCTTCAGCGACGCGTGATTGAAGCCCGAGCCCACGTTGCCGGCGTAGCGCAGCTTGCCCTCGCGGTCGTAGGTCCCCAGCAGCAGCGAGCCGATGCCCTTGCGCGAGCCCTTCGGATCGGTGAAGCCGCCGATCACGAATTCCTGGCGCAGGCCGCATTTGAGCTTGATCCATTCCGGCGAGCGGCGCTGCACGTAGCGCGAATCGCGGCGCTTGCCGATCACCCCTTCCAGCCCGATCTTGCAGGCCGCAACCACCAGCTCGGCCGGGTTGTCCCCGAACTCGGCCGAGAAGCGCACCTTGTCGGACTTCGCCTTTTTCAGGACCCGCTCGAGCACCGCGCGGCGCTCGATCAGCGGCACCTCGCGCAGGTCGTAGCCGCCACAATACGGCGCGTCGAACAGGAAGAATGCGATGTCGCCGGTGCGCACGCCATCGAAGGCCATCTGCAGCAGGCCAAAGTTCGGCTTGCCCTGTTCGTCGTTGACCACGATCTCGCCGTCGTACCAGCCGTCGGGCAGCGCCATGCGCGCCAGTTCGTCCTGCAGCGGCTTGAGCTTGGCGGTCCAGTCGTTGGCGTTGCGCGTGACCAGGCGCACGTCGCCGTTTTCCACGCGCGCCAGCATGCGGTAGCCGTCGAACTTGACTTCGAACACCCAGTTCTCCGGGTCGTGCGGCGGCGCATCGACCAGGGTAGCCAGTTCAGGCGCGAAGTCGTCCGGCAGCGCCGCCGCCACCGCGCCCTCGGGGATGGCGAGCGCGCTGCCTTTCCTGCTGCGGGTGGTCTTGGCAGCCGCCTTCGCAGCCGGCTTTGCCGGCGCTTTCGCGGCTGCGCGCTTGCGTGCCGGCTTGGGCGGCGCGTCGCCGTCGGCCTCGGCCTTCAGCGCGGCGACCTTGGCGCGCGCGGGTTTTGGCATGGGAAGTTTTTTCACGCTGTCTGGCATCTCGTCCACCACTGAGAATTCGTCGGCCGGCCGGGCATATTCGTCTTTTTCCTTGATCAGGAGCCAGGGCTCCTGCTTGTCGTCGCCGCGGCCTTTCATGCGGATGAGCACCCAGCGGCCGTGCATCTTGTGGCCGCGGATCTCGAACTTGAGGTTGCCCTTGCGGTAGCCTTCGTGCGGGTCGCCGATCGGCGACCAGGTGCCCTTGTCCCAGATGATGACCTTGCCTGCACCGTACTGCTTTGGCGGAATGGTGCCCTCAAAATCGGCATAGGAAATGGGATGGTCCTCGACATGCACGGCCATGCGCTTGTCGAGGGTGTCGTAGCTCGGTCCCTTGGGCACGGCCCAACTTTTCATCGTCCCGTCGAGTTCCAGGCGGAAATCGTAATGCAGGCGCGTCGCCCAGTGTTTCTGGATGACGAAGGTCAAGGCTTCCGTGTTCGCAACGCCGCCCTCGGCAGGCTCCGACGTGATGTCGAAATTGCGCTTGGCTTTGTACAGTGCGAGCGCGTCTGGCATGGGGCACCTCCGTCTATCGGCGTCGGGACAGTGTAGTGCCGGCCTGCCCGCCGCGACTGTACGCCACCTAACCCTGCATACTGGTGTTGTGCAATATGTAAGCGGATGTAAATACGGTCAACGCCACTTTCCGGCCCCACGTTGAATCCACAGTCCTGCGGGGATCGCCCCGACCCATCCACCTGACATGAGGAATGCCATGATGCGCAAGATCGTTGCTACCGTGATCGCCGGCCTGTTCGCCGCTTCCGCCTTCGCCCAGGCCACCGCCCCCAAGGCCGACGCCAAGGCCGCCAGGGAAGTCGCGCAGGCCGAGGCCAGGCACGACAAACAGGTTGCCAAGGCCGATGCCAAGGTAGAAAAGGCCACCGCCGAAGCGGACAAGGATGTCGCCGAGGCAAAAGCGGACGCCGCCAAGAGCAAGGCCAAGGCGGACAAGAAGGCGGCCATCAAGAAGGCCGAAACCAAGTCCGACAAGGCGGAAGCGAAGGCCGACAAGGCAGCAGACCATGCCGAAGCCAAGGCCCACGACCAGACCGCCGGCGCCAAATAACAGGCCGCCCAGGCCCCCATATTGCAAAAGGCAGGGCGCCGCCCTGTCTTTTGTCGTTCCCGGGTCTACAATCATGATTTCTCCAGCTGCGAGCCCGCCATGCACCGAATCGTCTTCCTCGACCGCGACAGCCTGCAGGCAATCGTCCGCCCACCCGCCTTTGCCCACGCCTGGCAGGACCATGCGGGCACCCGCGAAGACGAGGTGGTGGCGCGCCTGGCCGGAGCCACGGTGGCCGTCACCAACAAGGTGCCGCTGCGCGCCGCCGCGCTCGACCAGCTGCCGGAGTTGAAAATGGTGGCCATCGCCGCCACCGGCACCGACAACGTCGACCTCGACGCCTGCCGCGCGCGCGGCATCGTCGTGTCGAACATCCGCGATTATTCGCTGGTCTCGGTGCCGGAACACTGCTTTGCCCTGCTGCTGGCGCTGCGCCGCAACCTGCGCGCCTACGCCCTCGACGTCGAGGCGGGGCGCTGGGAGACGTCCAGCCGCTTCTGCCTGCTGGACCACCCGATCGGCGACCTGGCCGGCAGCCGCCTGGGCATCGTCGGCTACGGCGCGCTGGGAAAAAAGGTGGCGCAGCTCGGGCGCGCCTTCGGCATGGAGATTGCCGCCACCTCGCGCTCGCGCATCATGGACGACGGCGTGGTGCAGCTGCCGCTGGACGAACTGCTGGCCACCTCCGACGTCGTCAGCCTGCACCTGCCACTGAGCGAACAGACCCGCCACATGATCGGCGCGCGCGAACTGGGGCTGATGAAGAAGACGGCGCTGTTGATCAATACCGCGCGCGGCGGGCTGGTGGACGAGGCGGCGCTGGCCGGCGCGCTCATGTCGAACACCATCGGCGGCGCCGGCTTCGACGTCCTGAGCAAGGAGCCGCCCACGGCCGGCAACCCCTTGCTGGGCCTGCGCCTGCCGAACTTCATCCTGACGCCGCACGTGGCCTGGGCCAGTGCCGGCGCGATGCAGACCCTGGCCGACATGCTGGTCGATAACATCGAGGCCTGGGCCGCGGGCCAGCCGCGCAACGTTCTCGCCTAGGGCTCAGTGCTCGCCGGCCGCCACGGCCGGCGCTTCCTGCACCTGCGGGTCCGGCGCGCGCAGCGGCAGGTCCAGGATGAAAACCGCGCCCTGCCCGGGCACACTCTCCACCCGCACGGTCCCGCCCAGTAGGCTGGTGACGATGTTCCACGTGATGTTCAGGCCCAGGCCGGTGCCGCCCTGCCCCATGCGCGTGGTGAAGAAGGGGTCGAAGATGCGCGCCAGGTGGGCTGGCGGGATACCGCGCCCGTCGTCGCGGAACTCGATCCGCACCGCGCCGCCATCGAGCAGCTGGGCGCGCAGCAGCATGACGCCGCCCGGCCCTTCGAAGGCATGCAGCATCGCATTGTTGACGAAGTTGATGACGACCTGGCCCAGCGGGCCGGGGAAGCTGTCCATCACGATCCCCGCGGGGACCTCCAGTTCGAGCCGGTGCCCGGCCAGGCGCACCGTATTCATCAGCGTCGCCGCGATTTCCAGGCAGGCCTGGGCCAGGTCGAAGCGGCGCCGGTGCGCGCTGGCCTGGTCGACCGAGACCTGGCGGAAGCTGTTCACCAGTTCGGCGGCGCTGTGCAGGCTGCGCATGATCAGTCCCGCCGCCTCGCGCGAGGCCGACATGTAGTCGGCCAGCTCGGAGCGGCGCAACGACGATTCGTCGAAACGCGCGGCAATGTCGCTGGTCTTTTCCTGCAGCGTGCTGGCCATCAGCAGGCTGTTGCCGATCGGCGTATTGAGCTCGTGGGCGACGCCCGCCACCAGCGAACCGAGCGAGGCCAGTTTTTCCTGCGCCGCCAGCTGGACCTGGGTTTCCTTGAGGCGGTGGTAGGCCTCGGCATTGTCGATTGCCACGCCGACGTAGGCGGCCAGGGTTTCGAGCATGTCGAGATGGACCTGGCCATAGCCGCGCGCCTCGAGGCTGAGCACCGTCAGCGCGCCCAGCACCCGGTCGCCCACCACCACCGGGACCAGCAGCAGCGAGCGCGCCGCCATGCCGGCGCGCCAGGCGCAGGGCAGCGCCAGCTCCATCGCACGTTCCGGCGGCAGTCCGGGCAGGTATTCGAGCAGCTCGTGCGGCAGGTCGCCGGAAAGCACCTCGCGGCCGCGCACGATGGCCCAGGAGGCCAGGTGCAGGTTGGGTTCTTCAGGAATCTCGAAGGCCGCGCCGCGTTCCCCGTCCACTACCGTGTACACATACTCCAGCGTGCCGCGTTCCGGGTGGCGCAAGATCGCCGCGAACAGGGTCGCGTCCATCAGCGCGTGCACGTGCTCGTACAGCGTGCGCATGATCGCTTCGGTATCGAGGTTGGCGGTCAGGGTGCGGCCGATGTCGGACAGCAGCGCGATGTTGCGGTGCGCCTGCTCCACCACCTCCTTCTGCACTTCGACTTCCTGCTTGCGGCGCTCGGCCGATTCCTTCTGGCGCCGCAGTTCGTCGGTGCGGGCGCCGACTTCGCGCTCGAGCAGCAGCTTCTGCGCCACCAGCGCGCGGATGCGCAGCCGGTAGCCGATCGTGAACAGGGCCAGGGTCGCCAGCACGGCCAGGGTGCGGAACCACCAGGTCTTCCAGAACGGCGGCGTGATCGTGATCTTCAACGTGGCCGGCCGCTCGCTCCAGACCCCGTCCTTGTTGCTGGCCCGGACCCGGAACACATAGTCGCCCGCATCCAGGTTGGTGTACGACGCGAAGCGGCGCCCGGCGTCGGTGTCGACCCAGCCCTGGTCGAAGCCTTCGAGCTGGTAGGCGTAGCGGTTGCCGTCCGGGTCGGCGTAGTGAAGCGCCGCGAATTCGAGGGCGAACACCGAGTCGCGGTGCGACAGCGTCAGTTCGGTCTGTTCATGGAAGTTGGGCGTGGCGCGCGAACGGTTCAGCACCAGGAAGTCGGTGATGACCACTTCCGGCGGATAGGGATTGTCGCGGATCGAATCGGGCATGAAGGCGGTCAGGCCGTTGATGCCGCCGAAGTACAGCTGTCCGTCGCCCGAGCGCAGCGCCGCGCCGACGAAATACGAGCCGTCCACCAGGCCATCCTTGGCCGTGTAGTTCTTGGCGTGGCCAGTGGCCGCATCGACGCGCGTGATGCCGGCGGTGGTGCTGGCCCAGATGTAGCCGTGCGAATCTTCCAGCATGGCGCCGATCGGGAGCGCCTCGTGGCCGACGGCAAATGGATAGAAGCGGAAGCGTACGCCGTCCTTGCCGTTCTCCATGCGGTGCAGGCCGCCCGCGGTGCCCACCCACAGCTCGCCGCGCGCCGACTCCATCAGGTAATAGATGCGGCTGTGGCGCAGGCCGTTCGGGTTGGCCGGCTCGCGTCGGAAGCGCGTGAAGCGGCCGGTGGCGGGGTCGTAGCGTTCCAGGCCGGTCTCGGTGCCGATCCAGACGATGCCCTGGCGGTCTTCCAGCACCGTGAAGCCATAGTTCTCGCCCAGGCCAAGCGGGTCGTCGGGGTCGTGGCGCCAGCTGCGCACCTTGTCCTCGCCCGGCGCCAGCGCCGACAGGCCGCCGCGCGTGACGATCCACAGGGTGCCGCTGCGCCCCGCATGGATCGCCTGCACGTAATTGGCGCCAGGGCTCGCGCCCAGCGGCGTCTGGCCGAAGCGCCCGGCTGCGTCGCGCCAGGCCAGCCCGGTCGGCGTGCCGATCCAGGTGCGGCCGCGCGCCAGCGCCAGCGCGGTGATCACGTCGCCCGGTTCCCCGCCCCGGCCGACCCGTTCGATGCGTCCGCCCGGGCGCTCCATGCGCATCAGGCCATCGCCCGTGGTGCCGATCCACAGCCTGCCACCCGGCTCCTCGGCGATCGAGCGCACCTTGGCGCGGCCCAGGCCTTCGTTGCCGCCGTAGCGGGTGAAGCCGCCGCTGGCCAGGTCGGTGCGGCTGACCCCGCCGAACATGGTGCCGGCCCACAGGGTGCCGGTGCGGTCGACCAGCATTGCGCTGACCTGGTTGTCGGACAGCGAATGCTGGTCGGCCGGGTCGTTGCGGTAGCTGAGGAAGCGCCCGCTCGCGGGATCGAGCCATTTAAGCCCGTCCATGTCGGTGCCGACCCACAGGGTGCCGCCGCTGTCGTGGTACAGGGCGTTCACGCGCGCGTCTCCCATGCCGTCCTGGCTGCCGATATGGCGCCGCGCCGCCTGCGCGCCGGCCCGGCCATCCTTGAGACGCCAGGCCTCCAGGCCCGCCGCGGTGCCGATCCAGAGCGTGTCGCGCGGCCCCATCGACAGCGCCATCACGGTATTGCGCTGCTGGTCGGCGCCATCGACATCGATATGCTCGAAGCGGTCGGCGCCGGGGACCAGCCGGTCCAGACCCGCCGCAGTGCCGATCCAGAGGTTGCCCTTGTTGTCGAGCGCGAGCGCGTTGACGCGGTTGTCGCGCAGCGTGCCCGGCATGTCCGGATCGTGGCGGTAGCTGCGGAATGCACCGCTCTGTGGATCGACGTGCAGCAAGCCGTCGCCGGTGGCCAGCCACAGCCCGCCGCCGGGCGCCGGCACGATCTTGAGCACGCTGCGGTTGCCGGCGCGCCGGTTGCCCGACTCCGGCGGCGCATAGCGGATGAACTTGCCGGTGGCGTGGTCGAAACGGGCCAGGCCGCCCTTGGTGCCGAACCACAGGCGGCCCTGCGCGTCTTCGTGCGCGGCCATCACGTAGTTGTCGGGAATGCTGTCGGGCTTGTCCGGGTCGTTGCGGTAGGTCGTGACCCGGTAGCCGTCGTAGCGGTTCAGGCCGGCCTGGGTGCCGAACCACAGGAAACCGCGCCGGTCCTGCAGGATGGCCAGTACCGACTGCTGCGACAGCCCCTGTTCGATCGACAGGCGCTCGAAGCGCAGGCTGCGCGGGGCGGCATGGGCGCCGCCGGCCCAACTCCACATCCACAGCAGTAACAAGGCAGTCAGGGCAAGGCGCGGTCCCGGCTTCAAGGCAAGCATACGTGTCCAATATCGATCCAACCCGGCTAATCTACCAGAGGTGGTTTGCCTACGGCAAAAAATGACACTTCCGCAAACAACAAGCCGCTGCTATAATGCGTGCATCGGGCGGCTGTAGCTCAGCTGGATAGAGTACTTGGCTACGAACCAAGGGGTCGTGGGTTCGATTCCTGCCAGCCGCACCAAGAATATGAGGGACCAGATCGGAAGATCTGGTCCCTTTTTTCGTTGGGGACGCAGGACTTCCGCCGCCGCTTCATTCGCCATGCCTTTTCCCAGGAATGCCGGATGGGTATTGGCGCCCCATCTCCGGCATCCTTGATTCAAGGCGATTCGACAAATAATCCGCAAACCATGCGAAGTCTGCGACACGATGATGCGCGCAGCCTTGAATGTTTAAAAAGTGCCCAGGGCGATCAACGGGATTCCAGGCTGGTACGCCGCTCAGGCGGATCGCCCTCCTCGAAGCCGGCGACGAACACCAGCAGGAGTTCATTCGCGAGCTTCGCATGCCCTGCTTCGAGCAGGTCATTCGCCATTTTCGTGAGCTCGGCCGGACCAAGCTTTTGGTCGGTGCTATCGATTGCGCGTCGTGTTACTTTGCCAAGCTCGAACACCAGCTCGGCGACTGTCGTGTTTTCCCTGTCGCTCATGTCATATCCTTCCACCGGGGCGTGATTGTCATACTAAATACGGAAGTCCGCCAGCTGCTTGCCGCCCGCAATACCTTCTGCGATCCATTTCGGCTGGCGGCCCCGGCCCGTCCATGTCTGCGCCTGATCGGCAGGATTCTGGTACTGCGCCTGCACTTTCTGTCCCTTCCCCTTGTTCGATTTTTTCGAACCGCCCGAAAGCAGGTCTTCGACCGACACGCCGGCCTCTTGGGCAATCGCGAGAATCTGCTGCCGTGCTTTCGCCAGGTCGCCTTGCTGGCGGCCCTTGATTTCTTTTTCGATGTCGTGCTGCAGGCCTCTCAGCTCGCCGAGGTTATAGCTCGACAGGTCAATATTCGCCATATGGTTTTCCTTTGGGTTGAAAGAGTACGTGTTGCTGTTGATTCTACTATGCGGCCCTGGAATTCAAGGCGCGCTGGCAGGCAGGCATGCGCGACCGGATAGGCAGGATCGCGAACGCGACGGCAGTTTTCCGCGGCGCCGCCAACGAGGCTTTGCCAAGTCCCGATCCCCTGCTATAATGCGTGCATCGGGCGGCTGTAGCTCAGCTGGATAGAGTACTTGGCTACGAACCAAGGGGTCGTGGGTTCGATTCCTGCCAGCCGCACCAAGAATATGAGGGACCAGATCGCAAGATCTGGTCCCTTTTTTCGTTGGGCTGCCCTGCGCGCAGCGACGCGC
Source organism: Massilia yuzhufengensis (assembly GCF_900112225.1). Taxonomy (GTDB): domain Bacteria; phylum Pseudomonadota; class Gammaproteobacteria; order Burkholderiales; family Burkholderiaceae_D; genus Telluria; species Telluria yuzhufengensis. The sequence continues at coordinate 32,919 of NZ_FOLD01000016.1, read as the reverse complement.
CCGAACGGAAACTGGCTCGTGCGACTCCCGGCATCCTGGGCGCGGCCAGTCGCGCCAAAGCCACAGCCCGCCGGCGAAAGCCGCCTGGCGACGCAAGCTGCATACTGGGCGCGACAAGGTGTTTGCCAATTCGTCAGGTGCTGCTATAATGCGTGCCTCGGGCGGCTGTAGCTCAGCTGGATAGAGTACTTGGCTACGAACCAAGGGGTCGTGGGTTCGATTCCTGCCAGCCGCACCAACTGTTTTAAAATGGTCCAGAAGTGATTCTGGGCCATTTTTCTTTTCAGCTTTCCTTTTCCATTCCTTTTATCTTTCTGCCGCGTTTGCGCAGTCGGCACAGCGCCGCTCGCGTGCCCAGGGCTTGCCGGGTCTGTCGCGACGCCTCACAACACGGAAAATCCGGCAAGCCCTAGACCACCATGGCTAAACGTGGCTGAAAGCAGACGACCTGATCGCCGGAAGCGCCCTCCTAAACTTGTAGGACCGGACTGACATATTTTTCGCAATCGGCGAACGTTTTGCTGACTTGCAATGCGATCTACACCGCTTCTCCTATGGCGCCGCGCGCATGCGCCTGTCCTGACAGAATCAGTTGAGTGTTGGAAGGAACCGCCCAGAACTAAAGCCATTTTCACGTATACGTGCTTTTTTTTGACCTTTTGATAGCATGAAATTCCCCGATACTTGAAACCCAGGCTGCAGGACGCGGCTGATTCTCATGCGAGGAACGCTATGAAAAAATCACTGATTGCTGCAATTGTGTTGGCTTCCGCTTCATTCGGTTCGTCGGCTGTCATGGCCCAGGTGGTGGGCAACACCCCACAGGTGTTGAACCTGATCGATGACACCGCCTTCTTTGGCGACACCTTCGAAGCGGACAACGAAGGTGCGACCTTCGCTGACCGTTTCACCTTCAGCGTGGACGCTACGGTTGGCATGAATCTCGATGCGATCATCTCGTCGATCAGCCGCAGCGCCGACGTTGGCCTGGATATCACCGGCCTGGCCCTGTATGGCGAGGGCGACAGCCTGCTCTCCACCGGCTCATCGCTGCAGTCCGGCGCCGTCGACGTGTGGACCATCACGTACAACAACCTTGGCGAGGGCGACTACTACCTGCAAGTGAGCGGCAACCTGGTGTCGGACACCGGGGCGTCGTTTGGCGGCGCCGTGATGCTGGCGCCGGTGCCGGAACCGGAAACCTACGGGATGATGCTGGGCGGGCTGGGCGTCCTGGGCTTCCTGGCGCGCCGGCGTAAGGCGAAGCAGGCTTGAAGAACGGTGTGGTGAAGGGATGACGGAAGCGCCTGTGGGGCGCTTCCGTTTTTTTTGCGGCCAGCGTTTTTCAGCGTGGGCGCAAGAATGGGCTATCGAGGCGCGACGGAATTAGGTTCCGGCCTGCGCCGGAACGACGTTGGTCAGATGGGTGGTGACACCGGTGGCGCGGACGTTGGTCCTGGCGACGCCATGAACCAAGGCTTAAAAAAACGGGCGCCTTCAGGCGCCCGCTTCTTCTTTGACCCGCACTCAGGTGCGCAGTTTCTTGATGATGCTGCGGTTACCCAGGATTTCCTCGATCTGCTCGAAGCGCACCGGCTTGACCATGTGGTGGTCGAAACCGGCTTCGAAGGCGAGCTGGCGGTCTTTTTCCTGGCCCCAGCCGGTGACGGCGATCAGCACCGTCATGGCGCCGGTCCCCAGCTTGCGGATGCCGCGCGCCAGGTCGTAGCCGGACATGTGCGGCAGGCCGATGTCGAGGAAGGCGTAGTCCGGGCAGAAGCGCGCCGCGGCGGCCAGGGCGTCCGGGCCGTTGTGGGTGATCACCACGCTGTGGCCCATGGCGGTGAGCAGCGCGCCGATGCTGTTGACGAAGTCGACGTTGTCGTCGGCCAGCAGGATGCGGTAGCTCTCGGTGCTGATGAAGGCGGCCGGCGTCGGCTTGGCGATCGGCTCCGGGTCGACCACGATCGGCAGGCGCACCACGAAGCGGCTGCCTTGGCCGAGGCCTTCGCTGAGCGCGGCGATGGTGCCGCCGTGCAGCTCCACCAGTTTGCGGGCCAACGACAGCCCGACACCCAGGCCGGCGTTGCTGCGCTCGAGGGTGGAGTCGACCTGCACGAACATCTCGAATACCGAATCGAGCATGCTCGGGTCCAGGCCGATGCCGTTGTCGGCCACTTCCAGCACCAGGGTGCGGTCTTCCACGCCCGCCTTGAGGGTCACGCGCCCGCCGCGGTTGGTGTACTTGGCGGCGTTGTTGAGCAGGTTCGACAGCACCTGCGCCAGGCGGGTCGCGTCGCCGTGCAGGAACACCGGGCGGTCCGGCAGGTCGATCACCAGTTCGTGGCCATGCAGTTCGATATAAGAGCGCACCACTTCCAGCGCGTCGTTGACGACCGCCTTCAGCTCGACCCTGCCCATCTTGATCGTGAACTTGCCGGTATTGATGCGCGAGACGTCCAGCAGGTCGTCCACCAGGCGCACCATCTGGCGCAGCTGGCGTTCCATGATGTCGGTGGCGCGCTGGGTGGCCTGGGCGTCGCCGCTGCGGATGCGCAGGATGTCCAGCCCGGTGCGGATCGGCGCCAGCGGGTTGCGCAGCTCGTGGGCCAGCGTGGCGAGGAATTCGTCCTTGCGGCGGTCGGCCACGATCAGCGCCTGCTCGGCGCGCTCGCGCACCGTCATCTCGTGTTCGAGGGTGCGGTTGGCCGCCTGCAGGGCGTCGGAGCGGCGCCCGATCTCGGCCAGCATGTCGTTGAAGGCCTCGACCAGCACCCCGATCTCGCCTTTCTCGTTGCCCGGCACGCGCAGGCTGAAGTCGCGCCGCAGCATCACCTGGCGCGCCACATTGGTGACCGATTCCAGCGGCCGCGTGATCGAGGCCTGCAGGCGCGAGGCCAGCAGGGCCGCGATCACGAGCGCGCCCAGCATCACGCCGCCCAGCGTGGCGCCATAGCTGACGACGCGCTCCAGCAGGCCGTAGCGCGCGCGCAGGTAGACGGTGCCGAGCGGCTCGCCGTTTTCCACGATCGGGCGGAACACCACCAGCTCGCCCCGTTCGATGCTGTAGCCGGCCGCCTCCGGACGCGCCGGGAAGCCCTGGCCGGAGCCGGCCCGGGCGTAGGTGGCGAAGCGCTGCCCGCTATTGGTATAGATGGCGCCGGCCACGATCTGCGGGCGCACCCGCAGCACCGCCAGGTTGCGCGCGGCGGCGGCGGTGTCGTTGAACGACACCGCCGGGGCGGCGACGTCGGCGATGATGTCGGCCTGGGTGGTGATGTCGTCGACCCACACCTTCTGGAAGGTGCGCACGTCCACCACCAGCATGGCGATGGCGGCCGACAGCAGGGCCACGATGGTGGTCGCCACCGCCATCAGGATCAGTTTGCTGCGGACCGAGTTGGTATCGTGCATGCTCATCATGCACCTCCCTTCTGCACCCGGTTCGCCACTGTCAGCAGGCGCGAACTGAGTTTGACGCTCTTCTTTTCGGCGGCGTCGAGCGACACGTCGAAGCGCACGCGCTCGTCGACGATGCGGAAGTTGATCACGCTGCCGTAGCGCAGCCCGCCCTCGCATTCGGTCACGGTGAGGTAGGCCGCCGGCGCGGCGCGCAGCACGCGGCCGGCGCGCTCGGCGTCCACGCCGGACACGAACAACAGGTGCACGGGCGCCGCCAGCTCGGTGTCACGCACCAGCCGCACCGCGATCGGGCGCCCGGCGATGCTGCGGCCGGCGGCGATGCGCGCCAGTTCGCCGGCCATCTCGTCCGAGCCGACCACGGCGATCGTGAGCGGGCCAGAGGCGTCGGCAAAGGCGTGCGGCGGGAATTCGGCATAGCCGAGGAACTTGAACAGGAAGGCCGCCTTGACCCGGCGCTCGAGCGCGGGGTCGCCGCTGCGCTGGGCCAGCGCCGCTCCCGCACCGGCCAGCAGCAGCGGCAGCGCGAGGACCCGCGCCGCCAGGAGGCGGCGCGTGCGGTCGGGAGGGATTGTCGTCATTGGTGTCATGGACCTTCAGAAACGCAGCGAAGCGCTGGCGAACACACTGCGTTCGGCAAGTTGGCGCAGGCCCGCCGCCCCGAATTCGGGATGGCGCGCGTGCAGTAAATTTCGGCCCGCGAGGGCCAGTTCGACGCCGGGACGCGCCTGCCACGCGATCCGTGCATCGAGTTCATGATAGCCCGGCACCGCCGGCTGCGGCAGGTGCGCGACGCGGCGCAGCAGCAGGTCGGCCACCAGGCCGGGGCCCAGGTCGTGCGAGGAGCGCAGCGTCCAGTAGCTGCGCGGGTCGTTGGTCGCCTGGCCCGTGCGCGCCGAGGCGTCGGTGCTGCTCGCTGCGGCGCCGGTACCGATGTCCTGCCACACAGCACCGGCCGAGAGCCGCCAGCCGCGCGCGGCCTGCAAGCTGCCCCACAGCTCCAGGCCGCGCGCGCGGCCATGTCCCAGGTTGCGGAACACCGCCCCGCCGGCCTGCAGTTCCAGGGTGCGCAGGCGCGCATAGTCGCTGTAGAACAGCGTCGCCGCGTACGACAGCGCGGTGGTGGGCTGGGCGCGATACCCCAGTTCCAGCACGCGCGCGGTCTCGGACTGCATGTCGGGCCCGCCCGCCACCAGGTAGCGCATGCCGCCCTCGCCCGTGCCATAGACTGGATTGAGCAGCAGCATGTCGCGGTCGATCCGGGCCGGCGCCCGCACCGTGCGCGAGGCCGCCGCCCACAGCATGGCGCCGGGTGCGGTGTCCCATGCCAGGCGCAGGCTGGGCAGCACTTCCGTGCCGGTATAGTCATTGTGCTCCAGGCGCAGCCCGGCTGTCGCACGCAGTGCCGGCGCCAGGCTGATCTCGTCCTGCGCGAACAGGTTGGCCCAGCGCAGGCGGCGCTGGGCCGGGACGAATTGCAGGACCGGGCCATTGTCGAAGCGGTCGCGCGCATGGCGGTAGCCGCCGCCCCAGGTCAAGGCGTGGCGCTCGCCCACCCGCCAGCCGTACTGCGCCTCGACATCGAAGGTATCGAGCTGGTAGCGGCCGGCGCCGCGCTGCTCGCGCTCGCCCTGGTCGACGTAGACCTGTAGCCGCAGTTGGGCATCGCCGGCCAGGTCGGCGTCGAAGCGGGCGCCCAGGTTGGCGCCGGAGAAGCTGGTGCGCGCTTCGCTCGACGCCCGCAGCGCCCCTGCGTGCATGTCGCCGTGGACGCTGAGGGTGCGTCCGGCCCCTTCCCAGTCGAGCCGGAAACCGGCCTGGCGCCGGCCCACGCCGCCGCCATGGCCGCCGCTGTCGTCCGCCGCGGCGCCGGCTTCGTCGCGCTTGCCGTAGACCCGGACAAAGGCGCCGTTGGCCAGCCGCTTGCCGTAGCGGACCGTGGCGCCGGCATAGCGGTTGCCGGCGTGGACCACGGCCAGCCCGCCCTGCGTGTCCGCGGCGCTGCGGGTGATGATATTGATGACGCCATTGACGGCGTTGGTTCCCCAGATGGTGCCGCCCGGCCCGCTGATCACCTCGATGCGCTCGATGTCGGCCATGACCACGTCCTGGGCCTCCCAGAACACGCCGGAGTACAGCGGCGAGTAGACGCTGCGGCCATCGACCAGCACCAGCAGCTTGTTGGCCAGCGGCGAGGAAAAGCCGCGCGCGCTGACCGCATATTCCTGGGCGCCGGTGAAGGCCACCTGCAGGTTCGGCGCCAGGCGCAACGCTTCCGGGACGGTGGTGGCGCCGGAACGGGCGATCTCGGCGCCGCTGATCACATACAGGGAAGCCGGTGCGCTGCTCAGGCGCCCCTGCTGGCGCGAGACCGAGGTGACGACGATGTCGGACAGCTGCTCGAGCGAGTAGTCCGCCAGCTGTGGTTCGCCTGCCGAGCCGCCCTGAACGTCGTCCTGCATGGCCGCATGTCCGCTGCCCGTGTGCAGCAGAAACAGTGCCGCACAGGCGCAAGCAAGCTCGGAAGGTTTTAACATAGTTGCCATCGTAGAACATTTTCACTCGTGCACCAAGAGCGCACGATTCATTGGTCCACGGCGTCGCGCCGATGCCACGGGTGGGCATGGCGATATTGACTTATCAATTTCCTTGATGGCGGTCATTGGAAATATAAATTGGACGAATTTTCCGCGCTGCACCATCATCCCTCCTGTCTCCTCTATCTCCTCCAAGGAAATAGATTTAGCCCGCTTCTCACGAAGCGGGCTTTTTTTTGGGCGCACGGATGATGACGCCAGTCGCCCCGCATTTGGTGTAGCATGGCCGCCATGTTTTCGTTCATACAACACAACACACATGCCTGACCACGACCCGTCCCCGCGCAGCGCCGCTTCCTATGACTGGTCCGCCAGCGCCCTGGGCGACAGCGCCCGCTGGCCAGCCCCGCTGCGGGTGGCCGCCGACCTCCTGCTCAACGCGCCCCTGCCGGGGCTGCTGGTCTGGGGACGCGAAACCATCCTCGTCTTCAATGAAGCCTACGCCGCGCTGGCCGGCCTCGGCTGCGGCCGCGTGCCGGGCGGCTCGGTGCCTTCGGTGCTGCCGCCGCCGCTGTCGGGCGCCGGGGCGGCCATGCAGGCGGCCTGGTCGGGACAACCCGGGCGGGTGGCCGGCGTCGACCTGTCGTTCCGCCATGCCGACGGCCCGCGCGGACACCGCTTCGACCTGCACCTGACCCCGGTGACAGGCCTGGAAGGCGCCGTGGCCGGCGTGCACATCCTGCTGGCGCCGCCCGTGGCAGCCCCGGCGGCGGCCGAACCGGAAGCGGACGACGCCGGCCTGCGCATCCTGGTGGTCGAGGACAACCTCGATTCCCAGTACCTGGTGTGCGAAATGCTCAAGGCCTTCGGCCACGAAGCCGACGGCGTGGCCCACCCGAACGATGCGCTCGACCTGCTCGGGCGCCAGCGCTACCAGGTGCTGTTCTCGGATGTCAGCCTGCCCGGCATGTCGGGCGTCGACCTGGCGCGCAAGGCCGTCACCGACGACCCGGCGCTGAAAGTCATCTTCGCGTCGGGCTATGGCGATTCGCTGCTGCGCCATCTCGAATTCCCCTACCTGTCGCTCCAGAAGCCCTATGAGCTCGACCAGCTCCAGGACGCGCTGGCGAAGGTGGCGCGCCTGCCGGCGCATGGCCGGTGAGCCTGGCGCGCCCGCGCCGCGCGGCGGCTGGGCTACAATGGCCTGAATCGGGCCCTGCCGCGCCATTCCCTGCGCAGCCGGGCCCCCACGCTCCCACACCTGGCCAGCACCGATGATCCCGACTGAACCGATCGGCAGCATTCCCCGCCCGCCCGAGCTGGTCGCCGCCATCCGCGCCGGCGCCGCGGCCGGCGAGCTCGCGCCCCTGCTCGATGCGGCGGTGCGCGCCACCGTGGCCGAGTTCGAGGCCACCGGTTCACCGGTGATCGGCGACGGCGAACAGGGCAAGCTGCAGAATTTCTGGAGCTACCCGGTCCAGGGCGCGGCCAATACGGCGCCGGACGGCTTCCGGATCCCCGTGTCCAACAATGCCGGCGGCCTGCATCACCGCATGCCGCGCCTGACGCACGGCCCGTTCCGCTACGGCTGCTATGCCGACCAGTACCTGCGCGCCGCGCGCCGGCACGCCACGCGGCCGGTCAAGCAGGCCATCATTTCGCCGTCGGCCCTGTCGCTGCTCTACCCGCACGACGGCATCGCCGGTTACCCGCGCGAGCAGTTCCTCGAAGACCTCGTGCGCGAACACGAAACCGAGATCCGCCGCTGCCTCGAAGCCGGCGCGCACAAGGTGCAGGTCGATTTCGCCGAAGGCCCGCTGGCCATGCGGCTCGACCCGAGCGGCGCGCTGCTGGCCAGCTTCGTCCACCTGAACAATATGGCCCTCGACCGCTTTTCAAGCGCCGAACGCGCCCTGATCGGCCTGCACGTCTCGCCCGCCGGGATCCGCACCGCCAACGTGCTCGGCGCCGCGGACGCCGGCATCGACTACGCCGAGCTGCTGCCGGCCCTGTTCGAGATCCGCGCCGGCAGCTTCTACATCGCGGTGGCCGGCCAGCCCGACCCCGAACGCGTGCTGCGCATCGCGCGCGACTACGCGCGCCCCGACCAGTGCGTGTTCGCCGGCGTCACCGACCCGGCCAATCCGGCGGTCGAAACGGCCGAGGAAGTGCGCGACCGCGTGCTGCTGGCAGCGCGCTACCTGGCGCCGCATCGCCTCGGCACCACCGACGACACCGGCTTCGCGCCGTTTTTCGACGACGACAGCCTGAGCCGGGCCACCGCATTCGCCAAGGTGCGCGCCCGGGTCGAAGGCACCCGCCTCGCCGCCGCCATCCTCGAGGGAAGTGCATGAGCGACGAACACGAGTTCGAGATGATGCGCTCGGCCGCGCTGCGCAATGCCCAGAGCGTGCTGGCTGCGCGCCAGCGCGCCGAGGAAGAGCTGATGGGCGCGCAGGAAGCGCTGCGCCGCGCCAGCGAGCGCATGGAAAACATGCTCGAGAGTCTCAGCGACGGCTTCTGCGCGGTCGACCGCGACTGGCGCATCACCTATATCAACGGGCGCGCGCTCGACATGATCGCGCCGCTCGACAAGAACCGTGCGGGCCTGGTCGGCAAGAACCTGTGGGACGAGTTCGAAGACCTGCACGGCACCACGGTGGCCCAGGATTGCCGCCGCGCGATGGAACAGCGCGAGACCGTGGTGCGCGAGTTCTATTATGTGCGCCTGCAGTGCTGGCTCGAGATGCGCCTGCACCCGTCGCCGGACGGCCTGACCCTGTACTTCCAGGACATCACCCGGCGCAAGCAGGACCAGCAGGCGCTGGTCGAGAACAATACCCGGCTGCAGGTGGCGCTGGCAGCCGGGCGCCTGGGCGACTGGCGCTGGGATGCGATGCTCGACCGGGTGCTGCTGGGCGCGCGCGCCGCCGGCATCCTGGGGCTGCCGGCCGACACGCCGCTGACCTGGCCCGAGCTGCGCGCACGCCTGGTCCCCGAGCACCGGGTGCTGGTGCGGCGCGCCGTGCTCAAGGCCTTCAAGGCACGCGCCGACCTGAACATCGAATGCCGCATCGAGCGCGCCGACGCGGGCGCCGGCGAATCCGGGGCGCCGCGCTGGGTGGCGCTGGTCGGGCGTCCCGACTATGCCGACCGCAAGGGCGAGGAAGTCCTGGTCGGGATGACCGGCGTGGTGCAGGACATCAGCAACCGCAAGGGGGCCGAAGACACGCTGCGCCAGAGCGAAGAGCTGCTGCGCGCGCTGGCCAACACCATCCCGCAGCTGGCCTGGATGGCCGGCACCGACGGCGGCATCGTCTGGTTCAACGACCGCTGGTACGCCTATACCGGGCGCACGCCGGAACAAAGCACCGGCTGGAACTGGCTGGACGCGGTCGAACCGAGCACCCTGCCGAGCGTGGAGGCGCACTGGCGCCAGACCCTGCGCAACGGCGAACCCTTCGAGATGGAATTCCCGCTGCGCGGAGCCGACGGCAACTACCGCTGGTACCTGACCCGGGTGAGCGCGGTGCGCGACGCCGAAGGCCAGGTGGTGCGCTGGTTCGGCACCAATACCGACGTCGACCAGGTCAAGCGCGCCGAACAGGCGCTGCGCGACGAGTCGCATGTGCTTGAACTGCTTAACAATACCGGCAGCATCCTGGCCTCGACCCGCGACCTGCGCTCGCTGCTGCGCGCGGCCACCGAGGCGGCTACCGGCGTGAGCGGGGCCCGCTTCGGCGCCTTCCTGCATTACGGGCAGGAGGCCGGGGCCGAGGGCGCGCCGGACGGCACCCTGTTCTCGCTGTACACCCTGTCGGGCGCCACCTCGACCGAGTTCGCGAGCTTCGGCGAACCGCGCGCCAGCGCGCTGTTCGGCCCTGCCCTGCGCGCCGGCGGCCTGGTGCGGGTCGACGACATCAGCCAGGAGCCCGCCGCCGGAACCCAGCTGTTCGGGCTGCCCGCTGGCCAGGCCGGCGCCGCCAACGCCCAGGTGCGCAGCTACATGGCGGTCCCCGTCACTGCGCGCTCCGGCGAGCTGCTCGGCACCATGTTCTTCGGCCACCCGGAACCGGGCGTCTTCACCGAACGCAGCGAACGCATCGTGCGGGGGATCGCCTCGCAGGCCGCGACCGCGGTCGACAACACCCGCCTGTACGAGGCCACCAGCCGCGCCGCCGAGGAGCGCAAGGTGCTGCTCGAGAACGAGCGCGAAGCGCGCGCCGAGGCCGAGCGCAGCAGCCAAATGAAGGACGAATTCCTGGCCACCCTGTCGCACGAGCTGCGCACGCCGCTGTCGGCCATCCTGGGCTGGTCGCAGGTGCTGCGCCGCGGCAGCCGCGACGGCGCCGACCTGCAGCGCGGCCTGCAGACCATCGAGCGCAATGCGCGCGCCCAGGCCCAGCTGATCGAAGATCTGCTCGACATGAGCCGCATCACCTCGGGCAAGGTACTGCTCGACATCCAGGCCATCAACCCGGCCGGCTTCATCGACGCCGCCATCGAGACCGTTCGCCCGGCCGCCGACGCCAAGCACATCCAGCTTGAGAAGCGCTACGGCGCACCGGACGCCCCGGTGGCGCTGGTGGCCGGCGACACCGGCCGCCTGCAGCAGGTGATCTGGAACCTGCTCTCCAACGCCATCAAGTTCACGCCGCGCGACGGCAGCGTGGCGGTGGAGGTGGAAGCGCGCGGCGAGTCGGTGGCGATCACGGTGCGCGACAACGGCGCCGGCATCCGCCCCGAATTCATCACCCACGTGTTCGAACGCTTCCGCCAGGAAGACGCCTCCATGACGCGCCGCCATGGCGGCCTCGGTCTCGGGCTGTCGATCGTCAAGCACCTGGTCGAGCAGCACGGCGGCACGGTGCGCGCCGAGAGCGCCGGCGAAGGCCAGGGCGCGAGCTTCACGATCGAACTGCCGCGCGCCGAAGCGCCGGCCCCGCGCGCCGGCAGCACCCCTGCCCCGGCGGCCGCGCCCGAGCCTGCGGAGCCGGCGGTGCGCGACCTCGACGGCCTCACGGTGCTGGTGGTGGACGATGCGCGCGACGGGCGCGAGCTGATCGCCCGCATCCTGACCGACTGCCATGCCCGCGTGCGCATCGCGGCCAGCGCGCAGGAAGCCTTCGACGCGCTGCGCGCCGAGCGCCCGGACGTCCTGATCAGCGATCTCGGCATGCCGGAAGCGGACGGCTTCGAGCTGATCGGCTGGGTGCGGGCGCTGCCACGCGAGTCCGGCGGGCAAGTGCCGGCCATCGCCCTGACGGCGTTCGCGCGGCCCGAAGACCGCCTCAAGGCGCTGGAAGCGGGCTTTTCGACCCACATTTCGAAGCCGGTTGAACCAGGGGAATTGATCGCCGCGGTGGCCTCGGTTGCCGGTCCTACGCCCGGCATGGCAGTGCGCCGGCACGGTCGTTGAGGCTCCTACCGCGACACGCGGCGCTGTCCTACAAGAAATTTTTGTAGGCTTTGCTAGACTATGAAGAGTTGGCAGGTACCCATTCCAAAAGGAAATGGAATACTTTCCGAAATGCATAGAAGAGAAAAAAGCATGCCGAGCAGACAAGACATTTTGAACGCAAAGATCCTGGTGGTGGACGACTCGCCAGACAATATCGAACTCATGGAAGAGATATTGCGCGAGGAAGGCTACACCTGCGTCAGCTCGACCATGCTGCCGGAGCAGGTGTGCCCGCTGCACCGCGAGCATAATTACGACATCATCCTGCTCGACCTGCAGATGCCGGGCCTGAATGGCTTCCAGGTCATGAAGGGCCTGAAGGAAATCGAACAGGGCGGCTACCTGCCGGTGCTGGCCCTCACGGCCCAGCCCAGCTTCAAGATCGCCGCGCTCGAGGCCGGTGCGCGCGACTTCATCAGCAAGCCTTTCGACCTGCTGGAAGTGCACAAGCGCATCCACAACATGCTCGAAGTGCGCCTGCTCTACAAGGAACTGGCGCAATATTCGCGCGCCCAGCAGGAACTGGCGCTGCACGACGCCCTCACCGGCCTGCCCAACCGCCGCCTGCTGGAAGACCGCATCGAAACCGCCCTCCAGCACGCCAACCGCAGCCACGCCAAGGCTGCGATCATGTACCTGGACCTGGACGGCTTCAAGGCAGTCAACGACACCTACGGCCACGCCTACGGCGACGACATCCTGAAAATGGTGTCGCAGCGCCTGCTGGCCACCTCGCGCAAGGAAGACACCGTGGCGCGCCTGGGCGGCGACGAATTCATGGTCGTGCTGGGCGACATCCACAGCCTGGCCGATGCGCAGGGACCGGCGGCCAAGCTGGTCGAGGCGCTGTCCGAGCCTTATTTCATCAACGACCTCACGCTGCGCCTGTCGACCTCGATCGGCATCAGCATCTATCCGGACGACGCCGAATCGGTGGACGCCCTGATCAGCATCGCCGACTACGCCCTGTACGAAGCCAAGCGCGCCGGCAAGAACCGCTTCTGCTCGCCGGCGGCCAACCGCCAGACCGCGGTCAAGATGCCGGCATCGCCGACGGCTGCACCTGCGGCGGAGCTGGCGGCGCCGCACCGGTAGTTGCGACGCTCCCAGATTGCTTAGCTAGCTTATAGACCGTCGTACGCGCCACTGGCGCCTACGACTTCCCGCGCAGGCGGGAACCTAAGTCCGTCGCATACCCCGATCTTGTCCTTGCACCGCCCACAATAACGCTCGCGATCCAATACAAAAAATTGGGTTCCCGCCTGCGCGGGAACGACGTGGTGGAGGTGCGTGTCGTCTCGACGAAATTGAACAACGCCACCTGCTACACCACCCACAAAAACAAACGGGCCACCGGCAGCTCCCGCCGCCCGTGGCCCGTCGTGTAACGCAGAGCTTCAGCGAATCAGCGGTTCCCGCCCTCACCCTGCTGCAGGTACCTGGTGCCCATTCCGGCCGAGCCCATGGATTCTTCCTTGGTCGCTTCCATCGCCTGCGCGTTCTGGTGATCGCGTGCGGCGTCTACCCGGTCCGGCGCCACTTCGATGCGGGTGATGCCGGAATCGACCGAGATCGGGTCGCTCGCCGGGAAGGTCATTTCAACGGCGTCGTCGAGCAGGCCCTCTTCGGCCTCTTCCTTCGGCGACAGGCCTTCGCAGCTGGCCAGGGCCTTGATGGCGGTGGCGTACTTGACCACCTGGAGGTTGGCCAGGTCGCTCACGGTGTGCACGCCGGCGGCCGCGAAGGCGCTGGCCTGTTGCTCGCTGACCCCACAGAGGGCGGTCAAGGGTGCGTTGACGAGCTCGTTCAGGGATTTACCGCGATAATCTTGATTTACGATAGTGTCGATATTCATTGTGTGTCCTTTCATGGTGGCAGCACCGTTCCCAAGGATCGGTCGATCTAGACGATTCCACTATCGCACAAGCCCGCTGGCCCGTATGTGCGGCACCGTACATCGTCCCCTTGCACACGATTGAATTTTGCCCATTTGCACTTAAATCGCCGTGATATCATCCCTTGTTATTACACGGTATTTCTTTTACGTAACTAACTGCTTTGGTACAGCCCTTTCCTGAAGGTCAAGCCTTGTAGCGAAAGCACCGCAAACAATCGTGGCACACACTGATAAACCGAAGATCCTTGTCGTCAACGACGACGCCGGCAGCCTGCTTGCACTGACAAGCCTGCTCGACCAATGGGCGGACGAAAGTAACTACACGGTGCACTCCGCGCGCTCCGGGCAGGAAGCCCTGCGCCAGGTGCTGCTCCACGATTTTGCCGTGATCCTGCTCGACGTGAACATGCCGGGCATGGATGGTTTCGAGACCGCCGAAGCGATCCACCAGCGCGCGCGCTCGGCCGACATCCCGATCATCTTCGTCACCGCTTTCCTGGCCGACGAGATCGACCGCCTGAAGGCCTACCAGCGCGGCGCCGCCGACTTCCTGTTCACGCCCGTCATCCCGCAGATCCTGCACGCCAAGGTCTCGGTATTCGTGGCGCTGGCCATGAAGAACGAGCAGCTCAAGCGGCAAGCCGAGAAGCTCTCGCAGCGCACCACCGAACTCACCGCGACCAACCGCCGCCTCGTGCGCGAGATGGAAGAGCGACGCGACGCCGAACGCAAGAGCCACGCCAAGGACGAATTCCTCGCCATGCTCGGCCACGAGCTGCGCAACCCGCTGTCGGCGATCAGCAGCGCCTCGTCGCTGATCGGGCTGCCGGGCGCCAACAGCGAGACGGTCGGCCGCGCCAAGCAGATCATCCAGCGCCAGAGCCAGCACCTGTCGCGCATCGTCGACGACCTGCTCGACCTGTCGCGCGCGATGTCGGGCAAGATCCTGTTGGCGCGCAGACCGATCGACCTGGCCAACCTGGTCTCCGGCTGCCTGGAGACCTTCCGCGCCACCGGCCGCACCGCCGGCTACCGTTTCAGCGTCGACCTGGCCCCGGGCTGGGTGGACGGCGACCCGACCCGCCTCGAGCAGATCACCTCGAACCTGCTCGACAACGCGATCAAGTACACGCCAAGCGGCGGCAATATCGACATCGGCCTGCTCGAGACCGGCGACGAAGTCGTGCTGACCGTGCGCGATACCGGCGTGGGCATCCCGCCGGAACTGCTGCCGCACGTGTTCGACGTGTTCGTGCAGGGCGCGATCTCGATCGACCGCTCGCAGGGCGGCCTGGGCATCGGCCTGTCGCTGGTGCGGCGCCTGGTGGAACTGCATGGCGGCAGCGTCAGCGCGCAAAGCGAGGGCAATGGCAGCGGCAGCACCTTCATGATCCGCCTGCCGCGCACCGAGCCGGTCAGCGCCGCACCGGCGCCGCAGAATACCCTGGGCGACAACACCGGCAAGCCGTCGGTGCTGCTGATCGAAGATAACGACGATGGCCGCGAAATGATGGCGACCATGCTGGCCGCGCACGGCTTTCCGGTGGCCCAGGCGGCCGACGGCCTGCAGGGCGTGGCGGCGGCGGTGGCGAACCTGCCGGCGGCGGCGCTGGTCGATATCGGGCTGCCGGGGATCGATGGCTATGAAGTGGCGCGCAGGCTGCGGCGCGACCCGGCGACCAGCGGAATCCGCCTGATCGCGCTCACCGGCTACGGGCTGGCGGAAGACCAGCGCCGGGTGCTGGAAGCGGGCTTCGACCAGCACCTGGTGAAGCCGGTCAGCATGGACCAGCTGCTCGAGGCGCTGGCGCCGGCGAGTTTGCGGGCGCAGGATGCGGCTTGAGCGATCTATTGTTGCGTCAGGTTTTGCGCTAGCGGCTTGCACGCAAAATTAGGTTCCGGCCTGCGCCGGAACGACGTGCAAGTGTGCATGGTGTTGGTTCAACCATTACCAAGCAACCTGAAGACCGTCGTTCCGGCGAAGGCCGGAACCCAAGTTCGCTGCGCACCACGAACGATGCGCTCCAAGCAATCACTGCAGCTCAGCCGCCCGCGCCGCCATCTCCTGCCCCAGCCCCACCAGGTCCAGCTTCAGCTCGCGCATCTTGGGGAACATCTCCTGCTCTTCTTCCTCGACGTGGTGGTCCACCAGCTCGCCCAGCACTTTCACCTTGGCGTCGTACAGGTCGTCGCCCGGGTCCATTTCCTGGATCTGCGCGATCAGGTCCTTGGCCGACGCATGCTCCACGACCGCTTCGTCCACCATGTCTTCGGTCTCTTCGGTGGCTTCGCGCACCGCCGGGTACAGGATCTCTTCCTCGATCGTGGTGTGCATGATCAGCGCGTTGCAGATCTCGTCGGCCAGCTTCTTCTTGCTGACCTTGGCGCGGTCCGTCATGTTCTCGAACTTCTCGAACATCGCATGCACTTCCTTGTGCTGTGCGGTGAGCAGCGTGATGGCGTCTTGTGGCTTGTTTGCGGTCGTCATGTGAAGTACCCCCGTTGTATTAGTAAATTGGCATCCGCCAGCCTCCACTTTCCCCTGAATCCGGATCCGGGACTGTACGGCACCGCACGCTGCCCTGCCCGCCCGGCTGACGCAGCGCATGGCGCCGTCTGCGCGCCCCTGCCTGGCCAACTGTTGTATGATTTGGGAAACATTTAACCGAGTCCACGATGATCGAACCGGCACATCCGCAGCGCGACCCGGCGCCCGCATCACCCGAGGCGCCGCAGGAAGACCGCGCAGCCGAACTCTCCGAGATGCTGGGCCATGTCACCACCTGCTGGGACGAGGAACGCCGCCTGCTAGCGCGCCAGCTGCATGACAGCCTCGGTTCGTCGATGACGGCGCTCACCATGCACCTCGCCCTGCTCAGCCAGCACATCCCGGCCGACAACCAGGCCATGCGCGACCGCAGCGCGCAGATGAAGACGCTGCTTGGCAATATCATCGAGACCAACCGCAAGATGCAGCTCGAGCTGTGGAACGACAAGCTCGAGTTCCTCGGCCTGAAGGCCGCGCTGGCGGAGCTGGTGCCGGAATTCGGCGCCGCTCACGGCATCAAGGCACGGGTCGACCTCCCCGACGACGACGGCGCCTACACCCGCGCCCAGGGCGTGGTGCTGCTGCGCTGCGCCGAGGAAGGCCTGCGCAACGTGGCCGCGCATGCGCGCGCGACCGACGTCGAGGTGATCCTGGACGACGACGGGGACCAGGTCATGCTGACGGTACGCGACAACGGCGCCGGCCTGGCCGGCAACGACAAGGTGTTCGACTCGAATGCGTGCCACGGCCTGCGCCTGCTGCGCGAACGGGCGCGCTTCCTTGGGGGGTCGCTGGAGCTGGCTGCCCATGAAGCGGGTGGGGCGGCGTTGCGGGTGACCTTGCCCAAACAAGGTCCGGCGAGCTGACTGCAAGCTTCTGAGTTCGCCCCTGAAGCATGCACGTCGTTCCGGCGAAGGCCGGAACCCAAGTGTGCCTGCTACCACTGCGCGAAAAACTTGGGCACCGGCCTTTCGCCGGTGCGACGGTCTTTCAGTTAGCGGAAGAAAGCAGCAACCTATCCGCTAGTGCAGCTTCACCAGCGGCGTTGCCCTGCGCACCAGGAAGCGCGCCAGCGCCAGCACGCCGGTGCGCATCGTCCCGAGCACGGCGCGGTGGTGCATCAGGTGCAGGCTGGTGTACATCACGCGCGCCATCCAGCCCTGCACGAACCAGCTGGCGCCGCGCAATGAGCCCATCAGGCTGCCCACGCTGGTGGATTGGCCCACCGACACCAGCGAACCATAGTCGCGGTACTCGTAGGGCTTGTCCTGCGGCGCCTGGCCCTTGGACTGGCGCACGAAGTTGGCGACCAGGTAGTCGGCCTGCTGGTGCGCGGCCTGGGCGCGCGGCGGCACCGGGTGGCCGTTGCCGTCGACGCAGGCGGCGCAGTCGCCCAGCGCGTAGATATCAGGCGCGCCCTTCACCCGCAGGCGGTCGTCGACCTCGACCTGGCCGCCCTTGGAGGTCGGCAGGCCGAGCGTGGCCAGCAGGTCGGGCGCCTTGATGCCGGCCGCCCAGACGCACAGGTTGGCCCGGTACACATTGCCGTCCTTGTCGGTCACCTTGTCGCGCTCGATCTGCGTGACCCGGCAGTCGGTCACCACGCGGATGCCGCGCTTGGCCAGCAGGTCGGCCGCGGCAGCCGATACCTTCTCGGGCAGCGGGGCCAGCACGCGCGAGGCGCCTTCGAGAATGGTGATGCGCACGTCGCGCCGCACGTCGAGCTGGTCGAAACCATAGGTGACGTAGACGCCGGAGGCTTCGCGCAGTTCGGCCGCCAGTTCCACCCCGGTGGCGCCGCCGCCGATGATCACCACGTCCAGGCCGGTGCCGCGGCCTTCTTCATGTTCCTGTTCCGCAGCCAGCATCAGGCGCAGCATGCGCAGGCGAAAGCGCTCGGCGTCTTCGGTGGCGTTCAGGGAAATGGTGTGTTCCTGCGCGCCCGGCACGCCGAAATAATTCGAGGTGCTGCCCACGGCCAGCACCAGCGAAGCGTAGGTGAGGCGGCGCTCGGGCAGCACTTCGTCGTTGCCGGTGGCCGCGACAATGGCGCCCACGGTGATGGTTTTCGATGCGGCGTCGAGCGCGGTCATGGGCCCGAACACGAAATTGAAGCCGTTATCGTGCGCCAGCATCTGGTACGACAGGCCTTCCTGGTGGATGTCCAGCGTGCCCGCCGCGACCTCGTGCAGCGACGGTTTCCAGATATGGTAAAGCCGGCTGTCCACCAGCGTCACCTTGGTGGGCCCCAGCTTGCGGCCCAGTTTGCAGGCCAGCTCCAGGCCGCCCGCCCCTCCTCCTACAATCACGATATCGCTACGCAAAGTAAGCTCCTTCATGGCGCCCGTCCGGCAATGCCAGCACATGGACGATGTGGCAATCTTACTACGTTACTGCAATGCGGGCTGTGCGGGCGTCCCCGAGGTGTAGCATGGCTCGTCACAAAGGACCTGAAGGAGCAGAGGGCATGCAGCGCTACCAACCGATTACACAGCTGGGCCTGGGCGGCACCGGGCTGGGCGACATGTACCACACCACGAGCGACGAGGCGGCGCGCAGCACCGTCGACGCGGCATGGGAAGCTGGCATCCGCTATTTCGACACCGCCCCGCACTACGGCACCGGCCTGTCCGAACACCGCTTCGGGCAGGCGCTGCGCAGCCGCGCACGGCATGAGTACACGCTCTCGACCAAGGTCGGGCGGGTGCTGGTGCCCGACCCCGCGGGCGACATCGCCCCGCCCTTCGTGTCGTCGATGCCGTTCCGGCGCGTGCTCGATTTCACCGCCGGCGGCGCGCGCCGCGCGGTCGAGGACAGCCTGCAGCGGCTGGCCCTGGGCAGCATCGACATCGTCTACGTGCACGACCTCTCGCCCGACGCGTTCGGCGACGCGTACGAGCATCATTTCCGGATTGCGGCGGGGCCCGGCGGCGCCTTCGAGGGACTGGTGCGGATGCGCGAGGAAGGGATCATCCAGGGCTGGGGCCTGGGCGTGAACACGGTCGAGCCCTGCCTGCGCGCGCTGCAGCAGTCCGACCCCGACATTTTCCTGCTGGCCGGGCGCTACACGCTGATGGAGACCACGCCGCTCGAGCGCCTGTTCCCGCTGTGCGCCGAGCGCGGGGCGCAGGTGGTGCTGGGAGGGCCGTTTAACTCGGGCTTCCTGGCCGGGGGCGAGCACTACGACTACGTGCCGGCGACACCCGCACACCGGGCGCGGCGCGAGCACCTGCGCCAGGTGGCGGCGCGCCATGGGGTCGACCTGGCGGCGGCTGCGCTGCAGTTCGGCGCGGCGCACCCGGTGGTCGCGGCCACCATCCCCGGGGCCAGCAGCCCGCAGCACCTGCGCCGCAACGCCGCGCTGATGGACGTGCGCTTGCCCGCGCAGTTCTGGCAGGAGCTCGTGGCCGAGTCCCTGCTGCCGGCGGATGCGCCGCTGCCTGGCCAGGACCAGTAGGGTGGTCGGCTGTGCCGACCGCGCGTCCAGCCAGTGCAAGCTCAGCAGCTGCGCTCGCGGGAATCGAACGCGCGGTCGGCGAAGCCGACCACCCTACGGCCGGGCTGGCTGCCCAGTGCCGGCACTGGCGGCGAGCGCCATCATGCCGGCGTCCAGGCCCACCGCTTCCTCGTACCAGGTCTGGATTGCAGCAAGGTGGCGGCGCTCCTGCGCCAGCGCCTCGTTGAAGCCGTCGGCCAGGCCCATCTGGCCATGCTCATGGGCGAGCGCGACCAGGGTCTCCCAGCCGACGCTGTCGCTCAGCTCCGCCGTCAGGACCGCGTGCAGCGATTGCGACAGGCTGGTGCCCGGGTCGTCGAGCACCTGGAACAGGCCGATCGCCTCGACCCCCACCAGGCCGCCGCTCGGGGTCATGGCGGCCGGGTCACTGCCCATGGATTCGATCGCGGCCTTCATCAGGTCGGCGTGGCTTGCCTTGTCGGCGCGGATGGCCACCAGCTGCTCGCGCGCGGCGTCGCCCGCGACCAGGTCATCGACCTTGGCCAGCAGCGCGTCATACAAGCGGACGGCGGTGTGCTCCATGACGAGACGCTCGCCCATCTTATCGATCAGGATGTGTGAAACCGGGATGCTGGAAACCATGTCTTTCTCCAAGCTAATATGCGTTCAGGCTGGCCAACCAAGACCCTACAATAACGCGTTCACAGCCAAGTTCAACCGGAGATTCGATTGCCGAATGCAAAGAATTCCGAACATAACCATGCAAGGATGAGCTAACGCTGAATAGATGAGCCCTCGTGCGGGCGGACAGGTCCGTGGCGGCGCTGGCCGCCAGGAAAGGAAGCGGATGGATGGAACGGTCCGCTACCTGTGGGCTTGCTCAACCGTGGCCGCGGCCGTTGCCCCGGCCATCATGCTTGTCGCCGTGCTTGTCGTGGCCCCGGCCGTGGCCGCGGTCGTCGTGGCGGTCGCGGCGGTCGTCGTGGCGGTCGCGGCGGTCGTCGTGGCGGCCATCGCGGCGGCCATCGAAGCGGTCATGGTGGCGGTCGCGGTAGCGCGGGGCGTAGACGTCGTTGTACCAGCGGTCCTGGACGAACAGCACCGGCTGGCCGCAGGCGCCGTACTTGCGGCAGTGCTTGCTCCAGTTCTTGCGGTGGCCGGGCGGCACGCGGAGGTAGATCGGTTCGGCGCGGCCACGGTAGTGGCGCTCGATGATGACCGGCTGGGCCACGTACACCGGCGGCGGGCCGTAGTAGCCGCGCGAATCGCCCAGGTCGATCCTGCCGTAGAAGCCTGGCTGGCCGATGTTGATGCTGACATTGGTCTGGGCCAGGGCCGGGATGGAAGCGGCCGCGAAGGCTGCACAGAGAATCAGGGCTTTCATGGGGTACCTCTCTTCGAATCAATGGCTGGACTTTATCACCAGCAATCGGCCCGAACGGTGCGCCACCCCACACTCTTACACTCTGTGCAAGCTTTCACATTTGCTTACATGTTGCGGAACAGGGCCATGAACGGCTGGCTCACCGCCAGCGTCTCCGGCCGGTTCTTCAGGCGCAGGGTCCCGCGCCCGCTCTCGTCGCGCGTGACGCCGGCCACCGCGCGCAGGTTCACGATGGTCGAGCGGTGCACCTGCTTGAACATCGACGGGTCGAGCACCTCGAGCAGGTCGCGGATGGGTTTCCTCAGCAGCGACTCGCCGTCCGCCGTCATCACCACCGTGTACTTGCTGTCGGCCTGGAAGTAGGACACGTCGTCGACCAGGATCAAGCGCGTCTCCTGTCCCCGGCTGGCGGTGAGCCAGACCAGCGGCGGGGCCTTCGGCTGGGGCGGTGCGATGGCCGACAGCTGCTGCAGCAAGGCCTGCAACTGGCCCGCATCCTGGCCGCCGCGTTGCAGGCGCTCGCGCAGGCGACCGGCGGTGCCGGCCAGGCGCTCGCGCGAGACCGGCTTGAGCAGGTAGTCCACCGCGCCGCGCTCGAAGGCGTCGATGGCGTACTGGTCGTAGGCGGTCACGAATACCACCTCGGTCTTGAAGCCGGCGTCCAGCACGGCGCTCGCCACTTCCAGGCCGCTCAGGCCCGGCATGCGGATGTCGAGGAAGGCCACGTCGGGTTGGTGGGCGGCGATCGCCTCCAGCGCGCTGCCGCCGTCCTCGCAGGCGGCGACGATCTCCAGTTCCGGCCACACCTGGCCGAGCAGCTGCACCAGTGACTCGCGCAGCAGGGCTTCATCTTCGGCGACGACACACTTAAGCATGATGGCCTCCCACTGCGTCGGCGGTGCTGTTGACGGCATTGGGCACCATGATGGTGGCCGCCACGCCGCTCGGGAAGTTGGCCACGATCGAGAAGCTGGCCGCATTGCCATAGGCCAGGCGCAGGCGCTCGCGCACATTGCGCAGGCCGACGCCGGTGCCGCCGCCCTCGGCGGTAAAGCCGCGGCCATCGTCGGCCACCGTCACCGCCACCGCGCTGTCGACCTGGCGCGCCAGGATCCACACGGTGCCGCCTCCCGGCTTGGGCTCCAGCCCGTGCTTGATCGCGTTTTCCACCAGGGTCTGCAGCATCATGGTCGGGAACAGCACGCCGCGCAGCGCGTCGGGAATATCGACCTGCAGCTGCAGGCGCGGGCCCATGCGGATCTTGAGGATGTCGAGGTAGGCCCTGGCACGTTCCAGCTCTTCGCCGATGGTCGAGGGCGCGTCCTCGGTGCGCGGCAGCGAGTGGCGCAGGTACTGGATCAGGTTGCCCAGCATCTCGTCGGCGCGGGCCGGGTCGCTGCGGGTCAGCACCTGGGCGCTGGCCAGGGTGTTGTACAGGAAGTGCGGCTCGACCTGGGCGTGCAGCAGGTTCAGCTTGGCGACCGTGAGTTCCTTCTCGGTGGCGCTCTGGCGCACCTGCGCCTGCTCGCCGCGGCGGCGCGCGGCCACGCGGCGGGTGATGGCGCGGGCGATCGCTTCGGCGTTTTCCAGGTTGGTGCCATGGTCGACCAGGAACAGGTCGGTCCAGGCCGCGTTTTCCGGCTCGCAGATCAGGGTCACGCTGCCGGCGTCGTCGCCATTGGGCGTGACGGTGGCCAGGATCTGGTTGCGGCGCGCGCCGAAGTGGTCCAGCGCCCAGCTGGCGACATGGCGCTCGCCGGTGTTGCGGTCGTTGCCGCCGTAGGGGTCGATGCGGGTCACCTTGGCGCGCACCTGAAGGCTGTCGCGGGCCGAGTCGACGATCTCGGCGCCGGGCAGCTCGCGGATGGCGGCGTCGATCAGGTCGAAGGCTTCGCCGGCCTCGAACGGGATCTCGATCTGGCGCCGCTGGCGGTTCGACAGGGTGCTGCCGTTCAGGGCGCCGGCCACCAGGCGCACCCGGCGGATGTGCGAGAACACGCCGGACGCCACCCAGGTGCCCAGCAGCAGCGCCACCACGGCGAAGTAGCCGCCCGGGTCGCGGTCGAGCGGCTCGAAGATGGTCTCGTTGGCGAGGATGCAGAAGAACAGGTAGCAGCCGAGCCAGGCCAGCAGCAGTCGTGCGAGGTGAAATGTGCTTGCGATCATGATGTTC
Organism: Massilia yuzhufengensis; assembly: GCF_900112225.1. Classification (GTDB taxonomy): domain Bacteria; phylum Pseudomonadota; class Gammaproteobacteria; order Burkholderiales; family Burkholderiaceae_D; genus Telluria; species Telluria yuzhufengensis. The sequence goes on along the minus strand of NZ_FOLD01000016.1, from coordinate 10,042 downwards.
TCTCAGTAGTCAGGGCAGCGCCAGATTAGTGCCGGTCTCCATTGCCGGGTGACATTATGCGACGGAGCCGGGATAGCGGCGACGAAACCGGGGCGATCCAGCACAAATAATCCGTTGCGCATTGCCCTCACCCGGGCCGCTTTCGCTCGCCGCGAAGATGCCTTGCGGATACAATGCTGCGCTGATCTCCGTTAAAAGGTTTCCCAGCATGGCACTCAAGCACACCGTCTTCGCCCTCGCCGCCCTCGTGGCCGGCGCAACCGCCCACGCCCAGGTGGGCGCCGCCCTGACTGCCGACATCGGCACCACCGGCGTCGGCTTCCACGTGGTGGTTCCGATGGAATCCACCCTGAACGGCCGCTTCGGCGCCAACTACCTGCCGCACGACTTCGAGAAGCGTTCGGGCCGGGTCGACTACAAGCTCGACGGCAAGCTGGCGACCTTCGATGCGCTGTTCGACTGGTATGTGCTGTCCAACAGCAGCTTCCGCCTCACCGGCGGCGTGCTGTACAACGGCAACCGCTTCAAGCTCAGCGGCGTGCCGAGCGCCGCCGGCACCTTCACCTTCAACGGCAACACCTATTCGCGCACCGATATCGGTACCCTGAAGGGCGACGTGAGCTTCCGCCGCGCCGCGCCGTACGTGGGCATCGGCTGGGGCAATGCCCTGACCCCGAACAAGCGCCTTAACTTCAGCGCCGACATCGGCGCCTTCTACCAGGGCAAGGCACAGGTCAACCTGATCCCGCTCGGCTGCACCATCTCGAACGCCGTGTGCGGCAAGCTGGCCAGCGACGTCGCCGTGGAAGAATTGCGCCTGAGCGAAGATGCGGCCGATTACAAGGTGTACCCGGTGCTGCGCGCCAGCGTGTCGTACAGCTTCTGATTTAAAACGGCGAGCGATATGCATTCCGGCACGGACCGGCGTATGATGGCATTTCTTATCGAGGAAACATCATGCATCCGCGCCAAATCCTTCCTGCTGCGCTCGCCATTGCCTGCCTGGTATTAACGGGCTGCAAAGACCAGCGCGAGCCGGCCAAGCCGATCGTCGACCTGTCGGCCATCGTCGTCGTCGCCTAGGCCGGCGTTTCAGCTTCGCAAGCCGCCCCCGGCGGGGTTACACTACGGCCTGACCATTTTTGCCGTAAGGTTCCCATGCCGTTTGCTTCCCTTGGCCTGATCGACCAGATCAACCAGACCCTCGCCTCCCTCGACTACACCACCCCGACCGCTGTCCAGCAGCAGGCGATTCCTGCCGTGCTGGCCGGGAAGGACGTCATGGCCGCCGCCCAGACCGGCACCGGCAAGACCGCCGGCTTCGCCCTGCCGATCCTGCAGCGCCTGGTCAAGAAAAGCACGCCAGTAAGCAGCAATGCGGTGCGCGCGCTGGTGCTGGTGCCGACCCGGGAACTGGCCGAGCAGGTGCACGAGAGCTTCCGCACCTATGGCGCCGGACTGGGCTTGCGCACGATGGTGGCCTACGGCGGGGTGAGCATCAACCCGCAGATGATGAACCTGCGCAAGGGAGTGGACGTGCTGGTGGCCACGCCCGGGCGCCTGCTCGACCTGTACCGCCAGAACGCGGTGAAGTTCAACGAAGTGCAGACCCTGGTGCTGGACGAAGCCGACCGCATGCTGGACCTGGGCTTTTCGAAGGAACTCGACCAGGTGTTCGCGGCGCTCCCCAAGAAGCGCCAGACCCTGCTGTTCTCGGCCACCTTCTCCGACCAGATCCGCGCCATGGCCAACCAGCTGCTGCGCGAGCCGGTGCGGATCGAAGCCTCGCCGCGCAACACCACCGTCACCGCCATCAAGCAGTGGCTGGTAACGGTGGACAAGAAACGCAAATCCGAGCTGTTCCTGCACCTGCTGAAAAAACACGACTGGCCCCAGGTGCTGGCCTTTGCCAAGACCCGACGCGGCGTCGATGAACTGGTGGGGCTGCTCGAGGCCAAGCGCATCTCGGCCGATTCGATCCACGGCGACAAGCCGCAGCCGGCCCGCCTGCGCGCGCTGGAGCGCTTCAAGGCCGGCGAAGTGCGGGTGCTGGTGGCAACCGACGTCGCCGCGCGCGGGCTCGATATCACCGGCCTGCCGGTGGTAGTGAATGTCGACCTGCCGATCGTGGCCGAGGATTACGTGCACCGCACCGGCCGTACCGGCCGCGCCGGCGCGTCGGGCGAGGCGGTGTCGCTGGTGTGCGCCGATGAAGTCGAGCAGCTGGCGGCGATCGAAGCGCTGACGCGCCAGGTGCTCGACCGGATCGAGGAAAACGGCTTCGCGCCGGACCATCGGGTGCCGGAGACGCAAGCCGGCGGCCAGATCGTGAAGAAGCCGAAGAAGCCCAAGAAGCCGAAGGGCGATGCGGCGGTGGTGAAGGAAGACGTGCGCTTCAGGCGATGAAATCACTTCGGCACTTCGGGGTCAGGTCTGACATTTGGACACGGCCTCAACTGTAGCAGGCGCATCAGGCGTTCCAGCAAGGCCGGAAGTTAGCCGAAGCCAATCTTGGTGCAGACCGAAGGATGATAAAGAGGAACTACGGCTAAGCTCGTGTCCAAATGTCAGACCTGACCCCGAAGTTGGCTTACAAGAAGCCGAAGGGCGATGCGGCGGTGGTGAAGGAAGACGTGCGCTTCAGGCGATGAAATCACTTCGGGGTCATGAGATCACTTCGGGGTCAGGTCTGACATTTGGACACGGCCTCAACTGTAGCAGGCGAATCAGGCGTTCCAGCAAGGCCGGAAGTTAGCCGAAGCCAATCTTGGTGCAGACCGAAGGATGATAAAGAGGAACTACGGCTAAGCTCGTGTCCAAATGTCAGACCTGACCCCGAAGTTGGCTTACAGGATCAGGCGCATTTCGCGCATGCCTTCCGGGCCGGTAGGGGTGACGGTGAAGCCGAGCTTTTTCACCATGCCGGTGATGCGCGAATTCTGCGGCAGCGCCTCGCCCACGATTTCGCGCGTGCCGCGCGAGCGGCAGTAGGCGATCAGCTTTTGCATCATCATCTTGCCCAGCCCCATGCCCTTCAGATCCGAGCGCACCGTCACCGCGAATTCCGCGCTGATGTTGTCCGGGTCGGCCACCACCCTGCCCACAGCCAGCGTCTCGAACACGCCTTCGCCGTTCCTGCGCGTGGCGATGAAGGCCATCTCGCGGTCGTAGTCGATCTGGGTGAAGCGCGCCAGCTGCGAGGGCTGCAGCTCGCGGATGCGCACGAACATCCGGTAGCGCACGTCGTCGGGCGTGAGCGCGTCGAAGAAGGCCAGGTGGGCCGCGCCGTCCTCGGGGCGGATCGGGCGCAGCAGCAGTGGCGCGCCATTCCACTCGATGGTTTCCTCCAGCTCGCGCGGATAGGGCCGGATCGCCAGCCGGTCCAGGGTGCTGCCGGAGCGGTCGGCCAGCGCCAGGCGCATGCGCGCGTCCAGCACCACGGCGCCCTTGCTGTCGGCCAGCAGCGGGTTGAGGTCGAGTTCGACGATTTCGGGAATGTCCGAGACCATGCGCGAGACCTGCACCAGGCTGGCCAGCACCGCGTCCATGTTCACGGCCGGCCGGTTGCGATAACCGGCCAGCAGCCTGGCCACGCGGGTGCGGTCGACCAGGTCGCGCGCCAGCACCAGGTTCAGGGGCGGCAGCGCCACCGACGAATCCCGGGTCACCGCCACCGCAACCCCGCCCTGCCCGAACACGATCACCGGCCCGAACACGGTGTCGAGCGCCGCGCCCGCGATCAGCTCGTGCGCATTGGCGCGCCTGACCATGGCCTGTACCGAGAAGCCGTCGAAGCGCGCCTGCGGGAACAGTTCGGCGAGGCGGCGCCGCATGCGCGCCGCGGCCGCCCGCACCGCCTCGACGCTGTCCAGGTCCAGCGTCACCCCGCCGAAGTCCGACTTGTGCATCACGTCCGGCGTGAGGATCTTGACCGCCACCGGAAAACCGATGCGCTCGGCCGCGGCCACCGCCGCGTCGATGCTCGCGGCCTGGCGCGTCTCGACCACCGCCATGCCGTAGGTGCGCAGGATGGCCTTGGTCTCCGGATCGGACAGCAGGTAGCGCCCGCCGGCGATGGCTTCGCGCACCAGCGCGCGCGCCGCCGCACGGTCCGGCGCCACCGAGCCGGCCATCGAGGGCGGCACCTCCATCAGGAGGTTCTGGTTGCGCCGGTAGTGCACCAGCTGCAGGAAGCCGGCCACCGCGTCTTCGGGGGTGCGGTAGGCCGGCAGGCGCGCGCCTGAGGCGATCGCGCGCGCCTCCGACACCGAGGCCCCGCCGAGCCAGCACGAGAGGATGGTCTTGGAGGCCGTGCGCACCAGCGGCGCGACGGCATCGGCGACGTCGCGGCTGGCCACCGTCGCGGTGGGCGACTGGATCACCAGCACCGCGTCGACCTGCGGGTCTTGCAGCAGCACCTCCATGGCTTCGCGGTACAGCGCGGGCGAGGCGCCGCCGCGCAGGTTGGCGACGTTCCCGCGCTGCCAGCCGGGCGCCAGCAGCGCACCCAGCCGCTCGCGCGAGGCGTCCGAGAAGCTGGCCTCGACCCCGCCGCCGTCGGCCAGCGCGTCGCGCGCCAGCACGCCGGGGCCGGCGCCGTTGCTGACGATGGCCAGCCGCTCGCCATGCAGCGGGCGCGCATAGGCCAGGGTTTCGGCAGCCGAGAACAACTGGTCGGTGGTGGCCACGCGCAGCATGCCGGCGCGCCGGATCGCGGCGTCGAACACGGCGTCGGCATCGGCCAGCGCCCCGCTTTCACTGGCGGCGGCCGGCGCGGCATCGTCCTCGCGGCCGCTTTTCAGTACCAGCACCGGCTTGCTGCGCGCCGCCGCGCGCGCCGCCGACATGAACTTGCGTGCGTAGCGCAGGTCCTGCACATACAGCAGGATGGCCCCGGTACCGCCGTCGCTGGCCAGGTAATCGAGCACGTCGCCCAGGTCGACGTCGGCCGCGTCGCCCAGCGCGACGAAGTGCGAGAAGCCGATGCCGCGGGTGCGCGCCCAGTCCAGCACCCCCGCCATCAGCGCGCCCGACTGCGACACAAAGGCGATCCGCCCCGGCAGCGCGCCGCTGTGGGCGACGCTGGCGTTCAGGCCCAGGCCGGGGGCCAGCAGGCCGGCGCTGTTCGGGCCGAGCAGGCGCAGCAGATAGGGATGGGCGGCGTCGAGCATCGCCTGGCGCAGGCTGCGCCCGCGCTGGTCGCGCGCCGTTGCCAGGCCGGTGCTCAGGACCACGGCGGCGCGGGTGCCGCGCTCGCCCAGCTGGCGCACCACCAGCGGCACGGTGGCCGGGGGCGTGCAGATCACGGCCAGCGCCGGCGCCTGCGGCAGCTCGGCCACGCTGGCGTAGCAGCGCCGTCCGGCCAGTTCGCTGTACTTGGGATTGACCGGCCAGACCTCGCCCTTGAAGCCGCCGGCCAGCAGGTTATGCAGCAGCGTCGCGCCCAGGCTGCCGGCCCGTTCGGAAGCGCCGATCAGGGCGACCGAGCTTGGTGCGAACAGGTGCCCGAGGTTGCGTACGCTCATGCCGAAGCCCTTTCCCCACGTGGCGGACGCGCGTGCGCCCCGCGTGCAAGGATAGCGCCGCTGCGTCAGGCGGCGCGCACCGGACCGCTCAAGCGTGGAAGAGTGCCGAAATGCGGGTGCGGCGCGCGGCCGGCAAGGCGCGCAGGGCCGCCGACTGGGCGCGCAGCTCGCGCATGAATCCGTCCGCCATGCTGCGGGTGAAGCGCTCCAGCGTGGGCGCGTCGATGCCCTGCTCGTGCACGTGCGCGCTGAATACGCGCGCCTCGGCCAGTTCGTGCACGGGCAGGCTGGCGAGGATGGCGGCGGACGGCGCCGGCGGGGCGGCGTAGAAGTGGAGCCGGAACTGGCGGTCGAGCAGGACCGTGCCTTTCAAGAAACGATCGAGGCCCACGTCATACAGCACATGCACGATCACTTCCGCCACCCGGCTGGCGATTTCGTCCTGGTTCTTCCTGCGGCGCGGACCGAATAGGCGGAAGAGCATATGCATGATGGAACTCCATTTAACTCAGCCGAAATACTAACAGTCTGTTTCATTCCATGCAACTTCCAGCGGCTGCCAGTGTTGTAAAAACCCATGATAGAATCGCTGCGTGAGATCGATCCTGCGCTCCCTGCTCGTCTGGCTCGTGCTGCTGGCGGTTCCCTTCCAGGGATTCGCGGCGGCGGCGATGACCTGCGCTCACGGCGCGGCCCCGGCAACGGCAAGCCAGCACGCCAAGCCGCCCTGCCACGGCGCTGCCGCCGCCGCGGCCAGCCTGGATGACGCGCACGCCGACGCCGGCCAGGCGCATGAGAAGAAGTGCGGCAACTGCGCCTCCTGCTCGGTCGGCGCCGCGATGGCGCCCGCCTCCGGCAGCCCGGCGCCCGATCACCGCCCGTGCAGCTGCTGCCCCGCCAGCGTAGCGGCGCGGGTCGCCGCCATCGATCCCGACCTTCCCGAACGGCCTCCCCGTACCGCGCTCGCCTGATCCGCCAGGCCGCCCCACAAGGGCGGCCTTCCCGTATTCACCGATCGAGGTCCGCATGTTTCGTTTACTGTTGCCAGTCCTGCTGGCGCTCGCCCCCGTTGCCGCCCGCGCCACGCCGCCCGCTCCCGACGACCCGGCCGCCGCCGTCCCAGAGACGCGCTACCGCGCGCCGCAAGCCTACCTCGCGCCGGAGCAGCCGGCCACCACACCCGACCGCCACTGGATCGCCGCCAACCGCAGCCTGCTCGACTACCACCCGATGATGCTGACCCGGCCCGAGCCAGCCCCGGCGCCGGCGCCGGCCCGGCCTGAGGCACGCGAGAAGCCGGCGCCGGCGCACGAGCACCATGCCGGCCATGGCGGCAAGGGAGCGCGCTGATGCGCGCCGCCCTCTTCCTGCCTTGCGCAGCCCTGGTGCTGGCCGGCTGCGCCAGCCCCGGTCCGCAGGACGCCGCCGGCCAGGTCGCCGCGCTGGTACGGGAACGCACCGGCGCCACCCCGCGCCTGGCCGGCCCCGAGTCCGCGGCGCTGGACCGGGAAATCGACGCCCTGCTGGCCGCGCCGCTCGCGATGGACAGCGCGGTGCACATCGCCCTGCTCAAGCACCCCGGCTTGCAGGCGAGCTACTGGGAAGTCGGCATCGCCCAGGCCGACCTGGCCCAGGCGGCGCGCCTGCGCAACCCGTCGCTCGGCTTGTCGCGCCTGTCGGGCAACGGCGGCGTGGAGATCGAGCGCGCCGTGTCGATCGATGTCGCCGGCCTGCTGACCATGCCGCTGCGCCGGCGCATGGAGACGCGCCGCTTCGAGGCGGCCCGCCTGTCGGTGGCGGGCGCCATCGAAGGCCACGCACTGGCAACCCGCAAGGCCTGGATCGAGGCGGTGGCCGCGCAGGAGAGCCTGGCCTACGCGCGCCAGGTCAATGCCGCCACCGAGGCCGGGGCCGAACTGATGGGCCGCATGGCGAAAGCCGGCAACGCCAGCGCACTCGATGTGGCGCGCGAACAGGCGGCCCATGCCGAAGCCGCGGCCGGCGTGCTGCGCGCCAGCCGCGCCGCCGGCGCCGCGCGCGAGCACCTCACCCGCCAGCTCGGGCTGTGGGGCGCGCAGGCCGGCTACACGCTGCCCGAGCGCCTGCCCGCGCTGCCGGCCGCGCCGCGCGAACTCGCGCGCATCGAAGCGCTGGCGCTGGAACGGCGCCTGGACGTGCAGGCCGCGCGCCTGGCCGCGCAGCACACCGCCGCCGACCTGGGCCTGACGCGCACCACACGCTTCGTCAACGTGCTCGACCTGGGATACCACAACAAGAGCGAGACCGGCGCCGACCGCGCCAACGGCTATGAGATCGGCCTGGAACTGCCGCTGTTCGACTGGGGCGGCGCGCGCGTGGCGCGGGCCGAAGCGGTCTACATGCAGGCCGTGCAACGGGTCGCCGACACCGCCATCACCGCCCGCAGCGAAGCGCGCGAAGCCTACCTCGGCTACCGCGCCGGCTACGACCTGGCGCGCCACTACCGCGACGAAGTGATCCCGCTGCGCCGCAAGATCGGCGACGAGACCCTGCTGCGCTACAACGGCATGCTGGCCAGCCCGTTCGAGCTGCTGGCCGACGCGCGCGAGCAGGCGCAGGCCGTGAGCGGCGCCATCGACGCGCTGAAGGAATTCTGGCTGGCCGAGGCCGCGCTCGAAGGCGCGCTGGGCGGGCGCCTGGATGGCCCGGCGCATCAACCGACGAACTCGAAGGAAGAACAGCAATGAACAAGCGCAGGATTTTTCTTGGCAACGTCACCGGCGCCGGCGCCACCCTGCTGGGCGCCTCGCTGGTCAGCAAGGCCGGCGCCGCCACGCTGCCCGAAGCCCCGGTCCACAGCAGCAGCGCCACCGCCGCGCCGCTCCCGCCCGCCGGCGGCCGGCCCTACAACCCGGTGGTCACCCTGAATGGCTGGACCCTGCCCTGGCGCATGAAGGACGGCGTCAAGGAATTCCACCTGGTGGCCGAACCCGTGGTGCGCGAACTTGCGCCCGGCATGCAGGCCAACCTGTGGGGCTACAACGGCCAGAGCCCGGGCCCGACCATCGAAGTGGTTGAGGGCGACCGGGTACGCATTTTCGTCACCAACAAGCTGCCCGAACACACCAGCGTGCACTGGCACGGCCAGCTGCTGCCCAGCGGGATGGACGGCGTCACCGGCCTGACCCAGCCCGGTATCCCGCCCGGCAAGACCTTCGTGTACGAATTCGTGGCGCGCCACGCCGGCACCTTCATGTACCATCCGCATGCCGACGAGATGATGCAGATGGCGATGGGGATGATGGGCTTCTGGGTCACGCATCCAAGGAACCCGAAGCAGCACGCGGTCGACCGCGACTACGTGTTCCTGCTCTCGTCCTACGACATCGAACCGGGCAGCTACACGCCGCGCACCAACACCATGCTGGACTTTAACCTGTGGACCTTCAACAGCCGCGTATTCCCGGGCATCGACCCGATGGTGGCGCGGCTGGGCGACAAGGTGCGCATCCGGGTCGGCAACCTGACCATGACCAACCACCCGATCCACCTGCATGGCCACCGCTTCGAGGTCGCCGGCACCGACGGCGGCTGGGTGCCGCCAGGCGCGCGCTGGCCGGAAGTGACGACCGACATCGCGGTGGGCCAGATGCGCGCCATCGAGTTCGTCGCCGACAACCTGGGCGACTGGGCCTTCCACTGCCACAAGTCGCACCACACCATGAACGCCATGGGCCACGACGTGCCCAACCTGGCCGGCGTCGACCACCGCGGCGTGGCGCGCAAGATCAACAGCCTGGTGCCGGGCTACATGGTCATGGGCGACCGCGGGGGCTCGATGGGCGACATGCGCATGCGGCTGCCGGAAAACACCCTGCCGATGATGGATGGGAAGGGGCCATTCGGGAACATGGAGATGGGCGGGATGTTCACGGTGCTGAAGGTGCGCGCGGGGCTGGGGCGGTCGGATTACCGGGATCCGGGGTGGTATGCGCATCCGAAGGGGACGGTGGCGCAGGAGTGGACGGGGGAGGTGCCGGTGGCGGCGGGGGCGCCGAAGACAGCGCCAGGCGACGCAGTGCCAGCAGCGCCTGCGCTGAATGCGCGCAAGCCGACCAGTCACCGCCACTAGGCTTAGTTAGCCCGTCGCTCCCGCGCAGGCGGGAGCCTAATTTTGTGTGCGCTATCGCGGTGCATGCAAACTTGGATTCCCGCCTGCGCGCACTGCTGTCCGGAATAATTTGCTTGACTTAGCAAGGAGGGGTTGCAGGCATTGGTTTACGAGGGTTAACCTCGGTTTGCCGACTTAAAAACCAAACCTGCAACCATGTACAGCATAACGACATTTCAAGAATTAATGAAGGGGCTGCCCCGCGCTGCCTTCGATCAGGCAGTCGCCCGCCACAATGCCGCCAAATATACCAAGCACTTCAAGCCTTGGAATCACATGACGGCGATGGTGTATGCGCAGGCCAGCGGAGCGCCGAGTTTGCGCGCCCTCGAAACTGGCTTCAATGCGCACGCATCGCATCACTACC
>NZ_FOLD01000001.1 GCF_900112225.1 Massilia yuzhufengensis | reverse complement strand
CCTGGGCAGTCAACGTGCGCGTAGTGACGGTTTTCGGTCTCGTACTCGACGTGCGCGGTGTTGATGGTGATGCCGCGTGCTTTTTCTTCTGGTGCAGCGTCGATCTGGTCGTAGGCTTTAGCTTCGCCGCCGAATTTCTTCGACAGGACGGTCGCGATAGCCGCGGTCAGGGTGGTTTTGCCGTGATCAACGTGACCGATGGTGCCGACGTTGACGTGCGGCTTGGTCCGTTCGAATTTACCTTTTGCCATTTGAGACTCCTAACGATATTTTGAGAATTACCAGGCACACCTGACGGACGAGTACAGCGCACTGCCGTTTTTGAATTCTGGTGCCCTTTACGTGGATTGAACACGTGGCCTCTCCCTTACCAAGGGAGTGCTCTACCACTGAGCTAAAAGGGCTGATTTTGCGGTTTTCTACTTACACCGCGAACACTGGAGCGGGTGAAGGGAATCGAACCCTCGTCGTAAGCTTGGAAGGCTTCTGCTCTACCATTGAGCTACACCCGCGAGGTACAACTTTCAATTCGTCTTCACGACTCTTCTTTTGGTGGTGGGGGCTGGATTCGAACCAGCGTACTCAGAGAGGGCAGATTTACAGTCTGCTGCCTTTAACCACTCGGCCACCCCACCGCGAAGAACCGCAGAGTATGAAGCAAGCTCAACGTACTGTCAACTCTGTCCCAACAGACTTTGTCTGTCGTCGCATAGCAGCGTTGCTTCGGGGCGTGATTGTAACGGGCGGGATGCAAAACCACAAGGGTGATTTGATGAGAATTGCTGGGGGAGCGAAAAACGAGGGGGAATGGGGGTTCGGGAGGCTGCAGCGACGTGGATTTTGCAATTTCCACTGTCCTAAAAACCGTCATTACCGCGCAGGCGGGAATCCAAGTTTGTGTGCGTGACGCAAGCGACTGTGTTGAGTGCTAACGGTGAGGAGAGAACTTCGGTTCCCGCCCGCGCGGGAAGTCGTAGGCGCCAGTGGCGCGTACGACGGGCATCTGTTAGTGGTCACAAGGGAGGCGGTAAGGCTGCGCGGCGGACTTGGGTCCCGGCCTGCGCCGGGACGACGACTCGGCTACCCCTGCCCCAGCGCCGCCAGCACCTGTCCCTTCAAGGCCTTGATCAGCGCCGTCTCGTCCGGCGGCACGCCCTCCGGGGCGGTGCTGGTGCGGTCGGCGTAGAACAGGCCCAGCTGGGCCTTGCCCACCACCAGCGGCAGCACGATGAAGCTCTTGGCGTCGGGCAGCAGCTTGCGGTGCCATTCGGGCAGCAGGTCACGGATCTTGGGGCTGGAGGCGTCGGAGATCATCAGGTCGGCGTCGTTCTCCATCGCCAGGTGGAACAGGTCGCGCGCCGAGGCGGCAGGGAAGGCAAAGCCGGGTTGCAGCCGGGCGCTGTCGTCGCCCAGCACGGCGCGGGCGCGGAACTGGCCGCTGCGGGCGTCTTTCAGGCACACGGCGGCGAAACGAAAGCCCAGCGCGCCGTACAGGGTTTCCAGCACGGCCAGCACCACGTCGTTGAGCTTGCCGCGGCCGGAGGCGCGCAGCTGGGTCACGTCCTGCACGCCGGCCAGCAGCAGGTCGCGGGCGTTCTTCGGCTTGCCGCTGGGGTGGTGGCCGGCCTGTTCTTCTTCGCCGGCGTCGAGCGTGGCCAGCAGCAGCACATTGGGCAGGCCGGAACCGCTTGCCTCCGGCTCGGTCTTGGGCGCCGGCTGCATGTTCATGCTGTCCATCAGGCCGCGCATGCCTTCCTGCACCGCCGACATCAGCTCGTCCATGCGCGTGCGGTCGAGGTCGAGCGCGTGGCCGTAGCGCGCGAGCAGCGCGGCTGCTTCCGGCGAGCCGGCCGGTTCGCGGGTCTTGGCCAGCAGGCGCGCCAGGTCCTGGCCGAAGGACGCCACCTGGCGCATCCACTCGCCGCGGTTGGCCGCCACCCGGACCGTGGACGGGGGCAGCGCGGCCTGGGCGCGCACGATGACGTCGGGGATCTTCCATTCGCCCAGCACCGCCTGGGTCAGCGCGTCGTAGCTGCAGCCGAGGATCATCTGCGAGGCCTGGCCGATGCTGTGCTTGCCCCCGAGGATGAGGGCGCCGATCTCGCGGTAGCGGTCATGCTCGTGGCTGGCCACCAGCAGCGGGCCGATATTCTTGAACAGCGCGCAGATCGCGGCTTCCTCGGCGCCCTGGAAGAAGCTGTGGCGCGCCATCTCGCGTCCCACCAGGCTGGCGCACAGCGCCGCCTCCAGTTCCAGGCGCACGCTGCCGGCATGCTCGGAGCTGTCGAGGGCGTCGACCAGCAGCATCGCCAGTGCGGTGGTCTTGACGTTGTCGAAGCCCAGCAGCGAAATCGCGCGCGAGATCGTGGTCACCGGCGTGCCGGACACGGTACGGTACTGGATGGTGTTGGACAGGCGCAGGATGCGCTGGGTCAGCGCGGGGTCGGACACCACGTAATAGGCCAGGTCGTGGGTGCCCTGGTCGTCGCTGGAGGCCATCTCGACCACGCGGGCGATCGAAGCGCCAAGCGCGAACATCTCTTCGTCGCCGCAGACCTTGTGCATCAGGGCCGCGCGCACGCGCCGGGTCACGCCTTCCGGCGCGAGGGTGGGATCGGCCATGGCTTACCCTGCTTTCTGTGCCGGCGCCGGCTTGAGCGGGCGCCCCTGCGCATTGCGCTCGTATTTCTTCAGCACCTGGTGGTGCAGCGCCGACAAAGCGCCCAGCTTGGCGTTGCCCGGATCGAGCTTGCGCACGTTGGCGATCAGGCCGGCCACCTGCTGGCCGAGGCGGTCGTCCCAGCCGTCGTGCTCGAGGCAGCGCAAGGTGGCCAGGGTGGCGTTGAAGGCCACCGACGGGTTGTTGGGCAGCTTGCCGGCCGCTTCCAGCATCAGGCTCACGGCGCCCTGGTAGTCGCCGCTGCGGGCGCGCGCGGCGCCGTCGGCGACCAGGTCGACCACGTGCTGGCGGCTTTCCTGCGCCAGCGTGCGGGCCAGGTCGGGAAAGCCGGCCTTCTCCAGCACGCCCATGGCGCGCGCCATGCCGGCGTCGCTCGCCGCGTTGCGCATGACGTCGCGCACCAGGTCGGCGCCGCCCTCTTCCATATTATTTTCGAGGCAGGTGCGCGCCAGTTCCAGCTTGATGTCGGCCGACAGCCCGGGCGCGTCCTTGCAGGCCGACAGCGCCGTGTTCAGGGAGTCGTTCAGGCGCGTTTCGTTGCCGGTGTACTCATGCAGCAGCGCCGACGAGATCGCGCTGCACAGGGTCGTATTCGGGCGCCCGCCCATCGAGCGGTCGAGGTCGCGCACCACCGAGGCGGCCGCCACCGGGTCGCCCTTCTTCACCAGCGTGCGCACCAGCTTGACGTGGTCTTCCGGGTCGCGGAACTCCGAATACTTGGCCTTGGCGACGACCTGCTTGAGCGCCTTTTCGGCGGCCTCGGTGTCGCCCGCCTCGAAGGCCGTTTCGCCCAGCGTGCGCAGGCGCCGCACCGCGTGCGGCGACACCGCCACCGCGTCGGCCAGCACGGCCTGCGACTTGCCCAGGTCGCCCACCGCCGCATGGGTGCGCGCCAGCCAGTCGTAGGCGTCGACGAAGTTGCGGTTGGAGTCGACCAGGTCTTCCAGCAGGACCTTGGCTTCATCGAACTGCTTGCGCAGGAACAGGGTCTTGGCCAGCCCCAGGCGCGCCCAGGCGATCGCCTTGACCTCGATCAGCTGGCGGTAGATCGGTTCGGCCTGGTCGGCTTCGCCCAGGAACACGTGCAGTTCGGCGCGCAGGCGCAGGAAGTCGACCGCGTAGCGCGGGTGCAGGCGCTCGCCATCGATGCAGGCCGCAATGGCGTCGCGCTGGTCGCCCGCCTCCATCAGCGTGTAGACCGACATGAAGGCGCTGCGCTTGTCGAGCGCGCGGGCGATGCGGTCGAGCAGGCGGTCGGCGGTGAAAGGCTTGAGGACATAGTCGGTCGGCGCCAGCTCCGCGGCGCTGACCACCTTGCTGTGGTTGCCCTCGGCGGTGACCATGAAGAACATGGTCGACAGCGGCATCAGCTTGTGGTGGCGCACGTCCTCGAGCAGCTGCTGGCCATCCTGGCCGCCTTCGAGGTCGTATTCGCACAGGATCATGTCGAAGCTGCGCAGCGCCAGGTGCTTGACCGCCAGGTTGGACGAACTGGCATGCTCGATTTTCGTGAGACCGCACATATTGAGCATGCTGTGGATATTCGCACGCATGCCCGAGTGTGGCTCGATGATCAGTGCCGTGAGGCCTTCCAGTTCGTTCATTCTGTTTCCGTAAGCCTGCGTTGGGCATGGTGCAGCTGCTGCATGGGCATGCTGCATGCCGCCGAGTATATTACGGCTGGGGAACGAAATAGTTAAATTGGATAAATACGCAACGCAACTAATGGTTGTTGCGGAGAAAAAACGACAGCCTAGCCGCCGGGGGCGAAGGCGGCGGCCTGGCGCAGCGGCACGCGCTGGCCGTTCACGCATTCGGATTTGCCGTCGCTGGCCATGATGTTCTGGTAACGGACTTCGTATTTGCCGGCACTGAGCTTGTCGATCACGAAGCTCTCGCGCGGCAGCACGTAGGCGTGGCGCACATTCGAGCGGCGGTCGAGGTCATACAGCTTGACGAAGATCGGCGAGGCATTGGCGCTGTTGTCGACCACGACCTGCATCTCGTCGCCGCTGTTGCCGACCGGGTAGCCGGCCAGGTAGCCGGATTCGGCCGGCCACGGATCGCCGCTCGGGGCGGCCAGCGGCTGCAGGTCGCTGCCGCAGTCGGGCGCGCGCGCCGGCACCACCAGCTGGGTCACGGCCAGCGCCTTGATCTCGGGCGGCGGCGCCTTGCCTTCGCCGCCAAAGCGGCGCGCCCAGCCTTCGGTGCTGGCATCGGTACCGAGCGCGTCCGGACGGTCGGGCGCGGCTGCGGGCGCGGGTGCGGGTGCGGGTGCGGCCATGGCGACCGGATCCGGCTTGCCGGCCCAGGCCAGGGCGCTGGGCAGCCGGCTGCGCGGCTGTTCCACCAGGAACACGGCGGCGGCGGCGCCGGCGGCGAAGCAGGCCACCAGGCCCAGCCACCAGCGCGGGTCGCGCATCAGGCGCGCGCGCGGGCGCCCCACCTGGGCCGGCGGCTCCCAGCTGTCGGGACGGGTACGGCCCGTGCCGTCTTCGGCGCCGGTGCTTTCCAGCCACTCGACTTCCCACTCTTCCGACGCGATCCACTCGTCGTGCTCCTTGCGGCGCACCGGGTCGGACAGGGTGTTGTAGGCGGTATTGACGATGGCCATGATCTTGGCGGCCTTCTCGTCATCCGGATTCTTGTCGGGATGGTACTTCTGGCTCAGCGCCTTGTAGGCCGCACGAATGACCTCCGCCGGTGCGCCGCGCGCAACCTTCAGGTTGTCATAGTGGGTGTGGATCTTGGCCATGGTGTCTGGGGGTGCGCTTGTTTCGTCGTCGAGGTCGTGCCGATCCGGTTGTACAGCTTAGCCGGATTTGTATCCAGAGCGCAAGATGTCAAAAATTCTACAGGCGGTGGGCACGGTCGGCCCGCACGATTGCGTCCGGCAAATCGACGCCCTGCCCCACCACCAGCACCTTGAACAGCTCGCCCATTTCCGACGGCGAGACCAGCTTGTGCACCGCCTTCGAGCGCGGCAGGTAGCGCAACGCATCCTCCGGATCGGTTTCCAGCAGCAGCTCGCCGATGCCGCAGGCCAGCAGGAAGGACGACTGGTTCATGTAGGCCAGCACCGGCAGGCCGGCCTCCTGCGCCGCCAGCGCCATGGCGGTGAAGTCCACGTGCGCCGTGATGTCCTGCAGGCCCGGCAGGTAGAAGGCTTCCGGATGGGAATGGTGGCGGTAGTGGCACATCAGGGTGCCGCCGACGCGCTGGTCCAGGTAGTACTCGTGGGCCGGGAAACCGTAGTCGAACAGGAAGGCGGCGCCGCGCCCGCCCTTCATCATGCCGGCCAGCGAGGCCATGAAGCCTTCGGCCACCGGGTGGATCTCGGTGAGGTAGCCCTCGGCCAGGGTGTCGCCGTGCGGTATCTGGCGCGCCACATGGGCCGCGAGCTGCTGCGTCAGCGGCCGCTGCACGAAGGCGAATTCGCCGGCTTCCACGGTGACCATCTGGCGCAGCCACTGGCCGTCCTTGCGGATCACCAGCTCGACCGGCATGGCGTCGAGCACCTCGTTGGCCAGCACCACGCCGCTGAAGGATCCGGGGAAACCATCGGCCCAGCGCACCTGCGGCAAGTCCTTCAGGGCTTCCTGCTGGCGCGCCCGCAGTTCGCCCGACAGTTCGATGATGGTGTACGAGCGCACCTGCACGCCCATGCCGGCCAGGGCGCCGAGGACGTCGCGCGCCAGCTTGCCGGTGCCGGCGCCGAATTCGATGATGTCGGGCGCGCTTTGGGCGATAATAGCGGCTGCCGCGCGCGCCACGGACGCCCCGAACAGGGGCGAGATCTCCGGCGCGGTGGTGAAATCGCCGCTGGCCCCGAGCTTGGAGGCGCCGCCGCTGTAATACCCGAGCCTTGGCGCATACAGCGCCAGTTCCATGAACCGTGAAAACGCCATCGCCCCGCCAAGCTGTTCTATTTCGGCGGCGATCAGCTGTTGCAGGGACTGGGATGCGGCGAGCGCGTCAGGAGTGGGTGCGGGCAGGGACATGCCGGCATTGTAGCGAAATGATGCGCAGCGAGCACAGATCAACAGCTAAGCCCGAACAGGTTCAATGATGATGGACAACGCCCCCAGGGTCGCCCTCGTGACCGGCGCCGGCCGCCGCCTCGGCCGCGCGATCGCGCTCGGCCTGGCCGCCGCCGGCTGGGACGTGGCCGTGCATTTCCGCCACTCCGAACGCGAGGCGCTCGAGACGGCCGAGGCCATCCGCGCCCTCGGCCGGCGCGCCGCCGTGCTGCAGGCCGAGCTGCTCGACGAAGCCGCCGTGCGCGCGCTGCCGGGCCGCGCCGCCACCGAACTGGGGGCCATCTCTTGCATCGTCAACAATGCTTCGTTGTTTGAATACGACAGTGCCACCGCGTTTTCTCCGGCCCTGCTGGCGACCCATATGGGGGCGAATGTCGCAGCGCCGCTGCTGCTGGCGCAGGCCCTGCACGCGGCCACGCCCGCCGGCAGCCAGGCCGTGGTGATCAACCTGCTGGACCAGAAACTGTACAATCTCAACCCGGATTTTCTGTCGTACACGCTGTCCAAGGCCGCGCTGCATGCGGCCACCACGATGCTGGCGCAGGCGCTGGCGCCCACCGTGCGCGTGGTCGGGGTGGCGCCTGGCATCACGATGGTGTCGGGCGAGCAGACCGAGGAAGGCTTCGCCCAGGCGCACCGCATGACGCCGCTGGGCCGTTCCTCGACCCCGCAGGACATCGCCGGCGCCGTGGTGTACGCGGCCGGCGCCCGCGCCCTGACCGGCACCACCCTGCTGGTCGACGGCGGCCAGCACCTGGCGCCGTCGCAGCGCGACGTGATGTTCCTGACCGAACCAAACCAACATTCATAAGGCTTTACTATGCTGTCCGCCCTGTCCCACCCGAGCTTGCGCGATTGCCGCCGGCTGTTCCTGCGCAATTACGAAGTAATGATCAACATCGGCGTGCATGACTTCGAGAAGAAGGCGGAACAGCGCGTCATGATCAACGTCGACCTGTACATCCCGCTCGAGCTGTCCACGCCCAAGGCCGACCAGCTGTCGGAAGTGGTCGACTACGACTTCATGCGCGAAACGATTGCCAAACGTATCTCCAAAGGCCACATCCACCTGCAGGAAACCCTGTGCGACGACGTGGTGAAGGCCATGCTGACCCACCCGCGCGTGCGCGCCGCGCGCGTCTCGACCATGAAGCCGGACGTGTATCCGGACTGCGAAGGCGTGGGCTGCGAAGTGTTCCAGGTAAAGGAAGAAGCATGAGCGAAGCAGACCTCGACCAATTGGGCGTGTCCACCAGGACGATGGAAAAGATCGCGCACGAGAACAACAAGCTGCACAAGCGCCTGTGCCGCCAGGTGGGCCAGGCGATCGGCGACTTCAACATGATCGAAGACGGCGACAAGGTGATGGTGTGCCTGTCGGGCGGCAAGGACAGCTACGCGCTGCTCGACATCCTGCTGACCTTGCGCG
Organism: Massilia yuzhufengensis; assembly: GCF_900112225.1. Classification (GTDB taxonomy): domain Bacteria; phylum Pseudomonadota; class Gammaproteobacteria; order Burkholderiales; family Burkholderiaceae_D; genus Telluria; species Telluria yuzhufengensis. The sequence continues at coordinate 414,856 of NZ_FOLD01000001.1, read as the reverse complement.
AACGCGCACCGATCCACTTCGACATCGTCGCCGTCAACCTCGACCAGAAGCAGCCGAACTTCCCGGCCGACATCCTGCCGGCCTACCTGGACAAACTGGGCGTGGATTACCACATCGAGAACCAGGACACCTACAGCATCGTCAAGCGCCTGATCCCGGAGGGCAAGACCACCTGCTCGCTGTGTTCCAGGCTGCGGCGCGGCATCCTGTACCGCGTGGCCGATGAACTGGGCTGCAACAAGATTGCCCTCGGCCACCACCGCGACGACATCCTCGAGACCTTCTTCCTGAACATGTTCTTCGGCGGGAAGCTGAAGGGCATGCCGGCCAAGCTGGTGTCGGACGACGGCAAGCACATGGTGATCCGCCCGCTGGCCTACGTGAAGGAAGCCGACACCGAGCGCTACGCCGAGGTGAAGGGCTTCCCGATCATCCCGTGCGACCTGTGCGGCTCGCAGGAAAACCTGCAGCGCAAGCAGATCAAGAACATGCTGCGCGAGTGGGAAAAGAAGCACCCGGGCCGGGTGGAGAACATCTTCTCGTCGCTCTCCACGGTGGTGCCCTCGCACCTGATGGACCGCGGCATGTTCGGCTTCGTCGACCTGAAGACCGATGGCGTGGCCAATCCGCTGGGCGATATCGCGTTCGACGAAGAGCCGTGCTCAACGCCGGCGGCGAACACGATTTCGCTGACGCAGTTGTAAAGGCGGCGCAGCAGCGGCAAGGAGGCAGGGTCATGGTACCCTGCCTTTTTTTCGTCCCTACCTTCAAAAAAGAGGATCCGCCATGCGCCTGCCTGCCCGCCTGTTTCGCCAGCTCTCCATTGCCCTCGCCATGCTCGCGCCCTGCGCCGCGATGGCCGAGCCCAGCGCCATCTACCTGGTGCGCCACGGCGAGAAGATGAGCGAACAGGGCGACCCCGACCTGAGCGCGCGCGGCCAGGCGCGGGCGCAGCATGTGGGCGTGCTGCTGCACCGGGCCGGCATCACGCGCATCTTCACCACCCCGACCAGGCGCACCCACCAGACCGCCGAGCCGCTGGCCCAGCGCCTTGCCACGAAAGTGGAGGAATACGACCCGCGCAATCCGAAGGCGCTGGTGGAAAAGGTGAAGGGATTGACGGGGGCGGTGCTGGTAGTGGGGCACTCGAACACGCTGCCCGAGCTGGTGCGGCTGTTCGGCGGGGCGCCGGGGGCCGACATCGGCGATAACGAGTACGACCGGCTGTACCAGCTGACGCCGGGCGTGGGTGGGGCGGTGAATACGGTCTTGCTGACGACGCCGTGATCGACGTCGCACAGTAAGCCCATCCCCGTCCCTACCAACGTCATCCCCGCGCAGGCGGGGAGTCGTAGGCGCCAGTGGCGCGTACGACGGTCGTTAGGTCTTGTACTAAAACATCAAGGCGCGACGTTCGTCCGCAGTACCGGATACAGATTGAAGCGCTCATCCCACGACGCGTGGCGCCTGGCGAAGAACTCGAGGCGCGCGTGCGGGTTCTTGGCAAACGCCGCATCGGTCTCGAGGCGGCGCTTGAATTCGGCGGCAAGCGCCGGGTCGGCGGCCATCTGTTCGCGCGCCACATCCTCGGCCACGTACTCTTCCATGTATTCCTTGCGCTCGTAGGCATTGTTGAACAGGCCCCAGGCCAGCAGCGAGTCCGGCGCCTGCGGCTCCAGCATCGCCACCACCAGGCGCGCCTTGGGCTGGTTCACCGGCACGTACAGCGCGCCGCCGGCCACCGCCCGCGCTTCCGCCTTCCACGCGCCCTCCAGCGTCAGGCGCTGGTGCGATTCGAACGAGGTCGCGCCAAACACGGCCTTGTCGGCGCGGAAGGTCTCGACCTGGGCCGCGGGGAGCGCCTGGCCCAGCTTGCGGAAGGCGATGCCGTGCAGCGCCAGCTTCTTCGCCACCATGTCCGCGTAGGCGGCCGGCACGATGTAGCCGGCGCGCGGCGCCGTCACTTCGCGCTCGGCCACCACTTCTTCGCGCAGCGGCACGCGCCACACCTGCGGCTTGCTTTCATCGTAGCGGGTCATCAGGATGCCCGACACATCGGATGGGGTACGGGTGTACTCGTAGCCATTGAAATCGACCATCCGGGCCTTGTCGGTGGTGCGGTAGCTCAGCGCCACCGTGCTGCCCGCCAGCGTCGAGGCGCGCGCGTCGGCCGCGCTTGCCGCCCGCAGCCACTGCGCGCCATGCTTCGCCACCTGCTCGAGGATCGAGACCACCGAGTTGTGGGTGATGCGCACGCGGGTCGGGTAATCCTTCCACGAGTGGGTCTCGACCAGCAGCGCCATGCGGTTACGCAGCGGGAAGTAGCCGGTCGAGAAGCGCGGGTCGGACACGCCGTCCACGAAGCCCGACTGCGGGTCGTCGGTCTTGGCGAAGGACATGTAGTAGGACTGCGGGGTCGAGCCCTGCTTCGCGATATCGGCGATCACGTTGCTGCGCAGGGCCAGGCCGGCCTGGCGGAATTCCGGGTCGCCCGAGTACACCGGCTCGACCTGGATCGAGACGTCGTGCTGGAACTTGGCGCCGTCGGTCACGTGCAGGTCGACGTAGGTCAGCGGGTCCCAGGCGTTGACCAGGCCCAGCATGGCCTGCATCTCGGGCGCATCGGCTTTCACGTAGTCGCGGTTGAGGTTGAAGTTCTGGGCGGTGGTGCGCCAGCCCATTTCGACCGGGCCGCGCTGGTTCGGGCGGTTCCACCTGCCGAAGCGCTCATGGCCGTCCACGTTGAACACCGGGACGAACACCAGCACCTGCTTGCCGAGCACACCCTTGGCCAGCCTGCCGTCGAGGATCTCGCGCAGGGCCAGGAAGCCGGCGTCCTTGCCGTCGATCTCGCCGGCGTGGATGCCGCCCTGGACCAGGGTGACCGGCAGGCCCTGCTTCTTCGCCGCCTGCGGCGTGAACGCGCCGCTGGTGGAGGCCACCAGCGCCATCATCGGGCGGCCTTCCGGCGTGCGGCCGAATTCGACGCACTTGACCGCCTTCGGATAAGCCTTCTGGAACGCGGCGCACAGCTGGATCACTTCGTCGTAGCGGCCGGTGGCCTGGAAGCCCGAACGTTCGGACACGGTGGTGAGGGCGGGCGCCGCGGCGTGGGACAGCGGGGTCGCGGCCAGCATGGCCAGCATCAGGGCGGAACGGATCATCGTGAACACTCCAGCAATCGTCGGGTGGCAAAGCCGGTGATTATAGTCCCGTTTCCAGAATGAAAACTGCCCGGGCAGCGAGGCTGGCCGGGCCGTTCTGGTTCACGCTGCGCTTATGGGCGCGGCCTGGTGTAGATCGAGATTTCCTTGGCCGGATGGCGCACGATGTCCATCTTCACTTCGCGGGCGCGGGTGGCCGGCGGGCAGATGCCGGTCTGGCGGTAGGCCAGTGCGGCGGCCAGCAGGCCTTCGGCCGGATCGCCGATCTCGCGGCTCAGGTCGTCGGCCACCTGGCAGGTCGGCGCCAGGCCGTCCGCGTAGTCGCCGAAGCCCTTGTTGTTGGCGCCCTTGAACTCGATCGAGAAGTAGGTGGTGCCGCAGTTCGGCACCGGCGTGAAGCCGTAGGGCTTGCCGCAGGTCTGGCTGCCGATTACGTCGACCTGGATGTCGGCGCCGCGCAGGCCATTGATCACCGCTTCGCTGGCCGAGCAGCTACCCGCCGTGGTCAGCACCGTGACGCGCTTGAGGCCCAGGTAAGGCAGCGGCGTGCCGGCGCGCACCGGGTTCGGCGAGCTGAAGCCATAGGCGGTGCTCAGGAAGGGAATCGCCGGCTGCAGTGCGGTCTTGTCGTTGTACAGCGGACGCTCGAAGATCTTGCCCCTGGTCGCGTCCGGGCCGGCCACCATATAGGACAGCTCGCTGGCGATGTAGAGCAGCCCGCCGCCGTTGTAGCGCATGTCCAGAACCAGGTCGCTCACCGCGGCTTGCTGGAAGGTGGTGAATGCGTCCACCAGCTCCTTTTCCGAGACCTGGTTGTGGGTCTCGAAGCTCAGGTAGCCGACCTTGCCGGTGGGGGTGTCGAGCACCTGCACGTTCTTGACCGGGTCGACCCGCACCTCGGCGCCGGTCATGGTGACGTCGTACGGGACGCCGCCGCGCTGCAGCGTGAACTGGTGCGCCGAGCCGGCCGATTCCGGGAACAGGCCGGCGTTGATGCGGTTGACCGCGTCGGCGCCGGTGGCGTTGACGAAGTCCACGCCGTCCACGCGCGTGAGCATGTCGCCGCGGCGCAGGCCGGCGGCAGCGGCCGGGGAACCCGGCTCGACCAGGCTCACGATCCAGGTGCGCGGCGCGGTGGCGCTATTGCGTTTCCAGGTGACGCCGTAGCCCAGGTCGATTCCCGAGCTTTGCAGCTTTTCCCACTCTTCGGTCGTGTACGTGAAATGGTACCTGTCCTTCGGCTGGCCGGACTCGGTCAGAGCCGAGGTCTTGAGCACATTGAAGTAGTCGATGGGGTTGGTGAAATCCGCCATCTTGTAGGTGTTCGGGATCTCGTTGTACCAGAGGTAGTATTCATTCGACCAGGCGCGCAGGAACTTCAGCTCGTCGAGCAGCGTGCCCTGCTTGTCCGGGAACGGCCGGCCATCCGGATCCAGGCCGGTGCGCGGCTTGGCGCACAGGTTCCAGTAGGTCGTGAAGGCATTGCCGAGGGTGTTCGGATCGAGATCGGCCGCGGTAGGCGGCGTCGACGTGACCGGCGGCGTCGGCGTTACCGGGATGGTCGGTGGCGGGTTCTGGCCGGTCTGGCCTGGATTGGCGCCCACACCGGGCGAACCACCGCCCCCGCCGCAGCCGGCGAGGACGAAGGATGCTGCGAAAAGCGAAGCGATCAGGCGGGGCGCGGTCGTCGCACGACCATGGGCGAATGGCGATTTCATGCGGTCGATTATAGTCGGGGCCATATGCACGAAGTGCAACCAACTGTAACAGTTGGGTCTGACACACAACAAGAAATGCTAGACGGCATGCCAAAAGAACACGGCCGGACAAGCCGGCCGTCGTCGACGATATCAGTCTGGCATCAGGCCGCGCGTGGCGCCGCTCCTGCCGGCGCATGGAAAGCCGCCAGCAGCGCCGCTTCCTTCTGCTTGGCCGCCGCCAGGTGGCGCTCCTTCACGTGGCCGTAGCCGCGGATGTCTTCCGGGATGCTGGCGATCGCCACCGCCTGCGCCAGGTTCTCCGGCGTGAGCTTGGGCAACAGCGCTTCCACGGTCTGGCGGTACTGGCCAATCAGGGCGCGCTCGGTACGGCGCTCGGCGGTGTAGCCGAAGATGTCGAGCGGGGTGCCGCGCAGGCCTTTCAGCTTGGCCAGCACGCCGAAAGCACCCATCATCCAGCCTCCGAACTCCTGCTTGATCGCGCGGCCTTGCTTGTCGTGCTTGGCCAGCAGCGGCGGCGCCAGGTGGTACTTGAGCTTGATGTCGCCTTCGAACATGTTCGCGATCTTGGCCTTGAAGGCCGGGTCGGTGTGCAGGCGGGCGACTTCGTACTCGTCCTTGTAGGCCATCAGCTTGTAGAAGTAGCGCGCCACGGCTTCGCTCAGGCGGGTGCCGCCGCCCAGCTTGGCTTCCTGGGCGCGCACGCCATCCACGAAGGCTTTGTACTGGCCGGCGTAGGCGGCGTTCTGGTAAGCGGTGAGCAGCTCGACGCGGCGGTTGATCACGTCGTCCAGGGTCTGGCTTCGCTTGAACTCGATCACCTGGCCTGGCGCGGCCTGCCTGGTCACCGAAGCCAGGTCGTGCGCCGCGCTGCGGCCCCAGTTGAAGGCGGCTTTATTGAATGGCACCGAAACGCCATTGAGTTCGATCGCCTTGATCAGCGAGGCTTCCGCCAGCGGCACGTGGCCCTTCTGGAACGCGTAGCCGAGCATGAACATATTGGTGGCGATCGAGTCGCCCATCAGGGCGGTGGCGATTTTGCCGGCATCGACGAAGTCGACGTTCTGCGCGCCGCAGGCCTGCAGGATGGCGCCCTTCGAGCCTTCGCCCGGGAACTGCCAGTCCGGGTTCTTCACGAATGCCGCGGTGGTGGCGCCGGTGGAATTGACGGCGGCCCAGGTACGGCCTTCGCCCATGCGGGAGAGGGCATCGCGGCTGGAGGTGACGATCTGGTCGCAGCCGATCACCAGGTCGGCGCTGCCGGTGCCCACGCGGGTCGAGTGCAGGTCGGATTGTTTATCGGCCAGGCGCACGTGCGACATCACCGGGCCGCCCTTCTGGGCCAGGCCGGACTGGTCGAGCACGATGGCGCCCTTGCCTTCGACGTGGGCCGCCACCGCCAGGATCTGGCCGACGGTGACCACGCCGGTGCCGCCGACGCCGGCGATCAGGATGCCGTAAGGCGCGGCGGTCGACGGGATCACCGGCATCGGCAAGACGGGCGGCGTCGCTTCCGACGACGCTGCCTTCTTCGGCTTCTTCAGGCCGCCGCCTTCGACGGTGACGAAGCTCGGGCAGAAGCCCGACACGCACGAGAAGTCCTTGTTGCACGAGGACTGGTTGATCTGGCGCTTGCGTCCCAGTTCGGTTTCCAGCGGCTCGACCGACAGGCAGTTGGACTGCACCGAGCAGTCGCCGCAGCCTTCGCACACGGCTTCGTTGATCACAGCGCGCTTGGCCGGGTCGGGGAACTCGCCTTTTTTCCGGCGGCGGCGCTTTTCGGACGCGCAGGTCTGGTCGTAGATGACGGCCGAGACGCCCGGCATCTCGCGCAGCTCGCGCTGCACGTCCATCAGTTCCGAGCGGTGGCGCACGGTGGTGCCGGGGGCCCAGGCGTAGTCGTCCGGGTACTTGCCCGGTTCGTCGGTGACGACGATGATCGGCGTGACGCCTTCGGCCGCGATCTGGCGGCTGATCATCCCCGGGTCGAGCGGGCCGTCGACGTTCTGGCCGCCGGTCATGGCGACCGCGTCGTTGTACAGGATCTTGTAGGTGATGTTGACCTTCGCGGCCACGGCCGCGCGGATCGCCAGGATGCCCGAGTGGAAGTAGGTGCCGTCGCCCAGGTTGACGAACACGTGCTTCTCGTCGGTGAACGGGGCCTGGCCGATCCAGGTCGTGCCCTCGGCGCCCATGTGGGTGAAGGTGGAGGTCTCGCGGTCCATCCACAGCACCATGTAGTGGCAGCCGATGCCGGCCATGGCGCGCGAGCCTTCCGGCACCTTGGTCGAGCTGTTGTGCGGGCAGCCCGAGCAGAAGTACGGGATGCGGTCGGTTTCCGGGTTGGCCTTGGCCGGGATATTTTTGAGGACCAGTTCTTTCGCCTCGAGGAAAGCGATGCGTTCCTTCACGCGCTGCTCGACCGGGTGGCCGGCGCAATAGTGCGAGATGCGCGAAGCGATGGCACGGGCGATTTGCGCCGGATTCAGCTCGTAGGTCGCCGGCAGCAGCCAGTCGCCGTGGCCCATGCGGTCCTTGTTGCTCCACTCGCCGGTGTCGTCGAACTTGCCGACCACGCGCGGGCGCTGGGCGTCCGGCAGGTTATACAGCGCCTCCTTGAGCGCGTATTCCATCACCTGGCGCTTTTCTTCGACCACCAGGATCTCGTCCAGGCCGCGCGCAAATTCGTGCACGCCTTCGGATTCGAGCGGCCAGGTCATGCCGACCTTGTACAGGCGCAGGCCGATGTCGCGCGCCGCCTGTTCGTCGATGCCGAGGTCGGCCAGCGCCTGGCGCGTGTCGACATAGCTTTTACCCGCGGTGATGATGCCGATCTTCGCTTGCGGGGCGTCCCAGATGATCTTGTTGAGCTTGTTGGCGCGGGCATAGGCCAGCGCGGCGTACCACTTGAAGTTGCTCATGCGGACTTCCTGGTCCAGCACGGCGTCGGGCCAGCGGATGTTCAGGCCGCCCTGCGGCACTTCGAAGTCGGTCGGGAGTGCGATCTGCACGCGGTCCGGATCCAGGTCGACCACGGCGCCCGATTCGATGATGTCGGTCACGCACTTCATCGATACCCACAGGCCGGTGTAGCGGCTCATGGCCCAGGCGTGCAGGCCGTAGTCGATGTATTCCTGCACCGAGGATGGATACAGCACCGGGATGCCGCAGTGGGTCAGGATGTGGTCGGACTGGTGCGCGGTGGACGAGGACTTGGCCGCATGGTCGTCGCCGGCCAGCACCAGCACGCCGCCGTGCCTGGCGGAACCGGCGTTATTACCGTGCTTGAACACGTCGCCGCAGCGGTCCACGCCAGGGCCCTTGCCGTACCACATGGCAAACACGCCGTCGTACTTGGCGTCCTTGTACAGGTTGGTCTGCTGGGTGCCCCAGACGGCGGTGGCCGCCAGGTCTTCGTTCATGCCCGGGTGGAACTTGACGTGGTGCGCCTCGAGGTGCTTCTTCGCCTTCATCGCGGTCTGGTCGACGGCGGTGACGGGCGAGCCGCGGTAGCCGGTGATGTAGCCGGCGGTGTTCAGGCCCGCCTTCAGGTCGCGCTCGCGCTGCAGCATCGGCAGGCGGATCAGGGCCTGGGTGCCGGTCATGAAGGCGCGGCCGCGCTCGAGCGTCCACTTGTCGTCGAGGGTGATGTCTTGCTGCGGCGCGGCCAGGTCGGCGCGCTCGAGGGGTGCGTTCATGCGGTGTCTCCGTCTACTTTCGCGTGGTCTTGTCAGGGCGCGCAGCACAGACTCTTGGTGGTCATCGTGGCGGGCGCGACTGGGCAGGGCTGGCCTGCTCCCATATGGCGCCCAGTATAGTCCTGCCCCTCCGGCATTAAATTCCAAACAATTCCCCCCGCCAGACGATTTGCGCAATAAAATTGCCGTGTTCGCGAATTCACCGGGGAAAACATGTCAAAAATTGAGCTCGACAAGACTGACCGCAAAATCCTGGCGGTCCTGCAGTCCGATGGGCGGCTGTCGAACCAGGATGTCGCCGAGCGCGTCAACCTGTCCCCTTCCCCCTGCCTGCGCCGCATCAAGCGCCTGGAAGAGGCCGGCGTGATCCGCCAGTATGTGGCCCTGGTGGACCCGGACAAGATCGGGCTCGGGCTGCTGGCCTACGTGAACGTGCGCCTGGAAAAGCACAGCGAAGTGGCGGGCGGCGCGCGCGGCACGCCAGGCCTGCCGGCAACCTCGCCGCGCAATGATTTCGCGGTGTCGGTGGGAACCTGGCCGGAAGTGGTGGCCTGCTATGCGATGACGGGAGAGATGGATTTCCTGCTGCGCGTGCATGTGGAAGACATGGACCACTTCTCGCGTTTCATGATGGGGACCTTGCTCAAGCATCCGGCGGTGCTGGATGTGAAGTCGAGTTTTGCGTTGCAGAGGATTAAGGAGACGACGGCGTTGCCGGTGGTGGGGTGAGGGGTTTTCCCTTGCAATCCACGACAGCCGTTCAATCCACACATGTATGAATCGTCATCCCGGCGCAGGCCGGAATCCAATTTTTGACGGTTTTTGGGCTGGAGTGGGAATGGGGTCAACAAGTTTCAACGACCATATAACCCTACTTCTTCGGCCCCAGCCACTTCACCGCCGCCCTCGCATTCGCCTTCATCGAATAATCGATCGCCGCCCACTGCTCTTCCAGCGCCTCGGCCATCACGCTGCCGGCGCTCGGGGGCGGGAGTTGGAGGTAGGCGTCGGCTTCGCCGTACTCGCGCTTGATCGCCATGCCGGCCTTTTTCGCGATATGCATCATGGTCTGGTTCGACGTCAGGCACTGCATGTACAGGGTATCCACGTCCGCATTGCGGCAGTGGATTGCGGCGCGGTCGAACAGGCGCGAGCCGACGCCCTGCCCGCGTGCCGATTTCGACACCGACACCCCGAACTCCGCTACCCGTTCCTTGGTCGTCGGCTTGCCGCTCTCGGCCTTGGCGAAGGCCAGGTGGCCCACGCCCACCAATTGGAACACGCGGTTCACCACGCCAAAGACGATGTCGCGCCTGAAATCGAGCTTGGCGACGTACTTGGCGATTTGTTCGTCGGGAATGATGCTGCCGAAGCGCAGCAGGCGGTCGCTGTCGTCCAGCGCCAGGAAGTGGCGCAGGATGCGGCGGCGGTCGCGCTCGCCCAGTTCCTTGACCAGGACGGTCGGACGGCCGGGCTTGCCTTTGAGGGCCTTGAGCCAGCGAACCAGTGGGTTGTCCAGCATGGAACTATCCTATTGTGCAGTGCAACATAACGCGATTGTAGCGGATTCTGCTAGTGCGCGCCGCCCTGCCCCGGCGCCAGCCACTGGGCCGACGGGCTGACCACGAACCCGCCCTTGCCGGATGACTTGGCGTCGTACATGGCTTTATCCGCCTCGGCCAGCAGGGCGGCCGAGCCGCGCGCCGCGCCCAGATGGCCGCGCGCGCTGGATATGCCGATGCTGGCGGAAATCGTGACGGGGTTGCCGTCGGCCTCGGTGACCGAGCGGATCTGGTCGAGCGCCAGCTGGGCCACCCGCAGCGCGCCTTCGCGCGACGCGACCTCTTCCAGCATGATGACGAACTCGTCGCCACCCAGGCGCGCCAGCGCATCTTCGGCGCGCAGCTTTTCCTGCACCCGGCGCGCCACCATCTGCAGCACCAGGTCGCCGGTGGCATGGCCATAGGTGTCGTTGACCGCCTTGAAGCCGTCGAGGTCGATGAACATGATCACCACCACCGAATCGCGCCGGTTGGCGCGCGCCAGCGCCCGTTCGAGCAGCCGGGTGAGCTGCCGGTAATTGATCAGGCCAGTGAGGCTGTCGTGCTGGGCCAGGCGTTCGAGCTGCTTCGACTGCGCTTCCAGTTCGGCGGTGCGTTCGGCGACCCGGTGCTCGAGGTTTTCGTTGGCCGCCTGCAGCCGGTGGTTGACCTCGCCGATGATGCGGTAGCTGCGGCGCAGCCGCATGCCGGCGTAGGCCAGCAGCAGGAGCAGGAAGGCCGAGTAGCCGAACAGGTAGCCGCGGTAGCGCTCGCGCACCGCCAGCTCGGTGTCGAAGGCGCGGTCGAACTCGCGGCCCAGGCGATCGAGGGCCGCGCCGGTGGCGGTGGCGGCGATGTGTGCTTCGAGCCGGTTTTCCAGCGGGCGTTTGACGAGAATCACGCGCGACGTCTTGATCAGGGCATCCATCTTCTCGACCACAGCCGGCGAGAACGCGATCTGCTGGGCCGCGATGTCACCCAGGATTTCGTCGATGCGGGCGGCGAGCGGCGGGTTCGGCGTCACGTTGTAGCGCAGGATCTCGGTGAGCAGCGCATTGAGCGAGGCATCGAGGCGCACCACCAGGCGCGCCGGCGCCAGCGCGCCTTCGATGCCGCCCAGCTCGGTCTTGAGGTCGGCCACGGCCGGCGGCAAGTACACCAGCGCCTCGCGCAGCGGCGGGTTGTGGCGTCCGAACTGCACTGCCAGCAGCTCCTTGCGCTGCATGGCGTCGCGCAGCAGCGAATAGGCGGTGCGCACCGGGGCGCCCGAGGTCGCGGTGACGGCTTCGCCCAGGCGCGTGGTGAGCTCGCGCATGCGCGGCAGCTGGGTGGTCAGGGCCGCCGTGGCCGGCGCGCGGCCGATGTGGGCGCGCAGGATATTGGCGTCCCATTCGGCGTCGAGCTTTTCGAGCTCGCGCAGGTTGAGCAGCACGTCGTTGCGGATCTCGGGATCGGCCGCTTCCGAGCGGATATAGAAAAAGGCGAGCAGCAGGGCCAGCACCAGCACCGCCAGGCCGGCAAGTTGCAGGCGGCGACGCGGTCTCAAGCTCGCTACGCGCTGCGCCAGCACGGCAACCATGGTGTTCTCCGTTACATCAGGTATTGCGAATGTTCACTTCCTTCAGCCATGAAGAATAGCAAAAACTGCCGTTCAGTCGCGCACCTCAGGACCATCCTCGCGCAGGGCGGCCTTGACCGCCGACACCCGCGCCGCGTGCACGGCCTCGGGGATGCGGGCACGGTTGTCGGCAAAGCGCGCCGCCACCTCGCCGGCGTTCACGGCGCGCGCCGCGTCCAGCGCGCGCAGCAGGTAAGGACGCTGCGGATAGTCCTGGAAGCGCATGGGGTGCGCTTCGTGGCCGCGCCCGCGCGCGTCGCATTCGCAGGCCAGCAGCATCTGGGCGAAGCGCTCGGGTTTACGGAAGGCGTCGCAGCGTTCCAGCAGGGAGACGATGGTGTTGGCGCGCAGCAGCTGCGCGCGGCTGACGTTGCCGTGCTCGCGCGCCGTCATCAGGCCGAGGTCGCGGCATTCGTTGGGCACCTTCAGGCGCCTGCTCACGGCCGTCACCAGCGCCAGGCCTTCGCCCTCATGGCCGTGGTGGGCCGGCCAGCCTTCGCTGGGGGACAGGCCCTTGCCCAGGTCGTGCACCAGGGCGGCGAAGCGGACTTCGAGCGGGTATCCCTGCTCGGCCGCATAGTCGACCACCAGCATGATGTGCACGCCGGTGTCGATTTCCGGGTGGTGGGCCGGCGGCTGGGGCACGCCCCACAAGGCATCGAGTTCGGGCAGGATGCGCGCCAGGGCGCCGCAGTCGCGCAGCACGGCGAACATGCGCGAAGGCCGTTCTTCCATCAGCCCGCGCGCCAGTTCCTGCCACACCCGTTCGGGCACCAGCGCGTCGACCTCGCCCGCTTCGACCATGCCCTGCATCAGGGCGAGGGTGCTCTCGTGCACCCGGAAGTCGGGAAAGCGCGCGGCAAACCGGGCCAGGCGCAAGATGCGCACCGGGTCTTCGGCAAAGGCCGCGGAGACATGGCGGAAGATGCGGGCGGCCAGGTCGGCCTGGCCGTGGTAGGGATCGACGATGCTGCCGTCCTCGGCGCGCGCCATCGCATTGATGGTCAGGTCGCGCCGCACCAGGTCGTCTTCCAGCGTGACCTCCGGGGACGTGTGGAACACGAAGCCGTGGTAGCCGGGCGCGGTCTTGCGCTCGGTGCGCGCCAGCGCGTATTCCTCGTGGGTGTCCGGGTGCAGGAACACCGGGAAGTCCTTGCCGACCGGGCGAAAGCCCTGGGCCAGCATGTGTTCGGGGGTGGCGCCGACCACCACGTGGTCGCGGTCGGTCACGGGGCGCCCGAGCAGCGCGTCGCGCACGGCGCCGCCGACCACGTAACTCTTCACGCTCATTCCCGAGGCAGCTCGAGGTCGTGCTTCGGGGTCGGGTCGTCCTCGCGCATGGCTTCCTCGACCCAGTGCGCCACCGCCGGGTGGGCCAGCACGCGTTCGCAGTAGGCCTGCAGCGCCGGCGCCAGCGCCACGCCATAGGTCTGGAAGCGGCACACCACCGGCGCGTAGAAGGCGTCGGCAATAGAAAACTCGCCGAACAGGAAGCGGTGGTGGCCGAAGCGCGACAGGCAGTCTTCCCAGATTTCGCAGATGCGGCCGATGTCGGCCTGCGCGCCCGGGGTGCGCCCGCGCCCCGGCAGCCGGGCCTGAATGTTCATCGACATCGCGGTGCGCAGCTCGCCGAAGCCCGAGTGCATTTCGGCCACGATGGAACGCGCCAGCGCGCGGGCGGCCACGTCCTGCGGCCACATATGCTTGTCAGGAAATTGCTCTGCCAAATATTCGGTAATGGCCAGGCTGTCCCAGATCGTCATCTCGCCCGCCAGCAGCACCGGCACGCGGCCCGCGTGCGAGTAGCGCGCGATGTTGGCGGAGGTGTCTGGCTTGTCGAGCAAGACCCGGATCTCGGTGAACGGGATCCCGAAGGCCCTGGCCGCCACCCATGGCCGCATCGACCACGACGACACGTTCTTGTTGCCGATGACGAGGGTCAGGCCAGGCTGGCGCGCCTGGTCGAGGGTGGAAGACAGGGCTGGATCGAGTTCGATGGTCTGCATGGATTTCCTGTGGTCGGTGCGATGATGGACGGTCAGCGGCCCGCGCGCTCGCGGTAGTCGTCGAGGCCACGGCCGGGAGCCAGGTAGTGCGGGGCAGCCGCCTCGAGCGACGTGAGCTTGATTCCCAGCGCGCCGGCTGTCAAGGCTTGCGTTTGCACATCGACCACATTATCGGTGTTCATGGAATCGAGGTTGTCGCGGCTGATGACCGGCTCGCCGGGCAGCAGCTCGAACACCCGCGCCTGCAGGCGCGCGGCCCAGTCGGGCAGCCCCAGCACGCGCCGTTCGTGGCCGCTGTAGCGCCCGCTCAGGCGCACCAGTTCGGCCAGCGTGTACACCCCCGGCCCGCCCAGCTCGATGGTGGCGCCGCGCGTGTGCGGGTCGCGCAGGGCCTGGGCGAACGCGGCGGCCACGTCTTCCACGTAGACCGGCTGGAAGCGCGCATCGGGACAGGCCAGCGGCAGCACCGGCAGGTGGCGCTGGAGTTTCGCGAACATGGTCAGGAAATGGTCGCCGGGCCCGAACACGACCGACGGGCGGAAAATGGTGGCGGCAACCTGCAACTGGCTGCGCGCGGCCTGTTCGCCGTCGCCCTTGGAGCGCTGGTACATCGAGGCGCCGCGGCTGTTGGCGCCCAGGGCGCTCATGTGCAGGTAGCGCGGCACGCCCGTCTCCGCGCAGGCCTGGGCGATGCGGCGCGGCAGCTCGACGTGCAGGCGGCGAAAGCCGGGCCCGTAGGGGTCGCCATGGCCGCCGTGCAGCACGCCGACCAGGTTGATGACGGCGTCGCGTCCGGCAAACAGGCGGCGCAGGGTGGCGTCGTCGTGGATGTCGGCCACTTCCAGGTCGAGGTAGGGCAAGGTGGCGAGGTGCTTGGCGGCCTCGTACTGGCGCACCGGCACCAGGGTATTGACGCCGTCCCGCGCCAGGCGCGCCAGCAGGTGGCCGCCGATGAAGCCGGTGCCGCCGATGACCACCACGTTCTGTTCGCGCATGGCGCCGTTCCTTTCAGGGGTTCAGGGCAGGATCGACGCGCGCTCGCGCGGCTGCACGGTGCGCACGCGGGTGCGGATCGATTGCGGTTTTTGCTCGAACACGGCGGCGTAGTTGGTGGCGTTGGCCAGCACGTTGCGCACGTAGCCGCGGGTTTCCGCGAACGGGATGCTTTCCACGAAGATGGCGCCTTCCATCGGCGCGTCGAGCACACCGCGCCAGGCGCGCGCGCGCGAGGGCCCGGCGTTGTAGGCGACGGTGGCCAGGATTTCGTCGCCGTCGAAGTTGGCGAGCACCATGTTCATGTAGTTGGCCCCGAGCGTGATATTGGTACGCAAGTCGGTGAGCATGCCATGCACAAAATTATCCATTCCAATTTTGCCCGCGACCCATTTGCCGGTGGCGGGCATCACCTGCATCAGGCCGGAGGCGCCGACACCGGAACGCGCGTCGCTGATGAAGCGCGATTCCTGGCGGATCAGGCCATAGACCCAGGCTTTATCGAGGCCCAGGCCCTGGGCGGTCGGGTGCAGGAGGTCGAGGTGCGGCGCCGGGAAACGCTGTGCGTAGTCGAGCTCGGTGCGGGTGCGCAGCGAGGTGTCGACCGTGCGGTCGAGCAGGTCGTTGCGGCGAGCGAGTTCGCCGGCAGCCAGCAACTGACGGTCAGACATGCCGCGCAGCGCCCAGTTCCATTCACGGTTGCCTTCCGCGCGCAGGCGCAAACTATAGAACTTCAGGGCGCGCTGCAGGCTCGGGTTGGCGATCGCCTGCCCCAGCTCCTCGAGGCTCACCGGCGTGGCCGGCGGCGGCGCCACGACCTGCCGGCCGAGCTCGTCCAGCGCCAGCTGGCCATAGAAATGCTGCTGGGTGGCGACGCGCTCGAAGGCCGCATTCGCTTCGACCATGCGGCCCTCGTGCTTGTCGGCGCGTCCCAGCCAGTACACCCAGGCCGACTCGGCGCGCAAGGCTGGCGGCATCGCCTCGATGGTGGCGCGCACGGTTTTCCAGTCGCCGCGGCGCAGCGCGATGCGGGTTTTCCACTGCGCCTGTTCGTTGGTCAGCGGCACGCCATTGGCGCGCTGCCAGTAGGTGGCGGCGTCGGGCGAGAGCACGATCGAGGCCGCGTGGGCGATGCCGGCCCAGCCGATCGCGCGTTCTTCCGCGCTCAGCTTGGGGCTGTTCTTCTGCAGGGCCACGGTGGCCAGCCTGAGGCTGGTGCGCGCCATGCGGCCGAGGGCGACCAGGTAGATGGCGCGCTCGGCGCGGGTGGCGCCGATCCCGCGCGCCATCGCCACCGCCGGCACGTCGACCGCCTGCGCGGCGCGGGTTTCCGAGGCGCCGAGCAGCGCGGCCAGCCGCCGTGCCGGACCGGTGGCATCGGCTTCGCCGGCCAGGCGCAGCTGCCAGTACACGTCTTCCTGGTTCATCTGGCCGGACTGGAGCAGCTGGGCGACCAGGGCGGCGCAGGCTTCGCCGTAGCCGGCCGGGTTGCCCAGCAAGGTGCGCGCTTCCGCCGCCACCTGTTCGCCGCGGCCGGCGCGCGCAAGCAGCGCGTAGCAGCGCACCTGCAGGTTGTCGCCGCGCGCCAGCTGGCCCACTTCGCGCTCGAAGCCGGTCCAGTCGCGGCGGCGGCCGAGGTCGAGCAGCCATTCGGTACGCAGCTGCTCGGCGACGGCGCTGCCTTCGTGGCGCCGCAGCACCTCGCGGATCTCATCGGCGGGTGCGTCGCGCAGGCGGGGTTTCAGACGATAATAGTCGACATAGGACGCCAGCGCATGGTTGGGCAGGCGCGACGCCAGCGCATTGGTGCGCGCGGCGTCGTTCTGGCGCGCCGCTTCGCGCAGCAGCAGGAAGGTGTCGTCGTCGGCGCGCGCATCGCTGGCGCCCGGCACTGCGGGGGCGCCAGCGGGCACCGGCGGCACCAGTTGCGCGGCCGGGGGCGCTTCGGGCGCGGCGGCGGCGGCGCTCGACGGCAGCGTCGACATCGTCAATACCAGGGCAAGGGCGGCCGGCAATGCGCCGGTAGTCAATCTCTTTTGGAACATCCACAACTCTCACTCTACGCTGCATTCAGACCATGACCGGCGATTCAAGAATACCATGTGCCCCCGGGCTACTGCCAGACAAGGGCGCAAGCACCACGTCCGATAAACCACAGTTGCGCTGCCTGCTCAAGGAAGGGCGCCGCGCGATCGATCCCGCGCTCAAGCGCGCCTGGGACGAGCGCATCGGCGCGCGCGTGCTGGCCTCGTGGCGCGACCATCCGGGCACCTCGCTGGCCGTGTACTGGCCGCTGGCGGGTGAACCGGACTTGCATCCAGCCTACGCGGAATTGGCCCGGGCAGGCGTACGGCTGGCCTTGCCTGTCGTGGTGGCACGCGATGCGGCGCTCGGGTTTGCCGAATGGGCGCCGGGCGAGCCTACCCATGTGGACAGCATGGGCATCGCGGTGCCGGCGGATTTGCGCATGGTGGCGCGGCCGGACGTGCTGCTCATTCCCTGCCTCGGGTTCAATGCGCAGGGCTACCGGCTGGGGTATGGCGGGGGGTTTTATGACAGGACGCTGGCGGCCGCGCCGCGCCCGAGAACGGTGGGCATCGCGTATGCGTGCCAGCAGGTGGAGTTCGACAGCGGGGAGTATGACATTGCGCTCGATGCGATCATCACGGAAGCGTAGGGTGCGCGTTCAAGCACCCATTGCACTGCCGCGAATATTCATGATCTGTTTGAACGCGCGGACGGCATAGCCGTCCACCCTACAACGGCAAGACCGTTATTTCACCAGCCGCTGCCAGATCGCCGTGGTCGCCGCTGCCTGGTTCATGCTGTAGAAATGCAGCCCCGGCGCGCCGCCGGCCAGCAGGCGTTCGCACAGGCTTGTGACCACGTCCAGCCCGAAGGCCTTGATCGAGGCGGTATCGTCGCCGTAGCTGGCCAGCTTCATGCGTACCCAGCGCGGGATCTCGGCGCCGCACATGTCGGAGAAGCGCATCAGCTGCGTGTAGTTCGTGATCGGCATGATGCCGGCCACCACCGGCACGTCCACGCCCAGCTTGCGCGCGTTGTCGACGAACTCGAAGTAGGCGTCCGCATTATAGAAATACTGCGTGATCGCGGCGTTCGCGCCGGCCTGCACCTTGCGGGCGAAGGCCTGCAGGTCGTCTTGCGGCGAGCGCGCCTGCGGGTGCATTTCCGGATAGGCCGCCACTTCGATGTGGAACCAGTCGCCGGTTTCCTTGCGGATGAACTCGACGAGCTCGTTGGCATAGCGGAATTCGCCGCCGCCGCCGTAGCCGCTCGGGAGGTCGCCGCGCAGCGCCACCAGGCGGCGGATGCCGCTGTCCTGGAATTGCTGCAGGATCGCGCGCAGCGATTCGGCGGTGCCGCCCACGCAGGACAGGTGCGGCGCTGCGGCATGGCCTTCGGACTGGATCTCGAGCACGGTCTGCAGTGTGCCCTGCTGGGTGGTTCCACCGGCGCCGAAGGTCACCGAGAAATACTTCGGGGCAAGGAGCGCCAGCTTCTGGCGCACGACGCGCAGCTTGTCCGCGCCTTCGTCGGTTTTCGGCGGGAAGAACTCGATACTGAAATTATGAGTTTCCATCTTTGTCTTTGAGGAGCAAGGAAGAAAGCGCCCACGAAATGATGCTGTACAGGATGGCTGCGAGGAAGGCCGATCCGAAGCCGGTCACGTCGAAGCCGGCGATCCAGTGCGACACCATCCAGAACAGTGCGGCATTGATGACGAGGATGAACAGGCCCAGCGACACCACGGTCACCGGCAGGGTGAGGATGACCAGGATGGGGCGGATCAGGGTATTGACCAGCCCGAGCACGAGCGCGGCGATGAGCGCGGTCGTGAAATTGGAGACGGACACGGAGTGCATCAGGTACGGCAGGGCCATGAGGGCGGCGGCATTGATCAGCCAGGTAACAAGCAGGCGCATCGCATCGACTTTCGTGGTACACGGGCCATTTTTGCAAAAGGCCCGGCTGTTGAAAAAACGGGCGCTATCGAAGCGCCCGCGTTCACCGTCCAGGAATTAATAACGGTAGTGGTCCGGCTTGTACGGACCGGCCTGGCTCACCGAGATGTAGGCAGCCTGCTCTTCGGTCAGTTCGGTCAGTTGCGCGTTGAGCTTTTTCAGCTGCAGGCGCGCGACTTTCTCGTCCAGGTGCTTCGGCAGCGTGTACACGCCGACCGGGTAATTCGCGGTGTTGGCGAACAGCTCGATCTGGGCGATGGTCTGGTTCGCGAACGACGAGCTCATCACGTACGACGGGTGGCCGGTGCCGCAACCGAGGTTCACCAGGCGGCCTTCGGCCAGCAGGATGATGCGCTTGCCATCCGGGAAGATGACGTGATCGACCTGGGGCTTGATGTTTTCCCACTCGTACTTCTTGATCGCCGCGACTTCGATTTCGTTGTCGAAGTGGCCGATGTTGCAGACGATGGCCTGGTCTTTCATGCGCAGCATGTGCTGCTCGGTGATGACGTGGTAGTTGCCGGTGCAGGTGACGAAAATGTCGCCGTGTTCTGCCGCGTAGTCCATGGTTACGACGCGGTAGCCTTCCATCGCCGCCTGCAGTGCGCAGATCGGATCGATTTCGGTGACCCACACCTGGGCCGACAGCGCGCGCATGGCCTGGGCCGAGCCCTTGCCGACGTCGCCGTAGCCAGCGATCACGGCGACCTTGCCGGCGATCATGACGTCGGTGGCGCGCTTGATGCCGTCGACCAGCGATTCGCGGCAGCCGTACAGGTTGTCGAACTTCGACTTGGTGACGGAATCGTTGACGTTGATGGCCGGGAAGGCCAGCTTGCCTTCCAGGTGCATCTGGTACAGGCGGTGCACGCCGGTGGTGGTTTCTTCGGTCACGCCCAGGATGCATGGCAGGCGCTTGCTGTACCACTGCGGGTCACGCGCGAGGCGGCCCTTGATGGAATTGAACAGGCAGATTTCTTCTTCCGAGCCCGGCTTGTCCAGCACCGAGATGTCCTTCTCGGCGCGCACGCCCAGGTGCAGCAGCAGGGTCGCATCGCCGCCGTCGTCGAGGATCATGTTGGCGTGGTTGTCGCCAGGCCATTCGAAGATGCGGTGGGTGTATTCCCAGTACTCGTCCAGGGTTTCGCCCTTGACGGCGAACACCGGGGTGCCGACCGCGGCGATGGCGGCCGCAGCGTGGTCCTGGGTCGAGTAGATGTTGCACGAGGCCCAGCGCACGTCGGCGCCGAGGGCTTCCAGGGTGCGGATCAGGACCGCGGTCTGGATGGTCATGTGCAGCGAACCGGCAACGCGCGCGCCCTTCAGGGGCTGGGCGGCGGCGTATTCCTCGCGGATCGCCATCAGGCCCGGCATTTCGGTTTCTGCAATACGGATTTCCTTCTCGCCCCAGGCTGCCAGGGAGATGTCGGCGATATGGAAGTCCTTGAGATCTTTAAGTACGGCGCTCATCACGCGCTCCTTTCAATGGTTGAAAAAAGTTAACGTGAGCGCGGTTGCGGATATCCGAGCCTGGCGAAGATGGGAATCTTCGTCGCAACGCTCCTCGGAATGGGCAAGTTTAACACGAGTCCGCCAATGCTGCGAGAGGCGCCGGGGCTTGCCGCCAGGGTATTTGCGGCGGCGCAACGGCCGCCGTTCAGGCAGTGCTCATGGCTTGCGTGGGCGCCGGCGCAGCCTGCAGCTGGAGCAGCGGCAGGCTGATGTCGAAGCGGCTGCCGCGGCCGACGCCGTCGCTGGCCGCCGTCACCGTCCCGCCATGCAGGGCGACCAGGCTCTTGACCAGCGCCAGCCCGAGGCCCAGGCCGCCATGCTGGCGCTCCGACGATGGCTCGGCCTGCATGTAGAGGTCGAACAGGTGGGGGATGAGTTCGGGGGCGATGCCCTGGCCGTTGTCGGCGACCTGCAGCGCGCAGTTGCCCTCGCGCTGCGCCAGGCTCAAGCTGATATGGCCGCCGTGCCCGGTATAGCGGATCGCATTGCCGAGCAGGTTGCCGATGACCTGGACCAGGCGCGTCGCATCGCCCTCGACGGCACAGGGCGCCGGCGGCAGCGCCAGCTCGACCCGCTGGCCCTTGCGCTGGGCCGCCGGCATGATCTGCTCGACGGCGGCATTGACCACGTCGCGCAGGTCGACCGGGGCCTTGACGATCGAAATCAGGCCGCGGCTGATGCGCGAGACGTCCAGCAAGTCTTCCACCAGGCGGTTCATGTGGCCGACCTGGCGGTTGATCAGTTCGCCCAGGCCGATGGTCTGGGTGCTCGCCCCCGGGTTCTTCTTCAGCAGGTGGGCCGCCATGGCCGCGGCCGACAGCGGCCCGCGCAGTTCGTGGCTGAGCATCGACAGGAATTCATTCTTCTGGCGGTCGGCCGACATCAGCGACGCCGCTTTCTCGTTGAGCAGGCGGTTCAGTTCCTCGACCCGCGCATTGGTCTGTTCCAGCCGGCGCGAGACCTCGACCAGCTCGTCCTGGCGCTCCTGCAGCGCGGCCAGCGCATCGGTCAGTTCGCGGTTCTGGTGATGGGCTTCCGACAACGCCACATTGCTCGGCATCGCTACGCCGGCCAGGTCGCGGGCAAGCTCGAGGGCCGTGACCGCGGGCGAGGCCAGGGGCAGCAGCTTGACCAGCACGATGCGGGTGCCGCTGCTGCCGGTGGTGATATCGCAGCTGTCCATGAAGCGGCGCGCCGCCAGCAGCCCGCTGCCGGCCAGGTGGTGCGACTCGCCGGCGCGCGCCAGCAAGGCGTCCAGGTCCGAGATGCCCGGCCCGGTATCGTCGACCACGACTTCCAGCATCTGCCGCGCCCCGCGCACCCCCAGCGAAAACGCCACCCTGCCCCCGACCGCATAGCTGAAGGCATTGCGTGCGAGTTCGGACACGACGGTCGCGATACGGGCCTGGTCGTGCGAGCCGAAACCGCAGTGTGCGGCGATCTGGCGGGCACGCTGGCGCGAGGCGATCACGTCGAGTTCGCAAACGATGGCGCTGGTGAGGATGGGGTGGGGCATGTGCCTTTCTGGCATGGGAACTGCTCTGACAAGCGCGTGAAGTGTGCCTTCACCGAATTATTGATGCCAAGAGGAAATGACGAATGTTCCAGTATGCAACAGAAACGAGCACCTGCCGAAGAACATCAGGAAAAATACCCATTCGCCACCACAGATTCGCCTGCAAGACGCAGGAAGCGAGCACGGCAAGCGCGGCAGCGAGTGGCCGCGCCGCGCGGGCCCGGCGAAGCCGGACCCGCGTTGTGACGAGGATTACGACAGGCCGGCTTCGGCGCGCAGCAGCGCCGCCTTGTCGGTGCGTTCCCAGGTGAACTCCGGCTCTTCGCGGCCGAAGTGGCCGTAGGCGGCGGTCTTGGCGTAGATCGGGCGCAGCAGGTCGAGCATCTGCACGATGCCTTTCGGGCGCAGGTCGAAGTGTTCCATGACCAGCTGGGCGATCTTGTCGTCCGGGATCACGCCGGTGCCTTCGGTGTACACGGTGATGTTGATCGGGCGCGCCACGCCGATCGCGTAGCTGACCTGCACCTGGCACTGGCGCGCCAGGCCGGCGGCCACCACGTTCTTGGCGACGTAGCGGGCGGCGTAGGCTGCCGAACGGTCGACTTTGGTAGGATCCTTGCCCGAGAACGCGCCGCCGCCGTGCGGGGCTGCACCGCCGTAGGTGTCGACGATGATCTTGCGGCCGGTCAGGCCGCAGTCGCCCTGCGGGCCGCCGATGACGAAGCGGCCGGTCGGGTTGACCAGGAACTTGGTGCCTTCGAGCCATTCGCGCGGCAGGGTCGGCTTGATGATTTCTTCGATGACCGCTTCTTCGATCTGCGAGTGGGAGACGTCAGGATGGTGCTGGGTGGACAGCACGACGGTGTCCACGGCGACCGGGCGGCCGTTGGCGTAGCGCAGGGTGACCTGCGACTTGGCGTCCGGGCGCAGCCACGGCAGGCGGCCATCCTTGCGCAGCTGCGACTGGCGCTCGACCAGGCGGTGCGCATAGTAGATAGCGGCCGGCATCAGTTCCGGGGTTTCGTCGCAGGCGTAGCCGAACATCAGGCCCTGGTCGCCGGCGCCTTGATCCAGGTCGATGCCGGCGCCTTCGTCCACGCCCTGGGCGATGTCGGGCGACTGCTTGTCGTAGCAGACCATGACGGCGCAACCTTTGTAGTCGATGCCGAAATCGGTGTTGTCGTAGCCAATGCGCTTGATGGTGTTGCGGGCGACCTGGATGTAGTCGACGTTGGCGTGGGTGGTGATTTCTCCTGCCAGCACGACCAGGCCGGTGTTGCACAGGGTTTCGGCGGCAACGCGCGCGCGCGGATCCTGTTCCAGGATGGCGTCGAGGATGGCGTCCGAGATCTGGTCGGCGACTTTGTCGGGATGGCCTTCCGAGACGGATTCGGAAGTGAAGAGGTAGTCGTTGGACATGGGGGGGCTCCGGTTACTGCGGTGGGTTGTAACGTGCCGCAGCAACTGGTGCCTGCGACGCTTTAGCGACATTTATATTCCGCATCGCAAGTTGTCATTAACTCGGCGGATCCTGCATTAAGTGGTATTTTACGCTGCCTTCGAGAATTTTGCTCTAGCAAGGCTCACTTCGTTCAACTCTGGTCAATCGCATGTTAGTTCTTTTATTTCGTGCACTATCGGTATTTCCATTGCCGTTTTTGCATGCCCTCGGGTCCGTACTCGGCTGGCTCGTCTATCTGCTGTCTTCCTCCTACCGCAAGCGCCTGCGCGCCAACCTGGCCCAGGCCGGCTATGAAGCCCAGCTGCACGCCGCGGTCGCCGAAGCCGGCAAGGCCATCATCGAGCTGGCCTTCGTCTGGTGCGCCGACCCGGCGCGTGTCAACCGCCTCGCCAGCGTCGAGAACTGGGACCTGGTGCAGCAGCGCCTGGACGCCGGCCGCGGCATCGTGTTCCTCACGCCCCACCTCGGCTGCTTCGAGATGACGGCGCAGCAGATCGCGCTCAAGACCGCGCTGACCGTCATGTACCGCCCGCCGCGCAAGAGCGCGCTCAAACCCCTGGTCGAAGGCGCGCGCGCCCGCCACAACCTGCACCTGGCGCCGGCGACGCTGGCCGGCGTGCGCATCCTGGCCAAGACCCTCAAGGGCGGCCAGCCGATCGGCCTGCTGCCCGACCAGGTGCCGCAGGAAGGCGAAGGCGCGTGGGCGCCCTGGTTCGGACGCAGCGCCTATACCATGACCCTGCCCGCCAAGCTGGCCCAGCTGGGCAAGGCCGACATCCTGCTGGTATATGCCGAGCGCCTGCCGCGCGGGCGCGGCTACGTGGTGCGCTTCGTGCCCTTCGAGGGCGACCTGTCGGGCAGCGCCGCCGAGCAGGCCGCGGCGATCAACCGCGCCATGGAGCAGCTGATTGCACGTGCCCCGGCGCAGTATTTTTGGAGCTATAACCGTTACAAGCAGCCCGATGGCGTGGCCGGCCCGGACAGCGGGGCCGCGTCATGAGGGTCTTGCTTGGTTTCATGTGGCTGCTGCATTTCCTGCCGCTGCCCCTGCTCGCCCGCCTGGGCGAAGCGGTCGGCAGCCTGATGTTCCTGGTGATGGGGCGGCGGCGCCGCATTGCCCTCACCAACCTGCGCCTGTGCATGCCGGAAAAATCTGACAGTGAGCGCCATGCGATCGCGCAGCAGCATTTCCGCGCCTACGCGCGCAGCATCTTCGAGCGTTCGATCCTGTGGTGGGCGCCGGAAGCGCGCGTACGCAAGCTCATCCACGTCGAGCCGGCGGTGCCACAGGCGGCGATGGAAGACGGCCCTACCATCCTGCTGTGCCCGCACTTCGTGTGCCTCGACGTGGCGGGCGTGGCCTCGCGCGTGATCCCGGTGTGCAGCATGTACGTGCCACAAAAGAACGCCGCCTTCGACAAGCTGCTGCGCCACGGCCGCGAACGCTACGGCCCGGTGCGCCTGGTGACGCGCAAGGAAGGCATCAAGCCGATCCTGCGCGCGCTGCGCGACGGCCTGCCCTATTTCATGCTGCCGGACATGGACTTCGGCGAGAAGGATGCCGAGTTCGTGCCCTTCTTCGGCATTCCGGCCGCCACCCTCACTGCGCTGGGCCGCATCGCGGCCACCACCGGCGCCAAGGTGATTCCCGTGGTCGCGACCTACTTGCCGGATTACCAGGGCTGGCGTGTGCGTTTCTACCCGGCGTGGGAGAATTATCCGGGCGACGACATGGTGGAAGCGACGCGCCGCATGAACGCCTTCATCGAGGAGCGCGTGCGCGAGGCGCCGGCCGAATACTTCTGGACCCACAAGCGCTTCAAGACCCGGCCGGCGGGCGAGCCATCGTTCTACGATTAAGCTGGGCTAATCTATTTTAAAAAACGTTAAGCCGGGCTAATCCGGCTGGGCCGACCATGAAACTCAAATTCACCAAGATGCACGGCGCCGGCAACGACTTCATCGTCGTCGACGCGATCAACCAGCAGGTGTCCCTTAGCCCGGAACAATGGCGCCGGCTTGCCGACCGCCGCTTCGGCATCGGGGCCGACCAGATCCTGGTGGTGGAACGCCCGGCCACCGAGGGCGTGGATTTCCGCTACCGCATTTTCAACAGCGATGGCGGCGAAGTCGAGCAGTGCGGCAATGGCGCGCGCGCCTTTGCCCGTTTCGTCAGCGAGAAGGGCCTGTCGAGCGAGCGCAGCATCCGCGTCCAGACCATGCAGGGCATCATCGCGCCGCGCCTCGAGCATGATGGCAGCGTGACGGTGGACATGGGCGCGCCGGTGCTCGCGCCTGCGGCCGTGCCCTTCGACAGCAGCGGCCTGGGTGGCTGGGACGAGGGCGCGGACACGGCCTGGCCGCTCGACATTGGCGACAAGACGGTGTTCGTGTCGGTGGTTTCGATGGGCAACCCGCACGCGGTGCAGGTGGTCGACGACGTCGACAGCGCGCCGGTGGAATCCAGCGGCCCGGCGATCGAAGCGCATCCCCGTTTCCCGAAGCGGGTCAATGCGGGCTTCATGCAGGTGGTCGACCGCCATCACATCCGCCTGCGCGTGTATGAGCGCGGCGCCGGCGAGACGCTGGCCTGCGGCACCGGCGCGTGCGCCGCGGTGGTGGCCGGGATCCGGCGCGGACTGCTCGATTCGCCGGTGCGCGTGTCGGCGCGCGGCGGGGAGCTCAGCATTGCTTGGGCGGGGGACGGGCAGCCGGTATTCCTGAGCGGGCCGGCGGTAACCGTGTTCGAAGGCGAAGTGGAAATTTAGAGCGCCTGACGCTCATACGCTAGGCCGCCAGGCCGATCTCGGCCGGGCCCTCGCCATCTTCCCCGCCTTTGACAGCCGCTCCCAGCAGCGTGCGCAGCCGGTACAGCCGCTGCCGGTAGTTTCCTTCCGGCCCGGACGGCCCGCAATCGATGCCTTCGAACAGGCGCGCGATGCGGTCGAGCGCGTGGCGCTCCTGCGCGGTATCGACCAGCACCAGGCGCCGCTTGCTGCGGCCGTAGCTGGCGCGGATGTCGATCACCAGGCAGTGGCCGTGGTCCGCCGCCGGCACGTCGAGCAGCAGGGCTTCGGCGCGCGACAGCTTGAACAGGGCCGCCAGTTCCAGCCGGGCGCCCAGCAGCGGGTAGGCGCGCAGCGCTTCGCCCTGGCCAGCCAGCAGGCGGCCGGTCTCGACGTACGGGGGCGTGGCCAGGCGCGGCGCGATCTTGCCCAGCATCGCGGCCGACTCGGCGCAGCCCTGGGCCACCGCTTTCTGCAACCAGTACACGGCGGCGACATCCTTGTTTTCATTCTCGCGGCGGGCACGCCAGGCATTGTGGCCACATTCGAGCTGGGCCGCGCGATAGCCCATTTCGGCGGCGCGTTCGAGGTAGCGCTGGGCGTCGCCCACGTTACGCTGTGAAAATTCGGGCTTGATATAGATGCGCGACAGCGCGTACCAGGCTTCGGCCAGCCCCTGCTCGCCGGCCAGGCTGAGCCAGCGGATCGCCTTCTTGAAATTGGCGGCGCCGTGGCCGGCCACGCGCCGGCCATCGACGCCCATGCGGGCGCAACGCAGGCCGATCGCGAGCTGGGCATGGCGGTCGTGCTCGGCTGCGGCGAGTTCCCAGAAGCACAGCGGCTCTCCCGGCGCCAGCGCCAGTCCGTGCTGGAAGCCGTCGTGCTGGCCGGCCCCGTGGGCGCCGTCCTGCAGGCGCGCCACCCGCGACAGCAGGGCGATGTCGCCCGGCGCCAGCCGGTGCACGCCGTCGTGGCTGGCCGCCGTGCGCACGAGGGCGCGCGCCAGCGGCAGCGCGCGCGCCAGGTAGTCGCCGAAGCGCCCGGCCTGCCAAGCCTGGTCGAGCACGGCGGACTGGGCTTCGGCGACGCCGCTGTCGGCCGCGCACCGCAGCCAGCCCTGGGCCAGGGCCGGCGCCGGGCCGGCGGCGAGCTGCACCACGGGCGCGGCGTCGCGGCGCCGCGCCAGCAGCCACTGCGCATCGGGGAAGCCGGCACGCGCGGCGTCCTGGAGCGCGCGCAGGGCCTTGGGCCCGGCAGGCGCCGCGCCGGCCTCGGCCGCCCCACCGAGCACCAGTTGCGCAAACACCAGGCCGGCGTGCACGCTGCCGTCGTCGTAGGCGCGCTCGTACCAGGGCGCGAGCGCGGCGGCGCTTCCCTGGGCCAGCGCGAGCGGGATATGGTTGCCGATCAGTTGCCAGGCTTGCTGGCACTCCTGGCGCGCGGCCCGTTCGAGCCAGTGCAGCGCCGTCTGCAGGCTCCGCGGCAGCCCGGCGCTGCCGAACAGGTAGAGCCTGCCCAACTCGAGCTGGGCGGCAGCCTGGCCGGCGCGGGCGTTGCGGATGATCGCCAGTTCTTCTCGGTTAGCCATGATGATGTGTCGTGGTGGGAATCGACCGGCGCGGCGGCACGGCGGGAATCCATGGCATCGGCAGGCGCCACCACGCGGGCGGCATCCCAAAAAAGTTGCCAATATACAAGAATTCCCGGATTGCCGTCGTCGCAGGCCTCAGGTGACGCAGAGTCTAAGGCGTCCCCGCCGCCGCTTCGATGTAATCCCCGCCTTTCTTGAGGCGGCGCAAATCGTCCGCCCCAGCGGCTGATCCTTGTATCGTGGGAAATTGTGTCATCGACATGACACGCGTTTCAAAAATACAACAGCACGATTGGATTTATTGGCTTTCGACCAATTGCGACGGCGATAATTGACCAAACCTACAATCTTGACGACTCAAGCATTTAAGGTTCAGCTTATCCGGGTACTCAGCAGTAAGGCCGTGCCCCGGGTGACTGAGATTGAACCAAGAAAAAAAGGAACACGAATAATGAAACACTCCCTCATGGCTGTCGCACTGCTTGGCGCATTCGCTGCCGGCACCGTGCAAGCACAAACCGCCGTCCAGATCTATGGCACCGTCGACGCTGGCATCATCAAGCGCAGCGGCCAGACCCTGAACATCGGCAAGCGTGCTTCGAACACCCTCGGCTTCAAAGGGACCGAAGAACTGGGCAATGGCCTCAAGGCACTGTTCCAGCTGGAAATGCGTTACGAGCCGGATACCGGCACCAATGAAATCGGCGCCAACGGCACCCAGCGTCCGCTGTTCCAGGGCCAGAGCCGGGTCGGCCTGCAGGGCGACTTCGGCATGGTCCGCATCGGCCGCGGCCTGACCCCGCTGCATGAAACCATCGGCGCCTTCGACCCGTTCCACGCGTCGCCGAGCCCGGCCGGTTTCTGGACCGACCTGAGCGTCGCCGGCTACACCTCGCAGCCGCTGGACGTGGCGGGCTACTCGAACAACCGTTTCTCGAACGCGGTCTGGTACAACTCGCCGCTGCAGAGCGGCTTCCAGGTCAACGCCGCGGTGGCGACCAAGGAAAACAGCGGCGGTCCCGCCGTGGTCGGCCGCGGCACCGCGGCCGCGCCGCAGTACCCGGCAGGCGCCGAAGCATCGGCCAACCCGTTCTCGATCACCGGCACCTATAACAACGGCCCGGCGGCCTTCATGGCCGGCTACGAGCGCAACGCCATCGAATCGAAGATCTGGTCGATCGGCGCGTCGCTCGCCGCCACCCCGGAACTCAAGCTGATGGGCACTTACTCGAAGCAGGACCAGGAGCACAGCCGCATCGCCAACGCCAACACCACCGCATGGGTGCTGGGCGCCAACTACACGATGGGCCCGGGCAAGCTGCTGGCCGGCTACGGCCAGAAGGACGTCGACGGCCTGCAGAAGGTCAAGCAGTTCTCGCTGGGCTATGAGTACAGCCTGTCGAAGCGCACCTACCTGTACGTGGATGCGTCGCGCAAGAAAGGCACCACCGCCATTCCGTCGACCGTCAACCACTACGACGTCGGCGTGAACCACTCGTTCTAAGGCCAGGCTGCTGCACGGGGCGGACATGGGCAACCATGCCCGCCCCTGTTGTTTTATCCCGTCGTTTATTCCTTATTTTGTAGTTTTTAAGCAACGTCTGCCAAGGCGCCTGCCCGCTGCGCGTCCAGATTCTGTACAGTGCGCCACAGCAATGGCATATTGGCAAGGCGTATAACTAAACGCTCGTTCGCAAAATTAATATTGGAGATGCAATGAAGAAGAGTATTCTGGCCGCGCTGCTCGGCACCTGTTTCGCAACTTCGGCCTTCGCGCAGACCAGCGTGCAAATCTACGGCATCGCCGACGCCGGCGTCATGTTCCAGAGCGGCGGCCCGACCAAGATCTACAGCGGCGGCGCCGACGGCTCGCGCATCGGCTTCAAGGGCACCGAAGACCTGGGCAACGGCTACAAGGCCATCTTCAACCTGGAAGCGCGCGTCGAACTCGACACCGGCACCCAGCAGCCAACCCTGATGAACGACAATCCGGGCGTCTACCTGCTCAAGGGAATGACCGGCATCCCGCCGGCGATCCTGGCGCGCCTGCAGACCCTGCTCCAGCCACCAGGCGGCCCGGCCGTCAACCAGGAACGCGCGCTGTTCGACCGTACCGCGATGGTCGGCATGATCACCCCGGTCGGCGCCATCCTGCTCGGCCGCATGTACACCCCTGGCTATGAAGTCTTCAACATGGCCGACGCCTTCGAGTCCGGCACTGCCGGCACCTGGGGCCACATCACCGGCGGCACCGCCGGCTTCACCGCCCTGGGCGCGGACATCCGCTCGCAGGAAGCGGTCCAGTACCGCATCGCCCTGCCGAACGGCCTGGGCGGCTCGGTCATGTACGGTCCGAAGGGTTCGGGCTACCTCGGCCGCTACAACAAGTTCCGCGCCGGCGCGATCACCTACAAGGCCAACGGCTTCGACGTCGGCCTGGGCTACAACCACGGCTACGACCAGCAGAACCGTCCAAGCCTGCGCACCACCACCATCGGCGGTTCGTACACCCTGAACGACACCTGGAAAGTGTTCGCCGGCTTCCACAGCCAGCGCAACACCAACTCGGCCCTGCTGGCCGACTACATCGGCGGCTGGGATGCCGGCGTGACCCCGGTCCTGACCCAGCAGGGCGTGCCGGCGGCTAACCAGGCAGCGCTGCGCGGCATCTTCGTGCGCGCCATCACCGCCAACACCCAGCAGGACGCCAACAGCTGGCAAGTCGGCGCCCACTACAAACTGGGCAGCGGCCGCATCATGGCTTCGTACGCGCACCAGAACGACCGCCTGGCATCGAACAGCGACGCCGACCTGTACGCACTGGGCTACGACCACTTCCTGTCCAAGCGCACCGACCTGTACACCGTCGCCGCCATCATCCGCAACCAGAACGATGGCCAGTACGCACCAGGCACCGCCGGCAACCCAGGCGGCTTCACCAAGCGTCCAGGCGAAGATGGCCGCGCGCTGCAGATGGGCATCCGCCACCGCTTCTAAGCCTTCGCGGCACCCACGAAAAGACGCCTCCGGGCGTCTTTTTTTATGGCGCTGTCACCGTTCGCTGTTGGACCATGCCCAGCGCTGCCACAAGAAATTGCTCCGCCGATCGGATGCGCCGGCCGTCCAGCGCCCATTGCCAGCCCAGGTAGTTCGGCAGGTAATGCGACGCCACGCCCCTGAAGCGCGACAGCCATTGGCGAAAACGGCTGTGGTAGGCGTTCACGTTCTGCACGTGCAGGGCGCTGCGCGTCCGCTCTCCTGCGCGCAGGTTCACCGCTGCGTGCGACATCGCCGTGGCCAGCGCGAACGCCTTGTAGGCAGCGTGCCCATCGGTGACCAGCAAGACGTCGGGATCCAGCACGGGGAGCAGGTGCCGGTGCAACTGGGCGCAGGTCACTGCCCCGCGGCCGGTTACGAAGTCGAACGTTGCACCGCTCCGGTCGCGCGCCACCAGCACGCACACATGATCGCGATTGATGCCGCGCCATCGGGCCACGCCCCCACGCTTGCGCGCGGGCCGGTCGAGCTTGCGCGACCCTTTTTGCGACTCGAGCACGAACAGTTCGTCGGCCTCGGCAATGCCGGTGAGCGCTTGCGGACGGTCATGTTTGGTCAGGTGCAAGAAGCGGTGGCGCCATCGAAACGCCGTATTGCGGTGCACGCCGAGCGCTTCGGCGGTGGCGCGGACGGATTTTCCCTCGAGCATGCCGTCAAGGTTGGGCAACCAGCGCTCGCGATAGCGCAACCCGGCCAGGGGCGTGCCGGTGAGGGGGTTGAAGGTTCGCCCGCAAGCGCGGCAGCGGTAGCGCTGCAGGCCCCGGTAGATGCCATGGCGGTGCAGGCGCCGGCCCGCGCAATCCGGACAGGCAAGGTCCGGTTTGGCTTGTTCGATCGTTGCGCAGGCCCGGTCCAGGTCCACCGCCGGACGCAGGAAAGCGAACAATTGCTCGCGCTGGCGCCGGGTGAGCCGGGCCGCCCGTTGCAGCCATTGCTGGAAACCGATCGTGCGCATCGCCCCGTCTCCTGTCCTTGGAATGAAAGGTCAGACAGCGCGGCGGCTCGACAGTTCAGTTGACTCAACAAGGAAAGGTGACAGCGCCTTTTTTATGGCCGCCCATAGGTGGCTGTCAGGTAAAATGGTGGACGCAATCTTTCAAACCCGACCCCATTCATGACCACCGACACACTCGACGCCAGCGCTGTTGCCCAATACCTCATCGACCACCCGCAATTCTTCGAAGAGCACGCCGGCCTGCTGGGCGAAGTGAAGCTGTCGAGCCCGCTCACCGGCCGCGCCGTATCGCTGCAGGAACGCCAGATGGAAGTCATGCGCGACAAGTACCGCGTGCTGGAACTGCGCCTGGCCGAACTGACCCGCCGCGCCGAAGAGAACCATGCGATCGCCAACCGCTTCCACGCCTGGAACCAAGCCCTGCTGAAGTCCGACGGCGCCGCCGCCATGGCGCGCGACCTGGTCGATGCGCTGCGCAGCGAATTCATGGTGCCGCAAGTCACGCTGCGCCTGTGGAACCTGGCGCCGGAGCATGCCGGCGAATGGTTCGCCAGCGATGTGTCGGACGACGCGCGCCTGTTCGCCAGCGGCCTGCGCGCGCCTTACTGCGGCATGAACAACGACTTCGAGGCGGTGCGCTGGCTGGACGATCCGGCCGCGGTGCGCTCGACCGTGCTGATGCCCCTGGGCCTGGAAGGCAAGACCTTCGGCCTGCTGGTGCTGGGCGCGCCCGACGCCGACCGTTTCACGTCCACCATGGCCACCGATTTCCTGGCCCACATCGCCGCCACCGCCAGCACCGCGCTGGCCCCGCTGCGCGCGTGACGCCATGACGGCGGCGCAGACCGGCTGGCCGGCACGCTACCTCGGCGAGCTGGCCACCCAGCGCCAGCTGTCGCCGCACACGGTCGCGGCCTACCGCCGCGACCTGCAGGAACTTTCCCTCCTGGCCGGCCACGAAGACTGGCCGCGCCTGACCCACCACGACATCCGCCGCTTCGCCGCCAGGCTGCACGCCGGCGGCCAGTCGGCGCGCACCATCGCGCGCAAGCTGTCCGGCTGGCGCGGTTTCTACGACTGGCTGTCGCAGCAGCTGGCCTTGGCGGCCAACCCGGTCGAGGGCGTCCGCGCGCCGCGCCGTCCCAAGTCGCTGCCCAAGGCCTTGTCGGTCGACGACGCGGTGCAGCTGATGGAGGGCAATGCCCACGGCCACCCGGAACCGCCCGAACTGTGCGACCGCGCCATGTTCGAACTGCTGTATTCGAGCGGCCTGCGGGTCTCGGAACTTGCTGGCCTGGACCTGGTCTATACCGAAGGCGGCAACGGCGTGCCCGCCTCGGTCGGCTGGCTCGACCTGCAGGCCGGCGAAGTCGTCGTCACCGGCAAGGGCCGGCGCATGCGGCGCGTGCCCGTCGGCGCCCCCGCGCGCACGGCGCTGGCCGCCTGGCTGGCGGTGCGCCCGCCCGCGCGCGACGGCAGCGCCGCCCTGTTCTTGTCGGCGCGCGGCACCCGCATCACGCCGCGGGTGGTGCAGAATCGCCTGAACGCGCATGCGCTGCGCGCCGGCACGCCGGTGCATGTGCATCCGCACGTGCTGCGCCACTCCTTCGCCTCGCACCTGCTGCAATCGTCCGGCGACCTGCGCGCCGTGCAGGAACTGCTAGGACACGCCAGCATCACCTCGACCCAGGTATATACGGCCCTCGATTTCCAGCACCTGGCCGCCGTCTACGACCGGGCCCATCCGCGCGCCAAGGCCAAGTAAGCCGGCTTGAGCGGCGTCAAGACACTGCACGGTTGATGGTGATGTGTCACGAAATGCGGCATAATCGCCCGGTTTTCATGCCTGACAATCACGGCCAGTGGCGCCGCAACCGCAACAAGCGAACATCGAAGCGAACATGGAACCCATCCCAAGCACCATCCTCACCGGCTTCCTCGGCGCGGGCAAGACCACCCTCCTCAACCGCATCCTGCATGAGGAGCACGGCCTGCGCATCGCCGTCATCGAGAACGAATTCGGCGAGGAGAACATCGACAACGAGATCCTGGTGCGCGACAGCGGCGAGCAGATCGTCGAGATGAACAATGGCTGCATCTGCTGCACCGTGCGCGGCGACCTGATCGTGGCCCTGAACAGCCTGGCGCAGAAGCGCGCGGCCGGCGAGATCAGCTTCGACCGCGTGGTAATCGAAACCACCGGCCTGGCCAACCCCGGCCCGGTGGCGCAGACCTTCTTCGTGGACGAGGAAGTGGGCGCCAGCTATATGCTCGACGCGGTGGTGACCGTGGTCGATGCGCGCCACGCCATGGAGCAGCTGGACCAGCACGAGGAAGCCCAGCGCCAGGTTGGCTTTGCCGACAAGATCCTGCTGTCCAAGACCGACCTGGTCGATGCGGCCGCCGTCGACGCCCTGAAAGCGCGCCTGCACCGGATCAACCCGCGCGCGCCGATCAGCACCAGCGACTTCGGCCGCGCTCCCATTTCGGACGTGCTCGACCTGCGCGGCTTCAACCTGAACGACAAGCTGGAACTGGACCCGGATTTCCTGCGCGCCGAAGATGGCCACGACCACGAGCACGTGCACGACGAACACTGCGGCCACGACCACGGCCATGTGCACGACGCCTCCTGCGCCCACGACCACCACCACAGCCACCACAGCGACGACATCGCCGCCTTCGTGTTCCGCAACGAACGCCCGTTCGACCCGGAGCGCCTCGACCAGTTCCTGGGCAGCATGGTGCAGGTGTTCGGCCCGCAAATGCTGCGCTACAAGGGCGTGCTGTCGATGGTGGGCGCCGAGCGCAAGGTCGTATTCCAAGGCGTGCATCAAATCATGGGCAGCGACCTGGGCGCAAAGTGGGGCGAGGGAGAAACACGCGGGAGTAAAATGGTGTTTATTGGTAAAAATTTACCAAAAGAGGTATTTATCCGCGGACTCGAACAGTGTTTGGTATAAACTAGCTCAGTTTTGCGGGCGCGTCCGGGCCCGCCTGACGACCGGCCACGACAGTTGGCGGGCCGGGCGGCAGCGCCGGCAATACCGGCGCCATGCGCATCCGGGCATCGTCCCAATGACCTGCCACCAGGCGGGTCGGGACAGGCAGTAAAGGACGGCGGTCGCCGTCCGGGCAGCGGCTTCCGCAGGCACCTGTTGTTAAGGTGTCAATGCACAGTTTGCTGCTAAAATGAAAACCCCCTGTCGTATCGAAGGCATCATGACTAAAACAACGAAACCGAATACCGCGCAGCTCGAAGAACGCCTCCTGACGGAAGAAGAAATTCGGGCGATGGGCGACGACGAGTACATGAATCCGGCGCAGCTGGCGTTTTTCCGCAACCGCCTGCAAGAGCTCGAGAAAGAGCTCCTGAAAAACGCCGGCGAGACCACTGAACACCTGCGCGAAACCGTGCTGGTACCGGACCCGGCCGACCGCGCCACCATCGAAGAAGAACACGCGCTCGAACTGCGCACCCGTGACCGCGAGCGCAAGCTGCTCAAGAAAGTCCAGCAATCGATCCAGTCGATCGATGCCGGCGAATACGGCTGGTGCGAAGAAACCGGCGAGCCGATCGGCATCCCGCGCCTGATCGCCCGCCCGACCGCGACCTTGTCGCTGGAAGCCCAGCAGCGCCGCGAACTCAAGCAAAAGCTGTACGGCGACTGAGCCCTGCCCGCTTCTCCAAGAAAAGCATGCTCCGCGAGGCGCATGCTTTTTTCTTTTGCGCGGCGCCTGCCGTGCTTCCGTTTCATTTCCCATGGGATACACTAGCTGCGCAGCATCCGCCGGCACGGCACGCGTGCGCGCAGCACGCGCCGCCCGCAGCCGTGCTACCGTCATGCTCGTGCTGCAGACTTGTTCATTTATCCACTGGGGACCATGGGGCTGTTCTCCTTCCTGAAGAAAAAGCGCGATACGCCGTCCGGCGACCGGCTGGCCACGCTCGATGCGCCTGCGACGCACTTGCGCGCGGGCGAGCCGTCGCGCCTGCACAGCGAAGCCGAACGCGCGCGCCAGCGTGAAATCGCACGCGCCACCGCCGCCAAGATCGACGAGATCGAGCTGGCGATGGCGTCCGACATCTTCGATGACGAAACGCCCTGGGGCAGCGGGGCGCGCCGTCCCGCTGCTGCCGCAACGGCGCCGGTCCCCGAGGCCGCCACCGACGAGCTCCCGGATGCTGCGGCAGCGCCCGCCACCGCCCCGGCCGTCGAGGAAAGCGCCATCCTGTACGCCAATGGCCAGGCCGCCGCCGCCGAACAGCTGCTGCGCGACAGCCTGGCCGGCTTCGGCCACACCGAACGCCTGCCCTGGTGGATGCTGTTCGACCTCTACCAGGCCACCGGACGCGAAACCGAGTTCGAGAGCATCGCGATCGATTACGCCAGCCACTTCGAAACCTCGCCCCCGGCATGGCAGCCACTGCAGCCCGCGCACGATGCGGCGCCGCTGGCGGGCGTGGCCGCCGGCGAAGCGCTGGGCCCGCTGCTCGACGGCGGCATCGCCCCGCGCCTGCAGCGCCTGCTCGCATCGAACGCGCCGCTGGTGCGGATCGATGTCGGCGCGGTGCACAGCGCCACGCCCGCAGGCTGCGCCGAGCTGCTGGCAGCCCTGCAGTCGCTGCGCAAGCAGGGGCGCGAGCTGGTGCTGGCCGGCGCCGACACCCTGCTGGCGGTGCTGCGGCCCATGCTGGCGGTGGGCGAGCGCGCCTCGGGCGAAGCGCCGTGGCTGCTGCTGCTCGAACTGCTGCTGCTGTCCAACCGCGAAAAGGATTTCGAGGAATCGGCGATGGATTACTGCGTCACCTTCGAGCTCTCGCCGCCCTCCTTCGAAACCCCGCAACATGTCTCGACCGCAGCGCCGGCCCCCGGCGCGGGCGACCGCTTCCTGTTGCCGCCGCTGGCGCTGGGCGACTGCGCCGCGCTGCTCGACGCGGTCGACGCCTATGCCGACGGGCGCGAGGTGCTGGTGCTCGATTGCGCGCGCCTGGCGCGCATGGATTACGCCTGCGCCACCGCGCTGCTGGGCCGGCTGCGCGCGCAATCGGCCCAGGGGCGACGGGTCGAACTGCGCGACCTGAACCACCTGGTGGCCGCCCTGCTGCGCCTGCTCGGTGTCGAGGGCGGCGTGCGTCTTTACCCGCATCGTTACTGAAGCTTGTCGCGCCGGGGGCAGCGGTTTTGCCTGTACGACAGTTTTTGGCCTGACATTGTCTTGCAATTTTATGCAGCCACCCCATCTGCGGGGTGCTAGACAACCACGAGGCTAAAAATGGAACAATTTCACGGCACCACCATCGTCACGGTAAGGCGCGGCAACCAGGTTGCGCTCGGCGGCGATGGCCAGGTCACGCTGGGCAGCGTCGTCATGAAGGGCTCGGCGCGCAAGGTGCGCAAGCTTTACCAGGGCAAGGTCCTGGTCGGTTTCGCCGGCGCCACCGCCGACGCTTTCACCCTGCTCGACCGCTTCGAAGCCAAGCTGGAAAAGCACCAGGGCAACCTGATGCGTGCCTCGGTCGAACTGGCCAAGGACTGGCGTACCGACCGCATGCTGCGCAAGCTCGAGGCGATGCTGCTGGTGGCCGACCGCGAATCCACCCTGATCCTCACCGGCAACGGCGACGTGCTGGAACCGGAAGACGGCATTGGCGCGATCGGCTCGGGCGGCGTGTACGCCCAGTCGGCCGCCAAGGCCCTGTTCGAGAACACCGAGCTGCCGCCGGCCGAGGTCGTCAAGAAGGCGCTGACGATCGCCGGCGAGCTGTGCATCTACACCAATATGTCCCACATCATCGAGACCCTGGAATGAACCAGTCCCCCATCATGAACATGACGCCGCCCGAGATCGTCTCGGAGCTGGACAAGCACGTGGTCGGCCAGGGCAAGGCCAAGCGCGCGGTCGCGATCGCGCTGCGCAACCGCTGGCGCCGCCAGCAGGTGGCCGAGCCGCTGCGCCACGAGATCACCCCCAAGAACATCCTCATGATCGGCCCGACCGGCGTGGGCAAGACCGAGATCGCGCGCCGCCTGGCCAAGCTGGCCGACGCGCCCTTCATCAAGATCGAGGCCACCAAGTTCACCGAGGTCGGCTACGTCGGGCGCGACGTCGACACCATCATCCGCGACCTGATCGACATCGGCGTCAAGCAGACCCGCGCCAGCGAGCAGAAAAAGGTGCGCCAGCGCGCCGAGGATGCGGCCGAAGACCGCGTGATCGACATCCTGGTGCCGCCGGCGCGCGACTTCGGCTTCAATGTCAATAACGGCAGCGACCCGAAGGAAGGCGACGCCACCCGCCAGACCTTCCGCAAGCGCCTGCGCGAAGGCTCGCTGGACGAGCGCGAGATCGAGATCGAGGTCACCGACGCCGCCCCGCAGATGGAGATCATGGCGCCGCCGGGCATGGAAGAAATGACCGAGCAGATCAAGTCGATGTTCGCCGGTGTCGGCGGCGCGCGCAAGAAGCCGCGCAAGATGAAGATCAAGGACGCGATGAAGCTGCTGGTGGATGAAGAAGCCGCCAAGCTGGTCAACGAGGATGAGCTCAAGCAGAAGGCCATCGCCAACGTCGAGCAGAACGGCATCGTGTTCCTCGACGAGATCGACAAGATCGCCACCCGCTCCGAGCACGGCGGCGCCGACGTCTCGCGCGCCGGCGTGCAGCGCGACCTGCTGCCGCTGGTCGAGGGCACGACGGTGAACACCAAGTACGGCATGATCAAGACCGACCACATCCTGTTCATCGCCTCGGGCGCCTTCCACCTGGCCAAGCCGTCCGACCTGATCCCGGAGCTGCAGGGCCGCTTCCCGATCCGGGTCGAACTCGAGTCGCTGTCGATCGAAGACTTCAAGAGCATCCTGACCTCGACCGACGCCAGCCTGACCAAGCAGTACGAAGCGCTGCTGGCCACCGAAGGTGTGACCGTCGACTTCCTGGACGAAGGCATCCACCGCCTGGCCGAGATCGCGTTCGCTGTCAACGAGCGCACCGAGAACATCGGCGCGCGCCGCCTGTACACGGTGATGGAAAAGCTGCTCGAGGAAGTCTCGTTCACGGCCGGCGCCGAAAAGGAGCAGGTGGTGACCATCGACGCCGCCTACGTCAACGACCGGCTCGACAAGCTCGCGATCAACGAGGACCTGTCGCGCTACGTGCTGTAATTCTAGGGAGGAGAGGACGATGGCGAACAAGGCACTGGCAACCCGGCAAAAGATGCGGCTGCGGATCGAGCCATCCCAGAACTTCGGCAAGCCGCGCAACCCGATCGCCGCCCTGGCCAAGGCACGCGCCGCCGGCGCCCACGCCAAGCCGCTCGCCAGCGAGCGCCAGGAAGCCAAGCGCGCGCTGAAAAAAGCCAAGCTGGTGGCGGAAGACGACTGAGCCCTCTTCCTTTCCGACGATTCCCCTTGGCGGACCGCGCGAGCGTGTCCGCCTTTTTTATTTCCCAACTTCGGGGTCAGGTCTGACATTCGGACACGGACTCGGCCGTGAAAGCCGGCCCGCCGAGAATTCCGGGCGGGATACAGGCCAATTCGGTGTCGCTACGTCATCGAAGTGGGTTTAGTGCAGGGCTCGTGTCCGAATGTCAGACCTGACCCCGAAGGTACGAGGGTACGGAGGTATACAGCCCTTGTGCCGTGCGGAATTCGGCTGTACATTTTCTTTTAGTTATCTACCTGACAGGAATCGCATGAGCTCACCAGAGCTGGTACTCGACGTGCTGCGCGCGGAACTGCGTGCGACGGGCATCACCTATAAAGGCCTGGCCGACCGTATCGGCGTGAGCGAATCGAGCGTCAAGCGGATGTTCGGGCAGAAGGACATGGCATTGTCGCGGCTGGCGCAGATTTGCCAGGTGACCGGGATTGCGCTGGAAGACGTGCTGCGCCGTGCGGCCGATGCACGGCCGCAGGCCGACGCCCTCACCCTGCCGCAGGAAACCTCGCTGGTTGCCAATCCGCGCCTGCTGCTGATGGCGATCTGCTGCCTCGGGCACTGGAGCCTGGAGCAGGTGATCGAGACCTACCGGCTGACCGAACCGGAATGCATCACCCTGTTGGCCGAGCTCGACCGGCTCGGCGTGATCGAACTCAAACCCCTGAACCGCTACAGCCTGCGGGTGTCGAATGCTTTCCGCTGGCTGCCGGACGGGCCGGTGCAGCGTTACTTCCGCGAGCACGTGGTGGCCGATTATTTCGCGGGCGGTTTCGACCGGCCGGGCGAAGCACTGATGTGCCTGCCGGCGCGCCTGTCGCCGGCCAGCGCCCAGGAACTGGGGCAGAAGATCGAACAGCTGGCGGGAGAACTGGCGCGGCTGCACCGGAACGACCGCAAGCTGCCGGCGCAGGAGCGCGATGGCTATACCTTGCTGCTGGGGTTCAGGTCGTGGGAGTTTGCGGCGTTTACGGCCTTGCGAAGGGGGTGAGCGCGCAAGCATTACCGCTTACAACAACGCCGCATCACTGCGGCGTTGTTCATTTACTGCACCTGCGGCGGCTGCCCCACCGGGCTGTTCACCGACCGGGTTGGCGGCGGCATCTGCACCTGGTTCGGTGGCGGCGGATACCCCGGTTGCTGCTGCACGGCCTGCTCGGAAGGATCCACTTGCGGTTCCGGCACCGGCACCGCGCTCTCCGGCGTGGTCGGCGTGCCGTCCGGCGGGCCGCCGGGTGGCGGGACCGATTGCATGTTCGATGGCACGGCCACGGCGCCGGGGGCGGTCTGCGGCTCGACGCCCGGGGGCGGCGCCACCGCCATCGGCTGTCCGGGCAGCGGCGGCGCCATGCCGCCCAGCTGGCCTGCCGCCCGGGCGTCGGCGGCGATGTCCACGCGTTTCATGATGCCGCCCTCGGACAGCATCACGTAGCGCGGATGCACTTCGGCGACCGTGACGCCTGGCACGATCTCGCGGCCGATGCGCACCGCTTTCGGCGGCGAGCCTTCGGCCACCAGGATCACGGCGCTGTCGCGGCCGGCCGAAACCACCCCGGTGAGCTGGTAGCTGGAGATGGCCACCGCCGTCGGCTGGCCGCCGAACAGGGTGGCGGCGGCGTCCGGGCTCGGCTCGGCCTGGGCCATGGCGGGCGCCGGCGCCAGCGGGCGCTGCGCCGGCTTGTACAGCTGCAGGACCCAGTAGGCGAGCGAGGCCGCCAGCAGGATCAGCGCGAGCAGGGTGAAGAGGAGGGGCAAACGCTTGTTCATCGGTGTCCTTGCATGCTTTCCAGGTTCACTGCACCAGCTGGTTGATTTCAATGATCGGCATCAGCACCGCCAGCACGATCAGCAGCACCACCAGGCCCATGGCCAGGATCAGCACCGGTTCCAGCAGGCCGGCGATGGTGAGCGTGCGGCGCTCGAGGTCGGCCTGCTGCGAATTGGCGGCGCGCTCGAGCATGGCGGGCAGCTCGCCGGTGATTTCGCCGGCGCGGATCATGTGCACCAGCATCGGCGGGAACAGCTTCTGCGCCGACAGCGCGCGCGCCAGGCTGACCCCTTCGCGCACGCTGCCGGTGGCCTGGTCGACCAGTTCGGCCATGGCCACGTTGGACAAGGTGTCGCGGCTGGTTTCCAGCGCGCGCAGGATGGGCACGCCGGAACCGGTGGTGATCGCCAGCGTGCTGGCAAAGCGCGCCGTGTTCAGGCTGCGCTCGAACTTGCCGTACACGGGCGCGGTGAGCAGCCAGGTATGCCAGCGCCGTTTCAGGTCGGGGTTGCGCAGCGCCCGGCGCCACAGCCAGAACGCGCCAATGAGCAGGATGCCGACATAGATGCCGTAGTCGCGCACGAAGTCCGACACGGCCAGCATGGCCACCGTCAGGAAGGGCAGCTTTTGCTTGGTGTTGGCGAACACCGAGACGATCTGCGGCACCACGTAGGTGAGCAGGAAGATCACGATGGCGAACGCCACCA
This sequence comes from Massilia yuzhufengensis, assembly GCF_900112225.1. Lineage (GTDB taxonomy): Bacteria > Pseudomonadota > Gammaproteobacteria > Burkholderiales > Burkholderiaceae_D > Telluria > Telluria yuzhufengensis. The sequence continues at coordinate 373,338 of NZ_FOLD01000001.1, read as the reverse complement.
CGGTGACGATGGCCGGATAAGTGAAGGCCAGGCGCACCTTTTGCACCAGCGCATTGCGGCGCTCGATGTAGTCGGCCAGGCGCGACAGCACGCGCGAGAGCTGGCCGATCTGCTCGCCCGACGACACCAGCGCGCGGTAGATGTCGGCGAAATCGCGCGGATGGCGCGACAGCGCGCTGGAGAAGGCGGCGCCGCCGATGACTTCGGAACGGATCGAGGCGATCAGGTCGCGCACATAAGGGCGCTCGGCCTGCTCCAGCAGGGCCGTAAACGCCTGTTCCAGCGGCAGCCCGGCTTCCAGCAGGCTGGCCAGCTGGCGGGTGAACAGGGCCAGCTCGATTTGCGACAGGCGCTCGCCGAAACCGCGCGAGCGCGCCACGCCGGCGTCGTCGACCTGGGCCGCGATCTGCTCCACCGACAGGGGCGTAAGCCCCTGGGTGCGCAGGTCGGACCTGGCCGAACGCGGGTTGTCGGCGTTGACCACGCCCTTGCGGGTGGCGCCGGCCGCGTCCACGGCCTCGTAGCGGAAGGCTGGCATCGGCTTAGTCCTTGGTCACGCGCACCAGCTCGGCGCGTGTCGTGGTGCCGTCCGCCAGCCAGCGCTCGCCGTCTTCGCGCATCATCTTCATGCCGGTCTTCTGGGCGGCGGCGCGGATGTCGGCTTCGGAGGCCTGGTTGTGGATCTGGGCCCGGATCGCCTCGGTGGTTTCCAGCAGCTCGTAGACGCCGACCCGGCCGTGGTAGCCGGTGTGGCCGCAACGCTCGCAGCCCGCCGCATGCCAGCCGGTGGCGTCCTGCACCTTGCAGTGGGTGCAGAGTTTGCGCACCAGGCGCTGCGCCATCACGCCCAGCAGGGAGGACGATAACAGGAAGGGTTCGATCCCCATGTCCAGCAGGCGCGTGACGGCCGAGGCCGCGTCATTCGTGTGCAGGGTGGCCAGCACCAGGTGGCCGGTGAGCGAAGCCTGCACGGCGATTTGCGCGGTTTCGAGGTCGCGGATCTCGCCGATCATGATGACGTCCGGGTCCTGGCGCAGGATCGCGCGCAGGGCCTTGGCAAAGCTCATGTCGATGCGGGCATTGACCTGGGTCTGGCCGACGCCGTTGAGGTCGTACTCGATCGGGTCTTCCACCGTCATGATGTTGGTGGTCGAGGCATTCAGGCGCGACAGCGCGGCGTACAGGGTGGTGGTCTTGCCCGAACCGGTCGGGCCGGTGACCAGCACGATGCCGTGCGGCTGGTTGATCAGGCGGTCGAACTGCGGCAGCATGTCGGGCGCCATCCCGAGATGGCTCAGGTCGAGCCGGCCGGCTTCTTTGTCGAGCAGGCGCAGCACGGCGCGCTCGCCGTGGCCGGTAGGGAGCGTGGACACCCGCACGTCGACCGGCTTGCCGCCGATGCGCAGGGTGATGCGACCATCTTGCGGCAGGCGCTTCTCGGCGATGTCGAGCTGCGACATGATCTTGATTCGCGAAATGAGCGAGGCGTGGATGGCTTTCCGGGGGCGCACGATGTCGCGCAGCGCGCCGTCGACGCGGAAGCGCACCACCGAGGTCTGCTCGAAGGGTTCGATATGGATGTCAGACGCGCCTTCGCGCAGCGATTGCGTAAGCAGCGCATTGATCATGCGGATGACGGGCGCGTCGTCGGAGGATTCGAGCAGGTCTTCGATGGCCGGCACGTCCTGCAGCAGCTTGGTCAGGTCGAGGTCGGCGTCGAATTCGTCCACCACCTGCGAGGCGTCGCCGCCGGCGCCGGCATAGGCCTTGGCGATGGCGTCGTCGAGCTCGCCACGGTCGAGGCGGCGCAGGGCGATGCGGCCGAAGCGGCGCGACACCTCGGCGATGGCGGCGGGCGCGGTGGCGCCGGAGACCAGCACTTCGATGGCCTGGCCCGCTTCGTCGCTGCTGCGCGCCAGCAAATTGTGGTCGCGGGCGAAGGCGTAAGGCAACAGATTGTTCATGGTCGGCTTATTTCCGGGTCGGTGGCGTTACCGGACGGAACTGGGACTGCGGCGTGGCGGGCTGGGTTTGCTGGCCCTGGCGCAATTGCTCCTGGGTTGCCTGGCCTGCCGCCGCGCCGGGCGCGCTGCCGGCCGCCGGTGCTGCCTGCACCGGTGCGGTCGCCATCGCGCCGCCAGCCGGTGGCTGGCCATTGACCAGCGGCGGCAGCAGCGGTGCGCCGAGGTTGCGCATCAGCACCGAGTCTTCGCCGGTCTGGCCGGCCGCGCCGACGGCGCGCATGTAGTCGTAACGGTCCATGGCAAGCGAGTTCGACGCTTCCTTGCTGCGCACCACGACCGGGCGCAGGAACACCATCAGGTTGGTCTTGGTCCGGGTGCGGCTGCGGTACTTGAACAGGTTGCCAAGGATCGGGATGTCGCCCAGGCCGCGTACTTTCTCTTCGCCATCGCCCTCGGTGTCTTCGATGAGGCCGCCGAGCACGATGATCTGGCCGTCATCGGCCAGCACGTTGCTTTCGATCGCGCGCACATTGGTGGTCACGCCGGAGGACAGCGTGCGGGTGGACGTGTCGACGCTCGAGTTCTCATGGTAGATCGCCATCTTGATGGTACCCCCTTCCGAGATCTGCGGGCGCACCTTGAGCAGCAGGCCGACGTCCTTGCGGTCGATGGTCTGGAACGGGTTGGAGCTGCCGCTGGTGCCGGTGGTGAAGGAACCGGTGATGATCGGCACGTTCTGGCCGACCTTGATGGTGGCCAGTTCGTTGTCGAGCGTGATCATGTTGGGCGTGGACAGGATGTTGGCGTTGCCGTCGTTCTCGAGGAAGCGGGCAATCGCGCCGAGCCCGAGCTCGCCGCCCACCTGGCGGAACAGGCCGATCGACAGGCCGCCCGGCAGCGAAGGAATCGAGTCGCCGGACAGTCCGCCACGTGCTGCGGCGGCCAGGTTGACGATATTGCTGCCGCCGGTGGTGGCGAAGGATTGCAGGCCGCCGATGCGGTACTTGCTGTCCGAGTCGCCGCTGGCGCCGACCCATTGCACGCCGAATTCCGAGGCCTTGTTGGAGGTCACTTCGACCACCAGCGCCTCGATGTACACCTGGGCGCGGCGCACGTCGAGCTGGTCGATGACGTTGCGCAGGTTGCGGTAGACGGCGTCCGGCGCGGTGATGATCAGGCTGTTGGTGGAGGCATCGGCCTGGATGAAGCCGGAACCCTGGCCGCCGCCGGCGCCGCTGGCGGTGAGCTGGCTCTGCTGGCCGAAGGTGTTGCCGGTGCCGCCCATGCCGGTGCTGCTCTGCTGGCCCTGCTGGCCGCCCAGGCCGCCACCACCGGAGGTGGCGCCGGACTGGATCGAGCCGCCCGAGGTGCCCTGCTGCTGCACCGGCACCGCCGAGGAATCCTGCGACACCACCGCGCGCAGGGTCTGGGCCACGCGGCTGGCGTCGGCGTTTTTCAGGTAGACGACATGGATATTGCCTTGCGACGAAGTCTGCTGGTCGAGGCGCGCGATGAGCGACTTGGCCAGGTTGGCGCGCGCCTGGGACGGCGCGCGCACCACCACCGAGTTGGTGCGTGGGTCGGCCAGTACCGAGACCCGGCCCGAGTCGCCGCCGGCGGCCGGCTCCATCAGGCGCGACACCAGGGCCGCGATGTCGCTGGCGATGGCGTTGCGCACCGGGATGACGTCGAGGTCGGCTGCGACCGGCGTATCGAGCGCGCCGATGATCTTGGCCAGGCGGCGCAGGTTGTCGGCGTAGTCGGTGATGACGAGGGTGTTGTTGCCCGGGTTCGCCATGATGGAATTATTCGGCGAAATCAAGGGACGCAGCACGGCGGTGAGGTTGGCCGCCGATTCATATGACAGGTAGAACACCTGGGTGGCGATCTGGTCGCCGGTGGCGCGGCTGGCGCGCACGCCGCCGACCTGGGTCGGCGAGGACTGGGCCTTGGCTTCGGCTTCCGGCACCACCTTGGCGTAGCCGTCGCCGCTGGTCACCACGGCATAGCCCTGCAGGCGCAGGGTCGAGGTGAGCAGGCCGAAGGCCTGGGTCTTGCTTAGCGATTTTTCCGACACCAGGGTGATGGTGCCCTTCACGCGCGGGTCGATGATGAAGGTCATGCCGGTGTAGTGGCCGATCGCCTTGATCACCGATTCGATGTCGGCGTTGACGAAGCTCAGCGCCGCCGAATTGGCGCTGTCCTGGGCCCGGGCCGGGGCCGGGGGCAGCGCCAGGGTGGCGGCGCAGCACAGCATGGCGCCGGCCGCGAGGCGGCGCAGCCGGGGGAGGGAAACGGTCGGAGCAAACGTGCTGCGGGAAATTTTTTTCATTATCTGAACTCGAGTGCGATTATGTTCTTGCCGTTCACCATGCGGCGCTGGCCCAGCAGGTTGAGCATGTTACCCAGCGTCTCTTCGTATCCTTGTGCGGCCGAGGCCTGGCCGGAAAAGCGCAGGCGGCCGTTTTGCAGCATACCCGAGCCGGTGAGCACGAGCGCCCCGCGCACGGTGCGCAGGTTCAGGTCGGCCTGGCTGCCGCGCCAATCGAACGCCATCTCATAACTGCCCAGCGGCTTGATGGGCGACATGCGCGAACCCATGTCGGTCATGCTCAATACCGTACGGCCCTGCACCGCCACCGTATTGGGCTGGCGCAGCAGGTCGAGCGTATTCCACACCAGGCGGATGGTGCCGGACGGCGCCAGCGTGTTGAGCGGCGCCCCCAGGCCGGACAGGCCCTCGGCCGGCAGCAGCAGTTCGCCACTGCTCACCTGCCACTGCGACCAGCTGCCGTTGATGGCGACCTTGCGCGCGAGTGCTTGCGGGTTTTCCAGTTCCACGTTGACCTGGCCGAACAGCACCAGCGGTGACAGGCGCCACGCGAAGCGTCCCGGCAGCAGCGGCGTCACAGCCCCGCCCTCGCCCGGCGCCCCGCCGATAAAGGCTGAGCCGTTCCAGAGCGTACCCTGCGCATCCCCGAGAGTCAAACGACCGGCGGTCTGCTGTTCAACCATCGGCCCCAGCCACGCAGCGGGCAGGAAGGCGAGCACGGTAACGAGCACGGCCAGCACCACCGGCGCCAGCCACAGGAGCAGGCGCTTCATTGGGCGGTCGCGCTGGCCTGGCGCAGGGTGAGCGTGGCATCGACCTGTCCCACCGCGGGCAGCGCGGTAAATGCGGCGTCCTGCACCTGGATGCGGTTCTCGCGGCGCTGGGCGTCGAGCCAGGACACCAGATTGGCGAAGGACACGCCATTGAACTGGGCCTTGGCGTATTCGCCGGTCATGGTGATGGAGCCGGCCACCAGGCTGCGCTGGGCCATGCTGGCCACCAGCGCCTCGCGCGTCATGGGCGGCGCCGACGGCGCCGGGGTGGCGGACAGGGCCTGCGCTTCGGCGGCCATGGTCTGCAGCTGGGCCGCCTGCTGGCGCAATTGCGGCAGCGCGCGGCGCAGATTGTCGCGTCCCTCGACGGCCGGGGCCAGCAGCAGCGCGTAGACCAGCGACACCACCACGATGCCCGCGCCCACCGCCAGGAACTTGCGCTCCTGCTCGGTGCGGCCCAGCCACCAGGTTTGCGCGCGTTCACGCAGAGCGCCAAGCTGTGCGCCGAATTGTGCAGCTGCCTTCATGGCGTGGCTCCTGTACTGCGGATGACCCAGGTGGCGGGCGCGGTTTCTTCCATGGCCAGGTTGCGCGCGCCGAGGACGGCGCGCAGCTGGCTCGTTGTGGCGGGATCGACCGTTTCGGGTTTGACGCGCACGGTGAGCACGCGTTCCCTGAACTCCATTGACGCAATGCCGGGCTGGCGCGCGAGGCCGCGCACCGCTTCGCCGAAGGCGCCGGCGACCCAGCCGAACTCTTCCGGGCTGACCTGGCCGCTGGCGGCCTTGGCGCGCGCGATGTTCTGGCGCATCTGCGCCACCGGGTCGATGACGGGCTGGTTCGGGTAGGCGCTGCGGAAGGCCTGGGTCATTTCCTGGCGCACCGCGTCGGCTTCGCGCTTCAGGCGCAGCCATTCGATGTTGACGCCGACGATGTTGACCACGATCGCGGCCAGCGCCAGCCGCAGCGGCCAGCGCCAGCGGCTCCAGTCGCGCTGGGCGACGCCGGCCGTGCCCAGGCCCGGCACCAGGTCGAGGGTGCTGCTTGTCGAGCCGGCAATCCAGTGCGCCCAGGCTTCGCTTTCCAGCGTGATGCCGGGACCGGCTTCGGCCAGCAGCGCCTGGTATTCGCCGACCTGTTCCTGCGGCACGTACAGCACCAGCGGCGCGTCGCCGGACAGCGCGCGCGCCGTCTGCAGGTTGAGGGTCGGGTTGCCATCGAGAGCCAGGCCGAGGCCTTCGTACTGGCCCTGGCGCAGCAGCAATTCATTGTTGCCGATGGCGGCGCTGACGCTGCCCGGCTGCAGGGGCAGGCACAGCTGCGAGGGCACGGCCGAGACCGAGCGCGCGCCCATGCCGAGCAGGGCTTTCACCATCGGCTCGAGCCAGTTGCGGTGCACCACGCCGACCGGGCGGCGGCCATCGGGCAGGGCCGGGCCGGCCACCAGCACGCAATCCATCGGGTCGCCCAGGATATGTTCTTCAACCAGGGACGGCAGGGCCGCGCGCAGGCGCGCACCGGACAGCGGTGGGGCTTGCACTGGCAGCAGCGTGACGTCGGCGCCGGCCAGCAGCAGCACCACGCGGCGGCTCGCGGCGACCACGTCGCCGAGATTGCGCAAGGGGCCTTCGCCCTGCTGGGCGATGGCGCCGTCGTCAAGCACCTGCGCGAACCGGCACAATGCGCCCTCGCCTTCTGCCCGGGCCGGGTGCCGTATATAAAGAGTCGTCAAACTGTCTCGCTTTCTTTTAATTCTGGCGGGTCCAGATTACTTGGGTGCCGCCGCCGACGATGCCCCTGCGCTGGATCAGCGACTCGGCATTGAGTGCGGCGCGGTCGAGCCGGATCCGGCTCTGTACGATAAACCAGTCGCTTTTGACGTTGAACGCCGTATCTTCCACCTTGTCGCCATGGCTGACCTGGCTCGTGAACGCGATTTTCTCGCGCCACGCCGCCGTCTTGCGCCGCGCCACCAGGCTGTTCGCCTCGGACAGCGACATGTCCGGCACCAGCGCCGACAGCAGTTCGGCCGGCACCGTGTTGACGTTCAGCGGCGTCAGCTCGGGGCCGGGCAGCACGATCAGGAACGGCCGCAGCTTCGCCATGATCTCCGGCGTGAAACCCTGCACCGCCAGCAGGTCGTCCGGCTGCAGCAGCGGGATCGGCACGCCGGCGGTCGGCGGCACCGGCTGGGGCTGCCCCGTCGTCGTGCTGCCGCCTGCCGGCGGGTCCACCACCGCGGGCGCCTGCTGGCCCTGGGCGACAAAATTGGCCACCCGTTCGGCCAGGCGCGCGTCCACCCGCAGGTTGTCCAGCAGGCGGCCGAAAATCCTGACCTGCTCCGGGTTCTTCATGCGGTCCTTGGCCAGGTTGCCCAGATTGTAACGCGACGTGGCGTCGATAATGTTACCGGACAGTGACGCGTCGAAAGTTTCGCCGGCGACCCGCTCGCGCTCGATGTACTGGTCGAGCCGGGTCTCGGCCAGCGGCGTGGCCCAGACCTGGTCGAGCGAGGTGTAGTTGGAGGTGTAGGCGTCCTGGCGCAGCACCAGGCTGGCCCAGTCGAGGGCGCCGCGCAGGATCCACTTGGTCTGCAGGTGCAGGCGCTGGTTTTCCATGCTGCGCACCTGGACCTGCTGCTGCCAGAACAGGCTGGCGACGATCGCGATGGCCAGCGTGGTGAGCAGCAAGGCGGTGACCACGGCGACGCCGCGCTGGCGCAGCCCCGAGCGGTAGGCGCGCATCAGGTGCCTCCCAGCAGGAAGGCCTTGACCATCGGCCCGGCCAGTCCGGTGGCGGTGAGGCCGACCTGGATGCCGTCGGGTTCCGGCGTCTGCGGCAGGGCCTGCGCCGGCTGCCCGGGCGGTGGCACCGGCGGCGGGGCGCCGTCGCCGCTCGCGACCGGCTCCTTGTGCCAGGCATTGTTCTGCCACACCTGCACCTGCATCGCGGCCAGGCCGGTCTGCAGCGCCACCGGCGGCGACGATTCGGACGGCGTGTCGCTGGCGGCCGCCTGCCACAGCCCGTCGAGCTGGGCCAGGTCGCGGGTGCCGGGCGACTCGCGCCGCACCAGGATGCTGTTGACCACGCGGTAGGACACCACGGCCAGCTGCGAGGGTTCGTTCTCGTTGTAGACCTTGCGCACCAAGGTGAGGCGGCCGTCGTCGAACAGCAGGTTGGCGCGGCGGCCGATGAGGTCGCGCGCGGCCAGGTGTTCGCAGTCGCTCTGCATCTGGGCAAAGGCCAGCTGCATGCCGCGCGTGACTTCCATTTGCTCGGTCAGGGCGATGCGGGCGCGCACGATGCCGTCCAGCCCGCGCCAGCCGAGCACGGCCAGGATGGCGAGGATGCTGATCGCCACCAGGAGTTCGACCAGGGTAAAGCCGCGACGGCGCGCTGGGTGGGATGTCATGACCGCGATGGCCTCAGTACGAGCTGTACCAGTTTGACGATGCGGCGCTCCGGACGTTCGGCGTCGAATACCGACACTTCGATCCGGCGCAATTGCGGGTTCGGGCTGGTCAGCACTTCTTCCTCGCAGATCAGGCTGAGGTCGCCTTGCGCGCAGGGGAAATTGCGCTTGCCGACTTCCGGGAATTCCTTGCCGAGGCGGATTTGCACCAGGCGGTTTTCGGCCGACCAGGTCGCCATCATGGAGGCACGCAGGCCGGCGCTGTTGGAGGTCAGGCTGCCGACCGCGCGCAAACCGGCGCCGAGCGCGGTGCCGACGATGACGAGCGCGACCAGCACTTCGAGCAGGGTAAAACCGTGGTGGCCGCGTGCGCGCATGGTGGGTGCCTTTGCTTATTCGACGGTGAAGTGGCCGACGCCGTCGGCGTGGATCGCGACCGCGTTGCCGCCGGTGGCGAGCGTGAGCACGAAGGGCTTGTCGACCGGTTCGCGTCCGAAGGTGATGCGCACGGCGCTGGGATCGGCGCCGCTATTCGGTTGCAGCACCAGCTGCAGCGGTGCGCTCTTGAACTTCCGTTCGCGCAGCAGGTCGTCGCGCGTGACCGGCTCCCAGCCGGTATCGTTGCGCACCACGAAGCGGTAGCGTTCCGGGTTGGCCTCGAAGGCCACTTGCCGGTTGCGCACGATGGCTTCGTCGCGCGCCAGCTGCAGCAGCAGGGCGATGCGCTGGGCCTCCTGCTGCAGGGCCTGGCGCGGGGACGGGATGGCGTTGAGCGAAGCGAGGCCCAGCGTGATGCCGATGATGACCATCACGACCAGCAGCTCCACCAGGGTGAAGCCGCGCCACCTGGCTACGCTGCGCAGGGCGCCACGGGCCCGCATGAAAGGTCCTTACTCCCAGGAGCCGACGTCGGCATCCTCACCGGTGCCGCCGGGCTGGCCATCGGCGCCCAGCGAGAAGATGTCCACTTCGCCATGGATGCCGGGCGACAGGTACTGATAAGCATTGCCCCATGGGTCTTTCGGCAGCTTCTCGAGGTAGCCGCCGGACTTCCAGCCATTGGCGGCCGGGCCGGCGGTCGGCTTGGTGACCAGGGACACCAGGCCCTGCTCGGTGCTCGGGTAGCGCTGGTTGTCGAGCTTGTACAGCTTGAGCGCCTGCATCATGGTGGCGATGTCGACCTTGGCGGCAGTGACGCGCGATTCACCGGTGCGGCCCAGCAGCTTCGGCACCACCAGGGCGCCGAGGATGCCAATGATGACCACGACGACCATGATCTCGACCAGGGTGAAACCGCGTGCGCGGCGCTGCTTACGTTGCGAATCAATGTGCATAGATAATCTTTGCAAGGGTCGGTTGAAGCGAAACAGTATACGCCTTCAAGGCGGGCTGCGGCCACCCACGATGGGTGTGCAATTGTAATCCAGGGCTTGCAAAACCCCGTTTTAATCTTCGCTTAATGCAGGCTTATTGCTATGACATCGCGCGCGCGGCGCACACCGGGCAGGCCGGGTTGCGCGCCACCTTCACGCTGGTGAACTCCATGGCGCGGCCGTCCAGCAGCAGCAGGCGTCCGGCCAGGGGGTCGCCGATGCCCATCACCACTTTCATGGCCTCGGCCGCCTGCATGGCGCCAACCACGCCCACCAGCGGCGCGAACACGCCCATGCTGCTGCAGGCGGCGTCCTGGAAGGCGCTGTCTTCGGGGAACAGGCAGGCGTAGCAGGGGGCATCGGGAATGCGGGTGTCGAACACCGAGAGCTGGCCGTCGAAGCGGATCACGGCGCCCGAGACCAGGGGTTTGTTCTCCGCCACGCAGGCGCGGTTGACGGCGTGGCGGGTGGCGAAGTTGTCGCTGCAATCGAGCACGACGGTCGCGGCGCGGACCAGTTCCTGCAGGCGCGCGCCTTTGGCGCGTTCGCGCAGGGCGGTGACGTCGATGTCCGGGTTGATGGCGAGCAGGGCGGCGCGGCCGGAGTCGGCTTTCGGCTGGCCGATGCGCGCGCTGGTGTGCATGACCTGGCGCTGCAGGTTGGTGAGGTCGACCTCGTCGTCGTCGACCAGGGTGATGTGGCCGATGCCGCTTGAGGCCAGGTAGAGCCCCGCGGGGGAACCGAGGCCGCCGGCGCCGATGATCAGGGCGTGGGCGGCGAGCAGGCGCTGCTGGCCGTCGATGCCGATATCGTCGAGCAGGATGTGGCGGGAGTAGCGCAGGAGTTGGGTGTCGTTCATTTTGCGGGGTGTGCGGCGAACGTCAAATTGGGTACCGGCCTGCGCCGGTACGACGGTCTTAGGGCTAGGAGCTTACGGCAGCGTTTCCTGCCCCCTGCTTAAAAACCGTCACGACGACCTTACTTCTTCGCCGGCGCCTTCAACTCAGGCGGCTTGACCTCCGCCCCCGGCAACACCTTCGGCGCCGCCGGCTTGGCCGCATCCGGATCCGCCTTGGCCAGCTGCACCGGCTGCCCCTTGAAGTGATTGATCGCCTGCGCCAGCTGGAAATCGTCCTTGCTGCCGTAGTCGAGCGGCTTGCGGTCCTTCAGCTGGGCGATCGCGCGCTGCTGCGCTTCCATGGCTTCTTTCTGGTCCTTGGCGGCCGGGGTCTTTTCCTTCTCGCCCTCGCTCGCCAGGTGGCGCTGCAGGTCGGCTTCGCGCACGCGCAGCACGGCCAGGGCGTCGCCGTCGGCGGTTTCGTCCACGCGCAGGTCGGGCGCGATGCCGGTGGCCTGGATCGGGCGGCCCTTCGGGGTGTAGTAGCGCGCGGTGGTGAGCTTGACGGCGGTATCGGGCGACAACTGGCGCAGCGTCTGCACCGAGCCTTTGCCGAAGGTCTGGCTGCCCATGATGATCGCGCGCTTGTAGTCCTGCAGCGCGCCGGCGACGATTTCGGAAGCCGAAGCCGAGCCGCCGTTGACCAGCACCACCATCGGCACCGTCTTCAGGGCGGTCGGCAAACCGGCCAGCGGGTCGGCGCCGCGCTGGGCGTAGAACTCGCGGCGGCCGTAGAACTGGTGGTTGGAATCGGCCAGCTGGCCCTTGGTGGAGACGATCAGTTGTTCCGGCTGCTGCAGGAAGGCGGCCGAGACGCCGATCGCGCCCGGCAGCAGGCCGCCCGGGTCGTTGCGCAGGTCGAGCACCAGGCCCTTGATGTCGGGATTGTCGGCGTACAAGGCCTTGGCCTTCTTCGCCAGTTCGTCGAGCGTGTTTTCCTGAAACTGGCTCACGCGCAGCCAGGCATAGCCCGGCTCGATCATTTTCGCCTTGACGCTTTGGAGCACGATTTCCTGGCGCAGCACCGGCAGCACCCAGGGCTTGTCTTCGCCGCGGCGGGCGATGGTGAGGGTGACCTTGCTGCCGGCCTTGCCGCGCATGCGCTTGATCGCTTCGTCGAGCGACATATTGCGCACCGGGACGTTATCGATGCGGGTGATCAGGTCGCCGGACTTGATGCCGGCCTTGTGCGCAGGCGTGTCTTCGATCGGGGCGACGATTTTCACGTAGCCGTCTTCGCTGGCCACTTCGACGCCGATGCCGACGAACTTGCCCTGCACCGACTCCTTCATCTCGCGGAAGGCTTTTTGGTCGAGGTAGACCGAGTGCGGGTCGAGCGAGGCGACCATGCCGCCGATGGCTTCGGACAGCAGTTTCTTGTCTTCCACCGGTTCGACGTAGTCGGTCTTGATGAGGCCGTAGACATCGGCCAGCTGGCGCAGCTCGTCGAGCGGGAGCGGCGACTGGATGTCTTTCTGCGCATAGGCCGAGAACTGGAAGGAGGCGGCGACGCCGGCCACCATGCCCAACCCGACCAGCCCGAGATTCTTCGCTTTGCCCATCGCTTGTTCCTGTCTTTCCTAGAATTTGACCCAGCTTGCCGGGTCGAAGGCCTTGCCGCGATACCTGAGCTCAAAGTATAGCCCCGATTCCGCGTTACCGCCGGTACTGCCCGCGCTCGCGATCACGTCGCCGGCGCGCACCATGTCGCCGGCGCGCTTGAGCATGGCCGAAGCGTTCCCGTAGGTCGACAGGTACTCGCCGCCGTGGTCGACGATGATCACGTTGCCCCAGCCGCGCATCCAGTCGGCGTGCACCACGCGGCCCGGGCCGACGGCGCGCACATCGGTGCCTTCCGGGGCCTTGATGAACATGCCTTTCCAGCTCAGGCCTTCGGTACGGCGCTGGCCGAAGCGGGCCGCGATGGCGCCGCTCACCGGCGCCGTCAAGCGGCCCTTGAGGCTGGCGAAAGCGCCTGCCGGCAGCGGCGGCGCCAGCGGGACTTCCTGCGGCGGCGGCGTGCTCGGCCGGGTCTCGACCGGCTTGGGCTGCTCGGCCACTTTCGGCGGCTCCGGTTCCGGCACCGGCGCCGGTTTCGTGCCCGGCTTCGCGTTCTGGCGCGCGATGCGCTCGCGCTCGGCCTTCTCGCTGGCCGCCTTGGCGCGCGCCAGGGCGCGGGCTTTTTCTTCGGCTTCGGCCTTGGCTTTGGCGGCGGCCAGCGCGGCCTGGCGTCGGCGCTCGGCTTCGGCCTGCTCGCGGATCAGGCGCGACAGGCGGTCTACCAGGTCGCTCATGCGGGCTTCGTCGCGCTGCAGGCGGTCGGCCTGCTTGTGCTGGTCGGCCAACCGGGTCGACAGGTTCTGCAGCAGCGCGCTGCGCTTGCCCTTTTCCTGCTCCAGCCGCGCCTTCTGGTCGCGCTGCTCGTCGGCGATTTCCTGCAGTTCCAGCTGGGCGTTCTCGACCTTGTCCTTGTTGGCTTCGACCTGGGCCAGGTTGGTGCGCAGCGAATCGAGCAGCCTGGCCTGGGCCTGGGAGACATAGGCCATCATCTGCAGGTCGCGGTTGATGCGGTTCGGGTTGTCGCCGGAGAGCAGCAGCTTGATCCGGTCTTCGTTGCCGGCCACGTAGTGTTCGCGCAGCAGCTGCGACAATTGTTTCTTTTGAGTAACAATTGTTTGCTGCAGCCGCGCGCCTTCGGTCGACAGCAGGTCCAGGCGGGTGCTGGTGGCGTCCTGCTCTTCGGCCAGGTCGCGCAGGGCGCGGTTGGCGTCGGAAATGGCGGCCTCGGACTCCGCCAGCTCGTCGGCGGCGTCTTCCTTCTCGCTTTCGGTACGGGCGATGTCGCGCTGGATCGCCGCCAGCCGCTGCTTGATGCCTGCGCGCTGCTTCTCCGCCGTGACTTTCTGGCGGCTGCGTTCGGTCTGGCGCTGGGCTGACGCGGGGCTGGACAGTGCGGCGGCCAGCAGCGCGCACAGGAGCGCACTGCCGGCGAACTTCGTGAATGGCAAACGCAAGACGTTACTTTGCCTTCCCTTGGCTGGCCACGGCTGCCACGGCGGCAGCGATCGCTTCCTGGTCGCCCAGGTAATAGCTCTTGATCGGCTTCAGGTCGGCGTCCAGCTCGTACACGAGCGGCTGGCCGTTCGGGATGTTCAGGCCCACGATGTCGGCGTCGCTGATGTTGTCCAGCATTTTGATGATGGCGCGCAGGCTGTTGCCGTGGGCCGAGATCAGGATGTTCTTGCCGGCGCGGATGGCCGGGGCGATTTCCTCGTCCCAGGCCGGCATCACGCGCGCCACGGTATCCTTCAGGCACTCGGTCAGCGGGATCTGCTCTTTCGACAGGGACGCATAGCGCGGGTCGTTAAAGGAGGTGCGCTCGTCATCGGCGGCCAGCGGCGGCGGCGGGGTGTCGTAGCTGCGGCGCCAGACCAGCACCTGCTCGTCGCCGAACTTGGCGGCCGTCTCGCCCTTGTCCAGGCCCTGCAGGGCGCCGTAGTGGCGCTCGTTCAGGCGCCAGTCGTTGATGATCGGCAGGTACATCATGTCCATTTCGTCCAGCGCCAGCCAGAGGGTGCGGATCGCGCGCTTGAGCACCGAGGTGTAGGCCACGTCAAAGGTGAAACCTGCTTCCTTGAGCACGCGGCCGGCCGCTTTTGCTTCCTTGATGCCCTTCTCGGTCAGGTCGACGTCGGTCCAGCCGGTGAAGCGGTTTTCCAGGTTCCAGGTCGATTCGCCGTGGCGCATGAATACGATTTTGTACATAAGCTCTTCTTTAGATAAAAGTGCGATTGAAATCCGGTCCAGCATCTATTTTATAATGCGCCGATTCAGTTCAACCATGGAACCCTTGTGAATTTCATTATCGATAACATCTTCGTCGTGGCGATCGCTGTCGTTTCAGGCGCCGCCCTGCTCTGGCCGGCCCTGGCGCCGCGCGGCAAACGTGCGAGCCCGCTGCAGGCCACGCAGATGATCAACCGCGGCAAGAGCCTTGTGCTGGACGTGCGCTCGGCCGACGAATTTGCCGCTGGTCATGTGCGCGACGCAAAAAACATCCCGCTGGCAGACTTGGGCAATCGCATCGGCGAGCTGGAAAAGTCGAAAACCCGTACCGTGATCGTGGTGTGCCAGACCGGCGCGCGCGCGGACAAGGCGGTGCGCCAGCTCCAGGCCGCAGGCTTCGAGGACGCGCATGCCCTCGAAGGCGGCCTGGCTGCCTGGAAGGCGGCCGGCCTGCCGGTAACCAAGTAAAACCATTTTGAAGGAAGCATCATGAGCCAACACGTCGTCCTCTACCATACCGCCAGCTGCCCTTACTGCGTGCGCGCCGAGCGCCTGCTCGAAGCCAAGGGTGTGACCGACATCGAACGCATCCGCGTCGACCTGGATCCGGAACAGCGCCAGATCATGATGCAGCGCACCGGCCGCCGCACCGTGCCCCAGATCTATGTGGGCGAGACCCACGTCGGCGGTTTCGACGACCTGTACGCGCTCGAGCAGGCCGGCCGCCTCGAGCCGCTGCTGCAGGGCGCTTGACGCCAAAGGTTCCGCCCAAAAGCGCCTGATTTGACGGGCTTTCGGGTCCGCGGCGGTGGGGGTATTTTATCCAAATTGATTTTGATACAATTGCCGTCGCGTTTGACCAAAGTTCCGGGACGGCGCGTCCGTCCATCCTAATTTCTTGAAAGCGTTCCATGTCTGACGAAAACCTGCAACCAGTCTTCCAAATCCAACGCGTCTATCTGAAAGACATGTCGCTGGAGCAACCGAATTCCCCAGCCATCTTCCTCGAGCAGGAAGCACCGACCATCGAAGTGTCGCTGGACGTCGGCGCCGAAAGCATTGCCGAAGGCATCTACGAGTCGACCGTGACCATCACTGTCACCGCCAAGCTGAAAGACAAGGTCGCCTTCCTGGTCGAAGGCAAGCAGGCAGGCATCTTCGAAGCCCGCAACATCCCGGCTGACCAGATGGATCCGCTGCTGGGCATCGGCTGCCCGAACATCGTGTACCCGTACCTGCGCGCCAACATCGCCGACGTGATCAGCCGCGCCGGCTTCCCACCGGTGCACCTGGCCGAGATCAACTTCGAAGCCTTCTACCAGCAGCGCCAGCAGGCCATGGTCGAAGCGGCCGCTACCCCGGCACAGTAAGCAGCAAGCGGCACAGTCAATGTGCCTTCCCCGGGCGCCGCTTGCGGCGCCCGTGCCGCCCGCCCCGGCGCCACCCGCGGTTACACCTCGGTTTTCATCCGATTCCCGGCCCGCCATGATCCTATCCCGTCTCCTTGCAAGCCTGCTCCTGGTGGCAGCACCGGCTGCGTACGCCCTCGATTTCAAGAGCGTGGGCAGCGCCACGGTGATCCTGTACGACACGCCATCGACCCGGGGCACCCGGATGTACGTGGCGCCGCGCGGCATGCCGCTGCAGATCGTGTCGACCTATGGCGAGTGGGTCAAGGTGCGCGACATGAACGGCGAACTGGCCTGGACCGAAACCAAGGGCCTGAGCGCACGCCGCAACGTGGTGGTGCGCACGCCCGGCGCCAGGGTGCATGCCGGGCCCGACGACGCATCCCAGGTCCTGATGACGGCCGACAAGGGCGTGGTGCTGGAACTGGTCGACCCGGCCGCGATCACCTGGGTCCGGGTGCGCCACCGCGACGGCATCCTGGGTTTTGTCAGGTCGAACGACGTCTGGGGCCTGTAGGCGCCCCGCTTCACCCTCAGGCTACACACATGCAACAACAGAAAAAACCAAGCAAGATCACCGTCCTGGGCGCCGGCGCCTGGGGCACCGCCGTGGCCATCTCGCTGGCGTCCCGCCACGATGTGCTGCTGTGGGGCCGCAATCCCGCGCAGATGGCCGAGACCGAAGGCGCGCGCGAGAACCTGCACTACCTGCCCGGCCATCCGCTGCCGGCCAGCCTGAAAGTGAGCGCCGATTTCGAGGCCGCGCTCGGGCACGTGATGGATGCGCTGGACGACGAAGCCCCGCTGCTGATCCTGGCCTGCCCGGTGGCCGGCCTGCGCCCGCTGCTGGGGCAGCTGCAGGGCCGGAAGATTCCCAACGTGGTCTGGCTGTGCAAGGGCTTCGAAGCCGGCACCGGCCTGCTGCCGCACCAGGTGGTGGCCGAGGTGCTGGGCAATGAGGTTGCCGGCGCGGCCCTGTCCGGTCCCTCGTTCGCCCAGGAAGTGGCGCGCGCCCTGCCCTGCGCCCTCACCGTGGCCTCGACTTCGGGCGCGCTGCGCGAGCGCGTGGTGGCGGCGGCGCACGGCAACAACCTGCGCGTCTACGCCTGCGACGACATGGTCGGCGTGGAAGTGGGCGGCGCGGTAAAGAATGTGATGGCGATCGCCACCGGCACGGCCGACGGGCTGGGGCTGGGGCTGAACGCCCGCGCGGCCTTGATCACCCGCGGGTTGGCCGAGATCACCCGCCTCGGCGTGACCCTGGGCGCGCAGCCCGGCACCTTCATGGGCCTGGCCGGGATGGGCGACCTGATCCTGACCTGTACCGGGGATTTATCGCGCAACCGGCGCGTCGGGCTGGCGCTGGCGCAGGGCAAGCAGCTCGACGCCATCGTGGCCGAGCTCGGGCACGTGGCCGAAGGCGTACCCTGTGCCAAGTCGGTACGCGCGCTGGCGCGAAGGCTGGGGGTCGATATGCCGATCACCGAGGCGGTGGCGGCGGTGCTGTTCGATGGGGTGGACGCGACGGAGATGGCGCAGCAGTTGCTGGCGCGGGATCCGAGGGATGAGTTGGCGTGATCGTTTTGGGTTAACGCTGCTCGCGCAAAATTAGGGGGAACAATGCCAGTGGCATTGTTCCCGCCTTCGCCGGTACGACGTTGGTTTAGTTAGCGGGACACCGGCTTCGTTAGCACCAACGCCCTAAAAACCGTCGTACCGGCGAAGGCCGGCACCCAAGTTGGTCGCGCACCAAAAACGCCCCCTCAACTCCCCTTGTTCCGCCCCGCCCCCAGCAAAATGGTGAGCAAGGCCACCGCATCCTCATTGGCCCGGATCGCATGCGGCACCCCGCCGGCCAGGTACACCATCTCGTTGGGCCGCAGTACCGTGGTGCTGCCGTACGCGTCGAATGCGATTTCCCCTTCCAGGCACACCAGGGTCATCTCGCCCTCGACGCTATGCTCCGGCATCGGCTTTTCCTTCGGCAGCACCAGCCGGATCAGTTCCATGTGCTCGGTCTTGACCAGCGCAATCGAGGTGAAATGGGCGATGTCGTTGTCGCCGCGCTGCAAGGCGATCCGCTCGCCCGAAACTGCATGTTGCAAGGCCATGTCGCCTCCTGTTCAGTGGTTCATTCCGGTTCTTCGTGCACCTCGGGCACGCCGCGCAGCCAGGTGACCAGCGCGAACGCGTCCTTCATGCCGCTGGCCAATTGTGGCACCAGCAGGTCCGGTGCGTTGAGCTTCAGCGGCACCTCGATCCACACGAAAAAGCTCTTGAGCTTCAGGTATTCCACCAGCGGGTGGCCGGGGTCGATGCCCTTGGGCGGGCGTTGCAGTTTGTCTTCTTCCTGCAGGTCGCCATAGGTGCTGCGTAGATGCTTATTCTTCAACATTTTGCTGAAGCCTGTCGCATCGTTGACCACGTGTTCGCGGATCGCTTTCAGGCGGTGCGCTGGCGGCAGGTATTCGCCGGCGCCGAACAACAGCTTGCCGTCGGCCTCGATGTGGAAGTAATAGGTCGGCCCGCCCGCCGCGCTCGGGCGGCGCTTGTTGAGCGGTGCGATGCCGGCCGAGAAATGGGTTTTATAGGGGCGCTTGTCCTTGGCGAAGCGCACGTCGCGGTGGATCCGGAACATGGCTTTCTTGGGGTCGCAGCCGGCCACCTGCTTGTCGAAGCTGCCGAGTTCGCGGATCAGCTCGGTGACGACGTCGAGGAATTCCGCACGCAGGATGTCGTAGCGCGGCTTGTTCATGATGAACCAGGGACGGGTGTTGTTTTCGCTGAGCTCGCTTAAAAATTGCGTCAGGTCACGCAGGTGCATGGGTGGTCCAAAAAAGGGTTACTGGGAAGGCTGGCGCGGCCGCTTGCCGACGGTGACGTCGAGCGTGGACTCGCGGTTCTTGCGCAGGATGCGCAGCGGGACTTTTTCGCCCGGCTCGAGCGCGGCGATGAGCTTGAGCATGTCGCTGGTATTGGCCACCGCCTTGCCGGCCACGGCCACCAGGATGTCGCCCGGGCGCATGCCGGCGCGGTCGGCCGGCCCGCCGCGCACCACGCCGGCGATGATGGCGCCGCTGGAGCGGCCGAGGCCAAAGCTTTCCGCCAGTTCCGGCGTGATGTCCTGCGATTCGATGCCGATCCAGCCGCGCACCACCTGGCCGTGCTTGATGATCGATTCCAGCACGGTTTTGGCCGTGGTGACGGGAATGGCGAAGCCGATGCCGACCGAGCCGCCGGTCTGCGAGTAAATCGCCGAGTTAATCCCGAGCAGCTGCCCCTGGGTATCGACCAGCGCCCCGCCCGAGTTGCCGAAGTTGATCGCGGCGTCGGTCTGGATGAAATTTTCGAAGTGGTTGATGTGCAGGTTGTTGCGCCCCAGCGCGGAAATGATGCCGAGCGTGACGGTCTGGCCGACCCCGAACGGGTTGCCGATGGCCAGCACCACGTCGCCCACCCGCGCCGCTTCCGGGTCGCCCAGCACCATGACGGGCAGATTGCGCGCCGCGATGCGGATCACGGCCAGGTCGGTTTCCGGATCGGTGCCCACCACCTGCGCCGGCGCCTTGCGGCCGTCCGCCAGGCCGACCTCGATGATGTCGGCGCCTTCCACCACATGGTTGTTGGTGAGGATATAGCCTTCGGTGCTGACGATCACCCCCGAGCCCAGGCTGGCCAATTGTTCGTCGGGCGGCATGCGGTCGCCAAAGAAGCGGCGGAAGAAGGGGTCTTTCAGCAGCGGATGGGTGTCGCGCGACGCCTTGCTGGTGAGGATATTGACCACCGCCGGCATGGCGCGCCCCGCCGCCTCGCGGTAGCTGCCGCTGGCCGGCACGCTCGCACCCTGCAGCACCGGCACCGCCCTGCCCGGCACGCCCACGCCGACCTGGGTCGGGGCGCGCTGCAGCCACTCCGGCTGCAGCGCCGCCACCACGAAATACAGCGCCAACGCCACCGTCACGGCCTGCGCGAACAGCAGCCAATAGCGCTGCAGCGGCCCGCGCTGGCGGGCCGGGCGGAGTTCGTGGAGGGCGCCGTCTTTCACTTTTTGAGCGAATCGCGAATGTCACGCAACAGCAAAATTTCTTCCGCTTCCGCGGCCGTTACCGGCTCGATCGGTCCGCGCAGCCGGTTCACCAGCCGCACCATCTGGAAGATGACAAACGCCAGCAGGATGAAGTTCAGCAGGATGGTCAAAAAATTGCCGTAAGCGAGCACGGCGCCCGCTTTCTGGGCTTCGGCCAAGGGTAGCGCCGTGTCCTGGCCGTTCAGCGGAAGATAGTAATTGGCGAAATCGAGGCCACCGAACAACATGCTGATCGGGGGCATGATCACGTCCTTGACCAAGGAGTCGACGATCCGCCCGAAAGCGCCACCGATAATCACGCCGACCGCAAGATCGACGACGTTGCCGCGCATTGCGAACGTTTTAAACTCACCCATCATGCTCATGGCCATTCCTTTCATTGTTATTGAGGCAAGGAGCTTCATCATACTCCAAGCTCCCGGGGGGTGTACGCACAGGCTTCCCAGCATCTTTATGGCCCCGAAAAGCTTCATATTTCAAGCTTGTTGTGTCCGCTTGATAATTTTTTTCCAATCGGTATTGCCGTTCACATATAATTTTGCGTTGCTGGAAGCTCTTTACTTGATTCTTAAAGTTCGTATTTTCACGGAGTGGGGTTGGTATGAGTAACGAAAAACAGGTCGATTCAGGCCGACGCGGGCTGCTCGTCGCTACATGCGCGGCCGGCGGCGTTGTCGGGGTATCCACGGCGGGCGTGCTCGTCAGCACCTTCCAGCCGTCCGAGCGCGCGAAAGCCGCCGGCGCCCCGGTCGAGGTTGACATCGGCGACGTCAAGCCAGGCGAGATGAAGGTCGTCGAATGGCGCGGCAAGCCGGTCTGGATCCTGCGCCGCACGCCGGAAATGATGGCCACCCTGGAGAAGGACGCGGGCGAACTGGCCGACCCGAACTCCGAGAAAGAGTTCCAGCTGCCGGTGCCGGAATACGCCAAGAACCCCTATCGCGCCCGCGCCGAGCACAAGGAAGTGCTGGTCACCGTCGGTATCTGTTCCCACCTCGGCTGCTCGCCATCGTCGCGCCTCGCCTCGGGCCCGCAACCGAACCTGCCCGATAATTGGCCGGGCGGTTTCCTGTGCCCTTGCCACGGCTCGACCTTCGACCTGTCGGCGCGCGTGTTCAAGAACAAGCCGGCGCCGACCAACATGGATGTGCCGCCGTACATGTACCTGTCCGATAACCGCCTGATCATCGGCAAAGATGAGAAAGGCGAGGCATAACATGGGCGCCCCCTTCAAAGAGACGCAACTGCCGGCCAACGCGCCGGTGGGCCAGAAGGCCCTGGCCTGGGTCGACGACCGCTTCCCGCTGACCAAGCTGTGGAACGACCAGTGGGGCAAGTACTACGCCCCGAAGAATTTCAATTTCTGGTACATCTTCGGCTCGCTGGCCATGCTGGTGCTGGTGCTGCAGATCGTCACCGGCATCTTCCTGACCATGCACTACAAGCCGGACGCCAACCTGGCCTTCGGTTCGGTCGAATACATCATGCGCGAAGTGCCGTGGGGCTGGCTGGTGCGCTACATGCACTCCACCGGCGCCTCGATGTTCTTCATCGTGGTCTACCTGCACATGGCGCGCGGCCTGATGTACGGCTCCTACCGCAAACCGCGCGAGCTGATCTGGATCTTCGGTTTCGCGATCTTCCTGTGCCTGATGGCCGAAGCCTTCTTTGGCTACCTGCTGCCATGGGGCCAGATGTCGTACTGGGGCGCCCAGGTGATCGTCAACCTGTTCGGTGCGATTCCCGTCATCGGCCCGGACCTGTCGCTGTGGATCCGCGGCGACTACGTGGTGTCCGACGCCACCCTGAACCGCTTCTTCGCCTTCCACGTCATCGCGCTGCCGCTGGTGATCCTGGGCCTGGTCGCCGCCCACCTGATCGCGCTGCACGAAGTGGGCTCGAACAACCCGGACGGCATCGAGATCAAGGACAACCTGGGCCCGGACGGCCACCCGGTGGACGGCATCATGTCGCACCCGTACTACTCGACCAAGGACTTCTTCGGCGTGTCGGTGTTCCTGCTCATTTTCTCGGCAATCGTGTTCTTCGCGCCTGAGATGGGTGGCTACTTCCTGGAATACAACAACTTCCTGCCGGCCGATTCGATGAAGACGCCGCCGCACATCGCCCCGACCTGGTACTTCACGCCGTTCTACTCGGTGCTGCGCGCCACCACCGCCGACTTCATGTACGTGCTGATGGCCGCGATCGCCGCCTACGTCGTGTTCATCTGGTTCAAGTCGCGCCTGGCCTACAAGACCAAGATCGCGGTCGCGGTCATCGGCCTGGTGCTGGTGGTCGGCATGCTGCCACAGGTGCTCGATGCGAAATTCTGGGGCGTGGTGCTGTTCGGTTCGTCGGTGGTGATCATCGCCTTCCTGCCGTGGCTCGACCACTCGCCGGTGCGCTCGATCCGCTACCGCCCGGACTGGCACAAGTATGTGTACATCGTGTTCGGCCTGTGCTTCGTGGCGCTGGGCTACCTGGGTACCCAGCTGCCGACGCCGGCCTACACGCTGATCTCGCAAGTGGCGACCCTGCTGTACTTTGCGTTCTTCCTGCTGATGCCGTGGTGGAGCACGATGGGCCGGTTCAAGCCGGTCCCGACGCGCCTGACCTTCACGCCACACTGATCGCCAGAACACAAAGCACAAGGACAAGCACATGAAATATTTTGCGAAGAAACTGATCGCAGTCCTGGCGCTGGTGCCGGGGCTGGTTTTTGCGGCCGAAGGCGGCTTCCCGCTGGAGCGGGCGCCTGAGCGCCACGACATGTCGTCGCTGCAGAACGGCGCCAAGCTGTTCGTCAACCACTGCCTGAACTGCCACTCTGCCTCGAGCATGCGCTACAACCGCCTGCGCGACCTGGGCTTGACCGAAGAGCAGATCAAGACCAACCTGTTGTTTTCTCAAGACAAGGTGGGCGGCATGATGACGACGGCCCTGCGCCCGGACGACGCCAAGGCGTGGTTCGGTGCGGTGCCGCCGGATTTGTCGGTGATGACCCGCGCCAAGGCCTCGCCGGCAGGCAGCGGCCCGGACTACATCTACACCTACCTGCGCACCTTCTACAAGGACGATACCCGCCCGACCGGCTGGAACAACATGGTGGTGCCGAACGTGGCGATGCCGCACGTGATGTGGCAGCAGCAGGGCGTGCGCGTGGCGAAGTTCGCCGACGTGCCTGACCCGCACGCGCACGGCAAGACGATCCACCAGTTCGCCGGTTTCGAGCAGGTGTCGCCGGGCACGATGTCGCAGCAGGAGTTCGACACCGCGACGGCCGACCTGGTTGCCTACATGAGCTGGATGGCTGAGCCAGCGCAAGGCACGCGCAAGAAGTTGGGCGTTATTGTGTTGCTATTCCTCACCCTTTTCGCCTTCCTGGCCTGGCGCCTGAATGAGTCGTACTGGAAAGAAGTGAAGTAAATTCGCTTTCATTGCCCGGTTGGCTATAATACGGGCAATCATTTTTCGGGGTGAGTCGCTTGGCGCTTCACCCCTTTGTTTCTTAAGGAACTATAAACCATGATGGTTCTCTACTCCGGCACCACGTGCCCGTTCTCCCAACGCTGCCGCCTGGTCCTGTTCGAAAAGGGCATGGACTTCGAGGTGCGCGACGTCGACCTGTTCAACAAGCCGGAAGACATTTCGACGATGAACCCCTACGGCCAGGTACCGATTCTGGTCGAGCGCGAACTGATCCTGTACGAATCGAACATCATCAACGAGTACATCGACGAGCGCTTCCCGCATCCGCAGCTGATGCCGGCCGACCCGCTGATGCGCGCCCGTGCCCGCCTGATGCTGTTCAATTTTGAAAAGGAACTGTTCGTCCACGTGCACGTGCTGGAAAGCGAGCGCAACAAGACGAACGACAAGAGCCACGACAAGGCGCGCGCCGAAATCCGCGACCGCCTGACCACGCTGGCCCCGCTGTTCCTGAAGAACAAGTACATGCTCGGCGACGAGTTCTCGATGCTCGACGTCGCCATCGCCCCGCTGCTGTGGCGCCTGGACCACTACGGCATCGAGCTGTCCAAGACCGCGGCACCGCTGATGAAGTACGCCGAGCGCATCTTCTCGCGCCCGGCCTACATCGAAGCACTGACCCCGTCCGAAAAGGTCATGCGCCGCTAACACGACGCTCGGTGGCGCGACGGGCATTGTCCCTGCGCGCTACCACTGATCCGGTACACGCCGGTCCCGGACGCGCCCCGGCGAATCCGGTAAACTGGCGTGGACGCCTAGTACTTATCAAGCAGAACCAATGTCAGATATCTCCACCAAGCCCTACCTCCTGCGCGCCATCTACGAATGGTGCACGGACAGCGGCTACACGCCCTACCTGGCCGTCAAGGTCGATGCCACCACCTCGGTACCGATGGAATACGTGCGCAAAGGCGAGATCATCTTGAACATCAGCTACGGCGCCACCTCGGGCCTGAAGATGGACAACGACGCCATCCACTTCCGCGCCCGCTTCAACGGCGTCTCGCGCGAGCTCTACATCCCAGTGCAGAACGTGCTGGCGATCTACGCCAACGAGAACGGCCAGGGCATGGCGTTCGAAGTCGGCGCGACGGCGGCGGACGCGCCTGCTGCGGAAGAATCCGTGGACGCCCCGGCCCCGGCGCTGTCGGCAGTGCCCGACCGGCAGGCGGAAGCGCCGGCCGACGCGGCAACGTCGCCCGATGACAACGACGAGCCGCCCAAGAAGGGCGGTCGCCCAACGCTGACCAGGATCAAGTAAGGTATAATTCTTGTCCTAAAGATCACGCCGGCTTAGCTCATTTGGTAGAGCAGTTGATTTGTAATCATCAGGTGGCCAGTTCGAAACCGGCAGCCGGCACCAGTAATTGTGAAGGGTCACGGCGTCTTACGCTGTGACCCTTTTTCGTTTTGGGATATTGCTGCACTGTTGCTGCACCATGCCCCTGACAGCTTGCAGTGGGCCCCCGCTCCTGCAGCCAAAACACGTCAAGCCAGCAACTGCCCGCCCGCCGCCGTGTACGCCGACACGAATTCGTTGTACGGCACATAGCGTTGCGGCGGATAGCGATTGCACAGCCCCGGCCCCATCGGCAGCGCGGCCCAGGTGCGCGCTGCCCTGGGCATGGCGCCGGCAATGTCGCCGGCCTTGACCAGCTCGATAACCCCGATGCTGCGCAGGATCTCGACCGCAATCAAGTCCTGGGTGTGCGGGGAAAAGTCAGTCAGCCCCAGCTTGCCGCCATGGTGCTGCCACGTGGGCCGGGTGATCTGGTACATGCCCGCCGCCGTGGTCTTGCCGTCGATGCCAGGCCCCGGGTGCGTGGAGGTGTCGGTGAAGCGCCAGCGGTCCTCCCTGCGGCCCTTGAGCGCGCCGTACTTGAAGTCGTAGCCGCCGCCCTCCGCCACGGCGATGGCCTTCATGAAGGCGGCGACATTCGGGTGCGCCAGCAGCGCCGCGTTTTCCGCAAGGCGGTTCTTCATGCGCAGGTTCATGCCCACCTCCTCAGGTGATGCCGCCGTTAGGGCAGCCTTCGCTTCATGGTAGGAAGCGCCCTGCCCGGACGCTTGAGAAAGCGCAGAATCCCGCCTGCGTTCGACCATCGTCATGGACATCGAACAAGCTGCTTGCGGCTAAGCAAAACAGTCTTCGAAGAAATCCTTGCCTGAAGGGTAGTGAAACTGTGCCAAAATCCCTGACCGCAATATTTGTTTGACCGAGATTTCACCCGGTGCTATAGTCGATCGAAGCCATTGGTAACGTTTCCAACTTACCAAAAAAATAACGGCACGAAAACGGAGACACGATGTTCACAGTACGCACCCTGGCGGCAGCCTGCGCATGGCTGTGCGCTGCCGCTTCGGCGCACGCTGCGTCGGCGTCGGCCTCAAGCCACGCCAGTCCCAAGGCGGAGGTCATCCACTGGTGGACCTCGGGCGGCGAGTCGGCCGCGGTCAAGCAGGTGGCCCAGGCCTACCGCAATGCCGGCGGCGTGTGGATCGACACGGCCATTGCCGGCGGCGACCAGTCGCGCGCGGTGACCATCAACCGCATCGTCGGCGGCAACCCGCCGACCGCCGCCCAGTTCAACACCTCCAAGCAGTTCCTCGACGTGATCGAAGCAGGGATGCTCAATAATGTCGATACCGTCGCGCGCGCGCAGAACTGGGACCAGCTGCTGCCGGCGCCGATCATCGACGTCATCAAGGTCGACGGCCATTACTATGCGGTGCCGCTGAACATCCACATGCAGACCTGGTTCTGGTATTCGAAGTCCGCCTTCCGGAAGGCCGGCATTGCGAAGGAGCCGGAGAGCATGGCCGAATTCTTCGCCGCGCTCGACAAGCTCAAGGCGGCCGGCATCATCCCCCTGGCCCACGGCGGCCAGGCCTGGCAGGAAACCGTGCTGTTCTCGGCCATCCTGGCCAATATGGGCGGCAAGGAGCTGTACCTGAAATCGATGCGCGACCGCGACCAGGCGACCCTGCTCTCGCCCGCCTTCCGCAAGGTGCTGCTCACCTTCAAGCGCCTGAAGGCCTACGTGGATGCGGGCGCGCCGGGCCGCAACTGGAATGACGCCACCGCCCTGGTCATCAGCGGCCGCGCCGGCTTCCAGGTGATGGGCGACTGGGCCAAGGGCGAGTTCACCAATGCGCGCCAGGTCGCGGGCCGCCACTACGGCTGCATGGCGGGCCTGGGGCCGGGCACGCCCTACCTGATCCAGGGCGACGTGTTCGTCTTCCCGCGCACCGACGACGCCCAGGCGGTGAAGGCGCAGAACCTGCTCGCCAACGTGGTCTCGCAACCCGGGCTGCAGGTGGGCTTCAGCAAGCTGAAAGGGTCGATTCCCGTGCGTACGGATGTGAACGCGGCGGAACTGGACCTGTGCGCGCAGAAGGGCATCGAGATCATGAAGGACCGCGCGCGCCAGGCCGGCGTCACCGAGGTCTACCTCACGCCGGACCAGAACGGCGCCATGCAGGATGTGCTGACCGCCTACTGGAACACGAATATGCCGGCCGAGAAGGCCCAGCGCAGCATCGCCAACGCCCTCAAATACTGACATGCTCGCCCGCGCCAACAAGCTCACCCCGCACATCGCCCTGCTGCCGATGGCGCTGACGGTGCTGGTCGCCTACATCGGCGCCGCGCTGTGGACCGTGCGCACCTCGCTTACCAGCTCGCGCACCTTCTCGTCCGATAACTTCATCGGCTTCGCCCAGTATGCGCGCCTGTTCGACAACGAGCGCTGGCTGATCTCGCTGAACAACCTGGCCCTGTATGGCGCGCTGTTCATCGTCGCCTGCATGGTGCTGGGCTTCCTGCTGGCCGCATTCATCGACCAGGACGTGCGCGGCGAGGGTTTTCTCCGCACGGTGTTCCTGTATCCGTATGCGATGTCCTTCATCGCCACCGGCCTGGTATGGCAGTGGATGCTGGCGCCCGGCGCCGGCATCGAAGGGGCGGTGCAGCGGCTCGGCTTGACCGACTTCCGCTTCGACTGGCTGGTCGACCAGGAGATGGTGATCTACACCATCGTGATCGCCGCCGTGTGGCAGGCCTCGGGCCTGGTGATGGCGATGATGCTGGCCGGCCTGCGCGGGGTGGACCCGGAAATCTACAAGGCGGCGCGCCTGGACGGCATCCCGGCCTGGCGCGTGTACCTGCAGATCGTGCTGCCGATGCTGGGCCCGACCGTCGCCACCGTGTTCCTGCTGCTGTGCACCGCGGTGGTCAAGCTGTACGACGCGGTGGTCGCCATGACCGGCGGCGGGCCGGGCACGGCCAGCGAGGTGCCGGCCAAGTTCATCATGGACCACCTGTTCCTGCGCTCGAACATCGCGCTGGCCTCGGCCGGCGCGGTGACCCTGCTCATTCCCGTGCTGGCGTTGCTGGCGCCCTATGCCTACGCCCGCAGCAGGAAGGCACGCGCATGAGCGACACCACCCTGCCCGCTGCCCCCGCCATGGCGTTCGACTCCGCTCCTGCCACGCCGCGCGCGCGCCGCAAGCGCTTGTCTCCTGCGCGCCTGGGCGTGTATGCCTTCCTGTTCAGCGCCGCGCTGTACTTCCTGCTGCCGCTGTACGTCATGATCATCACCTCCTTCAAGTCGATGGACGAGATCCGAAGCGGCAACGTGTTCGCCCTGCCCGCGTTGGCCACCATCGCGCCGTGGCAGGACGCCTGGGCCCAGGTCAGCGGCGGCTTCTGGAACTCGGTGGCGATCACGGTGCCGAGCACGATCATCCCGATCCTGCTGGGGGCCATCAACGGCTATGCGCTGTCGTTCTGGCGCCCGCGCGGGGCGAACATGCTGTTCGGCGTGCTGCTGGCCGGCGCCTTCATCCCGGTGCAGGTCATGATCTACCCGCTGGTGTGGATGATGGCGCGCGCCGGCATATTCGGCTCGCTGCCGGCGATCGTGCTGGTGCACGTCATCTTCGGCATGCCGATCATGACCCTGCTGTTCCGGAATTACTATGCGGCGGTGCCGCAGGAGCTGTTCCAGGCCGCGCGCATCGACGGCGGCGGTTTCTGGCGCATCTTCCTCCAGGTGATGCTGCCGATGTCGCTGCCGATCATCGTGGTGGCCGCCATCATGCAGGTGACGGGCGTCTGGAACGACTACATCCTGGGCCTGGTGTTCGCGGGCCGCGAGCATGCGCCGATGACGGTGCAGCTCAATAACGTGATCAATACCACCACCGGCACGCGCCTGTACAACGTCAACATGGCCGCGACCATCCTGACCGCGGCGGTTCCGCTGGCGATCTACTTCATCTCGGGACGCTGGTTCGTGCGCGGTATCGCGGCCGGCGCAGTCAAAGGTTAACCAGTCCATGTCCAACGTCCACCTGCGCAAACTGTGCATCACCCGCGGCAGCAATGCGGTCGTACGCGACCTCGACCTGCAGGTCGAACCGGGCGAATTCCTGGTGCTGCTCGGCCCTTCCGGCTGCGGCAAGTCGACCCTCTTGCACAGCATCGCCGGCCTGATCGACCTGGCCGCCGGCAGCATCGAGATCGGCGGCATCGACATGAGCCATGCCGACCCGAGCGAGCGCGGGATCGGCATGGTGTTCCAGTCGTATGCGCTGTACCCGACCATGACGGTGGAAAAGAACATGTCCTTCGGCTTGCGCATCTCGGGCGCGCCCAAGGCCGAGGTCAAGCGCCGCGTGCAGCGCGCGGCCGAGATGCTGCAGCTCGAAGCGCTGCTCGAGCGCAAGCCGGCCCAGCTCTCCGGTGGCCAGCGCCAGCGCGTGGCGATCGGGCGCGCGCTGGTGCGCGAAGCGGGGGTCTACCTGTTCGACGAGCCGCTGTCGAACCTCGACGCCAAGCTGCGCGCGGAACTGCGCCGCGAGCTCAAGCTGCTGCACGGCGCGCTCGGTTCGACCATGATCTACGTGACCCACGACCAGGCCGAGGCGATGACCCTGGCCACCCGCATCGTCGTGATGCAGGGCGGGAGCATCCAGCAGATCGGCACCCCGAGCGAAGTCTATGAACGCCCGGCCAACCGCTTCGTGGCCGGCTTCCTCGGTTCGCCGTCGATGAATTTCATTGACGGCGAAGTCGATGCGCAGCAGCGCTTCGGCGCCGGCCCCCTGGTCGCCAACCTGCCGCCCGGCCACGCGGCCACGCCGGGCGCGGTGACGCTGGCGGTGCGCCCGGAGGATATCCACCTGGCCCCGAGCGGCTCGCTGCAGGCGACGGTGACCCTGGTCGAGCCGATGGGGAACCACCAGGTCGCGTGGCTCGATTGCGGCGGCCATCCGCTGTCCTGCATCGTGCATGACCCGCGGCCGCTGGCGGCTGGCCAGGCGGTGCGCTTCGACATCGACATGGCGCGGGTGTCGCTGTTCGATCCGGCCAGCGGCAAGCGTTTGTAAAGGCCCTGCAAAGACAGGTGCCAGTGTCAGTTTAATGCAGTATGCTTCAGTGTTTTTTGAAAAACCGCTCAAGAATGAAGGATCTCCAGTGGCAACCATCAAGGACGTAGCGCGCCTCGCCGGGGTTGGCCTCGGCACCGCTTCCCGTGTCGTCAGCGGCAAGGGATCGGTGTCGCCTGCCACCCTGGAGCGGGTGCGCAAGGCGATCGACGAGCTGGGATTCCGCCCTTCGCACGCGGCGCGCGCCCTGCTGTCCGGCACCAGCCGGATGATCGGCGTCTACATCCCTGTCCTGAGCGGCACCTTCTATACCCCGATCCTGCAGATCATCGACACCGAGCTGCGCGCCGCCGGCCTGCACATGGTGGTGGCCTTCGGCGTCGGCCTGGGCGACGCGCGGCGCCAGGCGATGGAAGGCATCGAGTTCCTGATCGAGCGCGGTTGCGACGGCCTGATCATGATGACCAGCGCCCTCACCGACGACGACCTCGCCACCCTCGGCGGCAAGCAGCGCCAATTGGTCGCGCTGAACCACGAATTCACCGGCATTCCCGACCAGTGCTTCACAGTCGACCACGTGCTGGGCGGGCGCATGGCGGCGCGCACCCTGCTCGACTACAAGCACCGCGACATCGCCGTGCTCTCGGGCCCGGCGGCGCTGGCCGACAACGTGGCCCGCATCAAGGGCTTCATGGACGAACTGGAAGGCGAAGGCATCGATACCGCCAAGCTGTGGGTGGCCGAGAGCGATTTTTCGCCGGCCGGCGGCTGGGCCGCGGCCAAGGAGCTGATCGATTCGGGCCGCAGCTGCACCGCGCTGTTCTGCGCCAACGACGAGATGGCGGTGGGCGCCCTGTCCTATTTCCAGGAAGCCGGCATCAGCGTGCCGCGCGACTTGTCCGTGATCGGCTACGACGACACGCCCAGCGCGGCGTTTGCCGCCCCGCGCCTGACCTCGGTGCATATGCCGTGGCGCGAAATGACGCTCAATGGCCTCAACGCCCTGCTCAACCGCTGCTACGACCTGCAGCGCCCGGTCTCGCGCACCTTCCCGGTCAGCGTGACCCTGCGCGCCTCGCTGGCGCGGGTCGCACCCACCCGCAAGGCGAAAAAATGAAGGACGGCGCCCTGTGCGGCCTCGTCCGCCTTTTTTTTAGATTGCAAATGGAAAGCTTTCCAAATATTCTTGCGTATATCGACACGCGCGCATCCACATAAGACCAGACCATGAAAAAAGCTGACATTCCCGAGCCGGGCGCACCATCGCGCGGCGATTTTGCCCCCGACTTTTTGTGGGGCTGTGCCACCTCCTCGTACCAGATCGAAGGCGCCGCTTCCGAAGACGGCCGGGTCGAGTCGATCTGGGACCGTTTCGCCGCCACCCCGGGCAAGGTGAAGGACGGTTCCAGCGGCGCGGTCGCCTGCGACCACTACCACCGCTGGCCGGAAGACTTCGACATCGGCCGCGACATGGGCCTGAACGCCTACCGCTTCTCGATCGCCTGGCCGCGCATCTTTTCCGAGGTCGGCGGCAAGCCGAACGAAAAGGGGCTGGATTTCTA
The DNA here is from genome assembly GCF_900112225.1 of Massilia yuzhufengensis. Taxonomy (GTDB): domain Bacteria; phylum Pseudomonadota; class Gammaproteobacteria; order Burkholderiales; family Burkholderiaceae_D; genus Telluria; species Telluria yuzhufengensis. Next base: position 341,857 of record NZ_FOLD01000001.1, on the reverse strand, counting down.
TTCGCGCCTGGTGGACGGCATGCTGGAACGCGGCCTGCAGCCCTGGGCCACGCTCTACCACTGGGACCTGCCGCAATACCTGCAAGACACCGGCGGCTGGAATAACCGCGCCACCGTCGACGCCTACCTGGCCTTCGTGGATGCGATGACGCGCCGCCTGGGCGACCGCGTGCAGCACTGGATCACGCACAACGAGCCCTGGTGCACCGCTATCATCGGCAACTTCGAAGGCTGGCATGCGCCCGGCAACACCGACTTCAAGACCGCGCTGCAGGTGGCCCACCACGTGCTGCTCTCGCACGGCAAGGCGGTGCCGCTGATCCGCGCCAACGTGCCGGATGCGCAGGTCGGCATCGCCCTGAGCCTGCACCCGGTGCGCGCGGCCAGCGGCAAGCCGGAAGACATCGCCGCCGCCGCGCGCCATGACGGCCTGCGCTACCGCTGGTTCCTCGATCCGCTGTATGGGCGCGGCTACCCGCAGGCGACGCTCGAGGCCATCGGCGACGCCGCGCCAATCGTGCTGCCGGGCGACCTGGACGCCATCGCGGTGCCGACCGATTTCCTTGGCGTGAACTACTACTTCCCCGAGACCATCGAGCACGACCCGGCGCACGCGCCCCTGTCGGCGCGCGTGCTGCCGCCGGCCGAAGGCGCCGCGACCACCTACATGGGATGGGAAGTCGCGCCCGCGGGACTGGCCGAACTCCTGGCGCGCATCGAGGACGACTACCACCCGGGCCCGATGTACATCACCGAGAACGGTTCCTGCTATCCGGACCAGGTGGGCGCGGATGGCGAGATCGACGACGTCGAGCGGCGCCAATACCTGGTGAGCCACCTGGCCTCGCTCAAGTGCGCGATCCGGGACGGCGCGCCGGTGAAGGGCTACTTCGCCTGGAGCCTGCTCGACAATTTCGAATGGGCGGAAGGCTACCTGAAGCGCTTCGGGCTCACCCACATCGATTACGCGACCCAGGAACGGCGCCTGAAAAGCAGCGGCAAGTGGTACCGCTCCTTCCTGCACGGCGAATGAGATCCTACTTAGAAAGACAGCCATGACACCCATGCTCCGCAATCCAGTACTGGCGCTTGCCCTCGCCGCCGCCCTTCCCGCCAGTGCGGCGCCGATGACAGACTGGCCGCGCGTCCACAGCGCCATCGGCAAGGACGCGGCGCTCGAGCAGCGCGTGCGCGACATCGTCGGCAAGATGACGCTGGCGCAGAAGGTCGGCCAGATGACCCAGCCCGAGATCAAGAGCGCGTCGCCGGAGGACGTGAAACGCTACTACCTCGGCTCGGTGCTCAATGGCGGCGGCAGCTGGCCGAACGGGAACAAGCATGCGAATGCGGCCGAATGGCTGGCGCTGGCCCAGCGCTACCACGAAGCCTCGATGGCCACCGACATGGCGGTCAAAGTGCCGGTGGTGTGGGGAACCGATGCGGTGCATGGCCACAACAACGTCTTTGGCGCGACCCTCTTCCCGCACAATATCGGCCTGGGCGCGGCGCGCAACCCGAAGCTGCTCGAGGAAATCGGCGCAGCCACCGCGAAAGCCACCCGCGCCAGCGGCATCGCCTGGGTGTTCGGGCCGACCCTGGCCGTGGTGCGCGACGACCGCTGGGGGCGCACCTATGAAAGCTATTCCGAGAATCCGGACGTGGTGAAAAGCTATGCCGGCGCCTATGTGCGCGGCATGCAGGGCAAGCTCAAGGATGACGCCAACACCATCGCCACCGCCAAGCACTTCATCGGCGACGGCGGCACCGAACACGGCAAGGACCGTGGCGTCAACAAGTCGAGCAAGGCCCAGATGATCAACATCCACGGGGCCGGCTACTACCCTGCCCTGCAGGCCGGGGCCCAGACCGTCATGTCCTCGTTCAACTCGTGGAACGACGTCGCCGGCGGCACCAACTACGGCAAGATGCACGGCAGCCGCAGCATGCTCACCGACACCCTCAAGGGCAAGATGGGCTTCGACGGTTTCGTCGTCACCGACTGGAACGGCCACGGCGAAGTGCCGGGCTGCCGCAACGACAGCTGCGCGGCGGCGATCAATGCCGGCAACGACATGATCATGGTGCCGGACGACTGGAAGGCCTTCATCGCCAACACCATCAAGCAGGTGGAAGCGGGCGAGATCCCGATGGCGCGCATCGACGATGCGGTCAGCCGCATCATCCGCGTCAAGCTGCGCGCCGGCCTGTTCGACAAGAGTCCGGCCCAGAACGCCTACGCAGGCAAGGACGCGGCGATGAAGCCGCGCGAACTGGCGCGCCGCGCGGTGCGCGAATCGCTGGTACTGCTCAAGAACGACAACCCGGTGCTGCCGATCGCCCGCGGCAAGAAGATCCTCGTGGTGGGGAAAAGCGCGGACGACATGTCGAACCAGAGCGGCGGCTGGTCGATCACCTGGCAGGGCACGGCCAACACCAATGCCGACTTCCCGAACGGCGACACGATCCTGGCCGGCATTCGCGACGCGGCGGGCACGGACAAGGTGACGTTCAGCGTCGATGGGCAAGGCGTGGACGTGGCGGCCTTCGATGCGGTGATCGCGGTCATCGGCGAGCGCCCGTATGCGGAAGGCGACGGCGACATCGGCCCCAACGGAACCCTGCGCCACAGCGGGCGCTATCCGGAAGACCTGGCGGTCCTGCAGGCGGTGGCCGGCAAGGGCAAGCCGGTGGTCACCGTATTCGTCTCGGGCCGCCCGCTGTTCGTCAACGACCTGCTCAACCTGTCGGACGTCTTCGTGGCCGCCTGGCTGCCGGGCACCGAGGGCAAGGGCGTGTCGGACCTGCTGGTGGCCGGTGCCAAGCGCCATGCATTCAGCGGCAAGCTGCCCTTCTCGTGGCCGAAGTCCGCCTGCCAGACCGACCTGAATGTCGGCGACAAGGACTACGCGCCGCTGTTCGCCTGGGGTTACGGCCTGAAGACGGCCACCCGCTCGACAGTCGGCAAGCTGGACGCCGCCTACCCGTCCGGCGGCTGCGGTGTGAGCAATACCTTCCCGGTGTTCAGCCAGGCCGACCGCGCCAGCTTCCCGCTGCATATCCGTGCCGGATCGCAACACATGGTGCTGGGCGCCGACCTCAACTCAACCTTTACCCTGCCAGGCGTCACCGTGCAGACTTCGCAGGTCAATACCCAGCAGGACGCCAAGCTGGTGACCTGGACCGGTCCGGCCACGCTGGAGGCGCGCGGCGCGCGTCCGATGGTGCTGCCGGCGGCGGCCAGCACCAACGCGGCGCTGCGCTTCGACACCATCGTCACCGGCGCACCGGCCGGCAAGGTCAGCATGGGCATGGGCGCCGGCACGCTCGACGCCACCGCGCTGTTCCAGCGCCTGGCCGGCAAGGGCAAGCAGACCGTCAAGATCCCGCTCGCCTGCTTCCAGGCCAGGGGCACTGACCTGGCGAAGGTCGATGCACCATTCCAGATCACTAGCGACGCCGCCTTTGCCGCCGCCTTCACCAGCATCGAGATCGCCGGCGGCGCCGCCGTGGAACCGGACGCCGTGCGCTGCGAGGACCTGCGATGAGCCAGGAACTGCGGCTGCTGGCCGACATCGGCGGCACCAATGCCCGCTTCGCACTGGAGTCGGCGAGCGCCGGCCTGGCCGATATCGACGTGCTGGCCTGCGCCGATTACCCGACCCTGGGCGCGGCGATGCAGGCCTACCTTGGCCAGGCGGCCGCGCGCGGCTGCGCGGTGCAGGGCCTGCGCCACGCGGCGATCGCGATCGCCAACCCGGTGGAGGAAGACCGGGTCAGCATGACCAACCACCACTGGAGCTTTTCGATCGAGGAGTTGCGGGTGCAGCAGGGATTGGCGACGCTGCTGGTAGTGAACGATTTCGCCGCGCTGGCGATGTCGCTGCCCCACCTGGGGCTCGATGGCCGCGAGCGGATCGGCGGCGGCATCGAACTGCCCAACCGCCCCATCGGCCTGATCGGGCCCGGCACCGGCCTGGGCGTCTCGGGTGTGATCCCGGCCGGCGGGCGCTGGATCGCGCTGGCGGGCGAAGGGGGCCACGTGAGCTTCGCCCCGTCCAGCAAGGAAGAAGTGGCGATCCTGGAAGCCTTGTGGGGCGAGTACGGCCACGTGTCGGCCGAGCGCCTGCTGTCGGGCATGGGGCTGGAGCTGATCCATTGGGCCCGTACCGGCAAGCGCCTCGAGGCGCCGGCCATCACCGGCGCGGCGCTGGCCGGGAGCTCGGCCGACTGCCTTCGCACCGTCGAAGCATTCTGCGCTATCCTTGGCAGCGTGGCCGGCAACGTCGCGCTCACGCTGGGCGCGACCGGCGGCATGTATATCGGGGGCGGCATCGCGCCGCGCCTGGGCAAGCTGTTCACCGGATCGGCCTTCCGCGAACGCTTCGAGGACAAGGGACGCCTGGGCCCCTACCTCGCGCGCATCCCGACTTACCTGATCACCGAGCAATACCCGGCGCTGCGTGGCGTATCCGCCATGCTGTCGGATCATGTCGCAGCACTGCATTAACAATACGGAGACCCCATGCAGAACACAGCACCGAAACCCACGGCAGCCGCCGCGTCGCCTTCGGCGGCGCAGGCTACGCCGGGCGAGCATACCCAGCACACCAGTGCGCTCGTCATCGTCACCATCCTGTTCTTCATGTGGGGCCTGCTCACGTCGCTCAACGACGTGCTGATCCCGCACCTGAAGTCGATCTACACCCTCACCTACCTGCAGGCGATGCTGGTGCAGTTCTGCTTCTTCGGCGCCTATTTCATCGTGTCGCTGCCGGCCGGGATGCTGATCAAGAAGATCGGCTACCAGAACGGCGCCGTGACGGGCCTCATGATCGCGGCCGCCGGCTGCGCGCTGTTCTACCCGGCCTCGAAAGGCGGTTACGGCCTGTTCCTGTTCGCCTTCTTCGTGCTGGCCAGCGGCATCACCATCCTGCAGGTGGCGGCCAACCCCTACGTGACCGTGCTCGGGCCGGCGCCGACGGCGTCCAGCCGCCTCACCCTCACCCAGGCCTTCAATTCGCTCGGCACCACGGTGGCGCCGGCGCTGGGCGGCTTGCTGATCCTGTCCGCGGCAGCGGTGGGCGCGGACCAGCTGGCGGCCATGTCGGCCGCCGAGCAGGCCGCGCACAAGGCGCAGGAAGCGGCCGCGGTGCAGGGCCCTTACCTGGCCCTGGCGGCGGCGCTGGCGATCCTGGCGGTGCTGTTCGCGGTGGCCAAGCTGCCGAAGCTCGACCACGCCGACGACGGCAAGCCGGCCCTCGACGGCAAGGGCGGCGCGATGGCCTATCGCCACCTGGTGCTGGGCGCAGTCGCGATCTTCCTGTATGTGGGCGCCGAGGTGAGCATCGGCAGCTTCCTGATCAACTTCCTCGGCGAGGGCAATATCGCTGGCCTGAGCCACGCGGACGCGGCGCAGTACGTCAGCCTGTACTGGGGCGGCGCGCTGGTGGGCCGTTTCATCGGCTTCGCCGTGATGCGCTACATCAGCCCGGGCAAGACCCTGGCCTTCAATGCCCTCGGTTCGATCCTGCTGGTGCTGCTGGCGACCTTCAGCGAAGGCCAGCTGGCGATGTGGGCGATCATCGCGGTCGGCCTGTGCAATTCGATCATGTTCCCGACCATCTTCAGCCTCGCGCTGCACGGCCTGGGCAAGTTCACCGGCCAAGGTTCGGGCATCCTGTGCATGGCGATCGTGGGCGGCGCCGTGGTGCCCTTCATCCAGGGCATGTTTGCCGACACCATCGGCCTGCAGCCATCCTTCCTGGTGCCTGCCGTGTGCTACCTGTTCATCCTGTACTACGGCGTGAAGTATGTGAACCTGCACAAGCAGCCGGTCGCCACGGCCTGATTTCCTGACCGTTTGGTAAAAAAATGCCCGCTTCATCGCGGGCATTTTTTATTGCGGACTCACTCCAGGCCACGCCACCACGGCGCGCCGGCATGCGGCTGTGCGAGCCGCAGCGGCTCGCCCATTTCCGGCGTCGTCAGCAGCGCGCCTTTTGCCGCCGCCAAGGCAGAGATGCGCTCAAGCGGGTCCTGCCAGCGGTGCAGGGCCAGGTCGAAGGTGCCGTTGTGGACCGGCAGCAGCCACTTGCCCTTCAGGTCGAGGAAGGCCTGCAGGGTTTCTTCCGGCTGCATGTGCACGTCCGGCCACTGCGGGTCGTAGGCGCCGGTTTCCACCATCGCGACATCAAACGGGCCGAAGCGTTCGCCGATCTCCTTGAAGCCGGTGAAATAGCCACTGTCGCCGCTGAAGAACAGGCGCAGGTCCTGGTGCAGGATCACCCAGGACGCCCACAGCGTGGTGTCGCGGTCGGCCAATGTGCGGCCCGAGAAGTGCTGGGCCGGCGTGGCGACGAAACGCACACCATCGATACGCGCTTCCTGCCACCAGTCGAACTGGCGCACCTTGGCCGCGTCCACGCCCCACGCCACCAGCCGGTCGCCCACGCCCAGCGGGGTAAGGAAGTGCTCGGTCTTGGCGGCCAGCGCCTTGATGGCGGCGAAATCGAGGTGGTCGTAATGGTCGTGCGACAGGATGACGGCCTTGATCGGCGGGAGTTCCTCGATGCTGATCGGCGGCGCATGGAAGCGCTTGGGGCCGGCCCACTGCACTGGCGAAGCGCGCTCGGAAAACACCGGGTCGGTCAGGTAGAAGGCGCCGCCCAGCTTCACCAGCATGGTCGAGTGGCCGAGGCGGTACAGGGTGTTGTCGGGCGCGGCCAGCAGGGCGGCCCGGGTCAACGCACGCACCGGGATCGCCTCCTTCGGCATGGTGCCGGCCGGCTTGTTGAGCATGGCGTTCCACCACAGGCTGGCCATTTCGCCGATGCTGTAGTCGCGCATCTTGATCGCGTTGCGGAATTTGCCGTCCAGGAAATGGGGCGAAGCGTCGCGGTGCGGCGCAGCGGTAGCGGTAGCGGTAGCGGTAGCGGTAGCGGTAGCGGTAGCGGTAGCGGTAGCGGTAGCGGTAGCGGTAGCGGTAGCGGTAGCGAGGGTGCAGTAGGCCATGATGGAGACGACTCCCAGAAGTAGCGTGACGAACAGAATGCGCATGAATAACCTGACATGAACGGCAAAAGTACACTACACAGTGTAGTTTCTATTTTGGAGAAAGTAAACTGGTGGGTGTAAAATTAATGGATGAACGCTCCCCGCCTCACCGACCGCAAGCGCAACGCCATCGTCACCGCCGCCGCCGGCGAATTCCGGGCGAACGGCTTCGACGCCACCAGCATGGACCGGATCGCCCTGGTGGCGGAAGTGTCGAAACGTACGGTCTATAACCACTTCCCCAGCAAGGAAGAGCTGTTTGCGGAAACCATCGTGCAGCTGTTCGAGAGCAGCGCGGCGCTGATGGAACTGCCCTACCGCAGCGACCTTGGCCTGCGCGAGCAGCTCACGGAACTGGTGCGCCTCAAGCTGCGCACCCTGGAGGACCGCGATTTCCTGGATCTCGCGCGGGTGGCGATCTCGGAAGCGATCCACGCGCCGGAGCGCGCGCTGCCGATTTTTGCGCGCCTGAACGAGCGCGAGGAAGGGGTGACTGCCTGGATCCGGGCGGCCCAGGCCGATGGCAGGCTGAAGGCCGGCGACCCGGCTTTCGCTGCGACGATGCTGCAGGGGCAGATCAAGGCTTTCGCCTTCTGGCCCCAGGTAGCGATGGGCGCCGCCCCGCTGGCGCCGGCCCAGCAGGCGCCGGTGATCGAGGCGGCGGTGTCGATGTTCCTGGCTTACTTCGGCGCCGAGCAGTAACGCTCGACATAAGCCTGGTGCGCGGGCAGCTGCGCCACCGTCTTGTCGACCTGCCCCTTGATCGCGCCGAGGAAATGCGACAGCTCGGCGTCGCCCATCAGGTCGGCGGTCTGGTGGTGCTGCAGCGGCATGATGCCCTGCCCCAGCATCACCTGGATCCAGGAATTTTCGGCAAACAGCTCGTTGGGCACGCGGAACACGCGGCCGGTTTGGCGGAAGAGGTCAATGCGGTGCTGCAGCGACACCGGGACCTGCATCTCGCGCGCGTCGCGCCAGTAGGGATCGAGCCGGTTGTTGACCTTGTAGTGCAGGATGATGAAGTCGCGGATGTGTTCGATCTCGGTCGCGGCCTGGCGGTTGTATTCCTCGACGTCGGTCTGGGCGATGCCATTGGCCGGGAACATCTGCATCAGGCGCACGATGCCGCGCTGGATCAGGTGGATGCTGGTCGATTCGATCGGCTCCAGGAAGCCGCTCGACAGGCCGATCGCCACGCAATTGCCTTTCCAGACCTGCTCGCGCTGGCCGGGCGTGAACTTGATGACGCGCGGTTTCATCAAGGGCTCGCCCACGATGTTGGCCTGCAGCGCTGCAATCGCTTCGTCTTGCTCCACGTAGCGGCTCGAGAACACGATGCCATTGCCGACCCGGTGCTGCAGCGGGATGCGCCATTGCCAGCCGAAGGCGTGCGCGATCGAACGCGTGAGCGGCACCGCGTCGCCGGCGGACGCCGTCTGCAGCGCGGCCGCACAGTCGTTGAACAGCCATTGCGACCAGTCCTGGTACTTCACCTTCATCGCCTCGCCGATCAGCAGCGCGCGAAAACCCGTGCAGTCGATGAACAGGTCGCCCTCGATGTCGGCGCCGGAATCGAGCGTGATCGAGCGGATGTGGCCCGTGAGCGCACTGGTCGTGACGTCGACGATCTTGCCTTCGATGCGCTGCACGCCCAGGCGTTCGCTGAACTTGCGCAGATAGCGCGCGTAGGCGCTCGCGTCGAGGTGGTAGGCGTAGTTCATGCCATTGCGCGGCAGGTGGGCGAACTTGTTTTCTTGCGCGGCGCGCAGCTCGAGGCAGTAGTCGCCGTAGTCGCCGGCCAGGCCGCGCTCGCGGCCCTTGTGCCAGAAGTGCTGGAAGCCGGCGGTCCAATGGTCGGTGCCGGTCAGGCCGAACGAGTGGATGTAGTCCTCGTTCACGTTGCGCCAGTTCTCGAAGCTGATGCCCAGCTTGAAGGTGGCCTTGGTCTCGGCCATGAACTCCTGCTCGTTGATCTCGAGCAGGTTGTGGAAGTTCAGCAGGGTCGGGATGGTGGCCTCGCCCACGCCCACGGTGCCGATCTCGTCGGATTCGACCAGCCTGATGTCGAGCTGTTTTCCTAATACCTTCGAGATGCAGGCGGCCGCCATCCAGCCGGCGGTGCCGCCGCCAGCGATGACGACGCGGCGTACCGGCCTTCCCATTCCATTCGGTCCCTTGGTCTCCACCTGCGGTCTCCTCAGCGGTTCATTCGTTTTAACAATTGGGCCCGGATGGCGCGCACGGCGTCGCCGTCGAGCGGGCCGAGGCTGTGCCTGGCCTGCTCGGGAATATGGGCGGCCGTGCCCTCGTCGGCTTCGAAGACGTAATGGCGGAACAGCTCCTGCCAGGCCTTGCGCTGTTCAAGTGGCAGGTCGCGCACGCTCATCAATGCGTGCATCAGCGCGTTCATCGGCGTGTCCATGTAATCGGGCGACTGGCGCCACCAGTAATTCACCAGCACGTTGAATTCGCCCAGCGCCTCGATGTGGTGCCACCACATGCTGGGGATGAACAGCGCGTCGCCCGGTTCCAGTTCGGCCGCCTGGGCGTGCTCCATCGCCTGGGCGAAGCGCGGGAAGCGTTCCAGGTCGGGATCGTGGAAGTCGACCAGGCTGATGGCCTGGCCGGCCGGGGTCAGGTCGAGCGGGCCGATATACAGGTTGGCCACCTGCTGCGGTGGGAACAGGGTGAAGCGGCGGCGCCCGGCGACGACGCAGGCCAGGTTGTCCGGCAGGTCGTAATGCGCGGCGATGCGGGTGCGGTTGCCGATCCAGATGCTGCCCAGCGCGTCGCGCCCGCCCAGGTCGATGGTGTTCTCGTCGTGGAAGCCCGGCAGGCAGGTGTCGATGGTGGTGGAGCCGACGTAGATCGCCGGTTCCTTGGCGGCGCCGCGGTAGCGCTCCAGCTCCGACAGCACCCTGTCGAGCCGCACCCGCACCGGGGCGAAGTTGAAGCCGCTCAGGTCTTCATTGTAGAAGAAGCGCCCACCCGTCTCGGGCGTGCCGAGCATGGCGGTGACGGTGGCGTCGCGGTAGAAGCGGCGCAGGTAGGCGTCGGCCGCACCGGTGGACGCGCGCGCGGCGGCCACCGCCGGCCAGTGCGCCAGCAGGCCGCGCAGCACCAACGGCTCGGTGGACTCGAGGATGCCAGGGCCGAGGTCACGCGGCGTGAGGCCGGTGAGCTCGCGGATTTCTTTAGGTGCGGGCAGCATGGCGCAGGTTCTTGCGGTCGATCAGCGCGCGGAAGTTCGACAGCGAGGCCAGCTGGAAGTAGATCGGCGCCAGGTAGCCGGCCTTGTGCAGGCTGTCGATCGCTGGCGCATCCAGCGCGGCCAGGCGTTCTTCGTTGATGGTGTAGAAGCCGGCCAGGCGGTGCTGGGCGCCGTCGTCGAGTTCGATGTCGAGCGAGAAGCCTTCGACCAGCTCGTGCTGGGCCAGCGCCGCCATGAAGCCCGCGTTCGACTGCATGCCTTCGTGGATGGCCAGCAGGATCGAATTGATGTTCTCGAGGTAGGGCGACATGCCGCCATGCGGCAGGAAGATCGCCTCGCCCTCGCCCTCGCCCACGCGCGGGCTGTCCAGGTCGATGTGGATCATCAGCTCCTCGCCATGCTGCCCGATCAGGAAGGGCTGGCGGTCGACCATCAGCGGGATGGTGGCGGCGTCCCAGCCATCGGCTTGCAGGAACAGGTTTTCGCCGGCCTCGAAGCCGAGCAGCACGATCGGCTCGAGGGCGTCGCCCTCGCCGGTCTTGCTGAAGACGATCGGGTAATGCGCCTGCAGCAGGCGGAATTCGGCCGGGAAGGTCGGCACGTAGGCCACTTCGTCGGCCAGGCCGTGGCCGTGGCGGGTAATCACGCGCAGGTCTTTGTGATCGATGTTATTGAGCAGTACTGGGTTGGCCATGCTTGATCTCTTTTATTCGGTGGTGGTTCAGTGCTTGGGCAGCCCATGGCGCACGATGTGGGCGATGAGTGCGCGGTTGTCCGGCAGTGCGGGCAGCATCCTGCGGGTCAGGTCGGCGGCCTGGCGGAAGAAGCCGTCGGCGGTGTCGCCGTCGCTCTCCCCCACCCGCGGCCGCCGGGCCAGGCCCGGTTCGGGACGAAAGCCCATGCCATACAAAATATACTGGTAGCTCGCGGCCGGGAAGACTTCCTGGATGCGGCTGAAATCGTGACGCGAAGGCGGGCGGTGGGTCCACAGCGCCAGCATGTCCGCCAGGCGCTGCGGGATGGTCTCGCTGCGGCGGTTGTCGCGCCAGTAGTCGCTGTCCTCGCGCCGGCTCAGCACATAGTGCAGCTTGAGGAAGTCGATCACCCGCTCCCAGCGGTAGGTGAAGGTCTCGTTGAAGCGGCGCGCGCTGATGTCCATCTGGGCGCGCGTAACGGGCATCTCGTCGGCCAGCATCGCGGCCGACAATTCGACCATCGCCAGCGCCGAGGCCTCCAGGGGCTCGATGAAGCCGGCGGACAGCCCGATGGCCACGCAGTTGCGGTGCCAGAATTGTTCGCGGTAGCCGGGGTGGAAGGACAGCTTGCGCGGCGGCGGGATGTCGCCTGGACCGCCGGTGGCGCGGATGTAGGCGCGCAGCGCCAGCTCGGCCTGTTCGTCGCTGGTATGCGCGCTCGAGTACACGTGGCCGATGCCGCGCCGGGCCGGCAGGCCGATGTCCCAGATCCAGCCGGCTGCCTGCGCGGTGGAGCTGGTTTGCGAGGCGATCGGGTCATGTTCGTTCGCATAGGGCACCTGCACCGCCAGCGCGCTGTCGTTGAACAGCACCCCGCGTTGCGACAGGAAGGGCACGCCGTAGTGCTGCCCCAGCAGCAGCGACTGCATGCCGCTGCAGTCGACGAACAGGTCGCCCGCCAGCGCGCCGTGCGCCTTGGTGTGCAGGGCCGCGATGTCGCCGTTGTCGTGCGAGGCGATGCCGGTGACGTGGTCGGGCACGAAGTGCACGCCCAGCTGTTCCAGGCAGTGCTTCTTGAGGAAGCTGCCGAACTTGCCGGCGTCGAGGTGGTAGCCGTAGTTGGCCACCGCCGCGAATTCGGGCGTCATCGCCTGCTTGGGTGCGCGGCCCTGCACGCACAGGTGCGGCTGGTAGCTGGCCATGTCGGCGAAGGGAACGTGGCTGTGGCGTTCGAGCCAGCGCCCGGCCAGATCGGCGTCGCCCCAGCCCTGGGGCAGCACGAAGGGATGGAAGTACACATCGTCGGCGGCGCCCGTGACCCAGCCGTTGAAGCGCGAGCCCTGCTTGAAGGCGGCGTCGCATTCGCGAAAGAACGCCGACTCGGACAGGCCGGCCGCGCGCAGGGTGTCGCGCATGGTGGGCCAGGTGCCTTCGCCGACGCCGATGGTGGGCACGTCGGGCGATTCGACCAGGGTCACGCGCGCGCCGCCGCGTTCCTGCGTTTCGAGGCTGGAGGCCAGCACGGCGGCCGTGAGCCAGCCGGCCGAGCCTCCACCGACGATGACGACATGCCTGATGGCGCTACTGACCATGTTGGGTTTCCATAGAACGAATGCGGGCCAAGTCTAACCTGAAAAGGCCGCGGCGGGGCCGCGGCCTTTGACGCTTTCCACGGGCGTGGAAAGGCGGTCAGAACTTGTAGCGGGCGGCCAGCATGTAGCGTGGACCCGACTGCTCGACGTACAGCAGGTTGCGCTCCGTGCGGCCGTGGATGCGCTTGATTTCGTCGGTCAGGTTGATGCCCTCGAACTGCAGCGACAGGTTCTTGCTGATGTTGTAGCCGATGCTCAGGTCGAGCTGTCCGTAGGCTTCGACATAGTTCGGGTTCGGACCCGAGCCGTCGAAGGTCGAGGACAGGAACTTGTCGCGCCAGTTATAGGCCGCGCGCACGTTCCACTTGTCGTTCTCGAAGATACCCACCAGGTTGGCCGAATCGCTCATGCCGACCAGCGCGAACTGCTCGCCGATGCTGGCGTTGTTGTACGCCAGGCCCGAATCGACCTTGGTGTAGTTGGCCGAAACGCCGAAGCCGCTGTTGCCGAACATGTGCTGGACATTGAGTTCCAGGCCACGCAGGCGCGCCGCTTTCTGGTTCGAGTAGCTGGTGATCTGGAAGTTGGCGATCGGGTCGTTCGGCTGGCCGATGATGGTGCCGGTCGCATTGCCGGTCGCGTCGTCGGTGCCGCGGGTGACGCCGGGGCGGCCGTTGAAGTTGCGCAGAATGTAGTTGCGGATGCAGGTCAGGTCGGTCGCGACGCAGCCCGCGCCCACCGCGGCGTTCCAGTAGGCGCCGCCCACCGGGGTGCGCAGGCCGAAGGGCTGGGCCACCACTTGCGACTGGCCGGCGTAGTTCTCGAGGCTCTTGCGGAAGTGGCCGAGCGAGACGAAGCTCGATTTCCCGTAGTACCACTCGTAGGCCAGGTCGATGTTCTTCGACTTGACCGGCAGCAGGCCCGGATTGCCCTGGCGGCCGGTGCCGCCCTGCACGCGCGCCAGGGTATCGAGCACCTGGCCGCCGGTGAGCTGGTCGTAGCGCGGACGGCCGATGGTTTCGCCGTAGCTGAAGCGGCCCTTCATGTCCGAGCGCAGCTCGATGTCCGCATCGAAGCTTGGCAGCACGTGGTGGTACTTGCCAGTCAAGGTGGTGAAGGACGGCGTGCCGAAGGCCACCGGGAATTCGTTCTGCGAGACCCAGCTGATGGTGGTGGCGATCGGCACCAGCGCGGTCGAGGTGACGTCGGTCTTCTCGTAGCGCACACCGACCGAGGTGTGGATCGGCAGCGCGGTATCCCAGTCGGTATTGAACTGCAGGTACAGGCTCTTCGATTTTTCGCGGGTGCGCTGGTCGGTGTCGTAGGTGGTCTTCGGCAGGTACAGGTTAGGCAGGCCCGAGGCCTTGGCCGCGGCCTGGCGCACCTGGTCGAAGTTGAAGGTGTAGAAGGTGTTGAACAGGGCCGGGTTGTCGCTGCCGTCGATGTTGTCGAAGTACTGGCGCAGGCTCTCCTGGTGGAACAGGCTGGCCGGGTAGTCGGACGGTACGGTGGCGCCGCCCCAGGTGTCGCGCTGCTGCACCGAGAAGGCCGAGCGGTTGTTCACGTCGGTGCTGGCCAGGCCGAACTTGAGCTCGGACGCTTCCAGCAGCTTCCAGCTGCCGTGCACCTGGGCCTGTTCGATCTCGCTCTTCACGTAGCCGTTCTCGAACACCGAGCCGGTGACCTGCTGCGGGGCGCGCGCGAAGTCGGCGCCGGCGATGCTCAGCACCGGGAAGTCCTTCGAGAAGTCGACGCCGGTGTCGCCGCGGCTGAAGCTGGCGGTGCCCAGGGTGTTGCTGGAGCCGAAGGGGCTGTCCGGCTTCGATTCGGCGGTCGACTTGTGCACGTCGAGTTCGAGGCGGATGTCGCTGTTCACGCGCCACGCGGTGTTAAAGCCCAGCGACTTGTTCTGGGTCTTGGTCGCGAAGTCGGCGGCGCCCATGGCGATATCGCTGTTGGCGGTCGGGATCTGCTCGGTGTAGGTCAGCGGGCCGGCGATCGGGCCGCCGGTCCAGGTGCTGGTGGACGGGCCGAAGTTGAACCAGGCCGAGATGTCGTTGCGGCGGGTCTGGATCTTGTTTTCCGAGTAGGTGTAGTCCAGGGTGGTGGTCAGCGCCTTGGTCGGTGCGAACTGGAAGGTCAGCTGGCCGTTGGTGCGCTGGCGCTGGATCCCGCTCATGTTGTAGTTCAGGTTTTGCGGCACCTGGTACAGGGTGCTGCCTTGCGGGCGGTTGCCGGCGGTGCCTGCCGGGATGGTGCCCCAGTTGTTCTCGTCGCCGCGGAACGGGCCCTTCCAGCCATTCGAGACGGCGGCCTGGTTGTAGCCCAGGTTGCGTTCCTGATAGCTGCCGGTCAGGGCGATACCGAACTTGCCGTCGCCAAAGGTGTTGCTGTACAGGCCAGAGATTTCTGGGGTGACCTTGTCGCCGCGCTTGACGTCGCCCGGCAGGTTCTCGGCCGACTTGTCGTACACGCCCTTGACGCCGACCGTGGCCTGCAGGCCCGGACGCGCCAGCGGACGCGCGGTCAGCACGTTGATGGTGGCGCCGATGCCGCCGGTCGGAGTTTCGGCGCGCGCCGATTTGTACACCTGCAGCTGGGACACGCCTTCCGAGGCGATGTTGGCGAAGTCATAGCCGCGGCCCGGGCGGTCGCCCAGGCTCGAGGTCGGCATCTGGCGGCCATTGAGCAGCACCAGGTTGAAGTCGGGACCGACGCCGCGCACGGTGACTTTCGAGCCTTCGCCGATGCTGCGGTCGATCGACACCCCGCTGATGCGCTGCAGCGACTCGGCCAGGTTGGTATCCGGGAATTTGCCGATGTCTTCGGCGACGATGCCGTCGACGAAGCCCTGCGCGTTGCGCTTGAGGTTCATCGACGATTCGAGGCTGGCGCGCAGGCCGGTCACGACGACGGTCTGGACGCCGGCCGGCGACGATGGGCTGGTCGCTTCCTGCGCTGCCTGCTCGCTGGTGGCGGCAGCGCCCGGGGTGGAAGCGACTTCCTGGGCATGGGCCGGCATGAATGCCGCGCATGCGCTGGCGACTGCCAGGCTCATCAACGTCTGTCTAGCCTTGGGGTAATACATGGTGCTCTCCTGTTTTTTTAAATTTTGACCGTCACCCACCAACGGTGTCTCCACTACCACTGCCGGCCCCAACCATCGCTGCACGCTGCCGGCGCTCATGCTGTCGTCCTGCTTCCTCCCCCGCTCCGGCGCCGCTTCGCCACCGTGCCGGCTGCTGCCAGGCTGGTCGGCGAGAGCCGCGTTGTTCGAGCGCGCTTTCCGGGGCATGGAAACGTTTCCATGCGAGTTGTCTGAATATTAGGGTTGGAAAAAAAAATTGTCAACGGAATATTCCGTGTCGGTAGGCGGTCCACTGCGGCTGTTTTGCAACACCCCAGCTGGCGACAGGGGATAAATGGCGGCGGGTCCGTGCGGCGCGCGCCGCGACGCCGCAATTGACACGCCAAACACCTCGGTGCACTATTGCGCAGACGACAATGGGAACGTTTCCAAATACTGGCCAGGCAAAGGAGCATATGGAGCGATGTGGACACCCGAACGCGCTGCACCACCGCCGGCGCGTCCTTGCCGTGCTGGCCGTGTGCGCCGGCCTGGCGGGCGGCGGACCGGCCTTCGCGGCTGATGCGGGCCCGGCCTTCGCATGGCCGCACGGCGCCCGGGCGGCGGTCAGCCTGGCCTACGACGACGCCCTCGATTCGCAGCTCGACCATGCCATCCCCACCCTCGACAAGTACGGACTCAAGGGCAGTTTCTACCTGCAGATGTCGAACCCGTCGGTCGCGCTGCGGATGGAACACTGGCGCGCGGCGGCGCGCCGTGGACACGAACTGGGCAACCACAGCCTGTTCCACCAATGCGCGCGCAGCAAACCCGGGCGCGACTGGGTCGCGCCGCACCGCAACCTCGACACCACCAGCGTCGAGCAGATGCGCGACCAGGTGCTGCTGGCCAATACGATGCTGGCGGCCATCGACGGGCGCCAGGAGCGCACCTATACCCTGCCCTGTGGCGATACCCTGGCCGGCGGGCGTGACTATCTGCCTGCGGTGCGCGCGGCGTTTGTCGCGGTGAAGGTCGGCGGCGGGACCGGCGTGATCGATGCGATGGCCACGCTCGATCCGCTGGCGGTGCCGGTCGCGGCGCCGGAAGGCAGCAGCGGCGCCGCGCTGATCGCCATCGTGCGCCAGGCCGCGCAGCGCGGCACGATGGTCAATTTTACGTTTCACGGCATCGGCGGCGATTACCTGACGGTGTCCTCGCAGGCCCATGAAGAACTGGTCCGCTTCCTGGCCGACAACCGCCAGCTGGTGTGGACCGATACCTTCCTCAACATCATGCAACACGTCAGGCGGGAACAGGCACGCCTGCCTGCCGCGCGCTGACGCCACAAGGAGACGTATGACACCCGCCCGTATTGTCCTCGCGCTGCTCGCGCTCGCTTCCCTGGCGGCCTGCGCCACCCCGCCAGCCGCCGTGCCCCCCGCCGTTACCATCCCTGCCGGCTGGACGCTGGCCTGGAGCGACGAATTCGATGGCGCCCGGCTCGACCCCGGCAAGTGGGTCGCGGAAACCGGCGGCCACGGCTGGGGCAACAAGGAGCTGCAGCATTACACGGGCCGGCCGGAGAACCTGCGGCTGGAGGATGGCAAGCTGGTGATCGAGGCGCGCCGCGAACGCTACGAGGGCAGCGACTACACGTCGGCGCGGATCAAGACGGCCGGCCTGATGGAACAGCTGCACGGCCGTTTCGAGGCGCGCATCAAGGTGCCGAAGGGACAGGGCATCTGGCCGGCCTTCTGGATGCTGGGCGCCGCCATCGAGAAGCAGGGGTGGCCGCGCGGCGGCGAGATCGACATCATGGAGAACATCGGCAAGGAGCCGGCGATCGTGCATGGCACGCTGCACGGGCCGGGCTACTCGGGCGACAAGGCCTTCAGCGGGCAGTCGCCGCTGGCGACCGGCATCTATGCCGACGACTACCATGTATATGCGGTGGAGTGGGAGCGCGGCGAGATCCGCTGGTACCGCGATGGCATCCTGTACCACACGGCGCGCCCCGACCTGGTCAAGGGCGACTGGGTCT
Organism: Massilia yuzhufengensis; assembly: GCF_900112225.1. Classification (GTDB taxonomy): domain Bacteria; phylum Pseudomonadota; class Gammaproteobacteria; order Burkholderiales; family Burkholderiaceae_D; genus Telluria; species Telluria yuzhufengensis. Next base: position 324,195 of record NZ_FOLD01000001.1, on the reverse strand, counting down.
TCGAGCAACCCTTCTTCGTGCTGCTGAACCTGGCCGTCGGCGGCCTCTGGCCCGGCTATCCGGACAGCAGCACGGTGCTGCCGCAGCGGATGCTGGTGGACTATGTGCGCGTGTACCGGCGCGCCGCGCCTGCGCTCTGAGCCGCTGCGCCGCCCGGGCCGGCGCCATGCCGGCTTTTCTACGCTCCAGGGCGCGGATTGCGCAGTTCATCGCAATCGCCGCGGGCGGCGCTTGGCCGCGGCCTATCGTGGTGTCAATGCCACCCTACCGGAGAACAAGCATGAAAAAACTGTTGAGTGCCGCCGCCGTCGCCGCCACGCTCGCACTGGTTGCCAGCCCATCCCTGGCCGATGAGGTGGTGCGCGAAAACCGCAGCGTCGACGCCAGGGTCACCAAGGTAAAACTGGGCGGTATCGTCGACCTCGTGCTACGCCAGGGCAACACGCCATCGCTGGTGGTGTCGGGCGACCGCCGCTACGTGCAGCGCATCACCACCTCGCAGCGCGGCGACACGCTGGAAATCGGTACCGAATCCTTCAACACCCGCAACAACGATGTGCACGAGAAGCTGCGCGCCGAGCTGACCGTGCCGAATTTATCCGCGTTCACGTCGCACGGCGTGGGCGCCTCCACCGTCACGGGGTTTACCGGCAATGCCATCGAGGTGGCCCTGGATGGCGCCGGCTCGGTGACCGTGAACAGCAACTACCGCAACGTCGACGCCCGCCTGGGCGGCGTGGGCGGGCTGACCTTCAACGGCATCCGCGCCGACCGCGTCGACCTGAGCCTGCGCGGCGCCGGCCGCATCAGCGTCAGCGGCGAGAGCAAGCTGCTGCGCGCCAAGCTGGCCGGTGTCGGCAGCCTGGAAGCGCAGGGCCTGCGCGCCGAGTCGGTCGACCTGGACATGAACGGCCTCGGTGGCGCCACCGTGTACGCGAGCCGCGCCGCCGACGTCGACCTGAACGGCATGGGCTCGGCCACCGTGTACGGCAACCCGGCCAGCCGCAACGTCAGCGCCAACGGCATGGGCAAGGTGTCCTGGAAATAAGCCAGCCCGCGCCAGCAGGCAGCACCGAAAGCCGCCAGGGGCCCTGCCCTACTGGCGCCCTGCTTCCTTGGTCACCATCGCATTGCGGACTTCCTTGACGCCGGGGACATCGCGCGCGATCTGCGCCGCCCGCACGGCGCTTTCGGCCGACTCGACGAAGCCGCTGAGCTGTACCGTGCCCTTGAAGGTTTCGACCTGGACTTCGGTGGCCTTGACCCCGGGATCGGCGGCGAACGCGGCCTTGACGCGGCTGCTGATGACCGCGTCGTCGATGTATTCGCCCGTGCCCTGGCGCGTGGCGGTGGGCGCGCAGGCGGTGAGCACGGCCAGCACCAGGCCGGCGAGGATGAGGTAGAGACGGTAGGAATAATGCATGGAAGGCTCCCGGGAGAAGGCTGTTCAACGCATTCTCCCGGGCGCGCGTCATACGCGTTTGATGCTGAACAAACGTGCGGACGGAGCTTTTTTCAACCAGGTTTGTTCGCCGCCAGGGTCAAGGCCGCGTTGTCCATGGCCGGCACCGGCGGGCGCAGCGCAAAACCGCGCCGCGCGATATCGCGCCCGATCACCACGCGCAGGTTGGCGGGCGCACAGTCCGCCACTTCCTGCAGCACGGCCGTGCCGAAGCGGCTGGCCAGGCGCTCGGCCGCGGCCCGGTGCGCCGGGTCGTATTCGATGCGGGTGCGCCGCACGGCGTAGCCGCGCTGGTTCGACAGGCGCATGACTTTCAGTTCGCCGCTGCCGATCTGGCGCGCCAGGGTGCGCGCCATGCCTTTCACCCCGTTGCCATTGCGGATCTCGACCAGCGCCAGCACCGGCGCCGCCGCGCCCGGGGCCGCCGGTGCCGGCAGCGGCGCCGATGGCAGCGACGGCGCCGCGTCGCGCCGCAGCTCCAGCATCCCGTCGACCCCGACGTGCAGCTGGGCGTGGCCCCAGCCCGGATCCGCGCGCCCGGGGGCCTTGACGGCGCGCTCGATCGCCGCCACCGGGCTCTGGCCGCCGGTGGCCGCGTAGTCGGCGCGGAAATCGTGCGCCCGCAGGGCCTTGGCCTGGCCCAGCATTTGCTGGGCGCGCTCTTCGCGCCCGAGTTTGCGCAAGGTGTCGCCCAGCAGCTCCCAGGAACGGTGGTTCAGCGGGTCGAGCAGGCAGGCTTTTTCAAGCGCGACCAGGGCCTGGTCGTAATCGCCGCTGAGGAAGTAGGCGTGCCCCAGGTTGCTGAACAGGTAGGCCTTGCCGGGGCCGGAGGCCAGGGTCAGCGATTCGGTCAGGGCGCGCCACAACGCGATCGCGGCGCCGAATTCGCGCTGTTCGGCGTGCAGCGTGGCCAGCCCGTTGCGCGCGTTGACATGCTCCGGCGCCGACTTGAGCGCGGCCTGGTAGGCGACGCGCGCTTCGTCGTAGCGGCGCGCCAGGTGGTGGTTGCGGCCGGCGAGATAGGCATCGTCCGCGGCCGGCACCGCGCCATCGAAGGCGACCCGGGCGCCAAAGGGTGCGCAGGCGACCAGGCCGGCGCCGGCGCACAACAGCGCCAGCCGGGTGGCGAGGGTGAGTAAGGGGGGTGTTCGCATTGCGGGCTCCTTCGTGTTCAACGTGCGCCGGGCAGCGCGCCCAGGGTCCGCGAGATCTGGATCGCGGCGGGACCGAGCAGCACCATCAGCAGCATCGGGAAAATGCAGAAAATCAGGGGGAACAGCAGCTTCAGTCCGATCTTGGCGGCGCACTCCTCGGCCAGCATGCGCCGCTTGTGGCGCAGGTTATCGGAGTGCACGCGCAGCGAGTCGCCGACGCTGGTGCCGAAGCGCTCGGACTGGATCAGCATGGCCACCAGGGTGTCGACGTCCTCGACGCCCGAACGCAGCGCGAAATTGCGTAGCGCCTTCTCCTTGGTGAAGCCGGCCCGCATTTCCATCAGCACCAGTTGCAGTTCCTGGGCCAGCACGGCGCTCTTGATATGGATTTCACCGGCCACCTTGACCAGCGCCCGTTCCAGGCTCAGGCCGGCTTCGACGCAGACCGTCAGCAGGTCGAGCGCGTCCGGGATGGTTTCGAAGATCTCGCGCCGGCGGCGCAGCACGATCCGCTCGAGGACGATGTTCGGCACGTAGTAGCCGAGCGCCGCTGCCGCCAGCAGCAGCGCCAGCAGGCGGTTGCCGTTGAGCGCGGCGCTGTAGATCACGGCAAACGGCGCCGCCAGCGCCGGCAGCAACAGCGCCAGCCCGGTCTTGGACGCGAAATACAGCGTCGGCGCCGACGGCCTGCGCCAGCCGGCGTTCATGAAGCGCGTGCGCAGCGCCGATTTTTCCCAGCCTTCGTCGGGAATCGACAGCCGGGTCAGCGGCTTGGCGACGGTGGCCACGCGCTCGACCCAGCCGCCGCCGGGATCGGCGTGGCTCGGTTCGGCGCTGCCGAGGAAATGCCGCAGGCGCTCGCGCAGGGCGAGCGGCGCGAACAGCGCCACGCCGAGCCACGCCAGGCCGGCAACGACGCACAGGACGACGAACAGGAAGATCAGCAGGGAAGATGTCATGGTCACCTCTGAGTAGAACGCGGGCCGGACTCAGATACGGATACGGATGATCTTGCGCAGCCAGACCACGCCGACCAGCAGCATGCCCAGGCTGTACCAGAGCATGCGCTGCCCTTTCGGCTCGGTCCAGAGCATGCTCACATACTGGGGATTCGACACCAGCATCACGCCGAGCACGCAAAACGGCAGCAGGCCGAGGATCCAGGCCGACATCCGGCCTTCGGCCGACAGCACGCGCACATGCGCCACCAGCTTCAGGCGGGCGCGGATGATCTGGCTGATATTGCCCAGGATCTCTGCCAGATTGCCGCCCGATTCGCGCTGGATCAGGACCGCGATGATCAGGTAGCGCAGGTCGGTGAGCGGGATGCGCGCGGCCATGGCGTGCAATGCTTCGTTCATCGGCACGCCGTAGTTGATTTCTTCGCGCGCGATGCGGAACTCGCCGCTGAGCGGCTCGGACAGCTCGTTGCCGACGATCTGCAGCACATTGCTGAACGAGTGGCCGGCGCGCAGCGCGCGCGCGATGAAGTCGGCGGCGTCGGGCAGCTGCTGCTCGATGCGCAGCAGCCGCCGCTGGCGCGCACGGCGCAGCAAAATCCACGGCAGCACCAGCCCGAGCGCGGCCACGACGATGCGCACCGGCGCCGGCAGCGGCCAGGCGAACGACAGCAGCACCACGCCGCCCATGCAGCCGGCCGACCAGGCCAGGAACTGCCCGACCGTGGTCGTGGCGCCCGCCTGCACCAGCAGCGCATCGATCCGGTGCGCCAGCTTCACCCGGTGCAGCAGCCGGTCGAAGGCGGCATGGCGGCTGAATGGGCGCTGCTTGAGGATCGAAATCCGTTCGCCGCTGCGCCCGGGCGAGCCGGACATCACCTGCAGCCGGCGCGCCACCCGGCGCGCCGCCGCGCCGTGGGTACCCATCCACCACAGGTAGGCGCCCTCGATCGCGAGGACTGCCGCCGCGAACAGGAACACGACAAAAGCGTAGAAGACCGCGTCCATGGTCCCTCCCCTAGTCGAAGGTCCGGTCGGGATCGAAGGCGTCTTCCGGCACCGGCACGCCATACATCCGCAGGCGCTCGGTGAAACGGGGGCGCACGCCGGTGGCGCTGAAGCGTCCCTTGACCTTGCCGTCGGGGTCGACCCCGCTCTGCTCGAAGCGGTAGATTTCCTGCATCGAGATGATGTCGCCCTCCATCCCGGTGATCTCCTGCAGGCTGACCACCTTGCGCGTGCCGTCGGTCAGGCGCGAGGCCTGCACCACCACCGTCACCGCCGACACGATCTGCTGGCGGATCGCGCGCGCGGTCAGGTTCACGCCCGCCATGCTCACCATGTTCTCCAGCCGCGACAGGGCGTCGCGCGGGGTGTTCGAGTGGATGGTCGCCAGCGAGCCCTCGTGGCCGGTGTTCATCGCCTGCAGCATGTCGAGCGCTTCGGCGCCGCGCACCTCGCCCAGGATGATGCGGTCGGGACGCATCCGCAGCGCGTTGCGCACCAGTGCGCGCTGGGTCACTTCGCCCTTGCCTTCGATGTTGGGCGGGCGGGTCTCCAGGCGCACCACGTGTGGCTGGCGCAGCTGCAGTTCGGCCGCATCCTCGATCGTCACGATGCGCTCGTTGGCGGGAATGAAACCGGAAATCAGGTTGAGCAAGGTGGTCTTGCCGCTGCCGGTGCCGCCCGAGATCAGGATGTTCACCTTGGCCGCGCCCAGGCATTCCAGCACCTTGATCATGGGCGGGGTCAGGCTTTTATAGTCGAGCAGGTTCTGCACCGTCAGCGGGCTGGTGCCGAAGCGCCGGATCGACAGCAGCGGGCCGTCCACCGCCAGCGGCGGGATGATCGCATTGACGCGCGAGCCGTCCGGCAGGCGCGCATCGACCATCGGGCTCGACTCGTCCACGCGGCGGCCCACGCGCGAGACGATCTTCTCGATGATCTTCATCAGGTGGGCGTTGTCGTGGAAGGTGATGTCGGTCAGTTCGAGCTTGCCGCGCCGCTCCACATAGACCTTGCTGGACGTGTTGACCAGGATGTCCGACACCGAAGGGTCGTTCAGCAGCGGCTCGAGCGGGCCGAAGCCGAGCATCTCGTGCTGGATGTCGAGCACCAGGTGGTGGCGCTCGTGCTGGTTCAGCACGATGCGCTCTTCCTCGATGATGCGCTGGATCAGCAGCGCCAGCTCGTGCTTGAACTGCTCGGCGGTCAGGCGCTTGAGGCGCTCGAGGTCGATGCGGTCCAGGATCATCTGGTGCATCAGCTTCTTCAGTTCCTGGTAGGCCTGGTTGTTGGTCTCGGCCGGGACCTGGCCGGCCTGGCGCTCCTGGTTCGAGATCGCAAGGCGTTCACGTAGGGACATGGTCAGCTCCTGTGAGTCCATCATTGATCCGCTCAGTCATCCGATTCTCCCCGTCCGAACAGGCGGTCGAACAAGCCCTTGCTTTCCTGGACGCGGCGGCTGGTCACCAGTTCGACCATGTCGGCCAGGCTGCGCGCGGCCGCGCTCGCGCGCGACAGCTGCAGCACCGGCACGCCCTGGTTGACCGAATCGGTGACGGCGACGTAGTCGTTGGGGAAGGTATGCACCACTTCGCACCCGAGCGCCGCATGGAGGTCCTGCAGGCGCAGCTTGCCGCCCTTTTCGTAGCGGTTGACGATCAGGCGGATGTGGTCGAGCACGTAGCCGAGCGAGCGGAAGATGTCGAGCAGGCGGCGCGCATCGCGGATATCGGGCAGCGCGAGCTGCAGCACCGGGTAGATGGTGTCGGTGACGTCCAGCGCGCGCAGCGATACCGCGTCGATCTGGCGCCCGACGTCGAGCAGCACGTAGTCGTAGTGCTGGCGCGCGACGCGCAGGATGGTGTCGATGTGCTCCGGCTTGGCTTCCTTGGCATGGGCGGCGTCGTCGGCCGCGGCCAGCACCCCGAAGCCGGGCGTGACGTGCACCACGCAGGATTCCAGGAAAGGCCCGTCCACGCGCGCGATCTGGGCGCAGACATCCGACAGGGTCATGGTCGGCTTCAGGTCGGAGACATACAGCGCGGCGTCGCCGAACTGGCCGTGCAGGTCGATCAGCAGCACCTTCTTGGCCGCCAGCGTGGCCAGCGCATAGCCGAAATTGGTCGAGATGAAGGTGGCGCCGCTTCCGCCCTTGCAGGCGATGAAGGCGAGGATTTTCCCGTCGCGCAGCGCATTGACGCCGGCCGCCGTCGAAATCCGGTCCATCGACTCGTGCAAGGCGCGGTGCACCAGTGGCAGCTGCAGCACTTCGCGCACGCCGGCGCGCATCGCGCGGATCAGGAGCTCCGGCTGGTGCTGGTCGGTCAGCAGCATCAGGTGGGCTTCGGGATACTGGCGGCCGAGGCGCTCCAGCAGGGCCGCTTCGGAAGGTTCGGTCTCGGTGGCGTCGACAATGACCAGCTGCGGGTTGTCGGGTTCGGGCCGGTCGAGCGCCTCGCGCAGGCTGGCGCGCACGGCCCCGAGGTTCAGCGGCGGCACACGCGCGGCTCCCTGGGAGGCGATCTCCGCATAAAGCTGGCTGTTGCGGCTGATGAGTAGGGCTTTCATGGGGGGCCTCGTTGCTGGCGCATTGGATCAGGGAAGACGATGGGCGCTCATCGCGCGCCGCCGGTATTGATGACCAGCGCCGGCGGGGTGCTTTCGGGCTGTGCGAAACTGCGCTGATACCGGTCGTGCGCGCCCTTGGCCGCGCGGCCGTCGATGCCGGTGGCAGGCTGGCGGTTGGCGGCCGCCGCCGGGTCCAGCACCTGCAGCGCCAGGTTGCTGCGCGTGGCGCTGCCGAACTGTTGGTCCCACTGCGGGGTGGTGTGCACGCAGCCTGGCAGCACCAGCACCAGCACCAGCGGCATGAGGCGGATCGTCGTCTTCACGATGGGCTCCTATTTGAGTTCGAAGCCGCCGGCGGTGTGCGCGGCGGGCGCTGCTGGTTGCGGGGTGGAGACGGCGGCCGTGGTCGCGGCCGGCGCCGCGCCCTCGAGCATCCCGCCGAGCAGCACCCCGGCGCGCGTCGGGATCCCGACCTTGTCGGTCGGCAGCGAGTAGCTGGCGCCCGGCAGCGGCTTGACCAGCCGCGCCGTGATCACGAACACCAGTTCGGTGCGGTCCTGCTGGTAGTCGGTGCTGCGGAACAGGGCGCCCAGGACCGGCACTTCGCCCAGCATCGGCAAGCCTTTCAGGTTGGCCACCAGGTTGTTCTTGATCAGGCCACCGATGGCGAAGCTCTGGCCGTCGTGCAGCTGCACGGTGGTGCTGGCGCGGCGGGTGGTGATCAGGGGCAGGATCGCGCTGCCGGTGATGCCCAGTGCCGACACCCCGACCCCTTCGCGCGACAGTTCCGACACTTCCGGCGCCACTTTCAGGTTGATCCTCCCTCCGGCCAGCACGGTCGGGGTGAAGCGCAGGCCGACGCCGAATTCCTTCTCCTCGAGCGTGACCTTGTTCTGGTCCTGGGCCACCGGGATGAAGAACCTGCCGCCGGCCAGGAAGGTCCCCTCCTGGCCGCTGATGGCCAGCAGGTTCGGCTCGGCCAGGATACGCACCAGGCCATCCTGCTTGTCGGCCTCGCCGACCAGCCGGTTGCCGTTGGTCTTCACGGCGCCCACCCCGGCCCGGCCCTGCCCGGTGAGGAAGTTGGTCACCAGCGCCGCGGCCCAGCTGCCGGAGCCGAAATTGATGGTGGTGCTGGTTTCGAGCCGCTCGAGCAGGGTCTTCGACACTTCGGCGATCTTGACTTCGAGCTGCACCTGCTGCGGCGCGCTGACGCTGAGCAGGTTGACCACGCGCGCCGCGGCCGATGACGCGCCACCGCCGCCGCTGTTGCTGTTGGCGAGCGCGATCACGCCGTCGGTCTCGTTTTCCTTGGCCGCCGCCGGCAACTGGCGCAGTGGCCGCCGGACGTAGGCGCCGGCCAGTTCCACCGCGCGCGCCATCGCACCGGCGTCGCTGACGGTACCGGTCAAAACCAGGGAATCGGCGGCGGCGATGACCCGGATGTCCTTCTCATCGGGCATGGCGGCGGCGAGGGTCGCCTGCAGCGCGGCCGGATCCATCGCCACGACGATGTCGACCACGCTGCACAGGCCGCTTTTTCCCTGCACGATCATATTGGTACTGCCGACATCGACCCCGGCGATATACAGCGTGTCGGGCGACACCAGCATGGCCTGCACCACGGCAGGATTGCCCACGCTGCGGTTGACGACTTTCTCGGGCAGGCGCAGCATGGTCGACTTGCCCATATTGAGCGAGAGCACGGCCGGCCGCGCGGCCTCGCCGCTGCAGCCCATCGCGGACTGCGGGCGCGGCTCCTGGGGATTGGCGGGCGCACGTGGCGCCGGCCTGGCGGGGGCGGCTTCGGCGGCCGGCGTGGCCGGCGCGGGGGCCGCGTGGGTGGGCACGGCCGCGGCCAGCGCGATGCCAGCGGTGAAGCGTGCGAAGTGTAGGCGTCTGTTCATGGCGTCCATCCCGGATCGGTAAGGGTCAGAAGCATTCTTGCGAAGCGTGCAGGCCGTTGATGACCTTGATGCAGTCGCGCGCGGCCGCCGTGGGCGCGGCGCGCGGCGGCGGCGCCGGTGTCCGGGCCACGTGCACCGGCAGCGCCACCTGGCGCACCGGTGCGGCGGGCGGCGGCAGCAGATTGTCCTTGGTGGCGCCGAGCGTGGCCGCCGCAGCCGGGTCGACCTGGTTGCGCAAGGCCAGCGACAGCGTGCCGACGCTGCGCGCCAGGTCGAGCTTCTCTGCCTGCTCGGGCGTGACTTCGAGCGTGACGGCATTGACGACCTTGGGCTTGGTTTCGTCGCGATTGACCTCCTGGGCCACCGCCAGCACCAGGATCCGCTCGAGCACGATCTTCGAAATGCTCTTCTCGCGCCCGTTGTCCGACTGCGGCAGCGGGTCGGTCTCGGTGCTGACGATGATGTCGACGAAGTTGCCCGGCAAGGCGAAGCCGGCCACGCCGATCACGTCGTTGACGCGTACCGTGATGGCGCGCTTGCCTTCGGTGATCAGGGCCGACAGGCCGCCCAGGGTGCCGGCCGGCGCCAGCTTGGCTTCGCTCAGCGGCTCGCCCATCAGGATACTGGTCCTGAGGACCCGCCCGGCAAGCTTCTGCGGGTCGTCGAATGCGCCTTTCGGCACGCTGTGGGCCGGCCAGTCGACCAGCTTGAGCATCTCGGGCGTCAGGCGCATCCCGATGTTGATATCGGCCGCCGCGACCGCGATGCGGCCGCTGCTTGTCGCCGGTTGCGTCAGCAGCCAGCGCGAAGCCAGCACCACGGCGGCCAGGCCGAACAGGATCGCGAGCGACATCACGATCACGGCACGCTTGTTTTTCATCGGACGTCTCCCAGGTTACCCGGCTCCGGCGCCGCGCCGGAACCAAACAGGCTGCTCCAGGCCCGGGCCACGCTGTCCACGTCGAAACGCGGGGCGTGGCCGGCAAAGCCGGCGAAGTCGGCGATCCGTCCCAGCAGCTCGTGAGGCCAGGCTGCCAGCAGCGGACGCCGGGTGCGGCGGTGCAGTTCGTTGATGAGGTAGTCGATCGCCGCCTCGTCGGCATCGATGCCGCGCAGCAGGCACTGGCGGCGCAGCAGGGCGCGGTAGGCGCTGTCGGACAGCGGGCCGACCGGAATCCGGTAGCCGATGCGGCGCAGGCAGGATTCGTCCAGCACCGCCTCGGGCGCCAGGCTGGTGGCCAGCACCAGCGCGACGTCGAACGGCAGCGCATGGCTGGCCCCACCGGGCACCGAGACATGGTCGGTACCGGATTCGAGCGCGCCGAGCAGGCGATGCATGGCTTCGGCGGCCGGCATGCGCTGGCGTCCCAGGTCATCGATGATGAGCAGGCCGTTGTTGGCCAGCAGGTGGGGCGGTGCGCGCAGCACGCCGCTGGCGGCGTCGATGCGCAGTTCCAGCATGTCGCGCGCCAGCTCGGCCCCGGTGTGCACCAGCGGGCGCCGGCACAGGGCCCAGCGCGCATCGCAGCTGCGCCGGTCTTCCAGCGCGCGCGCCTGCAGCGGCGTCCGGTGCAGGGCCGGGTCATGCAGCTGCACGATCTCGTGGTTGACCAGCACCGCGTAGGGCACCGCCACCGGTTCCTGGCGCAGGCGCGCCAGCTTGCGCGCCAGGCTGGTCTTGCCGCTGCCGGAAGGGCCATACAGCATCAGCGGGCGGTTCGAATGCAGCGCCGCGCCGATCAGCTCGCGCACGCCGGGCTCGAGGCCGTCATCGGCCAGCGCCGCCTGCAGTTCGGCCGGCGCGACGCGCAGCGCGTCCGGCTGGCGCAGCGACTGGGCCTGGACCTGCGCGCGCCAGGCGTCCAGTGTCACCGGAGCCGGGCCGATATAGCGCGATTCGGCGAGGTACTCGGCGGCGGCGCGCTGGCCGAAGGCGGTGAGCTGGTAATGCACGTCGATGTCGGTGCCGCCGCACCATGCCACTTCGACCTGCTGCTCCACGACCAGGGACTGCAGCACTTCGCGCACCACGCTGATCGACAGCCGCAGGCGTCCGGTCAGTACCGACAGCGCGGTCTTGCCGCCGGCATGCATGGTCTTGATCACCAGGGCGGTAACGAAGCGCGGTTCGAGCCCGGTATCGCGCACCGAGCGCGGCTGGCGCGGAAGGACAGCCGCAAGCTCGGGCTCGAGCGCAGCGCCGCGCGCGGCCTCCCCCGGCCCGGCATACGCATCCGGGTTGGCTATTTGCAAGGACGCTGATAACACTTCCATGGGGAAACCTCCTGCTGGCTACGGATATTTCTTACATTTGTTAAATTGATTCTAGCCATCGCCCCCACCCCCGCGTTTGACAACCAGCAAGGAAGAGAACTTGGCCAAAATGTCAAGCGTAGCGGGCCATGAGAACGTAGATTGTGCCGGCCGCGATCGCGACGCCGTAGGGCATGGAACCGGCGCTTTCCCGCATGGCCAGGGGCGCCGCGGGCAGCCGCAGCACGGCCGGGCGCACGATGCCCCACAGGTTGCCCAGGGCCATGCGCACCCGGCCGCGGAAGACGATGATGGCCAGGGCCATCACGCCCCCGGCGCACCAGGACAGGATGGCAATGTGCAGGGCGGCGGCCGGCCCGGTGAAAGCGCCCACGGTGGCCATCATCTTGACGTCCCCGGCAGCCATGCCGCGGACCAGGTAGAAGGGCATGAAAATCAGCAGCCCGGTTGCCGCCCCGCCCAGGCAGGCCAGCAAGGCCTGGCCCGGATCGGGTGACAGGGCATGCAGGGCCAGCGCGGCGATGAGCCCGGACAGCAACAGCAGGTTCGGGATGCGCCGGCTGGCGAGGTCGTTGATCGCGGCGGCGGCCACCAGCAGCAGCAGCAGCGTGTCGAGGTAAGCTGCGACAGGCATGATCGCTCCATAAAAAAAAAGCCCCCCAGGGCCAGATCGCGCCGGGGGGCCTGACAGCGATTAAGGGGTGGTGGCGGTGAACTGGTCGCGGATGTACTCGAACGCCTGCTCGATCTTCGTGCCGACCTCGCCTGCAACGCCTGCCATCACGACGCCGATCAGGGAAGCGATCAGGCCGTATTCGATGGCCGTCACACCGTTTTCATCTGCAACGAAAGCTTTGATGGCGGAGGTAATGGTGCTCATGACAAACTCCTTGTAGTGGTTAAAGGGCTTACTACAGTGATCAACTGCGTACCGACTATTTGACTGCTTGACACAACTGCTTTACAGCGACTACCTGACAGACGGGGCCCCGTCTTTTGCTGCTATCGACTGCGTCTGTCAGTGAGTTCACTGTACCGAATAGTTCCATGCGGCAAGTTGATGTTCGGCAAGTTTGCCGTATGGAAACGGCGTTCCCCGGTTGCGCTTGCGATCCGACAAGCTCTTCCTTTCGGCAGACTATTTCCCACGCATCAAAACGATAAATATTGTTAAGAATAGTTGCCTACTATACAAAAACGTTCTATGCTAGCTCCCTTGCGCGCTTAAAAAAGCGGCACCCTGTAGACTTTCCCGGTGGTGCCTGTTGCCCGACACTGTTTCTGCGAACGACATGGATTCCCTGCTGCGACACATGGTGGACATGACTGGCCACCGCGATCACACGATGCTGGACATTTCCGTGATTTCGGCGGTACAGGAACTGGCCGGCGCGACCCAGACGCGGGTGCTGGCGATCGCCACCGTCTGCGGCCAGCGCTTCGTGCGTTCGCGCGCCTGCATCCGCGCCGGCGGCGTGGCCTGTCCGGACGAATCGATGGATGCGGGCAGCCCGGGCGAGCCGATCGCCGCCTTCCCCGCCCTGGCGCACTGCCTCGAGCGCCACGATTCGCGCGCCGAAGGCGTCAATGCCGACGGCCTGCGCATCCTGTGGCTGCCGATCTGGTTCGGCGACAAGGCCGACACCTGCCTCGAGATCACCCACGAACACGGCTTCACGGGCGAATCGATCCACACCATCAGCGGGATCGTCAGCGTCTACCGCAATTTCCAGAACCTGCTCGACTACAGCGAGCGCGACTCGCTCACCGGTCTGCTCAACCGCAAGACCTTCGACGACCAGCTGGCGCGCATGCTGCACTGCGCCGATACCGAGACCCGGGTGCCGGGCCAGCCGGAACGGCGCCATCACGTGGCCGAGGAAAAGCAGTGGCTGGCGGTGGTCGACGTCGACCATTTCAAGGGAGTGAACGACCGCTTCGGCCACCTGTACGGCGACGAAGTGCTGATCCTGGTGGCCAACCTGCTGCAGTCCTCGTTCCGCGCCCAGGACCGGGTGTTCCGCTTTGGCGGCGAAGAGTTCGTGGTGCTGCTGCGTTCGACGACGCTGGAGAACGCGCGCCGCATCATCGACCGCTTCCGCACCAACGTCGAAACCCATGAATTCCCGCAGGTGGGACGGGTGACGGTGAGCGTCGGCTTCACCAGCATCCGTGTGGCCGATTCGCCGGTGGTCACGCTGGGCCACGCCGACCAGGCGCTGTACTTCGCCAAGGCCAATGGCCGCAACCGGGCCTGCCACTACGAAGAACTGGTGGCCGGCGGCCTGCTGCAGACCGTCGCCACCAACGACACCGCCGAATTTTTCTAAGGCCGGCCGGCCTGCGCGTAGTCGAGCGCGTCATCGAGGCGGTCGTCGCCCCAGAATAATTCGCCATCCACGATCAAGCTCGGGGCGCCGAAAATGCCGCGTGCGCGGGCTTGTTCGGTCTGCGCGCGCAGCAGCGCCTTGGTGTGCTCCGCCCCTGCCTGCGCCACGATCGCCGCCGGATCGATCACCAGCCCGTCCAGCGCGGCGAGTACCACGCCGTCATGGTCGATATCGCAGTCATGTACCCAGTTCTGCAGCATGATACGGCGGCAGAATTCGCCCATCCACGGCTGGTCGGCGCCCAGCAGCGCGACCCGCATCGGCAGGACGGCGCGGCGCGGGAACACGCTTGGACGCTGGAAGGGAAGACCGTATTTCGCAGCGCGGCGCGCCATGTCGCGCCATACGTAGTCGCCCTTTTCCTTCTGCTCGTTGAAGGGCGAGTCTTGGTGACCGAGCGCGCGCAGAATGGGGCCGAGCAGGAAGGGCTTCCAGCGCAGCGGCACGCCGGCCCGGCTGGCCGCCTGCTCGATGCGCATCAGGGAGAGATAGCTGTAGTTGCTGCCGAACTCGAACCAGAATTCGATGGGTGGGTGCATCGCGAATCCTTACCAAACGGTAAAAAATCTGTATCCAGGAATGCCATTGTCGCATCCCTGCCGATGCACGCGGGTGTCAGGCGATGTTCATGAACTGCATCGGGTTGACGTTCCACTTTTCGGGCGACTCGTGGCGCACGATCTTGTCGCCGCCGCCGAAACCAAGGGCCTTCGACAGGTCGACGGTCTGGGGCTTGATATAACCCTGGCTCTTGGTGCTGAAGAAGACATTCACCTTCGGCGTGAGCAGGCTGGTTTCGTGCGGCTCGATCACCACGCCCAGGCGTCCGGATTCCAGCAGCACCAGGGTGCCGACCGGATAGATGCCGACGCAGCGCATGAACTCCTGCGCCAGGGTCGGGTTGAAGTGGAACTTGCTCCACTCGTAGATCTTGCGCAGCGCTTCGGCGGCCGACATGCCCTTGTGGTAGCAGCGGTCCGAGGTGATGGCGTCGTACACGTCGACGATCGCCGCCATCTGCGCCAGTTCGCTGATGCTGCCTTCGCACTGCTTGTCCGGGTAGCCGCTGCCGTCGCGCCGCTCGTGGTGGTGCAGCGTGATGTCGAGCGGGATCTGGCCGATCTCCGGCGTCTTGAGCAGGATGTCGTAGCCGTCGCGCGGGTGGCGCTTGATGATGTCGAATTCTTCGTCGGTGAGGCGGCCGGCCTTGTTCAGGATGGCGTCCGGCACCAGGGCCTTGCCGGTGTCGTGCAGCAGCCCGCCCAGGCCGGCCTGGTAGATCGTGTCTTCATCCATGTTGCGCGAGCGGCAGAACGCCACCAGCAGCGCGCACACGCTGACCGAATGCAGGAAGGTGTAGTCGTCCTTGTTCTTGATGCGCAGCAGGCCAAGCAGGGCGCCCGAGTTGCGCAGGATCGATTCGGTAATGCTCTCGACGACCGGGCCGACCTTCTCCAGTTCGACCGCCTTGCCCAGCCGGGCATCGGCCATCACGGTGCGCACCAGGCCGACGGCCTGCTTGCGGACCTGGGCCGCGCGCGCCAGTTCCTCGCCCAGCGAGACGCGGGTGATGACCAGCGGCTTGGCGGCGATCGCCGTGACTTCGGCCTCGGTGGCGGCTTCGGCCTGGGCCAGGGTCGGCGCGTCGTCCACGTCCAGGCCCTTGCTGCAATCGATGACCACGCCGCGGATCTTGGCGGTGCGGATCTTGTAGATCTCTTCGTCGGTGGTGAGCTCGAAGCGGGCGCGCACGAATGGATGGTCCATCCAGCCGCAATCGAGGTCATGGATATACATTCCGATCTTCAGCTGCGCTGCATCCACCTTTTTTAACATGTCGCTACTCTGCTCTGTAATAATGTCGGCGCCCGTCGGCCATAGTGCAGTATAGCAAGGTTGTTACCAATACTCACAGATTGTTGCTTCTCAGATACACTCTAAAGCATGGAACTCCGCCAGCTCCGCTATTTCGTTGCCATCGTCGACCACGGTTCGCTGTCGCGCGCCGCCCTGGTCCTGCACGTGGCGCAGCCGGCCCTGACCCAGCAATTGCGGCAGCTGGAAGAGGAACTCGGCGCGCAACTGCTGCACCGCTCCGCCCACGGCATGCTCAGCACCGACGCCGGCAAGATCTTCTACGAGCATGCGCAGGCGATCCTGAAACAGGTGGCCGATGCCCGTTCGGCCGTGGTGCAGTCGACCACCCGGCCGTCCGGCAGCGTCTCGCTCGGCCTGCCCCACAGTATCTCGGGCGCGCTGGCCCTGCCCCTGCTCACCGCCACCCGCACGCGCTACCCGGAAATCACGCTGCAGCTGACCGAGGAGATCTCGGGCAGCCTCACCGAGCAGCTCAAATCCGGTCGCCTGAACCTGGCGGTGCTGTTCGACGACGTCTCGGCCGGCCACTTCAGCGCCACCCCGCTGGTCGAAGAAAACCTGATGTTCATCTGCCGCAGCGGATCAAGCTTCGCGCCCGCCGCCGCCAGCCTGCGCCTGCAGGAAGCGCTGGCCAGCACCCTGATCCTGCCGGCGCGCCAGCACGGCGTGCGTCCGCTGGTCGAACGGGTGGCCCAGGGCGCGGGCCTGGCGCTGGGCACCATCCTCGAGATCAATTCGCTGGCCATCCTGCGCTCGGCGCTGCTGGCCGACCTCGGCGCCACCCTGCTGCCGGTGGCGCCGCTGCTGGCCGATATCGAGCGTGGGGCCATGACGGCCTGGCCGGTGGTCGACCCGGCCGTGACGCGCCAGGTGACCCTGTGCGCCTCGCGTAACATCCCGCTCACCAACGCCGCCGCCGCGATCGGCAAGCTGGTGCGCGAAGTGACCGAAGACCTGTGCGCGCGCGGCGCCTGGCCGGGTGCACGCCTGGGCTGATAACGGTCATCATTTTTTCTTATACCCCCATCCGCATTCCCTATTGGTCCTGGCCGGCCCAAGTCCCTACACTCCACGCGGTTAAAAAGCGCCCCGCCTACCCGGCGGCCGGCGCAGCACCGACCCACACAATGGAGACCCGCATGCCAGATACCGTCACGCCCCAGGCCGTGGCGCCGGACGTTTCGTCCCGCCTCACCACCGTCACTTTAGAGGACAAATACACCGCCAGGACCGGCAACATCTTCCTGTCCGGTATCCAGGCCCTGGTGCGCCTGCCGATGATGCAGCGCGAGCGCGACGCCGCCGCAGGCCTCGACACCGCGGGCTTCGTGTCCGGCTACCGCGGTTCGCCGCTGGGTGGCCTGGACGAGACGCTGTGGAAGGCCAAGGGCCATCTGGAAGCGAGCAACATCCGCTTCGTCCCGGGCGTGAACGAAGACCTGGCCGCCACCGCCGTCTGGGGCACCCAGACCGTCGACCTGATCGGCCCGGCGAAACACGACGGCGTGTTCGCCATGTGGTACGGCAAGGGCCCGGGCGTGGACCGCTGCGGCGACGTCTTCAAGCACATGAACCATGCGGGGACAAGCAAGCATGGCGGCGTGCTGCTGGTGGCCGGCGACGACCACGGCGCCTATTCGTCGACGCTGCCGCACCAGTCGGACCATATCTTCTCAGCCTGCATGATCCCCGTGCTCTACCCCTGCAATGTGCAGGAATACCTGGACCTGGGCGTTCATGGCTGGGCCATGTCGCGCTTCTCGGGCTGCGCGGTGGCCTTCAAGGCACTGGCCGACACGGTCGAATCGAGCAGCTCCGTGGACGCCAACCCGTTCCGCGTCGAGGTGAAGCTCCCGCAGCACTTCGCGATGCCCGAAGGCGGCCTGAATACCAGGTTGTCCTCGGTCCCGCTGGGCCAGCAGGCGCGCGCCCAGGAAGCGCTGATGCAGGACTACAAGATCTACGCCGCGCTGGCCTACGCCCGCGAGAACAAGCTCAATCGCGTCACCATCGACAGCCCGGACGCGAAGCTGGGCATCATCGCCTCCGGCAAGTCCTACCTCGACGTGCTCGAAGCGCTGGAAGAACTGGGCATCGACGAGGCCATGGCCGCCAAGGTCGGCCTGCGCCTGTACAAGGTCGCCATGATCTGGCCGCTGGAACCGGACGGCGTGCGCGAATTCGCGCAGGGCCTGGAAGAGATCCTGGTGGTCGAAGAGAAGCGCCAGGTGGTCGAGTACCAATTGAAGGAGCAGCTGTACAACTGGCGCGACGACGTACGCCCCCACATCGTCGGCAAGTTCGACGACAAGGGCGAGTGGGTTGCGCCGCGCGGCGACTGGCTGCTGCCGCCGAAAGCCGACTTCTCGGTGGCGCAAGTGGCGCGCGTGATCGCCGGCCGCATCGCGCGCCTGGACCTGGAAGACGCCACCCGTGACCTGATCCGCGCGCGCCTGGCCTTCCTCGATGCGAAGGACGCCGTGCTGCAAAAGGCGATCACGACGCCGTTCCGCCCGGCCTTCTACTGCTCCGGCTGTCCGCACAATACCTCGACCAAGGTGCCGGACGGCTCCTTCGCGCTGGCCGGCATCGGCTGCCACGTGATGGCCACCTCGATCTACCCCGAGATGAACAAGCTCACCACCCACATGGGCGGCGAAGGCACGCCGTGGATCGGCCAGGCCGCGTTCTCGAAAGTGCCGCACGTGTTCCAGAACCTGGGCGACGGCACCTACTTCCACTCCGGCTACCTGGCGATCCGCGCGGCGGTGGCCGCCAAGGTCAACATCACCTACAAGATCCTGTACAACGACGCGGTCGCGATGACCGGCGGCCAGCCGGTCGACGGCCAGACCTCGGTGCCGATGATCGCCCAGCAGATGGCGGCCGAAGGCGTGAAACGCATCGCCCTTGTCACCGAAGACCTGTCGCGCTATGCCGACCGCTCGAACCTGCCGGCGATGGTGACCCTGCACGACCGCAAGCACATGGACGACATCCAGCGCGAGCTGCGCGAACTGCCGGGCGTGACCGTCATCATCTACGACCAGACCTGCGCCGCCGAGAAGCGCCGCCGCCGGAAAAAGGGCGAATTCGCCGACCCGAACCAGCGCATGGTGATCAACGAAGCCGTGTGCGAAGGCTGCGGCGACTGCGGCGTCCAGTCGAACTGCGTGTCGATCCTGCCGAAGGAAACCGACTTCGGCCGCAAGCGCCAGATCGACCAGTCCTCGTGCAACAAGGATTATTCCTGCGCCAAGGGCTTCTGCCCGAGCTTCGTCACCGTCGAAGGCGGCACGCTCAAGAAGAGCAAGGCCGGCGTGTCGAAACAAGGTGCTGACGATGGCTGGGGCGCCTTGCCTGAGCCGGCATTGCCGAGCATCGAGCACCCGTACAACATCCTGATCAACGGCATCGGCGGCACCGGCGTCATCACCGTCGGCGCGCTGATGGGCATGGCCGCCCACCTGGAAGGCAAGGGCGCGTCGGTGCTGGACATGACCGGCATGAGCCAGAAGAACGGTTCCGTCACCTCGCACGTGAAGATCGCCGCCAGCCCTTCCCGCCTGCGCGCCCAGCGCATCGCCACCGGCGAAGCGGACCTGATCCTCGGCTGCGACATCCTCACTACCGGCGCGGCCGACGCGGTCTCGAAAATGCGCCCGGGCAGGACGCTGGCCATCGTCAACCTGCACGAGCAGCCGACCGGCAGCTTCGCCCAGCAGGCCGACTGGGAATTCCCGGCCGCCGACGTGCGCGCGCTGATCCTGGAAGCCGTGGGCGGCGTCGACGGCGCCGATTTCGTCGACGCGACCCGCATCGCCACCGCGCTGATGGGCGACTCGATCGCCACCAACCTGTTCCTGATGGGCTACGCGTGGCAGAAGGGCCGCATTCCCTTGACGGAAGCCGCGCTGATGCGGGCGATCGAACTCAATGGCGTGGCCGTTGCCTCGAACAAGATGAGCTTCCTGTGGGGCCGCCGCGCCGCGGTGGACTTCAAGCGCGTCGAAAAGCAGGCCACGCCCACCCGGGCCGTGCTGGTGCAGATGCCGCAGAGCCTCGAGACCATCATCAAGAAGCGCACCGAGTTCCTCACCGCCTACCAGGACAGCGCCTACGCCGGCATCTATGCGGACCTGGTGGGACGCGTACGCGCCGCCGAAACGGCGCAAGGCCTGGGCAGCAAGCTGTCCACCGCCGTGGCCAAGTACTACTTCAAGCTGATGGCCTACAAGGACGAATACGAAGTGGCGCGCCTGTACACCGACGGCGCCTTCCTGGAACAGGTCAGGAGCCAGTTCGAAGGCGATTTCACGTTCAAGTTCAACCTGGCGCCGCCGCTGTTCGCGAAAAAGGACGACAAGGGCCGCATGGTCAAGGCGCAGTATGGTGCGTGGATGTTCGGCGCCTTCAAGCTGCTGGCGAAATTGAAAGGCCTGCGCGGCGGCGCCTTCGATGTCTTCGGCTACACCGAAGAGCGCAAGATGGAACGTGCGCTGGTCAAGGAATACCGTGACATGATCGAAGGCCTGCTGCCCGGCTTGGGCGCAAACACCCACGCCGACGCCATCGAACTGGCGTCGCTGCCGGAACAGATCCGCGGCTACGGCCACGTGAAGGAAAAGGCCGTCGCTGAATTCCGTGCCCGCAAGGCTGAGCTGCTCTCCGGCAACGTCAAACGCCGCGCTGCATGAACGAGCACTAGTGTAAAACAACGTCGTTCCGGCGAAGGCCGGAACCCAAGTACGTCGCGCGGTAATGAAGCTGTTCTGGCTTGCGGCGCGGAAATTGGGTACCGGCCTGCGCCGGTACGACGGGCGGGGGCCACGTGCCCGGCTTGACGTTAACGTTAACGTCATATACCGTACGCCGATACCCCTGTCCTCCCGAACTCCCAAGGACCCTACCTCATGAACGACATCACTTCCGCCGCCAAACTCGACCTCCCTGAGCAGCCGAAGCTGGCCAACAAGGTGCGCTTCGTCACCGCCGCTTCCCTGTTCGACGGCCATGACGCCTCGATCAACATCATGCGCCGCATCCTGCAGTCGAACGGCGCCGAAGTGATCCACCTCGGCCACAACCGCTCGGTCGACGAAGTCGTCACCGCGGCCCTGGCCGAAGACGTGCAGGGCATCGCCATCTCGAGCTACCAGGGTGGCCACGTCGAATACTTCAAGTACATGATCGACCTGCTGCGCCAGCGCGGCGGCGCCCACATCAAGGTGTTCGGCGGCGGCGGTGGCGTGATCGTCGCGAGCGAAATCGACGAACTGCACGCCTACGGCGTCACCCGCATCTTCAGCCCGGAAGACGGCCAGCGCATGGGCCTGGTAGGCATGATCCGCTCGATGCTCGAGATGTGCGACGTCGATTTGTCGGGCTATGCCCCAACGAGCATCGAGGCGCTGCAGCAAGGCGACGTCGCCGCGCGCCACCGCCCGCTGGCCCAGCTGATCACCGCACTCGAAAGCGGCAAGGTCGACCCAGGCCTGCGCGCGCAGATCGTGGAGGCGGCCGAGGGCGTCAAGACGCCGACCCTCGGCATCACCGGCACCGGCGGCGCCGGCAAGTCTTCGCTCACCGATGAACTGATCCGCCGTATCCGCCTCGACCAGGGCGACCGCATCAACATCGCCGTCATCTCGATCGACCCGTCGCGCCGCAAGTCGGGCGGCGCCCTGCTGGGCGATCGCATCCGCATGAATGCGATCAACCCGTGGAACGGCCAGGCGCGTGTCTTCATGCGCTCGCTCGCCACGCGCGAAGCGGGCTCGGAAATCTCGCAGGCGCTGCCTGACGTCATCGCCGCCTGCAAGGTCGCGGGTTTTGATTTGGTCATTGTCGAGACCTCGGGCATCGGCCAGGGCGACGCCGCCATCGTGCCGCACGTCGACACCTCGATGTACGTGATGACGCCGGAATTCGGCGCCGCCTCGCAGCTGGAAAAAATCGACATGCTCGATTTCGCCGACTTCATCGCGATCAATAAATTCGACCGCAAGGGCGCCCAGGACGCACTGCGCGACGTCGCCAAGCAGTACCAGCGCAACCGCGAACAGTGGAGCAAGTCGCCCGACGAGATGCCGGTCTACGGCACCCAGGCTTCGCGCTTCAACGACGACGGCGTGACCGCCCTCTACCTCGGCCTGCTGCCGAAGCTGGCCGAACTCGGGCTGCAGGTGGAAGCCAGCCGCCTGGCTGCGGGCACCCAGAAGTACTCGAGCGGCAAGAACGTGATCGTGCCACCCGCCCGCGCACGCTACCTCGCCGAAATCGCCGACACCGTGCGCGGCTACCATCGCAACGTCGGCAAGCAGGTGTCGCTCGCGCGCGAGCGCCAGCACCTGAGCGAGACCAAGCGCATGCTGGCCAGCGCCAACCGCGAAGTGGTGTTGGATGACCTGATCCAGGAGCGCGACAACGCCATGGAAGGCGGCGCCAAGAAACTGCTGGCGATGTGGCCCGACATGCAGGCGGCCTATGCGGGCGAAGACTATGTCGTGAAAATCCGCGACAAGGAAATCCGCACCCGCCTGGTGTCGAAGACCCTGTCCGGCAACCCGATCCGCAAGGTGGCGCTGCCGCGTTTCGAAGACCATGGCGAGATCCTGCGCTTCCTGATGCTGGAAAACGTGCCCGGCTCCTTCCCCTACACGGCCGGCGTATTCGCTTTTAAACGCGAAGGCGAAGACCCGACCCGCATGTTCGCCGGCGAAGGCGACGCCTTCCGCACCAACCGCCGCTTCAAGCTGGTGTCCACCGGCATGGACGCCAAGCGCCTCTCCACCGCCTTCGACTCGGTCACCCTGTACGGCGCCGACCCGGCCATCCGTCCCGACATCTACGGCAAGGTCGGCAACTCGGGCGTGTCGATCGCCACGCTGGACGACATGAAGGTGCTGTATGACGGCTTCGATTTGTGCAGCCCGTCGACCTCGGTGTCGATGACGATCAACGGCCCGGCCCCGACCATCCTGGCGATGTTCATGAATACCGCCATCGACCAGCAGATCGACAAGTTCGTGGCGGACAACGGCCGCCAGCCGACCGACGACGAAGCGCAAAAAATCAAGGACTGGGTCCTGATGAACGTGCGCGGCACCGTGCAGGCCGACATCCTGAAGGAAGACCAGGGCCAGAACACCTGCATCTTCAGCACCGAGTTCTCGCTCAAGGTCATGGGCGACATCCAGGAATATTTCGTGCACCACCAGGTGCGCAACTTCTACTCGGTGTCGATCTCGGGCTACCACATCGCCGAAGCGGGCGCGAACCCGATCTCGCAGCTGGCCTTCACGCTGTCGAACGGCTTCACCTTCGTCGAAGCCTACCTGGCCCGCGGCATGCACATCGACGATTTCGCGCCAAATTTGTCGTTCTTCTTCTCCAACGGCATGGACCCGGAATACACGGTGCTGGGCCGCGTGGCGCGCCGCATTTGGGCGGTGGCCATGCGCGACAAGTACGGCGCCAACGAGCGTTCGCAAAAGCTCAAGTACCACATCCAGACCTCGGGCCGCTCGCTGCACGCGCAGGAAATCGACTTCAACGACATCCGCACCACCTTGCAGGCGCTGATCGCGATCTACGACAACTGCAACTCGCTGCACACCAACGCCTACGACGAGGCGATCACCACGCCGACCGACGAATCGGTGCGCCGTGCACTGGCGATCCAGCTGATCATCAACCGCGAATGGGGCCTGGCCAAGAACGAGAACCCGAACCAGGGTTCGTTCATCATCGACGAATTGACCGACCTGGTCGAAGAGCAGGTGATGCAGGAATTCGAGCGCATCGCCGAGCGCGGTGGCGTGCTGGGCGCCATGGAAACCGGCTACCAGCGCGGCAAGATCCAGGAAGAGTCGATGCTGTACGAGCACCAGAAGCACGACGGCACCCTGCCGATCATCGGCGTGAACACCTTCCGTAACCCGAACAACACCGGCGCCCCGGCGACCATCGAGCTGGCCCGTTCCACCGACGACGAAAAGCAGTCGCAGCTGACGCGCCTGGACGAGTTCCACAGCCGCCACGCCGGCCAGGCCCCCGCCGCCCTGGCCGCGCTGCAGCAGGCCGCGATCGACAACGAGAACGTGTTCGCCCGCCTGATGGACGCGGTGC
The DNA here is from genome assembly GCF_900112225.1 of Massilia yuzhufengensis. Lineage (GTDB taxonomy): Bacteria > Pseudomonadota > Gammaproteobacteria > Burkholderiales > Burkholderiaceae_D > Telluria > Telluria yuzhufengensis. The sequence continues at coordinate 300,468 of NZ_FOLD01000001.1, read as the reverse complement.
GGGTCTGCTCGCTGGGCCAGATCACGACCGCGCTGTTCGAGGTGGGGGGGCAGTACCGCCGTAATATGTAGCGCTTGCGTGACGGAGCGCGTTTCAATCGATAGCGTTCCGTCATCGCCTTCAGGTGCGGTATACCGCCTGTCGGCAAAATTTACATGGTTCGATGCATCTCCGATTTACCCGACACTAAGTGCTTGTACGCAAACGCAAATAATTAGTGGTACGGAGCTTGCTTAGTTCTTTCGGACACTCAACCAGAGGAGAACTAAATGAACTCGGCATTAGTCTTGAGAGCGTTGGCGGCATGCGTCCTTGGTTCCTTCATGTTTGTTGTCCACGCCGCACCCGTTCTTGTTTTTGATAATGGAAGCATTGTCGACACCAGCGATACTAATGAAGCTGAGTCCGACACCCTTCAGGCCGCGCTGATAGACACTGGCAATCCGGTCACGACTTTCACCGCAACCGACGCGGCCGGCATCACCGCCGCGCTGGCCGGCCAGACCGTACTGGTCATTCCCGAACAGGAAAACGGTTCCCTCATCGACGCACTGGATGAAAGCGCCCGCAACGTGCTGCGCAATTTTGTTGCCGGCGGCGGTGGCCTGATCATCGCGGCGGATTTCCGGGACACGCTCAACACGCTGTTTGGCTTCAGCCTGGTCTTCGACCTCGCCGACACCTCGACCTTGCGCCCAGCAGCCATCGGTACGACGTTTGCAGGCGGTCCCGCGACCTTGCCCCCCTCGCCAACGACGGGAGGTTTCCAGCTGTCCTCGCTACCACCCGGTGCGCGATCCATCTACGATGACCTGCTGGTGTCCACCGTTACCCTGTTCAACTTCGGTTCCGGTCAGATCGTTCAACTTGGATGGGACTTCTTCGACGCCGCACCTCTGGGAACCCAAAATGAGGGGTGGCTGGAAGTGCTCGACCGCGCGGTAGCCCAGGTCGACGGCGACCCGACCAATCCGCCCGATCCCCCAAACGGTGTGCCGGAACCCGGGTCGGTCAGCTTGATCGCCGCCGCGCTTGGCGCATTTGCCGTAGCGCGTCGCCGTCGATACTAATCGATACACGTGGTAGCCAGGCAACCGCGCCGGGGTGCAATGCATGGCCCCGTCAATATCAGCACCCGGGCGGAGGCACCATCCATCCCGTGGCAATGCGATATACAATCCGGATGTCCACATCGCCCCCAGCAGGCGCATCGCGCCGCAATATAAACAATTGTCTATTACGCCACAACAATTGTCAGACTTGATGCTCGAAGTTGAGAGATCGGATCCCATCGATTTCGCGGATTTGCCGTTTCCCGAGGAAGCATTGCGCGGCCTTGTGGCGACCCACTTGTGCGAGATGGCGGCCAGCATGGAGAATTTCAGCGATGAAGACCGGCTGCTGACCTTGCTGGCAGTGTCGGCCAAGTTGGTCCTGGAAAATCTTGTGCTGCATGTGCAATTGCTACGGCAGCACGGGATCCCCCTCAGCGATGATGTGGAATCGCTGCTTGGGAGACTGCGGGGTTCCAATGGATGACCCGCTATTTTCGCAACATCCGACTAGATGGCGGAGGAAATAAGCCGTTCCTTAGGGTATTATTGAAAATACATGCCTGGAAATGCTGTGTTGTTGCGTTTCCGCAAACCTTATAAGGAACACATATGCGTCGTTCTACCAAACACGTGCTTCGCGCTTCCGTCGTGTTGTCAACCATGCTGGCGCTGGCTGGAGTAACCGGCTGTAGCAAGGAACAGTCGAGTGCGTCACTACTGGCTGACGCAAAGCAATATCAGCAAAAGGGCGACCACAAGGCTGCCCTGATCCAGTTAAAAAATGCCGCGACGTCCAATCCGGAGGATGGCGATATCCGCGTCGAATTGGCACGCAGCTATCTCGACAGCGGCGATCCGGTCTCGGCGGAAAAGGAAATCCGCAAGGCAGCGAGTCTCAAGGTCGATCAGGGGCGGACCTCGCCTCTTCTGGCCAGGTCATTGCTCATGCAGGGGCAAGCCCAGCAAGCGCTCGACGCAACGAAGGATGCTCCTCCCGGCCCGGAATTGCTGACCGCTCGCGGCGACGCATTTGCAGCTACCGGCGCTGAAGCCAAGGCTGTCGAAGCCTATGAAGCTGCCCTTGCTGCGAAGCCCGACGCCCCTGGCCCGCTTCTCGGCATGGCGCGGCTTGCCATGGCTCGCAAGGACGCCGCCGGAGCCGATGCGCACTTGGAAAAGGCGCTGGCGGCCAATCCAAAGGATCCCGGCGTCTGGATGTTCAAAGGCACGTTATTGCGCATGACTGGCCGCACCGACGCAGCCTTGGCGGCCTACGATCAAGTTATCAAACTTAAGCCTGACCATATGAATGCGCTGGTCGAACGCGCACAATTCCATATCGACGCGCAAAAATACGATCTCGCTCAGGCAGATCTCTCCGCTGCGCGCAAGGTCGCGCCGAATGCCGTGATCGTCCGCTACACCGACGCACTGCTTAGTTTCAAGCAAAATAAGTTCACCGCTGCCCGTGACTCCTTGCAACAAGTTACCAAGGTAGCGCCGAACTATATGCCGGCCGTCTTGCTGTCTGGCGCGGTCGACCTGAACCTCGGGTCGTATCAACAAGCCGAGCAACAGTTACAGCGGTTTGTTAACGCGTTCCCCAATCATGCCTACGCACGCAAATTGCTGGCGCAGGCACAATTGCAAAGTGCTCGTCCTGCCGAGGCAACCGCGACGCTAGCTCCTTTGCTCAAGGATGGCGAGAACGATGGCCAGTTGCTGGCGCTGGCAGGCATGTCGGCGGCACAGTCGCAAGACTTCAGCAAGGCGACGAGTTACTTCGAGCGTGCCAGCGCAATCGATCCAAAGTCGGCGGCCCTGCGTACCTCGCTTGGCTTGTCCAGAATCAGTGGTGGAAATGCCGAGGCAGGCATCGGGGAGCTGAGCAAAGCGGTCGAACTCAATCCTGCGTCCGTCGAAACCGTATTGGCGCTCATGCGTGCCGAGCTCAGCCAACGCCAGTTCGACAAGGCGCTGGCAGTGGCGGCCAGAGCGGAAAAGCAGCACGCTGGGAATTTTGCTTTCCAAAACCTCAAGGGCGCGGCCTACGCCTCCAAGGGCGACATGGCCAATGCGCGCGCCAGCTTCGAGAAAGCAGCGACGCTGAAGCCCGACGACTTTGCGCCAGTTGTCAATCTGGCAAAGATGGATTATGCAGAAAAAGGCCCTGCGGCAGCAAAACAGCGTCTCGAAGCCTTCGTCGCAAAGAACAAGAAGCACATGACAGCCATGTTCGCGCTGGCAGAACTTGCCGGCGGCCAGGGACAGAAAGAGCAGGCCACAGCATGGCTCGAAAAAGCGGCCGCTGAAAATCCATCGGCGACGGAACCGGTGGTGCGTCTTGGCGCACATTACCTTGCCACCGGGAAAGCGGATAAGGCGCTCACCCTGGCGCGCAAGGCTCGCAGTACTGCGCCACAAAATCCCCAGTTGGCTGACCTGCTCGGCCAGTCGCAAATCGCCAACAAGGACTTTACCGGGGCCTTGGAGACCTACTCCGCACTGGCGGCGGCGGCGCCGAAATCGGCGCCGGTCCACATGCGCCTTGCACGCGTGCATGTCTTGCTGAAAGATCCTGCTGCTGCTGCCGCCGACCTGAAACGCGCCGTCGAGTTACAGCCGGACTATCTGCCAGCCCGCCTGGCTCAGGTCGAACTGGCAGTAGGTACTGGCAAAATGGACCAGGCGCTGGCAATGGCGCGCGAAATGCAGTCGATTAACCCCAAGTCCCCGATTGGATTCGCCGTCGAGGGGGATATCCACACGCAATTAAAGCGTTTTGATCAGGCTCTTGTTTCCTATAAGAAATCTGCCCTTCTCGGCAAGACACCGGCCACGGCCATTAAAGTCGCGCAGACTTTACGGCTCAGCGGCAAGGACAAGGAGGCGGAAAACTATCTCGTCGAATGGTCAAAGGCGAACCCGAACGACGCGCTGACCCGGACTTATCTGGCTGAGATGCTCTTGGCGAGGAAGCAGTACAAGGAGGCGGCGCAGCTGTTCGAAGGCTTGCTGGCGCATGAACCAGACAATGTCGTGCTCCTCAACAACCTTGCATGGACTTATCAGCAGGCCAAAGATCCGCGTGCAATGGCGACTGCCGAGCGCGCGGCAAAGCTGGCGCCGGACAACCCGGCTGTACTTGACACCCTCGGGTGGATTTTGGCGGAACAGGGAAACACGGCGCGTGCGCTGCCGTTATTGAAGAAGTCCCTGGCGGCGGCGCCGGACGCACCTGGTACGCGGTATCACTTCGCTGCCACGTTGCACAAATCCGGCGACAAGGCGAGCGCGCGCAAAGAACTTGAGAAATTGCTGGCAGACAATAAACCGTTTGCCGAGGCGGAACAGGCCAAAGCTCTCCTTAAGCTGCTTTGATAAAAAAAAGATAGCGGCTAGCCTGTGCACCTGCGGGCAGGTCCCTTACACGCGTCCAACTTGAAGAGGTTTACCGTGAATACCATGACTGAAAGCGAGCATGTTGCCGACGATGCTACGGACGAGCTCGAATCGAACGCGGCCCAAAGCAAGAATCAGGATAGTATTCGATTCTCAGAGGAAGAGGACATCATCTTGAACCAGGATTCCTACGGGATTCGCTTGCTGGATACGCCAGAAGGGCGTAACTCGGCAAGCATGTTGATTAACAAAATGTATGCCTGGCGTGGCTACGCTGGCAGCCATGCGTTTACCAACGATCCCAACCGGATTACCCTGACCGCTTCCGACAAAGGTGACGTGGTAGGCACAGTCACGATCGGCATCGATTCCACGGTGGGCCTGGCGGGGGACATGATCTTCAAGGATGAGCTCGACCGCCTGCGCGCGGACGGAGCCAAGCTGTGTGAATTTACCAAGCTGGCCTTCGACACGGCCGTTCGTTCAAAGACTGCACTGGCCAACTTGTTTCACCTGGCTGTGTTATATGCACGCGACCTGCACGATTGCACCGATATCATCATCGAGATCAATCCGCGTCATCGCCGTTTCTACGAGTACATGCTGGGGTTCAAACGCGAAAGTGAACTGAAGACGAACCCACGGGTCAATGCCCCGGCCTACCTGCTGCGCGTGAACATGGACTACGTCACCGAACAGATCCAGAAATACGGCGGCACCTGGGCATCCGAACCGACGGAGCGGTCGTTCTACCCCTTCTTTTTCTCGCCACGGGAAGAAGAAGGTATCCGCGCACGCCTGCTCAACATCGACGGACGACAGTCCAACGGTTCCCACTGACGGAGGGGGGCTTCCCCCTCGCCTTACCTCGCAATTCCCTATGACAACCCCGTTTGGCTATGACAAGGCGTTTGCCCGCAATATTGGCTGGGTAAGCCCTGAAGAACAACAAATTCTGCGCGGCAAGCGTGTTGCCATCGCTGGCGGCGGCGGCGTTGGAGGAGTCCATCTGCTCACCCTGGCACGCCTCGGCGTCTCCAACTTCCACATCGCCGATTTCGACCGTTTCGACATCGCCAACTTCAACCGCCAGGTCGGCGCCAACATGGATACCATCGGCGAGCCGAAGGTCGAGGTGATGGCCGACATGGCGCGCCGGATCAATCCGGAAATCGACATCAAGGTTTTCCCTGAAGGGATCGAGAGCGGCAACCTGGACAGCTTCCTCGAAGGCGTCGACCTGTATATCGACGGTCTTGACTTCTTCGCCTTCGAGATCCGGCGCCAGACCTTTGCCCGCTGCGCTGCGCTGGGAATTCCGGCGACCACAGTGGCGCCCTTGGGAATGGGTGCGGCCCTGCTGAATTTCATCCCGGGCCAGATGACCTTCGAAGAATACTTCCAATGGGGCGAGCTGCCCGACGTCGACAAGGCGGTGCGTTTCGTGGTTGGGCTCGCGCCTGCCGGCCTGCATCGTCCCTATCTGGTGGTGCCGTCGGCGGTCAGTTTCAACGAGCGGCGCGGCCCGTCGACGATCATGGCCTGCCAGATCTGCGCCGGCATCGCGGGCACCGAGGCACTCAAGATCCTCCTGAAACGCGGCCAGGTCCGCGCAGCGCCCTACGGCATGCAGTTCGACGCCTACCGCAACAAGCTGGCGCTGACCTGGCGTCCGGGTGGCAACCGCAATCCGCTGCACCGTTTGATGATCGCAGTGGGCAAACGTCAACTGGCCGGAAAGGTGGTGCCGCAATGAGCAACAAGGTTCTCGACTGGATCATGGGCCAGGCGCGCTGGGCGCCAAGCGGTGACAACACCCAGCCCTGGCGTTTCGAGATCCTTGGCCCCGCCCATGTGGCCGTGCATGGCTTCGACACCCGCGAGCATTGCGTATACGACCTCGACGGCCATCCCAGCCAGGTGTCGCATGGCGCGCTGCTCGAGACGATGGCAATCGCAGCCAGCGCCCATGGCCTGCGCGCCGATATCACGCGCCGCGGCGCGAGTCCGGACGACCAGCCTGTGTACGACGTACAGTTCGTGGCGGACCCCGGGATACAGCGCAGTCCCTTGGTGGACGTGATCGAGACCCGCAGCGTGCATCGCCGCAAGCTGGAAACACGTCGCCTCACCACCCAGGAAAAGCAGGAGCTGGAGGCCGCCGTCGGGGCCGGGTACACCATCGCCTGGTTCGAAACCTTCGGCAGCCGTCTACAGGCAGCGCGCCTGATGTTCGACAATGCCAAGGTCCGTCTGACCATGCCGGAAGCCTATCGTACCCACTACGACATCATCGAGTGGGACGCCAGCGAGAGCGCTGACCGTGTTCCCGACCAGGCGCTCGGCGTCAATAGCGGTACCTTGCACATGATGAAGTGGGCGATGGTGAGCTGGGATCGTCTGTCGACGATGAATACCTTGATGGGCACCTGGGGGCCGCGCCTCGAAATGGATATGGTGCCAGGGATTGCGTGCGCAGCCCACTTCGTTATCAAGGCTCACCAGGAGCCGGTCGGGATCGACGACTACGTGGCGGCCGGACGCGCGGTGCAGCGCTTCTGGCTGACCGCCACCCGCCTCGGCCTGTGCATGCAGCCCGAAATGACACCGCTGATCTTTGCCCGCTACCTTCGCAACAAGCTTGCGTTTACCCGCGTGGCGAAGGTGGAGGCGGCAGCGCGGCGTCTGCTGCCGCAATTGCGTGAACTGATCGGCGACGACGTCCCCAACGCTGTGTTCATCGGCCGTATCGGCGCCGGCAACCCCTACCCTGCACGTTCCAGGCGCAAGGAACTGTCCAGCCTGTTGAAGTAGCCAGGACGCCGCGCGACGTGCGCCCTGCCAGGGCGCGGCGCGCACCCGATTCCTGGTTTACTGCGACTGCCCTGGCGCAATCCATCTTGTTCACAGAGTCCACCATGCCCGATCCCGCACGCCAGGCGCCACAGATGCGCCGGAAAATCCTTTTCGTTGCCGAGGCCGTAACGCTGGCCCACGTGGGCCGCGTGATCGCCCTGGCGGGCGCGCTCGACCCCCAGCGCTACGACGTCCACGTCGCATGTGCCGAGGGGTACGATTTCTGCTTCACAGGCACCAGCTTTACCCGCTGGACGATCCGCAGCATGTCGAGCCAGCAGTTCCTACAGGCCTTGGCTCAAGGCAAACCAGTCTACGACCAGGCCACGCTCGAGCACTATGTCGAGGATGACCTTGCGCTGCTGGAGAAAGTGGCGCCCGACCTGGTGGTGGGGGATTTCCGGCTGTCGCTATCGGTAAGCGCGCGGGTGGCCAAACTGCCTTATGTGTCCCTGATTAACGCTTATTGGAGCCCCTATGCGGCGCCCCGCTATCGGGTGCCCGACCTCCCGCTGACACGCTTCCTTCCCATTGCCCTGGCCGACCCGCTGTTTCGCGCGGCGCGGCCGCTTGCCTTCGCCCTTCATGCCCGGCCATTGAACCACGTACGCCGCAAATATGGCCTGCCGGCGCTTGGCAGCGACCTGCGCCGCATCTATACCGACGCCGACTACACCGCCTACGCTGACATCCCGGACATGTTTCCGGCCCATGCCATGCCTGTCGAACATTCTTACATTGGCGCAGTCACCTGGTCTCCCCCAATCGCCTTTCCCGAATGGTGGAACGAGTTGCCTGACGACAGGCCCATTGTGTACGTAACGCTCGGCAGCTCCGGCCAAGGCCGTTTACTGCCACTTGTCCTGGAGGCGCTTGGCGAGCTGCCGGTGACGGTGGTGGCCGCAACGGCCGGAAATGTCGAATTGGCGAGTATTCCGCACAATGCCCGCGTTGCACGCTTTCTTCCTGGCGAAGTGGCGGCACGCCGCGCCGCACTCGTCATCTGCAATGGCGGCAGCCCGACCTGCCACCAGGCGCTCGTGGCAGGTGTACCCGTGTTGGGCATCGCCGGCAATCTGGACCAGTTCCTGAACATGGACGGTGTACTCCGGACCGGCGCCGGCGCCTTGCTGCGCGCCGATCGTCTCAAGGTTTCGGACATCCAGTCTGCGTCCAGCAGGCTACTCGGTGCTCCAGCGGCGGCTGCCGCGAAGTCGACTGCACATGCGCTTGCCGCCTATTGCCCGCGTACCCGCTTCGGGGCCTTGCTTGCAAGCATTTTGAACTGAAATCCAGTGTCGAATTTCTTTACAACCTGTCTCGACACCTCGCTGCTGCCCATCACGATGACATCGCAAGTCGCTGATTTAAAAGAATTGTTTTTAACTGGCACGGGGCTTGCTTATAAGGGTGCATAGCCCGCTCAGGGCAAATAAAGTAGTACAGAATACGTGTCTTAGCAGAAGCCATCAAATAACTCAGGAGTCACACATGATCTCGATCCGCAAACTCGCACCAATCGCCCTGGCAATCGGCATGTCCTTCGCCGGTGTTGCCCACGCCGACCCAATCGTCAACTTCAACCTGAAAGACGGCAACAATAACCTGCTGACCACCGGCGGCACCGGCCTGGACTGGGCATCGTCGGGTTCGGGCGTAGCCAAAGCGGTCGGCGGCTTTAACCCTAATGTGGCCCTGCAGCAAGGCTATGAGTTCGATTTCCTGTACCAGGCCGCACTGAAAGGTTCTGTCGGTGGCTTGCAGAACATGAACGGCCTCGATGCGGAGGCGAATGGCGTCGGCGATGCAGGCAAGGGATATGAGTTCACGATCGTGTCGAAAATGCGTGAAGTCGTGCTCTCTTCTAGCGTGAGCACCGGTGGTCCAGGTCCAAATACTTCGACCGCCGTGTTTGGCCTGGCTGGCACCCCAGCCCAAAACCGCGTTGCCATTTACTACGACACCGCGATGAATGCGAATACGGCACTGGGTACCGGTTTCGATGACGGCCAGCTGATCGCACTGTTCACGATCGACGCAGGCGACGACGCATTCCCAACCTTCTCGTCGTTCACTTCGATGGCGCCGAACGCAGGTAACGGCTCGGCACGTATCCGCGCTTCGCTTTCACAGCCTGGCGATTTCGTGGACTCGAACTTCCTGGAAGGAATTACGAGCCTGATCTTCGGTATCAATTTCCAATCGAACCTGAACTACCCAGCAGGCGATTCGGCCACGGCCGGTTTCCACCTGAGCAGCGAGCCAAATAGCGCGGGCCTGTTCCCAGGATACGCTGTGAACCTGGCCGGTGGCGATTTGCTGCTGCAAGTCGACGGCAACAGCCAGTTCACCAGCCGCGTTCCAGAACCAGCAAGCATCATGCTGATCGGTGCAGGCCTGATGGGCGCACTGGGTGCAACCCGCCGCCGTTCCAACAAGGCCAAGCAGGCATAAGCTTCGCTCGACAAGCATTAATTGGAAAACCCCGCGAAATTCGCGGGGTTTTTTTTTGAACCTTATCACCATCGGATGGGTGAGTCGGTCCCCACGCTCCCCCAGGGCCATCGCGCGGCGACGGGGCGCTACCTGTGTGACCGCTGCAGCGACCGCGCCCAACCGTGGCACTCAGGAAGGCTTGGACAGTAAGGCTTTGTGCAACAAATGGCGCGCCAGCATCAGCGGTGGCATGCGCAGCCAGTTCCCTCGGAGATACAAAACCAGGCGCGCGACAGCCCCGAACGAAGCATCGCAGCCTGGCCCAAGCGGTCGCAGGACGCGCACGAACAACCAGTCCATGAGCGCCAGCTGGACAGCGCCAGGGCCGGCGGCTGCAAGCGGGCCGGGCATCGGGCTTGGAACGGGCGTGCCCAACAGCCGGGCCGTGTAGCGCAATGCGTAGAAAAGCGATCGGCCGACGTCCATCTGGTGCGCACGGAGCGACAGCGCGTCCCAGAATCCGGGCTCGGCGCCAAAATGCACCAGCAGGCGGTGCAAATCAAAAAGACCGCGCATGCCGTGATCGAATTCGCCTTCATGGAACAGGTGAACCGCGCTATGCAGGACCATGTCTGCCGGCGCCAGCACCCGCAAGGCCGGATGTCCGGCCACGGGCTGGGCAGCCTGCCATAGTTTTGCCGGGTCGGGTTTGGCGGACGCGGTACGCGGCAGGATCGTGTGGTGCACGTCCAGCACCGACTGGCGCCGGGCATGCTGCATCGGCGGCAATTCGTGCATCCATTCCCGGTAGTAGCGCTGGTCATAGGGGTCCGGCAGGTTCGATACCCAGCCGTCCAGCATGAGTGCCGCCTCGACCCGGCCGAGCTGCTCGAATGGCACCAGGATATCGATATCCGAAAACAGGCGGCCCGGCGCCGGCGGCAGGCCAGCCAGGGCGTAGGCTGCCCCCTTCAGCAACACCAGGGGCAGCCCCAGCGTCGCCAGCACGGGCTCGAGCTGGCGCACCTCCCATTCGACTGCCTGGCGGTGGCGCGAGGCGCGGACCTTCAGCCACTCAAATTGTTCGCGTACGGGTGCCGGCAGCCCAGCCGCCAGCCCCTGTTCCTGGGCAAGGAACATCAGGCTTGCGCCCATATCGCAGCGCTCCGCCTGGCGCAGCAACAGCTCCCATTGGGCCAGGCCCAAGCCTGCCATCGAGGCTGGCGCGCGCAGGACCGCAAGCAGGACCGGCAGGTCACGACTCATGCCCAGTCCGCCAGGCGCTCGAACAGCGCAAGGGCATCGTCGAGCCGCCCGTAGCTTACATCGTAGGCTGGCGCCGTGTCGGCGAGCGTCCCCAAGGCGCTAAAACCCGCCCGCCCCAACATGCCATAATTAAAGCAGTTCTCGGCGACACGCGTGAATGCACGTGCACGCGCAACCGGCTCCATGCGCAAGTCGGCATTGGCGACATAGCGCGGGAAGACGATGCATCCGGGCCGTGCGGTGTCCAGGGCACGCAGCACGCTGTCGCGAGGTACCTTCAAATGGGCAATGGTTCCTTTCGCAGTGTCAGCCACCTCCGGCGTGAGCACCGCGCCTGGTGCGAAACCGCGGATTACCTTGATTGACGCGTTTTTCAGGCTGACCGGGCGCGGGACCGGTTGTATGGCGCCATCCGCCAGGCGCACCAGGGTCAGTTCATCCGACAACAGGCGCCAGCCCGAACAGACGAGGGCGGCGCATAGCGTGCTCTTGCCAGATCCGGACGGCGCCGGAAGGATCGCGACGCGTCCGCCTTTTTCGACCGCCGCCGCATGGATGATGAGGTAAGTATGCGCACGGCTGGAGATACACCAGTTGGACGCCCATTCGAACATGGGAAAGGCCTGGGGTAGCGGAAGCGGCAGGAACGGTGCGGCACCGTCGATGTCAAACTCGACTTGGGGTCGCAACCAGCGCCGCAGGCCACGTGGGCGCCGAAGGTGGATATAAAAATCGGCATACGCAGCCGCGACCTCGACAGGATAATCGGCGTACAGCAGCCCAAGCGCGTCTGCGACAGACGGAATCGTGGAATGTACCCGGACCGAGAACACACCGGTCGCGAGGCAAAGCGAGCCGTCGCTGAGTGCGGCGCGCAAGACTGGCGCCGGCAGATCGGATAGCCGGGGCATCAGCGACGTTCGACCAGCGACAGGGCGGACAGTTCGGCCAGCATCACGCCAAGCGCTTCACGGTCTCCGGGTCCTGCCTGCAAGGCGGCCGCCAGCGTCTCTTCGCTGGCAGGGGCGACGCGCAGCTGCAGCAGCACCTGCATCGCATCGGCGCCAAACAGGTGGGTATCGCCCGAGAGGTCGTTATAGACTACGTATTCATCGTCCCAGCCACGGCAGGCAAGCGTCTGGCCGTCGATCAGCTTCCACATCTGCGCAACTGAATGAAGGCTACCGATACGGACCTGGGCATCAGGTTTCAGTGCGCTGGAGGTATTCCGCCACATCCTTGGCATACCAGCGCGTGCCCGCGACCGGCGTGTAGTACCCGTAGGTATAGAGATCATGCCAGATGGACTTGAGACGTTCGACCGTCAGGAAACTGATTTTCTGGCTCTTGACGTTCAGGTAGGCGGCAACCAGATGGGCGCCCAGGTTATGCCTGTCCAACGAAGCGTCATTGCAGGTGAGTACCTGCATCATCGTTCCGGTCTGGTACAGGCTGGTCCAACCGAAAGGAAATACCGATGCGAAGGTAGTGGCCTGGCGCCTGCCAGCAGTGGCCGCATAACAGCCGCTCGGCCAGTATGTCGCCCAATTTTTCCAGTATCCAGGCGACCTACCCGCGCACATGACATTCTTGGCGCCAGGCCTGCTGACGTTTCCCGACATGGCGCCGGAGGGGGCTCGGCACTCGGTAGCCATCCCGGGAGCACTTGCAAGCGTCAGGATCACTCCCGACGCTGCGGCGCCGGCACTGGCAAACCGCCGGCGACCCGGATTACGTGGCGCGCCACCGCTGCCGGCCGCAGAATCTTGGTCCTGGATATCCACGTTTCACAACCCCAAAAAAATGTCACCGAATCAGGCAAATCCCTTGTGCGAAACTAGCTCGCATTGCTGCTCATTCTATAAGCAACGATCATTCCATGCAACACTGAAGACGTGCCCGTCAAGGAAATCAAGGTCTTGCGACGATCGTTGACACAATGATGGATCCGGCAGCACATCCCTGTAAAAATTTCCGACAAGCTGCTTAGAAGAAGCTCTCAGGAATCACCAGCACATCTCCGGGGCGCATCGCCAGATTGGCAGACAAGTCAGCAGATTTCAACAGGTCGTCGAGGCGGACCACCAGCTTCTGCTGTTTCCCGTCTACAGTACGGATGAGCTGAGCGCGATTGCCGGATGCGAATTCACTCACCCCACCGACCGCGATCAGCACATCCATCAAGGACATCCCTTTTCGATACGCCAGCGCCTGCGGCCTGACCGCCTGGCCGATTACGCGGATCTGCTCCGTATACATTCCGGAAAAGCCGGTGACGATCACGGTGACCACAGGCTGCTGGATATACTTGGCAAGGGCTCCTTCGATATCGCGTGCCAGCTGGGTCGAGGTCTTGCCGGCGGCCGGCAGGTCTTCCACCAGTGGCGTTGTAATCTTGCCGTCAGGACGCACCGGCACCGACATCGATACTTCCGGGTTGCGCCACACGGTGATTGTGACATTGTCGCCAGGCCCGATCAGGTAATCGGTCGCTTCCACCGCCGCCATATCTGCTGCGGTAGTGCCGCCGGTGCTGGCGCAGCCGGACAGGGCAAGCGCTGCCAGCGCTGCGAAAAACAGGGACAGCGACTTTTTCGTACCAAAAATATTCATGCGTTCCTCGTGCAGGTTCAAGCGTCATAAGGCAAACGAGCTTGTTGCAAATTTCGCCACCTTTTCTGAAGGGTATTCTAACTCATCCAGTTACGCATACAAGCCGCGACATGTAAATCCTCGTCTCAAGGCGACTTCTGTTGCATTAAGGCGTGAATGTGCTGGGCGGGCACCGCATAACTGATGCCGCTCGGGTTTGTAATCGCATTTTCCCTGCCTCCTTTCACCATTCCCATGTTGATGATGCCCATGACGACGCCGGTCTCGGGATCATACAAGGGACTGCCGCTGTTGCCGGGGTAAGCTGTGGCATCGAGCTGGAACAGCTTGAATCCAGCGCCGCGCAATTGGCTGATGACGCGTGGATTCAATCCCTGCGCGCTGCGAACCGGCATGACGGCCGGCGTGATCGCAGACAACATCGCCCGATGGGTAACCGGATGGAGTCCGAGCACCACACCCAGCGGGAAACCGGTAAAGGCCAGTGCCTGCCCCTCGGCGGCCTGGCCCGCATCCCCCACGCTCAGCGGCACGAGCGGCGCGCCGCTGAGGCGCAGCCGCGCCAGGTCGTGTTCGCGGTCGCGCACTTCCAGCACCGCCGGGCGGAAGCTGACTCCTTCCGCAGTGGCGACCAGGACCCCGAGGGCTTCCTTGCGCTCGGTGTCGATGACGTCCGGGACGACATGCGAGTTGGTGATGACGGTCAGGCCGTCGCCCGCGACGAATCCGGTTCCGCCGAAACTCAGGGCGGGACTACGGGTAGGCATATAGGTGCCCACGGCGACCACCGAACGCTTGACCCTTGCAACGGTCTCGACCAGAGTTGCTGCGCCAGCCTGTTGCACCGGCCCGATCATGCTCATCAGGATCACCGCACAAACGCCGCGCCGTGTTAGCCTTCCATGCAGTGCATCAATTAAATTAAGCAACACAATCTCACTTCAAAGGCATTGCAATTAGGCAATACGTGCACAATAGAAAAATAACAAATAGCAAACATGTTGTATGATTGCCTATGCTTCGTAAAAATGTACAACAAATTCACAATCATCCAGTTTCTGTGCTTCAACGAAGTGTTGGAATCATGCTGAAATGGTGACTCAGGTATCAGGTTTTTCCATTATGCAATTGCAATTACTCCAAGCGCAAGCGATCATTGAACTCCGTTATCCCGACTGGCAACGCGCCCGTCAATAGCATGCAGACCTTCCGAGATCAACAATATGGCTGAAATCACCGCCGTCATCCTGACATTCCTTAAGGCAATTGGTAAATATCGCTGGCATGCAATCATTGTGTCCTGGATTGTGGCCATCGCTGGCTGGGCTGTCGTATTTTCTTTGCCCAACGACTATCAGGCCAGTGCGCGCGTCTATGTCGATACCCAAAGCATCCTGAAGCCCCTCCTGTCCAACATGACTTCGATGCCGAACATCGAACAACAGGTCATGTTCATGCGCCGCACCCTCATCAGCCGGCCCAACGTCGAGCGCGTGATCCGCATGGTCGACCTGGACATCAAGGCCAAGAACCAGAAAGAACACGAAAAACTGGTCGACAACCTGATCGCCAACATCAAGTTCGGCGGTACCGAGCGGGACGACATCTATACCATTGTCTACAACGACCCGGATCCGAAGCTGGCGAAGGACATCGTGCAGTCACTGCTGACCATCTTCGTGGAGGGCAGCTTCGGCGGCAAGAAGCAGGATTCCGACAAGGCCATCCAGTTCATCGAAGACCAGATCAAGAGTTACGAAGACAAGCTCATCACTGCCGAAAACACGCTGAAGGACTTCAAGCTCCAGCACCTCGGCCGGCTTGGCGGCGGCCAAGGCGATTCGAGTACCAGGCTAGGCGAAATGATGGAAGCCCTGAACCAGGCGCGCCTGGAACTGGCCGAAGCCGAGGAAGCCCGCAATGCGATCAAGCGCCAGATGACGGGCGACGAACCGGCCGCCCTCGCGGGTGAAGCGGCCGATCCTGCCGGTACGAACCCTGAGCTGGAAAGCCGCATTGCAGCGATCAACAAGAGTGTCGACCAGCTGCGCCTGCAGTACACCGACGCCCACCCCGACATTGTTTCCAGCAAGCGGCTGCTGGCGGAGCTGGAAAAACAGAAGAAAGAGGAAATCAGCAAGCGCAGAAAGAGCTCCGATCCGGGCGCCAGCTATAGCCCGATGCTGCAGCAGATGAACGTGCAACTTTCGGTGGCCGAAGCACGCGTCGCCTCACTCAGGGCACGCGTCGACACCCTTGCGGGCCGAATCGGCAACTTGCGTGCCCAGTTGACCAGCGCGCCAGAAGTCGAGGCCCAACTGGCCCAGCTCAACCGCGACTACGAAATCAACCGCGCCAACTACCAGAAACTGGTGGAGCGCCGCGAGTCGGCCAAATTATCGGGCGACATTTCCTCTGCTACCGATATGCTGACCTTCCGCGTGATCGATCCGCCGACCGCACCTTCGACCCCAGCCGGCCCGAATCGCCTGCGTCTGGCGAGCCTTGTGTTCGCCGGTGCGCTCGCGGCAGGCCTGGCGGTCGCCCTCTTGCTGAGCCAGGTGCGGCCGACCTTCCTTTCGCAGTCCGCCCTGCGTGAGGTAACCGGGTTACCGATCCTTGGCACGGTCAGCATGAACTGGACGCAAGCGCAGAAGGTCAAGCAGAAGCGGCGCCTGTGGGCGCTGGGAATGTCGGTGATTATGTTGCTCGGCGCATACAGCTGCGTCATCGGCGTCACGGTAGTCAAGGGCATGGCCTAACAGAGCGCAGGAGTACATGTGAGTATTATTGAAAAAGCGGCACGCCGCATCGAGCAGGGCCGGGACGTTACCAAATCCCAGGTACAGGACGTCACCGTCAGTCTCCCTGTGAAAGACGCCCCCCCGGTCGGCGTCGACGCCCCGGTCGCGGCGTCCGTGAATACCCCGGAGCCGGATGTCGCCGCGCGCCGGAGCCCTCCCCAGCGGGTCGAGCTCGATCTTGAGCGCATGCGCAATATGGGCATGGTGACAGCCGCGGCCGGTCGTACCGCCGTGGTCGAGGAATTCCGCATCATCAAGCGCCCGCTGCTGCTGCATGCGTTCAGTGAACACAAAGACAGCGACAAGCCGAACAACCTGATCATGGTAACCAGTTCGCTGGAAGGCGAAGGCAAGACCTTCTGCGCGATTAACCTCGCCATGAGCATCGCCATGGAGCTCGACCACACCGTGTTGCTGGTCGATGCCGACGTCGCCCGGCCCTCGGTCTTGAATACCCTCGGGCTGCCCGCGCAGCGCGGTCTGATGGACGTCTTGCTGGACGACAAACTCGACGTCGGCGACGTCCTGTTGCATACCAACGTCGATACCCTGTCGATCCTTTCCGCCGGCGCCAGCAACCCGCGCGCAACTGAGCTGCTGGCCAGCCAGACGATGCGCAACCTGGTCTACGAGATCGCCAACCGCTACCCGGACCGGGTCGTGATTTTTGACTCGCCGCCGCTGTTGCTGACCAGTGAAGCCCGTGTATTGGCAAGCCACATGGCACAAATCGTCATGGTCGTCGAGGCCGAAACCACGACCCAGCATGCGGTAAAGGAAGCGCTGCATCGCCTCGATGGTTGCCGGAATGTCAACCTTGTCTACAATAAGGTGCGGGAGTTCATTGGTGAAGAGACGTATGACTACCACTACGGCTGAACGCCTGCCGCATGGCCGCCGGCTGTCTCGCCGCGCATGGCTGCCGGTCCTGGTTGGCCTTGCGATCGCTCCTGGCAGCCGTGCAGAAATCACTTTCACGCCCAGCGTTTCGCTCAGGGAAACCTGGAGCGACAATGTCAGCCTCGCGCCTTCCGGCCTCGAGCGCAGCAACTTCATCACCGAACTCGCACCGGCGTTTTCCGTCGCGGCAAACAACAAGCGCGTGCAGCTGGCTGCCAACTACCAGTTCCAGAAATTCTTTTACAGCAACAAAGACGCGCCCAACCTGCGCGACAGCAGCAGTGAAGCGCAGGCCAATCTCAAGGCGAATATCGTGGACGAGTTGTTGTTTCTCGACGCGGTTGCGAGCCGGGGCCAGCAGGCCGTATCCGCGTTCGGACCACTGGCCGATGCCCCGTACACCACCAACAATCGTACCGACGTGTCGACCTGGCGCATCAGTCCTTACCTGACGCACCGCTTTGGCTCCTTCGCCAGCATGCAGGCACGGTATACCCGCGATTCGGTGAAGTCCGGACGCGACGGCTTCGGCAATTCGCAAGGGCAATCCGTCGACGTCAGCCTGGCCGATGCCGGCGCCCGGCGCATTGGCTGGAATCTCGCCTACGCACGTCAGGGCCTAAAAGACGCGGTGGGTGGCGACTCGTCGTCGAGCAATGTGCAGGCCGGCTTGTCATGGCGGGTGCTGTCGCCGTTGACACTGACCGCCACCGCCGGATATGACGAGTTTGACTACGATTCGATTGGCGGCAGCACCCGAGGCAAGAGCTGGAATGTTGGCTACCACTACGCGCCCTCTGCGCGCACCTCTCTCTCGATGAGCTACGGACATCGCTATTTCGGCAAGTCTCGCTCGCTTTCAGCGGTGCACCGCAGCCGGCAGGCCACTTGGAACATCAGCTACGACGAGTCGGTTACCACTAGCCGTTCGCAGTTCCTGCTGCCCGCGGCTGTCGATACCGCCAGCATGCTGAACAACCTGTTCACGCCGAATTACCCGGACCCCGAACTTCGCCGCAAAGCAGTCGAAGCCTATATGCGGACGGCAGGATTGCCCTCAACATTGCCCAACAATATTAATTATCTGAGTAATCGTTATATGTTGCAGCAGCAGTTCTCGGCGTCGGTCGGAATCACCGGAGTTCGCACGCTGCTGCTGCTGTCGCTGTACGACACGCGACGCAACGCGCTGTCGTTGCAGCAGGTCGACAGCCCTCTCCTTGGCAGCAATTTGACCAATCTGAATGACAATACACGCCAGCGCGGCGTCGGAGCGAATCTCAGCTACCGCCTGTCCTCAAGGGCCAATGCATTCATGCAACTGGATGCATCGCACTCTACCTCGCTTTCGACCGGTATCGAGCAGGACAACCGGAGCCTGCGACTCGGCGTCAACCGCCAGTTCCAGCGCAGGCTGAACAGTACGCTCGAGCTGCGGCGGCTCCAGGGCTCTGCTGACGCTGCCGGCCGGTCCTTTACCGAGAACTCGATCTCGGCGACCCTTTCGATGACGCTCTAGCGGAACCGCGCCATGTACGAATCCTATTACGAGTTTAGCGACAAGCCGTTCCGGCTGCGTCCCGACCCCCACTTCTTCTTCGCCAGCAAGGGCCACAAGCGGGCCATGGCCTACCTTGAGTACGGCCTGTCGCAGGGCGAAGGCTTCATCGTGATCACGGGCGAGATCGGCGCCGGCAAGACCACACTGGTGCGCAACCTGTTCAGCCGCCTGCCGAAGGACCAGATCGTGGCGGCCCACATCGTGAACACCCATCTCGACGCCGACGACACGCTGCGCATGGTGGTGTCGAGCTTCGGCCTGCCCCTGGAAGGCGGCAAGGCCGACCTGCTCAACCGGCTGGAACAGTTCCTGCGCTTCGTCGACCAGCAGGGCAAACGTGCGCTGCTGGTAGTCGACGAAGCGCAGAACCTGCATCCTCGCACCGTCGAAGAGCTGCGCATGCTGTCGAACTTCCAGTCCGACGACCGGCCGCTGCTGCAGACTTTCCTGCTGGGCCAGCCGGAGTTCCGCACCACCCTGCACAGCGCCGGCATGCAACAGCTGCGCCAGCGCGTGATCGCCACCTACCACCTGGGACCGATGGAGGCAGGCGAAACCCGGGCCTACATCGAGCACCGCCTGGCCACGGTCGGTTGGAACGGCGACCCTTCCTTCACCGATGCGGCGCTTGCGCTGATCCATGACTACAGTGGCGGCATCCCGCGCAAAGTGAACACGCTGATGGACCGCGTGCTCCTGATGGGCTACCTGGAAGAACTGCACGCCTTCGACGAAGAACACATTGCCACCGTCATCCGCGACATCGACGACGAGTTCCGGGCGCCGGACGATGCAAACCGTGCGCCAGACGACCAGGTGCCGGCTGCGGCGCGCGAGGCGGTATTGCGCGGCGGCGAACTGCGCGTCGCCGAATCCCGGAGCGGCGAGCGCCGCGCCGGCGCCGAAGTGATGGACGAGCGCCTGGTACGGCTGGAGAAATCGCTGGTGTCGGTATTGTCGATCCTGAAGAAAATCGTCGGCGACCAGCACGGCGCGGCGCCCCACGCCGCCGGGGAAGAACGATGAAAATCGACCTGTCGGAAGTGGGGCGGCCGCAGTCGCCGGGCGCGCGCGCCGTCAACGCCATGACCTGCGACGTGGAGGATTATTTCCAGGTCTCGGCCTTCGCGCCCTATATCGCGCGCGACAGCTGGCCCACGCGCGAGTGCCGGGTCGAAGCGAATATCGAACGCATCCTGGCCCTGTTCGCGCGCCACGACGTGAAGGCGACCTTCTTCACGCTCGGCTGGATCGCCGAGCGCTACCCGCAGGTGGTAAGGGCGATCGTCGCAGGCGGCCATGAACTGGCCAGCCACGGCTACGGCCACCTGCGCGCCTCCGACCAGGACCGCGCCGCCTTCGACCAGGACATCCGTAGCAGCAAGGCGCTGCTGGAAGATATCGGCGGAGTGCCGGTGATCGGCTACCGCGCGCCCAGCTTCTCGATCGGGCGCGGCAACCTGTGGGCGCTCGAGGCCCTGCGCGAGGCCGGCTACCGCTACAGCTCCAGCATCTATCCGGTGGCGCACGACCATTACGGCATGCCGGACGCGCCGCGCTTCCCGTTCTACCCGAACGGGCCGGACGGCCTGCTCGAGGTCCCGATCACCACCGTGCGCATGGGCGGGCGCAACCTGCCGGCCGGCGGCGGCGGCTACTTCCGCCTGCTGCCGTATGCGCTCTCGCGCTGGATGCTGCAGCGCGTGAACCAGCAGGACGGCCGCAGCGGCCTGTTCTACTTCCACCCGTGGGAAATCGACCCGGGCCAGCCGCGCCCCGAGGGCCTGGACGCCAAGTCGCGCTTCCGTCATTACGTCAACATCGGCCGCATGGAGCGGCGCCTGGAACAGCTGGCCCGCGATTTCGCGTGGGACCGCATGGACCGGGTCTTCCTGCCCCAAACATGAATTCGATCATCGAAGCCGCGCACGCCAGGCGCGCCGCCCCCGTCATCGCCGCCGCTCCGCGCACCCTGCACCTGCTGCAGCCGCACGAGCGCGCGCGCTGGGATGGGTTCGTGCGCGCCTGTCCCGACGCCACCTTTTTCCACCTGTCCGGCTGGCAGCAGGTCCTCGAGCAGTCGTTCGGCATCCGGACCTGGTTTTACTACGTGCAGCAGGACGGCGTGATCCTCGGCGTGCTTCCGCTGGCGCAGATCAAGAGCCGGCTGTTCGGCCATTCGCTCGGCGCGATGCCCTTCTGCGTGTATGGCGGCGTGGCCGCGATCGACGCCGCCGCGCGCGCCATGCTCGATAGCGCTGCGCACGAACTGGCACAGGAGCTGGGCGCGGGCCACCTGGAATACCGTGGCATGCGGCGCGCCCATCCGGACGACCCGGCCTGGCATACCAAGGAACTGTACGTCACCTTCCGCAAGGCGATCTCCGGCGACGACGAGGAGAACCTGAACGCCATCCCGCGCAAGCAGCGCGCGATGGTGCGCAAGGGGATCAAGCTCGGCCTGCAGGGCCGGGTCGAGGACAATGTCGAGCGCATGTTCGCGGCCTACGCCCACAGCGTGCACCGGCTCGGCACCCCGGTATTCCCGAAGAAGTATTTCGCGCTGCTGCAACAGACCTTCGGCGACGAATGCGAAGTGCGGGTCATCGAGACCGCCGACGGCCGCCTGGTGGCGGCAGTGCTGTCGTTCTACTGGCGCGACGAAGTGGTGCCCTACTACGGCGGCGGCACCGACCTGGCGCGCGAAGTGGCCGGCAACGACTTCATGTACTGGAACCTGATGCAGGCAGCCGCCGCGCGCGGCTGCCGCCTGTTCGATTTCGGCCGCAGCAAGCTGGGCACCGGCGCCTACGACTTCAAGAAGAACTGGGGCTTCACCGCGGAGCCGCTGCCCTACGAGTACAAGCTGTACGGCGCCACCAGCCTGCCCGACAACAATCCGCTGAACCCGAAATACCAGCTATTCATCAAGCTCTGGAAGAAGCTGCCGCTGCCGCTGGCAAACGCACTCGGACCGCACATCGTAAAGAACCTCGGATAGCATGGAAAACCTGCTGCTTCTGGTGCATCGGATCCCGTATCCGCCCAACAAGGGCGACAAGATCCGCTCCTACCACCTGCTGCGCCACCTGGCGGCGCGCTACCGGGTCCACCTGGGCACCTTCGTGGATTCCCCGGACGACTGGCAGTATGTGGAAAAAGTGCGCGACTGGTGCACCAGCAGCCATATTGCGAAGCTCGACCCGAAACTGGCGCGCCTGCGCAGCCTGGGCGCGTTGCTGTCCGGGCGCGCGCTGTCCTTCGACTACTACCGCGACGCCGGCATGCAGGACTGGGTTGCGCGCACCATGAGCGAGCACAAGATCGACCGCGTGGTCGTGTTCTCGTCGCCGATGGCGCAATACGCCATGCCCTACGCGCATGCGCGCCGCGTGATCGACTTCTGCGACGTCGATTCCGATAAATGGCGCATGTATGCGGACCAGAAGCCATGGCCGATGAGCTGGCTGTACCGGCGCGAGGCGCGCACCCTGCTCGACTACGAACGTGAAGTGGCACGCGCCTGCGACTCGGCGCTGTTTGCCACCGAGCCGGAAGCGCAGCTGTTCCGCGAGCTGGCGCCCGAAAGCGACGCCAAGATCGGCCATTTCAACAACGGCGTCGATACCGACTACTTCTCTCCCGCGCATGCCTGCGCCAGCCCGTTCGCAGTCGGCGAACGCGTCGTCGTGTTCACCGGGGCGATGGACTACTGGCCCAATGTCGACGCGGTCGAGTGGTTTACCAGCGATATTTTCCCGCGCCTGCGCGAGCGCCTGCCCGCGCTGCGTTTCTATATCGTCGGCGCGCGTCCGACGCCGGCGGTGCAGGCGCTGGGGCGCCAGCCGGGCGTGGTGGTGACCGGTACGGTGCCGGACGTGCGCCCCTACCTGGCCCATGCCGCCGTATCGGTGGCGCCGCTGAGGGTCGCGCGCGGCATCCAGAACAAGGTACTCGAAGCGATGGCCATGGCGCTGCCGGTAGTGGTTACCTCCGATGCCCTGGAAGGGGTCAAGGCGGAACCTGGCGCCGACCTGCTGCTGGCCGACGGCGCCGAAGCGTTTGCGGCGGCGGTGCTGCAGGTGCTGGGAGAAGACAACCCTGGCTTGCGCAACCGAGCGCGTGAACGGGTCGAACAATATTACAGCTGGCCAAGCAACCTGGCCAATATCGAAGCGAGTTTAGAGTGCAACTAATTCCTCCGCCCGGCCTGGCCATCCCGTCCGATGCGCACAGCGCCACCCGCCGTATCCACATAGTGATCGTGCTGGCGCTGCTGGCCCCGCTCGCTTTCTACTTCGGTACCGCCGCATCGATCGTCTCGCTGTGGAACAGTTCCGAAACCTTCGCCCATGGCTACGTGGTGGCGCCGATCAGCCTGTGGCTGGCATGGCGCAAGCGCGACGTGCTGCGAACGCTTCCGCTGGAACCGTGGTGGCCTGCGCTGGTGCTGACGGCGCTGGCCGGCCTTGGGTGGCTGGTGGCCACGCTCGGCGAAGTCCAGGTGGTGCGCCAGTACGCCCTGGTGGTGATGTTTCCCTTGGCCGTGCTCGCGGTCTGCGGCCGCAGCTTCGCCGGCGCCCTCACCTTCCCGCTCTTGTTCCTGCTGTTCGCGGTGCCGTTCGGCGAAGTGTTCGTCGCCCCGCTGATCGAGCTGACCGCCGACTTCACGGTCGCTGCCTTGCAGCTGACCGGCATTCCGGTGCTGCGCAACGGCACCACGTTCGAGATCCCCAGCGGCCACTGGTCGGTTGTCGAGGCCTGCAGCGGCCTGCGCTACCTGATCTCGTCGATCACCCTGGGCTGCCTGTATGCCTACCTGAGCTACCAGAAGTGGTGGCGCCGCGCGCTCTTCATCGGCCTGTCCATCGTGGTGCCGATCGTTGCAAACTGGCTGCGCGCCTACATGATCGTGATGATCGGACACCTCTCCAGCATGCGCCTGGCGACCGGCGTCGACCATATCATTTATGGCTGGGTGTTCTTCGGTTTGGTCATGTTCCTGATGTTCTGGATCGGTCGCTTGTGGCAGGAGGATGAGGCTACGCCACTGGCGGCTGCGACTCCGGCAGCCGCGCCGCGGCACGCGCCGCTCGCCGCTTTCGCGCGCGCGAGCATCGCCTTCATCGCCGTGGTCGCGCTGTGGCCGGCACTGGCTGCACTGAATGGCCGCCTGACCGCCTTGCCTCAGCCATCAAAGCTGGCCCCGGTCAGTCTGGCCTGGCAGGATGCCCGGACATTCACGAGCTGGCGGCCAGACTACTACGAGCCAGATGCACGCCTGGACAAGACCGTCTCCGCCGGCGGCGCGCCGGTCGCACTGTCGATCCTCTACTACCGCAATGACAATACCGGGAAGCCGCTGATCAGTTCAGTGAACCGCCTGGCAGGCGAACATAATGATTACCACGAAGTTGGCACCGAGCGTCGCGAGGAGCGTTTCGGTGGGCGCGCGATTACCCTGCTCGAGACGAGGATGGCAGGGCCAGATGGGGAGCTGCTGGCCTGGCACTGGCTGCGCATCGGGGCGCACGAAACAACCAATGCCTACGTGGGCAAGGCAATGCAGGCGCGCGAGCGCCTGATGCTGCGCGCCGGCGACGGCGCCGCGCTGATCATGACCACTCCACTGGCAAGTGGCAGGGACGATGCCCGCGCCGCACTGCGGGCCTTCCTGGACGCCAACCATGCCGCAATCGACACCGCGCTGGCGGTTTCCAAGGGGCACTGATGTCCCGTCCCGGCAGCGCACCGCTGGTGGCGCACCTGATTTACCGGCTCGACTTCGGCGGGCTGGAAAACCTGCTCGTCGAGCGCATCAACCGCATGCCGGCGGGCGCCTACCGCCACGCCGTGATCTGCCTGACCGGGCACACCGACTTCGCGCGCCGCATCAGCAAGCCCGGCGTCGAGCTGTACGCACTGGACAAGCAGCCCGGCCTGTCTCTGGCGACCCATGCCGCATTATTCAAGCTGCTGCGCCGCCTGCGTCCGGCGATCCTGCACAGTTATAACCTGAACGCGGTCGAATACGCGCCGGCCGCGCTGCTGGCTGGCGTCCCGGTCCGCATCAACGGCCTGCACGGCCGCGACGCGTCCGATCCGGAGGGCCGCAACCCGAAACACCGGCTGCTGCGCCGCCTGATGCTGCCGTTCTACGACTGCTGTTACGCCAATTCGGCCGACATGGTGGCCTGGAACCGCCAGGTGATCGGGGTACCGGAACGCAAGAGCCGGCTGCTCTCCAACGGCATCGACGCCGAGCGTTTCCATCCGCTGGCCAGCGGCGAAGTCCGCCCCGACTTCGGATTCGGTCCCGGCCTTATCGTGATCGGCACGGTCGGCCGGGTCCAGGACGTCAAGGACCACGCTACCCTGCTCGAAGCCTTCGCGCTGCTGCGCGCGCGCCTTCCGCAACAAGCGGCACAGCTGCGCCTGGCGATCGTCGGCGACGGTCCGCTGCTGCCGGCGCTGCGCGAGCGGGTCGCTGCGCTCGCACTGGACGGCCTGGTATGGCTGCCCGGCGCCCGCAACGACGTATCCGACATCCTGCGCAGCTTCGACGTCTACGCAATCTCGTCGATCGCCGAGGGCACGCCCGGCAGTGTGCTCGAAGCGATGGCGACCGCCCTGCCCGCGGTCGGCACCCGCGTCGGCGGCGTACCTGAAGTCATCGCCGACGGCGTCACCGGGCTGCTGGTGGCGCCGCGCGACGCCAATGCCATGGCCGCCGCGCTGGCCCGCTACGTGCAGGACCCTAGCCTGCGCGCCGTCCACGGCGCCGCCGGGCGCGCGCGCGTACAGACCCATTATTCGATGCCGGCCATGGTCGCTGGCTACCAGGCCCTCTACGACAGCCTGTGCGAACGTAAAACCATTTTCAGGAAGAGCATCACATCATGTGTGGAATAGTCGGCATTTTCGATACCCGCGGACAGCGCGCGATCGACCCCGCCCTGCTGTCGCGAATGAACGAGACCCAGCATCACCGCGGCCCCGACGAGGGTGACATCTACACCGAACCGGGGGTGGGCTTCGGCCACCGCCGCCTGTCGGTGATCGACCTGGCCAGCGGACAGCAGCCGATGTTCAACGCCGCCGGCGACGTCGGCGTCGTGTTCAACGGCGAGATCTACAACTACCGCGAGCTGACCGCCGAGCTGGAAGGCCTGGGCTTCGCGTTCCGCACCAACAGCGACACCGAAGCCGTGCTGCACGCCTGGGAAGCCTGGGGCGAAGCCTGCGTGCACCGCCTGCGCGGCATGTTCGCGATTGCCGTCTGGGACCGCAAGCAGCAAGTCATGTTCATGGCGCGCGACCACATGGGCGTCAAGCCCTTCTTCTACGCCGTGCTGCCCGACGGGATGTTCATCTTCGGCTCCGAACTCAAGTCGCTGCGCGCCCACCCGGGCCTGTCGCGCGAGATCGATCCGACCGCGGTCGAGGATTATTTCGCCTACGGCTACGTGCCGGAACCGAAAACCATCTATGGCGGCGCGCGCAAGCTGGCGCCGGGCTACTGCCTCACGGTGCGAATCGGCCAGCCGATCCCCGCGCCGAAACAATGGTGGGACGTGCCCTTCAAGCTGCACGAGAAGATGACCGAGCAGGACGCCGCAGGCGAACTGGCGGTGCGGGTGCGCGAAGCCGTGCAGAGCCAGCTCAAGGCCGATGTACCGCTGGGCGCCTTCCTCTCCGGCGGGGTTGACTCGAGCGCGGTGGTGGCGATGATGGCAGG
Organism: Massilia yuzhufengensis; assembly: GCF_900112225.1. Classification (GTDB taxonomy): domain Bacteria; phylum Pseudomonadota; class Gammaproteobacteria; order Burkholderiales; family Burkholderiaceae_D; genus Telluria; species Telluria yuzhufengensis. Next base: position 273,837 of record NZ_FOLD01000001.1, on the reverse strand, counting down.
GCTGGGCAGCGAACCGGTCAACACCTGCTCGATCGCCTTCAAGGACAAGGCTTTCGACGAATCCGAATACGCGGCCACCGTGGCGCGCCAGTACAACACCAATCACCACGTGGAAACCGTCGACACCGACGACTACGCCCTGCTCGACACCCTCGCCGGCCTGTACGACGAGCCGTATGCCGACAGTTCGGCAATCCCGACCTACCGCGTGTGCCAGCTGGCCAGGAAGCGCGTCACCGTGGCGCTGTCGGGCGATGGCGGCGACGAGAACCTGGCCGGCTACCGCCGCTACCGCCTGACCATGGCGGAAGACGCGGTGCGCTCGCGGATCCCGCCGGCGCTGCGCCGCTCGGTCTTCGGTCCGCTCGGCAAGTACTACCCAAAAGCCGATTGGGCGCCGCGCGTATTCCGCGCCAAGACCACCTTCGAATCGCTGGCGCGCGATCTGGTCGAAGGCTACTTCCACGGCGTCTCGATCATGTCCGACGCCATGCGCGAACGCCTGTTCTCCGATAGTTTCCGCGGCCGCCTGCAAGGCTACAGCGCACTCGAGGTCATGCGCGGCCACGCCGCCCGTGCGCCGACCGACGATCCGCTGTCGCTGATCCAGTACCTCGACATGAAGACCTACCTGCCAGGCGACATCCTGACCAAGGTCGACCGCGCCAGCATGGCCCACGCGCTCGAAGTGCGGGTGCCGCTGCTGGACCACAAGCTGGTCGAGTGGATCTCGGGCCTGTCCTCGTCGCTTAAACTCAAGGACGGCGAAGGCAAGTACATCTTCAAGAAGAGCATGGAGCGCCACCTGCCGCACGACATCCTGTACCGCAAGAAACAGGGTTTCGCGGTGCCGCTGGCGGCCTGGTTCCGCGGTCCGCTGCGCCAGCGCGTGCGCGACTCGCTGCTCGGCCGCGACCTGGCCGAAACCGGCATCTTCAACGTCGCCTTCCTGCGCGAGCTGGTCGAGCAGCACGAATCCGGCCGGCGCGACTACAGCGCCCCGATCTGGACCGTGCTAATGTTCGAAGCCTTCCTGCGCAAGGAACTGGAAGGAGCGGGAGCATGAACCAGCCGCTCGCCCACCCGAGCGTCCAGGCCGCGGCCGGCAGCAAGCGCGCACTGCGCGTGCTGCACGTGCTCGACCACTCGATTCCCCTGCACAGCGGCTACACCTTCCGCACGCGCGCGATCCTGCAGCAGCAGCGCGCGCTGGGCTGGGAAACCTTCCATGTCACCGGCCCGAAACAGGGTCCGTCCCCCGCCGCCGCCGAGACCGTCGACGGCCTCACGTTCCACCGCAGCTCGCCCGGCCCGCTGGCGCGCCTGCCGGTCCTCAACCAGCTCGACGTGATCAATGCGCTGGCCGCGCGCCTGCTCGAGGTGGCGCGCGAAGTGAAGCCGGACGTCTTGCACGCACACTCGCCGGCGCTCAATGCGATCGCCGCGCTGCGCGTTGGCCGCAAGCTCGGCATCCCGGTTGTCTACGAAGTGCGCGCATTCTGGGAAGACGCCGCGGTCGACCATGGCACCAGCCGCGAATGGGGCCTGCGCTACCGCATCACGCGCGCGCTCGAGACCCATGCACTGCGGCGCGTGAACGCGGTCACCACGATTTGCGAAGGCCTGCGCAGCGATATCGTGGCGCGCGGCATCCCGGCCTCCAAGGTCACGGTCATCCCGAACGCGGTCAACATCGACGACTTCAACGTCGACGGCGCGCGCGACGAAGGGCTGGCGGACCAGCTTGGCCTGCAGGGCAAGCGCGTGCTGGGCTTCATCGGCTCGTTCTATGCCTACGAAGGCCTGAACGTGCTGCTCGACGCCCTGCCTGGGATGCTGGCGTCCGATCCGGACATCCGCGTGCTGCTGGTCGGCGGCGGCCCCCAGGATGAGGCGCTGAAACAACAGGCCGAGCGCCTGGGCGTAGCGGGCCAGGTGCTGTTCACCGGCCGGGTGCCGCACGACCAGGTGCAGCGCTACTACAACCTGGTCGACGTGCTGGTCTACCCGCGCCTGAAGATGCGCCTGACCGACCTGGTCACCCCGCTCAAGCCGCTGGAGGCGATGGCCCAGGGCCGGGTGCTGGCGGCCTCCGACGTCGGCGGGCACCACGAACTGATTGAGGACGGCAAGACCGGAGTGCTGTTCGCCGCCGACGACGCGCGCGACCTTGGGCGCAAGGTACTGGCCCTGCTCGCGGCGCCCGAACGCTGGCTGGCCCTGCGCCGCGACAGCCGCGCCTTTGTCGAGCGTGAACGCAACTGGGCCGCCAGCGTGGCGCGCTACCGGGCCGTTTACGCGAAGCTTTCAACAGCATGAAAATTGTTACCTTTACTACCCTGTTTCCGAACCAGGTGCGGCCAAGCCACGGTATTTTCGTGGAGACGCGTTTGCGCCACCTGGTGGCCAGCGGCGCGGTAAGCAGCCGTGTGGTGGCGCCGGTGCCATGGTTCCCGTTCCGACACCAGCGCTTCGGACGCTATGGCGATTTTGCGCGGGTGCCGGCGACCGAAAACCGCCATGGCCTGGACGTTGTGCACCCGCGCTACCCGGTCGTACCCAAGGTCGGGATGAACCTGGCCCCCGCCATGCTGGCCCAGGGCGCGCGGGGCGCGCTCGCCCGGCTGATTGACGAAGGCCATGATTTCGACCTGATCGACGCGCATTATTTCTATCCTGATGGCGTGGCAGCGGTGCAGCTTGGCCGCTACTTCAACAAGCCCGTGGTGATCACGGCGCGTGGCTCCGACATCAGCCTGATCCCACGGCATCCGGTACCGCGCCGGCTGATCCAATGGGCCGCAGCCAATGCCGCCCATGTGATCACGGTGTGCGATGCGCTCAAGACGGAGCTGGGGGTGCTGGGCGCCGACCCTGCGCGCATTACCCCGCTGCGAAATGGGGTCGACCTGGAGCATTTCCGTCCGGCCGACCGCGAACCGATCCGTGCCCGGCTTGCACTGGAAGGCTTTACCTTGCTCTCGGTCGGACACCTGGTGCCTCTCAAGGGCCACGACCTGGTCGTGGGCGCGCTGCCGCTCCTGCCGGACGCTACCCTGATGATCGCTGGCGACGGACCAGAACGTCCGCGCCTCGAGTCGCTGGCGCGCGAGCTTGGTGTGGAACAGCGGGTACGCTTCCTGGGCGTCGTCTCGCAGCCGGAACTGGCTGACTACTACAACGCCGCTGATGTACTGGTGCTGGCATCGAGCCGCGAAGGCTGGGCCAATGTGCTGCTGGAAGCCATGGCCTGCGGCACGCCGGTCGTGGCAAGCCGCGTGTGGGGCACCCCCGAAGTCGTGGCAAGCGATGCGGCCGGCATCTTGATGGAGGAACGCAGCGCGCGTGGCGTGGCCGATGGCGTGCGGCTGTTGCGCGCCGGCGGGATCGACCGCGCCGCGACGCGACGCTACGCCGAAGGCTTCAGCTGGGAGGCCACGACCGATGGCCAGCTGCGCTTGTTCAGCCGGATCATGCAAAGGTGAGCGTAGTGAACAATGTATTGATTTCCGTAGTGATCCCCTGCTACAACGCTGAAGCGTATATCGCGGCGACCATCCGTTCGGTGCTTGCACAGGACATTGATGGCATGGAATTAATCGTCGTCGACGACGGTTCGTCCGACGGCTCGGTTGCGCTGGTGCGTGCGCAGTTCCCGCAGGTGCGGCTGGTCCAGCAGGCCAATGCCGGTGTCGCAGCGGCTCGCAATCACGGCATCGCGCTCGCACGCGGTACTTGGGTAGCCTTCATCGACGCCGATGACATCTGGCTGCCGGGCAAGCTTCGGGCCCAGTTCGAACAGATGGCCGCAATCGAAGGCTGCCGCATGAGTTACACCGCCTGGAAGGTGTGGCCCTGTCAGGACCCTGAACCCGGGGCCGTCTACGTGGAGCAGCTGCTTGCCCAAGCTGGCGAAACCGCACGCTGGAGCGGCCCCTCAGGCTGGATCTACACCGAACTCCTGCTGGACTGCGTGGTATGGACTTCGACCGTAGTGGCACAACGTTCCCTGTTCCAGGAAATCGGCGGTTTCGATCCGGGCCTGCGGGTCGGCGAAGACTATGACCTGTGGCTGCGCGCATCGCGCGTCACGCCAATCCACCGGGTGGCGCGCCCGTACGCGCTGTACCGCACGCATCCGTCCAGCATCACCCACTCTCTGCCGACGGCAAACTATCGGGCGATCGTGATCGGACGCGCACTGGCCAACTGGGGCATGTACTCGCCAGACGGCTGCGAAGCCGACCGTGGTGAAGTCAGGCGTCTGCTGGCCAAGAGCTGGAGCGATTACGCTGGTGCCCACCTAGACCGCGGTAGCCTGGCCACCGCACGCCGCGCCGGCTGGGCCGCGCTGCGGACGGATCTGCGCCACTTGCCCGGGTGGAAGGTACTGATCAAGTCCTATGCGCGCTCTCTGGCCGGAACGAGGATGGGCCGATGAAAACAATTGCCATCATTATCTGCACCTGGAACCGCGCCGATTCTCTGCGCGCCACGCTCCAGTCGCTCCGGCAACAGGCAGCCAATGACGCCGTAGTAGAAGTGATCGTGGTCGATAACAACTCGAGCGACGCCACCCGCGCCACCGTCGAGGAACTTGCATCCGCCTGGCACCCTGGACGCTTGCGCTACGTGTTCGAAGGGCGCCAGGGCAAGCAGTTCGCGCTCAATGCCGGAATCCGTGCATGCCAGGCTGAACTGCTAGCCTTTACCGACGATGACATCCTGTTCCCCGCTGGCTGGATCGATGCACTCCAGGCGGTCTTCACCGATCCCCACGTCGAGCTGGCCGGTGGCCGTACCCTGCTGGAGTGGCCGGAAGGCGGTCCACCGCGGTGGTACGACCAAGATATGCATGCCATCCTCGGTGCGGTCGACCTGGGCCCGTCGAAACTCCAGCCGCCTCCACCTGGGTATGCGCCGGCAGGCGCCAATCTGGTCGCGCGGCGCAGCGTGTTCGACAGCGCGGGACTGTTTTCGGAACGGCATTTCAGGCACATGGATTACGAATTCGGGATCCGTTGCGCGAAGCAGGGCATCAAGCTGGCCTACGCTCCAGACCTGGTGGTGTACGCACCGGTGGACCGAGCGATGCTAACCCGGCGCTACTTCCGACGCTGGTCGTTCAAGGCCGGTATTTCCTCGAGTGACGAAGATGCGCCGAATACGCGCTTGTTCCTGGGCGCCCCACGCTGGATATTCACCCGGTTGGCCATGGATGCCCTAGCTTGGCCAAGTGATATGCTGCTGCGTCCGGCCAACCGTGCCTTTTCGCGCCAATTGCGCATCTGGCGGGCACTAGGGACGATTTCCAGCCGCTGGTATGCAAAACTATGGCCCGAAAGCTACCCGCAGTGGGTAGAGCATTACTCGCAAAAAAAGAAGAATGTTTATTAACGCCGGCACGACTCCCATAACACCGCAACGCGCAGAAAACTGGATGAATTCGAAACAAATACGGCCAGATCGATGCCTAGTCACCGGCGCCACCGGCTTCGTCGGCACCGCCCTGTGCGCGTATTTTGACGAGCAGAGACAACAGCAGTATGTGCCGCTTGTACGCCAGGCAAGACAAGCCACCAGCCTGCGAGCGCGCTGGCCCCAGCTGGCGGTTGGCGACCTGCTCGACCCCCGCCATGTCAGGCAGGCCCTGGAAGGCTGCGATGCCATCATCCATCTAGCCCATGGCGGCAATGGACCGCAGGCCACCCGCAACCTGCTGCAGTGCGCGCGCGACAGTGGCGCGCGGCGCTTCATCCATATCAGTACCATGTCGGTTCATGGCCCACGGCCGGGTCCGGAAGCCACGCGTGAAGAAACGGCCACCATTGGACGGTACGACCACGATTACTCTGACTCCAAGGCCGAGCAGGAGGAAATGGTGCAGCAAGCCCATGCAAAGGGCGAGCTGGAAGCGACAATCCTACGTCCGACGATTGTGTACGGTCCCGGCAGCCATTTCGTGCTGCAGGTGGCGGAAGAAGCGCGCACGGGCGTCGTCTCCATGTTTGACCATGGCTCCGGGATATGTAACGCCGTCTATATCGACGATTTGTGCCGCGCTATCGACGCAGCGCTGACAAGCGAAAAAGCAGTGGGCGAGGCCATGTTCATCAATGGAGAAGAAAGCATTTCTTGGGGAGAGTTTATTCAGGCCTTCGCGAGCCTGGGGGCGCCACATGCAGAACTGATCAACCTCTCCTCGTTGGAAGCAATCCGCTACTGGGCCGAGCAACGTCCTGCGCCAAGCAAAACGGTGCTGGGACGCATTGTGGCCAAGCTAAAACGCAGTCTGGCGTCGCCACCTCCCCCACCCTCGTTCCCGCCGCTCGGCAGGGTAGAGCGCGAGACTTTCCCAATTTTCTTCAGCAACGACAAGGCGAAACAATTACTCGATTGGTCGCCGCAAGTTGATTTCTCTACCGGAACTGCAATGACGCGTGCATGGTTTGACTCAAAGGGTAAGCCGGCATGAAGCGTCCCAGGATAGTCATTATCGGCGCGGGCCTCGGCGGCAGCATGCTGGCAAGCGCGTTGGCGAACACGCATGAGGTCGTCGTGATCGAACGCGGTGCTTCCGTGGTCGACCACCGTTTCCCGCTTGTCGATATCGCGGCGCCGGCTCGCCTCGATCCCCATTTTGGATCCGGCTTGGGCGGATCTACCCAGCTTTGGCACAATGGCCTGATCGAAATCGATGAGGAGATTTTTGACCAGCACTGGCCGATCAAAAAAGCAGAGCTGGCCGACTACTACCGACAAGCTTTCTTCCAGTTGTCCGGCGTGGTGCGCGATCGGGTGCTCGAGACAATCGAGGTCCTGCGCAAGAAATACGCGGCCTTCGGGCTGCCGAGCAGTCAGCTGCCTGGACTGTATTACCCGCGCTGGCCGATGAATGTCTGGAAGAACAATCAGCTCGACGGGCGTGTACAGGTCATCCATGGCAACGTCACTGCGTTCCAGTGCAACGGTGAGTCAGGCATCACTAGCTTGAGCGTGCAAGGAGACAATCAGGTCCAGCAGGTGCACGGCGACGTATTCGTGCTCGCTGCCGGCGGCTTGGGTTCGCCGGTCCTGCTGCAGAAACTGGCGCGCAGTCTGGACCTGCGCGCATTGCGCCATGCCGGCTGCCATTACGAGGACCACCCTGTCGGCTTTGTCGGGGAAGTGCAGCTGAACGCGCCGCTTTACCAATTGTGGAACTACAGCGTCCCAGGTACAGGCGGAAATCTGCGGCTGCCGCTGGTGGTAACCATGAACGGAATCCAGGTGTCGTTCCAGCTGCGTCCCGCAGCTAACTTCCATCGCAGCCAGCGACGAAGCCGTGTCGACAGCGTCCTGCACGGCTTGCGGCACAATCCATGGAATCCGCTGAACTATGTGAAGCTTCTCTCCCATTGGGATGATGTGCTGGATATCCTGTCGTTCAAGCTGGGGATCCGCTTGCCTACCAAGAACTATACCCTGCTGATGATGGCTCAGATGCCACCATCCGAGGACTGCTCGATATGGGGCGAAACGGATCCGCAGACGGGACAGGAGCGGCGCATCCGTCGATGGATTCTGACCCCAGCATTTCAGGACGACCTGAAAGCTGCCGTCGACAGTGTGCTGGAACAACTGGCGCCGATCTCTAGGAATGCCCAGCTGTTCCCGGATTGGCTGTCCGAACTTGCGACGGGAGCGCATCACTCGGGCACCGCACGCATGTCGGGCAGTGCCGATACCGGGGTCTGCGACAGCGATTGCCGCGTGCATGGATTGGACAACCTTTACGTCTGCGATGGTTCGGTGATCCCTGCCAGCGGTATCGCAAACACCGGGCTAACGATCGGCGCCCTGGCGCTACGGCTGGCCGATCACTTGCGCCAACGTGCTTGGAAGCCGTCCGCACGCGCGGAAAATTACTCCCTATAACATCTGCGACAAACATCAGGAACTGCATATATGACTTTAAACGTTGGGATTGTTGCGCGCACCCTGAATGCAGACCATCTACGTGGTACAGGACGGTATGTTCAGGAACTGCTGAACAACACGCAACGCGAAGACCAGATCGAGTGGACCGCCTATGCTCAAGACGCGTCGAAGCCTTTCCGGGTGCCGGCTTCCCTGATCGGCACCACCGACGTGTTCGACTATCCAGGCGATCGCCTGTACCTGTGGGAGCAGGTCGGCCTGCCGTCGCGGTGGAAGCGCGCTGGTCTCGACCTGGTACATTGCGCCGAGAACACCGTACCCCTGTGGCAACCGGTACCGACCATCGTCACCATTCATGACACGGTCTTATGGGAAGAAAAGCGTCCCAGTAAGATGGATCATTTTTACTTTCACGCAGTACAAGGCAATGCCTACCGTAACTGCGCTGCCGTCATCACGATTAGTGAATCGTCGCGCCGCGATATTGCGGCACGCTGGCCTTTCCTTGAAAAACGCATCTCGGTCATTCCCCATGGAATTTCAGATGACTTTTTTGAGGACAAGAAGGTGCCGCTTCCGAAGGTGCTGAAAGACAGCCTCGGCGGCGCACCCTACCTGCTCTACTTGGGCGGTCCGCAGGAACGCAAGCGTTTCTCGTGGGCCCTGAATTTGCTTGCTGCCTGCGGACGCGAGGACATTCACCTGATCGCCTGCGGTTTTGGTTCAGGAGGCGCGAAGCCCGTGCTACAAGATACGCTACGCCATCGCGTCCACTTCGCGCCCTTCGTCGACGACAGCGAATTGGTCACTCTGTACCGCAATGCCCTGGCCGCCATCTATCCGACCCTGTATGAAGGTTTTGGCTTCCCTGCTGTGGAAGCCCAGGCCGCGGGTACGCCGATCCTGTTCAGTCCGGTCAGCAGCTTGGTAGACCTGGTCGGTCCGCTGACCTGGCCAGTTGAGACCCAGGACTTCGGCGCCTGGGTGGCGGCATTGAAAGAGATTCTTGCGCTATCTCCGAGCGCGCGCGGGCAGATTGCCGCTGAGGGCGTATTATGGGCACGTCAATTTTCTTGGAGAAAGAGTGTAGAACGCCATTTCGGCGTGTACGACGCAGTTAGGCGAGCTGCGAAAAGGCGGTGATCCCATGCACCACGAACGTTTGTACCGAGCACATTGAACCATGACGACTGTACGTAAATCCCTGGGCTTCGTGTTCCTGGAGCGCTACCTGCTGCTGGCACTCAACCTGCTCTCCTTCACCCTGCTCGCACGGCTCCTGACTCCCGAGGAGATCGGCCTGTATTCGGTGTCGATGGCCTTGATCAGCATCTGCCAGGTCATACGGGATTTCGGCCTGGTCAGCTACTTGATCCAGCGCAAGACGTTGGAACGCGACGACATTGCCGTCGCCTTTGGCCTGTCGTTGCTGCTGGGCGGCGGCCTTTTTCTGGTGGTCGGCCTAGGCGCACCGCTGGTCGGTCAGTTCTACCGTCAGGAAGCGCTAACCGACATCGTCCACATTATCGCCCTCAACTTCCTGATCATGCCGTTCAGCTCGATTATCATCGCGGTGATGCGGCGCGAAATGCAATTCAATGTGCTAATGCGGATCAATATTGCCGCTGGCGTCGGCTCGACCTCGATCACCCTTGGCCTGGCATGGGCGGGAATGGGCTCGTGGAGCCTGGCATGGGGCGAGGTGGTCAGCAACTTGGTCATCTTGGCGGGAGCCCTGATGGCCGGGGGCAGACACTACCTGCAGCGACCCCATCTGCGCAACTGGCGCGCCGTGGTCAGCTTCGGCGGCCCGGTTACGATGGCCAATATCGTCACCGCAGTATCGATGGACATCAACAGCCTGGTCGTCGGCAAAGTGTTGAATTTCACACAAGTGGCGGTGGCCAGTCGTGCCCAAGGCCTCATGAACCTGTTCCACCGCGACATCATGGGCACGATTCGCACGGTGGCCTATCCAGCATTTGCACGCCTACACCGCGAAGGGCACGCACTCGAGCACCAGCACACCAGCAGCCTGTCGGCTGTGCTCGGTGTTGCTTGGCCCTTTTATGGTTTTGTAGCGCTATTTTCGCTCGAAGTGTTGCACCTGATGTTCGGTCCACAATGGGACGCCGCGGCGCAACTTGTACCTTGGTTCTGCCTAGCAGGCGCGTTTTCAGCCTTGAACAGCCTGATTCCTACCCTGATGCTGGCTGCAGGCCATTCCCGCCTGGTCTCGATGGCCGACCTTATCATTCAGCCAATCAAGGCGCTAGCGCTCATCGCCGCGGTGTATTTCTATCGCGACCTGATATCGTACGCGATTGTGTTCGCAATAATCGCCGCATTGGCCGTACCGTATTTCTACGCGTTCAAGCAGGCCTGCCTGCCGACCAACTTCGCCGCGCTTGTCAAGGCCGTCATGCAGAACAGCGCCTTGGCGGGACTCAGCCTAGGGCCCGCTGCCGCAATTTCGTGGTCGGTGCGTCCTGCCGAAGGACTCCTACCCTATCCGCTGTTTTTCGCCTGCGTGGCCGTGACCACCGCAAGCTGGCTTTTACTGCTGTGGTTCCTCAAACATACCTTGTTCGATGAGCTGGTCATACTTGTGGGTAACAAATTTCCATCATTAGCGCTAACGAAAGCGACCCGCCCGTGAAAATCTACGTTGTTATCGTCACCTATAATGGGGCTCCATGGATTCGACAGGCACTCGCATCCTTGCGTGCGAGCACTATGCCATGCACGTCGGTCGTCATCGATAACGCTTCGCTCGATGATACTGCAGAGATCGTTCGCCGTGAATTCCCAGAAACTATCTTGGTCACCCAAGCCGACAATACCGGTTTTGGCATTGGCAACAATGTGGGGATCAGCTTGGCAATCGCACAAAAGGCCGATTATATATTCCTGTTGAACCAAGATGCATTCGTGACACCGAACGCGATCGCGCAGCTTGCGACATTTATGGACGCCAACCCAGACTACATGATTGCAACTCCGTTGCACTGCAGTCCTGACCTTCACACGCTGGACCCTAATACTCAGAAGAGTTATCTGCAACGTTATGCGCCCTCCTATTTATCAGACGCCTGTCTTGGATTAGTCAAAAGTCACTACGACATACGCGGCATCAACGCCGCAGCGTGGTTTGTCCGCACTAGTACCTTTTTCACAGTCGGCGGATTCGATCCGCTGTTTTTCATGTATGGCGAAGACGATGACCTAATCAACCGCTTTGAACATATGGGTCAGCGTTTCGCGCTAGTGCCGACCAGCCAGATCGTTCATTTGCGCGCACGCTCACCCCGTCCTAAGAGCGGCTTGGCAACGCAAATCTGGAACCTGTCGGAGCGGGCACGCTCGGACCTGCTGATCGACATGAAGCTACCATTAGGTTCCACATTCGGAAAATTTACACGCCTTCTATCATCCGGGATCATCCACCCGTTAGGACGGCTGATTGTTGATCACGATTGGCGTTCGGCATGCGCCTATGTTCTGGCTACGGTTCGTGTCTTGGCGCAAACTCGTAAGATTTTCTCGAGTGCAAGACAGTGCGGAAACAAAGGGCCGCATTACCTGGATATCTAGGCAGGCACTTCAGAATATTCTTGCGTCAGAGATGAGGTGTTGACGACGGAAACATCCACGCTCATCGCTTGGTTTTCCCCGTTGCATCTCGCGCACGCGAAAACTACCCAGAATCGCGGAAGACGGTCAACAAAGAAATATGTCAAATGTCGAACTCGGCTAGGCTGTTCTTTTACCGCACAAATCAAATACTGCGCCAGCGCTATCTGCGGATGAATCCAAAAGATTTGTACACATGCTGAACAAAGATGCCCCGCTCTCGCGGGGCATCTTTTTGGCTGTACTTCGACCCAGACCAATAACGCGGAGTTGCCGACGGCAGTTTAAGCGACACTACGGGCCTGCCGGGACGACGCAGTACTGCGAGGCTTACGCTACCGCTCTATCACCTCACCGCATCAGGCGGTACGGATGAAGAACAAGTTCGAGTGACCATTTGGCAGTAGCACAAACCCGTTCAAAGCCGGAATAAAACGGAAGCGCGTATGTACACCGTCTCCCAGCGTGGCCGGGGGCAGTTTGCCGCTGCTCGGCAGGATGCTGATGTCCCAGTTCGTACCGGCGTTCGGCTTCACCACGTATATCCTGCCGGCGCTCGCTCCTTGACCGCAGTAGAACAAGAAGCGGTCATTTGCAACGTCATAGTCCATACCAGCATAGGAAGGCTGCTCTGCCTCCAAGCTCGAGAGTGCAGCACTCGGATTGAGCCTGATGCTGATTTGTACTGACCCGTTACACGGTACGATACTGGTGAACAGCTTCGGTGTTCCATAGCCCTGGCCGTCACCCCAGTTCATGGTAAACAGCTGGTTGCGCAACGAATCGTGAGCTATTGGTGCGCGCACTGTATCAGTACGAGTCGTGATCGGCTGGGTCCAGGTTTTGGTCACCGGCGACCATTTTGCCAGGAAGCTGCTCCAAATATCGCCTGTTGCGCGCACCTTGACAGCGCCAAGGTGACCGGAAGGCATGTTCTGCCACGAACCTGGCGCATCCCAAGTATTGGTATCGGGGTTGAAGGCATCCACCGTGGAAAAATCATGGGCATTGCCGTAAGCTCCCTTGATACCGAAAACCATCAAACGATTGACTTGCGGAACAAAGTGAACCGAGCTGTACAGGTGACGGGAGGTCGGTTTACCGTCAGGATAATAAGGAACGTCCATTGCAATCGCCGTGCTCGGTGCCATGCGCTGGGTCCATGCAGGAGCATCCGCAGTTAAGCGCAGCGACACTACACGGTTATCGAACGCATCGCCGTGCCCGCCAGCCGCCGCGATCATGATCTCGTTGGTGTCGTCACGGTAAGCAAAACCGCTATACGCCATTGCAGCACCGCCGGCACCGGCAGTGTTGGCAATCTCGACCCACTGGCCGACAGCCGCGCCAGCCAGCCATGCCGGCGTACCGCTCGGGGTAGGCATTGCGACTGGGACCTCTACAGGTAACATCTTAGCGGGCTGCACCGACCACACTGGGCGTCCACCAAATGCATCGCGCAATGTCCCCCAGTTGCTGGCGCTAACCATCCGTCCATAGGCTTCCTGGGCACCCGGTACACCGTGACGCACAGCGTAGGCGATGGCCGGCATTAAGTTGCCCCACATGGCGTCGACACCTGGCATGTACTCGGCAGCCAGTACACCCTCCGACTTGCCGAGCCACGCTGGCGGATTCGCGTAGGTTGCCGCATACACCTGAGCGTCGGTCGTATACCACGGCCCGGTACCCCGGTCGTAGTCGGGCAGGGCCGCGGGCGAAATCATGACTTGGTAGGGAACCGCGTTGACGTACCAGAAACCTGATTTATCACCTAACCTCATCACCGCGCTTTTTGCCTTCCATTGGAAGAAGGCTGCCAATTTGCTGCTTGCAGCACTCGAAATTGGCAGTCCAAGCGACACCGAGTAACCGAACGCGGCGGTTACGAAATCCTGCTGCCATGGGGCACCTGGACGCAGGGTATTGTCATAGCTTTCACCCGGCTTGATCCAACCAAACGGATTGTTTGGCTGGGCAACGTAGCGGCCATGGAAATGTTCAATATTCGCCTCGACCGATGCAATGAACTCGCTACGCAATGCGGTGTCGTTGTCCGGAGTGACCGCCAACGCCTGTACTTTCGCACGCCAATCCCAAGCTGCCGAACGGGTCTGCCACGCGCTCACGGCAGTTTGCACCAGACCTTTACTGCCGGTACGCAGGGAGGTGTTGTCACCATTGCCGAGATAGTTGGCGGTAGCGGCGAACTGCACTTCCTCCATGAAGTAAAATCGCGCGGTCACGAGATACGCCAGATAGCCGACGGACGGGCTATGTGCAACATCCCAACCGGGTGGGTTGCCCCCGGTTGGCGCAGGGGTATAGCGGCCGGCAGTCGAACCGCCATTGTCCTTGAAGGCTTGATTATCACCAATGTTTAGTGTCGGATAACTAGAAAAGCGCAGAGGCCGGTTGGTGGTCTCGTCGCGATAGTGGATACCCCAGCGGCCGGCAGAGAAGCCATTACGGACCACGGCCCCATAGGCTTCTGGCGCATCGCTGGTCAGATAGAGAACATCGTGCTGAGGCAGCAGACCGATTGGCTCCTGATAGCCTGATGAGGCCATGTTGTCCTGATCAAACTTGAAGTTACCGGCCTGAAGTGGCTGGTAGGAAGCGACCAAGCCTTTCACGATAGCTGACGTGCCGGCAATCTTCGCCATATAGCTCGGCACCAATTCGGTCGCCTGCAGGTAAGCCTTATTATGCGTCGGAACAACGGTCGCGTCACCGGAAAGCCAGTACGACAGCGCCGCGCCGCTGATCAGCGGAGTACGCTGATGGTGCTTCAGGTCAATCGTGGCGGAGAAACGCTGGGTTTTCCCGAGGGTAAAAGTGTAACGCGTCAGCTTGTTGGTGGGGGCGGCAACCTGTAGGTAGCCATTCTCGATCCATGGGAGAACTTCGACCATGCCGTTGTTGAAGAGACGGACCTCGAGCCAGGCGACGAGGTGCTTGTCGACGCCGATCGGCTTACGGTAAATCCAGGACGACATGATCGGACCCGAGACCCAGCTGGCGAACGGCGTATCCCAATCGGCGCCGGACCAGCGAGCGCTGCCGAACGCATCGGTGCCCACTTCGGCGATGATGTTGGTGAACCGCAGGCGCAGGGTGTCCAGTGGCGTGCCGGTCGCAGGCGCCGTGCTGCGGCTCAGATTAATAGTCTTCGGCGTGTTCGCGGCAAGGTCGATGATGCCGGACAGTACTGCGAACTTGAGCGAGCCGTCAGGCCAGGCGTTCTTTGGAATGACCTGTAGCGTGCCGACATCGGCAGTGACACTGCTGCCCCTGGGCACGTCACCTTGTTGGAATGCATAGCCCAGGGTGTAGGGCGCACGTGCTTGAGCAGCCGCGCTTTTTAGTGTGAAATTTGCGTCGGCCAGCGGAGCAAGTGCGGCCGCACTCGAGGACATTGTGCTCAGCGTGGTGACCGGCGTGCCTTCTCCCAAGCTGGTAGCACCGTCAGCTTCGAACGAATCGGTGCTGCCGCCGCATGCGGTCAGTGCACCGACTGCAGCCATTGCGCCCGAGCGACGCAGAAAATCTCGACGTTTAGTGTTAACCATGTCTACCATAAGAAAAAGAACTGAAGAATTTAAGGTGCCCAGCGGACGCAGTTGTCACACATACACTACCGTGGAATAAGCGAAAGTTCTTGCAGGGATAGAGGAAGATCCCTGTGCTTTCGTTCAAAGTCAGGAATGATTGTAGGCATGATCTATCCACGAGGAAATAGACATGAGGCAATAAACAGTGAAAAAATGCGTTGGAACAACGAAATTTTGTAACAGTGGGTTACAAGTAAAGCAATTTCTAGAGGGAAAAACAACAGGAAATGTAATATTTGTATGAAAAAATATTACCTACTGTGGTTTTTTCGAAAACATTTTCCCAAACGCCGTGCACCGTCGAACTCTGGAGGATAACGCCGCCGTTATTGGAGGCTGGACCGACGGGGACGACGTATCAGCGGAGCGTTCCCGGCGCCGTAAGGTATGACGCAAATGTTTGAAAGCACGGCCCGATGCTTCACGCAGGAAGCCCAGGATGCCAGGTAGCGAGCGCAGGTTATAAGCAACAATGCCCCAGCGTTCGCGTCGTTCGCTCATCCAGGTCTTCTTGTATGCGTCATCACCGATCAAGTAATCGATTTCGCTTACCTCGTCGATTTCCATCACATGCTGGACCAGCATCGCAGTCACCAGGGTGCCCGGCGAGAATTCCTTGAATCCTTCGTCATAGGCCACTTTATAGATCTCGGCCCGCCCGTGACCCACGATCCATGCCTGGGCCGCGACCGGCTCGCCGTTCAGCCTGGCCAGACCAAGGCGCAGCATTCCCTTCTCAGCGCAGGTCTGCAGCAGGCCCGGCATGAACTCCTTGAACGGTTCAGGATTTTTCCAGCTGGCGGCATACACTTTTTCATAGGCAGCGATGGCCTCGGGCATGTCTTCGGGACGGGTCACCACTTCCAGCACACCGCCTTCACCTGCGAATTTCTTGCCCATCCTTTTGATCGTGCTGCGCAGGTTGCTCTTGCGCTCTGCAAGATAGTCAGGCCAACTGCCGCGTACCGGCTCGTACCAGTTGCCGAACGCAAAGTACTCGAACGGAAACCAGCGTCCAAGGGCGAGCGCTTCCAGCAGGACGACGTAGGCATGCGACCCATGCGCCATTGGCGCCAGCATCAACGATCCCAGGCATGAGAAATCCGCGCGCAGTTTGTCGAGCAGGGGAACGAGGTCCGCACCTTTCGTATTCGGCGCCAGGACCGGTTCATATAGTGTCGTGTAGTAGTTGCTGAGCGAATGTGCAGTCCAGCCAATGCGCGCACGCTCGATCCGCAGCGGCAGCACCGCAACTGGCTTATTCGAGTGCCGCAATACGTACAAGCGCAAACCCCCGTGATCCCGATACACCGTACGCACGAGGTTGCGGTACCAGTCGAGTCCAAAGCCGATGTTGCGCGATTCGGCCGTTTGCAGGAAGGCGCACGCATCGGGTGGCAACGCGTCAAGGCTCGCGTACACCTCGACAACACTGTCGCAAGAGTGGTCACGCGGCTCATCTTCGCTACGGCGTGCGCGCAGGCGGCGCGGCCCGTGCCAGGCCTGGAAAGCGAGATGCACGACCTCCACTGCACGATTCCGGAACAGGCTCAGGTGTTCGATCCAGCGCGACCCGTCCGCCCATTCGAGCTGGTCGGCGCTGGCGTCGGTACAGAACTCAATCCTGCCGCCAGGGAAACGGTTGAAGGCGTGCTCGATCGCCGCGCGCAACAGCAGGCGACCAGGCGCATAGCGCGCAAGGTCCTCGTCGTATGAGGTTTTGAGCATCACCAGCGTGCCGTTTTCTGACAAGGCAAAGCGCGATGCCGCCAAGCGGTTTCCCAGCCACATCTCGTAGACCGCCGCACGCCCACACTGCGCAGCGGCGCGCAACAGGTCCTCATAGAAGCGGTACTGTTCACGCGTCGAGTCCAGCGCCGTGCCGCGCCTGCCTTTCCAGCCGGCGCCTTCCAGCCGTGCATAGCGATCAAGCGCCGCCCCGACCTGGTCCGGCTCCGTCACCATAACCAGGCGCGGCTCCAGTTTGTCCTCCTCGGCACGCCGCGCGTAGCGGCGCAGGTTGCCTGCCAAGCTGCGTGGACGCCCGGCCCAGTAGTCGGAAAAACTGCCTTCCAGGGAAACGCTCATGGTGAGCGCGTGCGCCATCCGCCGTGCTGCACGCGGCGCCGCGTCAAGTACGTCGTTCGAATGAGGATCGTTGCACAGCAAGTCGAGCTGCAAGACCTGGCCCGGCAGGCTGGCGACCAGGCCATCGAGCATGGCCGCTTCGGGCACCAGGGTCGGTCCCAGCTGGCATTGAGCGGGCAAGAAGCTTTGCCACATGAAGCGATTGCGTCGGCGCAGGATGGCCATGGCGCGTATGGTTCCACTGTCTTCCAGGGCGACCAGGAATTCCCCCCCGTTCCCGAATTCGCGCAGCAGGCCCTCGACAAATAAACTGGACAGCAGAGGATGGTTGCCGAAATGGCGAAGGTTCAGCGCATCCCATTCTGCCTTGTGGTGTCCAAGTCCATCCTGGAGCGGGATAACGTTCCAGCGCCTCATGCCAGCACCTTGCACGCGAGCGTCGTCATCCAGTCCATCTGGGCATCGGATAGCCCCTGGTGGCAGGGCAGGTGCAGCAAGCGGGTGCGATACCGGCTGGCCACGCCGCAGTCGGACAGCGCCATGTCATCCCAGCGCCAGATCGGCATGCCGGCCTGCTTGAGCAGGAAAAAATCGGGGTCTGGACGTGAAATAAGCATGGGAAACATATAAGGAGCACAGGACTCGGGCAGCTCAGGCTGGAATGCGCGTGCATGCTGCAAACACCGCAGGACGTCCACCCATTCTCGGTAGCGTCGGCGCCTTTGGGCGGCGATCGCTTCCGGCCGGGCGCGACCGACCAGCCAGCGTGTGAGCTGAAGGGAATCGCGCCGCTCCAGTGCGCGGTCATAGTAGTGCGAGGGCTGGTCGTCGTGCGCGCGGTGTTCGGCGCCACGGGCCATGCCTGGGGGCGCGACCGCCGGTGCAGGCAGGACGGCATCGCGACGCAATCCCATCTGGCGCAAGGCCTTGAGCTCGGCCATGAAGCCTGCGCCCGCGCCCTGGGATGGGAGCGAAGCTGGGTCGCCCCATAGCATGCCGCCGTCCGGACAAGGGAAGTATTTATAGGGACTGGCGACTACCAGGCGCGCATCAGGGCAGCCGGCAGCCACGCGGCGCTGCGCGACCATCCAGGCATGCGCGCAGTCTTCCACCAGCAGCAGGCCGTGGCGCCGGCACAGCGCATCGAGCGCGTCCATGACCTGGGCCGGCTGCTCGAAGCCGAAATAATGGGTCACCAGCAGCGCGCGCGCGCCGGCGCCGCTGGCGCCAAGCAGGCGCTCGATACTGGCCAGGTCTGGGACCAACCGCTCATCCAGTGCGTACAGGGCCACGCCGGCGCCCAGCGCCAGGGCCGGGTCAAGCATGGTGCGGCAATGGTAGGAGGGAGCCAGCACAACTGTGTCCGGGCCCAGGCCGGCGGCCTGGAAGGCCGCATGCAGCGCGTAGCGGCCACGCGCGAAGCGGCGCACTCCGCGGCCATCCAGCAGCCTGGGAGGTACCCGGTCGGAGGCACTGCCGGACAGCTCCCGCATGCCGGCCGCCGGCAGCAGCGGCACCCGCGGCGGCGGAAAACCGCAGCCGCTGGGGTCGAAACGGCAAATCTCAGGCATGCGGGGCTGCAGCCGGTCGCTGGCGGAACCACTGCTCCAGCATCATCAGTACCCACACCATGGTGCCGTGGTAGCCAGGGTGCTCCTTCAGGTGCTTGCCCAGCAGGTCATCGATGAACTCCGCGCGCACGATGCCGCGGCCGCGCAGGCTCGACAGGCTGTCGTAAGCCAGTTCCTGCAGCGGCTGGTGTTTTTCCAGCCAGACGCCGAAGGGCAGTCCGAAGCCGTGCTTCTGCTTGGTGATGATCTCGTCCGGCAGGAAACCGCGCAGCGCCTCCTTGAAGAACCAGCGCAGCTTGGTGCCGTTGAGCTTTTGCTTGGCCGTCAAGTGGGTCGAGAACTCGACCATGGCGTCGCTCAGGAAAGGGAAGGCGACGTCGACCCCGGCCAGCTCGCAGGCCTTGATCACCTTCGGCAGGTCGTTGTCGGCCAGGGTGACTTTCAGGTCGAGCGCCAGCATCTGGTTGATCAGGCTGGCCGACGGCTGCTTGCCATAGGCGTCGCGCAGGCTGGCAAGTGGCCCGTCGAGGTCGGCGCTGGCGAGGAAGTCGGCATCGAACACCTGCGCGGCGCCGTAGCGGCCCAGCAGATTATAAGTTTCGAGGCGGGCCGGCATCGGGACCGAGGCCTGCTCGATATAGCTGCGTGCCTTGCGGATCGGCTTGATCATGCCGCCACCCGGGAAGTTGAACACCGCCGGCTCGAGCAGGGCCTTGCGCAGCAGTCCCGGCAGCCTGTCGTACAGCGCGAACACGGTCTGCTTGGCATAGCGCTCGTTACCGCCGAACAGCTCGTCGCCGCCGTCGCCACCGAACATGCAGGTCACGCCGTCGCGCTTGGCCATCTGGGCGCAATAAAAGGCCGGCACCGCGGAGGCGTTGCCGAAAGGCTGGTCGAACACCGCGCCCATTTTCGGAATCGCGGCGACCACATCGTCCGGCGTCACATAGTATTCGTGGTGGTTGGTGCCGAAGTGGCGCGACGCCAGGCGCGCGTATTCCATTTCGTCATAGCCCTCGGCCTCGAAGCCGATCGAATAGGTGTCGGCCGGCTTGCCGCCGACCTGGGTCAGGATCCCGGCGATAGTCGAGCTGTCGGTGCCGCCGGACAGGAAGGCGCCGACCTTCTGGCCTTCGCTGGCCTGGCGCACGCTGTCCTTCAGGTGCTGCAGGAACTGTTCCTTGAGCGCCTCGAAGGACTGGCCCTGGCGTTCGTCGAAGCGGATCTGCCAGTAGGGGCGTTTTTCGATGGCGCCCTGGCGGTAGCGCAGGTACTCCCCCGGCAGCAGGCGCTGCTGGCCCTTGTACACGGTGCCGGGTCCCGGGACCATGTGGAAATAGACGTAGTTGTACAGGCCTTGCGGGTCGATCTGCCCCGGAGTGGCCGGGTGGCGCACCAGCGCGTCGCTCGAAGAGGCGAATACCAGGGTCTCGCCGGCCAGCTGGTAGACCAATGGCCGGGTGCCGGTGCGGTCGACCGCCAGCAGCGCTTCACCGCGTGCCTCGTCGAGGATGCACAGCGAAAACGCGCCGCCCAGGCGCGCGCAGACCGCGTCCGGGTCCTGGCGCCAGCCTGCCGCGAGTTCCGCGGCAAGTTCGTCGCCTGCGGACCGGGTGCCGGCCAGCTGCACCTGGCCCCATAGCGCCACGGTCAGCCCGTCTTGCTGGTAGACATGGCTGCTCGCAGGCTGGGCCGCGAGGGCAGCCGCGCTGCGCCGTCCGGCCACATGACGCACAGGCGTCGCATCGAAACGCCCCAGGGGGGCGGCCATCGTCGCCAGCAGGGCTTGGTTATCGCCAACACCGGCGCCGTGGCCCATCCATCCGCACAATCCGCTCACTGCACAATCTCCTTCTTGTTACACCAGCACTTCACGTGCGGCCGGGTGGCTCAGGAAGCCCCCCGGACTGGCAGTCAGGCCATAGGCGCCCGACTGGAATACCACGACCAGGTCGCCCGGCCCGGACTTGGCCAGTTCCATCTGGTTGGCCAGCAGGTCGAGCGGCGTGCACAGGGGGCCGACCACGGAAGCGACTTCGCGTTCGCCGCCGGCGACCCGGTTGCCGATCACGACAGGGTAATTCTTGCGAATGACCTGGCCAAAATTGCCCGACGCCGCCAGGTGGTGGTGCAGACCGCCGTCGGTAACCAGGAAAACCTCGCCGCGCGACTCCTTGCGCTCGACCACGCGGCACACGTAGATGCCCGCCTCGGCCACGAGGTAGCGGCCCAGTTCCATTACCACCTGGGCTTGCGGCAGGTCGCGCCGCGCATCGGGCAGGATCTCGCGCAGATGGGTACCCACCGCCGCCAGGTCGATCCGTTCTTCGCCCGGGAAATAGGGAATGCCGATGCCGCCGCCAATGTTCAGGGTCAACACCGGACCCGGCGCATCCTTGGCCAGGCGACGCGCCAATTCGAAGGTCTTGTCGTGGGCTTCCTGCAGCGAAGCCACCTTCAGGTTCTGCGAACCGCTGAAGATATGGAAGCCTTCGAACGCCAGCTTGAGTTCGCCGATCCGGCGCAGCATCTCGGGCACCCGTTCGGCGTCCACGCCGAACTGCTTGGGTCCGCCGCCCATCTTCATGCCGGACGACTTCAGTTCGAAATCGGGATTCACGCGCACCGCCACCTTGGCGGTGATGCCCAGCTCGCGGCCGGCCAGAGCGATGCGGTCGAGCTCGCCGAACCCTTCCACGTTCAGTATGATGCCGGCCGCGATCGCGCAACGCAGGTCGGCGTCGCTCTTGCCGGGACCGGCAAAGCTGATGCGTTCCGGCGGCATGATGGTGTCCAGCGCCACCTGCAGCTCGCCGCCGGAGGCGACATCGATGCCATCGACCAGGGTCGCCATGTGCTGGACCACGGCCGACATCGGGTTGGCCTTCATCGCGTAGTGCAGGTGGATTTCAGGCGGCAGGTGCTGGCGCAGGTAGGCCACGCGCTCGTCCAGGCGCGCGCGATCATAGGCATAAAAGGGGGTGCTGCCGACCCGGGCGGCAAGGCGCGCAAGCGGCATGCCGCCCACCACCAGGCTGTCGTCGACGACCTCGAACTGGGTCAGCGGCGCATGTTTCGGTCGCGGGGCGTTCATCGCGCCACCTCGGCGAAGATACCTTCGAGCTGGGTCGACAGCAGCTTGCGGTCGATCTTGCCATTCGGGTTGCGCGGCAGGGGGGCGTCCGACACGATGATCTTCGCCGGCAGCATATAGGCGGGCAACTGCGGTTTGAGCGCGGCCAGCAGTTCGTCGGCCAGCAGGCCGGTACCGTCCTTCGGATGCACCATCAACGCGATCGCCTGGCCCAGGGTCGGGTGGGTGACGCCGATCGCGGCCGCTTCGGCCACGTTATCGCGCGCATACACCACTTCTTCGACCTCGGTAGGGCTGACCCGGTAGCCGGAAGTCTTGATCATTTCGTCCTTGCGGCTAATAAAATACAGGAAGCCGTCCTCGTCGCGGCGCACGGTGTCGCCCGACCAGACCGCCAGTTCGGTGAGTACCAGCCCGTTGTGGATGGACTGCACCGGCTTGAAGCGCTCGGCGGTCTTGGCCGGATCGTTCCAGTAGCCGAGCGAGACCAGGGCCCCGCGGTGCACCAGTTCGCCGGGTTCGCCGGGCGCGCATTCGCTGCCGTCCGGGCGCAGCACCATTACTTCGGCGTTCGGGATCGCCTTGCCCATGGAGTCCGGGCGGCGCTCGAGTTCGGCCGGCGGCAGGTAAGTGGAGCGGAAGGCCTCGGTCAGGCCGTACATCAGGTAGGGCTGGGCCTGCGGCAGCACGCGGCGCAGGGCGCCCAGCGTGGCGCGCGTCATGGCGCCGCCGGAATTGGTCAGGTAGCGCAGCGTGCAGTTGGCCGGCCAGTCGAGCGCGGCCAGCTGGATCCATAGCGGCGGCACCGCCGCCAGGCCGGTGATGCGCTCGGCTTCTACGGCCTTGAGCACGTCGCGCGGCAGCAGGTGGTTGATCAGCACCACGGTCGCGCCCACGTGGAAGGCGGTGGTCAGCTGCGACATGCCATAGTCGAAAGACAGCGGCAGCAGGGCCAGGATGCGGTCCTGCGGGGTGTTGCCCAGGTAGCTTGCCACGCTTTCGGCGCCGGCCACGATATTGCGGTGCGACAGCACCACCCCTTTGGGCTTGCCGGTGCTGCCTGATGTATACAAGATGGCGGCCATGTCGCCGTCGATCGCGCGATGGGGGCGGTGCTCGCGTTCGCCGCCCTCGGCCAGGACCGTGCTCCAGGAAACCACCCTGATCCCTTCGATCTCCGGCAAGGTCGCCGCGCCTTCCGTAACGACGACGGTGTGCAGGGCTGGGCATTCGGCCAGGCTCGGGCCGAGCTGGCGCAGCCGCTCGGGCGAGGTGACCAGCACGCGCACGTCGCAATCCGCGGCGATGAAGGCCACCTGGTCCGGCTTGAGCAGCGGATTGACAGGGACGAAGACAGCGCCGGCAGCGGCTGCGCCGAACATCGATGTCACATTTTCAGTCCGTTTTTCCAGATAGACGGCGACCCGTTCGCCGCGCGCAAGGCCCAGGGAAAGAAGGGCCTGGGCGACTTGCCGGACTTCGGTGGCCAGGGTGGCGTAGTCAAGGCGACGGCTGCCATGGACGAGCGCCTCGGCGCCCGGGACGCGGTCGGCCGCGTCAAAAATGAATTCGTGGACGAGGTGGCTCATGGGGAGTATTGATGATGTCTTGGTGCTGTTTGCTGGTCATGCGGAACCGGTCGAACAATAGCACATTAACAAAAAATGATGCGATTTCATAACATTCTGTGTGCGGGTGTTGCAATGGCGCCTGACAATGAATCGTGTCGAGGTGGAAATAAGGTACCATCCGGATTCTTTCCCCCGTCAACTGCTCCATGCGCGACATCGTCATCACCCTGATCGTTCTCGGCTCCCTGCCGTTCGCCCTGAAGCGGCCATGGATAGGCGTGCTCATGTGGGTATGGATCAGTGTCATGAATCCGCATCGCCTGAGCTGGGGGTTTGCCTACGATTTTCCCTTTGCCGCCATCATTGCTGGAGTGACCCTGGTTGGCGTGGTCATCACGCGCGACCCGAAAAAGCTGCCGGTCACGCCAATTACAGTGACGCTCATCATGTTTACCTTGTGGATGAACTTGACAACACTGTTTGCGTTCTATCCGGAAAGCGCACAGGAAAGACTGTCACAAGTCAACAAAATTATGTTAATGACTCTGGTTACTGGCATGATGATCAAGACGCGTCGGCAAATTGAATGTCTAGCTTGGGCCTTAATGATTTCGATCGGTTATTACGGCACCAAGGGCGGCCTGTTCACCATCTTGACTGGTGGCGGCAACATTGTATGGGGTCCATCTGGGAGCCTCATCGAAGGTAACAATGAAGTCGCCTTGGCCTTCATTACTATCATTCCCATCATGTTCTACCTTCGGCTGGTATCACAGAATAAATGGGTACGGCGCGCGTTGGCTGTTTCGATGCCTTTGTGCGCGGCCGCTGCAATCGGTTCCTACTCGCGCGGTGCATTGCTTGGCGTCGCAGCCATGCTGTTCTTCCTGTGGATCAAAAGTCCGAAAAAATTGGTGCCAGGCATCGTAATGGTACTTATGATTCCTGTGGCAATTGCATTCATGCCGGACAAGTGGACAGAGCGCATGGATACTATCAATGAATACCAATCTGATGCGTCGGCGATGGGGCGTATCAATGCGTGGAAGCTGGCGGTCAATCTGGCTAATGACCGGCCACTGGTTGGAGGTGGTTTCGAACTTTGGAAAGGTCCTGTTTTCGCCAAATATGCGCCAGACCCGGAGGATCCACACGCGGCCCATAGCATCTACTTCCAAGCCTTGGGCGAACATGGTTGGGTGGGATTCCTGCTTTACATGACCTTGGGTTTCCTTACTTGGCGCAAAGGCTCCTGGATCATACGAAAGACCGAAAAACTACCTGAATTGCATTGGGCAAAAGACCTTGCGACGATGCTGCAGGTAAGCATGGTTGGGTTTTCCGTCGGAGGTGCGTTCCTCAGTCTCGTTTATTACGATGTACAGTATTACCTGATGATGACCATGGTAGCGACTGGTGTGCTCGTCGAGAAACATCTGGCCGAGCAAAAGACAGGAACCCAGCACAGCTTTCCTGATTCTCGCCAATCGTTGCGGCCCAAAGCAGTCACCGCCACCTGAGCTAACGAGCGAGCTTTCATGTCACTTTTCTATTCCGATCTGCCGACGGCCACTGGCGCCGCCTCCATTACTATGTATCCTTTGCTCAAGTCGATCCTTGCCCTCGGCAGCCCACGCCAGCGCCTGTCGATCCTGATCTTCCACCGCGTGCTGCCGCAAGCCGATCCCCTGTTCCCGAACGAGGTCGACGCCGCCCGCTTCGACCAACTACTGGGTCTGTTGACGGCCTGTTTCAATCTGGTCACGCTCGAGCAAGGCTTGGTGCAACTGCGCGCCGGCACCCTGCCCCCGCGCGCGACCTGCATCACCTTCGACGACGGCTACGCCGATAACGCCGAAGTTGCGCTGCCGATCCTGCGCCGCCATGGCGTGGCCGCTACCTTCTACGTGTCCACCGGCTTCCTGGATGGTGGACGCATGTGGAACGACACCATCATCGAACTGGTCCGCCGTGCGCCCGACCAGATCGACCTTGGCCGTGCCGGCTTTGGTGTGCTGCGCCTGGATTCGCTCAACAGCCGGCGCCATGCGATTGGCACCCTGCTCGCCAAGCTGAAGTACCTGCCATTGGCCGAGCGTCACGAACAGGTGGAGCTGCTGCGCGAACTGGTCGGCGTGGCGCTGCCGGACGACTTGATGATGACCGGCACCCAGGTGCGCCAGTTGCACGCCGCAGGCATGGAAATCGGAGGCCATACCGTCAATCATCCGATCCTTGCCCGGCTCGCGCCGGAACAGGCACGGCGCGAAATTTCCGACGGCAAGGAAGCACTTGAAGCGCTGCTGGGCGCGCCTGTGTACAGCTTCGCCTATCCCAACGGCAAACCAGGCCAGGATTACCTGGCCGAGCATGCTGACATGGTGCGCGCAGCCGGGTTCACCAGCGCGGTATCGACCTCGTGGGGCGCTGCCAGCCCATCGAGCAACTTCTACCAGTTGCCGCGCTTTACGCCCTGGGATCGCAACTGGATCCGTTTCGCCATGCGGCTGATGCAAAACATGCGGCGCGCGGGAGAGACAGCCTGAGCCACGCGCGCTGGACTGGACGGATGGGCACCGTGTACCATGGCATTCCGTCGTGCATGCACTTGCAGCCTTGGCGCCTCCCCTTCCGGTGACTGCACCGGATCATTCACCCACTCACGGATTCATGGAGTAATTGTGTACATTGACGACGTAAAGCGCATTCTCGCGGACGTACTCAGCCTGGGCGATGCCGCCAATTCGCTCACCGCGCAATCGCCGCTGCTGGGCAGCATTCCCGAGCTCGATTCGATGGCGGTGGTCAACCTGATCGGCGCACTGGAAGAACATTTCGGCTTCGAGATCGACGATGACGAAATCAGTGCCAGCACCTTCGAAACGCTGGGCAGCCTCACGGCCTTCGTCGAACAAAAAATGGCATGAATCCCAGCGCCGAGCCGTTCTTCCTGGACGCAGAACCCGGCCAGCGCTTCTGCCTGTTCCATCCGCCTGCAGGCGCTTGCCGCGGCGCGCTGCTGTACGTGCATCCATTTGGCGACGAAATGAACAAAGCGCGCCGGATGGCGGCGCTGACGGCGCGTGCCCTGGCCGCACGCGGCTACGGTGTGTTGCAGCTGGACCTGTACGGTTGCGGCGACAGCAGCGGCGACTTCGCCGATGCGCGCTGGGAGACCTGGCTGGCTGACCTCGAAGCGGCCAGCGCCTGGCTACACGCGCGCCTCGAGGTTCCGGTCGGCTTGTGGGGATTGCGCCTCGGCGGGCTGCTGGCGCTGGAATTCGCGCAGCGTTCTGCACGCGCCGTGCCCGACATCGTTCTATGGCAACCGGTCCAGCAGGGCGGCGCTTTCTTGAAGCAATTCCTGCGCCTGCTGAGCGTGAACGAAATGCTTGCCCAGCCGGAAGCGGATCCAAACAAGGCCGCCAGCAATACCGGCATGCTGCGCACCACCCTGCTGGGCGGCCAGGCGCTGGAAGTGGCCGGCTACGAGCTGGCGCCGCAACTGGCGGCCGCCATCGACAGCCTCGACGCAGCCCGGCTCGCACCTGCGGCCAGCCGGGTGCACTGGTTCGAGATGATCTCGGCCCCGGATCGCCCGTTGGCTCCGGCGCTCGCGCGCCTGGCCGACAAATGGCGCACCCAAGGCTGCGACCTGCGCCTGCAGCAGGTGACCGGTCCGGCATTCTGGGCCACCCAGGAAATCAGCGAGTCGGACGCGCTGACGGACGCAACATGCGCCGCGCTGGACGCCGTGCCCGTGCACTGCCGGGAGGCGGCATGAGCCAGCGCGACGTCGCGGTACGCTTCGCGTGCCAGGGCGAAGACTTGTTCGGCATCCTCAGCCTGCCTGAACGTCCACAACGCCGCGGCGTGCTGGTGGTGGTAGGCGGGCCACAGTACCGGGCCGGCAGCCACCGTCAGTTCACCCTGCTGGCGCGCGGCCTGGCTGCGCAAGGCCATGCTACCCTGCGCTTCGACTATCGCGGGATGGGCGACAGCAGCGGCGCCTTGCGCACTTTCGAGGAGGTGGGCCACGACCTGCGCGCAGCCATCGACCAGTTCTTTGCGATGGTGCCCGCGCTGGAAGAAGTCGTGATCTGGGGCCTGTGCGACGGCGCCTCGGCTGCGCTGTTTTATGCCCACCAGGATCCGCGCGTCAAGGGCCTGGTGCTGCTCAATCCGTGGGTGCGTACGACCGAAGGGCTGGCCAAGGCAACACTCAAACATTATTACGGCGCGCGCTTATTGTCACCCGAGCTATGGAAAAAGTTGCTCAGCGGGCAGTTCGCCTTTCGCGATGCGGCCCGCTCGTTATTAACGCAGGTTGGCACCGTCCTTGGAAGCGGGCCACGACCAGACGTCGGTCAGGGCACCCTTGGCAGGGCGCCTCTGCCCGAACGCATGCGTTTCGGCCTTCAAGAATTTGTCGGGCCGGTGCTGTTTATCTTCAGCGGCATGGATTTGACCGCCAAGGAATTCCTCGATATGGCGGGCAGTTCGCATGGTTGGCCAACGCTACTTGGGGCACCACGCATCACTCGGCGACACTTGAACGACGCAGACCATACCTTTTCGCGCCGGATATGGCGTGACCAGGTAACATCCTGGACTACCGAGTGGTTACGCGGATAGGCAATACTCATTGATGACACTCAGGGACGAGCAAGGATTTATGAAGATCATCGTACTAGCAATAGCTGCGGCGCTGGCGCTTCCTTCCACGGCAAGCGCCCGTGAATTCTGCGGCAAGCTCGAAAACCACTACGGACCTTACGACTATCGCACCGAAAAAGGCAAGCTGCCTATCGTCGACGGTGCGCACTTCACGGAAGAAGTTGAAGCTGGGATTCGCGGAGCTACTGATGAACTGGGCGGTGACTTGGATTACACCTTGCGAGCCTTTCCCAACCACCACCGTGCCTTGGCGACCCTGTCGCGCGTTGCATTACGCGACAAGGTGGTAATGATTCCCAAGACCAAATGGCCAGTCGAGTGCTACTTTTTGCGAGCGCAGCGCCTCGCACCGAATGACGCGGTTGTCTACAACCTATACGGGGCCTACCTCTCGAGCAAGGGCCAACGCGACGAGGCGTTGGCACAATACAAGGAGGCGATCCGTTTTGATCCCGATAACGCTATGTTCAATTACAACATCGGTTTGGCTTACCTGAAGAAGAACGACTACGAAAAAGCTCTGTATCACGCGCACAAGGCCTACGACCAGCGTTACCCGCTCCCGGGCCTAAAAAACCAACTGATCAAGGCCGGCAAGTGGAAAGACAAGCCTGCCGAGGAAACACCAGCTGAAAACAAACCTGTTGAAGAGACACCGGCGGGCTGACGCGGTGCGGGTTCAAGTCGGGAACGTCCTTTCACAGCGATGAGGCGCCCCGGCTTAGGGCGCGACGGAATCGGCCCGGGGACGCCAGGCTACCGCGCAAGGCGCCAATGCCAGCGCTAGCACCATCAAGGTGGTGTCGCCGTCATAGCCAGCAACACATACTCGCCATAGTTCGAACAAGCACGCCACCAGAAGCGTCAGCATACAGCATCCCAGCGCAGAACCACGGGCAAGACGCTGACCCGCCCACAACATGGCACCGATCGCGAGCGCCTCGAACGCCGCCGGTGGCAGCCTGCCCACGCTGCCATACAGCAGAAGGTGTGGGAACGGAGTCCACGTAAAATCCGAACCCTGCCCCTGCCCCCGATAGGGTGTCAAGATGGTGAACACGAGCATGGAAAGCGCCAGCAGCATTACTAACCGGGCGTTGCGCGTCGGACCGCCGCAGGCCAACAAATGGCCAGCGGCCAAGCCGAGCACGATGCCCAGCAAGGTTTCGCGGCGCAGGGTCCCATAAGGTACACATACCTCAAGCCCAAGCGCCATAGCGCCGAGCAGCATCAAGCCACGTTGCGGCCGCCGAAGCCAGCCCATATGCATCATCGCAACGGCTGCCAATGTTGCAGCCCCGGCATGCTGGAGCAGCCGAGATGGCTCAAATGGCGGCGAGAACACAAGGCTGCGCGCATGCGCGCGCAGCATGCCAAGGTCGAGCGTCGGGACGAAGGGGAAAGACTCGTAGCAGAGCCACAGCGCTATCAGGGCCAGGAGGAAGTTGTCGCGTTTGTCCGAATGCGCCGCTACCTGGGCTGCAAGTACAGCCTGCGCCTGAGTTGCCACCAGCATCCCGGACATGATGCCCAGCGTATTCCACACCGCGTCCGATAGCGAGGCAGTACGGCTGGGCAGGTACAACTGGGCGAGCTGTATGCCGATGGCGAGCGAGAGCAACGCCAGCACGGCGCCGAACGTGCGTGCGCGCCAACGGAAAAAACTTGCATATAACGCGATACCCAAGGGAAAGAACAAAAAGAAGTTGTCGATCGCATCGGCCCGGTTCGCGAGCAAATCGACCTCGGCCAGGAACCTCGACAGGGGCAAAGGCGTCGCTGTGAAATTGAATGGAAACAGCGAACCGTACACGATGAACAAGGTCATCGCCCCCAGCAGCACCCGCGCCGGCGTGCGGCTGGGCATGACGCCGTGTGGCGTCATCGCGGTCCGCCCGGCCGTGGCCGGACGGACAACCTGCTCAGGCATTCGTGCCCTTGATCGCGTGCCGCGCCATCAGGTCGTACATGGTCGGACGGCTGATCCCGAGCGCTTCGGATGCCTTGACAATATTGCCGTCAGACCGGGCCAGCGCCTTGACCAGCGCCTTGTACTCGGCCTCGTCGCGGATCTGGCGCAAGTTGATCGGCTGTTCTTCCGCCTCCACGTCCAGGCCCAGGTCTTCCGCCTGGATGGCCGAGCCGTCAGCCATGATCACGGCGCGCTTGATGTAGTTCTCCATCTCCCGCACGTTGCCGGGCCACGCATAAGCCTCGATCGCGGCGAGGGCCTCGGGCGAGAAATGCAGCGTCGGCCGGGACTCCATGGCACAGAACTTGTTCTTGAAGTGATGCGCCAGCAGCGCCGCGTCGCCATCGCGCACGCGCAAGGGCGGGATCGTGACCACGATTTCGGACAGGCGGTAGTACAAGTCTTCGCGGAAGCGTCCGCTCTGGGCCAGCTCCTTGAGGTTGCGGTGGGTCGCGCAGATCACCCGCACGTCGACCGGGATTTCATCGTGGCCGCCGATGCGCTCGACCACACGCTCCTGCAGGAAGCGCAGCAGCTTGGCCTGCAGGGCCATCGGCAAGTCGCCGACCTCGTCCAGGAAAAAAGTGCCCCCGCTGGCCAATTCGACCTTGCCCTTGGTCTGCTTGGCGGCGCCGGTAAACGCGCCCTTTTCGTAGCCGAACAGCTCGCTCTCGAGCAGGTTCTCGGGGATGGCGGCGCAATTGATGGCCATGAAGCGGTTGGTCGCACGGGGGCTGAGCTGGTGCAGTGCGCGCGCCAGCACTTCCTTGCCGGTGCCCGATTCGCCCAACAGCATGACCGAGGCCGAGGTCGGCGCCACTTTCTCGATGCTGCGGCAGACCTTGAGCATGCCCGGATCGCGGCTGATCACGCCGGACATCGGCGAATCGGCCTGGCTCTGCATCATGCGGCGGTTCTCGTGCTGCAGCGAATGCAGGAAAAAGGCGCGCTGCACCACCAGGTTCAGCACTTCCTGGTCGCACGGCTTCTGGTGGAAATCATAGGCGCCCATGCCTATTGCCTTGACGGCATTGGCATGGTCCTGGTTGCCCGTCAGAACGATCACCTTGGTGTCGGGCGCCAGGGCCAGGATGCTCTGCAGCGTCGCCAGGCCCTCGGTGGCGCCGTCCGGATCGGGCGGCAGGCCCAGGTCCATGGTGACCACCGCCGGCTCGTGGCGGCGCAGCAGCGCCAGCGCGCTTTCGCGGTCGCCTGCCACCACGACGTCATAGGCGTCCAGGCTCCAGCGCAACTGCTTCTGCAAGCCCACGTCATCTTCGATGATGAGCAGCTTCGGTTTATTCTGAGTCAAGACTATCCTCCAGCCTGACCGCGCGCGGTTCAGCTTGCGCCACCTGTACGCGGTGAAGCGGCAATATTACGTCGAAAGTAGTACCGATTTGTGGAGTACTGCTGATCTCCAGCCGTCCTCCCAGTTCTTGGATGTATTCGCGGCTTTCGAACGCGCCGATGCCCATGCCGGCGGCTTTCGTCGATTCGAACGGCTTGAACAGGCGCTCGCGAATGAATTCCTCGTCCATCCCGACCCCGGTATCCTGAATCGACACCAGGGCGTGGCCCCCGCGCCGCGTCACCTCGATGGTGACCTTGCCGTCGCGCGGCGTTGCCTCGATGGCGTTTTGCACCAGGTGACCCAACACCCTTTCCAGGCGTTCGCGATCGGCCAGCACCATCAGGTTCGGAGAGCGGATGCGCAGCACTGGATGCGGCTCGAAGCCGCGCTTGTCGCTGATGGCCTGCTTTACCACGTCGCCGATGGCAAGTGGTCCCGCTTTTTCGGCATTCGCGCTGCGTCCGAGTTTTTGCAGCATCAGCTTCATCTTCTCCACCGACAACTCGACAGTTTCCAACATGTCGCGCTGGAATTCCGGGTTGTTGCGGTGCTTTTCGGCATTGACCACCATCAGGGAAAGCTGCGAGACCAGGTTCTTCAGGTCATGCACGACAAAAGTCGACATGCGGTTGAAGGACTCGAACTGGCGCGCCACGATCAGGGCGTCGGCTGCCTCCTGCTGCGCCAGGTAGCTGGCGCCCTGGACCCCGGCGATCTTGAGCAAGTCGATCACCTCCCAATTCAAGTTCACCGGACTACGCGACTGTTGCAGCACCACGAAACCGAGCAGGCTGCCGTGCATCATCATCGGCACCACCAGCCAGGCCCTGGCCTGCTGCTCGAGCCAGTCGGGCAGCACCAGGCCGGGATATTTTTCCGGAGCGCGCGCCGCTTCACGCAGGTCGATCACCCATTGGGACTGCTCCAGATAGCGGCAAAACGGCGAACCGGCATCTTCGCAATACTCCTGCGCGGGCATGTGCCAGTGCGCGGCAGGCTCGTACTGCCCCGGGTCGCTCCGCAGCCACAAGGCGCCGCCAGGGCTTTCGACCAGGTTGGCGATGGCCTGGATGGCACGCGGCCCCAGCCCCGGCCCCGGCTCGGACAAGGTGCGCGTAAAGCGCAGCCATTCCTCGCGGTAGTCGTAGTTGTAAGTGTAGAAATGCTTGCTGATGAAAACCTTCAGCCATGAGCGGAAGGTGCCCGAGAACAGGATTCCGACCAGCAGCAACAGCGCGGCAAACAGGAATGCCGCCTGCATCAGGGTGCCCCAGCTGCCGCCGAAGAAGCGCAGGAAATAGCCGGCCATGCCCATCGCCAGCAGATAGAGCGCCGACCCGAACAGCGCTGCGGAATGGAACATGACGCGGCGCGACAGCGCCAGCTCGGTATTCCACGACGCGCTCCTGGCCATCGAAATCGCGATCAGGGGAACGGTGACTGCATTGACGGCCCCGCGGGCGGCCCAGATGTCCGAATTAATCTGGCGGAACAGCAGCGCATCGCTGTACATGTAGAAATCGTAAGCAAACATCCCACCAATACCCAGGCAGGCGAACTTGATCGCCCACCGTTCCTGCTCGGGTTTGTTGCGGTAGACCTGCTCGACAAGCAGCATCCCGAACACCGCCACACCGACTCGTATGGTCATCGAGGACAAGATGCCGAATTCTTCGAACAAGTGGCCGCCCCACCAACCATACAGCGTGGCCGCCAGGAACAGCGCATAGCAGCTCGCGGCGGCTGCGACCTTGTTGCTCAGTCCCAGGGGCAAGCGGCTGTACGGGCTGCGATGGCGGCCCAGCAGCACCACCAGGAAGAACGACCAGGTGGCGTTGCGCAAGATCTCAAGGACATCTGCCGCCATCGACAGCGGGATGTCGGCATGCGACTGGTAGCCGACTGTTGCGGCCCAGCCCGCGGTCAGCAAGCAGGCTGCCGACAGGATGCCGCGATGGTAATGGCTGCGCCAGCTGGTCAGCCACATCGCTCCCAGCAGCAGGAAGCCGACGGCGGCAACCAGGTAACTGAAGGTGACAATCTGGGTCAACGTGCTTCATCCATGTCGTGCCCCCATCGTTCCCGGTGCGGTTGGCCGGGCATTAGCGGCCGCTGCGGAACAGGACTACCTTGAGGGTATTGATCAACACCAGCACGTCGAGGAACAGGCTGTTGTTCTTTACGTAATACAAGTCATACTGGAGCTTCTGCAACGCGTCCTCGGCCGACGAGCCGTAGCCGTAGCGCACCTGGGCCCAGCCGGTGATGCCCGGCTTGATGCTGTGGCGAACATTGTAATATGGGACCACCTCGATCAGCTGTTCGACGAAATACGGGCGCTCAGGACGCGGACCGACGAAGGACATCTCGCCCTTGAACACGTTCAGGATCTGCGGCAGCTCGTCGATGCGGGTCTTGCGCATGACATTGCCGAAGCGTGTCACGCGCGGGTCGTTGCGGGCGGCCCACTGTGGCGTGCCTGCCTGTTCGGCGTCGGTACGCATGCTGCGAAACTTGTGCACGAAAAAGGTCTTGCCATCCTTGCCGACCCGCTCCTGCGAATAGAACACCGGACCGCGGTCTTCCAGGTAGATCAGCAGAGCCGCCAGCAGCATCAGCGGGAAGGTGACTGCGAGGATCAGGGTGCTGCACACCAGGTCGAAGGTACGCTTCATGAAGGTGCGCGCGAAGCTCTGGTCAAAGCCGCCGCCGAACACCAGCCACGACGGCTGCAGCGAATCGACCCGGATCTGGCAGGTTTCGCGCTCGAAGAAGGTCGCGGCGTCGGTGACGCGGATACCTTGCAGCTTGCAGTCGAGCAACTCCTTGATCGGGAAGCCGCCGCGGCGGTTCTGCACCGATACCACGATTTCCGAGACGCTATGCTGGCGCGCCAGCGAGACCAGGGAATCGCCGTCACGCACGCTCAGCAGCGCCGTATCGGGCACGCACAGCTCTTCGGACGGGCTCGGGATGAAGCCGGCGATGTTGTAGCGATGGTAGTTCGACGGGCGCGCGGCCAGGTCGCTGCATTCCTTGGCCAGCGGGCCGCCGCCGAGGAACATGATGCGCGACTGCAGGATGCGTGCTTCGGACGATTTGAAGAAAGCCATGCGGGCCAGGAAGATACCAATCCCGGCCACCGCGAAGACGATCGCCATGGTGCCCCGCCCGAACGACAGTTCCGGCGCCATATAGAACACCAGGGCCAGGATCGCAAAAGCCATCAGGAACGACGGCATCAGCTTCATGAAGAACGGGTGGCGCAGGCCCTCGTCGAAGTCGAGCTGGTACATGCCCATCGCGCTCATGCTGAAGATAATCGCCACGGTGAACGCCACCGCCGAGGTGAAGAAGTGGTCGAGGTGGGCCGCCGCCGCCGCGTCGCCGTACTCCAGCAAACGCAGCGCCGCGCCGACATACGCCGCTCCCAGCAGCACCAGCACTTCCACGAACAGCAGCAGGAAGACAATCTTCGAAACGTAATGGTTT
This sequence comes from Massilia yuzhufengensis, assembly GCF_900112225.1. Taxonomy (GTDB): domain Bacteria; phylum Pseudomonadota; class Gammaproteobacteria; order Burkholderiales; family Burkholderiaceae_D; genus Telluria; species Telluria yuzhufengensis. The sequence goes on along the minus strand of NZ_FOLD01000001.1, from coordinate 238,851 downwards.
GCGATCCTAAACACGGTAGCCTCCGAGATTCTTGTATCTTTTCTGGATATGCATGGATGCTTGTTTTAGTGCGACAGGCTGCGGACGTACCAGTCCATCGCCTGTTTCAAACCTTCGCCGATACGGTGGGTAGGCTGGTAGCCGAGCGCCGCTGTTGCCTTGGAAATATCCGCCTGTGAATGACGCACGTCGCCGCGGCGGAAGTCGGCATACTGCGGCTGAGCCTGCTTGACATGCGGAAAACGGTCCTGCAGCGCTACCTTCATCATTCCGTACAGTTCGTTCAGGGTGGTGCGCTCCCCCAGCGCCACGTTGTACACCGCATTGGCGGCCTCGTTGCCGGCCAGCGCGGCCAGCAGGTTGGCCTGCACCACGTTGTCGATGTAGCAGAAATCGCGGCTGGTCTCGCCGTCGCCATTGATGCGCAGGTCCTGGTTGCGGATCAGCGCGGCGATCCACTGCGGGATCACGGCGGCGTAGGCGCCGTCCGGATCCTGGCGTGGGCCGAACACATTGAAATAGCGCAGCCCGATCGATTCCATGCCATAGGTGCGACCGAATACGTTGGCGTAGAGCTCGTTGACGTACTTGGTCACGGCGTACGGCGATAGGGGATTGCCGATGCGCTCTTCGATCTTGGGCAGGTCCGGGTGGTCGCCATAGGTCGAGCTCGATGCAGCGTAGACAAAGCGTTTCACCTTGCTGTCGCGCGCGGCGACCAGCATGTTGAGGAAGCCGTCGATATTGGTTGCATTGGTTGTCAACGGATCGTCGATCGAGCGCGACACCGAACCCAATGCAGCCTGGTGCAACACGAAATCGGCGCCCTGGCAGGCAGCCTGACAGGCATCAGCGTCGCGGATGTCGGCCTCGATGAAATTAAATTTCATCCAAGCCTCCCCGGTGACAGATTCTTTCACCTGCTCGAGATTATGGCGGTGACCGGTGGCGAAATTATCAAAGCCGGTCACGCGCTGGCCGAGCTTGAGCAAGGCTTCCACCAGGTTCGAACCGATGAAGCCGGCCGCGCCCGTCACCAGCCAGTGATAGCGATGCTGCAGCAAGTGTTGCTGGATATCTTGAAACTTGTTCACTCTCAGACACTTTCACGGTCACGCCGGCAAGGCCGGCGTCGTCCGCTACGCAGCTGCGCGGCGGTAGGATGGGCGCTTACAGACGCCAGACGCAATACCCGGCTTCCTGCAGCGCAGCCGCGTCGAATTGCGACTTGACGTCGATGAAGCAGCCGTTCGGATTGAGCTTGGCCTGGAAGTCGGCCAGCGACAGCGCCAGCACTTCCTTGTGCGGCACCGCCACCACGACGGCGTCGGCCTGCGGCAGCGAGGTCCAGCTTTCCAGCGAGATGCCGTACTCGTGCTGGGCTTCTGCAGCGTCGGCCTGCGGGTCGAACACGTGCACTTCGCAGCCGTAGCTTTCGAGTTCATGCACGATGTCGGCGACTTTCGAGTTGCGCAGGTCCGGGCAGTTTTCCTTGAAGGTCAGGCCGATGACGTTGACCTTGGAACCCTTGACGTGAAAGCCGGACGAGATCATCGACTTGACGGTTTTCTCGGCCACGAACTTGGCCATGCCGTCGTTGATGCGGCGCCCGGCCAGAATCACCTGCGGGTGGTAGCCGACCATCTCGGCCTTGTGGGTCAGGTAGTACGGGTCCACGCCGATGCAGTGGCCGCCGACTAGGCCCGGGCGGAATGGCAGGAAGTTCCACTTGGTGCCGGCCGCTTTCAGCACCTCGAGGGTATCGATGCCGATCTTGTCGAAGATGATGGCCAGTTCGTTCATCAGGGCGATGTTCAGGTCGCGCTGAGTGTTCTCGATGACCTTCGCCGCCTCGGCGACCTTGATGCTCGAGGCCCGGTGGACGCCGGCGGTGATCACCGACTCGTACAGTGCGGCCACGCGTTCCAGGGTTTCGGCGTCGTCCCCCGACACCACTTTCAGGATGGTGGTCAGCGTGTGTTCCTTGTCGCCCGGATTGATGCGCTCCGGCGAGAAGCCGACGTGGAAATCTTGCTTCCACTTCAGGCCCGAATGCTTTTCCAGGATCGGGATGCAGACTTCTTCGGTCGCGCCCGGATACACGGTGGACTCGAAGATGACGATTGCACCGCGCTTCATGTGGGTGCCCACCGTCTTGCTGGCGCCGGCCAACGGGGTGAAGTCCGGATTGTGGGCATTGTCGACAGGGGTCGGCACGGCAACCACGATGTAGTCAGCCTGGGCCAGCACCGACGGATCGGTGGTGACGTCCAGGTGGCGCGCTTGCCTCAACTGCTCCGACGACAGTTCGCCGGTCGGATCGATGAAGTTCTTGTAATTGTCGATCTTGGCCTGCGACAGGTCGAAGCCGACGGTTTTCGATTTCTTGCCGAACTCGACTGCCAGCGGCATGCCCACGTAGCCCAGCCCTACAACTGCGACAATCTCATCTGCTTTCATTATCGAATACCGTCCTAAAATTAAGTTTTGCTATTATGCTAACTTTAAATATACCATGGAAACACGGGCGCACTCAACAACAGTCTATACGTGTGTCTGAATGCAACTACAGTTTACAAACTAGGTTGTATTATTTGCAATACCCCCCCGCATAGCGCGCCGCGCTCCGCCCAGTCCGGTCCGCTACCCGCGCGTGGAAGTCGGCAGTGAGAAGTCAACCTGCCTGGTAGAAAGTTACATACGTCGTTCCTCGACGTTGCCGAAGAACATCACACTACAACGTGCAATTTTAACATTTTCTTAAAACAAGTAACTTGCTGTTCGTAACGTGCGCGTGGCGCAAAGCAAACCAATAACAATGCTTTTGTTTCCATAAATCAATATATCTTTAAAAAAATATATTGCTTTAATTGCAGCTAAAGCCGAAAATTGCTCATCTGTACGAGGCAAAGTATAGCGGACTTGAGGCACCATTCCGTTATAGGCGTCCTTAACGCTCCCAAGTTATTTATTGCTTGACCATATTTAGTATCTCCCGATACCCTAACCTCGACCTCTATGGGGCGAACGCCGCTTTTCTCCCTTTAAGCCACACATTCCCAGCTATCGTTCCCAAATGCAATACGATGCCCAAATACAACATGGCGCTAGCCATGCCTCGACCGTGAGCCTGACGATGAATAACCCAGCAATTCCACAGGACGAGGTCAGGGTCTCGGTTGTCATTCCCACTTACCGTGGCGCAGACACACTACCTCAGCTCGTCGAGGAGTTGTCTCCTTTTTGTACCAGTGGCACGACACCGGGCGGCTTGGCATACAGGATTTCCGAAATCATTCTGGTGCATGATTGCGGTCCTGATCGTTCCGACCTTTGTCTAGAGCAACTTGCTGCCAAATACAGCGTTGTGCGCCCGCTCTGGTTATCGAGGAATTTCGGCCAGCACGCGGCGACCCTGGCCGGCATGGCCAGCGCCGCCGGCGATTGGATCGTGACGCTCGACGAAGACGGTCAGCAGGATCCGCGTGATATCGCGCGAATGCTCGATATGGCGATCAATAAGAGCCTGCAACTGGTCTATGCTCAACCCACCAACCCACCGCCGCACGGCTTCTGGCGCAACACCGCCAGCCGCCTGGTCAAGACCATCAGTGTCAACGTCCTGGGACTGGAAAGCTTAGGGCGGTTCAACAGTTTCCGCATGGTGGACGGCGAAGTCGGGCGGGCCCTGGCGGCATACTGCGGCCACGGCGTCTACCTGGACGTTGGCCTGTCGTGGGTAGCGAGCCGCGTGGGGCACTGTCCGGTGCAAGTCAGGGAGGAACTCGGACGGCCATCCGGCTATTCCCTGGTCAAGCTGATCGCCCACTTCTGGGGCCTTGTCCTCACCACCGGCACGCGTCCGCTGCGCATGATCACCATTACCGGCCTGTTATCGATCCTGATGGCGTTCGGGGTTGCGGCTTGGGTGTTAATCAGCAAGCTATATGGCGATATCCCGGTGCAGGGCTGGGCCTCGCTGGTCATTGTGGTGTCGTTCTTCAGCGGAGCGATCCTGATGTCGCTCGGGGTGATCGCCGAATACCTGGCGGTAACCATGGGCATCGCCATGGGGCGTCCTCTGTACGTCATTAGCAGCAAGCCGTCTCGCAGGGGTCCGCCTGCATGAGCCACCTGGCATGGGTCCTGGGAGCCTCGGGCCTGCTCGGGAGCGCCCTGGTCAGGGCGCTGCGCCAGGACCGTGCCAGCCTATTCCAACCGGCCGCGCGCTTCGATTGGCGCCAGGTCGCCCTTGTCAGGGACCAGCTGCAAGCAGCAGCGCGGGACTTTTCCGAACGCGCGGTGCTATGCGGGCGCTGGACTGTGTTCTGGTCTGCCGGGGTCGGATCGATGGCGAGCCAGCCGGAGGAACTCGTCGCCGAGCAAGCACTCCTGCAAGTCCTGCTCGACGCCCTTCGCGGCAACCCTACGCTGGCACGTGTCCCCGGCACCATTGTTTTTGCCAGCTCGGCCGGCGCACTGTATGACGGAGCGCGCGCCGCATGCTATACCGAAAGCAGCGACGTCTGTCCTGCCACGGCCTACGGCGCGCATAAGCTCGCCCAGGAACAGCTAATCCATACGTTTATCGCCCAGAGACCACAAGTCAGCGGTCTAATACTTCGTTATTCGACCCTGTACGGCATCGGCCAGGCGCGCGGCAAACCGCAGGGCCTGATTACCCAGATCGCCCGCAAGATCGTGGCCAACGAACCGGCAAATATCTTCGTCCCCCTCGATACGATCCGCGACTACCTGCATGTCGACGATGCGGCGCAGCGGTCGCTGTCTACCCTAGTCGACGCGTGCCGTTATCCTGGCCGCGTCACGCTCAAAATCATCGCTGCGGAACGGGCCACCAGCATCGCCGAACTCATCGGCGTATTCCGCCGTATCTCCGGCCGCATGCCGCGTATCGTCACCTCGGCTAACAGCCTGTCGTCGCGCTATATGCGCTGCGCCCAGTATCGCTCCGAAGAACTGGCTGGCGAACCCCATCCGCCCGGTCGCACCCTCCTGATCGGAATCCATCAAGTCCTCGAAGCAGAACGTGAAAACAAGGCAAAACAGATATGAACAACACACCTGAGCTCGCACGCGACCACCTGCCCCTTGTGTCCGTATGTATTCCAACCTATCGCGGCGCCGATACGATCCGGGCTACGCTGGATTCGGTCCTCAAGCAGGATTACCCGAACCTGGAAGTCTGGGTCATCGACGACCAGTCGCCCGACAATACGGTCAATGTAGTGAAGTCGATCGATGACCCGCGCGTGCATTATGTCCGCAATGAGCGCAACCTTGGCCCGCAGGGCAACTGGGACCGCTGCCTCGAGCTTGCCAACGGCAAGTATTACAAGTTGCTGCCGCATGACGACTTGCTCGAACCGGGCAGCCTGCGCGAACAGATCGACGTCCTCGAGGCCGACACGACTGAGGACATTGCGCTGGTGTTCGGTTCGCGCCGGATCATCGGACCTGGGGGCAAGGAGCTGATGGTCCGGGGGTTCAGCAAGAAAGGAGCGCTGCGGATCAAGGCGGAGCATGCGGCGCGGCGCTGCGTGCGCGCGGGCTCGAATTTGCTGGGCGAGCCAGGAAACGGCTTGGTCCGCATGTCACTGGCCCGCAAGATCGGTCACTACGACGCCAAGTACCCCTATATGGTCGACCTCGATTTCTGGTTCCGTGCGCTGCAGTTCGGCGACGCCTACTACACCGGCACGGTCAGTTCTTCGTTCCGGGTGGTGCGCGGCTCCTGGAGCGTCGCGATCGGGCAGCGCCAACATGGCGACTTCGCAGGCTTCATCGACAAGTTCCTCCACGTCCCCGAGCTTGGCCTCAAGCGCGGCGACCGTTCACTGGGCCTCCTGCGTGCCCGCGTGAACACTTACCTGCGCATGCTGGTGTATCGCTTCGTTCTTTAAACATCATTTTGTAAAGATTCTATCCTGATGAATAGCACTCGCAAGTGGATCCACGCCGCCTGGGACGTAGCATTTGCGCGCTACCTAATCGTTGGTGTCGCGAACACCGCCTTTGCTTACGCTGTCTATGCCGCCGCTCTCTATCTTGGCGCGAGCTATCCCGTAGCCAGCATGATTTCACTCGTCGCGGGAATAATCCTAAGCTTCAAAACCCAGGGAAAGTTTGTTTTTCGAAACAATGATAAGGGCTTATTCGGCCGCTTTGTGTTTTCTTGGATAATCGCCTATCTCATCAATATCGGTTTGATAGGATTGTTTCTAGAAATTGGAGTCGATGAGTTCGTGGGCGGCGCTTTGGCCTTGCCTTTTAACGTTGCCACAGGGTACATATTTCAACGCTATTTCGTGTTTGGAAAATCAAGGATCGAATGACAGAAGGCGTTGAAAGCCGTTCTCCGTGTCCGATCAAGAGGCGTCATCTTTACTTACCTAAGCACCTCGATTCTCTTGAACAGGTCGGACTACGATAATCGGAGTGAAAGCTGGAACGCCGTGCCCCGCGTGCCTAAGATCGTTTTTGATATGAAAATGCATGCGTGCATAAGTCATGGCTCGATAACGAGATGCATTTACAATCGTCGTTGGCTAACCAAGCCGAATATACTGTCATCCTCCGACACAAGCGTGGCAGGCCATTGATTAGAATCGCGAACACCATTGCCCTTCTTAATTTAAAAAATCAACATGACAAACACGAAATTAATGGCAACGCCCAAAGCAGGGAGCCGAACCGCACATCCGGATCTAGTTATTATCAGCGTCATTTCCATTCTGTGGGTTTGTATGGTATTTATTGCAAATCCGATCGGAAATTTTCCGCTTAACGACGATTGGGTGTATGCGCAGGCAGTCAAGTCAGTACTTGAGAATGGATACTATCATTTCCCTAGTACCTCGAGCGCGAACGTTGGCCCACAAATTTATTGGGGCGCCTTTTTTTGTCTGCCTTTCGGGTTTTCATTCACTGCACTACGAATCTCTTCACTCGTTGCAGGGCTGGGCGGCGTAGTAGCTCTCTATTTCCTGATCAAACGGTTCAATAAATCCTCGATCATCGCCACGATAGGAGCAATGTCGCTGGCTGTGAACCCATTCTATTTTTCTTTAGCGAATAGCTTCATGACTGACGTCCCATTCGTCAGCATGCAGATCATATCAATATTCTTTATGGCACGAGGCCTCCAATGTAGAAACCACCGCGATATCCTGCTTGGAGTTGCATTTTCTCTCGTAGCCGTGCTGATCCGTCAAATCGCTGTGATCAGTTTACTGGGACTAGCCATTGCATACCCAGTTAGATTTGGCATCACCGCACGCAACATAATTAAAGCTGCACTTCCGGCAATAGTAGGTGTTCTTATCCATATCGGCTATCAATACTGGTTGGTCAGCTCCGGCAGGATCCCTGTTCTCAGTGGTCACTCGAACGTAAATCAACTGATTTCTTTCAGTGGTCGCGGTTGGTATATACGTCAAGTCGGGCTCACCACGATTGTTTATCTCGGAATGTTTCTTCTACCGTTAATCACGTTAGCCGTGCACGCAGCGATTAGGCGATATACTTCCCGACCCTTAGTTCGTGGTGACTATTTCATAATGATCGGGGTCGTACTGGTTACGTTAGTCACGTGGTGGAAAGGCTTGCTCCCTCCACTTCTGCCGAATATCGTCCATGAGTGGGGCATCGGTCCGATTACGCTGCGCGATACTTACAAATTTGGCTTGAACGTGCCCATTGTTCCGTCATCGATATCAACTGGATGGGCAATCATCGGCTTTCTTTCGATTGTTTCTGCCAGCTGCGTCATTTTTTGTCTCGTATTGATCAGCAGAAATGCAGTACACAACCTTAGGGATCCGAAGCAACGTGCAGAATCGTGGCCAACATGGCTGCTATTGGTACCCGCTGCGGCCTATTTTGGAGTACTAATGCTCATTACTGGAAGCTTACCAATGATGGATCGGTATTTGCTGCCGTTTCTACCTCTCCTGCTAGTGCTTTTTGCGCGCGGGATCCCCGAAGACATTGCCCGATTCAGGTTTAATATCGGTTTGTCAGCACTTTTGATTTCGACCTTTGGCTATTTTTCAGTAACGGCTACGCACGATTATCTCGAATGGAATCGATTGCGATGGGTCGCGACAACCAATTTAATGTCGCAGGGCCAGATTGGACCAAATCAAATTGACGGCGGTTATGAATTTAACGGATTGTTAGCCTACGACGCGAACTACGTATACAGAGAAGACAAGAGTTGGTGGTGGGTCACTGATGACACCTATATGATCGCGTCCGGACCGCTTCCTGGATACGATGAAATAACGCGTTATAATTTCGAGCGCTGGTTTTTAGGGAATACATCAAGCGTCGTCGTATTAAAAAAAGTAATTAAATAGATAGTTCGAACATACAAGACCGCAGCATATTTTTTTGTATTCCAATCGTGGAATTTTATTTGATTCCGGGACAGATTACCTAAGGGTACGCAGCGATCTTGGAAATCGCTACGTACCACTTGCACCCCTGCTGCCGCAATTAACCAAGGCGATCCGCTCTTGCTTGCTCACCCCATTTATCGGAAATGGAAAAAGGCAGCGAGGCGGTCCGTCACGGCCGAAATCCATATTCACTATACTCAAAAGTCGTATGTGATATGCCGCGAGCTAGAAAATTTATAAAATTTGTGGCGTATACTTTTTTGTTTCTTTCGATTGCGTGTTCAACTGGTCAAGATACATCATGCGGAATTTTGTGTAGGGTGAGTGAAGTTCGAGGCAACTGTGAAAGCTCTTAGCGTTTCGATAAACAACCCATACATGCCTGTCGTAAACTCGTTTTAATGGAGGCGCCCATCACTCAGCTAATCTGATCATGCCGGGGCGGAGTATTATTTCATCGTACTGACTGCGCCTCGGAATACTGATTGTCCATGTCGACGCATGCCAAATATCAAATTTGGGAGCGCTCCGACTGAAGGGATCGAGGCCATTGACCAAAGTTGCATTCCGCCGTCCCGGCCTGCGCGCAATATCGACGCACGTCTCATTTGCTGAAGTCCCATTTAAGACTTCATTAGATATGACGGCCAGCACTTCCAACCAAACTACACAGCGGTAAGGCGTTGCAGTTGGAAATGCTTGGCGCTAGCGACTGCCGTGAATTGACTCCGACGCGCTGTCACCACACGCACTGTCGAGCACGTCGAGTACAACTCGGCGCTACAAGTCACTCATTGCCAGCGCCAACCGTTCGGCCAATCCTGGGCGGTTGCAGACGTCAGCAGGGGACACAGACGGTGGCACAGACGACGACGGTTCGCGATACGACTTACAACCGGTTCGCTTCCGTTAGCTCAACGTGATCATGAGAAAACTTGAAAAGTTTGTAACCACCACATTTGAACTTCACTCTTGTGAACACCGAACTTGGCCAAGCAACTTTGTTGTCAGGGCGCAGCAAGAACCAGGAGATATTTCGCTTTGAGACAAAATTTAGAACATCGTTTTCGTTGTTCAGCTCCATAAAATCTACTAGCGCCGTAGCACGATCTTGCACCGGCGCAAACTTTGGCCCGAATGGACCAGCGCTCACGTAGCTCTGCCGTTCAGCCAGCGCAGTGAATATGAATTTCGGATCGTTCGCCGAGTCTTGAATAATTTCGGGGACTTCGCTTTTGTCCCGGATGAATTCGGCCGCCCTGACCAGACATTCAGGAGTAGCGTTAAAATCGGCATACCTTCCCATTTTCCAAGCAGGAAAGGTTTGAAGCCGCTCATAAAACGGTAGCGGTGCAAGCAGCGCAACTACTCCCGCAACACCCAGACTGAATTTGGAAGTGGAAGTGGCCGGTAACTTATCACCGAAGATAAGAAAATATGCAGTGCCGCCGGTCCACGCGGCTATGACGTAATAAGCCCAAACCAGAGGCCGGTTCATCATCTCATCGGGGGAACCGATTCCTCGAGTATCGTATGCAAGGCCCGTGGCCATAACGACATAATTAATAAGAACAATAACTGGAAATATCAGAACGACCAATGGCAAATGTTTGCGCGCCCCAATCAAAACGGCAGCCAAGGCGGGTAGCCAGAAGCCAAATGTCGAAACCAGAATCATTGTAACGGCATATAATCCCTGTAATGGCTTTGAGGGGCGCTCTACGAGAAATATACGAGTGAAAAAATCTTTAAGGCCACCTTGATCGAAATCATCCAACAGATCAGCCGAGTACTTCGGTATGCCACTAAAATCAAGCGTCAATAACGGAACCTTACCTGTGCTTTGTGACAATGCTATCACCGCAATAAATAGTGCGATTCCCAAAATTCCGAGAAATACGCGAAGACGAAGCTTGATTGTCTCGAAAAATATGCATGGGTAAATCATTATCAAGAACGCGTTTGCAACAAACACATGCGCTTTGTAAAACAAACTCATTGTTAGAAATATATAGGCCACCAAAATAAAGCTATACTTCTGACGGCGGCATGCCTCTAGTATGAACATCCATGATATTGCAGCGCAAGCAATGCCATACAGCATGCCGAGATTGACTTGAGCGAGGAAGCTGTAACTCAGATATCTATTCCCAAAACCTTGGTGATAAGCGTCGGGAAGCAAAACGACTGCGACCACGCCTACGACTGCCGGCCATCGTCCTAATAGCGTGGAAATCAGAGAAAATGCGCCAAGGCCGGTCAGAAAAATTCCGAATGGAAGTTGAAAGCCTGAGTATGCTTCCAAAGCAGACAAGGGTGTGACAAGGGTCACGGCGGCCGCCGTGACATAACTGGCGAAATGATAAATTGGTGCAGCAACCCCGGCAAGGCGAAGGTCATGTATGGTGGCTACGCCACGTGCCTGTGCGAACTCGCTGATTTCTCGCACATGGATGAAGGTATCCTGCCATGTCTGATAAATCATCACGCCATTTTTAGCTATCGTCGGCGCTTGGGAATCGGTTACCCAGATAGTCGCAGCGATACCTGAAACTACGACTGCAAGCAGCGCCGGGATAGGATCGTAAACATTCGGGTTCGCAATAACGCGCTTACGCAATACCCATAATCCAGCAAGACATACCAGCGCCATGATGAGGAGGTTGACTCTCATGCCAAGCGTTGACACCAGCGTCAAAATGAAGAACGCGGTGTTAAATACGAAAAACCCTGATAAAAGCTGCAGCGGAAAGCCGGCAACCTGCGTGAAGCGATCGCGTATAAGAGTCAGGAAAATTTTCCCGTACCCAGCAAACAGTCCAATCAGAAATAGATAGGACGCCAACGCACGCAACGAAAAGTTTTCAGCGATGCGCCAATGCCAGAAGCTCAAGAACAATACCGTTAAAAATGGTGCGGCTAGAGCGATTCGAGTTTGCCTCTCTTGCGCAGCTGCGAGGAAGGACGGAAATTTCAGAATTGGCATGGGCGGTCGATGAACGGTTGGCGCTACTGACTGAGAGATGCATGAGTGCTTGCGATATCTCGTTTGCGACCAAAATTTTGGACTCGCAACAAGTCATGAAATCGTAGGACGACACTCATCAGTGGCAAGATGGTACCGCAGAAGATGGGGACAGTGCATGACCGTTGTATTTTGTTAATGACATCAAAAAATGGTTGCAGATATGCTAAAATTTGCGCAAGTATGTACGGTCGCGCTCGACGACCTCCTACTATACAAAGTCTTCCTTTCAAATGATGGTAAATATTCCTGCAACAGTTCACCCAACGTTGAGCATCGTGTCGACGATGTACCGATCGCGGCGCTTTCTTGACCAGTTCCTGGCAGAGTCTGTACAAGCGGCCAAGGAAAGCGGCTGCGAGAGTTTTGAAATCGTTCTCGTGAACGACGGATCGCCAGATGATTCTGTAGGCTATGCGATCAGTCGGCGGCAGGATATTCCTGAGTTGGTCATTGTCGATTTATCGCGCAACTTCGGCCATCACTACGCCATGCAGGCAGGCCTGCGTCATGCCAGGGGCGACCTCATTATGTTGATCGATTGCGATTTGGAGGTGTCGCCGCTTGTCTTAGGTGAATTCAAAGCGAAGCTGCAAGCGACAGATTGTGACATGGTTTATGGTTTCCAAGAACTGCGAAAAGGCGGCTTGTTTGAACGAGCTAGTGGAGGATTTTTCTACAAGACGTTCAATTTGCTCAGTGATATCCAAATTCCCGAGAATATAGCAACCGAACGCTTGATGACTCGACGCTACGTCGAAGCGTTGCTCCAACTAGGCGACTATAATCTATTTATGGGCGGAATGATGAGTTGGACAGGCTTCGATCAGGTTGGACTTTCCCTCAAGAAAAAACAAAGAGAGGGTAAAAGCAGCTACACACTGTTGCGACGGATACACCTCATGATAAATGCGGTGAGCTCATTTTCTGCAATGCCGCTAGTCTGGATGTTCAATATCGGGATGATGATTACTTCAGTGAGCTTTCTATATTTATTTTATCTACTTTTCCGCAAACTTGTTTTTGATGACGCTGTTATCGGATTTACCTCAATGATGGCAGTGATGACGCTGAGTCTCGGCATCTTGACAACTGGCCTAGGAATTATAGGAATCTACTTAGGGAAAGTTTTTACTCAAGTACAAAACCGTCCCACTTACATAATCAAGGACATTTATCGCTAATGCGCATCGGTGCTCCGGCGTCCGGCAGGTTACCTGAGCAGGAAGGAATATGCAGGTTCTTATATACGGTTCACGGGAATTTTCCCATACGGTCGCGGAACTCGTCACTGACTGTGGCCACGATGTCGTCGGATTTATTGATGATTTCACGCAGGGCGCGCAAATCGTAGGTTCACTCGAAGAGGTACGACTAAGCCATCCACCCGGTGAATATGGCGTTGCACTGGCAGTGGGATATAACAATATGCCAGCACGTTGGGAAGCTTGGCAACAAATACGCGCTGCCGGCTACGCGGCCCCTGCCCTGGTGCACCCACGCGCCTATGTAGCGGGATCTGCCACGGTTGAGGACGGAGCCATGCTCATGGCAGGCAGCGTAGTCGATGTTCGCGCGAGAATTGGCGAGATTGTCGTTGCTTGGCCAGGATCGTGCGTCAACCATGATTGCGTGGTCGGCGCTAATTGCTTTATTTCTCCTAACGCGACGTTATGTGGCTATGTTAACCTCGGCGCGCACAGTTTTGTCGGCGCAGGAGCTGCAATTGTCGATCATTGCGATGTCCCACCGTCGACAAGAATCAAGATGTTATCAAGTTTTTTGAAGGCGCCAGCATGAAGAAGGTTGTAGTACTGCAGTCGAACTACATCCCGTGGAAGGGCTACTTCGATCTCATCCACGACGCTGATGTGTTCATTTTCTACGATGATGTGCAATACACAAAGAATGACTGGCGAAACCGCAACAAAATTATGATGGCTGGCGGCCCCAAGTGGCTCACCATCCCAACCGGCACCAACGCAAATCGCCTAATTTGCGAAGTGGAACTCACCGATACCAATTGGCAGGCTTCGCACTGGGAAAGCATAAAGCAGAACTACCGCGGCAGCCCGTTTTTCAAACTGTATCGTCGGTTTTTTGAAGATGTCTATCTGGCTCGCCGCTGGCAGTCACTTTCCGAGCTGAATCAGCACGTTATTAAGAGTATTTCCTCTGAGCTGCTCGGCATCGACGTCAAGTTCGACGACTCGCGCCATTACGCGCTCACCGGGCAGCGCCTGGATCGGTTGATCGATCTGGTTCGGCAAACGGGAGCCACGCACTACATTTCTGGGCCGGCGGCAAAAAGCTATATAGAGGAGGAGCGATTCCGCGATATCGGCGTCCAACTTGTATGGAAAGATTATTCAGGATATCCGACTTATCCGCAAACTCCACCACCGTTTGACCACGGCGTATCTATCATTGATCTGCTATTTAATACAGGTCCAAACGCTGCAGACATGATCTGGGGATGGCGCGGTGCGAAAGTTGAAGTATGAGGACGACGCTTTCCCAATTTCTGCGTTTCGCAATAGTCGGCGTCGCTTCAAATGCTCTGGGATTTCTCTGGTATCTGTTACTCACATGGCTAGGGCTTGGACCAAAGTCCGCAATGAGTCTGCTTTTTCTGATCGGAACGCTGCAGACGTTTTTTTTCAATAAGCGCTGGTCTTTTCAGCACGATGGGCCGGACCGCCTTGTGCTGCCGCGTTACTTGCTGGCCTACGGCGTTGGTTACCTGTTTAATCTGACCATGCTCATTCTCCTTGTGGATTATGCGCACTACCCACATGCACCGGTTCAGGCAATCATGATCGCTACGGTGGCCGTTCTGATGTTTCTGCTTCAAAAATTTTGGGTATTCGGTCCAAGCTCAACCCACTCAGCCAAGGTCTCGCAATGACTATTCCATTCAATAAACCTTACATGACCGGCAAGGAACTTTGGTTCATAGCGCAAGCACATGCAAACGGTCATCTTGCGGGCGACGGCATTTTTACCAAACAGTGCTCAGGCTGGCTTGAGAACCGTACAGGCGCAGCGCGCGTGTTGTTGACACATTCGTGCACCGCTGCGCTTGAAATGGCCGCTATTCTCGCCGATATACGGCCTGGCGATGAGGTCATCATGCCGTCCTACACCTTCGTATCGACAGCTAACGCTTTCGTCTTGAGGGGCGCCACCCCTGTATTTGTCGATATTCGGTCAGACACTCTCAACATTGACGAGACCAAGATCGAAGCGGCCATTACTACACGCACTAAAGCAATTGTCCCCGTACATTATGCCGGCGTTGGTTGCGAAATGGACGTGATCATGGAGATCGCTCGTCGGCACGAGCTGCTGGTGATTGAAGATGCTGCGCAAGGCGTGATGGCGACTTATAAGGGGCGCGCACTCGGCAGTATTGGACATATGGCCACTTTTTCCTTCCACGAAACAAAAAACATCATTTCCGGGGAGGGCGGGGCATTATTGGTTAATGACTCGCGCTTCATCGAGCGTGCCGAAATCATCAGGGAAAAGGGAACGAATCGAAGCCAGTTTTTCCGGGGGCAGGTTGACAAATATACGTGGGCAGATTGTGGATCGTCTTACCTGCCGGGTGAGTTGATATCTGCATTCCTATGGGCTCAGATGGAAGAAGCGACCGGTATCACCGACAGGCGCCTGGCAATCTGGAACCGGTATCATGCTGAGTTAGAGTCGTTCGAAGCGGCCGGAAGGCTGCGTCGACCAGCTTTGCCGTCCAACACGATGCACAACGCTCATATGTATTACGTGCTCCTGCCCAGTTTGGACAGCCGCACAAAGTTCATTGCCGGAATGAAGGAATCGGGCGTCTCGACAGTATTCCATTACGTTCCGCTGCACTCTTCCCCACACGGCAAAGTCGTGGGAAGAAGCCATGGTGATATGAGTAATACCGATGAGCTTAGTGACCGGCTGGTTCGTCTGCCCCTCTGGGTTGGATTGGAAACGGTGCAGGATCAGGTCATACGCGCTATTGGGGCACAACTGCACCGGTAGGACCTAGGCTACTCTACCGTTAATTTCCAATTTACAACTTCAGTCGACGAGGCTGCTACATCTCACCCGTGCGAGAAGGCGGCGAGCGTCGGATACTGCGGAGGAAAATGATTGGTGCGGCTGGCGGGGATCGAACCCACAACCCTTGGCTTCGGAGGCCAATACTCTATCCATTGAGCTACAGCCGCACGGGAGGGAAACAGAAGTGATGCCGAAGGATACAGAAATTCGGGCGTGCCGTCCATGGAAAGGGTGGCGTCCACACAATTTGCGTGCCACAGTGAATTACTTTACGTCTATAATCGGCCGTTTGGCGGCGTTTCCAAAAAAGCACGCATGGGTGCAGGCGCCGGGAAGGTAGCAGGTTTTTTTAATGGTATTAAGGAAATCATGAGCGACGCACACCACGAACACGAATCAGTCATCCGCACTCCGAAGCAGCTCATCGTCGCTGTCGCCGGTTTCTTCCTGGTCATTGTTATCGGCATCATCCTGCTGGTCGTCTTTGCCACCAGCGACAAGCTGACGGGCGCTGGGACCACCTCCCAAAGCACTGAAGCAGTTGCCGATCGAATCCGTCCGCTGGCTGAACAGGACTTCACCTTGGTCGATGCCAACGCGCCGCGCGTCCTGCAGGCAGGCAGTGCCGTCTATGCGGCGGTGTGCGCGGCCTGCCACGACAGTGGCGCCGCGGGTGCGCCCAAGACGGGCGATACCGCGTCGTGGGGTGCGCGCCTGGGCCAGGGTTACGACACCCTGGTCAAGCATGCGATCGAAGGCATCCGCGCCATGCCCGCCAAGGGCGGCAATCCCGACCTGGACAACGTGGAAGTGGCGCGTGCCGTTGTGTTCATGACGAACAAGAGCGGAGCCAGCTTCAAGGAACCGGCCGCGCCGGCTCCGGCCCCTTCGGCGGTGGCGGCGGAAGCCGCGGCAATGCCGGCGCCAGCTGCAGCGGTTGCTGCGCCGGCAGCAGCAGCGGCTGCCCCCGCTGCGGCGCCCGCGGTGGCCCAGGCGTCCGGCCAGGGCGTCTACAACGCGGCCTGCGTGGCCTGCCATGGCGCTGGTATCGCCGGCGCGCCGAAGCTGGGCGACAAGGCGGCATGGACCGCACGCATCGCGCAGGGCGCACCGACACTCTACGAGCACGCCATCAAGGGCTTTCAGGGCAAGGCCGGCATGATGCCGCCAAAAGGCGGATCGACGGCGCCCGATGCGGACATCAAGGCTGCCGTGGATTACATGGTCGCGGCATCGAAATAAGCGTGGCGGCAGGGCCGATCAAACACCCCGGACCGGATCCGGGGTTTTTTTCGCCTTCAGGGTGAAGACGGGGACGCCGCCAGGCAGCCGCCGAAGTCGTCGAATGCCCCGTAGCGCGGCTTGTCCGCTCGTGCCGGCCCGCACAGGTCGGGCACTGCGTCACTGGCAGCCATGCGGCGTTCCACCGGCTCGCGCCAGCGGAAGTCGAAGTCGAGCGGGTCGCGGAACAGTGCGCGCTGGGGATGGCTGCCGGCATACAGCCGCGCCGCCGACGAATACCGGTTGTCCCCCATGTGGACGATCCCGTTGTCGCGGCTGCGGATGATGCCATCGACCAGGTTGCCGTCGATCTTGGCGCTGCTGGTGGCGAAGCGCACGGTGATGCCGCCAGTGTCGACCAGCGTATTGTGGATCAACTTGCTGCGCGCAGCCGCGTTCAGGTAGATGCCGTCGTCCGAGCATGAGGCAACCAGGTTGGCACGTAAAGTACTGTCTTCCTGCTCGGTGATGCACCTGCCGTCGCGGCAGAACTCCCTCCCGGTACCACCGCCCCCCAGCGACAGGCCGACGCGCTGGCCTGGCGCCCCGCGCAGGCGGTCTTCGCACAGCACCACATTTTGCTCGAGCAGGTTATTGCTGCCGGCGCCCTTGACGAAGGCGCCATAACTGACGCCGTCGCTGGCGCCCTTGATGAAATCGCTGATCAGGTTGCGGCGGATGACCCAATGGCTGGCTGCAACCACGTCGACCGGCGTGACCGAACTGGTGGTCACGCGAATGCTGGTGTTGCGCAGCGTATTCGATTCGAGCAGCCCATGATCGGGGAAGCGCCCCTGTTCGGCATTGACCTTGACGTGTGCGTTGAAGTCGACCATCAGGTTGTTCACCGCCGCGAAATGGTGGGCATTGCCCACCACATGGAAGGCGTGCTCGCAGCCGTCACTGCAGACGCCCTGCAGCGACAGGTTTTCGAAACGCCAATACGGTGCCGATACCTTGAACCCTTCGATCGTATTCAAGGCCAGGTGGACACTACCGGCCTTGTCCGCCCGCACCACGATCGGCGCGCCGGCATGGCCAGGCCGCGCCACCTCGACGGTACGGTTGACCTGGTAGCTGCCGGGCATGAGGGTAATGACCTGGCCTGGCTGGGCCGCCGCAATCGCACGCAGCAGGCCGTCGCCGTCGGAGACCAGCACCACCTGGCCGTCCGGGACGCCGGCAGCATAGCTGGAAGCCTGCATCCCTACCCTGCCGCTCCACCCCTGCGCGCGTAATGGCTGGTTGCCGCGGTCCGCGCCGACCAGCCATCGGCTGGTGGCCTGGCCGATGCTTTCGAACACCGAGTTGTGGCCCTCGCTGCGGCGTTCGACATACGGCCCGAGCGAACGTGGCGTAATGCCGGCATCGTCGAGGTAGTACAGCGTGGTGGCGCCGGCAGCCGCCGCCAGCGCCAGGCCCAGCCCCCCGAGCAGGAAGACGCGGCGCATGGTCCTGGGCCGGCCGCGGCGCGAACGGTGGATGGTGCCGGAGTGAGAGGAAGGAGTGCGCATGGTCTCGGGTCGAGGCAGAGTGTTGGCGTGAAATAAAAGAAGGCCACGACATGATCGTGGCCTTCTTCGTCTTGGGTCAATACAAATTTACCAGATGATCACGCGATCCTTCGGCGCCAGGTACATCTTGTCGCCCGGCTTGACGCCAAAGGCTTCATAGAAGCCCGGCTGGTTCTTCAGGGTGCCGTTGGCGCGGTACTGGCCCGGCGAGTGCGGGTCGGTCTTCACCTGGGCGATCTGGGCCGGCTCGCGCATTTTCGAGCGCCACACCTGGCCCCAGCCCATGTAGAAGCGCTGGTCGCCCGTGAGGCCATTGATCACCGGCGCCTTCTTGCCCTTCAGCGACAGCTTGTAGGCTTTGTACGCGATCGCCAGGCCCGAGTTGTCGCCGATGTTCTCGCCCAGGGTCAGTTCGCCGTTGACGTTGTAGCCAGGCAGCGGGCTGTAGGCGTTGTACTGGCTGACCAGCACCTTGGTCTTCTCGGCGAAGCGCTTGCCGTCCGCCTCGGTCCACCAGTTGCGCATATTGCCGTCGCCGTCGTACTGCGAACCCTGGTCGTCGAAGCCGTGGCTGATCTCGTGGCCGATCACGGCGCCGATGCCGCCGTAGTTCACCGCGTCGTCGGCGCCGGCGTCGAAGAACGGCGGCTGCAGGATCGCGGCCGGGAACACGATTTCATTGAGTTCCGGGTTGTAGTAGGCGTTGATGGTCTGCGGCGTCATGCCCCATTCGTCGCGGTCGATCGGTTTGCCCAGCTTGTTCACTTCGCGGTTCGATTCCACCACGCGCGAGCGCATCACGTTGCCCACCAGGTCGTCGCGCTTGACGCTCAGGGCCGAGTAATCCTTCCACTTGTTCGGGTAGCCGATCTTCGGGGTGAACTTGGCCAGCTTGGCCTGGGCTTCCTTCTTGGTTGCCGGGCTCATCCAGTCGATGGTGTCGATCGACGATTTATAGGCCGCCAGCAGGTTCTTCACCAGGACTTCCATGCGCGCCTTGCGCTCGGCCGGGAAGTGCTCTTTCACGTACAGCTTGCCCACCGCGTCGCCGAGCGAGCCTTCGATGGTGGTGACGCCGCGCTTCCAGCGCGGTTCCAGCTGCGGTGCGCCCGACAGCGTGGTGCCGTGGAAGGCGAAGCGCTGGTCGACGAAGGCCTTGGACAGGTAGCTGGCGTAGCCGTTCACCAGGTGCAGCTGCAGGTAGACCTTCCAGGTCTCGAGCGGCACGCGGTTCACGACTTCGGCCATGCCCTTCAAGTAGCTTGGCTGGCTGACGATCACATAATTGGCCTTGGCGCCGATACCCGATTCCGCCAGCCACGCGTTCCAGTCGAAGCCAGGGGCCAGTTCGGCCAGCTTCGCGGTATCGACCTTGTTATAGGTCTTGACCGGGTCGCGGTTCTCGACCTTGGTCCACTGGATCTTCGCCAGTTCGGTTTCCAGCTCGACGACCGCTTTCGCGTTGGCGGCGGCGTTCTTGTCGCCGGTTAGCGCCAGCATTTTTTCCACGTGCTGCTGGTACTTGGCGCGGGTGTCGGCCAGCTTGGCGTCGTCCAGCTTCAGGTAGTAGTCGCGGTCGGGCATGCCCAGGCCGGTCTGCACCAGGTCGGCCACGTACTTGGTGGAGTCCTTGGCATCCTGGTGGATGTAGAAGTCGTAGGGCGTGGTGACGCCCAGGCGGCCCAGGCGCGCGAAGGTGGCCGGCAGTTCGGCCTTGTCCTTGATGGCGGCGATCCGGGCCAGCTCGCCGTTCAGGGGGCTGATGCCCAGCTGCTCGAGGCGCGCTTCGTCCATGTAGCTGGCGAAGAAGTCGCCGATCAGCTGCTCTTCCGAGCCGGCGCGGGCGCCCTGGGTGGCGGCCGATTTCTCGATGATGGCGCGCAGCTGCGGCTGGGTGTCGTCGTGCAGCTTGTGGAAGGCGCCCCAGCTCGATTTGTCGGCCGGGATCTCGACGGTCTTGAGCCACTTGCCGTTCAGGTGTTCAAAGAAGTCGTCCTGGGCGCGCACGCCCGGTTCGACGTACTCTAAAGCGATGCCGGGGGACAGCACCGCCGCGGCCTTGGCCTTGGTGGCGGGGGTGGTTTTGGCGGATTCGGCGTGTGCCACCGATGCCACCAGGATCAGCGCCGCAGCGCTCAGCAGATGTCGTTTCATGGGTCTCTCCGTGTTGTGCTTGTTGTTGTCGTTATAGGAAAACGGGCCGGGGCTTGCGCCACCGGCCCGTCTGTTTTACTGCCTGCTTACCAGATGATCACGCGGTCCTGCGGCGCCAGGTACATCTTGTCGCCCGGTTTCACGTCGAAGGCCTGGTAGAACTCCGGCATGTTCATCACGGTGCCGTTGGCGCGGAACTGGCCCGGCGAGTGCGGGTCGGTCTTGACCTGGTTGATCTGCTGGGCTTCGCGCATTTTCGAGCGCCACACCTGGCCGAAGCCCATGAAGAAGCGCTGGTCGCCGGTGAGGCCGTCGATGACCGGGGCCGGCTTGCCGTGCAGCGACAGCTTGTAGGCCTTGTAGGCGATCGACAGGCCGGCGTTGTCGCCGATGTTCTCGCCCAGGGTCAGTTCGCCGTTCACGTTATAGCCTGGCAGCGGCGAGAAGCCGTTGAACTGCTTGACCAGCTTGTCGGTGCGGGCCTTGAAGGCGGTGCGGTCCGACTCGGTCCACCAGTCGCGCAGGTTGCCGTCGCCATCGGACTGGCTGCCCTTGTCGTCGAAACCGTGGCCGATCTCGTGGCCGATGACGGCGCCGATACCGCCATAGTTCACCGCGTCGTCGGCACGCATGTCGAAGAACGGCGGTTGCAGGATCGCGGCCGGGAACACGATCTCGTTGGTGGTGCTGCGGTAGTAGGCGTTCACGGTCTGCGGCGTCATGCCCCATTCGGTGCGGTCGACCGGCTTGCCCAGTTTATTGAGCTGGTAGTTGTAGCGGAAGGTCGCGGTGCGCATCGCGTTGCCGACCAGGTCGTCGCGCTTGATCGTGAGCTTCGAGTAATCGCGCCACTTGTCCGGGTAACCGATCTTCGGCGTGAACTTGGCCAGCTTGGCGCGGGCTTCCTTCTTGGTGTCAGGGCTCATCCACTCCAGGTTGTCGATCGACTGGCCGTAGGCGATGATCAGGTTCTTCACCAGCTCTTCCATGCGCGCCTTGCGCTCGGCCGGGAAGTGGTCTTTCACGTACAGCTTGCCCACCGCTTCACCCAGCGCGCCTTCCACCGTGCCGACGCCGCGCTTCCACAACGGCGCCTGCTCGCTCACGCCCGACAGCGCGGTGCCATAGAACGAGAAGCTCTGGGCCACGAAGGCCTTGGTCAGCTGCGGCGAGAATTCGCGCAGCAGCTGCCATTCGAAGTAGGACTTCAGGGTGGCCAGGTCGGTCTTGGCCAGCACGTCGTTCAGGCCGGTGAAATAGCTTGGCTGGTTGACGATGATGGTGTCGAGCTTGTTGCCGACGCCGGCCGCGGCCAGCGCCGCGTTCCAGTCGTAGCCCGGCGCCAGCTTGCCCAGCTCGGCGACCGTCATCTTGTTGTAGCGCTTGACCGGGTCGCGGTTCTCGACGCGGGTCCACTGCACCTTGGCCAGCTCGGTCTCGAAATCGACGATGGCCTTGGCCTGGGCCGCGGCATCCTTCACGCCGGCGAGCGCCAGGGTCTGCTCGACGTGCTTCAGGTACTTGGCGCGCACTTCGGCTAATTTTGCGTCGTCCTGCTTCAGGTAGTAATCGCGGTCCGGCATACCGAGGCCGCCCTGCGAGATGTACACCACATGCTCGGTCGACTTGCGCATGTCCTGGCTGACGTAGATGCCATATGGGGACGACACGCCGATCCTGGCGAGGTGGGCCACCAGGGTCGGCAGGCCCTTCTTGTCCTTGAGCGAGCGGATCTTCTGCAGTTCGCCGTTCAGGGGTTTGGTGCCCAGCGCTTCGCGGCGCGCTTCATCCATGTAGCTGGCGTACAGGTCGCCGATCTTCTGGGTCTCGGAGCCAAGCTTGGCCGACTTGTCCGCCTGCGCCGCCTCGATGATGGCCTTGATCTGCGGCGTGACGTCGTCGCGCAGCTTCATGAAGGTGCCCCAGCTAGCCTTGTCGCCCGGGATCTCGGTGGTCTTGAGCCACTTGCCGTTCAGGTGGGTGAAGAAATCGTCCTGCGGACGCACGCT
This sequence comes from Massilia yuzhufengensis, assembly GCF_900112225.1. Lineage (GTDB taxonomy): Bacteria > Pseudomonadota > Gammaproteobacteria > Burkholderiales > Burkholderiaceae_D > Telluria > Telluria yuzhufengensis. The sequence goes on along the minus strand of NZ_FOLD01000001.1, from coordinate 216,389 downwards.
GGTGTCGATGAATTGCGTGTCGATGCCCGAGATCGGGGCGCCGGCCGGCTTGGCAGGTGCGTTATCCGCCGCGTTGGCGAAAGCCGCCATCATGGACAGGGTCAGGGTGCTCAAAAGGAGTCGCTTCACGGGGTAGTCCTCAGTTGCTGGGAAGGTTGCTGGAAAACGGACGGCTTGTGGCCGCCCGGGTAAGGTTGCGCATCAGAGCTTGAGCTCCAGGCGCACGCCCACGGTCGCGTAAGTGCGCGCCTGGGTCGAAGTAAATACCTCGGGCACGGTCACGAAACGCGCCGTGTCGTAGTTCTTCGCCAGCAGGTTATTGCCGAACACGCGCAGCTGCGTATTGGCGGAATAACGCCACAGGCCATACAGGTCGAGCTGGCGCTTGGACCCCTGGCGCGACAGCTCTTCGTCGCTCAGCTGCACCAGCAGTTCCGGCGTCCAGTTCAGGCTCGCGCCCAGGGTCAGCGGCTTGCTCTTCAGGCGCCAGTCGGCGCCCAGGTTGGCGGTCTGCTTGGCCTGGCCCTCGATGCGGTTGTACGGCCCGCGAATGCCGTCGACGTTCGACCAGAAGCGGCTGTAATTGGCGCGCACGTCGACGTTCGGCGCGTCCTGCATGACGTCGGCCAGCGTGAACTTCGCTTCCAGTTCGATGCCGCTGGTCCTGGCCTTGCCGACGTTGATGGGGCGCGAGATCCAGCGCAGGCCCTGGCTGGTCGGCACTTCCTCGACCACGCGGCGGATCAGGTCATCGACATTGCGCACGAAGGCGCTGGCCGAGACGATGCCGGTCTTGCTGATGTAGTGCTCGTAGGCCAGGTCGATGCCGGTCGCCAGCTCGGGTTTCAGGGCCGGGTTGCCGCTGCGGTCCGGACGCACGAAGGAGTTGTCGGCCGAGATGGTCGGCGCGGCGATCATGTCCTGCAGCGGGGCGCCGCGGTAGCTGCGCGTGAGGCTGGCGCGGACCTGGTCCTTCTCGGTGCCGGGCAGGCGCCAGACGGTGTGCAGCACCGGGCTCCAGACGCGGCTGGTGTTCTTGACGTCCACCGCGCGGCCGTCGCTGGTGGTGCGGATGCCTTCCCAGCGCAGGCCCAGGTAGGCCGACCAGCGTTCGGTGATGTCCCATTCGTCCTGCACGAAAAACGCCACGCGGCGCTGTTCGGCCGACAGGTTGGCGCCCGATTCCTCGTACAGCGGGCCGCCGTCGTCTTCCGAGACCTGGGTCTGCTCCAGGCGCGAGCCTTCCAGGTCCCAGCCGGCCGCCAGCAGGTGGCCCTTGCCGATCGGGCGGGTGTACTTGCCGGAGTTCTGCAGGCCGCGGTAGCGGGTGTCGCCTTCGTCGTTGAACACGCGCAGCGGCTCGCCGCCGAAGCCGAAGGTGCGGCGCTGGCTGCTGCTGTCGTTGTTCATGCCGCCGCCGCTGAGTTTGAAGTCCAGCTTGGCGCCGCCTTCCATGCGGTGCAGCCAGTTGCTCATCACACGATAGAAGGCCATGTCCGATTCGGACTGCTGGGCCAGGCGCGCGTACACCGGCGTGCCACCCAGGCGCTCGACCTGGTTGGCCAGGCGGCTGCTGCTGCGGTTGATGCCGATGAAGGGCTGCAGCGTCAGCGTGTCCTTGTTGTCGAAGGTGTAGGTGAAGCGCGGGGTCGCGTGCAGGCCGGTGGAACGGCTGTCGCTGCGGCCTTCCAGCAACTGCTTGCTATCGAGGCTGCCGTCGCGGCGCTCGACCCGGTCGTAGGTGGTGCTGTCGCTCTCGTTGCGGTTCTGGCTCACCATGACGTTGGTCAGCCAGGACAGCTTGCCCGACTTGCCGGGAATCGCCACCGAGACGTTGGGCGAGTGCTGGCCGCGGGTCACGCTGTCGCTCAGGCGCACCTGCCTGTCCTTCTGCTGGTAGCCTTCGCGCAGGATGATGTTGATGGTGCCGGCAATGGCCTGGGTGCTGTGCTCGGCGACCGGGCCGCGCATCACCTCGATGCGTTCGACCTGGTCGGGCGGCAGCGACTCCAGCGAGAACCCCGGAGGCGGACGCTCGCCATTGACCAGCATCTGGGTGTAGCCGTTGCCCATGCCGCGCATGCGCACGCCACCGCCGCCACGGCCGCCCGGGGCGCCGCCCATGGTCACGCCGGGCAGGCGCTTGAGGATGTCGCCCACATTGCTGTCGCCGTTGCGGTCGAGTTCCTCGCGGCCGAACACCATCTTGCCGGCGGTAGACAGGCGGCGCTGGTCGGTATCGTTGGCGCGGCTGCCGCTGATGGTCACCTGCTGCATGTCGCCGCTGGCCGGGGCTTTCTTGACTGGTACTGCCGGCGTTTCCGTCGCCTGCAGTGGCGCCGGGGGCGTTTCCGGCGCCGCCGACTGGCCGCCGGCGTGCGCTGCGGCCGAGCCGAGCATCGCCACGCAGGCGATCGATACGATTTTCTTCATCTTTATTGTTTTATACCGTGAACATCCCGAATGCGCGCCCACCGTCCACGACGGTAGGGGGCTTCAGGCATTCTAGCGGCTGCACATGGGGCAGCAACGGCCCCAGGGGCTTTTTTACTTTTCGATACATGCAATCCGGGTGATATCGCATATGCATGTGTTGGTACGTCACAACACCGTGCGGTGACGCAGGGAGCGCTTGCGTGGGAACTGTAGAATCGGAAAGAAAAAAGCCCGCGGAGGGGGCCGCGGGCAAAGACCACTTCAAACAGTGGAGAGAGAGAAAAACTGAGATTGACTATAGGTTTGTGCTGTTGCGCTCGCTTGGACTCTTACATTTGCTTACCAAGCTGACCGCCACGTAACAGGTGTTTAGCGATCGGGCGTATACTAGGCTTGCGCTATCTCATGCTTCGCAGCTGTGGCGGTCAACCGGAAAAACCATGGGCTCCACTTTCAAGAATTCCTGTCTCGTCGGCCTCGGCGCCATTGCCGGCGTCGCGGTGACCATGCAGTTTTCCGCCCTGGCCCAGAAACCGGTCGAAGCCGGCATGCCGATGGCCGAGCTGCGCCAGCTGGCCGACGTCTACGGCGTTATCAAGTCCACCTATGTCGAACCGGTCGAAGACAAGGCCCTGCTGTCGCAGGCCATCACCGGCATGGTCGCCTCGCTCGACCCGCATTCCGCCTATCTTGACCCGCGCGCCTACCGCGAGCTGCGCGAAGGCACCGAGGGCCGCTTCGTCGGCCTCGGCATCGAAATCTCCGAAAGCGACGACGGCTACGTCGAGATCGTCGCTCCCATCGAGGATTCGCCGGCCTGGCATGCCGGCATCAAGGAAGGCGACCTGATCACCCAGATCGACGGCCATCCGGTGCAGGGCGTGCCGATCGACGAAGCGATCAAGCGCATGCGCGGCGAGCCGGGCACCAGGGTGGTGCTGACCATCGCGCGCAAGGACAGCCCTGCCCTGCTGCGCTTTACCATCGAGCGCGGCGAGATCATCCAGAAAAGCGTCAAGGCGAAAATGGTCGAGCCGGGCTACGCCTGGCTGCGCATCTCGCAGTTCCAGGAGCCCACCGTGGACGACATGGCGGCCAAGCTGCAGGCCCTGTACCGCCAGGACCCGGACCTGAAAGGCCTGGTGCTCGACCTGCGCAACGATCCCGGCGGCCTGCTGCAGGGCGCGATCGGCGTCGCCGCCGCCTTTTTACCGAAAGACGCCGAGATCGTCTCGACCAATGGCCAGCTGGCCGATTCGCGCCAGCGCTTCTACGGCCGCCCCGAGTTCTACATGCTGCGCAGCGGCGGCGACCCCTTGTCCAAGCTGCCGCCGGCCTTCAAGAAACTGCCGATGGTGGTGCTGGTGAATACCGGCTCGGCCTCGGCCTCCGAAATCGTGGCCGGCGCGCTGCAGGACTACAAGCGCGCCATCATCCTTGGCAGCCAGACCTTCGGCAAGGGCTCGGTGCAGACCATCCGCCCGATCGGCCGCGACGCCGCCGTCAAGCTCACCACTGCGCGCTACTACACCCCGGCCGGGCGCTCGATCCAGGCGCGCGGCATCGTCCCCGATTTCCCGGTCGACGAAACCGCGGACGGCGACGGCCTGAACGCGCTGCGCATGCGCGAAGCCGACCTCGAGCGCCACCTGTCGAACGACCGCGACAAGGAAGAAGCCACCCGCGCCGACGACCTCGAAGAACAAATGCGCCTGCTGGCCGAAGCGCGCCTGCGCAAACCGGTGGACTATGGCAGCAGCGAGGACTTCCAGCTGGCCCAGGCCCTGCGCCACCTCAAGGGCGAAAAGGTGCAGCTCTCGCGCCGCGCCGGCGGGGCCACCCTGGCGCAGCACGCGCGCTGAGCTCCTCGGGCCTGTCAAATCCGACAATTCCCACGATAAGCACGAGCGTGTAGAATTCCTGCATCTCACGGGCAACTCCCGTTATTTCCTTTGAAAGTCCCAACATGAAACCTGTCGTCATCAGCGGCACCGGCCTGTTTACGCCCCAGTATTCCATCTCCAACGACGAGCTGGTGACGGCCTATAACGCCTACGTCGAGCTGTTCAACCAGGACAATGCCGCGGCCATCGCCGCCGGCGAAACCACTGCGCTGGAAGCCTCGAGCAGCGGCTTCATCGAAAAAGCCTCGGGCATCAAGTCGCGCTACGTGATGGAAAAGGAAGGCATCCTGGACCCGCGCCGCATGACCGCGCGCATCCCGGAACGGCGCGACGATGAGCTGTCGCTGCAGGCCGAGATGTGCGTGGCCGCGGCGCGCGAAGCGCTGGAGCGCGCCGGCAAGCAGGCCACCGATATCGACATGGTGCTGGTGGCCTGCTCCAACATGCAGCGCGCCTATCCGGCCATGGCGGTCGAAGTGCAGGACGCGCTGGGCATCGACGGCTTCGGCTTCGACATGAACGTGGCCTGCTCTTCGGCCACCTTCGGCATCCAGACCGCGGTCGACGCGGTACGGAGCGGCCGCGCGCGCGCCGTGCTGATGCTGAACCCGGAAATCACCAGCGGCCACCTGAACTTCCGCGACCGCGACAGCCACTTCATCTTCGGCGACGCCTGCACCGCCGTGATCGTGGAAGCGGCGGACACCGCGACGTCCGCACACCAGTGGGAAATCCTGGACAGCAAGCTGAAGACCAAATTCTCGAACAACATCCGCAACAACTTCGGCTTCATGAACCGCTTCGACGAAGCCGGCGTCGGCGCGCCGGACAAGCTGTTCCGCCAGCAGGGGCGCAAGGTGTTCAAGGAAGTGTGCCCGATGGCCGCCGAGATGATCGCCGACACGGTGCAGAACTCAGGCCTCCAGATCGCCGACGTCTCGCGCTACTGGCTGCACCAGGCCAACCTGAACATGAACCTGCTCATCGCCCGCACCCTGCTGGGACGCGACGCGGAGCCGAACGAGGCGCCGGTGATCCTCGACACCTACGCCAATACCTCGTCGGCGGGGTCGATCATTGCGTTCCACAAGTACCAGGATGATTTGCCGAGCGGGGCGAACGGGGTGATTTGTTCGTTTGGGGCGGGGTATTCGATTGGGTGTGTGGTGGTGCGCAAAAAATGAGGTAGTGGTGCGCATGCAAACTTGGGTTCCGGCCTGCGCCGGAACGACGGTTCCAAGACTAACTAATACAGGAACCTTCGCCTGACCGCACACTAAATCAACGTCGTCCCGGCGCAGGCCGGGACCCAATTTTGCTCGCGTAACAAACAGCGCTGTTAAAGCCCCGCCCCCACCACCGCCCCCTCCCGAATCGCCCGCTTCGCATCCAGCTCTGCCGCCAGCGCCGCCCCACCGATCTTGTGGAAGCGCGGCCCGCCAGTAACCCCTTCCGCCGGCATCAGCTCCGCCAGGCTCTCCTGCCCCGCGCACACCACCACGTTGTCCACCGCCAGCAGGCGCTGCTCGCCGCCGACGGTGATGTGCAGGCCCGCGTCGTCGATGCGGTCGTACTGCACGCCCGCCAGCATCTGCACGCCATTCCTCACCAGGGTGGCGCGGTGCACCCAGCCCGAGGTCTTGCCCAGGCCCGCGCCGGGACGGGTGGTCTTGCGCTGCAGGAGCCAGACTTCGCGCGGCGGGTGCGGCGGCACGGGAGCGGCCAGGCCGCCCGCAGCGCTCGATGATGGGTCGACGCCCCACTCCGCCATCCAGTGCGGTGTCGGCACCGGCAGCGGCACGGCCGGGTCGTGCACCAGGAACTCGCCCATGTCGAAACCGATGCCGCCCGCGCCAATGATGGCCACGCGCCGCCCCACCGGCTTCTTCTCGCGCAGCACCTCCAGGTAGCTCAGCACCTTGGGATGGTCGATGCCCGCGATCTTCGGCTTGCGGGTGGTGATGCCGGTGGCGACGATCACGTCGTCATAACCGCCGGCCAGCAGTTCTTCGCGCGTCACGCGCTGGTTCAGGCGCACATCGACGCCGGTGAGTGCGAGCTTGCGGCCGAAGTAGCGGATGGTCTCGGCGAATTCTTCCTTGCCGGGCACCTGCATGGCGACGTTGAACTGGCCGCCGATGCGGTCCAGCCCATCGAACAGCGTCACCTGGTGGCCGCATTCGGCTGCCACGGTGGCTGCCGACAGGCCGGCCGGCCCGGCGCCCACCACCGCCACGCGGCGCGGCCGCGCGCTCTTCCTGAACACCAGTTCGGTCTCGTGGCAGGCGCGCGGGTTCACCAGGCAGCTGGCGCGCTTGTTCGAGAAGGTATGATCGAGGCAGGCCTGGTTGCAGGCGATGCAGGTGTTGATCTCGTCGCTGCGGCCACTCGCCGCTTTCGCGACCCAGTCGGCATCGGCCAGGAAGGGCCGCGCCATCGACACCAGGTCGGCGCTGCCCTGCGCCAGCAGCGCTTCGGCGTCGGCCGGCATGTTGATGCGGTTCGAGGCCACCACGGGGATGCCCACTTCGGCGCGCAGGCGCCCCGCCACCTGGGCGAAGGCCGCGCGCGGCACCGAGGTGACGATGGTGGGAATGCGGGCCTCGTGCCAGCCGTAGCCGGTGTTCAGGATGGTGACGCCGGCCGCCTCCAGGGCCTTGGCCACCGCCACCACTTCTTCCCAGGTGTTGCCGCCTTCGACCAGGTCGAGCACCGAGTGGCGGTACATAAGGATGAAGTCGGGACCGACTGCTGCGCGGATGCGGCGCACCACTTCGAGCGGGAGGCGCATGCGGTTCTCGATCGAGCCACCCCATTCGTCAGTGCGCTGGTTGGTGCGGGTGCACAGGAACTGGTTGAGCAAATAGCCTTCGCTGCCCATCACCTCGACGCCGTCGTAGCCGGCCATCCGGGCCAGCTTCGCGCAGCGCGCATACGCGGCGATGGTGGACTCGATGCCGGCGGCGTCGAGCGCCTTGGGCTTGAATTTCGAGATCGGCGACTTCAGGGCCGACGCCGACACGACGAAGGGCTGGTAGCCGTAGCGGCCCGCGTGCAGGATCTGCAGCACGATCTTCCCGCCTTCTTCGTGCACCGCGCGCGTGACGCGCCGGTGGTTGGGCACGTCGCCGACGAAGTTGAGGGTACCGCCGAAGGGCAGCAGCCAACCCTGGCGGTTGGGCGAGATGCCGCCGGTGACGATCAGGCCGGCGCCGCCGCGCGCGCGTTCGCGGTAGAAGGCGGCCAGCTTGCCATAGTTGTAGAAACGGTCTTCGAGCCCGGTGTGCATCGAGCCCATGATCACGCGGTTCTTCAGGGTCGTGAAACCCAGGTCGAGCGGCGCGAGGAGATTGGGGTAAGTGGTATGCGTCATCACGGCATTACACCGTGATTTCGTGGAGGGTTGGTACTAAAGATCAGGACAGCAGGGTGTCGCGGTCGCGCAGCTCGGCGAACTGTTCGATGCTGCCGATGTTGATGACCACCGGATTCAGGCTCGCGCCCGGCGACATCGAACGCCAGGCGAACTGCCATTCCTTTTCCTGGGCCTGGCCCAGGCTTTTCGAAAAGGCCGCGCCCAGCGGCGAGCGCACGCCGTACTCGACCTGGCCATCGATGCCGGCCCAGTTGGGCAAGGTGCGCTGTACCGCGCGGTGCAGGCGTTCGCCGAACAATTCGGTGTTGTGGATCACCAGGCAGCGGTCGGCGGGACTGAACACGTCGAACAGCTGCTTGTCCCAGGCGGTGGAGAACGACAGGGCCAGGAAGCCGCCATCGGGCAAGAGGCGGAACTGGCCGCGCAGCGCGGCTTCGAGTTCGTCTTGCGGCGCGTAGCGGTAGAGGGTCGGGGGGCGTTGGTAGTCGTGCATGATTCAATCAATCAGTAAAAAGCGCTAGCGGGACCGCTTGAGGGACAGCGTATGCTGCTCGCGCATGAAGCGCGAGGCGATGAAGATCTCGCGCAGGAAAAAGACGAAGCTGCTGATCAGGCCCAGCATCGCGATCACGAACAGCCCGGCGATGTACTGGTCCAGCGGCAGGTTGGTGGTGTCGCCCAGGAACAGCAGGGCAATGACAAGGCAGACCATGAGGCCGCAGGCGGTGCTGGACGTGATCGCGGTATTGATCAGGTGGGCGCGCACGTACAGGGTTTCGCGCTCGGAGAAGAATTCTTCATCCGGGCCCTGCTTGAGCACGTCATCCAGCACGCGGGTTCGGTCGATGATGCGCGCCAGCCGATTGGTCAGCACGGTGAGCTTGGTCGCCACCCCGGTCAGCAGGAACACCGGCGCGATCGCCAGCTGGATGACGTGGCCGATGTCGCTGATCTGGATATTCATGGGCATGGGAACACGCGGCTTTGTTGTAGGTTTGGACAGTAGTGTAGCAGCCGCCACGCGGCCCCGGCACCGGGTAGGGCTTAATCGAAGCGCCGGTGGCGCTTGAACTGCTCGGTGGCGCCCACCAGCGCGCGCGCGATGCCGGTCTCCAGCGCCCCGTGGCCGCCGTCCGGAATCATGTGCAATTTTGCGCCGGGCCAGGCCTGGTGCAGGCGGTAAGCCGACAGCGGCGGGCAGATCACGTCGTAGCGGCCCTGCACGATCACCGCCGGCAGGTGGGCGATACGTTGGACATCGCGCACCAGCTGGTCTTCGTCCAGGAAGGCGCCGTGCAGCATATAGTGCGATTCGAGGCGGCCCACGCCCAGGTCGAGCGCATCGGACGCGGCTTCTTCGGGCTGCGGCAGCAGGAACACGCGGCGGCCTTCGAAGCGGCTCCAGGCGCGCGCGGCCGGCCAGTAGACGTCCGGGTCGCTGCACAGCAGGCGCTTCGTATACGCCTTCAGCAGGTCGCCCCGCTCGTCCAGCGGGATGGGCGCGACGAATTCTTCGTACAGCTCCGGGTAGAACCACTGGACGCCGTTCAGGAACCACTCCACTTCCGCCTTGGTGCACAGGAAGATCCCGCGCAGCACGAAGCCGAGGCAGCGTTCCGGGTGGGCTTGGCCGTAGGCCAGCGCCAGGGTCGAACCCCAGGATCCGCCGAAGACCAGCCACTGCTGGACGCCAAACATGGCGCGCAGGCGCTCGATGTCGTCGATCAGCAGCTGGGTCGTGTTGGCGCGCCACTCGCCCAGCGGGGTCGACTTGCCGGCGCCGCGCTGGTCGAACAGGATCACGCGGTAGGCATTCGGGTCGAAGAAGCGGCGGTGCTGCGGCGACAGGCCGGCGCCAGGGCCGCCATGCAGGAACAGGACCGGGATGCCGTTCGGGTTGCCGACTTCTTCCCAGTAGATCGTGTGCAGCGCGTCGACGGCGAGCATGCCGTGGCGGATGGGCTGGATCGGGGGGAACAGGGACGGCGGCGTAGCGGGCATGACGGCTCTCTCGGCAGGTGAGAGCCGATTGTAGCGTACGCCCCGCCCTTTCAAAAGAAGGTGTTCAGCGCCTGGGTCACCGTGTAGGCGTCGTCCACCGCCAGCAGGACCTGCCACTTGTCGAAGGTGGTGCAGGGGTGGGAGATGCCGCAGCCAACCAGGTCGCCAACCCCGAGCTGGTTTCGTATCTCGCCGTCCGGCAGCGCCAGGTAGGCATGCTGGTCGTTCATCTTGACGATGCTGCAGCCGGGCGGCAGCGCGCCTGGCTGGGTGGCATCGCTGCCCGGACGGTGCATGAACAGCGGCACCGGCAGGTCGATGTCGTAGGAAGCGTCGCGCTTGCCCATCGTGAGGATGGCCAGGCCCGGCTCCGGGCGCGACTGCACCATGCTCCAGACTTCCAGCGCCGGCCGCAAGCCCTCGGCCTGCGCTTCGCGCGCGTCCAGCTTGGCTAGCAGGCGCTTGTACGAGCCGTGGTCGCTGGTGAGATAGCAGCCACTGCGCAGCACTGGACGCACCGGGCGCGACAGCCCTTCCACCCCGGCGAAGCCACGCGCGACCAGGTCGAAATAGGCCGAGCCGCCGGCCGACAGCAGGATCTCGGCGCAGCCGAACAGGTCTTCAATGTCGGCCGTCTTCACCAGTTCCACCAGCTGGGCCAGGAAAGCGTTCACGGCGCGCACGTCCGCATCGACATCGTCGGTGACCAGCAAGCCTTCGTAGCCTTCGAAGCCGGCCAGCGCCAGGCCGTCGGCATTGGCGATGGCGCGCGCGACGGCGAGCGCTTCCTCGTCCGTGCGGCAGCCAGCGCGCTTGCCGGCCAGGCCCAGTTCGACCAGTACCGGCAGCGGGCGCGCAAGCTTGCGGGTGGTAACCGCCTGCGACAGGCGCGCCACGCCTTCCAGCGAGTCGGCCAGCACGAAGCATTCGAAATCGGGATCGTCATGCAGCAGCGCCAGCACGGCCTCGATGTCGGCGCGCGCCACCAGCTGGTTGGCCAGCAGCACCCGGCGCACATTGAAGCGGTGCGCCACCTGCACCTGGGTGGCGCTGGCCAAGGTGATGCCCCAGGCGCCATTGGCCAGCTGGGCCGCGAATAGCTGCGGGCTCATGGTGGTCTTGCCGTGCGGAGCGAGGGTGGCCCCGTGGCGCGCGCAGAAGTCGCGCATCCAGTGCAGGTTGTGGACGAGTGCAGTTTCCTTGAGCACTGCCACCGGGAAGGAAGTGTCGCCGCGCAGCACATTCCAGCCCTGCACGCCGATGGCGCCCTGGCGCAGGGGTTCTATCAGGGGCAGGCCCTTGGTGCCGGGCGGGAGCAGTTGTTCGTCGAGGCTGGACAGGGCGAGGCCGTCGCGGGGCAGGGTGTGCATGGAAAATCCCGTGAAGTGAATATCGTCACGCCTATTTTAGCGGTGTGGCGACGGTCGAAAAAAAAGCACCGCCGCAGCGGTAATGCCGTTCAGTCAGGCTGAACCTATTCCTTCGTTAACGTAAAAACGTCGTTCCGGCGGAGGCCGGAACCCAATTTGTGCTCGCGCTGCGGAAACGCTTGCAAAATTAGGTTCCGGCCTGCGCCGGAACGACGTGCAAATTGCAACTAACTGAACAGCATTACCGCCGCAGCGGTGCTCTTCGTGGCGTAAAGCCGCGCTTACTGCATGTGCTGACCGCCATTGATGGCGATATTCGCACCGGTGACAAACGCCGCTTCATCCGAAGACAGGTAAGCCACCAGGCCGGCGACTTCTTCCGGCTTGCCCAGGCGGCCCATCGGGATTTGCGGGATGATCTTGGTTTCCAGCACTTCGCTCGGGATGTCCATCACCATCTTGGTGCCGATGTAGCCTGGCGAGATGGTGTTGACGGTGACGCCCTTGCGCGCGACTTCATAGGCCAGGGCCTTGGTGAAGCCGTGCATGCCGGCCTTGGCGGCCGAGTAGTTGGTCTGGCCGAAGGCGCCCTTCTGGCCGTTGACCGACGAGATGTTGATGATCCGGCCCCAGCCGCGCTCGACCATGCCGTCGCAGACCGGCTTGGTCATGTTGAACACGGAATCCAGGTTGGTCTTCATCACCGCATCCCAGTTCGGCTTGTCCATCTTCTTGAAGGTCATGTCGCGGGTGATGCCGGCGTTGTTCACCAGCACGTCGATCGGGCCGACGTCCTGCTCGACCTGGCGCACGCACTCCTGGGCCGAATCGTAGTCGGACACGTCGCAGGCATAGGCCTTGAAGTCAAAGCCCTGCTCGCGCATGCTGCCCAGCCAGGTGTCGGCCTTCTTGCTGCCCGGCGAAAAAGTGGTGACAACCTTGTATCCCAAAGCGGCCAGCTTGATGCACACCGCTTCGCCCAGACCGCCCATGCCGCCCGTCACTAATGCTACTCGTGCCATTGTCTTCTCCAGTTTTATTGTCAGTCACTTCGTCCTGCTAAAAACCTGCCGTGCCGCTGCGGCCGCTCAGTCGCGTTCCACCGCCAGCGCCACGCCCATGCCGCCGCCGATGCACAGGCTGGCCAGACCGCGCTTGGCGTCGCGGCGCACCATTTCGTGCAACAAGGTAACCAGCACGCGGGCGCCGGAGGCGCCGATCGGGTGACCCAGCGCGATGGCGCCGCCATTCACGTTGATCTTGGAAGTGTCCCAGCCCATTTCCTTGTTGACCGCGATGGCCTGGGCGGCGAACGCCTCGTTAATTTCCATCAGGTCCACGTCTTCGTGGGTCCAGCCGGCCTTCTGCAGGCACAGGCGGGTGGCCGAGACCGGGCCCATGCCCATGATCGACGGATCCAGGCCGGCCGACGAATAGGCCTTGATGCGGGCGATCGGGGTGAGGCCGAGTTCTTTCGCTTTCGAGGCGCTCATCATGATGACGGCGGCGGCGCCGTCGTTCAGGCCGGAAGCGTTACCGGCGGTGACGCTGCCTTCCTTGTTGAAAGCCGGGCGCAGGCCGGCCAGGGCTTCGATGGTCGAGCCGTGCTTTGGGTATTCGTCGGTGTCGAAGATGCTGGGGCCCTTCTTGGACGGGATCTCGACCGGGATGATTTCGTCCTTGAATTTGCCTGCTTTTTGGGCAGCTTCGGCCTTGAGCTGCGACTGCAGCGCGAATTCGTCCTGCTCGGCGCGCGAGACCTCGTACTTGCGTGCGACGTTCTCGGCGGTGACGCCCATGTGGTACTGGTTGTACACGTCCCACAGGCCGTCGACGATCATGGTGTCCACCAGCTTGGCGTCGCCCATGCGGAAACCGTCGCGCGAGCCGTTGAGCACGTGCGGCGAGGCGCTCATGTTTTCCTGGCCGCCGGCGATGACGATTTGCGCGTCGCCGCACTTGATGGCCTGGGCCGCCAAGTGGGTGGCCTTGAGGCCGCTGCCGCACACTTTGTTGATGGTGTAGCCCGGCACCGCGTCTGGCAGGCCGGCCTTGATGACGGCCTGGCGCGCCGGGTTCTGGCCGGCGCCGGCGGTGAGGACCTGGCCCATGATGACTTCGCTGACCGAAGCCGGATCGATGCCGGTCTTGGTCAGCAGGTGGCGGATCACCTGTGCGCCGAGCTCCGCGGCAGGGACCTTGGCCAGGGTGCCGCCAAACTTGCCGACCGCTGTGCGGCCGGCGGCCACGATGACGACTTCTTCCATATTGTTCTCCCTAGTTCCGGCTGCGCCGGTGAATGTTAAGACGGCAAGCGCTCCGAACCATGCATGTTACGGGCCACCTTGTACCGACGTTTGAGCAAAATCAATCTTATCAGCTTATCCACCAAATACAACCGCTTGCAGGGAGGCAATCACCGTGTTGACAAGCCAATTTTGAACCTAGGGACGGTACCTAGTTTCCTATGAGAATGATGCTTACGTAACTGTCCCTTCGCTCAATTTTCACAGTAGAATGCACGAGCGCAACGCCAACCAGACTGCTTTATGACGAAAACCCCGACCACGCTGCCCATCGAAATCAAGATCTCCACAGTCGTCGCCATCTCGACGATCCTGCATTCGGCCGACCCGGCCACGATCGATGGCGCGCTGTACCAGATGACCGGCGGGGTCTCGGACTTCTTCGAAGACGAGTTCGCGGTGATCGATATCGCGGCCATTGCCCATGAGGCCCCGGTCATCGACTGGCCGGCCCTGGTGGCGCTGCTGAAGAAATACCGCCTCAATGCGGTCGCCGTGCGCGGCGCCAGCGCCGGGATGGCGGACGCGATCCGCGCCCACGGCCTGGCGCTGGACGACGGCTCGAGCGGCGTGCGTGCGCTCGACACCAGCGCAATGCCGGTCGCTGCCGCCCCGGCGCCAGCCGCCGCGCCGGCGCCGGAACCCGTGCCGGAACCGGTGGCGGCTGCGCCTGCGCCCACCCCGGTGTCGGCCATGATCATCGATACCCCGGTGCGCGCCGGCCAGCGCGTCTATGCGCGCGGCAGCGACCTGATCATCACTGCGGTCGTCAACAATGGTGCGGAAATCATTGCCGACGGCAGCATCCACGTCTATGCACCATTGAATGGCCGGGCCCTGGCGGGCGCGTCCGGCAACCCGGAAGCGCGCATCTTCGCGCTCTCGATGCAGCCGGAACTGGTGTCGATCGCGGGCGTGTACCGCACTTTCGACGACGGCTTCCCCACCGACCTGACGCGCCAGCCCGCACAAATCCGGCTGGTCGGCGACCGGCTCGATATATCATCGCTGGCTCCGGTCTCCCGCGCCTGATTGCAGCGCGACCTGACAAGTTACTGAAAAGGACATTTTTGTGGCACGAATTATTGTTGTAACGTCCGGCAAGGGCGGTGTGGGCAAAACCACCTCGAGCGCAAGCTTCTCCAGCGGCCTGGCCCTGCGCGGCCACAAGACCGCCGTCATCGACTTCGACGTCGGCCTGCGTAACCTGGACCTGATCATGGGTTGCGAACGCCGCGTCGTGTATGACCTGATCAACGTGATCAATGGCGAAGCGACCCTGAACCAGGCGCTGATCAAGGACAAGCACACCGACAACCTGTTCATCCTGCCGGCCTCGCAAACGCGCGACAAGGATGCGCTGAGCGAGGAAGGCGTCGAGCGCGTGCTCAACGACCTGGTGCAGATGGGCTTCGAATTCATCATCTGCGATTCGCCGGCCGGTATCGAGCACGGCGCGCTGATGGCCCTGACCTTCGCCGACGAAGCCGTGATCGTCACCAACCCGGAAGTGTCGTCGGTGCGCGATTCGGACCGCATCCTCGGCATCATCCAGGCCAAGTCGCGCCGCGCCCAGAGCGGTTCGGAGCCGGTCAAGGAACACCTGTTGATCACCCGCTACTCGCCGAAGCGCGTCGACGCCGACGAAATGCTGTCCTACCAGGACGTGCAGGAAATCCTGCGCATCCCGCTGATCGGCATCATCCCGGAATCGGAATCGGTGCTGCACGCCTCGAACCAGGGCAACCCGGCGATCCATTTCAAGGGCACCGACGTGGCCGAGGCCTACGAGGACGTGATCGCCCGTTTCCTGGGCGAAGACCGCCCGCTGCGCTTTACCAGCTACGAAAAGCCGGGCCTGTTCCAGCGCATCTTTGGAGCAAAGTGATATGGCACTGTTAAATTTCCTGTTCCCCGAGAAAAAGAAGAGCGCATCGGCCGCCAAGGAGCGCCTGCAGATCATCATCGCGCGCGAACGCACCAACCGCACCGGCCCCGACTTCCTGCCGGCGCTGCATCGCGAGCTGATCGAGGTGATTTCGAAATACACCAAGGTTAATGCCGACGACATCAAGATCTCGCTCGACCGCCAGGGCAACCTGGAAGTGCTCGATGTGAATGTGGTGTTGCCGGATGCTTGATTGTTAGCGTTATATAAACAAATGCCCGCTGATGCGGGCATTTGTTTATTGGGGCGTTGTTTGTTACGCGACGAACTTGGGTTCCGGCCTTCGCCGGAACGACGTATCTGCTTGTGTTGGCCTAAAAACCGTCGTATGCAGAACTCCTACATCGGCGGCACCGGCGACCCTACCCCCACCCCCACCCCTGCATCAATCACCCTTAAACTCGCCAGCTCCCGCGCCACCTTCGCGCACGCCTCCACATGCTGGTAGCCCATCCGGCGAAACAGCGCGAAGCCGATCGCCGCCGACGCCACCTGGCCCGCGATCGGCACCACCTTGGCCACGGTCTTGGCGGCGATCTTCACCCCGGCGCGCTTGAACAGTTCCATGACCAGGGTCCGGGTCACGAGCTTACCGACCAGCATCCCGCCCACCGACGCCGCCGCCTGGTACGCCAGCACCCGCAAGCGCGGATGGAGTCGTTCGATCTGCTGCTGGCTCAGCCCGAACTCCTTGTTCACCTCCTCGACCAGCACCGTGAAGGTGGTCAGGTCCGACAGGATATCCACACCCGGCAGCGGGATCGCCGCCACGCCGGCCGATACCAGGGCGCGCTTGCGCACCATCTCGCGGCAGCGCTCGCGCGCCAGGTCGATGCCGGCGCCGCTGACCGGTTCCAGCGCCGGCCCGGTGGGGATCACGTCTTTTCTTTTGCGCTTAAACAACATATCGTCTCCCGCTTATTCGTGGCAATAAGTGTAACGCGGAGCCCGTGTTCGCTTTAACACAACAGAACAAACGTTCCCGTTGTAAATAACTTCTTTTGCTGTAGCACTATTTTGTGAAAGTCTGATATATTCGGTTTAACTCTTGTAGGAGTCTTCCTACAAATGCAACCTTACCAGTAGATGTCCTATGAAGATCGCCGTTCTTGAACAAGACCGCAGCCAGGCTGAGCTCATTTGCCAGGTGCTGACCGCAGCGGGCCATAGCTGCCAAGCCTTTGATAATGCACGGGAATTCCTTGCGCAACTGCGCAAGGAAAACGCAGACATGCTGGTGATGGATTGGAACGTGCCGGACATGGACGGCCCGGAAGTGCTGCGCCGCGCCAAGGAAAAAATGGCTGCGAATGCACCGACGATCTTCCTGGTTGGCAATAACGCAGAAGACGATATCATTGCCGGCGTCACCGCCGGCGCCGACGACTACCTGGTGAAACCGCTGCGCCGCGGCGAACTTGTGGCGCGCGTATCGGCTTTGCTGCGCCGCGCCTACCCGTCGCAAAACAGCGCCGAGCAGTTGCAGTTCGGTCCGTTCACCTTCGAGACCCGCCCGGGCCGCCTGCTCAAGGATGGCTCGATCATCGACGTCACCCAGAAGGAATTCTCGCTGGCGCTGCTGTTCTTCCGCAATATCGGCCGCCCGCTGTCGCGCGCCTACATCCATGAATCGGTGTGGGTCCGCGATACCGATGTGCCGTCGCGCACCATGGACACCCACGTCTCGCGCGTACGCAACAAGCTGAGCCTGCGTCCGGAAAACGGCTTCCGCCTGGTGCCGGTCTACAGCTACGGCTACCGCCTGGAAAAGCTGGGCGCCTGAGCCACCCCAAGCCCGTCCGGCGGCCGGCCCCGGCCGGCCGCTGAAACCCTGCTCGCGTAAGGGTATAATGGGTGCATACCTGCATCCAGCCCATCCCCGCCCCACATGCAACTGCTCGCCGTTGGCCTGAACCACACGACTGCCCCGGTCTCGCTGCGCGAGCAGCTGGCGCTCGCGCCCGACCAGCTGGGCAAGGCGGTGCACGCGGCGCGCGGCTGGTTCGCGCGCCAGGGCGCCGGGGGCGACGAGGCGGCCATCCTGTCCACCTGCAACCGCACCGAGATGTACGCGGCCAGCGACATCGCCAACCCGCTCGACGCCTCGGCCCAGTTCCTGGCCCACTACCACGCACTCAATTTCGCCGAGCTGCGCCCCCACTTGTACATGCTGCCGCACGACAGCGCGGTGCGCCACGCTTTCCGGGTCGCCTCCGGGCTCGATTCCATGGTGCTGGGCGAGCCGCAGATCCTGGGGCAAATGAAGGACGCGGTGCGCAGCGCCGAAGAAGCCGGCGGCCTGGGCACCTACCTGCACCAGCTGTTCCAGCGCAGCTTCGCGGTGGCCAAGGAAGTGCGCAGCACCACCGAGATCGGCGCCCACAGCGTGTCGATGGCCGCAGCCGCGGTGCGCCTGTCGCACCGCATTTTCGACCGCATCGCCGACCAGAACGTGCTGTTCATCGGCGCCGGCGAAATGATCGAACTGTGCGCCGCCCACTTCGCGGCCCACAATCCCAAATCGGTCACCATCGCCAATCGCAGCATGGAGCGCGGCGAAGCGCTGGCCAGCCGCTACAACGGCACCGCGATGCGCCTGGCCGAGCTGCCCGAGAGCCTGCACAATTTTGATATCGTCATCTCGTGCACCGCGTCGACCCTGCCGCTGATCGGCCTGGGCATGGTGGAACGCGCGGTCAAGGCGCGCCGCCACCGCCCGGTGTTCATGGTCGACCTGGCCGTGCCGCGCGATATCGAACCCGAAGTCGCGCGCCTGGACGACGTGTTCCTGTACACCGTGGACGACCTGGCGCAGGTGGTACAAACCGGCATGGAAAGCCGCCAGGCCGCGGTCGCCCAGGCCGAAGCCATCATCGACCTGCGGGTCCAGTCCTTCATGACCTGGGTCGGCGACCGCGCCGTGGTGCCGGTGATCCGCGAGCTGCACGAGTCGAGCGAGGCGCTGCGCCTGGCCGAACTCGAACGCGCGCGCAAGCTGCTGGCGCGCGGCGACGATCCCGAAGCCGTGCTCGAAGCCCTGTCCAGGGGCCTGACCGCCAAGTTCCTGCATGGCCCGCAGCAGGTGCTGCACCATGCCCAGGGCGACGAGCGCGCCCGCCTGGCGGCGCTGCTGCCGCAGCTGTTCCGCGGCCGCCGTTAGCGGCCCTTCCCCTTTCGTCGTGCGCCTGTTTCAAGACAGGCGCGTCCCGGCCGCATCCGCGGCGCCCTGAACCGACCCGAATTCCCATGAAACCATCCATGCTCTTCAAGCTGGACCAGCTGGCCAACCGACTCGTCGAACTGGACGAACTGCTGATGTCCGAAGGCGCCACCACCAATATGGACAGCTACCGCAAGATGACCCGCGAGCACGCCGAGCTCTCGCCGCTGGTTGCGCTGTACCACCAGTACGGCGCAGCCCAGGGCGACATCGATGCGGCCCAGGAGATGGCGCAGGACCCGGAGATGAAGGAGTTCGCGCAGGAAGAGACCGAGGCCGCCAAGGCGCGCCTGGCCGCGCTCGAACTCGACCTGCAGAAAATGCTGCTGCCGAAGGACGTCAACGACGAGCGCAACATCTTCCTCGAGATCCGCGCCGGCACCGGCGGCGACGAATCGGCCCTGTTCGCCGGCGACCTGCTGCGCATGTATACGCGTTTTGCGGAACGCCAGCGCTGGCAGGTCGAGGTGGTGTCGGAATCGGTATCCGACCTGGGCGGCTACCGCGAAGTCATCGTGCGCATCATCGGCAATGGCGTGTACTCGAAACTCAAGTTCGAGTCCGGCGGGCACCGCGTGCAGCGCGTTCCCGCCACCGAAACGCAAGGCCGCATCCATACCTCGGCCTGTACGGTGGCGGTGATGCCGGAAGCCGACGAAGTCGAGGACGTGAACATCAACCCGGCCGACCTGCGCATCGACACCTACCGGGCCTCGGGCGCCGGCGGACAGCACATCAACAAGACCGATTCGGCGGTGCGCCTGACCCACCTGCCGACCGGCATCGTGGTGGAATGCCAGGACGACCGCAGCCAGCACAAGAACAAGGCGCAGGCGCTGAAGGTGCTGGCCGCGCGCATCAAGGACGTGCAGCTGCGCGAGCAGCAATCGAAAGAGGCGGCCACCCGCAAGAGCCTGATCGGCTCGGGCGACCGCAGCGAGCGGATCCGCACCTACAACTTCCCTCAGGGGCGCCTCACCGACCACCGCATCAACCTGACGCTGTACAAGCTCGACTTCATCATGGATGGCGACTTGACGGACCTGGTCAATGCGCTGGCGTCGGAGCACCAGGCCGAGCTGCTGGCGGCGCTGGGCGATTGAGGTAGGGTGGTCGGCTTCGCCGACCGCGCGGTCGGCAGAGCCGACCACCCTACGTTAAGCAAAGTTTAAGTAGTCGCATGACCTTCATGCGAGAATGACGCGTCCCGAATACCACCTACAAGACCCTACAATGCTGCCCACTACCCGCCAGATCCTGTTCGCCATTTCGTCGATCTGCTTCGCGCTGATCGCGGTCGCGCTCTACCTGCAGCACATCCAGCAGATGCAGCCCTGCCCGCTGTGCGTGATCCAGCGCTACATGTTCCTGGCCATCGGCGTGGCCACGCTGGTGTCGGCCATCAGCGGCAAGGTCCGCGAAGGCACGATCCTGGCGCTGCTGGCGGCGCTGGGCGGGCTGTACGCGGTTGGGAAGCATCTGTACGTGATCGCCAACCCGGGCTTCAGCTGCGGTATCGACCCGATGGAGACCTTCCTCAACAAGATCCCCACCGCCGAATACCTGCCCTGGCTGTTCCGCGCCGACGGCCTGTGCGAAGGCGCGACCGATTCGCTGATGGGCCTGGCGATCCCGCAATGGTCGGCGGTCTGGTTCGTGGTGCTGACCGCGCTGCTGACCTTCGTCCTGGTCCGCAAGCCGCGCCCATGACCCACCTGGTGCAGGCCGGCGCGACGGTCAAGCAGCTGCAGGGGTCGCTGCCGCTCGACGCGCTGGAAAACCGCATCCTGCTGTGCCATGCGCTCGGGCTGGCGCGGGTCCAGCTGATCACCCAGTCCGAACGCGCCATCACCAGTGAGGAAGCGGCGCGCCTGGCCGCGCTGGTGCGGCGCCGCCAGGATGGCGAGCCGATCGCCTACATCGTCGGCGAACGCGAATTCTTCGGCCTGCCCTTCAAGGTCGCACCCGGCGTGCTGATCCCCCGCCCCGACACCGAACTGCTGGTGGAACTGGCGCTCGAGCGCCTGCCGCCGCGCGGCCGCCTGCTCGACATGGGCACCGGCAGCGGCGCGATCGCGGTAGCGTGCGCTCACTCACGGCGCGACGCCAGCGTGACGGCGCTCGACGTCAGCGACGACGCCCTGGCCATTGCGCGCGCCAACGCGACCGCCAACGGCGCCGCGGTGCGCTTCCTGCGCAGCGACTGGTTCGCGGCCATCGGCGGCGAGCGCTTCGACCTGATCGCCTCCAATCCGCCGTACATCGCCGCCGGCGACGAACACCTGTCGCAGGGCGACCTGCGCTTCGAGCCGGCCGGCGCCCTCACCGACCATGCCGACGGCCTGTCGGCCCTGCGCATCATCATCGACGGCGCGCCCAGCCACCTGGAAGTGGGCGGCTGGCTGCTGCTCGAGCACGGCTACGACCAGGCGGACGCGGTGCGTTCCCTGCTGGCGGCGCGCGGCTACGGCGAGGTGCAAAGCTGGCGCGACCTGGCCGGCATCGAACGGGTCAGCGGCGGCCGCCTCTAGCCCGCGCGGCCCCGCCCGGGGTCTTGTTACAATGACCAGTCCCTGACTGCCAGCCCAGCGCCCGGGCAACGCATGCGCACCTTCTTCGCCTCGATCTTCCTGCTCGTTCCCCTCGCCTGCGGCGCCGCCGACACGGCGGCCGAGACCGCGCGCCGGCTGTTCGAGCGAGAATGGCAGTGGCAGTTGCGCCAGCAGCCGGAATACGCGACCGGCATCGGCGAGCACCGCCACGACGCCCTGCTCACCGACACCTCGCTGGCCGCGCGCAGCGCCGCCGCCGAGCACGCGCGCCAGGTCTTGAATGAAGCGCGTCAGCTCGACCGCGCCCAGCTCGACGGGAAAAGCCTGGTCTCCTACGAGCTGTTCGTGGCCGCGCGCGAGCAGGCGCTGGCCGCCGCCGCCTTCACCGCCTTCGACCCGCAACCGCTCAGCGCCTGGGACGGCCTGCACTTGCGCCTGCCGCGCCTGGTCGCGCAAATGCCCTTTACCACCGAGCAGGACTACCGCAACTACCTGTGGCGCCTCGACGCGCTGCCGGTCCACGTCGACGGCCTGGTCGAGCAACTGCGCGCGGGGATGCGCGCCGGCTGGAGCGTGCCGAAGGTAGCCATGGCGCCGGTGCCGGACGCGCTGCGCCAGCTGCGCGAGACCATCGCCGACGGGCCGCTGAACGCGCCCTTCCAGCGCATCCCGGCCTCGATCGACGCCAGCGCGCGCGAAGACCTCGTCAGCGACAGCATCTCGGCGCTGGCCGATGCCGCCGCCGCCCTCGACATGCTGGAAACCTTCCTGCGCCTGGAATACCTCCCCAGTGCGCGCGAGACCATCGGCGCCTCGGCGCTGCCGGGCGGGGCGGCCTGGTATGCCTTCCTGGTGCGCAGCGCCACCACCACCGCGCTCACGCCGGCCGAGGTGCACGCGCTCGGCCTGAAGGAAGTGGCCCGGATCCGCGCCGAGATCGACACCGTGATCCCGCGCACCGGCTTTCGCGGCGGCTTCGACAAATTCATCGTGTTCGCGCGCTCGGACCAGCGCCTGTTTTTCACGCAGCCCGAGGCCCTGCTGGCGCGCTACCGCAAGGCGCTGGCGCGGGCGCAGGCCAGGCTGCCGAAGGTAGTGGCCACCATTGCCGACGCCGGCATCGCCGTCAAGCCCATGAACCAGGATGGTGCGGGCCAGCCGGTCGCCTACTACGAAGCCGGCAGCAAGGACCGCAGCGCCGCGCTGGTGGTCAACACCGCGCAACTGGCGTCGCGCCCGGTGTGGCAGGTTGACAGCGTGGCGCTGCACGAAGGGGTGCCCGGCCACCACCTGCAGGTGGCGCGCGCCCAGCTGCTCGACCTGCCGGCGTTTCGCCGCCACGCCTGGTACGAGGCCTTCGGCGAAGGCTGGGCCACCTATGCCGAAAGCCTGGGACCGGCGCTGGGCTTCTTCGACGATCCGTTCACCCGCTTCGGCCACCTGAACGAAGAGATGCTGCGCGCCGCGCGGCTGGTGGTCGATACCGGCATCCACGGCATGGGCTGGTCGCGCAAGCAGGCGATCGACTACCTGAACGCGCATACCGCCAACCCGCTGGCGGACAACGAAGCGGAAGTGGACCGCTACATCGCGCGGCCGGCCCAGGCGCTGGCCTACAAGATCGGCCAGCTGCGCATCAAGGCCCTGCGCGAGCGCGCCAGGCAGGCGCTGGGCGAGCGTTTCGACCTGCGCCGCTTCCACGACGCCGTGCTGAAAGGCGGCGCGCTGCCACTGGACCAGCTGCAACAGCAGGTCGAACGCTGGATCCTGAACGAAAAAGAGGCAGGCAAGCCGGCCGCCCCGGCGCCGCCCGCGCCGCCCGCCGCGGCGCCGAAAAGCCTGCCCAAACCGGAATGAGGGGCCTCCCGGCGCACTTGCCGTTTTTCGGTTACTCTCTGCTCCAATCCGCATTGGCAGTATAAGAAAGGAAACATCCGTGTCGAACCAACTCACCCGCCGCCTGGCACTTCTCGACGACGACGACCACCGCGCCCTGCTCGGCCAGGGCCTGCGTGGCATCGAACGTGAAACCCTGCGCGTGGACCGGCACGGCCACCTGGCGCGCACCCCGCACCCGGCGCAACTCGGTTCGGCACTGACCCATCCGCAGATCACCACCGACTACGCCGAAGCCCTGCTGGAGTTCATCACCCCGGCCGAGCACGACATCTCGACCGTGCTGAACCACCTCGACGCGATCCACCGCTTCGCCCATGCCCGCCTGGGCGAGGAGATGCTGTGGAGCGTGTCGATGCCGGGCGAACTGCCGCCGGAAGAAGGCATCGAGATCGCCTGGTACGGCAAGTCGAACCTCGGCATGCTCAAGCATGTGTACCGGCGCGGCCTGGCGCTGCGCTACGGGAAGGCGATGCAGTGCATTTCGGGCATCCACTACAACTACTCGCTGCCGGAAAAGCTGTGGCAAGTGGTGGCCGCCAGCGAAGGCATCGTGGAAGAACGCCGCCATGCGCTGCGCGACTTCCAGTCCGAAAGCTATATCGCGACCATCCGCAACTTCCGCCGCTACAGCTGGCTGCTGATGTACCTGTTCGGCGCCACCCCGGCGCTGAGCACCAGCTTCCTGCGCGGCGGCGCCCACGGCCTCGACACCCTGTCCGACGACACGCTGTACCTGCCGCACGCGACCAGCCTGCGCATGAGCGACCTCGGTTACCAGAACGACGCCCAGGCCGGCCTGCGCCCGCACGAGAACAGCCTGGAGAGCTACGTCACCAGCCTGATGGACGCGGTCAACCGTCCCTACGAGCCCTACCAGGCGCTCGGCACCAAGAAGGACGGCGAGTGGAT
Organism: Massilia yuzhufengensis; assembly: GCF_900112225.1. GTDB lineage: Bacteria > Pseudomonadota > Gammaproteobacteria > Burkholderiales > Burkholderiaceae_D > Telluria > Telluria yuzhufengensis. The sequence continues at coordinate 192,468 of NZ_FOLD01000001.1, read as the reverse complement.
CCAGCTCTCCACCAACGTGCTGCAGATCGAGAACGAGTACTACTCGACGATCCGCCCGAAACGCGTGATCCGCACCGGCGAGCGCCCGGTGCAGGCGCTGTGCAACCGCGGCGTGCAGTACATCGAGGTGCGCTGCCTCGACGTCGACCCGTTCGAACCGGTCGGCATCAGCCTGGAAACCGGCCGCTTCCTCGACGCCTTCCTGCTGTTCTGCGCGCTGGAAGAAAGCCCCCTGATCAGTGCCCACGAAGGCCAGGTCCACGCGCGCAACTTCGGGCGCACCGTGAAGGAAGGCCGCAAGCCGGGCTTGCAGCTCACCCGCGACGGGCAGGAAGTCCTGCTCAAGGACTGGGCGCTGGAACTCATCGAGCGCATCGGCCCGGTGGCCCGGCTGCTCGACGACCAGCACAACGAAGGCGGCGTGCACGCATCCTCGCTCGGCCTGCAGAAGGCCAAGGTCGACAACCCGGCCCTGACCCCGTCGGCGCGCGTGCTGGAAGAGATCCGCGCGCTCGGTTCGGCGACCGCTTTCGGCCTGCGCCAGAGCGAGCTGCATGCGGCTGCTTTCCGCGACAGCCCCCTGATGCCGGCCGAGGAAGCGCTGTTCGAAGAGATGGTCCGCAAGTCGCTGGCCGACCAGGCCGACATCGAAGGCCAGGACAGCGTCAGCTTCGACGATTTCGTTGCCGCCTACAACAGCAGTACCCTGTGCGGCAACCACTAGCCGCGGGGCTGCGTTGCTCACCTTTTACAACGAACACCATGCCTTGCAAACGGGCCGTGGCGAGCCGGGGCCCTGGGACGAGCGTCCCGACGCAGTCGCCCTGACGCTGGCGGAGTTCGAGCGGCGCGGCCTGGGGCAGGTGGTGACGCCGCATGGCGTGCCGCTGGTCTCGCTCGAGCGCGTGCACACGCCGCGCTACCTGCACTTCCTGCGCACCGCCTGGAGCAGCTGGTGCGCGCAGGATCCCGTCAACGCGAACAAGGACCTGCTGCCATCCATCTGGCCGCCGCACGGCATGCAGGTCGGCGCCGAGCCGGACGATTTTTTCGCGCGCGTCGGCCTGTTCGCCTCCGACAGCCGCACGCCCGTCACCAGCGGCACCTGGATCGCCGCCAAGACCGGCGCCGACTGCGCGGTGAACGCGGCGCACGCGCTGCGCATGGGCCAGCGCGCCACCTTTGCCCTCACCCGTCCGCCCGGCCACCACGCGAGCCTCGAGCGCTTCGGCGGCGGCGCCTTCCTGAACAATGCGGCGCTGGCGGCCCAGCACCTGCTCGACGACGGCATGGCGCGCATCGCCATCCTCGATATCGCGCGCCACCACGGCCACGGCACCCAGGACATCTTCTACGCCCGCAATGAGGTGCTGTTCCTGTCGATCCACCTCGACCCGCGTGCTGCCTACCCGTTCTACGCAGGCCATGCCGGCGAACAGGGCGCGGGCGCGGGACTGGGCGCCACCATGAACCTGCCGCTGGCGCCGGACTGCGGCGGCGCGCAGTGGTTCGCCGCACTGGAAACCGCCTGCGTCAAGCTGGCGATGTTCCGCCCGGAAGCGCTGGTGGTCTCGCTCGGCGGCGACGTGAACCCCGGCTTCGGCCTGCAGGGCGGCGACTTCCTGCGCATCGGCGAGCGCATCGCGCACCTGGGCCTGCCCACCGTCTTCGTCTACGAGGGCGGCAACGGCTCACCGGAATCCGGCACCAGCACGGTCAACGTCCTCGAAGGCTTCGAGACCGCCGCATGAACTCTTACCGCTAAAACCACCATGATCGACTGGCAGTTCTCCCCGTTTGACGCGCTCACTCCCGCCGACCTGTACGAAGTCCTGGCCCAGCGCCAGCAGGTCTTCATCCTGGAACAAAGCTGCCTGTATCCGGACATCGACGGCCTCGACCCGGTGGCCCACCACCTCCTTGGCTGGCGCACGCTGGAGGGCAAGCGCCAGCTGGTCGCCTACCTGCGCGTGCTCGGCCCCGGCGTGAAGTACGACGAGATGTCGCTGGGCCGCGTCATCACGACCCAGGCTGCGCGCGGCAGCGGCGCCGGACGCGCGCTGCTGGCGCGCGGCATCGCATGCGCCGAGGCCCTGTACCCGGGCCACCGCATCCGCATCGGCGCCCAGCAATACCTCGAGAAGTTCTACCAGAGCTTCGGCTTCGAAACCGTCTCCGCGCCTTACGACGAAGACGGCATCCAGCACATCGACATGCTGCGCTGATATCGGCTCAAGGCACCGGGTCGAGCCGCAGGTACAGGCAGTCTTCCAGGCTGCAGGCTTGCGCCAGCACCTGCCCCGCATCGTTGACGTCGCGCGCCGACACCAGCAGCCAGCCGGCCGGCATCGTGGCCCGCGTATTCAAATCGAGCATGGCGCCGCCGGCATAGCCGAAGGCGCGCTGCTCGATCCCATCGGGCGTACTGACGGTGGATTCGCCCACGACGATGCCGGCGTTGTTGATGCCGAGGGCGCTGGAATAATCGCCGCCGAGGGTGCCGATATCCTGCATGACGCCGCCCGCATACAGGAAGGCGTGAACCCGCGGATTGTCGAACTCGTCGACTTCTGCAATCCATGAGAACCCGGCCACCTGCCCCGCGTCGTTGATGTCGCTGGCGCTGCTGTTGCGGCCGCCCAGCGTGCCGAGGTTGCGCATCGCCTTATCCTTGTAGACAAAGGCGCGGAAGTTCGGCTCGGGGATGGCGTCGCCCGTGACCGCGGCGGTGCCGGCCACCTGGCCGCTGCGGTTGATGGCGGTGGCGTCGCTCCAGTCGCCGCCGAAGCTGGGGATCATGCGCAGCACGCCACCCGCCAGCACGTAGCCGCGCGAGCGCTCGCCCACGCCCCAGTAGCTGCGGCCGGCGATGGCCCCCAGGTCGTTGATCGCGATCGCGAAGCTCGAGTGCCACAGCCCCTGGCGGCCGACATTGCGCACCCCGCCCGCCGCGAACACATACGAATCGCCTGCCCATCCGCCCGCCATCTGGCCGCGGTTGTCGAGGGCGAACGCGAAGGAACCCGGGGCTGCGGCCGTGTATTCGGTCAGCACACCGCTGTCCCACAGCGCCGCCGCATTGGCGGTGAGGCCGGCGACCTGGCCGCGCGCGTTGATGGCAGTGGCGGTGAACCCGGCCGGCAGGAAGCTGGGCGTATAGCTTGGCAGCGCCTGCGCCGATGCGAGCAGGGGCGCGGCCAGCACCGGCGCCACGATCCACAGGGTGCGCTTGCGCGCGCGCCACAGCAGCAGCACCACGCCGCCGGCCAGCATGGCCCAGGCGCCGGGTTCGGGCACCGCCGCAATCAGGTCGAGCCGCACCGCGCGGCATTCCGCCAGCGACGCGTTGCAGGCCTGGGCCAGGATCTGGCCGGCGTCGTTGACGTCCAGTGCCGACACCAGGGTCCAGCCGGCGGTGGGCCCCACCAGCGTGTTCAGGTCGGCCATGCCGCTGGCGCCGTAGACAAAGGCGTGATAGTCGAAACCGTCAGGGCCGCCGATGTCGGACAGCCCCACCACCGTGCCCGCGTTATTGATGCCGTTGGCGCGGCCGGCGCTGCCGCCCAGCGAACCGAGGTCGCTCATGCGCGCTTGGCCGGGTGAGAACAGGAAGGGCCGCTCGCCGGACCCGCCGGCCAGTTCCGACCAGCCGGCGACGAAGCCGGCGTCGTTGATGTCGTTCGCTTCGCTGATGCGCCCGCCGAGGGTGCCGAGGTCGAGCAGCGTGCCGTCGCGGTAGACGGCGGCATGGCGGTCCGGGTCGAACCAGGCCTCCGTGGGAAAGCCGGCGAAACCGGCCAGGTCGCCGCCGGCATTGATGGCGTTGGCCACGCTCAGGGCGCCGCCGAAATTGCCCATCTCGGTGAACACGCCGCCGCTGTAGCGAAAGCCCGTGTGCTCGCCGAAACCCAGGCGCCCGGTGCCGGAGACCTGGCCCGCATCGTTGATGCCGGTGGCCCAGGTGGCCAGCGGCGTGGGCAGCGCGAAGGTCTGGAGGCCGCCGTCGGCGTACACGAAAGCGCTGGCGCCGACGCGCCCGGCGATGGCGCCGGCGCTGTTGATGGCCAGGCCTTCGCTGCCCGGCAGCAGCGACGCAAGATAGGTCGTGGACGTGGTCGACCAGACCGCCGCGCCGCCGCGCGCGCTGCCGACCACCTGGCCGTTCTGGGCCAGGGCCGCGGCGCTGAAGTCGCCGGGCAGGAAAGTGAGGGTGTAGAGCGGGTCAGCGAGCGCGCAGGGTGCCGCCGCCAGCAGCGGCAGCAACAATAGCGCTGAGAAAAACTTGCTGAGGGACATGGTCGATCCTTGGCTTGTTAGCAGAATCTTAACGATGTCGCAAACGGGGCGATGGCATGCTGCGCCAGCTCAGCGGTGCACGCAGCACTAGCTGCGCGGCTGCATGGCGAGCCTGCCTGCCATGCAGATGACCAGTCCGGCGAGCAACAGCCAACCGTCAGGATCAGCCTGGGCCGGGGGTGCGGGGAGGCAGTGCGGGATGGGGGCGGGGCAGGCGTGTTCGCAGTGCCTCACCGCTTGGACAGGAGAAGAGAACGCGAACGGCGGAAGAAGGAGTAGATGGAGAGATCGCATGGCGCGTGGGCTGGGTGGTCGGGACCAGCAGCTTCGGTCATGCGGCCCGCCCAGCATGTGCGCCACGTCAGGCGTGCGCGCAAAAAAGCGCAGCCATTCGATGGCCGTCGACTCTCGCTGTACCAATTTTTTCGTTAACGCAAAAACGTCGTTCCGCGAAGGCGGGAACGACGTTCTGAATTTAACTCTTGGAACTGCGCTGCGGCGTTGCTGCCGCCCGGCGTCTTATTCGACCTTGTTCAGAATGATCTCGAACACCAGCCCGGCATTGCCCGGCACGCCACTGGTGCCGCCCGAACCGTAGCCCAGGCTCGATGGCACTTCGATGGTGCGCTTGCCGCCGACCTTCATGCCGGTGACGCCCTGCTCGAAGCCAGGGATCACGGCATTGGTGCCGAGCTTGAACGAGAAGGTGTTCGATTCCAGGCGGGTGCCCTTGTGGTCGGCGGTCGCGGCGCTGTACAGCCACAGGGTGTAGGTCACGTTGGCGGTCTTGCCGGAGACGGCTTCGGCGCCGGTGCCGAGGGTGTTGTCGGTCTTGACCAAGGCGGCCGGGTTGTTGGCGTTCACCGGTGCGCTGCCGCCGGAATCGCCACTGCCGCCGCCGCAGGCGGTGAGGCTCAGGATGGCAACGAAGGCGGCGATCAGGGGAAACTTCAGCTTCATGGGGGTCCTTAAGGGAGATGCGAAATTGTTTATATGACGAAACAACGCACCTTACCTCAGGCAAATATCACTGTGTGTCCACCCTTTGTATTTTTTTGTAAAAGCGTCAGATTTCCACCTGCGTGCCCAGCTCGATCACCCGGTTCGGCGGGATCTGGTAGTAGTCGGCCGCCGCGCGGGCGTTGCGCGACATCATCACGTACAGGTGCTCGCGCCACGGCGCCATGCCGCCGCCCGGGGCCGAGATCACGGTCTGGCGCGCGATGAAGAAGGAGGTTTCCATCATCTCGAAGTGCAGCCCCAGGCCGCCGCACTGGCGCAGGATGCCCGGGATGTCCGGTTCGTCCTTGAAGCCATAGCGCACATTGAGCTGGTAGCAGTTGTGGCCCAGTTCGGCGATCTCCACCTGTTCTTCCACCGCTACCCATGGTTCTTCGATGATATGGACCGTCAGGAAAACGACGCGTTCATGCAACACTTTGTTGTGCGAGAGGTTGTGCAGCAGGGCGTGCGGCACGCCGTCGCTTTCGCCGCGCAGGAACAGCGCGGTGCCCGGCACCCGCGCCGGCGGCGCCACGAACAGCGATTCCATGAAGGCTTCCAGCGGGATCGCGTGCTTTTCCAGGTTCTCGAACACCAGTTCGCGGCCGCGCTTCCAGGTCAGCATCAGGGTCAGCAGCACGGTGCCCAGCAGCAGCGGGAACCAGCCGCCGTGCAGCAGTTTCAGCGTGGTCGACGAGAACAGCATGACGTCGATCACCAGGAAGAAGCCGGTCGCCAGCAGGCACAGGCCCAGGGGCAGCTGCCAGCGGTAGCGGGTGACGAAGAAGGTGAGGATGGTGGTGGCCATCATGGTGGCGGTGACCGCGATGCCGTAGGCGCCGGCCAGCTCGTCCGAGGAACCGAAGCCCACCACGGCGATGAGCACCACCGCCAGCTGCACCCAGTTCACCGCCGGGATGTAGATCTGGCCGATCTCGCTTTCCGAGGTGTGCAGGATGCGCATGCGCGGCAGCAGGCCGAGCGCGATGGCTTGCTTGGTCATCGAGTAGGTGCCCGAGATGGTGGCCTGCGAGGCGATGACGGCCGCCATGGTCGACAGGATCACCAGCGGGAACACGCTCCAGGTGCCGAGCTGGTGGAAGAAGGGGTTGTCGACCGCGTCCGGCTGCATGATGAGCAGGCCGCCCTGGCCCAGGTAGTTCAGCGCCAGCGCCGGGAAGGCGATCGAGAACCAGGCCAGTCGGATCGGCTTGGGGCCGAAGTGGCCCATGTCGGCGTACAGGGCTTCGGCGCCGGTCATGGCCAGCACCACGGCGCCCAGCGCGACGAAGGCCAGCAGCTTGTTCTCCAGCATGAAGTGCAGCGCGTGCCAGGGATTCAGGGCATGCAGGATCACCGGCGACTCGATGATGTTGATCACGCCCATCACGGCCAGGGCCAGGAACCAGACCAGCATGATGGGCCCGAAGAAGCGCCCGATGCCGGCCGTGCCATGGCTTTGCACGCTGTACAGGAGCACCAGCACCACCACCGCCAGCGGCACCACATAGTGCGACATGCCGGGGGCGGCCACTTCCAGGCCTTCGATCGCGCCCAGCACCGAGATCGCCGGGGTGATCACGCTGTCGCCGTAGAACATGGTGGCGCCCAGCACGCCGATGACCAGCAGCGGGAAATGCCAGCGCGAATGCTTGGTGACCGAATTGGTGGCCAGCGCCATCAGCGCCATGATCCCGCCCTCGCCGCGGTTGTCGGCGCGCAGCACCAGCGTGACGTACTTGAGCGAGACGACCACCGTCAGGCTCCAGAAGATCAGCGAGATGATGCCGAGGATGTTGGGGGTGGTGAGCGGGAGGCCATGCTCTTCGTCGAAGACGGCGCGCAGGGTATAGAGGGGGCTGGTGCCGATATCGCCGTAGACGATGCCGACCGCGGCCAGGGTCAGCGCCGCGACGCTGCTTTTCTTATTTTCGGAACTCAAGATTCCACCATTGTTCTGTGTTGGTGCGCCGCACCATAAAATAACGACAAGAAAATTGCAAGAAGATTCGTCTTGCATGATACGCCACGGATGCGCACTTTCCTGACTCTGGCGTGCGCCAGCAAGGACCGGGCGCTTGGGGGATAATGCCAGCTCTGCAATCGCCTCCCTCCTTCCCCATGCGTTCCGGTATTCTCTCCGCCGCCCTGGCCTTCCTGTGCTGGGGCCTGTTCCCTATTTATTTCCACGCCCTCGGCGAGGTGCCGCCAATGCAGATCCTGGCGCACCGGGTGCTGTGGTCGCTTGCCTTCCTGCTGGTGGTGCTGGCCGTGCGGCGCCAGTGGAACTGGCTGGCCCTGGTGCGCCAGCCGCGCGTGTTCTGGAGTTTCGTTGCCTCCGCCTTCCTGTTGTCGGCCAACTGGCTGGTGTACATCTGGGCGGTGAACAATGGCCATGTCATCGAAGCCAGCCTCGGCTACTTCATCAATCCACTGGTCAACATCATGTTCGGCTACCTGCTGCTGAAGGAGCGCATGCGCCCGGCCCAGTGGGCCGCGATCGGCATCGCCGCGCTGGGCGTCGGCTGGCTCACCTGGCAGTCGGGCTCGGTGCCCTGGATCGCGCTGTTCCTGGCGGCTTCCTTCGGTGGCTATGGCCTGCTGCGCAAGACTGCGGCGCTCGGCGCGCTCGAAGGCCTGTCGTTCGAGACGATGGTGCTGTTCCCGTTCGCCGCCGGCTACATCGGCTGGCTGACGCTGCAGGGCGCGAACGTGTTCGTCACCTCGCCGTCGGACACCACGCGCCTGCTGCTGGTCGCGGCCGGTCCCATCACGGCCATCCCGCTGCTGCTGTTCGCCACCGGCGCGCGCAAGATCCCGCTGTCGATCCTGGGTCTGCTGCAATACCTGTCGCCGACCATCCAGTTCGCGCTGGGCGTGTGGCTGTTCCACGAAGCCTTCAGCAGCGACCGCATGGTGGGCTTCCTGATGATCTGGGCTGCGCTGGCGCTGTTCGCGGGCGAAGGGCTGTGGCGCAGCCGGGCAAGCAAAAAGACCTGAGCGTGACTGCGCCTGATACGAGAAAACCTGTATCCTGTGCACCTTAAACAACACCAGAGTAAAGCATGGCCAATTACGTCTATACCATGAACCGCGTGGGCAAAATCGTCCCACCAAAACGCCAGATCCTCAAGGATATCAACCTGTCCTTCTTCCCGGGCGCCAAGATCGGCGTGCTGGGCCTGAACGGCTCGGGCAAGTCGTCCCTGCTGAAAATCATGGCAGGCCTGGACACCGACATCCAGGGCGAAGCCCGCCCGATGCCGGGCCTGAACATCGGCTACCTGCCGCAGGAACCCCAGCTCGATCCGGAAAAGAACGTGCGCCAGGAGGTCGAATCGGGCCTGGGCGAAGCGTTTGAAGCGCAAGCCAAGCTGGAAGCCGTGTACGCCGCCTATGCCGAGGAAGACGCCGACTTCGACGCCCTCGCCAAGGAGCAGGAACGGCTGGAAGCGATCATCTCGTCGTCCGACGGCGGCAACCTGAACCTGCAACTGGAAATGGCTGCCGACGCGCTGCGCCTGCCGCCGTGGGATGCGAAAATCGGCGTGCTGTCGGGCGGTGAAAAGCGCCGTGTGGCGCTGTGCAAGCTGCTGCTGAGCAAGCCCGACATGCTGCTGCTCGACGAGCCGACCAACCACCTGGACGCCGAATCGGTCGAGTGGCTGGAGCAATTCCTGCTGCGCTTCCCGGGCACCGTGGTCGCCATCACCCACGATCGCTACTTCCTCGACAACGCCGCCGAATGGATCCTGGAACTGGACCGTGGTGCAGGCATCCCATGGAAGGGCAATTACTCGTCCTGGCTGGACCAGAAGCAGGCACGCCTGAAGCAGGAAGAGTCGACCGAATCGGCACGCCAGAAGGCGCTGAAGACCGAGCTGGAATGGTCGCGCCAGAATCCGAAGGCGCGCCAGGCCAAGTCGAAGGCCCGTCTCGCCCGCTTCAACGAGCTGAGCGAATACGAATACCAGAAGCGCAACGAGACCCAGGAGATCTTCATCCCCGTGGCCGAACGCCTGGGCAATGACGTCATCGAGTTCAAGAACGTCTCGAAGGCCTTCGGCGACCGCCTGCTGCTCGACAATGTCTCCTTCACGGTGCCGCCAGGCGCGATCGTCGGCATCATCGGCCCGAACGGCGCCGGTAAGTCGACCCTGTTCAAGATGATCACGGGCAAGGAACAGCCGGACAGCGGCGAAGTCGCGATCGGCAAGACCGCACGCATTTCGCTGGTCGACCAGCACCGCGACGAACTGGCCAACAACAAGACCGTGTTCGAGGACGTGACCAATGGCGCCGACATGCTCAGCGTCGGCCGCTTCGAAATGCCGTCGCGCGCCTACCTCGGCCGCTTCAACTTCAAGGGCTCGGACCAGACCAAGGTCGTCGGCAACCTGTCCGGTGGCGAACGCGGCCGCCTGCACCTGGCCAAGACCCTGCTGCAAGGCGGCAACGTCCTGCTGCTCGATGAACCGTCGAACGACCTCGACGTGGAAACCCTGCGCGCGCTGGAAGACGCCCTGCTCGAGTTCGCCGGCAGCGTGATGGTGATCTCCCACGATCGCTGGTTCCTGGACCGTATCGCGACCCACATCCTGGCCTTCGAAGGCAATTCGCAAGTCACCTTCTTCGACGGTAACTACCAGGAATACGAAGCGGACAAGAAGAAACGTCTCGGCGAAGAAGGCGCCAAGCCGAAGCGGATCCGCTACAAGCCGCTCACGACCTAAGCTTTTGTTTCGTAAAGGAAAACCCGGCAATGCCGGGTTTTTTTATTTGCGGAAACGGAACGGGGTGTGATCAAAGTCATGCGTAAAATCTTCGCCGACGAGGCCACCTGGCCCCGATGTCCGCTGCCGCCAGCGGGGCACGGATTGACGAAGCCTATGACTGACTACCGCAACAACCGCGTCCCGGGCGGGACCTTCTTCTTCACCGTGCGCCTGCTCGAACGTGGCGGCACTTTGCTGACCGACCATATCTCCGCCTTCGGCGAAGCCATGCGCCTGGCACGTGTCCGCAAACCCTTCCACGTCGATGCCTGGGTGGTCATGCCCGACCATGCCCACGCCATGTGGACGCTGCCGCCAGGCGACCATGACTGCTCGAGCCGCTGGCGCGCCGTCAAGATCGCCTTTTCCAAGGCGCTGCGCAAGGCCGCCGTGCCGGATGCAAACGACGGCGCCATCTGGGAACGCCACTACCAGCACTACCGGGTCGGCGACGACGACGAATACGCCGCCCTGGTCGACTATACCCACCTCGACGCCGTGCGCCACGGCTACTGCAGCCACCCGCGCGACTGGCCCTGGTCCTCGCTGCACCGCTTCGTCAACGCCGGCCACGCCATGCCGGTGCCGCAACTGATCGTCCCGCCCTGGGTCCACCGCCCGCAATCGCAGGGCTTCGCCCGTCTGTAAACAAACACAACTTCGGGGTCAGGTCTGACATTTGGACACGAGCTCTGCCGTAATCGGCAAATTGATGCCGCACGTCTAGTGAAAACGAGCATAAACAAGCGGTTTGTCGATTATAAGGATGAGGCCGTGTCCAAATGTCAGACCTGACCCCGAAGTATAGAAATTGAAAAAGGCCCCGCAGGGCCTTTGGTCGTACGGTGCTCGCGCTTAGAAAGCGTATTTTGCGCCGACGGTCCAGACGTCGGCTTTTGCGCCGAAGTCCTTGCTCTTGCCGTAGCGTTCGTACTCGGCGATGAGGGAAACGTTCTGGTTCAGGTTGTACTGGGCGCCGAGTGCGCCATAGGCTTCGGTTTTGCTGTGGCTCATGTTTTGGGCCGAATTCAGCGCGACCAGTTCGCTCTTGTTACGCGCGGCGCCCAGCTTGGTGTAGACCGAAAACTGTTCGTTCACGGGCATGGTGGCCTTGGCTGCCAGGTAGACCGAATGACCGTCGGTTTCGCCACGGGTGTTCACGCCGGCGGTGGTGTAGTTGACGTCAGCCTTGCGGAAGTCGGTGTAGCCCGCTTCGACGCCCCAGGTCTGGTTGAAGTCGTAGCCGCCGAAGATCTTGCCGGAGGCTTTGTAGCCTTCGGTGTCGATATTGGTGGCGCCGGAGCGCTTGAATTCATGGTCGGCACTTGCTACGCCGACGCCGACATACGCGCGCGGGGCAGTGGTTTGGGCCTGGGCCGCCGACATGGCGGCTGCGGATGCGATCAGAGCAACGATGAGCTTTTTCATGCGTGAATCCTTTACTTGTCTGGCTCGTGATTCCGGGTGAATCGCGATAGGTCCAAGATAGCACTCACACAACTTTAAAACCGTCCAAATCCCGTAAGAACTGTAAGCAGTTGTAACTTAATGACTCAAAAGTTAGATATTTTCCTGGAAGATACCGAAAGTAGCGAACGCATTAGTCGATGTTGCGAAAAGTTAGGTTAAGGCGCGCACCGACCGGCTTGCTCGTCTTGTTAATCCCATGCATCCAGTAGGCCTGTAGGGCGCCGCCCATGAACAGCAGGCTGCCATCGGTCAGCGGCAACTTCAGGGTTTCCTTGCTGTCCTTGTGGCGCAGGATAAACGTCCGCATTGCGCCGAAACTGACCGAGGCGATGGCGGGTTCTGGGCCCAGCTCGGGTTCGTTATCGCTGTGCATGCCCATGCTGTCGCTGCCATCGCGGTAATAGTTCATGAGCACGCTGTTATAGCGCCGGCCCGTGGCTTTTTCTGCGGCAAGTCGGATGGTATCGAGCAGGGGCGTGAACGGCAGTGGCGCCAGGCTCAGGCCCGAGTAGCGATAGGCCTTGTCGCCATGCCAGGCGCTCAGGCGCGGCTGCAGGTGGCGCTTGCCGTAGACGACGACGGTTTCTGCGCGCCAACTGGTTTCACTAAGCAAGCGCGACAGCACCACATCGTTGGGCCAGGGCAGCGCGAGTTGCGCACAAAATGCCAGCTCGCCGTCACGGATCGGGATCGGCAAGAGCGCTGGGGCTGAGCTAAATAAATCCATTGTGCAATTTTCTGGCTATGATGCTGGCTTCCGGTCACCACGGCATTTTCGCATGGACAAACGTCACTTCCTCGGCGCGGCGCTGGCCGCCAGCAGCTTGCCTGCCGTCGCGGCAAAGCCTGCCGGCGCACCAGGTGGCCCCGCCCTGCTGACCATTACCGGCGCCATCGGGCGCAGCAACCGCGGCCCCCTCGATCCGGTACGCGACCAGATGATGTTCAAGCACAAGCTGGCATTTTCGCGCGGGTTTGCACTGGATTTCGCGACGATCGCAGCCTTGCCGGCGCTCAGCATCCGGCCGACGCTGGAATACGACAGCCAGCCGCACACCCTGCGCGGTCCGCTGCTGGACGAGGTGCTGGGATTGGCCGGAGCGCGGCCTGCCGACAGCGCCACAGTGCTATTGCGCGCGGTGGATGGCTATGCCGCCGCCGTCCCGATGGGCCAGCTGCGTGCGTGGAAACTGATCGTGGCGACCCACCTCGATGGCCAGGCGATGGCCTTGGGCGGGCTTGGACCACTGTGGGGAATCTACGAGGCGGACCGCGTGCCGGACATGGCGGCGCGGCCGGTCAATCAGCGCTTCGGGGCTTGCCCGTGGGCGCTGTATCACATCGAGATCGGCCGGGATCAGGCGTAGGCTTCTGCCAGGCTCATCACGCGTGGCGCCACGGTGATGCCAACGTTGCCGAACAGCGATTCGATCGCGGCCAGGTTGGCCGTGCACTCTTCCGCTTTCCAGCCGTTGAACAGGTCGGTCCCATCCTTCTGGAAGTGCAGGTCGAGGACCTTGCCCTTGTCCTTGTGGATATAGTTCTGCTGGTGGGTATTCTTGAAACCAAGTTCGGCCAGGCCTGCCAGCACCGATTGCGGCTGGTTGTCCGGGTCGGTCGCGAGGAAGACACCGAAAGTCTTGCCCGGGGGCTTTGCGGCGACATCGACTTCGTAGATGCCCGGGGCCTTGGTGACGCTGGTGCTCTTCAGGAACAGCATGTTCTCTCCTTCTCCTGTTGCCCGCGCGCGCAAGCGCGAGCTTGGGTCAGCGTGCGCGGCGGGCGGATCGGTTGTGTACAACGTCCTAGCTTATTGCCGACTGGGAACTTTGTCGATGTTTGTCTGCGCTTTTTTCGCTTTAGCGCAGTAACAGGCCCCAAACAGTGCCGCCAATTAACAACGCACACGCCAGCATCCCTGCAATAAAGCCAACTTCGCGCGCCGCCGGGTCGCGGTAATAGCCCAGGGCATAGGCGATGCGGCCCGCGCACCACAGCATGCCGCCAGCCGCCGCCCACAGGTCGCCCAGGAACCAGGCGCACATCCACAGCGGCACCAGCAGCAGCGGCAACTGTTCGAGCGTGTTGGCCTGCACCCGCTGGCTGCGCTGGAATGCGGGCGGGCCGTCCATCGAAGGCGCCGGGATGTTGTGGCGGATGCGCGAGCGGCCGGCGTTCACGCCGGTCCAGAAATAGACGCCGAGTGCGGCCAGCGTGGCCCAGGCGGTGAAGAACATAGGAACTCCAGGAGAAAAAAAAGACGTTCAGGATGCGCCGTGCTTGCGCCGCGCGAGATCCGCGGTCGGGGCTACCAGTGCTTCGTACAGCTGCCCGGTGGGCGCATCCCAGCCCGTGACCGCGGCGTGCTGGCGCGCGACGGTAGCGACATCGCCGCGCGCCACCGGGCCGCTGAGCGCCGCTTCTGGACCGAGGCGGAACACATTGGCCAGCGCCTCGGTGGCCAGCGGCCGCGCCAGTTCGCGGGCCACAGCCGGCGACACCCCGGCGGCCTGGTAAGCGCGCAGCGCCGCGTCCACCACCGTCACCAGGTAGTTCGACGCGAACACCGCGGCCGCGTGGTAGACGGTCTTGGCGGCCGGATCGATGCGCACCAGGCGCGCGCCGGCCGCCTCGAAAGCGGGTTCGAGCAGCGCCAGGGCCCCGGGGTCGCCTTCGATGCCGCAAAAGGTGCCCGCAAAATCCGCGGCCACCGCGGCCGGGTCGGCGAAGCTGCGCACCGGGTGCACGCTGGCGACGAGGGCGCCGGCATCGATCGCCGGCTGCAGTTCGCTGGACGCCTTGGCGCCGCTGCAGTGGAACACCACGGCGCCAGCCAGCGGCTGCGCGCCGGCCAGCGCGGCGCACACCGGGCCGATCTGGTCGTCGCCCACAGCCAGCATCCATACCTGCGCGGGGCGCATGTGGGCAAGCCCGGCGCAGGCGTGGCCGGCGCCGATGACATCGACCGCTGCCTGCGCGCTGGCTGCCGAGCGAGCCCCGACGTCCTGCAGCGCAAAGGCGCCGCTGGCGGCGAACACCCGTCCCAGCGCCCGGCCCACATGGCCGGCGCCGACCAGGTTCAGCGTCGCGGCCACGTCAGAAGCCGGCGCCGGGCAGTGCCAGGTAGGCCAGTTCTTCCGGGCTGGAGGCGCGGCCGAGGATGACGTTACGGTGCGGGAAACGGCCGAAACGGGCGATCACGCCGCGGTGGCGGTGCGCATAGTCGAGGGCCTCGTTGAAGCCTTCGTGTTCACTGGCCAGTTCGGTAAACAGCGTGACCGCCTGCTCCTGCATGCGCGCGTCTTCCGCGTGCTCGAAGGGCATGTAGACGAACTGGCGCTCGACCGGCAGCAGCGCCACGTGCTCGCCCGATTCCACCAGCTGCTGCGCGGCGAGCAGGGCCAGCGTGTCGCCGGCGAAGGATTCCGGCTTGCCGCGATAGGCGTTGCGGGTGAACTGGTCGAGCACGATGAGGCGCGCCAGCGTGCCGCGGGGCCCTAGCTCGTCCCACTCGCGCAGCCCGCCCGCTACCGCCTGCGCGATCAGGACCTCGAAGCGCTCGCGCAGCATGCTGTCGAAGGCCTCGTCCTTGCGGAACCATTCGATGCGCTGTTGGCCGTGGCCCTCGGCGCCAGCGGGCAGGAACCAGAAATCGAGAACGTCTTGTGCTTGCATGGAAAACCCCGTCGTGGATTGGATGTGTTCTTGGTTTTTATTCAGTTGCGTGCATGCGAGAGCTGGAAGGCTTCCAGTCCCTCGAATGCGGCCAACTCGTCGGCCAGCTCGGACAGCGACACCCCGCTCTTGCGCGACAGCGCCAGCGCCACGAAGCGCCATTCCTGGCGCCCTTCGTCGCTGCTGATGGTGAGCGAGCTGCCGGCGATCTCATAGCCACGCTCCAGCGCGGCCGCGCGCAGCAGCTCTTCGCGCGGCAGCACCTGCGGCTTGAAGCGCATGCGCACCGCCACCGCGTGGCGCGAGGGCAGCAGGGTCTCCAGCCGGTTCAGGTAGATCATGATCATGGCCGAGAAGAAGGCCAGGCCCATCGCCGCCAGGTAGAAGCCGACGCCGACCAGGATGCCGATGGCGGACGACGCCCAGATCGACGCTGCCGTGGTCAGGCCGCTGATATTGAAGCCATCGCGCATGATCACGCCGGCGCCGAGGAAGCCGATGCCGGTGACGATGCCCTGGATGATGCGGGTCGGATCGACCGGCGCCAGGATGGTGTTGTGGCCGCCGTACCAGAAGTCCGGGTAGCCGGCCAGGATGGTCAGCGCGGCCGAGGCCATGCACACCAGGCCATAGGTGCGCATGCCGGCCGCGCGGCCATGGTAGGCGCGCTCGTAGCCCACCAGCAGGCCGAGCGCCAGCGCGCCGGCCAGGTGCGCCAGGATCAGGGCATTGGCGTAGATTTCGCGTTCGGACCAGTACGCGTTAACGAGGTCGGTGGGCAGCATGCGCTCCTGTTACTCCGCCGGCTTCTTGCGAACCAGCTGTTTTTCAAACTTCTCGTCGTTCTTGCTGATGCGGCGCACTTCCTGCGGGCCGAGGCCGTTGACGAAGGCGACGAAATCATCGAGTTCGAGCGGCGGGTTGAGCGCCGGTGCGCCGGGTGCTTCCGACAGGAAGAACAGGCCGTCGGCGGTGCGCGCCATCGAGTAGGCGAGGTTACCGGTGCGCCGCTTCAGGCGGTCGACTGCCGCGCTGGCGCGGGTGGAGCGGGCGCTGGCCATCAGAACACCTCCGTGCGCTGCAGGAGCCAGTCGCGCGCGGCGCCGCTTACCAAGGGCTCCAGGCGCGCACGCACCATCGCATGGTAGGCATTGAGCCAGGCCAGTTCGTCCTCGCGCAGCAGCGCGCGTTCGATCGGGCGGGTGTCGATCGGGCACAGGGTCAGGGTTTCGAAGCCCAGGTATTCGCCGAACTCGGTGGTGTCGACCAGCTGGTTCAGCACCAGGTTCTCGATCCGGATGCCCCAGCGCCCGGGGCGGTAGATGCCCGGCTCGATCGAGGTGATCATGCCCGGCTCCATGGCGGTGTGCGGGTCCGGCGGCACGCTCGGCGAAATCGTCTGCGGGCCTTCGTGCACGTTGAGGAAGTAGCCGACGCCGTGGCCGGTGCCGTGGCCGTAGTCGATGCCGGCGGCCCAGATCGGGGCGCGTGCGATCGCGTCGAGCATCGGCGCGCGGGTGCCGCGCGGGAAGCGGGTACTGGAGAGGTTGATCAGGCCCTTGAGCACCAGCGTGTAGTCGCGCTTCTGCGCGCTCGATGGGGCGCCGACCGGGATCACGCGGGTGATGTCGGTGGTGCCGCCCAGGTACTGGCCGCCGGAGTCGATCAGCAGCAGGCCGTCGCCTTCGATGACGGCGCAGCTTTCCTGGGCTGCGCGGTAGTGCATGATCGCGCCATTGGCATTGAAGCCGGCGATGGTCGAGAAGCTCGGGCTGACGAAATGCGGGCGCCGCGCACGCGCCGCCGTGATGTAGGTGTCGATCGCCACTTCATCCAGCGGCGCGCGGGCGGCGTCCTGCAGCAGGGGTTCGAGCATCGCAAAGAATTCGCACAGCGCCGCGCCATCCTGCTCCATCGCGGCGCGCACATTGACCGCTTCCGCTTCGCCCTTGCGCGACTTGGCGAAGGTGGTCGGGTTGATCGCTTCGACCACGTTCACGCCCTGGGCCACGGCGGCGCGCATGCCGGCGGTGACGCGGCGCGGGTCGAGCAGCAAGGTAGCGCCATCGGGCAGCGCCGACAGCGCGGTAGCAGCGTTCGCATACGGCGCCAGGTGCACGCCGTCGGCTTCCAGGCGCTCGCGCACCTCAGGCGGCACCTTGCCTTCGCCGACGAACAGGGTGGCGTCGGCGCGCCCGATCAGTGCGTGCGCCAGGAATACCGGGTTGAAGCTCACGTCCGCGCCGCGCAGGTTGAACAGGTAAGCGATGTCGTCGAGCGTGGAAATGAAGTGAAAGCCTGCGCCGACATGCTCCATGGCGGCGCGGGTCGCGGCCAGCTTGTCATGGCGGCTCACGGTGGCGTACGGCGCCACGTGCTCGTACACGGCGTCGCCAGGCAGCGCCGGACGCTCCTGCCAGACTTCGTCGAGCAGGTCGACATCAAGGCGCAGCGTAATGCGGCGCGCCGCCAGCGCGTCCTGCAGCATGCGCGCACCGGCCAGGCCGAGCACGCGCGCATCCACCGCGACGCTCTGGCCGGGCGACAGGTTTGCCGCCAGCCAGTCGATGTGCATCTGGCTGGCCGCGCCCGGGATCTTCATCAGCGCGATCTCGCTGCCGGCCAGTTCGGTCTCGGCCTGGGTGAAGTAACGGCCATCGGTCCACACGCCGGCGAAGCCCGCGGTGGCAATGAAGGTGCCGACCGAACCCGTGAAGCCGGACAGCCACTCCCTGCCCTTCCAGTGGCCGGGCAGGTATTCCGACAGGTGCGGATCGCTCGACGGCAGGACATAGGCATCGATGCCGGCGCGCGCCATCGCGCTGCGCAGGGAGGCCAGGCGCGCGGCGCGGGCACGTTCGAATTCAGTGGACATGGCTTGGTCGTTCAGGTTGTTATCCAAGCCACGTATGATACGCCGCAATGCGCTCGTCTGGCGCGTCGCATTATTGCGCCAGGACATCAAACCCTTGCCAAGGCGATACAATGCGCACGAGGATCAACAAGCATCCCGGCGCAATGTACGCCGGGCACAGGAGACAGACATGGATTTCGACGCCGCCAAGGCCTTGTGCCGCAGCTTCCCCGGCTGCACCGAGGACACCAAATGGGACCACGACACCGTCTTTTCGGTCGGCGCCAAGATGTTCGCCGTGACCAACAAGGACGGCTCGTCGAAGGGCTTTAGCCTGAAGGCCGACGACGCGCGCTTCCTCGAACTGACCGACCGGCCCGGCATCATTCCGGCGCCCTACCTGGCGCGCGCCAAGTGGGTGTTCGTGACGCCGGACGCCGAGCTCGACGACGCCGAATTTTCCGCGCTGCTGCGCCGCTCGTACGAGCTGGTGTTTGCCAAGCTGACCCGCAAGCTGCAGCGCGAGATCGCCGGCGAATGACGCACTCGATTCGTCCCATTCCAACCGGAACGCGGCTGCGCACCCGTATGGCGCATAATCGGCCTGCGACTCCTTTAGACCTGAACAATTGAGCGACATGCAAGACTACCATCATGACCGCGCCCGCGCGCTACTGGCCAACGCCACCGAGATCGTCACCCCTGCGGAAGTCCAGGCCGCCGTGGCGCGCGTCGCCGCGCAGCTGAACGAACGTTTCGGCAACCCGACCGACAAGGCCTTCCCGCTGGTGCTGGGCGTGATGGGCGGTGCCGTCGTCTTCACCGGCAACCTGCTGCCCCAGCTCGACTTCCCGCTCGAGTTCGACTATATCCACGTCAGCCGCTACGGCGACGCCGACCAGGGCGGCGAAATCGTGTGGAAGGTCATCCCGCGCCAGAACGTCGCCGGCCGCACCATCGTGGTCCTGGACGACATCCTGGACGAAGGCGAAACCCTGGCCCACGTGAAGCAGCGCCTGCTGGACATGGGCGCGGCCGAAGTGGTGATCGTGGTCTTCGCCGACAAGGACATCAAGCGCGCCAAGCCGATCAAGGCCGACCTGATCGGGCTGACCCTGCCGAACGAGTTCGTGGTGGGCTTCGGGATGGACGTGTACAACTACTGGCGCAATTTGCCGGGGCTGTGGTCGATCAGCCAGGAGGATCTGAGCGCCGCGGAACCGGCGCCGGAGTTTCCGACGCCGGATGCGAAGCGGCTGGAGTGAGAAGCGAAGGGGCGGGGTTGAACGTCACGACGCACGCGCCACCAGCATTTCCACCAAACTAAACCAACGTCGTACCGGCGAAGGCCGGTACCCAAGTTCGTTGCGCACACGCGGCGCTTCGCGAATGCGTTCGCGGTTTGCGTAAAAATTAGGCGGGGCAATGCCAGTGGCATTGTCCCGGCCTTCGCCGGTACGACGGTTTTCAGGCTAACGCAGCGCCAGGCGCGCCCGTGCCGCCTCATACTCCCCCTTCAAGCGCTCCACCATCTCCGCCACCGTCGGCACATCCTCCATCAAGCCCACGCCCTGCCCCGCGCCCCAGATATCGCGCCACGCCTTCGCGCTGCCCGAGCCAAAACTCATCTTGCTCTTGTCCGATTCCGGCAAATTCTCCGGATCCAGCCCCGCCGCGACGATCGATTTTTTCAAATAATTGCCGTGCACGCCCGTGAACAGGTTGGTGTACACCACGTCCGCCGCGCTCGATTCGACGATGGCGTCGCGGTAGTCGTCGCTGACGTTCGATTCCTTCGTGGCCAGCCAGCGCGAGCCGATGTACGCAAAATCCGCCCCCATCGCCTGCGCCGCCAGGATCGCGTCGCCAGTGGCGATCGCGCCCGACAGCGCCAGCGGCCCCTTGAAGAACTTGCGCACTTCGCCCACCAGCGCAAACGGCGACAGCGCACCGGCATGGCCGCCGGCGCCGGCCGCCACCAAAATCAGGCCATCCACCCCCGCTTCCAGCGCCTTCTGCGCGTGGCGGATCGAGACCACGTCGTGCAGCACGATGCCGCCGTAGGCGTGCACGGCGTCGAGCATCTCTTTCGGCGGTGCGCGCAGCGAGGAGATGATGATCGGGACCTGGTGCTTCACGCACACCTCGACGTCATGCGCCAGGCGGTCGTTCGACTGGTGCACGATCTGGTTGACGGCGATCGGGCCGACCCTGGCGCCCGGGTTGGCGGCCTGATAGTCGGCCAGTTCGCGCTGCAGGTCCGTCAGCCAGGTGTCGAGCAGCTCGGCCGGGCGCGCATTGAGCGCGGGGAAGGAGCCGACGATGCCGGCCTTGCACTGGGCCGCCACCAGCGCGGGACCGCTGGCGATGAACATCGGCGAGGCGATGACGGGAAGGGACAGGTGTTGCAGCGCGGGTGGCAGCGTCATGGAAGGCTCTCGGTTGTCGGTTGATCAAACAGCTCGGGACATTATGCCGTGAAAAAAGAACGATCGTGCTAGATTCTCGCCTCTAAACGTCGGCCAGCAGCGCGCCGTCGATGCGGGCGGCGCCGGCGCGCACCAGGGCGGCGCTCGCCCATTGTGCCAGCTCGGCCGGGCTGCGGTTGAGCAGGCCGGTACGCATCCGCTCGACCAGCGGGATGGCTGCCAGCAGGCCGGGCAAGGCTTCCAGCGCCAGCACGCGCCGCTCCAGCAGCAGGAATTTCAACAGCACCTTGACCGCGTTCTCGGCGTTGCGCAGCGGGTCGGCGGACAGCCAGGCCAACCGGGTGCGGGCCCGCGCCAGGGCTTGTTCCACGTCGCCGAACACCGCGCCATGCCCCGGGATCACCACGCGCGCATCGAGCGAGGCGATCAGCGCCAGGGTCGCGGCCACCTCGTCGAAACCCGGTTCGCCCACCAGTTCCGGGAACACCACGCCGAAGCCGTTTTCCCACAGCGCGTCGCCGGAAATGAGGATGCCTTCGGCTTCGCAGAACAACAGCAGCGCGTGCGGGTCGTGGCCGGGCGCCGCCAGCACCTGCCAGCGCAGCTCGCCCAGGTCCAGCAGGTCGCCCGGCGCCAGCGTGGCATCAAAACCGAAGCGCGCGCACTGCTGGCCGGTGGCGCGGTAGCTCAGTGCCTCCTCGTCCCACGCGGCGACCCTGGCCGCTTCCATGGCCGGAATCGCGGTGTGGCAGCCGTAGGCTTGCTGCAGCAGCGCGTTGCCGCCGCAGTGGTCGGAATGCAGGTGGGTGTTGAGCAGGCGTTCGAGCGGGCGGCCGGCCAGGGCCTGGCGCACCAGCGCCAGCGTTTGCGGTGCGTGGGTCGCGTAGCCGCTGTCGACCAGTGCCGTGCCTTTGCTGCCGCTGAACAGGATGTTGTTGGACGACAGCCAGCCGCGCTCGAACACCTGCATCGACGGCGGCAGGCGCAGGTCCATGTCAGCCCCAGTCGATCTCGGCTTCGCGCCGGCGAATCTCGACCCACACGGCGCGCTTGTAGTCGTCGCCCGCCGTGCTCCAGGCGATGATCTCGTCGATGGTGCGCAGGCAGCCCTTGCACAGGCCGTTCTCGATGGTCATCTGGCACACGTTGATGCAGGGCGAAGGGACGGGGTCTTGCAGTTCGGGGTTCATGAGAGCAGCGCAGTAAGGTCGATGAAATGGGCGCAGACGGCGACCAGCACCATGGCGGCGACCACCAGCCGGCTGCCGCGGTCCTTGAGGGCGTACAGCACCGGGTCGTCGTCCATCTCGCCGCGCGCGGTCTTGATCCACAGGCGGCCGAGCCAGTAGATCATCAGCGCGGCCAGGCCCCACAGCAGCATCGGGCTGGCATAGCGCTGCGCGGTGTCCGGCGCATTGATGAACAGTCCCAGCACCACCACGGCGGCCAGCGCCGAGGCCAGGCCCATCGGCCACAGCACGGCGAGGTCCACTACCCGGTAGTCGCGGCCATGGGCGCTGGCATGGCCGCGCTGCTGCAGCAGCTGCAGCTCGGAGCAGCGCTTGACCAGCGCCAGGCTCAGGAACACGAACAGCGAAAAGGCCAGCAGCCACGAAGTGGTGTGGATGCCCACCGCCACCGAGCCGGTGACGATGCGCATCGTGTACAGCATGGCCAGCACGAGCACGTCGACCAGCACCTTTTCCTTGAGCCACCAGCTGTAGGCGGTGGTCAGGACGACGTAGGCCAGCAGCATCGCCACGAAGCCGGTGTTGACCATGAAGGCCAGGCCGAAGGCGCCAATGAGCAGCAGGGCCGCCGCCGCCACGCCCGAGATGATCGGCAGCGCGCCGCTGGCGAAGGGCCGCTGGCGCTTGCGCGGGTGCAGGCGGTCGTTGCCGAGGTCCCACAGGTCGTTGGCGATATAAGTGGCCGATGCGGCCAGCGAGAAGCACAGGAAGGCCAGCAGCATGGTGGCGATGTCCGCGGGCAGGAAGGAGAACGCGGTCAGCAGCGGCACGAACAGCAGCAGGTTCTTGGCCCACTGGTGCACGCGCAGCGCCTTCCTCCACGTGGCCAGGCCGGCAACGGGTCTGGCGAATTCCTTTTCGACCGTATGTTTGCCGCGCACGCTGCGGGCGACGGCGCTGGACGCGCCCACCAGCACGGCGGCGCGCGCGCCTTCCCACACCGGGAGGTCGGCCACGCTGTCGCCGGCATACGTAAAGTCCGGGCCGACGGCCGCGCGGATGGCGGCGAGCTTGTTGCCGCCCTTCAGGTTGCGCGTGCCGTCGGTGGCCAGCACCGCATCGAACAGGCCGAGGTGGCGGGCGACGCCGTCGGCGATCGACTGGTGCGCGGCGGTGGCCAGCACCAGCCGGCGCCCGGCCGCTTTTTGCGCGCGCAGGTAGTCGAGCAGGTCTTCGCGCCAGGGCAGCTGCTCGGGCGCCAGCGTGATGCGGCGCGCAATCTCCGTCTTCATGACTTCGCGCCCGCGCGCCAGCCACAGCGGCAGCTTGAACAGGGCCAGCGGCGCCTGCCTGGCCAGCAGGAGCACGGACTCGACCAGCGTGTCGGTCGGGGTCAGAGTGCCGTCGAGATCCACCACCAAGGTAAGCGGCGCGGACGAGCGCGGTGCCTGTCGGGGATCCAGCATGGAGGGTTCAGCCGAAGTCATCAAGATTCAAGGGTAGAGCTGCAAGCGCGCATTATCGCTCATCGGCAGGCGGCCGCTGCCATTGCGCCTGCTTGCGCGCCATCTTGTCCGCGAAGCGCACGGGATCGATCAGGTGACGCTCGTGTATTCCCTCACATACTTTCTCAACCTCATCCCACGCCTCGAGCTGGAAACGCACCCGGCGGCCCTCGACTTCCAGCACTTCGCCGCGGATGGTCAGCCGCATGCCTGGCGGCGTCGGCGCCAGGTGATGGAAGCTCACCATCGTGCCCAGGCTCTGTTCGCGCGGCCAATCGACATGGGGCATCATTCCATGCAAGCAGGCAAGCTCCATCATGCCGACCAGGTAGCCTGTCGCGAGCACATCGGGCATGTCGCGGCAAAAAGGCGTATCGTGGTACAGCTGGGGCACGGTGGCGCGCGCGGGAACCGTGTACTGCCATTCGAAACGAAGGCCGGGCTGGAATGTTGGATGCATGCGGCAAGCTTAGCGCATTTATCGTGCGCATCCGCAGCAGCCGCGGCAGATGCGAAACACTGCAAGGCTGCTGTAAGCATGCGCAAGGAGATTGGGTACCAGCGCACCAACAGGAGAGCCTATGAAGCTGAACAAGAATTTGATGGCGCAGATGCGGGCCGTATCACGCTCCTTCTGGCGCAAGGGACCGGCCAGCGCCAAGGTGGCGGTGCAGGCGGCCTTGAAAAACGCATCGACCCTGCAGCGCGCCACCCAGCGCCAGATGCGCGGCATCGGCGTGGGCGCCCCACTGAACGCCAGCGACCCGTTCGAAGCGGAGCTGGGCGTCAAGCTGCCGGGAAAGTTCACCGACGGCAGCCACGCGACGGCTGCGGGCAGCCGCGACTACAAGCTCTACGTCCCCGCCAGCCTCGTCGGTAACGCGGCGCCGCTGGTGGTGATGCTGCACGGTTGTACCCAGGACCCGGAAGATTTCGCCAATGGCACCGGGATGAACGAACTGGCCGAGGAAATGGCTTGCCTGGTGCTGTATCCGGCGCAAAGCAAGGCGGCCAACCCGTCGCGCTGCTGGAACTGGTTCAATGCGATCGACCAGCAGCGCGGCCAGGGCGAGCCCTCGATCATCGCCGGCATGACGCAGGCGGTCATGGAGCTGTATCCAGTCGACCCGGACCAGGTATACGTCGCCGGCCTGTCGGCGGGTGGCGCCATGGCCACCATCATGGGCACGCTGTATCCGGACCTGTACGCGGCCGTGGGCGTGCATTCCGGGCTGCCTTTCGCGTCGGCGCACGACCTGCCTTCGGCGCTGGCCGCCATGAAGGGCGAGTTCCAGCGCGCCAGCACGCCCGGGCGCGCCTTGCCCATCATCGTGTTCCACGGCGACCAGGACACGACCGTGCACCCGGCCAATGGCGACGAGCTGATCGCGCAGGGCGCGCGCCATGCGATGGCCGACCCGGCCGTGGAACCGGGGCGGGTGCCGGATGGCCATGCCTATACCCGCACCGTGCACCAGCGCGACGACGGCACGGTGCATGCGGAACACTGGCTGATCCATGGCGCCGGCCACGCCTGGTCGGGCGGCACGTCGCGCGGGACCTACACCGACGGGCGCGGGCCGGATGCGAGCCGCGAAATGCTGCGGTTTTTCCGTACCCAGCGCTGAGGCAGGCTTCAATCCTGGCGTTTTGCCTGTTCCGCTTCGATATGGGCGCGCAGGCAGGCCGGGCACCAGCAGCCGGCCGCGTCCTGCGGCACCGGCACGGCGGGAGGCAGCGCGGTGCACCAGCAGGGCTCGAGGCTGCCGTCGGCCATGGCGCAGCCGAATTCGGCGCCGCACAGTGTGCAGGTGCTCATGCGGTATTCCTGGGTTGGTAGAAAGACATGGTTCCGTACGATGGGCACAATGCCCGTAAAATACAACAAGACGCCATATAATCAGCACAAGCACTACCTTGTTGCCTTAAAATCTTGCGACATTTATTTTGGACCCTCCATGAACGCTAACGTGAGCAGCCTGAATCCCGACGAGCAACCCAATGACCTGACGAAGGTTTCTCCGCAGATCAAGGCGCAGATCCTGGCCGAGGCGCTCCCCTACATCCGTAATTTCCACGGCAAGACGATCGTCATCAAGTACGGCGGCAACGCCATGACCGACGAGCGCCTGAAACACGGCTTCGCGCGCGACGTCATCCTGCTCAAACTGGTGGGCATGAACCCGGTCGTGGTGCATGGCGGCGGTCCGCAGATCGACAACGCGCTGAAGAAAATCGGCAAGCAGGGCACTTTCGTGCAGGGCATGCGCATCACCGACGAAGAGACCATGGAAGTGGTCGAGTGGGTGCTGGGCGGCGAAGTGCAGCAGGACATTGTCATGCTGATCAACCACTACGGCGGCCAGGCCGTGGGCCTCACCGGCAAGGACGGCGGCCTGATCCGCGCGCGCCGCATGAGCATGCCTGACAAGGAAAAACCGGGCGAGTTCCTGGACATCGGTTTCGTCGGCGAGATCGACGCCATCAACCCGGCTGTCGTGAAAGCGCTGCAGGACGACGCGTTCATTCCGATCATCTCGCCGATCGGCTTCGGCCAGGATGGCCAGGCGTACAACATCAATGCCGACGTCGTCGCCGGCAAGATCGCCGAGATCCTGAAAGCCGAAAAACTCATCATGATGACCAATATCGCCGGCGTGCAGGACAAGGCGGGCAACCTGGTCACCGACTTGTCGGCGCGCGAGATCGACGAGATGTTCGAAGACGGCACGATTTCGGGCGGCATGCTGCCAAAAATCTCGTCGGCACTGGACGCGGCGAAGTCGGGCGTCAATACGGTTCACATCATCGACGGCCGCATCGAACACTCTTTATTGCTCGAAGTCTTGACTGAACAGGCTTTTGGCACTATGATCCGTTCCCACTAAACGTCACTGCGCAAGCGGTGTCGTTGACCCGGCGGGCACTGCCCGCCGAGCATTTCTACCAGCCCTTGTAGCTCAGTGGTAGAGCACTCCCTTGGTAAGGGAGAGGCCACGTGTTCAATCCACGTCAAGGGCACCACGAATTCTCCCCCTGCAGTATCCCCCTTAGTACACCCGCTCCACCCTGATGCCGCGCTTGCGCAGCAGCTCCGGCAAGCCGCCTTTGCCGAGCAGGTGCAGCAAGCCCACCGCCACCACCGTGTTGTTCTCGCGCGCCAGCAGCGCGGCCACCTTGTCCGCCATCGGTCCGTTGCGCTCGTCCAGCAGCAATTCGCGCGTGGTCTTGCCGGTGAGGGTGTCGTCGTCTTCGATGCGGCGTGCGATCGCGTCCAGCGCTTTCTGGTCGGCGCGCTCGTAGGCCTCGAACAGTTCGCGCGTCTCGCGCAGCTGCTGGCCCGATTCCATGTTCTCCAGCGTTTCTTCCAGCAGGCGCCACTGCGCTTCGTCCGGCAGGCGGTTGAGCAGCCCGGCCTGGTAGTGCATGGTCTCGAGTTCGGCTACCCGCGTCTTGCGCGCCTTGTTGGCCTGCGCCAGCTGCGACAGGTGGTCGTCCACGCCCAGGGCCGGGGAGTAGCCCAGTTTGGTGGCGTCGATCACCGCCAGCATCGTCACCAGCACCCATGGCTTGAACTGCGCCACCGCGCCCGGATCGAGGCCCTGCTTTTTCAGGGCCGCCTCGATGCGCTGGCGGCGCTCCGGCTGCAGGCTCGCCGCACCAGGGCTGCCGGCCTGGAACATGCCGTGCAGGCGGAAGGCTTCGGCGATCGCCGCCGGGTCGCGCCGGGCGTCGATTTCCAGCGCCAGCGTGGGCGCCGCGGCCAGCGCCTGGCGGATGCGCGGCTCGAGCGGATAGTAGTCGGGGCGGCCGACGTGGATGGTGCCGTACAGGTGCAGCACGTGGCCGTTGCCGCTCACCTTGAACAGCGCGCCGCGTTCGGCGGCGAAGGCCTGTGCCGCCAGCAGGAAGAAGCTCAGGAACACCACTATAATCGAACGTCGCATCCATTCTCTCCTGTCGGGTTCGCCCATCGTGCCAAATCATACCTCGCCCTCCCCCGTCTGGCTGTTCGACCTTGATAACACCCTGCACGACGCCTCGCACGCGATCTTCCCGGCGATCAGCGCCAACATGAACACGTATATCGCACGCGTGCTGGGCGACGGCGCCACGCCCGCCAGCCAGGACGTGGTCGATGCCGCGCGCCTGGGCTACTGGAAGCGCTACGGCGCCACCCTGCTCGGGATGATCCGCCATCACCAGGTGTGCCCCAAGGACTTCCTGCACGTCACCCACGACCTCCAGGAGCTGCAAAAGCTGGTGCGCGCCGAAAAAGGCCTGGGCGCGCTGCTGCGCCGCCTCCCGGGCCGCAAGATCCTGCTCACCAACGCGCCGACCCGCTATTCGACCGACGTGATGCGCCACCTGGGCCTGGGCCGCCATTTCTCGCACCACGTCGCCATCGAACACATGCACGTGCACCGCCAGCTGCGGCCCAAGCCTTCGAGCCTGATGCTGCGCCGCCTGCTGCGCAAGCACGGCGTGGCGGCGCGCCGCTGCATTTTGGTCGAAGACACGCTGGCCAACCTGAAAAGCGCCAGCCGGCTCGGGGTGCGCACCGTCTGGGTCACGCAATACCTGCGCATGAGCGACCCGATCGGAAAAGCGTCCCTGCCGCGGACCCTGAAACGCCCCGGTTACGTCGATGTCAAAGTAAAATCCGTGCGGCAGCTGCCCGCGCGCCTGCACCGTCTGCGCTAACAACCAACACTATTCTAGGGATCACATGGCAAGCACCAAGCCAGGCCAGCGCAAGCTGCAAATCCTCCAGGCCCTGGCCTCGATGCTCGAGCAGCCCAAGGGCGAGAAGATCACCACGGCGGCGCTGGCGGCGCGGCTGTCGGTGTCGGAGGCGGCGCTGTACCGCCACTTCGCCAGCAAGGCGCAAATGTACGAGGGCCTGATCGAATTCATCGAGTCCAGCGTGTTCGGCCTGATCAACCAGATCGCCGAGCGCGAGGAAGTCGGCGTCGATCAGGCCCACGCCATCCTGCAGATGCTGCTCTCCTTTGCCGCCAACAACCCCGGCATGACGCGGGTGCTGATCGGCGACGCCCTGGTGGGTGAGGACGAGCGCCTGCAGGCGCGCATGAACGGGTTCTACGACAAGGTCGAGATGGCCTTCAAGCAGGCCTTGCGCATCGCCGTCACCCAGGGCCACGGTACCGAAGCCGACGTCGCGGCGCGCGCCAGCCTGATGGTGAGCTACGTGACCGGGCGCTGGCACCGTTTCGCCAAGACCGGGTTCAAGCAGAACCCGGCCGAGGGCACCAGCCTGCAGCTGTCGCTGCTGCTGGCGGCATAGAGGATCTGCAGCCGCATCATGGAAACGCAGGAAGTCTTTGCCTTGCTCGACGACGCCGGCGCCGCCGGCGAGGCCCGTTCGCGCCTGTATAGCCGCCATGCGGGCACGCTGCGCTGCCAGGACGCGGCCGGCTGGCCGCAACTGCTGCAGGACATGCAGGAGGCGCTGGCGCGCGGCCTGTACGCCGTGCCGCTGCTCACCTATGAACTGGGCGCGCACCTGCAGGGACTGCCCGCGCATGCGGTCGACGGGCCGCTGGCGCAGGTGCTGCTGTTCGCCCAGTGCGAGCACCTCGACGGGTCCCAGGTCGAGGCCTGGATCGCTACCCGCACTGCCAGCCCCACGGTCTGCGGCGTGGCCGGCATCGGCGCCAACGTCGACGAGGCCGCGTTCACCGATGCGATCAACCGTATCCGCGACTACATCGCCGCCGGCGACACCTACCAGGTCAACTACACCTACCGCCTGCGCTTCGACGCCTTCGGCCCCTTGGTCGGCCTGTACGCGCGCCTGCGGGCGCGCCAGCGCGTGCCCTACGGCGCGCTGGTGGCGCTGCCCGACGGCGGCGCCCTGCTGTCGTTCTCGCCCGAGCTGTTCGTGCGCCATGAAGCCGGCGTGCTGCTGGCGCGCCCGATGAAGGGCACGGCCCCGGCCAGCGGCGACGATGGCGTCGATGCGCAACGCGCGCAGGCGCTGGCCCAGGACAGCAAGAACCGCGCCGAAAACCTGATGATCGTCGACCTGCTGCGCAACGACCTTGGCCGCATCGCCGATACCGGCAGCGTCGAGGTGCCGGCGCTGTTCGACGTGCAGCGCTACGGCAGCGTGCTGCAGATGACCTCGACCGTGCAGGCGCGCCTGCGCCAAGGGACGACGCTGGAACAGGTGTTCGCCGCGCTCTACCCCTGCGGCTCGATCACCGGGGCGCCCAAGCGCCGCACCATGGAGATCATCCACGAACTGGAACCGGCGGCGCGCGGCATCTATACCGGCGCGATCGGCTGGTTCGACCCGCCGCAGGCCGGTCAGGCCTGCGGCGCGGGTTTCGGCAATTTTTGCCTGTCGGTCCCGATCCGCACGCTGGCGCTGGGCGCGGCCACGGGCGGCACCCGGCGCGGGGAACTGGGCGTGGGCGCCGGCATCGTGCATGACAGCGATGCGGCGTCCGAATTCGCCGAGTGCCAATTGAAGGCGCGCTTCCTCACCGGCCTGCCGAACGAATTCGACCTGTTCGAGACCATCCGCGCGTCCTACGAGCATGGCTGCCGCCACCTCGAGCAGCACCTCGACCGCCTGGCCGGCTCCTGCCGCTACTTTGGCTACCCGTTCGACCTGGGCGCCGCGCGCGCGCTGCTGAACGATGCCTGCCTGGCCCTGCCGCCGGATGGGCTGCACCGCCTGCGCTTGTCCTGCGCGCCGTCCGGCCAACTGGCGGTGCAGGCGGGCCCGCTGGCGCCGCTGAGCGAGCCGGTGGGCCTGCTGCTGGCCGACGCGCCTACCGACTCGGGCGACGTCTTCCTGCGCCACAAGACGGCCGTACGGAGCCGCTACGACGCCGCCTGGCGCAATGCGGAGGCGCAGGGCGCTTTTGATGCCCTGTTCTTCAACGAGCGCGGGGAATTGACGGAAGGGGGGCGCAGCAATGTGTTCGTGCGCTTTGGCGGCGAGTGGATCACGCCGCCGCTGTCCTGCGGGCTGCTGCCGGGCGTGATGCGGGGCGTGATGCTGGCCGCGCCGGCGTGGCACGCCAGCGAGCGCGTGATCACGCGCGCCATGCTGCAAGAGGCAGACGACATCGTCGTCTGCAATGCCCTGCGCGGGCCGCTGCGCGCCGTCCTGCTGGACGGCACGCCCACTGCTTGACTACATCGCGAGGGCCTGCTCGACCTTGCCGACCAGGGCCGGGTCTTCCGGCGTCACCTTGCTCGGGAAGTGCTCCAGCACCTTGCCGTCGCGGCCGATCAGGTACTTGGTGAAGTTCCACTTGGGCGCCTGGCCGGTGGCCTTGGTGAGGCTGGCGTGCAGCGGGTTGGCGTCCGGGCCGGTGACCACGCTCTTGGCGAACATCGGGAACTTCACGCCGTAGGTGTTGAAGCACAGGTCGGCGATTTCTTTGGCGTTGCCCGGCTCCTGCTTGCCGAAGTCGTTCGACGGGAAGCCTAGGATCACGAGGCCGCGGCCGCCGTACTTGGCGTACAGCTTCTCCAGCCCTTCATACTGCTTGGTGAAGCCGCAGTAGCTGGCCGTGTTCACCACCAGCACCACCTTGCCGGCGTACTGGCACAGGTCCTGCGGCGCCTCGTCCTGCAGGCGCTTGAAGTTCTGCTTGAGGATGGCAGGGCAAGCGGCCGGCATGCGGCTGGCTGCCGGGGCGGTAGCGGTCTGTGCTGCTACGGGCTGGACGGCGCTGGCGGCGGCGAGCGCTGCGAACAGCAGGGCGGTGGTCTTGATCATGGCGGGGATTCCCTGGGTGGCGATGCCATGATTGTAACGCAGGCCTTGACCGAAAAATCGCCGGATTTGCCGAAACCTTCAGTCCTGCAGGCTGCGGTGCTCGATCTTGATGCAGTGGTTCATGACCACGTCCAGGCCGGCGGCGCGCGCGAGGTCGGCGGCAGGCTGGTTTTCAATGTCGAGCTGCATCCACAGGCAGCCGGCGCGCACGGCGATCGCTTCGCGCGCGATCGGCGCAATGTCTTCGGATTTGCGGAAGCAGTCGACGATGTCGATCCGCTGGCCTGTAGCGCCCACGGCGTCGGCCGCTTCCTGCAGGCTGGCGTAGACCTTTTCGCCGAGGATGCTGTCGCCGGCGTAGCTCGGGTTGACCGGCACGATGCGGTAGCCATTCTGCTGCAGGTATTCGGCCACGCCAAAGCTGGCGCGGTCAGGCTTGTTCGACAGGCCGACGATGGCGATGGTCTTGCTGTCGGTGAGGATCTGGGAAATGCTTCGCATAGGCTCTGGTTCGGTTCTGGACTCGGCACCAGCTTATCAGGTTTGCATCATTCGGGCGCGTACGCTGGCGTAGCGGGCGCAAACGTGAAAAGATACTGGCTCGTTCGTTTCCGAGTCCGCCATGCGCCTGCCTGCCCTTTACTGTATCCTCGCCGCCCTCCTGGCGCTGCCCGCCCACGCCGGCGAACCTTTGGCCGCGGTCGAACGCGCCATCGTGCCCGTCGCCAGCTGGGGCGGGACCCCGGCCGACGCCACCAAGGCGCGCCGCCACACCATCACCCAGATCACGCTGCACCACCAGGGCGAAGCCTTCAAGCCGGGCACCGACCCGCAGGCCTACCTGCGGCGCCTGCAAACCTGGTCGCGCACCACCAAGGGCTGGCTCGACATCCCCTACCACTACGTGATCGACCTCGATGGCCGCGTCTACGAGGCTCGCAACATCGACTTCGCGGGCGACACCAACACCGAATACGACCCGTCCGGCCACGCCCTGATCGAGGTGGTCGGCAATTTCGAGGAAGTGGAACCTAACCAGCAGCAGCTCGACGCAGTGGTGAACGTGATGGCGCTGCTGGCGGCAAAATACAAGGTGTCGCTGGACGATATCAAGAGCCACCGCGACCACTCGGACAAGACCGTGTGCCCGGGCGCCAACCTGTACCGCTACGTGAAGGAGGACTACTTCCGGCACAAGGTGGCGCTGCGCCTGGCCGGTGAACAGGCCAGGTAGGGTCGTCGTTACAGCTTGCGGGCCGGAAGATTGCGCCCGCCCTGCTTGAGCACGAAGCCCTGCCCTTCGAAGCTGATTTCCGCATCGACGTCGTTCGAGAAGAACACCGTTTCGCTCATCGGGAAGATCTCCAGCTTGCCCTGCCCGGTCGCCTGGGCGAAGTAGCGCCCGCCCTCGCGGCTCAGTTCCATCACGAAGCCCGGGCGCAGCTCGTAGCGGCCGACGCGGGCATCGAAGGCGCCGTCGGCGATCTTCACCGCCCGGCGCCCGGCCGGGGCGTCCCCAACGCGCGGCTGCACCAGCGTGCCGCCGTCGTAGTGCTGCAGCACCTGGGTGACCACGCCCTGCTCGTTGCGCTGGAACTCGAAGTACTCCAGCGTGCCCGGGATGAAAAACTCATTGGCCGACAGCGGCTTGACCACCACCGGCGGGCGGCCGCTGCGCTGCATCACCAGGCTGTCGCCCTGGCGGCGGAACACGCGCTGCACGCCCTTCTCGACCTCAAAAGCACCAGCCAGGCCATTGAGCGCGGCCGGCTGCAGCGCGACTTCCCGGAATTCGCGGTGCGGCTTGCCGATCGCGATGCCGGCGGCCTTGCGCGCCACCACGCCCGGGTTGACCGGGCCGCTGTCGCTGTTGGTCAGCACCGCCACGTAGACCTTCTGTTCCGGCAGCCGCAGCGCATAGGTCGAGAAGCCGTTGATGCCGCCGCCGTGGCCGACCATCGGCGCGCCCTGCACTGTCGCCACTTCCCAGCCATAGCCGTAGTTGATGTCCTTGCCGTCCGCCAGGCGGTAGGGCGTGAACGCCTTCTGCCAGCTGGCCGGCTTGAGCAGGCGGCCTGCTCGAATGGCGGCGTCCCAGCGCGCCAGGTCGTCCACGGTGGAAACCAGCGAGCCGGCCGCGTAGGGCTGGGTCATGCTCAGGGGATGCGCCGGGCCGAATCCGGACTCCACGCGCATGTGGCCGGCCGCCACCGGCGCCTTGCTGCTGCCATGGCCTTCGTAATACGTGTCGTTCATGCCGAGCGGGACGAAGATGCGCTGCTCGACGAAGCTCGCGTAGGACTGGCCCGAGATCTTCTCGATGATCGCGCCGAGCAGGAAGTAGCCCGAATTGTTGTAGCGGTACTGGCTGCCCGGCTCGAAGTCGAGCGGATCGTCCTTGAAGGAGTCGATCATCTGCGCCACCGTGAGGTCCTGCGTCATGCGGGTGCGGTAGTCCGGCTTGGCCGTATAGCTGGCGATGCCCGAGGTATGCGTGAGCAGCTGCGCGATCGTGATCTTCTTGCCGCGCGTCGGGTAGTCCGGCAGGTGCTTCGTGATGTCGTCGTCCACCGACAGCTTGCCCTCTTCCGCCAGCATCAGGATGCCGGTCGAGGTGAACTGCTTGGTGATGGAGCCCAGGCGCAGCGCCATCTCCGGCGCCATCTTCACGCCCTTGGCGGTGTCGGACATGCCGTAGGCGCGGCGCAGCACCGTCTTGCCATCCTTGACCACGATGACGGTGGCGCCCGGCGCCGCGGGCTGGAACATGGGCGCGATCGCGGCGTCGATGCGGCCGGCCAGGTCCTGCTCGGCGAGTGTCGCCCTGGCGGCATCCTGGGCGAGTGCCGCGTGCGGCTGGCACAGCAGCAGCACGGCGGCGCAGATGGCGGTACGAAGCAGCATGGTCGGTCCTTTCAGTCGTGGTGGTTAGTACGGAAAGGATAGGCCCGGCTTGCTTCGGCGGCAACGACCGGGCGACAGACGGCAGTATTGACGCCCCAGCCCGTCAAATCTTGCGGCCAAGGTGGCTGCGGGCGCCCTGCTTGAAGGTGAGGCCCTGGTCGTCGAAGCTGATCTCGGCATCCACATCGCGGGCGAAGAAGCGGCTCTCGCTCAGGGGGAAGATCTCGAGCCGGCGCTGGCCGTTCGGCTGCACGAAGTAGCGGCTGCCCTCGCGGATAATTTCCATCACCATCCCGGGCTGCATCTCGTAGCGCCCAAGGTGAGCGTCGAAGGCGGCAACCGGAATCTTCGCCACGATTCGCGGCGGCGGCGCCTCGCCACTGCGCAGGTGCACCAGCGCCCTGCCGTCCTGGTTGTACGTCACGCCCGTTGCCTTGCCGGCAGCGTCCACTTGGAACACGAACCAGTCCACGGTGTCGGGCACGAAGAAGGTATTGGCCGACAGTGCTTTCAACAGCAGCGGGCCACGGCCGCTGCGCTGCATCGATAGATACTCGCCGTCGCGCCGGAACACGCGCTTCACGTCCTTGTCGAGGGTGTACTCGCCCGCCACCGCGTCCAGCGCCGCGGCACTGAGCGCCACTTCCCTGAATTCCGGCAGCGGCTTGCCGATGGCGACCGCCGCTGCCCGGCGCGCCACCACGTCCGGCACCACCGTGCCGGAGTCGCTGTTGGTCAGCACCGCCACATACACGCCCTTGGCCGGCAGCCGCAGGCCATAGGAGCGGAAGCCGCGGGTCGAGCCGCTGTGGCCGATGGTCGGCTCGCCCTGGATCAGCGTCATCTCCCAGCCGTAGCCGTAGTTGCTGTCCTTGCCATCGAGCAGGCGGTAGGACGTGAAGGCGCGCTGCCAGGTGGCGGGTTTCAGCAGTTTCTTGCCGGCGATGGTCGCCTCCCATTTCGCCAGGTCGTCGACGGTCGATACCAGCTCGCCCGCAGCATAGGACTGGTTCTTGCCGAGCTGGCGCGCCGGGCCGAAGCCGTTGGCTGCGAGGCTGTGGCCCGCGGCGCTCGGCCACTTGCTGCGCTCGTGGCCTTCGTAGGCAGTGTGGCTCATCCCCAGCGGCAGGAAGATGCGCTGCTCGAGGAAGGCGTGGTAAGGCTGGCCGGAGACTTTTTCGATGATCGCGCCAAGCAGGTAGTAGCCCGAATTGTTGTAGCGCCAGGTGCTGCCCGGCTCGAACTGCAGCGGGTCGTTCTTGAACGAGTCGATCTGGGCCGCCACTGTGATGTCCTGCGGCGCCTGCTGCGGGAAGCCGGGCTTGCCGGTGTAGCTGACGATGCCCGAGGTGTGGGTCAGCAGGTGTTCGATGGTGATGGTCTTGCCCTGGGTCGGGTAGCCGGGCAGGTAGTTGGTGTTGGGGTCCGAGAGCGCCAGCTTGCCTTCGTCCGCCAGCAGCAGGATGGCGGTGGCCGTGAACTGCTTGGTCATCGAGCCGATGCGCAGCACCATGTCGGGCGACATCTTCACGCCTTTGGCGGTATCGGCCATGCCGTAGGCGCGGCGCAACACGGTCTTGCCATCCTTGACGACGAGGATGGCGGCGCCCGGGGCGTCCGGCTGGAAGTAAGGCGCGATGGTGGCGTCGAGGCGGCCGGCGAGGTCCTGGGCCTCGCGGCTGACGGGGGCCTTGTCCTGGGCGAAGGCGGCGTGCGGCTGGCACAGAAGCAGCGCGGCGGCGCAGATGGCGGTACGGGTCAACATGGTCGGCATCCTTTCTGGTTTTGGTGTGCCGCGACTGTATGTTTTCCGCGCAGGGAGTCGCAATCGATCCCCGACAAGTGGTCGTCCGAATGGGTCAAGCGGTGACTATGCGGGGGCGAACGGAAGGCCGCCGGGGGCGGCTCAGGACAGCTTGGCGTAGGTGAGGAACAGCCAGGTTACGGTCATGACGACCAGGCCGGTGATGGTCACGCAGGAACCGGTGAAGAACAGGGCCGAGAGCATGGTGGCGGACAGGACCCGCTCGAACAGGAAACCGAGCGCGAAGTCGAAGGTGGCCAGCACCGACCAGCGCCCCATATAGACCGGCAGGTAGCGGCTCATGCGACGATTGTGTTCGCGCGCGGCGTGGCGCTCGAACAGGTCGCGCGCGGCGCTCACGTCGCGGAACAGCCAGTCGAAGAAGAGGAAGCGGTACAAGGTCCGGCGAAACGAGGGTTCTTGCTCTTTATCATGTTGTGGAGCATTGGCCATGATCGACTCGATGAGTGTGGTACTGGGCCGAACCATACTAAGTCGAAACGCCGGGCGGCACCAACACGCCGCGCAATCTTACTTCAGGGCACGGAAATTCTTTTGTTAACGTAAAAACGTCGTTCCGGCGAAGGCCGGAACCTAAGTCTGCAAGCGTTTTGATAGCGCTAGCAAAACTTGGGTTCCGGCCTGCGCCGGAACGACGTGCATGTTGCAACTTAATTAAACAGTATTAAGCCACAGCTTTTCTTGCTTATCCGCTTGAGACGGATGCTGCTCAGCGTCCTTTCGAACGCAGCTTCTGGATCGCCGCCAGCTGCGCGATCGCCGCGGCCATCTCGGCCTGGGCTTTCGCGTAGTCGATCTTCGATTCCTTGTTCAGCATCAGCTCTTCGGCCTGCTTCTTTGCTTCCAGTGCCTTCGCTTCGTCCAGGTCGCCACCGCGGATTGCGGTGTCGGCCAGAACGGTCACGCCATTCGGCTGCACTTCGAGGATACCGCCGGCGACGAAGACGAACTCTTCGCCACCGCCGGCTACCTGGATCCGTACAGCACCTGGCCTGATGCGGGTGATCAAGGGGGTGTGCTTCGGATAGATACCCAGCTCACCCGCTTCACCCGGCAGCGCGACGAATTCGGCCAGGCCGGAGAAGATCTGCTCTTCGGCCGAGACCACGTCCACTTGCATAGTGTTTGCCATGTCTGTCCTTCAGGTTGAAAAACCAGCTTAGCCAGCAGCCAGTTTCTTGGCTTTCTCGATAGCTTCCTCGATCGTGCCGACCATGTAGAAGGCCTGCTCCGGCAGGTGGTCCAGTTCGCCCGATGCGATCATCTTGAAGCCCTTGATCGTGTCTTTCAGCGAAACGTACTTGCCTGGTGCGCCGGTGAAGACTTCAGCGACGTGGAAAGGCTGCGACAGGAAACGCTGCATCTTACGAGCGCGTGCGACGACCAGCTTGTCTTCCGGGGCCAGTTCGTCCATGCCCAGAATCGCGATGATGTCACGCAGTTCCTTGTAGCGCTGCAGGGTGTTCTGCACGGCGCGCGCGGTGGCGTAGTGCTCTTCACCGACGACCAGCGGGTCCAGCTGGCGCGAGGTCGAATCGAGTGGGTCGACCGCAGGGTAGATACCCAGCGAAGCGATGTCACGCGACAGGACGACGGTCGAGTCAAGGTGGGCGAAGGTGGTAGCTGGCGACGGGTCGGTCAAGTCATCCGCAGGGACGTAGACGGCCTGGATCGAGGTGATCGAACCGGTCTTGGTCGAGGTGATGCGCTCTTGCAGGCGGCCCATCTCTTCGGCCAGGGTAGGCTGGTAGCCCACTGCCGATGGCATACGGCCCAGCAGTGCCGAGACTTCGGTACCGGCCAGGGTGTAGCGGTAGATGTTGTCGACGAAGAACAGCACGTCCTTGCCTTCGTCACGGAAAGCTTCGGCCATGGTCAGGCCGGTCAGCGCGACGCGCAGGCGGTTGCCTGGTGGTTCGTTCATCTGACCGTAGACCATTGCCACTTTCGAGTTGGCAGGGTTTTCCAGGTCGACGACTTTGGCATCGGCCATCTCGTGGTAGAAGTCGTTACCTTCACGGGTACGCTCACCCACGCCGGCGAACACGGACAGACCCGAGTGTGCCTTGGCGATGTTGTTGATCAGTTCCATCATGTTGACGGTCTTGCCGACGCCGGCGCCGCCGAACAGGCCGACTTTACCGCCTTTGGCGAACGGGCAGACCAGGTCGATGACCTTGATGCCGGTTTCCAGCAGGTCGGTCGATGGCGACAGTTCGTCGTAGGCCGGCGCATCGCGGTGGATCGAGGCCATGCGTTCGTGGCTGACCGGACCGCATTCGTCGATCGGGTTGCCCAGCACGTCCATGATGCGACCCAGGGTCGGGGTACCGACCGGGACCATGATTGGCTTGCCGGTGTTCTGGATGATCATGCCGCGACGCATGCCGTCCGAGCTGCCCAGAGCAATGGTACGGACCACGCCGTCGCCCAGCTGTTGCTGGACTTCCAGGGTCAGATCCGAGCCTTCCATTTTCAGTGCGTCGTACACTTTCGGCATGGCGTTACGTGGAAATTCCACGTCAACCACTGCGCCGATACACTGAACGATTTTGCCATCAGCCATGTTCGTTCCTTCAGATATATAGTTAAATTCTTGTACTAGTTGATCAGTTAAACGGCAGCTGCGCCGGAAACGATCTCGGAGAGTTCTTTGGTAATCGCAGCCTGGCGGGTCTTGTTGTAGACCAGCTTGAGGTCGCTGATGACACTGCCGGCGTTATCGCTCGCGGCCTTCATCGCAACCATGCGCGCCGATTGCTCGGACGCCAGGTTTTCCGCCACCGCCTGGTAGACCAGCGCTTCCACGTAACGCACCAGCAGTTCGTCGATGACGACTTGCGGTTCCGGTTCGTAGAGGTAGTCCCAGCTGTGGGCGCCCGCTTCGGTCGCCAGGTGCTTGGGCGACAGCGGCAGCAGCTGCTCGACCATTGCTTCCTGCTTCATCGTGTTGATGAACTTGGTGTAGCACAGGTAGACAGCGTCGAGCTTGCCTTCCTGGTACGCGTCCAGCATCACTTTGACCGGGCCGATCAGCTTCTCCAGGTGCGGCGTATCGCCGAGCTGGGTGGCTTGCGACACGAGCTGCATGCCCATGCGGTTCAGGAAACCGAGGCCCTTGTTGCCGATGGCAACTGCCTCGACGCGGTTGCCCGCCTGTTCCTGCTCGCGCGCTTTTTGCGTTACCAGACGCAGCACGTTGGTGTTCATGCCGCCGCACAGACCCTTGTCGGTCGTGACGACGATGAAGCCCACGGCCTTCGCTTTCACGTGCTTGGCTTGCGCCATGAACGGGTGCGTATACTCCGGGTTTGCAGTGGCCAGATTGGCGGTGATGTTACGAACTTTCTCACTATAGGGACGGGCGGCGCGCATGCGATCCTGCGCCTTGCGCATTTTCGATGCGGCGACCATTTCCATCGCCTTGGTGATCTTCTTCGTATTCTCTACGCTCTTGATCTTGCCACGAATCTCTTTGCCTGCTGCCATGAGTCCTTACTCCTTCCGCGCACCGGCGCCGCCTTCAGGCGACGCCGGCCCATTGATTAATATGCGCCGGATTTTTTGAAATCAGCAATGGCGGCGGCCAGCGCAGCTTCGCCGTCCTTGTCCAGTTGCTTGGTTTCGTCGATCTTCGACAGCAGGGCAGCGTGGCCCGACTTCAGGAAGCTGTGCAGGCCATGTTCGAACGGCAGCACTTTCTTGACTTCGATATCGTCCAGGTAGCCTTTGTTGACGGCGAACAGCGATGCGGCCATCAGCGAGGTCGACAGAGGCGAGAACTGCGGCTGCTTCAGCAGTTCGGTCACGCGCGCGCCGCGGTCCAGCTGCTTGCGGGTCGATTCGTCCAGGTCCGATGCGAACTGCGCGAACGCAGCCAGCTCACGGTACTGCGCCAGGTCGGTACGGATACCGCCCGACAGGTTTTTGATGACCTTGGTCTGGGCGGCGCCACCGACGCGCGACACCGAGATACCGGCGTTGATCGCAGGACGGATACCGGCGTTGAAGAGCGAGGTCTCCAGGAAGATCTGGCCGTCGGTAATCGAAATCACGTTGGTCGGCACGAAGGCCGAGACGTCGCCCGCCTGGGTTTCGATGATCGGCAGTGCGGTCAGCGAACCGGTCTTGCCGGTGACGGCGCCGTTGGTGAACTTGGTCACGTAGTCGGCGTTCACGCGTGCTGCGCGCTCGAGCAGGCGGCTGTGCAGGTAGAACACGTCGCCTGGATAAGCTTCGCGGCCTGGTGGGCGGCGCAGCAGCAGCGAGATCTGGCGATACGCAACAGCTTGCTTCGACAGATCGTCATAGACGATCAGTGCGTCTTCGCCGCGGTCGCGGAAGTATTCGCCCATTGCGCAGCCCGAGTAGGCCGAGATGTATTGCATGGCGGCCGATTCCGACGCCGATGCTGCAACCACAATGGTGTATTCCATCGCGCCGTGCTGTTCCAGCGAACGCACGATGTTCTTGATGGTCGACGCTTTCTGGCCGATTGCGACGTACACGCAAGTGACGCCCTGGCCCTTCTGGTTGATGATCGCGTCGACTGCCACGGCCGATTTACCGGTCTGGCGGTCGCCAATGATCAGCTCGCGCTGGCCACGGCCGATCGGCACCATTGCGTCGATCGACTTGATGCCGGTCTGCATAGGCTGCGACACGGATTCACGGGCGATCACGCCTGGGGCGATCTTTTCGATCGGGGCGGTCAGCTGTGCATTGACAGGACCCTTGCCGTCGATCGGCTGGCCCAGTGCGTTGACCACGCGGCCACGCAGTTCAGGACCGATCGGCACTTCCAGGATGCGGCCGGTCGTCTTGACGATGTCGCCTTCCGAGATGTGCTCGTACGAACCCAGGATGACCGAGCCGACCGAGTCGCGCTCGAGGTTCATCGCCAGGCCGAAGGTGTTGCCCGGGAATTCCAGCATCTCACCCTGCATCACGTCCGACAGACCATGGATGCGGCAGATACCGTCGGCGACGGAGATCACCGTGCCTTGATTGCGAACGTCAGCCGAAGCTTCAAGGCCCTGGATGCGGCTCTTGATCAGTTCGCTGATTTCAGAAGAATTAAGTTGCATGAGTGCTAACTCCTAATGTTTTTGATGCGTAGGGCAAGGGCGTGAAGCCGGCGCGTGCTGCTAGATAGGTGCTCAGGACGCCAGCGCAACATGCATCTGTTGCAGCTTGGCGCGGACCGAGGTATCGAGCACTTCGTCGCCGACGACCACGCGCACACCACCGATCAGCGAAGGATCCACTGTTACCGTTGGGTTCAGCTTGCGGCCAAATTTCTTTTCCAGCACAGCGACCAGCTGGGCCAGCTGGTCACCCGAGATCTCGAAGGCGCTGAAGACGTCCGCATCGGCGGCGCCTTCGTTGGCGTTCTTCAATGCCGCGAACTGGGCGGCGATCTCGGGCAGCAGGGTGACGCGGCCGTTTTCGGCCAGCATCGCGATAAAGTTCTTCGCTTCGGCGTTCAGCGGCGACTTGACCAGGGACGCAATCGTGTCGGCCAGCTGTGCGTGGGTGACTTTCGGGTTGCTGGCGAAAGCCTGCACATCGGCATTGGTGCCGATCTGGCCCAGTTCCGATGCGACGGTCGACCAGGCGGCCATGTCGCCCGACTGGGCAACACGGAACAGCGCTTCGGCGTAAGGGCGGGCGACGGTTGCGATTTCTGCCATGATCAGAGCTCGGTCGACAGTTTCGACAGCAGGTCGGCGTGGGCCGCTGCGTTCACTTCACGCTTCAGGATCTGCTCGGCGCCTTGCACTGCCAGGCTGGCAACCTGGCCACGCAGTTCTTCGCGTGCACGGGTTACTTGCTGCTCGGCGTCAGCCTTGGCGGCAGCGACGATGCGTGCTGCTTCTTCCACGGCGGACTGCTTGGCTGCGTCGATGATCTGGGCAGCGCGCTTCTCGGCTTCGACGATGCGCTTCTGCACTTCGTCACGGGCGCCAGCCATTTCGGCCTGCACGCGTTTTTCGGCGGCGGCCAGGTCGGCCTTGCCGCGGTCTGCAGCGGCCAGGCCGTTCGCGATCCTCTCAGCACGCTCGTCGAGTGCTTTCATCAGCGGCGGCCACACGAATTTCATCGTGAAGATCGCGAGGATGAAGAAGACTGCGAACTGGACATACAAAGTTGCGTTCAAGTTCACGTTAAATTCCTTCTCACAAAAACGGATGCCGAACCGGGAGGGTTCGGCTCTTCAGATCAAAACGTGCTTGATTAGCTGAATGGACGTGCGAAGACGAACAGCATGGCGATACCAACACCGATCAGGAATGCAGCGTCGATCAGGCCGGCCAGCAGGAACATCTTGGTCTGCAGGGTGTTCATCAGTTCTGGCTGACGTGCAGAAGCTTCGAGGAATTTACCGCCCATGATGGCGATGCCGATGCAAGCACCGATAGCACCCAGGCCGATGATCAAACCGCAAGCCAGTGCAACAAAAGAAAGGTCAGTCATGAGTTACTCCAAAAGTTAAATTAAAAACTAGATTAAAAGCTACAACTTCTTTACAACCACTATCTGTTCGATGCTTGCGGCGCCGATCAGTGGCCTTCATGGGCCTGACCGATATACACCAGCGTCAGCATCATGAAAATGAATGCCTGCAGGAACACGATCAGGATGTGGAAGATCGCCCAGATCGAACCTGCAATGATGTGACCAATCACACCGAATGCAGTGGCCATAGAGCCGAGCAGAGCAATCAAGAGGAACAGCAGCTCACCGGCGTACATGTTGCCGAACAGTCGCATACCCAGCGACACGGTTTTTGCTGCATATTCGATGATATTCAGGAGCAGGTTG
Source organism: Massilia yuzhufengensis (assembly GCF_900112225.1). Classification (GTDB taxonomy): domain Bacteria; phylum Pseudomonadota; class Gammaproteobacteria; order Burkholderiales; family Burkholderiaceae_D; genus Telluria; species Telluria yuzhufengensis. The sequence goes on along the minus strand of NZ_FOLD01000001.1, from coordinate 149,956 downwards.
AACGGCGCCATCCAGATGCCGAACGGTGCGGCGAACAGTTCGTGGATGAAGCCGCCCAGGCCCTTGATCTTGACGCTGTAGTACAGCATCAGTGCCAGCACGCCAAGCGAAATGCCCAGGGTGCCGTTCAGGTCGGCGGTCGGGACCACGCGGTGATACGGGAACATGTTTTCCACGCCCAGCACGTTGAACAGGGCGGCGAACATGTCGACTGGCAGGAAGTCGAGCGAGTTCATGATGGCGACCCAGACGAACACGGTCAGGGCCAGCGGCGCGATGAAGCTGCGGTCGCCGTGCACGATCGATTTCGACTGGTCTTCGACCATTTCAACCAGCATTTCCACAGCGGCCTGGAAACGGCCCGGCACGCCCGAGGTGGCCTTGCGCGCGGCCAGCCACATGACGAAGCTGCCCAGCACGCCGGCAAAGATCGACCAGAAGATCGTGTCGTAGTTGAAGACACTGAAGTCCACCACGAAATCCTGGTGCTTGTTCGTCAAGTGACCCAGGTGGTGGGTGATGTACTCTGATGGGGTCGGGGCCGCATGCGATGCTGCTGCTGCGCCTTCTACGGTTGGACTCGTCATGTCAGTGCCTAAATAATAAGATGATGTAACTTTTCAGCGCCACGATGAACCCGGCGATCAGCGCCAGCCAGTTCAGATCGTGGTACAGCGTGGCGGTTGCGAACAGGAGCGCGACCGTCAATGCAATCTTTACAAATTCCCAGATGAAGAATGTCGCAGGATTCGCCCCGCCCGGCGTCTTGGTGCCGGCGAACAGGCGCGCTGCCATGATCGCGTTGGGCACAACACAGCACAAACCACCCAATATTGCCGAAAACATCGCAGCCAGTCCCCCCAGCAGCGCGGCGATGAGGCCGACGACTACCGTTGCCAACAATTGCAGGGAAACGATGCGCAGCATGTTCTTGTTATTCCGCGCTAGCGCATTGGGACGAGTTACGGTGTGGTAATTACACGAATCAGCGGGATTATAAGTGGTTATACGGACGCGAGTCAAACGATTCCGAGCTTATAACTGCCCCGTAAAGATGCGCAGAAAGCAACACCCGAGCGGGTGAAAAGCCTATCTTTTCAGTAACTTAACCGTCACATATGCATGTGAGCCGGGTGTTGTTCGTAGGGTGGTCGGCTACGCCGACCGCGCGTTCAACCGGTGCCGGCATGGCCTGGGTTGTGGCATGCATACACCTGCCGGACGCGCGGCCGGGAGGACCCGACCACCCTACGATTCACGCACGCAAGCGGGCCAGGACCCCATCCAGGATATCCAGGTCGGCGAAGTCGATGATCAGCTGCCCCTTGCCCTTCGTCCCCATCTTGAACATCACCGGGGTGGCGAGCTTATCCGACAATTCTTCTTCCAGGCGCACGATGTCGCCCGGCTTGTCCTTGGCGCGCGACGCTGCTGCCGGGCTGGCCTGGTCTTCGATCGCCCGTGCGACGAGCTTCTCGGTTTCGCGCACCGACAGGCGCTTGGCGATGACCTGGTTGGCCAGCGTGATCTGCTGGGCGCTGTCCACCGCCAGCAGGGCGCGGGCGTGGCCCATGTCGATGTCGCCGGCCATCAGCATGGTTTGCACGGGCGAGGCCAGGTTGATCAGGCGCAGCAGGTTCGACACCGCGCTGCGCGAGCGGCCGACGGCGGCCGCCGCCTGTTCGTGGGTAAACTGAAAATCGTTGATCAGGCGCTGGATGCCTTGCGCTTCTTCCAGCGGATTCAGGTCTTCGCGCTGGATGTTCTCGATCAGGGCCATCGCGGCGGCGGACTGGTCGTCGACGTCGCGCACCAGCACCGGAATCTCGTCCAGCCCGGCCATTTGCGCCGCGCGGAAGCGCCGTTCGCCGGCGATGATCTCGTAAGGTACCGGCGAGCCCGCCGCCAGCGGACGCACCAGCACCGGTTGCATGATGCCCTGGGTCTTGATCGACGCGGCCAGTTCGCTCAGCGAGGTTTCGTCCATGCGGGTACGCGGCTGGTACTTGCCGGCCTGGATCTGGGTGATCGCCAGCGACGAGGGCGCCTTGGCTTGCGCCGGCTCGCTGTCGCCGCCAAGCAGTGCGTCGAGTCCGCGGCCGAGGCCTTTCAGTTTTTTGGTTGCCATTTCTGTGTCAGCTTTCTGTAATTACATGGTCTTGATGCGCTCGACCATTTCGGCGCCGAAGGCGATGTACGCCTGGGCGCCCTTGGACGACGGGTCGAACACGACGCCGGGAATGCCGTAGGACGGCGCTTCGGCCAGGCGCACGTTGCGCGGGATGATGGTCTTGAACACCTTGTCGCCGAAGTGCTGCTCGAGCTGGCCCGATACCTGCTGCGACAGCGTCATGCGCGGATCGAACATCACCCGCAGCAGGCCGATGATCTTCAGGTCGGTATTGAGGTTGGCGTGCACCTTCTTGATCGTGTTGACCAGGTCGGACAGGCCCTCGAGCGCGTAGTACTCGCACTGCATCGGGATGATCACGCCGTGCGCCGAGCACAAGCCGTTGAGGGTGAGCAGCGACAGCGCCGGCGGGCAATCGATCAGGATGAAGTCGTAGTCCTGGTCCACCGCGGCCAGCGCGTCCTTGAGCAGGCGCTCGCGGTTTTCGAGCGAGACCATCTCCACTTCGGCGCCGGCCAGCTCGCGGTTGGCGGGCAGCACGTCGAAGCGCCCCGCTTCCGAGCGCAGGCGCGCGGTGGACACGTCGGCCTCGCCCAGCAGCACCTGGTAGATCGAGGACTGGAGCGAGGCCTTGTTGATGCCCGCGCCCATGGTGGCATTGCCCTGTGGGTCGAGGTCGACCAGCAGCACGCGCTGGTCAAGCTTGGCCAGGCCCGCCGACAGGTTGACGCTGGTGGTGGTCTTGCCGACTCCGCCCTTCTGGTTCGCTACGCAAAAAATCTTCGCCATCTGTTGTTATCCGTGGGTGCAATGCTACGCTGCAGTGAGCAAGACTCTATACCGTTCATACCGTACAAACCATTTTAACGGTTCGTATTGTATAAACGGTATAAACGATTTATACGGTTTATTTTGTTTACTTGGATCGCTCGACGAAAACCAGGTGGCGCTCCGCTTCCAGCCTTGGCACCTGCAATGGCTGTAATCCGGTCACTTTCCATGGGGCCGGAATCCGCTCCTGCTCTTCCGGTGGCGCCGTGCCTTTCAGGGCGATGAATTTGCCGCCCTCCGCCAACAGGTGACCCGACCATTCCAGGAAATCGGACAGGTCGGCAAAAGCGCGCGAGGTAATCACGTCGAATTTGTCGCTCACCTGCAGGTCCTGCACCTTCATCGTGTGCACGGTGACGTTGGACAGTTCCAGCTCCGCCTTCACCTGCTTGAGGAAGGCGGTCTTCTTGTGCACGGTGTCGATCATGGCCACTTTCATGTCCGGCCGGCTGATCGCCAGCACGATCCCGGGCAATCCGCCCCCTGCCCCGACATCCAGTACGTTCTGCGCGCCGGCGAAGGCCGGTACCGCGGCCAGCGAATCGAGCAGGTGGTGGGTCACCATCTGCATCGGGTCGCGCAGCGAGGTCAGGTTATAGACGCTGTTCCATTTGTTCATCAGCGCCAGGTAGTCGAGCAGCTGCTCCTGCTGCGCCGGCGTGACCGCAAGAGCCATTTCCTTGACGCCGTCCGCCAGCACTTGCGCCAGCGCGGCGCGGTCGAAATACTTCATTGCGCCAGCTCCGTATTGTTATTGGTATCGGGGTTGGTAAAGCCCTTGGCGCCGCGCTTTTTCAGGTGCACCAGCAGCAGCGAGATCGCTGCCGGGGTCACGCCCGAGATGCGCGATGCCTGGCCCAGGGTTTCCGGACGCTGCTTGTCGAGCTTCTGGCGCACCTCGAAGGACAGCGCGCCGATCTCCAGGTAATCCAGGTTCTCGGGCAGCTTCAGGTTTTCGTAGTGGTCGTGGCGCTCCACTTCGCGCGCCTGGCGGTCGATGTAGCCGGCGTATTTCAGCTGGATTTCCACCTGTTCGCGCACGGCCGGGTCCTCGACCCCGGGACCCGCCAGCGGCTGGCCTTCGATGCCGGTCATGCTCATCAGGGTATCGTACTGCACGTTCGGCCGGCGCAGCAGGTCCGCCAGGTTGTACTCGCGCTCGATCGCCTGCCCCACCACGCGCTCGGATTCGGCGGCTGCCAGGATGCGCGGATTGACCCAGGTGGCGCGCAGGCGCTCGAGCTCGCGCGCCACCGACTCGCGCTTGGTCTCGAAGGCGGCCCACTGGGCGTCGCCCACAATGCCGAGCTTGCGGCCGATTTCAGTCAGGCGCATGTCGGCATTGTCTTCGCGCAGCGACAGCCTGTACTCGGCGCGGCTGGTGAACATGCGGTAAGGCTCGGCCACGCCCTGGGTGGTAAGGTCGTCGACCAGCACGCCCAGGTAGGCTTCGGAACGGCCCGGGGTCCAGGCTTCCTCGCCCTTGGTCTGCAGTGCGGCGTTCAGGCCGGCGAGCAAGCCTTGCGCCGCCGCTTCTTCGTAGCCGGTGGTGCCGTTGATCTGGCCGGCGAAGAACAGGCCCTTGATCGCCTTGGTTTCCAGCGAGGCCTTCAGGCCACGCGGGTCGAAATAGTCGTATTCGATCGCATAGCCGGGACGCAAAATAAAAGCGTTTTCCATGCCCTTCATCGAGCGCACCAGCGCCAGCTGCACGTCGAACGGCAGGCTGGTCGAGATCCCGTTCGGGTAGAACTCGTTGGTGGTGAGGCCTTCCGGCTCCAGGAAAATCTGGTGCGATTCTTTCGACGCGAAGCGGTGGATCTTGTCTTCGATCGATGGACAATAACGCGGACCCATGCCTTCGATGACGCCGGTGTACATCGGACTGCGGTCGAGACCGTTGCGGATGATGTCGTGGGTACGTTCGTTGGTGTGCGTCACCCAGCACGGCACCTGGCGCGGGTGCATGGCGGCATTGCCCATGACCGAGAACACCGGTACCGGATCGAGGTCGCCCGGTTGTTCGGCCAGCACGGAAAAGTCGATGCTGCGGCCGTCGATACGGGGCGGCGTGCCGGTTTTCAGGCGGCCCTGCGGCAGTTTCAGCTCTTTCAGGCGCGCCGACAGCGATACGGCGGGCGGGTCGCCGGCGCGGCCGCCGGAATAGTTCTGCAGGCCGACGTGGATCTTCCCATCCAGGAAGGTGCCGGCGGTGAGGACCACGGCGCGGGCGCGGAAGCTCAGTCCGACCTGGGTGACGGCGCCGACTACGCGGTCGCCCTCCACCATCAAGTCTTCCACGGCTTGCTGGAACAGCCACAGGTTCGGCTGGTTTTCCAGGCGCGAGCGGATGGCCTGCTTGTACAGGATGCGGTCGGCCTGGGCGCGGGTGGCGCGCACGGCCGGACCCTTGGACGAGTTCAGGATGCGGAACTGGATACCGGACTCGTCGGTTGCGATGGCCATCGCGCCCCCGAGGGCATCGACTTCCTTGACCAGATGGCCCTTGCCGATGCCGCCAATGGACGGGTTGCAGGACATCGCGCCCAGTGTTTCGATGTTGTGGGTCAGCAGCAGGGTCTTCTGACCAGTGCGTGCAGACGCGAGTGCAGCCTCGGTACCGGCATGGCCGCCGCCGACGACGATGACGTCGAATTCAGTTGGAAATAGCATGATTGGGAGTGAGGCGAGGAGACTAATGCGCGATTATAGATTCTTTTTTCTTGCAGGACTCTGCAAGGCGCCTAAAACGACATTTTTTGTTTCACGTGGAACAGTTAGCTCGACTGTTCGACGATTGTTTCACGTGGAACAAAAACAAAAGCCGGGCAAGCCCGGCTTCATTGTTTCACGTGGAACAATCACCAACCGATCTTGGTGAAGGCATCGTAGGCAGTCTTGAGGATCAAGCCGGACACCACCACCAGGAATAGCTTACGTACGAAACCACTGCCGTGTTTCAGCGCCAGCCTGGTGCCGATCAGCGAACCGCCCACCTGGCACACCGCCATCATCAGGCCCAGTTGCCACAACAGGTGACCGCTGTAGCCGAACCACATCAGGGCCGAGAAGTTGCACGCAACGTTCACGATCTTGGCCGCGGCCGACGCACTGAGGAAATCGAAGCCGAAGAAGCGCACGAACAGGAAGATCAGGAAGCTGCCGGTACCCGGCCCAAAGAAGCCGTCATAGAAACCGATGGCGGCGCCGATTCCGATGGCCCAGTAGCGCTCGGCGAGGCCGCTATGCACCGGCGCATGTACGGCACCCAGGTCCTTCTTGCGGAAGGTGTACACGGCGACCGCCACCAGGACGATCGGCAGCAGCGTACGTACAAAGTCGGCCGGCACCCGGGTCACGGTCCAGGCGCCAGCGAAGGACAGGATAAACGCCGCGGCGGCTGCCGGCGCCGCGGTACTCCAGGCCACCCTTACCCGGCGCGCGTAGTTCACGGCCGCAGCGCTGGTGCCGAAGATGCTGGCAAACTTGTTGGTACCGAGCAGGGTCGCCGGCACCTCCTTGGGCAACACGGAAAAGATCGCGGGAATCTGGATCAGGCCACCGCCGCCGACGACGGCATCGACCAGGCCGGCCGTGAAGGCGGCGACGCCGAGCCAAGCAAAATCAATCATGGGAGAAAACATTGGGAGGAATGCAGAGGCTGCATTGTACGGTAAGCTTGTCGCTAAAAAACAAGGAGACACCGCATGACCGCTTTCGCTTTCAGCACCGTTGCCAGCATCCTGTCCGAAGCCGGCGTTACCAAGCGCCTGGGCGACGTGCTGGTGGAACGCTTCCCTGGGGCGCGGCGGCCGTTCATCGTGACCGATGCCGGCTTCCTGCGCACCGGCCTTCTCGAACTGCCGCTGCTCAGCCTGCAGCAGGCCGGCATGGCCCCGGCGGTCTTCTCCGGCGTGGTCGCCGATCCGCCTGAAGCCGTGGTGCGCGACGCCGCCGACGCCGCGCGCCGCCATGACGCCGACCTGGTGATTGGTTTCGGTGGCAGCTCGATGGACGTGGCAAAGCTGGTCGCCGTGCTGGCCGGGACCCGCCAGCCGCTGGCGGACATGTACGGCATCGGCAAAGTGGCGGGCAAGCGCCTGCCTCTTGCGCAGATCCCGACCACCGCCGGCACTGGGTCCGAAGTCACGAACATCGCCATCGTCACGACCGGCGCCACCAGCAAGACGGGTGTGGTCGCGTCGCAACTGTATGCGGACCTGGCCATCCTCGATGCGGCGCTGACCCTGGGCTTGCCGCCCTTGGTGACGGCGGCCACCGGCATCGATGCGATGGTGCATGCGATCGAAGCCTCTACGAGCAGGCACAAGAAGAATCTCTTGTCGGACGCGCTGGCGCGCGAGGCGCTGTCGCTGTCGCGCAACCTGATCCGGGCTTGCGAAGAGGGTGGCAACCTGGTACGCGGAACTGGCAGGCATCGTGGCGCCGCTTGCGAGCGGAAGCGACGAGGCGCGGGCCGCAGCGCTCATTGGTGCAATGCAACAAACCGCCAGGATCACGGGCATCGAAACGACCCTGCAGCAGGTCGGCATCCAGGAAGCAGACCTCGATCGCCTGGCCGACGATGCCATGCTGCAGACCAGGCTGCTGGGGAACAACCCGCGCGACGTCACGCGCGCCGACGCACGCACGATCTATGCGGCGGCACTATGAAGGGCGCAGGAAGTCGAGCAGCAGCGCATTGAGGCGGTCGGTGGCGGACAGCTGCATCCAGTGCCCCGCCCCTGCCAGGCGCTCGTAGCGGAAGCCCTTGCGGCAATGGTGGAGTGAATCGAGCATCTGCTTTTCGCCCAGCGCCGGGTCGCGGTCGCTCCAGACGCCCATCACCGGCACCTGCACCGGACGCCAGTTGTGCGGCCGGCCCAGCTTGAGGTTGGCGCGGTAATAGTTCAGCGCCGCGGTCAGGCGCCCTTCCGGTTCCAGCGCCGCGCGCCAGCTCGCCAGCTGGTCCGGGCGCCGGGTCATCTGGCGCAGGAAGAACCAGTCGTTGGCGCGGATCGCATGTTCCGCCACCACCGGCATCAGGAAACCCAGCACATACCAGAAGCGCATCTGCTGGGCCACGCCCGCCGCCGCGATCGCCGCCGGGTGGCCGGTGGACAAGGCGGCGAACCGATCGAAGCGCTGCGGCGCATTCATGCACAGCTGCCAGCCGACCAGCCCGCCCCAGTCATGGCCGACCAGAGAAGCCGTGGCCAGGCCGAGGTGATCCATCAGGCCCAGGATGTCGGCGCACAGGAATTCGATCGCGTAGGCGCCCGCGCTGGCCGGCGCATCGGTGCGGCCGTAACCGCGCATGTCCGGTGCAATGACGCGGTAGCCATTGGCGACCAGCGCCGGCAGCTGAAGGCGCCAGATCTCGTGGGTATCGGGAAAACCGTGCAGCAGGATGACGGCCGGGCCGCTGCCGGCGCTGACATAGAACTTGCGCAGGCCGTGCAGATCGACGTAGTGGGATTCCAGGTTCATGTTGGCTCGCTTGGCGCGTGCAGCCGCCCGGGCTCAGGCGGCGAGTTTGCGGCCGCGCTCGAGCAGCGCACCTATCTCCCCAACAATACCACGACGGAACAATAGAACACAGACAATAAAGATCAGGCCCGTGACCATGCCGACCGACTCGCCCAGGGTCGAAAACCAGGCGATGCCAAGCTGTTCGGCCAGCCAGGCGCCAAGCTCGCCCAGCTTGTTTTCCAGCGCGATGACGAGGAAGGCGCCAATGATCGGCCCGGCCATCGTCCCCATGCCCCCTACCAGCGTCATCAGGACCACCAGGCCCGACATGGTCCAGTGGACGTCGGTGAGGGTCTCGAAGCCCAGCACGACCGTTTTGGTGGCGCCTGCGAGCCCTGCCAGCGCGGCCGACAGGACGAAGGCCAGCAGCTTGTAGCGGTCAACCTCGTAACCGAGCGACATGGCGCGCGGCTCGTTCTCCTTGATGGCCTTGAGCACCTGTCCGAACGGCGAGTGCACGGTGCGGTGGATCAGTGCGAAGCCGGCGACGGCGATGGCCAGCACCACGTAGTACATGTTGACATCGCTCGACAGGTCGAGCATGCCGAACAGCCGGCCGCGCGGCACGCCCTGCAGCCCGTCTTCCCCATGCGTGAACGGCGAACGCAGCGCCGCGAAATACACCATTTGCGCCAGCGCCAGGGTGATCATCGAAAAATAGATGCCCTGGCGGCGGATCGCCAGCGCGCCAATCACCAGCCCCAGCAGGCTGGAAGCAGCCACGCCCAGCACGATGCCGAGCTCGGTCGGCAGGCCCATGCTGGTCAGCAGGTAGCCCGTGACGTAGCCGGCGCTGCCAAAAAAAGCGGCATGTCCGAACGAGAGCAGGCCGGTGAAACCGATCAGGAGGTTGAAGGCACAGGCGAACAGGGCGAAGCACAGCAGCTTCATCAGGAACACCGGATAGGCGTAGAAGGGCGCCGCCAGGAATAGCGCCAGCGCCAGCACGTAAGCGATCTTTTTATTCATGCCTATTTTTCCTTGCCAAACAGTCCGGCCGGACGCAGCAGCAGGACGATCACCATCACGACGAACACCACCACTTCCGAGCCTTCCGGATAGAACACCCGGGTCAGTCCCTCGATGACGCCCAGGCCCAGGCCGGTGACAATGGAGCCGAGGATCGACCCCATGCCGCCGATCACGACCACGGCGAACACGACGATGATCAGGTTCGAGCCCATCAGTGGCGTGACATTGATCACCGGCGCCGCCAGCACGCCGGCAAAGCCAGCCAGCGCCACGCCGAAGCCGTAGGTGAGCGTGACCATCAGCGGCACGTTGATGCCGAAGGCTTCGACCAGTTTCGGGTTCTCGGTGCCGGCGCGCAGGTAGGCGCCGAGGCGGGTTTTCTCGATCACGAACCAGGTCGACAGGCAGACCACGAGCGAGGCGGCGACCACCCAGGCGCGGTAGTTGGGCAGGATCATGAAGCCAAGGTCGGTAGCGCCCTGCAGCTGTTCCGGCACGTCCAGGGTCTGGCCGGAGACCCCGAAGAAGGAACGGAACACGCCTTCCAGCAGCAGCGTGATGCCGAAGGTGAGGAGCAGTCCATAGAGGTGGTCGAGCTGGTACAGCCAGCGCAGCATGGACCGCTCGATCAGGATGCCCAGCAGGCCGACCAGCAGCGGGGCCAGCACCAGCATGGTCCAGTAGTTCAGGCCAAAGCTGCTCACGCCGATGTAGGCGGCGAAGGCGCCGACCATGTACAGGGCGCCGTGGGAGAAATTAATGACGTTGAGCAGGCCAAAGATGACGGCCAGGCCGAGCGAGAGCATGGCGTAGAAGGAGCCATTGACCAGGCCCAGCAGGAGCTGGCTCATCAGGGCTTGGAGGGGGATGCCGAAGATTTCCATGGGCTCGGTTTTCGATGTTGGATTGCGTGCAGTGCGCAGTGCGCTGGCGTCTGCGCTTGCCGCTCGCCGTAAAACCGTCGCACCGGCGAAGGCCGGTGCCCAAGTTTGTTGCGTACCGTCAGCGCATGCAAACTTGGAGAAAACAATGCCTGCGGCATTGTTTCCGCCTGCGCCGGGATGACGGTCTTACGTGTAACTCAGAGTGGTACGGCGGTGACTGAGCTGCGACTAAAAGAGGCACTCACTTCCACAACGCACACTTGGTCTCCGCCTTTTTCGTATACGCCTGGTCCCCCGGAATCGTCGCCACCACCTTGTAGTAATCCCACGCCCCCTTCGACTCCTTCGGCGTCTTCACCTGCATCAGGTACATGTCGTACACCATGCGGCCATCCGCACGAATCACGCCGTTCTTGGCGAACATGTCGTTGACCGGGGTTTTCTTCAGGTGGGCCATGACCTGCTCGGCATTGTCGGTGCCGGTGGCTTTTACCGCGTTCAGGAACTGGGTTGCGGCCGAGTAGTCGCCCGCCTGCACCATCGACGGCTGCTTGTTCATCTTGGCGAAATAGCGCTTGGCCCAGGCGCGGCTTTCCGGGGTGCGGTCCCAGTACCAGCCTTCGGTGAGGTACATGCCCTGGGTCGTGTTCAGGCCCAGCGTGTGGATGTCGTTGATGAACACCAGCAGGCCGGCGATCTTCATTTTCTTGTTCAGGCCGAACTCGTTGGCGGCTTTTACTGCATTGATCAGGTCGCCGCCCGCGTTGGCCATACCCAGCACCTGCGCCTTGGACGCTTGCGCCTGCAGCAGGAAGGACGAGAAGTCCGAAGCCGACAGCGGGTGCTTGACGCTGCCCACCACGGTGCCGCCATTGGCCTTGACGACGTCGGCCGTGTCTTTCTCGAGCGACTGGCCGAAGGCGTAGTCGGCGGTGAGGAAGTACCAGGACTTGCCGCCCTGCTTGATCATGGTGGAGCCGGTGCCGCGCGCCAGTGCCACCGTGTCGTAGGCGTAATGCACGGTGTAGGGCGTGCACTGTTCGTTGGTCAGTTGCGCGGTGCCGGAGCCGATCGCGATGAAGACCTTTTTCTTTTCCGCGGCCACCTTGGCCATGGCCAGGCTGGCGCCCGAATTGGTGCCGCCGATCAGCAGGTCGACGCCCTGCTGGTCGAACCATTCGCGCGCCTTGGAGGCGGCGATGTCGGGCTTGTTCTGGTGGTCGGCCACCACCAGCTGGATTTTCTTGCCGTTGATGGCGCCGCCCATGTCGGCGATGGCCATGCGGATCGCTTCCGCCCCGCCATTGCCGTCCACATCCGAATATACGCCGGACAGGTCGGTGATGAAGCCGATCTTGATGACGTCGCCCGAGACCTGGGCCTGGGCAGGCATGGCAAAGACGGTGGCGGCGGCGGCAAGGGCGATGGCAGTGCGTTTCATGGGGTCTCCGTTTTCAGGTTGGCGGGTGTGTGGCACATTGTCAGACGCCGAGCAGCTCGGTGAGCACCGGCATCCTGCTTTCCAGTTCCGCGGCCGCGATGGTCTCGACGACCTGGCCGTGTTCGACCACGTAGAAGCGGTCCGCGAGCGGCGCGGCGAAGCGGAAGTTCTGTTCGACCATGACGATCGTATAGCCCTTGGCCTTGAGCGTCATGATCATCCGGGCCAGGCCCTGCACGATCACCGGCGCCAGCCCTTCCGACATCTCGTCGAGCAGCAGCAGGCGCGCGCCGGTGCGCAGGATGCGGGCGAGCGCCAGCATCTGCTGCTCGCCGCCGGACAGGCGCGTGCCCTGGCTGTTGCGGCGCTCGTACAGGTTAGGGAACATCGCATAGATCTCGTCCAGCGTCATGCCCGCCCCTGCCCCCTTTAGCTGCGGCGGCAGCATCAGGTTTTCCTCGGCCGACAGGGACGCGAAAATGCCGCGCTCTTCCGGGCAATAGCCGATCCCGAGATGGGCGATGCGGTGCGTCGGCAAGCCGATCGCCTCGACGCCGCCGACCCGGATCGAGCCGGTGCGGCGGCCGGTCAGGCCCATGATGGCGCGCAGCGTCGTGGTCCGTCCCGCACCGTTGCGCCCCAGCAGGGTCACCACTTCGCCGGGCTGGACCGTCAGGCTGAGGCCGTGCAGGATGTGCGATTCGCCATACCAGGCGTCCAGGCCGGTGATCTCGAGTGCCGGGCTCAATGCTGCGCTCCCGCCAGTGCGCCGTCGCTGGTGCCCATGTACGCTTCCATCACCTGCGGGTTGCGCGACACCTCGGCGTAGCTGCCTTCGGCCAGCACGGCGCCGCGCTGCAGGACCGAGATGCGGTCGCAGATGCCGGCCACGACGTTCATATTGTGCTCGACCATCAGGATGGTGCGGCCGGCCGAGACTTTCTTGATCAGTTCCGTCACCCTGTGGACATCTTCATGGCCCATGCCCTGGGTCGGCTCGTCCAGCAGCATCAGTTCCGGTTCCATCGCCAGGGTCGTGGCGATTTCCAGTGCGCGCTTGCGCCCGTAGGGCAGGTCCGCGGAGAGGGTGCCCGCCAGGCCTTCCAGGCCGACCTCGGCCAGCAGCGCCAGCGCGCGTTCGTCCAGAAGACGAAGCGAACTGCTGCTGCGCCAGAAGTGAAAGCTGGTGCCGAGCTGGCGCTGCAGGCCGATGCGCACGTTCTCGAGCACGGTCAGATGGGGAAACACGGCGGAAATCTGGAAGGAGCGGATGATGCCCATGCGGGCAACCTGGGCCGGCCGGGCGGCGGTGATGTCGCGGCCGTTGAAGAGGATGTGGCCTGCGGTCGGGACCAGGAACTTGGTGAGCAGGTTGAAGCAGGTGGTCTTGCCGGCGCCATTCGGGCCGATCAGCGCGTGGATATGGCCCCGTTCGACCTGCAGGCTGACTTCGCTGACCGCCGTGAATCCCTTGAACTCCTTGGTGAGCTGCCTCGTCTCCAGGATGACATCCGCCATTGAATCTCCACCACGTGGTGCTGCAATCAAAGAGGACACTACTTGCCTGATCATACATACAAGACCCCGGCCTCACAATACGGCCGGGCTGGCGTGTGGGGTGCGCATCCCCTGCCTGGCCGCACGCCCCTTGTGCAAAATTGCACGCCGGCGTACTGCCTAGCCGTACTCGGCGACCAGGTCCCGGGCCGCTTTTTCTGCAATCATGATGGTCGGGGCATTGGTATTGCCCGACGTGATGAAGGGCATGATCGAGGCATCGACGACCCGCAGCCGGGCCACGCCGCGCACGCGCAGGCGGCTATCGACGACCGCCATCGGATCGTCGTCCCGCCCCATGCGGCAGGTGCCGACCGGATGGAAAATCGTGGTGCCGACCAGGCCGGCCGCCTGGGCAAGTTCTTCTTCGCTCTGGTATTGAAGCCCGGGCATGAACTCTTCCGGGCGGTATTTCGCCAGCGCCGGCGCGGCGACGATGCGGCGCGTCAGCGCCAGCGCCGCGGCGGCGGTCTTGCGGTCGGCCTCCGTGCTCAGGTAGTTCGGGGTAATCCTGGGCGGTGCATAACTGTCGCTTGAAGCGATGCGGACGTGCCCGCGCGAACTCGGCTGCAGGTTGCACACGCTGGCCGTAAAGGCCGGGAAGCGGTGCAGCGGGTCGCCGAACTTGTCCAGCGACAGCGGCTGCACATGGTATTGCAGGTTGGGCGCCGCCAGGTCCTTCGACGAACGGGCAAAGGCGCCGAGCTGGGACGGCGCCATCGACATCGGCCCGCTGCGGAACAACGCGTATTCCAGGCCGATCAGGGTCTTGCCGAACCAGTTGGTGGCGCGCGTATTCAGGGTGGTGACGCCGGCGACCTTGAAGATCATCCGCAGCTGCAGGTGGTCTTGCAGGTTGTCGCCGACGCCCGGCAGGTCGCGCACGGGAACGATGCCGTGGCGCTGCAGTTCTGCTGCCGCGCCGATACCGGAGAGCTGGAGGATCTGGGGCGAACCCACCGCCCCCGCCGCCAGCAAGGTTTCCCGCTCGGCGCGCGCCGTGTAGGCGACGCCGCCGCCGGTGAACTGCACGCCGGTACAGGTTTTCCCCTGGTCCGTGTCCTCGAACAGCAGGCGCTCGACGTGGCAGCCGGTCATGATGGTCAGGTTGGGCCGGTTGGCCACCGGTTTGAGGAATGCTTTCGCGGTATTGAGGCGGATGCCGCGGCGCTGGTTGACGTCGAAATAGCCGGAGCCTTCGCCCAGGCCGGCGTTCAGGTCAGCCAGTTTCGGGATGCCGGTCTCGGCCGCAGCCTCACGGAAGGCGTCCAGGATCTTCCACGACAGCCGCTGCTTTTCCACCCGCCATTCGCCGCCCGCTCCATGCAGTTCGGAGGCGCCGGCGTAGTGGTCTTCACTGCGCTTGAAGAGCGGTAAAACCTGGTCCCAGCGCCAGGAATCGTCGCCCGACAGGTCGGCCCAGCGCTCGTAATCGGCCGGCTGGCCACGCATGTAGATCATGCCATTGATCGAGGAACTGCCTCCCAGTACCTTGCCCCGGGGGTAGATCAGCGCCCGTCCGTTCAGGCCGGGATCGGCTTCGGTGCGAAACAGCCAGTCGGTGCGCGGATTGCCGATGCAATGCAGGTAGCCGACCGGGATATGGATCCACAGATAATCGTCCCTGCCGCCGGCTTCCAGCAGCAGGACATTGACGTCGCGATTGCGCGTCAGCCGGTTGGCCAGCACGCAGCCGGATGTACCGGCCCCGACGATGATGTAGTCGTACTCGCCAGCCGACTCCACTGGCTAGCGCTCCTGGACGAAACTGGACCTGCCACGGGAAGCGCACAGGCGCAGTCTTCCCTTGAGAGCACGGTATTCGGGCCTGTGAAGCAGCGCGGCAAGATCCACAACCCCTCCGTTTCGTGATTCGATGAGGCAAGCTTACCAGATCGTAAACGGATGTCCAGAGCCCACCTGTGGATAAGGTTCTTGATATCCACAGGTACCGTTTGTGCAAAACCGATGCGTTTTCCAGCCTGCGTAAACTTGTCCAGTTTACGCTCCGCTTCCACACGCACTCGCTGCACCGCCTTATGCAGACGCTAAGCGCTTGATTCCAATCTGGTTAACCACCTTGTCCACAGAAAGGGGGTACCGTTAACAATTACTACTATTTTGTATACATACCTTGGTTGTAAACCTATGAAACGCCGCTAGAATTTTTTTTTCTTGCCGTGCCGGCCTTCCCCCTGGCTTCGTCGTCCGCATCCGACAAGCCGACTGCCGGCTCCAAAACCTGCCGGCAAAAACGCGATCCCACATTTCTGGCGATCGTCCGATTCCGACACGCACACCGACTTCGCACGCAGTCCAGGCCTGCAATGCCACCACGCATCGGCGAACCACCTGCAAACCGCCAAAACCTGAGCAAGCACTTCTACCTGTGGAAAACAGTTGGGATATCCACAGGAATGAATGTGCAGAAGCAGCGCTTAACGCACTGTTTAAAAATCTGTCCAAGTTTCTTACACGCCAGAAACAAGCCTTGCCCAGCACCTTAAAACACACGTAAACCACTGACGTTGTGGAGAAAATAGTACTTATCCACAAATAAAGCCGCGTTTACTATTACTACCAGTTTGTATACAAGCTTGTTTACTACAACAACAAAACCGGTTCAGGGCCCACAGCATCCATCCAGGCTGCAGGCAAACAGCATCACCAAACCCTGAACGCCACGCGCTGAGCAAGCATGTGCAAGCCACCAAACTGCCTCGACAGCCACGACTGACGCATTTGCAAGCCGTTTTCAACCAAATTTCGCCAACTGCAAGCTACCCGACTGTGGAAAAGTCGCTGTATATCCACAGGGACGGATTGTGCAGAACCGCTCGTAAACCGCCTGGCGCCAAATCTGTCCCCGTTCCGTTCAAGCCAGGCACAGGATTTGTACAGCGAAAAAAAGTGCATGCAAGTCGTTGATACTGTGGAGTAAACATGAGTTATCAACAGAAGAGCGCGCGTTTACTATCTACTACTAGTTTTTATATATATCTTAGTTAACTAAAAGACTGGAAAGCGTCGAAGCCCGAAAACGGAAAATTCGCGCGGCTTTTGCTGGCCTCTCGCCGGTAAGACAAGCAAAATGGGAACTCATCCGTTTGAATCTGCCCATCAATGAGCTCGATCAAACCGTGCACAAGTGCCGAACAAGCCGGCTGGCTGCAGCTGCGCATGGCTTTGCAGCTTGCAGATCGTGCTGGAGCTGTGTGGACAACCCGGCCTTTATGCACAGTCCATCGCCCTGCCACACGCGGGAACAGGTCGCCAGCCACGCCATGCATCGAGTGCTGGAGGGCGAGGCCGCAAGCTGCCTTCATAACAAAAACACAGGAAAAACATGCGATTGGGGATCATCAGCGCCTTGTACGAAGAACAGCAGGGGCTCGTGGAGGCCATGAGAGGGCCCGCCAAGCTCATCCATGGCATGCGCGAGTACTGGGCAGGAAGCCTGTGGGAAATCGACGCTGTGTGCGTCCTGTCGCGAATTGGGAAGGTTGCGGCTGCCATGACAGCCACGACGCTTGTGGAAAAGTTCGGAGTTACCCACATCCTGTTCACCGGTGTGGCCGGCGCGGGAGACAAAACGGTGCGGGTGGGCGATATCGTGGTGGCCGAAGCGCTGGTCCAGCACGACATGGATGCCAGCCCCTTGTTTCCCCGTTTCGAGGTGCCGCTCACCGGCTTGAGCCACTTCCAGCCCGACCAGCAATTGTCGCTGCGCCTGTCGCGCGCGGCCCATGACTTCCTCGAGCTGGATTTCCTGGATGCGATTTCCGAGGGCGAACGCCATACTTTCCGCCTGGCCCAGCCACGGGTGCACCGCGGCCTGGTGGCGAGCGGCGACCAGTTCATGGATGACCGCGAGCGCCTGGATGGGCTCAACAAAGCCCTTCCGGGGCTCGTGGCGGTCGAAATGGAGGGGGCGGCAGTGGCCCAGGTGTGCTACGAGCTCGGCGTGCCCTGCGCCGTCCTGCGCACGATTTCCGACAACGCCAATGAAAACGCGGCCACTGATTTCATGAGATTCGTGAAATCAGTGGCCGCGCAGTATGCTTTCCACATCACCCGGCGCGTGTGCCGGGAGTTGAAGGAAGCGCCGCTTCAGCCCAGCAGCGTTTCGGCCGGCACGTAGTCGTACTGGAGGTCGCGCGCCACGGCTTCGTAGGTGACCTTGCCTTGGCAGACATTCAAGCCATTGCGCAGGTGGACGTCGTCGCGCAGTGCCTGGCGCCAGCCCTTGGTGGCCAGCGCCACGGCGTGGCCGATGGTGGCGTTGTTGAGCGCAAAGGTGGAGGTACGCGCCACCGCGCCCGGCATGTTCGCCACGCAGTAGTGGATCACGCCGTCGACGACGAAGGTAGGATCGGCATGGGTGGTGGCGTGCGAGGTTTCGAAGCAGCCGCCCTGGTCGATCGCCACGTCCACCACCACCGCGCCCTTTTGCATGCGCGAGATCATGTCGCGGGTGACCAGCTTGGGCGCCGCGGCGCCCGGCACCAGCACGCCGCCGATCACCAGATCGCTTGAGACCACCGCTTCTTCGATCGCATGCGCGTTCGAGTACATGGTGGTGATGCGGTTGCCGAAGACGAGATCGAGCTGGCGCAGGCGGTCGATGTTTTTATCCAGCACCGTGACGCGCGCACCGGTACCCACCGCCATCTGCAGCGCATTGGTGCCGACCACGCCGGCGCCGATGATGACCACGTGGCCAGCCGCCACGCCCGGCACGCCGCCCAGCAGCAGGCCCATGCCGCCCTTGGATTTCTCGAGGTGGGCGGCGCCGGCCTGGATCGCCATGCGGCCGGCCACTTCGCTCATGGGCGCCAGCAGCGGCAGGCCGCCACCGGGGCCGGTGATGGTTTCGTAGGCGATGCAGACCGCCCCGGATTTCACCAGCGCCGCCGTTTGCTCGGGATCGGGCGCCAGGTGCAGGTAGGTGTAGAGCACCTGCCCTTCGCGCAGCATCGCGCATTCTGCCGGCTGCGGTTCCTTGACCTTGACCACCATGTCGGCACGGGCGAAGATGTCCTTCGCCGTGTCCACGATGGTGGCGCCGGCCGCCACGTACTGCTCGTCCGACAAACCGATTTGCTCACCGGCGCCCTGCTGCACGATCACCTCGTGCCCGCGCAAGGCCAGCTCGCGCACGGACGGCGGCGTGAGCCCCACACGGTACTCGTGATTCTTAATCTCTTTTGGTACGCCAACTAGCATGTCTGCCTCCAATTTATAAGAATAAGTCTCCTGCTACGGCTACTACGGTACTCCTACTACGATGATGTGGTTGGTGAATTGACGCTGGTTGAACGCGCGGCCGGCATAGCCGGCCACCCCACGATGATTACACCCCGAGCGTCATCAGGCTTGCGTTGCCGCCAGCCGCGGTCGTGTTGACGCAGACCGCGCGTTCGGCCACCAGGCGCCACAGGGCCACGGGGGCCGCAGCGTCGGTATCGACGATGCCGACAATCGCGCCGGAGCGCGCCGCCAGTTTCGTGCGCAGCGATCCAGGCAGGCCGGCATCCACCAGCGCGACCTGGAATTCTTCCGCACCGATTTCATCGTCGCCAATGAAGCGCACGCGCCCCTTGACCAGCGCCGGCAGCTCGGCCGGGATCAGGCCTTGCGCCGCCAGCACCAGCGCGCGGTTGCCGGTGGCCAGGGCGGCCGCCACCTGGTTGAGCAGGCCGGCCGCCGTTTTCGGCGCGCACAGCACGGTGCCGCGCGAGGTGAAGGCCAGCGTATTGCGCTCGCCGGTCGGACCCGGCAAGGCGATCTCGATGCCGGTGAGCGCGCTGCGGCCATAGCCCTGGGCCAGGCTTGCCAGTTCGGCATGGCCGTGGGTGCGCATCCAGCCCAGCAGGGCGTCCAGGCCGGCGTCGAACACGCGGCTGTGCTCCAGCAGCGGCGCGGCCTGGCGTTGCAGGCGCTTGAGGTAGAGCGGGCCGCCGGCCTTCGGGCCGGTGCCGGACTTGCCTTCGCCACCGAAAGGCTGCACGCCGACGACGGCGCCGACGATGTTGCGGTTCACGTAGATGTTGCCCACATGCGCCCTGCGCACGATGAAGTCGATGGTCTCATCGATGCGCGAATGCACGCCCAGGGTCAGGCCGTAGCCGGTGGCGTTGATGCTGTCGATCACCTTCGGCAAATCGGCGCGGCGGTAGCGCACGATGTGCAGCACCGGGCCGAAGACTTCATGCTTGAGTTCCGCCAGCGAGCCGATTTCCAGTACCGTCGGCGGCACGAAGGTGCCGCTCGCCGCCACGCCGGCCGGCAGCGCGAGCGCGAAGTGGCTGCGCGCGGTGGCGCGCATGCGCTCGATGTGGGCCAGCAGGTTGCGCTGGGCTTGCGCATCGATGACCGGGCCGATGTCGGTGGCCAGGCGGTCCGGGCTGCCCACCACCAGTTCCTGCATCGCGCCCTTGAGCATGGTGATGGTCTTGTCGGCGATGTCTTCCTGCAGGAACAGCACGCGCAGCGCCGAGCAGCGCTGGCCGGCCGAGTCGAAGGCCGAGGACAGCGCGTCCGACACCACCTGCTCCGGCAGCGCCGACGAATCGACGATCAGCGCATTCTGGCCGCCGGTTTCGGCCACCAGCGGGATATCGATGCCTTCCTGTTCGGCGCGCGTGGCCAGGGTGCGGTTGATCAGCTGCGCCACTTCGGTGGAGCCGGTGAAGATCACGCCTTTCACGCGCGAGTCCGACGTGAGGGCGGCGCCCACCACTTCGCCGCGGCCCGGCAGCAGCTGCAGCGCTGCAAGCGGCACGCCCGCTTCGTGGAACAGTTCCACCGCGCGGTGCGCGATCAAGGGAGTTTGTTCGGCCGGCTTGGCCAGCACCACGTTGCCGGCGGCGAGGGCGGCCGCCACCTGGCCGGTGAAGATCGCCAGCGGGAAGTTCCAGGGGCTGATGCAGGTGACCGGCCCAAGTGCGCCATCCGCTTTCGCCGCGCGGATCTCGACCGCGTAGTAGCGCAGGAAGTCGACCGCTTCGCGCAGTTCGGCGATCGCGTTCGGCAGCGACTTGCCGGCTTCGCGCACGGCCAGGGCCATCAATTCGAGGCCATTCTGTTCGAACAGGTCGGCGGTCCGCTCGAGCATGTTGGCGCGGGTTTCGACGCCGGTGCGTTCCCACTCGGCGGCAAAGGCGGCGGCGCTGGCCAGGGCGGTGTCGACGTCGGCACGCGTGGCTTCCATGACCTGGCCCACCACGTCGCCCGACTGCGCCGGGTTGACGATGTTGGCCGCTACACTCGCTTCCACCGCGCCGGCGATCAGCGGCGCAGCAACATGCTGGCGCTGCTCCTTCAGTCCATCCAGGGTGGCGCACAGGACGTCTTCATTGACCAGGTCCAGGCCCGCGGAATTCTTGCGCTCGGCGCCGAACATCTGCAGCGGCAGGGCGATCGCCGGGTGCGGCTTGCCGCCGGCCGCGCGCGCCTGGTCGAACGGGTCGGACAGCAGGGTGTCGATGGCGACGTTCTCGTCGACGATCTGGTTCACGAAGGACGAGTTGGCGCCGTTTTCCAGCAGGCGCCGTACCAGGTAGGCCAGCAGGGTTTCGTGCGAGCCGACCGGCGCATAGATGCGGCAGGCCTTGCCCAGCTTGTCCGCGCCGACCACCTGGTCGTACAGGGTTTCGCCCATGCCGTGCAGGCACTGGAATTCGTAGTTGGTGACGCCGTCGGCCTTGGCCCAGGTGTAGATCACCGACAGCGAGTGCGCGTTGTGGGTGGCGAATTGCGGGTACAGGGTGTCGGCCGCGGCCAGCAGCTTGCGTGCGCAGGTGAGGTACGACACATCCGTGTACACCTTGCGGGTGTAGACCGGATAGCCGGGCATGCCTTCAACCTGGGCGCGCTTGATCTCGGCGTCCCAGTAGGCGCCCTTCACCAGGCGCACCATGAACTTCTGGCCGCTGCGCTTGGCCAGGTCGACCAGGTAGTCGATCACGAACGGGCAGCGTTTTTGATAGGCCTGCACCACCAGGCCGATACCTTCGAAGCCGCTCAG
The DNA here is from genome assembly GCF_900112225.1 of Massilia yuzhufengensis. Taxonomy (GTDB): domain Bacteria; phylum Pseudomonadota; class Gammaproteobacteria; order Burkholderiales; family Burkholderiaceae_D; genus Telluria; species Telluria yuzhufengensis. The sequence continues at coordinate 128,579 of NZ_FOLD01000001.1, read as the reverse complement.
TTCCGGGTCGAAGGCCAGCGCTTCGAGCATGTCGAGCGAGATCTCGAGGCGGTCCGCTTCTTCGGCGTCGATGTTGATGCCGATGTTGTAGCTTTTCGCCAGCAGGACCAGGCTGCGCACGCGCGGCAGCAGTTCGCCCATCACGCGGGCGTATTGTGCGCGGCTGTAGCGCGGGTGCAGGGCCGACAGCTTGATCGAGATCCCCGGACCGTCCTTGATGCCGCGGCCGTTCGAGGCGCGGCCGATCGCGTGGATCGCGGTCTCGTAGGAGGCGTAGTAGTTCTTGGCGTCGCTCTCGGTCAGCGCGGCTTCGCCCAGCATGTCGTAGGAGTAGCGGTAGCCGCGGGTTTCGTTCTCGCGGCTGTTTTTCAGCGCTTCATCGATGGTCTGGCCGGTGACGAACTGGTTGCCCAGCATGCGCATCGCCATGTCGACGCCCTTGCGGATCAGGGGTTCGCCGCCCTTGGCGATCAGGCGCGTGATGGCCGAGCCCAGGTTCTTTTCGCTGTTGGTCGAAACCAGCTTGCCGGTAATGAGCAGGCCCCAGGTCGCGGCGTTGACGAACATCGACGGCGACTCGCCCAGGTGCTTGCGCCAGTCGCCCTTGCTGATCTTGTCGGCGATGAGGCGGTCGGCGGTTTCGCTGTCCGGGATGCGCAGCAGCGCTTCGGCCAGGCACATGAGCGCCACGCCTTCTTCCGACGACAGCGAGAATTCGTGCATCAGCGCGTCCACGCCCGAGGCGCGGGTGCGCTTTTCGCGCACGCTCGAGACCAGGCGGTGGGCCAGCATGTAGGCGTCGCCGTTGGCGCTGGCGCCCTGCGCCAGCAGCCATTGCACGGCTTCGGTTTCTTCGCGGCGGTAGGCGCTGGTGATGGCGGCGCGCAGCGGCGACTGCTCGCGCTTGACCTCGAGCGCGAGCGCATCGAAAGCAACGAAGGGGGTGGCCGTGGTGGAGCTCGGGGCGGCGGCAATCTGCATGGTGACTCTTCTAAAAAGGAATACAGGCATCGGCCGCCACGCAGCACAAAACGCCGCACCGCGAACGAGGCGGCCGGCGTGCTCCGGGGACACGATGGAATGATTCGATTGTAGAAGGAAATCTTCTGGATTAATTCTGTTTTTACGACAGACTAGCAATAGATAGTTTTTGGTGAGACAATCTGACCAAATAATATTTACATCGCGGGAGGCAGAGCATGCTCGACAAGATCAGCAAGAAAATCCTGGCGGAACTGCAGAACGACGGGCGCATCAGCAACGTCGAGCTTGCGGCGCGAGTCAACCTTTCTCCTGCAGCCTGCCTGGAGCGCGTGCGCAAGCTGCACGAATCCGGCTACATCATGGGCTATACGGCCCAGCTCAATCCCCAGTTGCTCGACGTCTCGCTGCTCGTCTTTATCGAGGTGGTGCTCGATCGTACCACTCCCGAGGTCTTCGATGCATTCAAGCAGAGCGTCCAGATGATTCCGGAAGTGCTCGAATGCCATATGGTGGCGGGCGGCTTCGACTACCTGGTCAAGGCGCGCGTGAAAGACATGGCGGCCTACCGCGAATTCCTTGGCAAGACCCTGCTGCAGAAAGGCGTGCGCGAGACGCACACCTATGCGGTGATGGAAGAGGTCAAGAACACGACCAAGCTGCCGATCCGCTAGCGCGTCACACCACCTTGCGCGCGCCGGCCTTCGGCGACGCGCTTTCGGCCATGCCTTCGAGGTTGTTGCGCAGCCAGCGGTGCGCCGGGCTGCGGCCATCGCGCTCGTGCCAGAGCATGTCGAGGTGGACGGCCGGCAGCTGGAACGGCAGCTCGCGCCAGATCAGCGCATCGGTCGAGCCGGTCGAGGCGATCAGGTGCTTCGGCAGCACCGTGATCAGGTCCGAATTCGCCACCACCCGCCCCGCCGTGAAGAACTGGTTCACCGTCAGCAGGATGCGCCGTTCGCGCCCGATCTGGCCCAGCGCCTCGTCGACCAGGCCGTGGGCGCGGCCGGAGAAGCTCACCAGCAGGTGATTGGCCTTGCAATAGGTATCGAGGTCGAGCTTTTCCTTGGCCAGCGGATGGTCCTTGCGCATCACGCACACATACACCCCCGAATACAGGCGCTCGTGGCGGATCGGTGAACCCGTTTCATACGATAACTGCGCCGCCACGCCCGGGAAGAAACCGACCGCCAGGTCGATATCGCCGCGCAGCAGCATCGGCCGCGGTTCGCGCGTGGTGAGCGGCACCATGCGGATGTTCACGCCCGGCGCTTCGCGTTCGATCGAGCGCATCAGCGAGGGCAGCCACAAGGCGGCGGTCGCGTCGGCCATCGCCATGCGGAAGGTCGCCTGCGCCTTCGACACATCGAAGGTTTCCGGCATCACCGCCGCTTCCAGCGCCGCCAGCGCCTGGCGCACGGCCGGCCACAGCGCCTCGGCGCGTGGCGTTGGCTTCACGCCGTAGGCGGTGCGGATCAGGAGTTCGTCGCCCAGGCTTTCGCGCAGGCGCTTGATCGCGTTCGAGACGGCCGGCTGGGTCATCGCGAGATGACCGGCGGCGCGGGTGAGGTTTTGCTCGGTCATCACTGCGTCGAAGACGCGCAGCAGGTTCAGGTCAAGCGTCAGGAAGCTCATGGGAACGGTCGAATGGCAGTGCAGGATTGCTATGAGTGTACATCAACTATTCACAGAATGCATAAGCGCTATCAGTGAACGGAATTAGATTTATATGTTGCATCGCACTATATTGTGAACAACTGAACATTTCCCACGCCATGTCTACCACGCTGACCCTCCTCCAGACCGCCGCCGACGCCATTTCGCTCGGCCAAGTCCTTCGTACCGCCACCGGCCTTGCGCTGCTGGGCGGTCTCGGCCTGTTCTTCCGCCCGCTGCTGGTCGGCATTGGCCGCGCCGCCGTCCTGACCGTGCGCCCACGCCCACCGAAGGCCCAGCGCCTGGCTGAACGCCACTGATTCTTTCCTCTTCCATTGAACGCGGCCTCCGACCTGGACGCCGCGTTTTTTTTCGTCCGTCCTTCCCGTTTGAGACCAATGCGCTGCTTCAGGTTGGTGACTCTTCGTCATCCGGCTTTTCTCGCCACCTTGATTTAACAATGTTCACGAAGAGTTACATTGAATGCTGCACGCCCCTGTTTGCCGGATTTCCAGAAGACGACATGATACGAACTGTTGAGTCAGTAAAAAGTGCAGTAAAGCGTTGATATCGGCAGTTGTTCCTGGCCGCCGTTACTCCCGGGTTTTATGCGGACAAATGTACTTAACACGCATTTGATGGAAAAATCGCGCATATTGATGGGTTATACGATCTGTTTCACATAATTTACGTTCTATTATGTGTCGTTCGTGATTATTGGTAGAACGAGGGGCAAAGCAAGGCCATGAGTTTGCCAACGGAGGTTTCCGGAGCCCTCTGCAGTGAATTACTTGCGCTCGCAGTTGAGCTGTTCGGACGACGCTTCGATGAGGGACAGGACCGCTTCGGTATCGGTCGGTTTCGACAACTCTTCCGCCTCATGGTCGATCTTGTCCCGGACATTGGGCAGGTCGCGCCGCAGGTCTTCCAGCATCTGGATGATCTTGCTGCTCTTTTCCTCGGCGAGCAGGTTGACCTGCAAGTCGAGATGGGCATGCTGGGTGGAGAGTGTGGACATCCGGTTTTGGCGGATGAGCACGGTGGTAGAGATCACGAAGGCATTCAGCGCGATGATGCCCTGTAGCCAGAAGAATGGCGGCTCGTCCCATTGCGGCAAATCGAGGCTCGGCGCCAGCAGATTGAGGGCGATCCAGGTCACGACGAAGATCAGATTGCCGACAACATAGCCGGGACTGCCGAGGAACAGGCTGATTTGTTCGACCGCGCGCTGGGCAGGCGTGACTTCTTCGTTATGGCGCGCATAGAATTCCGACACCATGCCGAGGTGCTCGTGCATGGCGGAGGGAATGGCTTCTTTCGGGTCGTCTGCCGCATCCATGAATTCAGGATAGCACGCTGAAAATGCGCGTTATGCGCGGGCGCACACACATGCGGGACGTCCGCGCTGCCGGATGAAGGCGAAAAAAAACCGGCCTGGGAGCCGGTTGGTGGATCAGGTCAGGCGTTTGCCTTTTCCGCAGTGAGGCGTTCGTACTTCGCCTGCAGCTGTTCGCGCGATTCGCGCCAGGCCGGATCGAGCGGAATGCAGGAAACCGGGCACAGCACGGCGCAGGTCGGCTCTTCGAAATGGCCGACGCATTCGGTGCACTTGCTCGGGTTGATCTCGTAGATCTCGGCGCCCATGTAGATGGCGTCGTTCGGGCATTCGGGTTCGCAGACGTCGCAGTTGATGCAATCGTCGGTAATCATCAGTGCCATGGCCGGACTCGTTCCTTGCTGCTGTTACGCCGCCGGCGCCGCTTTGTTGGCTGCGATTTTCTTTTGCAGCCAGCGGTCCACCGACGGGAAGACAAATTTCGATACGTCGCCGCCCAGCATAGCGATCTCGCGCACGATGGTGCCGGAAATGAACTGGTACTGGTCGGACGGGGTCAGGAACAGGGTTTCGACATCCGGGAGCAAATAGCGGTTCATGCCGGCCATCTGGAACTCGTATTCGAAATCGGAGACGGCGCGCAGGCCGCGCACGATCACGCGCGCATCGTGCTTGCGCACGAAATCCTTGAGCAGGCCGGAGAAACTCTCGACTTGCACGTTCGGGTAATGGCCCAGCACTTCGTTGGCGATTTCCAGGCGATCTTCGAGCGAGAAGAAGGGTTTCTTGTTCTTGCTGTCGGCTACACCCACTACCAGGCGGTCGAACAGGCCCGAAGCACGGCGGACGAGATCCTCGTGGCCACGCGTAAGCGGATCGAAAGTACCTGGATAAACGGCTACAACCATTGCGGCTCCCTTGGAGAAATCACCCTGTCAGAACGCGCATTATGCCTGAAAATCCGGCAGCCGCCCCAGTAAGGGGCGCTTCTTGCCCAATCTTTGTGCAGCTTCGATGGGCCTGGACGGGTCAAGCACCGTCCGTGTGCGGTTTCAGCAGGTAGTAATAGACCATGCCTGCCTTGTCTTCGCGGATCGCATCCCAGCCGGACAGCCAGTCGGGGACCTCATCACCCTGGGCGGGCAGCGGCTCGCCGGTCTCGGCATAGACCAGGCCGCCGTCGTTCAGGACGGCCGGACACAGCGGCAGGATCTGGCTGAGCAGGCCCAGCTGGTAGGGCGGGTCGAGGAAGATCAGGTCGAAACGCTGGCCACGCGCGGCCAGGTCGCGCACCAGGGCCAGGGCGTCGGCGCGCAGCACCTTGACGTTGCCGGCCTTGAGCTTCTCGCGGTTGTCCTCGAGCTGGCGTGCCGCGGGGCCGTGGTTGTCCACCATGGTGACCGACGCGGCGCCGCGGCTGGCCGCTTCGAAGCCGAGGGCGCCGGAACCGGCGAACAGGTCGAGGAAATGGGCGCCGGCCCAGTCGCTGCCGAGCTGGTGGTTGATCCAGTTGAACACGGTCTCGCGCACGCGGTCGGGGGTGGGGCGCAGGCCTTCGGCGTCGAGGACCGGCAGCAGCATGCGCTTCCAGGCGCCGCCGATGATGCGGACCTGGCGCGGGGCCAGGCGGGGAGTGCCGTGGGACGGCTTATTTGGCGTCCGGTTGGGCTGGAATGAGGAGGACTTCTTTTGCATGGGCGGCACTATAGCATGGGCATTTGCATCATTATGGGGGCCGCCCTGCCCTCGTTATTTACCGGTCGCCAGGGTCTGGAAGTCGTTGATCCAGCCCTGCATGCGGTCTTGCGCGTGCTTCTTCTGCGCCGGGGTGGCGATGCGGATGGCGGTCATGATGTACTTCGTGGTCTGGTCGACGCTGCTGTCATAGAAAGCCTTGCGCTCGGGCGATTCCATGCGGCCGAACAGCTCGCGCTGCATGGCCTGGATCTGCGCCGCCGCCTGTTCGCGGTTCGGCTTTTCCTGCTGGAACTTGCGCAGCAGGGCCAGGATGCGGCGCTGGCGCCAGACCCGCTCTTCCAGCCAGGCATCGTTGTCGAGCGGGCGCGCATCCGAGGCGCGGCGCAGGGTGGTTTCCTGTTCGCTGCTGAAATTGCCGAACCAGAGTTCGAACTGATCCATCGACTTCTTGAAACGGGCTTTCTGGCGCTTTTCAAGCGAGCCATCGAGGAATTTTTTGCGGTAGTCGGCGTTTTTTGAATTAAATTTGCTTTCGATATCGGCAATCTGGTCTGGTTTGATGGACAGTGCCAGCGTGGTCAACTCCGGCACGGCATGGGCAGCCAGGCGCTCGCCGCGCACGCGGATTTCCTTGTAGGTGTTGATCAGGTCGGCCTGGGTGGGGTTGCCCGCCAGCTGGCGCTGCATGTTGCCGAGCAGCGCCGCATAGTCGCGCAGCTGGGTCTGGCGGTGCCAGCGGAACAGTTTGTCGATGTCGCGCTTGGCGATGTCGGCTTGGGAACCTTCCAGGTCGGCATAGGAATCCAACCACCAGTACAGCAAGGTATCGCCCTGGTTGTACGTGAAACGTACCGAGCTGCAGCCAGCGGCGAGCGCCAGCACCAGCACCATGAAGAGCGCAATAGTGCGCTGGAAAACGTTACTTGGCGTGTTAAACTTTTTCATATTATCAACTTTTTGAGAACGGCTTATGAACGTTGTGATCCTCGCCGCCGGCATGGGAAAGCGCATGCAGTCTGCATTGCCGAAAGTCTTGCATCCGTTGGCGGGGAAACCGCTGCTGCGGCACGTCATCGATACCGCCCGCAGCTTATCGCCGAGTAAATTATGCGTGATTTACGGACACGGGGGCGCAGCGGTGCCTGAGATGGTCGGCAAGTTGACGCTGGAAACCGGCGTCGCGATCGAGACCGCGCTGCAGCAGCCGCAGCTCGGCACCGGCCACGCGGTGATGCAGGGCGTGCCCCAGCTCGATGAAGGCGTGCCGACCCTGGTGCTGTACGGCGACGTGCCGCTGACCACCGCCGCCTCGCTGGCCCGCCTGGTCGAGGCCGCCGGTAGCGACAAGCTGGCCATCCTCACCGTCGAGCAGGCCAACCCATTCGGCCTGGGCCGCATCGTGCGCGAGAACGGCAGCATCGTGCGCATCGTCGAAGAGAAAGATGCGAGCGAAGCCGAGCGCGCGATCCGCGAAATCAACAGCGGCATCATGGTCGTGCCGACCGTTCACCTGAAAAAGTGGCTGGCGGCCCTGTCGAACAATAACGCGCAGGGCGAGTACTACCTGACCGACATCGTGGCCCAGGCGGTCGCCGATGGCGTGCCGGTGGTGTCGGCCCAGCCCTCGGCCGAATGGGAAGTGGCTGGCGTCAACAGCAAGGTGCAGCTGGCCGAACTGGAACGCCGCCACCAGCTGAACATCGCCCACGCCCTGCTGGAACGCGGCGTGACCCTGATGGACCCGGCCCGCATCGATGTGCGCGGCGAGCTGGTTTGCGGGCGCGATGTCGTGATCGACGTCGGCTGCGTGTTCGAAGGCCGGGTCGAGCTGGCCGACGGCGTGACGGTCGGGCCGCACTGCGTGCTGGTCAATGCGACGGTTGGCGCCGGCGCCACCATCAAGCCGTTCTGCCATATCGAAGACGCAGTAGTGGGCGACAAGTCGCAGATCGGCCCGTATGCGCGCCTGCGTCCGGGCACCGAACTGGGCGAAGACGTCCATGTGGGTAACTTTGTGGAAATCAAGAACGCCACGGTGGCCGCGCACAGCAAGGCCAACCACCTGGCCTATATTGGCGACGCTACCATCGGCTCACGCGTCAACATTGGCGCAGGCACCATTACCTGCAACTACGATGGCGCCAATAAATTCCGCACCGTGATCGAAGACGACGCCTTCATCGGCAGCGACAGCCAGCTGGTGGCGCCGGTGACCGTCGGCAAGGGTGCGACCCTGGGTGCGGGCACGACCCTCACCAAGGACGCGCCGGCCGGCAAGCTGACCATCTCGCGTCCGAAGCAAATGACCCTCGATGGCTGGACCCGCCCAGTGAAAGTGAAAAAGTAATCCACTGGATACTGACAGGCTAATCACAGGAAGAACACAAGAAAACCACAGGGTAATACCGTGCTTGTCCTGTGCTTCTTCCAGTGCTCATCCACAAAGTTATCCACAGCTGCCGCGGGTCGGCTAGACGGCGATCCGCGTATCGAATTTGGAGCGGTGCGTGGAAAAGTAGGCTTTCACGTTGCGCACATTCGCATGCGCGGTGAACAGGCGGTGGGCGAGCGCGTGGTAGGCGGGCATGTCCGCCACCTGTACCACCAGCACGAAATCCGGCCCAGGGGTCACGCGGTAGCACTGCAGGGCGGCCGCTTCGGTGGCTACCAGGCGCTCGAACTCCTCCATGCGCTCGGCGGCCTGCACGTCCAGCGTGATCTCCACGATGGCGCTCAGGCCGGCCCCGACCTTGTCGGGCGCCACGATGGCGACCTGGCGTTCGATCACGCCATTGTCCGTGAGCTGTTTCACCCGGCGCAAACAGGTGGGCGGCGAGACATGGACCAGCTCGGCCAATTCGGTATTCGTATGCGATGCATCAGCCTGCAATACATTCAGGATGCGACGATCGAGGTCGTCAAGGGATGGTTGTTCTGACATCATATGAAATAATAGTTAATAAAATCGCTCTATATGAAAGAATATTTCATCACTCGTAATCAATGAAATAATCTAACAAAAACTGCGTGAAAATGAAAGCTTATTTCACGCTAGTTGCTCTAGGATAGTATTTATTGTCAAACTTTAAACGAGGTCTACTATGTGCGGTATCGTCGGTGCAGTCGCCAAGCGCAACATCACCCCAGTCCTGATCGAAGGCCTCAAACGCCTCGAATACCGTGGTTATGACTCCTGCGGCGTCGCCGTGCACCTCGATGGCAAACTGACCCGCTCGCGCAGCACCTCGCGCGTGACCGACCTCGAATCGCAGGTGCGCGAAGCGCGCCTGGACGGCTTCACCGGCATCGCCCACACCCGCTGGGCCACCCACGGCGCCCCGGCCTCGCACAATGCCCACCCGCACTTCTCGCCCACCGAAGACAATGCCCGCATCGCACTTGTCCACAACGGCATCATCGAAAACCACGACGAGCTGCGCGCCGAGCTGAAAGGCCTCGGCTACGTGTTCACCAGCCAGACCGATACCGAAGTCATCGCCCACCTGGTCGACCACATGTATACGGGCGACCTGTTCGAGACCGTCCAGCAAGCCGTCAAGCGCCTGCATGGCGCCTACGCCATCGCCGTGTTCGCGCGCGAAGAGCCGCACCGCGTCGTCGCGGCCCGCCAGGGCTCGCCGCTGATCCTCGGCGTGGGCGAAGGCGAGAATTTCGTCGCCTCGGACGCGATGGCGCTGGCCGGCACCACCAACCAGATCATCTACCTGGAAGAAGGCGACGTCGTTGACCTGCAGCTGGCGCGCTACTGGATCGTCGATGCCGAAGGCCGTCCGGCCGAGCGCGAAGTGAAGACCGTGCACGCCCACACCGGCGCGGCCGAGCTCGGCCCGTACCGCCACTACATGCAAAAGGAAATCTTCGAGCAGCCGCGCGTCATCGGCGACACCCTCGAGGGCGTGACAGGCATCATGCCGGAACTGTTCGGCGACGGCGCCTATGGCGTGTTCAAGGAAATCGACCGCGTGCTGATCCTGGCCTGCGGCACCAGCTACTACGCCGGCCTGACCGCGAAATACTGGATCGAATCGATCGCCAAGGTCCCGGTCAGCGTCGAGATCGCGAGCGAATACCGCTACCGCGACAGCGTGCCCAACCCGCAAACTCTGGTCGTCACCATCACCCAGAGCGGCGAAACGGCCGACACCCTGGCCGCGCTCAAGCACGCGCGCAGCCTCGGCATGCCGCATACGCTCACCATCTGCAACGTGTCCACCAGCGCCATGGTGCGCGAGTGCAAGCTGGCCTACATCACCCGCGCCGGCGTCGAAGTGGGCGTGGCTTCCACCAAGGCCTTCACCACCCAGCTGGCCGCGCTGTTCCTGCTCACGCTGACGCTGGCGCAAGTCAATGGCCGCCTCACCGAAGAAGAAGAAGCCGCCCACCTCAAGCAGATGCGCCACCTGCCGGTCGCGCTGAGCTCGGTGCTGGCGCTGGAGCCGCAGATCATCGCCTGGGCCGAAGAATTCGCCCGCAAGGAAAACGCGCTGTTCCTGGGCCGCGGCATGCACTACCCGATCGCGCTGGAGGGCGCGCTGAAGCTCAAGGAAATCTCGTACATCCACGCCGAAGCCTATCCGGCAGGCGAGCTGAAGCACGGCCCGCTGGCGCTGGTGACGGAAGAGATGCCGGTGGTCACGATCGCCCCGAACGATGCGCTGCTGGAAAAGCTGAAGTCGAACATGCAGGAAGTGCGCGCCCGCGGCGGCCAGCTCTACGTCTTCGCCGACGTTGACTCGCGCATCACTTCGGGTGACGGCGTGCATGTGATCCGCCTGCCGGAGCACTATGGCGACCTGTCGCCGATCCTGCACGTGGCCGCGCTGCAACTGCTCGCTTACCACACCGCGCTGGCCCGCGGCACCGATGTGGACAAGCCGCGCAACCTGGCGAAATCGGTGACGGTGGAATAAATACGGGTGGCGCCACGCCGCCGCGTATGTCAGAGCGCAAGTGCTCCAGAAAACGACCCTTCGGGTCGTTTTCTTTTTGAGTCAGCAACGGCCACGGGAGCGTCCGGTGCGGGCGCCTTGTGCTGAACGTGATGTTTCAATCGTGTCAACAATTCAACGTGCATAGGGATACAATCAGATACATATTGACGCTGAAGCGTCCATCCAATTGCAAGCAGAGCCTGTTTGCAGGAAAGTTCATCGAGGCAAGCTATGGATCAATGCGTTACCCGCCTGCCTACCGGCATTCCCGAGCTCGACGCCGTACTGCGCGGAGGCCTGCTTCCCGGCCGGATTCACCTGGTGGAAGGCCGTCCCGGTACAGGCAAGACGACCATCGGCCTGCGCTACCTGATCGAAGGCGTCAAGGCGGGCCAGAAAAGCCTGTACATCACCTTGTCGGAGACGCGCCAGGAGCTGCTTTCAACGGCACGCAACCATCACTGGTCGCTCGACGGCGTCCATATCAGCGAACGCATGCCGGTCGACGATGCACCGGGCCGCGAGCAGAGCGTGCTGCTACCTACCGACAGCGAACTGTCGAAGCTGGTCGATGCGATCGCCGGCACCGTGCGCGAGCACCGTCCCGACCGGGTGGTCATCGATTCCATGGCGGAAATCCGCCTGCTGGCCCAGGACAGCTCGCACTACCGGCGCCAGATCATCCAGCTGCGCCACCAGCTGTCGACCCTGGATGCCACCATCCTGCTACTCGACGACCTGACCTCGGAAGGGCGCGAATACGAGCTGCAAAGTGCGGTCCATGGCGCCCTGTGCCTGGAAGTGCGCGAGCGCACCTTCGGGTCGGCGCGACGCACCCTGCGGGTGACCAAGCTGCGCGGCGGCGACTTCCAGAGCGGATGGCACGACTTCGCCATCACCGCGGGCGAAATACTGGTCTTTCCGAGCCTGATCGCCGAAGAGCACTCCCAGCCCCACGAGCGGACCGAATTGCTCAGCCGCGCCCCTGGGCTCGATGCGCTGCTCGGCGGCGGCCTGGTGTCGGGCACCTCGACCATGATCGTCGGCCCGTCCGGCGTGGGAAAGTCGACGCTGGCGCTGCAGTACGCAATGTCGATGATCGACTCCGGCGGAAAGGCGGCCTACTTCACCTTCGATGAAACCGAAATGACCTTGCGCTCGCGCATGATCAACCACATGGGCAGCGACCAGGGCCTGGAGGATCCGCCCGGTTTCCTGATCAACCGCATCAACCCTTCACGGATTTCTCCCGGCGCCTTCATTTGGAAGGTGCGGCGCCACGTGGAAGACCATGGGGTGCGCCTGGTCATCATCGACAGTATCAATTCCTACCTGGATGTGATTCGCGAAGAGCGCGCCATGCTGCTGCAGATGAACGAGCTGTTCTCCTACCTGGCCAACATGGGCGTGATGTCGATCGTCATCGGCGCCCATTCGGCCAACCTGGACACCTCGCGCGAGCCCGATGCCTTGAGCCTGATGACCGACAATATGATCTCGCTGCGTTTCTACGAGCGCCACGGCGACGTGCGCAAGGCCATCGCCGTGCTCAAGAAGCGTCATGGCGAGCACAGCCACCACATCTGCGAATTCCGCCTGACCGAGGCCGGCGTGGAAGTCGGCGACAAGATCACGTCGGTGCATAACCTGATGGCCGGCGTGATTGGCGCCGTCTGATCCCATGGCTGGCTTGTCTTTCGTATCCACGGGGCCCTACACGGTGCCGGTACTGGCGCCGTTCGGCGCCGACGCCGACGCCGTGCGCTCGGTGCTCGACGAGGATGGGGTGGCCAGCAAGGTGTGCGCCAGCGCGGCCGAGCTGTATGCGCGCATCGACGAACACGCCTTGCTGCTGGTGATTACCGAAGAGGGCCTGGCGGCCTGCAGCAACGCCGATCTCGGCGCACGCCTGCGCAGCCAGCCCCTGTGGTCCGACATCCCTATCATCGCACTGACCGGCAGCAAGGGCGTGCCCAGTGCCGGCAGCCGCCTGGCCGCGCTGGCCGAATTGGGGAATGTCACGATGATCCACCGGCCCTTGTCGCGCGAGGCGCTGCGCATGGCCTTCGGCGCGGCCCGCCGCGCCCGCTCCCTGCAATACCAGGTGCGCGACCAGCTGGCCGCCCTGGCCGTCCATGCCGAAGAACTGGAGCAGCGCGTCGACGAGCGCAGCAAGGCCCTGGCCAGGGAAATCGAGGAGCGCAAGCGAGCTGAAGCGGCCCTGCTCGAGGCCCGCCGCATGGAGTCGCTGGGACGCCTGACGGGCGGCGTCGCGCATGATTTCAACAACCTGCTGCAGGTGGTCTCGGGCGCGGTGGAACTGCTGCGCATGCTCACCCGAAGCGGCGGCGATGCACGTATCGAGCGCGCGCTCAACAGCATCGGCCGCGCCACGGACAAGGGCTCCAAGCTGACCCAGCAGCTCCTGGCCTACGGCCGCCGCCAGACCCTGGCCACGACCGTCATCGACCTGCGCAGCCAGGTCGGTGAACTGGGCGACCTGCTGCGCCATTCCCTGGGCAGTGCGATCACGCTCGAGATTCACGTCGACAGCGATCTATGGCCCATGCGCGCCGATCCGACCCAGCTGGAAGTGGCCCTGCTGAACCTGGTGATCAATGCGCGCGACGCCATGCCGGAAGGAGGAACGGCGACCCTCACGCTGGACAACCGCACCCTGCCCGACCCGCGCCACCCGGATGCCGCGCTGGCGCCCGGCCAGTATGTGTCCCTGGAACTGGCCGACGAAGGCGGCGGCATGAGTGCTGAAACCGCGGCCAGTGCTTTCGAACCCTTTTTCACTACCAAGCCAGTTGGCCAGGGTACCGGTCTGGGCCTGTCCCAGGTGCAGGGCTTCGCGCGCCAGAGCGGTGGCCATGCCTGGCTGGCCCACAGGCCTCGCGGCCTGGCGGTTGGCATCCTGCTGCCGCGCGCCCGGGACGACGCAGCGGCACCTGTTGCCGCTGAGGAGGCCGATCCGGTCGCCGCGCTGCCGCCAGGGCTGCGCGTCCTGTGCGTCGAAGACGATGCAATGGTGCGCGAGCAGGCCGTGGCGCTGCTGCGGGCGATCGGCTGCGAGGTGGTGGAGGCCGCCACCGGCGACGCCGCGCTGGCGCTGGACAGCAGCGCCATCGACGTGGTGCTGTCGGACGTGATGATGCCGGGTTCGCTCGACGGTATCGGCCTGGCCGCAGCGCTGCGCGCGCGCGATCCGGGGCTGCCCGTGGTGCTGGCCAGCGGCTATGTGCTGGAGCCGGAAAGGCTGCAGGGACTGGCGCTGGAATTCATCCGTAAACCGTATACGCTGCAAGAGATCAGGGAAGCAATCTGGCGAGCCTGGAGAGGGTCGCGCAGAACTGTTGCGGATTAGCATGTTAAGCTGGACACACATTTGAAAAGGGTGGGGCGATGAACGAGTTGGTGAAGACCGGTATTGCCGGCCTCGATGAAGTACTGCACGGTGGGATTCCCCGCAATAACAACCTGATCGTGGAAGGGCCTCCCGGCTCGGGCAAGACCACCCTCGGGCTGGGTTTCATCTACCACGGCGCCGTCGACCATGACGAGCCGGGCGCCATCGTCTCGTTCGAACTCGATCCCGCCAAACTGCTGCGCGACGCCGCCGGTTTCGACTGGGACCTGCAGGGCAAGATCGATGCCGGCAAGATCAAGATCATCCAGACCAGCCCGGCCGTGCTGCTGAGCGAGTTCCGCAGCGACGATGGCGCCTTCGCCGCCGCGCTGGTGGCGATGGGCGCCAAGCGCCTCCTGATCGACGGCTTGACGCCGCTGCGCCTGTACGCCGAGGCCAACGACATGCCCTTCCGCGAAGACGTGCACCTGCTGATCGAAGGCTTGACGCGCCTGGGTGTGACCACCATGGTCACCGCTGAAAAAGACGAGACGCTGGGCGGTGTGTTCGCGCACGAGCGCTTCGTGTTCGACACCATCATTTCGCTCACCCGCGAGGAGCACCGGCGCCGTGTGAGCCGCCGCCTGAACGTGATGAAGTCGCGTGGCCAGGATTTCATCGGCGGCAGCCACACCATGCGCATCGAGCCGCAGGTGGGCGTGCACGTGTATCGCCGCGCCCAGTCGCGCCCGGTCGCATCCCCCGACCAGCCAACCTCGGAAGAACGCCTGTCGACCGGCTCGCCCGCCATCGACCGCATGATGGACGGCGGCATCTACAAGGGCTCGGTCACCCTGGTGAGCGGCATTTCCGGCACCGGCAAGACCGTGCTCTCGGTGCAGTTCCTGACCAACGCCATCAAGACCGGCCGCAAGACGCTCCTGGTGAGCCTGGACGAACATCCCCGCCAGCTGATCCGCAACGCCAAGTCGCTCGGTTTCGACCTGCAGTCGCTGGTCGACGCCAAAGACTTGTTCATCCATTATGAGTCGCCGCTGGAACTCGAACTCGACGTGCACTTCGACCGCATCGTCAAGCTGGTCGAGGAAGAAGGGATCGATTGCGTGGTCTTCGACTCGATCGCCGTCTACGAAATGACCAGCCGCGAAGAGATCGCCGATTACCTGTATGCATTGGCCAGCTTCTTCAAGAACCGCCTGGCGACGACGCTGTTCAACTACGAAAGTCCGGAACTGCTGGGCGTGTCGCAGATCAGCGAGGAACTCAAAGGGTCGCACCTGGTCGACAACATCATCCTGCTCAACTACGTGGAGATTTCCACCGTGTTGAGGCGGGCGCTGGCCGTCCCCAAAGTGCGCGGCAGCCGCAACCTGCAGGTCACGCGCGAGTATACGATCGGTGTGGGCGGCCTGCTCCTGGTGGATGAAACCGAGACCGACACCCAGGCCGTGCCGCAGTTGCCGTTCTCGTCCTACTATGGCCTGCTGTCGCGTTCCCCGTCGCGCCAGAGCCCGGCAGTGGAGGAGGCCGTCGCGAATGGCGCCCCGCTGCCCGATTCGGCACGCCTGCCGACCGAAAAACCGCAGTGATCACGGTCGAACTGCCGGACAAGTCACCCGTCGACTGGGACGACTGGCACACGCCGCTGCGGCAGTTCACCGAAGCGACGGGCCTGGTCACGTCGGCCTACGACACCACCGGTACCCGCCGCATCGGCCCGCTGGCGTCGTCGCCCCTGGCCAGGCTCCTCCGGGAACGCTCGAGCCTGTGGGCCGGGGACGGACCCGGTACCGCGCTCGAGCGCACGCTGGTGGACACCGTGTGCGCCCAGGGTACGCCGGCATCCGGACAATTCGAAGGCTTCCGCGTCTGCGCCCAGCCGCTGCTCCTGCACGGCGAGGTCTATGGCGTGCTGGTGTTCGGCTGGCGCTTTGCCGACTTCAGCTCGCCGCTGGCCTGCGAACGTATTGCCAGACAGGTCGGGCTGGCCGGCCACCTGCTGTGGAACGAGGCCAGGCTGGACGCGCCGGTGTCCGACCAGCGCATGGCGACCTATGCCGCCCTGCTGCACACGCTGTCGAGCACGCTCGACCGCCAGCGCGAAGCCATCGATGACCTGACCCGCGTCAACCGCACCCGCGAACTTTTCCTGGCCACCGTCTCGCACGAGATGCGCACGCCGCTGTCGGCCTTGTCGATGCGCATCGAACTGATGTTGCGCACGATTCCCGACCTGCCCGAAAAAGCCGTCAGCGGGCTCGAATCGATGCGCGTGCACGTGCGCCAGGAAGCGGCCATGGTGGACGACCTGATCGACGCGGCGCGCACCCTGACGGGACAGATGTCGATCGAACGCGCCCCGATCGTGCTGGGCCAGGTCTTGCGCGACGCCATCTCGACCGTGGAAACCCATGCCCATGCGAAGCAGGTGCGCATGCTGGTCACGCCCAGCGACCATGGCGACGCGATCCGCTTCGAGGCCGACGGCCGCCGCCTGCAGCAGGTGGTGTGGAACCTGCTGTTCAATGCCGTCAAGTTCACGCCCGCGGGCGGCGTGATTCGCATGACGATCCGGCGCCTCGACGGCACGGTCGGGATCGACATCGCCGACTCCGGCCAGGGCATCGAAGCGGACGACCTGCCGCACGTCTTCGGCGCCTTCCGGCTGCAGCAGCACAACAACGCCACCGGCCTCGGCCTGGGCCTGTACATCGCGCGCCGCATCGTCGAGCTGCACGGTGGCACGCTGAGTGTCAGCAGCGCCGGACGCGGCCAGGGCGCCACCTTCGCCATCCGCCTGCCGCTCGCGGCGCCCTGAACCAGCCATCGTTGATGGCCGCCTTTGCGCAGGCCGGATCCGCTTGGCTTCCCGATCGAACAAACTTATTTTGATTTTATCGATCAGAAGCTAAAGCCGCTGCTTGTTTGATGATCTTCAATTGGTGCCGTGACGCGGAGAGGCACTGTGTTCTTCTCCGGGGAAGCTTTTGCGCGACGTTCTTTCATCCTGTCGAATGGAGGACGCATGAACGTATTAATGGTAGGTGCAGGCAACGCAGGCTGCGCGCTGGGCGCCATCCTTGCGCAGGACGGGCACCGGGTCGCCCTGCTGAAAACCTCGCACTCGCTGCATGACCAGAATTTCAATCGCCTGTGCGAGACGCGCACGGTCCGGATCATCAGCAACCCCAAAGGCGGCGAGGCCAGCACCGCCTCGCTGGCGCTGGCCACCCGCGACGCCGGCGAAGCCTTCGCCGTCACGCCGGACGCCATCATCATCACCACCCAGACCCAGCGCCACGCCGACATCGCCGCGCTGGTCGGCCCCTACCTGCAATCCCACCAGCTGGTGCTGCTGGCGCCCGGCTACATGGGTTCCTGCTACTTCCTCCCTTACCAGGAAAAGACCGGCTTCCTGCTGGCGGAGGGCGAAAGCCTGCCCTATGACGCACGCATCCTCGAACCAGGCGTCGTCAACGTCCTGTTCCGCAATACGCGCAACGCGCTGGCCTTCCTGCCGCGCGAACGCGCCGCCGAAGGACTGCAACGCGCCACCCGCCTGTTCCCGACCTATGTCGCGACCCGCAGCAACGTGGTCGAGTCGGCGATGCACAACCCGAACCTCATCGTGCACACCATCGGCACCCTGCTCTCGGCCAGCCGCATCGAACATGCGGACGGCGAATTCTGGATGTACCGCGAGGCGTTCACGCCGTCGGTCCTCAAGCTGCTGTACAAGCTCGATGCCGAAAAGAATGCGGTCATCGCAGCCACCGGCGGCAAGCCCTCGCCCTACTTCGACGAATGCAGGTTCCGCAACGAAGAAGACCTGTCGCAGCCATCGATTTCCGTGTTCCGCCGCTATGCGCGCGAGGGTGGCCCGAAAGGACCGGCCAGCCTGCAGACGCGCTTCATCACCGAAGACGTGCCGATGGGCCTGGCGCTGCTGTCCTCCATCGGACGCCTGATGGACGTGCCGACACCGACAGCAGACGCCCTCATCGTCATCGCCAGCGGCCTGCTGGAGCGCGATTTTTCTGCGGAAGCCCGCACCCTCGACAAGCTGGGGCTGGGCAATAAGTCGCCCGCCGAATTCAAGCGCGTACTGAACGGGTGACGACGTGCCGATCCACGACCTGCTTGCCAAGCCCTACTACGCGTGGCGCCGCTATATCCCGAGCCGCGTGCTGTACCATCCCGATTTTTTCGACGTGCTCGACGTCCTGGCCCAAGGCAAGGTCGCAGTCGCCGCCGGGCACGCGGAACTGCGGCTGCGCCACATCCTGGTCCATGCGCTGCAACACGTTCCCTATTACCAGCGCACGGTAAAGCTCAGCGCTGCCGAGGCGGCAAGGGAAAACCTGTGCGAGGTGTTTGCCGCCTTCCCCTACCTTTCCAAGGAAGAGGTCATGTCGCAGCAGCGCGACTTCCTCGACTGCCGCCTCGACCCGGTCAAGCTGATGTACGCCACCAGCGGCGGCTCGTCCGGCCAGGGTATCGGCCTGTGGCGCACCAAGCGCCTGGCCGACATCGAGAAAGCCTTTTTTACCCATGAGTGGGGCAAGCTCGGCTTCTCGTTCGACAAGTCGCGCATCCTGCGCATCGGCGCCGATGCGCGCCGCCTGGCGCACGAAGAGCCGGCGCGGGTGGTGGGCAACCGGCTGATGCTCTCGCCCTACCACGTCCACGAGCGGCACCAGGCGGCGATTCGCGATGCGATCCGGCGTTTCCAGCCGGAGTTCGTGCATGCCTACCCGAGTTCGGCCGCGGCGCTGGCCGAATTGCTCGACGCCGGCGAGCTGGGCGTGCAAGTGAAGGCAGTGCTGCTGGCCTCGGAGCCGGCGACAGCGGCGCAGCTGGCGTCGATCCGCCGGCTGTTCCGCTGCCCGGTGTCGCTCAATTACGGCCTGTCGGAACGCACCAACCTGGCTTTCCTGACGGCGGACGAGACCGGCGCCCCGAGCTATCGCTTCCAGCCATTGTATGGCTGGTCGGAAAACCGGATGGATGGCGACCGCCCCGAAATCGTCGGCACTTCGCTGTGGAACGATGTGATGCCGCTGATCCGCTACCGCACCAACGATTACGGGCTGATTGCCGCGGATGGCAGCTGCGCGGGCATCGACGGCCGCGGGCACGAATTCCTGGTCGACCGCAGCGGCAAGCGGATTCCGGGGCTGTCGATCGTGATCGACGAAGTCACCTGGGACTTCGTGCGCCTGTACCAGATCCGGCAGCGCAAGGCGGGGGAGATCACGCTGGCGGTGGTGCCGCGCCACGGCAGCCTCAACGACGAACAGCGCAGCTTCGTGCTCGATGCCCAGTTGCGCAGGTGGGGCGGCTTTTTTGACATCTCGCTGCAGGAAGAAAATGACATCCCGCTGTCGGCGAACGGCAAGCGCAAGCTGGTGGTGAGTTCCCTGGACGCCTGAATGCCCGGCAGTCGCCTCGCCGCCTAGGCTGGGGGGCGCACCAGCGTGACGCTGCGCAGGAACGGGTCCTCGTTGCCGATGCAGAAGACCGGCGCGCCGCGTTCGAGCGCATAGTGCTGGGCCAGCGCGAGTGCCGTGATAAACGGCACGGCGCCGCAGCTTCCCAGACCCAGGCCAATGCGCACGATATCGTCGGCGGCATCGACCTGCGGCAGCGCCGGCGCGCCCAATCCCATCAGCTCCAACACACGGTTGGGGCGGTGGACGGTGTCGGCGACGACCATGGCGACTTGGGAGGCATCGATAGCGCTTGCCTTGCAGGCTTGCTCGGCCATGTCCAGCAGCATGGTGGCGTCGACGCGCTTGGTGTCGTCGGCGGAAGTGTCGCGGCGCCGCTCGTCGACCGGGCCGAGCAGTGCGAACCCTGAACCGCATGCTTGCGCCTGCTGCAGGTCCGTCAACAACAGGCCTGCCGCGC
Source organism: Massilia yuzhufengensis (assembly GCF_900112225.1). GTDB lineage: Bacteria > Pseudomonadota > Gammaproteobacteria > Burkholderiales > Burkholderiaceae_D > Telluria > Telluria yuzhufengensis. The sequence continues at coordinate 108,673 of NZ_FOLD01000001.1, read as the reverse complement.
CTTCCCCCGGGATCTGGCCACGTGATTGTGACGAGGTGAACAGGGAGGAATTCGCAGCCAGGCGGTCGATGCTTTCCTGGCCAATCAGGGAGGCGCAGGCGATGACGATTGCTACCGTGGGTGCGCTGTGGGTCGATGGCGTGGACATCAGCTGCGAGAGAGTGGCTGCCGGTGTCGTGTGCATGTCTTGTGCAGTCGCGTCCGGGACGGCAATGCTGGCTTCCGGCCAGCCGTACTGGCTCACCGTGTGCTTGAGCCACATCGTTGCCGCACGTTGAAGTTCGACACTCCAGTCCTGCGGCAGCAGCAGCTTCAGCTGGAGCAGCGGCGGCTTTCCCTCGGCCGGCATCAGGTTACCGGACGCCAGGCTGGCCAGTTCCCCCGCCACGTTAGTGGCCAGGATTAGCGCGCGCCATTGCTCGTCGCTGAGGTGCAAGCGCATTCCCTGGCCGGACAGCCATTCGGCGATCTCGTCCTGCAATGCTTCGTGGAGCGCATTGTCGGTGCGTGCAGTCATGACCGGGAACCCATTGTCATCGACCAGCTCCTTATCCAGGTCGGCACGCGCGTCGTTGTCGGCGATGGCGCTGGCGAGTTCGTCGGCTGACGCGCCATGTGGCGAACGCAAGGCCGTTGCGACGATGGCCAGTACCGGGGCCGTCATCGACGCATTGGCCGGTGCAGATGAGGCCGGTTTGGAAGCACTGGCAGCAGGCAGCGCCACCCGGGCAGCGAGGACCTTGCGCCCACCCCAGAATGCCAAGAGCAGGCCCGCCGGCAAGATCACCAGCGCCAGCACCAGGTCGCGTGTGCCGGGATTGTGCTCGGTCGTATTCCAGTACCAGACCACGATCGTCCAGCAGACGACGAAGGTGGTCAGGATGATTGCACTAACCTTGAGCCATTCGGCGTTCAGGCGCGCCGGAGCCGTGGTGGTGGTAGTGGTCATGTTTGTCGATTAGAGTTTGTCGATGGTTGCTTGTTGGCCTGCGATGAGGACGGCGCCGCAGGCAGTCTTGTCGCCGTGGCGCGCTGCCGGTTTGCCGTCGATGATCAAGGTCATGTCGCCGCTGACGATGGGATTGGAACCATGGGCTGGACAGGAGGTTTTATCACCGATCCGCGCAATTCCCTTGCCGCCGGTGTCGCTATGTGGGGACGCTTCAATGACCGTTCCGCCATGGGATGTCTTATCCCCCATCGTTATCAATGGGCCTGCCATGAGTATTCCTTAAAAGAGTTATTGTTAAATTTTTGTAAAAAATTGATAGCTTATAAAGCCTACTTAACGATTCAATCGCATGCTTGCCCATACGAAAAAAGTTTCCATTTTCTTTTTGAATATTTTATGACGCGCTCTTGTACACAATATTCATTTCCGAAATAGTGCACTTTTATAATCTCATCCGATACGGACAGGCTTGCGTCCCATGCCTCCTTCTTAGCAAGAAGTGCTTCAACTAGTGCCGGGTTTATATATCTCATTTTGATGGATGGACCAGCTTCGCCGGTTCCCTCTAGTTCCATTCTAATTTTTTTAAAGGTAGCATTTTGCATTTTTTTTGAATTTTCATTTGTAAATGGTGCGCAAAGCAATAAATCTATCAGCTCCCATGCTGTTCCTGCGTCTTTGATTTTTTTCTGAAATAATAATCTCCGCAAATCTTTTTTTTCGTCAGGGCTGCAAGCATTTGCATATTCGAGGCCTTGTATATTTATTGGTGGATAATCAGCGTTGGAATCTTGTGAATAAGCACTCATAGGGTATATTGTCGAAGCAAGAAGAATCATCGCATGTTTAAGATGCTTAAGCTTTTTCATAGTATTCTCGCATCGCGAACCGTGATGTGCAAATGGTGAGCATGAGTTATCTCGTTTTTTGTCTTTTGAAAATTTGCTGAAGGATCTACGTTGTCGCGCGTATTGTCGTCCATGAACCAAGGGTCATAAATCTGAGTGACGCTTTGCGACTTGATGAGTGCAGACCGAAAGCGTCGAATATCATCCGGTTCATTCATGTCTCTCTCGAGGCCCCACGCGATTTCCGCCTTTTTCTGTTCATCTACTGCTATTTTGTGCACTTGTTCAACGCCCTGCAGATTTTGTTTTGCCGAAATTAAAAGTCCTGGATTACTTTTTGCATTTCGCAGTTCAGATTGTGCCTGTGCCAGTTTTTGTGCTGCAATGTCTCTCGCAGTTTTCTTTTCAGTTAATTTCACGAACAGCTCTTTTTCACTTTGGCTGACGTTGGCTGTGTCGATTGCTTTGGACTTCGTGAGTTCTTGTCTGTTTAATCTGATATCGTTGATAACGTTGACGTCTAGCCCTAGTCCAGCGCGATGCGCTATCGATCCTTCCATTGGCCGCCATGTTGATGTAATCCTTAAAACTGCTATGCCTGCTTCCAGTGCGGCCTGAATAGCTGCTGCATAAGCAGCAGGATGCACTCGTGTAAGGATATCGGTAAGAAAATCGAAGCTGGTGATATTTTTTCGTGCATTGTCTGCGTCGTTAAAATATAACGTAACTAGCTGGGGAGCGGAATTCGGCGCTGCAATAGAAATTTTAAGGTTGGGTTGTGACAGTCCGTCGTAGATACTCTTGACGGCTAATTTGACGCTCGGATTTGTATCGGCAGGAATTAAATTTTCGATTTCTAGTACAGTATATTTGTGCGATAGGCGCATCCAGATATCACCAGTCAACGGGGCAACGAGTGTTTCAATTTTTTTGTTTTTTTCGGAAACTGCGTTTTCTATTGATTTTATTGGTGTGTCGGTATCGGTATGCTTCCCTTTTTTTTCCGTGACGATAACAAGTACATCACTATCCGTTGGCGTCACAGAATATACAGGGTGATTTCTATAGTTAGGGTAAGAATCGCTGTTGAGATATAGCGAAACTTTCTCGCCAGGAGAAACATTCTCTATTACTATAAATCCACTTTCCGTGTCTAATTTTCTCGGTTTACCTTTATAAATATCTGGTATGCGACCGTTCACTGTAACCGCATAAGGAAGGTTAAGTTTTGGATGAGATACTATGTTGAATCTGTAGGTGACTTTGCGTTTAGCTTTCACAGGAACGTCTGTGAAGGTATCTTTGTTTAATTGGGTTTGTGCCGTTTGCCCGCTTTTCATTCAACACCTCTCATCATGATTTACTTCATGATAAAAATCAGTGCTTTCAATACCCCAATGCACTGTTAATTTGGTAGGCTCGGCTGTCATGACTGTTTGGGTTTTGCCGTCATGATCTGTACGGCCGTTAACGGCTGTTCCGTCTTGAAGGACGATTTTGTAGGACACGTCCGCTATAGGAAGACCAGTCACCTCGTCGACCGCCCGAAACTGTTCTTTGCAAATTTTAGGTCTGCTATCAGGAAGATTCGAAAGCTGCGCAGCAGTACTCGCTCCAGCTTCGAAAACATGCTGCCCCCCCTTCACCGAAAACGTCCCCGGACACGCAAACGTAATATCCCCACCCTCCAGCGTGATCGACGACTGTCCCGCCTGCAGCACGATCTTTTCCTTGGCCTTGATCTCGATGCAGTCATTCACCGAGATCACCGTGATCTCCTTGTCCGCCAGGATCTCCAGCTCATCCGTATGCGCCTGCATCGACACCGGCCCGTTCGCCGCGATCGCCTGGATCCCGCCCGAATGCGTAAAGAAACTCGCGGCCCCGCCCGCCACCGCTGAAAACGTGTGCCCCGCCGTCATGTGCACGTCCGACTGCGAAGTCCAGTGCAGGTGCTTACCCGCATACAGCACGGTCGAGGCGGGCGTGGCCCAGTTGATGCCGGCCGCCGAATCCATCAGCACGATGGGAGAACCGAACTTCTCCACAGGCTGCGATGGATCGAGCTCGCGCGATCCTGCCTTCGCCTTGAGCGCCGCCTGCCCATTTACCGGCCCCTCATATTTGCCCTTGGCCTGCGGATCGATCTGCTCGATGAACTCCGCCTGCGCCTTAGCCGCATCCTTGCTGAACAGCGCCTGCTGCGCCTCCGCCGCCTCGCCCAGCGTGGTAACCAGTTCCTGCGCGCTCTTGAATTGCGCCACCGCTTCCGCCACGTCCATCTGCGTCGAGCTCACGCCGCTCCCCATCGCAGGACGGGCGCGCGTCGACAGCAGCACGCCTTCGCCGCCCCGGATCACCGCCCAGGCATCGGTGCGCAGCTCGAAGCCGCTGCCGCGATATGCGCCGCGCTGGGCCGTGCCCGGCTCCTGGTGGATCAGGTAGCCGAGGTTCAGCTGGGTGGCGGCGAGGCTGGTGGCCAGCCGCATGCGCACCTGGCCGCTCGTATCGTCGATCTGCCACTGGTTGTAGCCGCTGCCATCAAGATTGCGGGTATGGATCCCGGATAGCGCCCCGGCGTGGTTGGCGCCGGAATCGACGCCGGCGGAGAAGGGCGGCAAATCGGTGCCGTTGTACAGCTGCGCGACGACGACGGGCCGGTCGATATCGCCTTCGATGAAATCGACCAGCACTTCGGTCCCGATGCGGGGCGTGAATACCGTGCCCCAGTTGGGCCCGGCCAGCGCTTCGGCGACCCGCACCCAGGTCCCCGAGGTCTCGTTGCCCGGTGCGCAGCCTTTGTCGTCCGTGTTGTGCGCCGCGCCGCCGGGGTTCGGACGCACCCCGCGCTGCCAGGCAAACTGGACCCGTACCTGGTGATCGCGGTTGGTGGTCGACACCGCATCGGCCAGCCCGACGACCAGTGCGCATTGCGGCCCGGGCGCCGTGATCCGGTGCGGCGCCGCCGTCAGGCGCGGAACCAGCGGCACTACCTCGCGCGCACAGGCGAACACATTGCGGTAGCTGCCGTTCTCGACACGGACTGCACCGTCGCCGGCGATGCCGGTCTGGAAATTATTGCGCGCCTCATGCCGCACCGACAGCACCTTGAACAAGTTGGCGCCATCCGCATAGCGGTCGTGCTGGGTCAGCTGGAAGGCATGTCCCGCCGCCAGCCTGCGCACCGCGCCCGTTCCCTCGAACACCTTGTTGTCGAGCTCCAGCGCTTGCAGTATCAATTCGCTGTGCGTATCCGCCGCGCCGCGCTCGCTTGCGATGCGTTCGCCGCTGCCGTCATAGACCGGCAGCGACGGCAGCTCCCCCGCATCGAGCGCGCTCGCATGCTCGCAGGAAGGCGCCAGCAGTTGCGCAGGATCCCAGCTGCTGATCGTGACGGCATTCGCCGCAACCGTCCGGCGCGCCCGGAAGCCGTCGATCGCATCGTCAAGCTCGGTCGCGCGCACGCCATGGAAGCGCAGCACGTCCCCGCCCGGCATCGCGGGCGCCGCCGCCCTGCTGTCGAACACCAGCAGCCGGTGCCTGGCCTGCCCATGCGCGCCTTCTTCTGCATCATCCGCCTGGTCGTGCTCGAAGCGCCAGCTCAAGCCTTCCGAGGCCAGCAGGCGCGTGAAAAAATCCAGGTCGCTCTCGCGGTATTGCGTGCAGACCGCCCGCGGCAGCAGCTCCTGGGTGATGTCAAAATCAAAACGCACCTGTGGATAATCCGCAAGTAATTCACAGGCGATGTCGCGGACAGTCTTGTCCTGGAAGAGGTAGCTGTCGCGGCGCAGGCCCAGCATGGCCAGCGCGGGTTCCAGCCGCAGGCGATAACGCGCCACGCCGCCATCCGCGCCGAGCCAGGACGCCGCGGTACACAGGCCATGCCACATGCGCCGGCTGCCATCGGGCTGCAGCAGGCCGATGCTCAGCTCTTCGCCAATGAACACACCCAGGTCGAGGTCGGTCGACGTGCTGAGCGCATCGACGTCGAACGCGAACAATTCGTTGACGGCCTCGCGTCCGCTGAAGCCTTCCGCCACCAGTGACTCGGGCAGGCGGCTAGCCTGGGCACTGGCCAGGGTGATCAGCCGCGCATGCTGGCTCAGGCCCGTGCCGAACACGCCCAGGGCGGCGCCCAGGGCGGCAAAATCCGGCCTCATGCAGCCACGGCCAGCAGTTCCAGGCGCAGCTCTTTCAAGCCGGCCGGGACATAGATCGAGATCGATTGCGCCTTGAGCATGCGCTCGTACATCGGCCCTTTCGCTTCGAGCACGAAATAACAGGTCTCGGGCCGCACCGGCACCGCGGCCGGCAGCTGCGGCGCATATTGCAGGCGCACCCCCGGCAGGGCCGAGAGCACGAACTTCTCGACATCGTCCGGTGCGCCGATCTTGAAGCGCAGCGGCACCACGTCCACCAGTTCCACCGCGGGCATCGCCGCCACCACCGCAATGTAGAAGGTGGTCTTCTCGTCGATCTTGCCGGAATCGAGCACGCCGATGTGGTACGAAGGCCGCACTTCGTTGAGCGCGATCGCGAAATACTTCGACGAGATCACCGTATCGAGCAGCTCGCGGATGATCGCGTGCAGCTTGGCGAAGGCTGGCCCCGGGTCGCCGTGCTGGTAGGGCGGCAAGTCGCCCAGCGTCCAGCTCTTGGAAAACGTCATCAAGCCACCCGCCACGTCGAGCAACTGCTCGTACAGGCGCTCCGGATGCAGCGCCGGATGGTGGAAGTGGTGGGTCAGCGTCGCATACGCGGAGCTGGCCGTGTGCAGCAGCCAGAACGAGGACATGTCCCCCGAGCGGAATTCCACTACGTTGCGGCTCGGCTCGCGCTGGTGCCCGTACAGCGCGGCCGTCTTGGCCTGCAGCGCGTCGAGCAGGCGGCGCAGCTGCTGGTACAGCACCGGTGCGGCGCCCACCGCCAGGGTCGGCGGCACGAAACTCTCGTCCATCTCGAAGCCACCGGTGGCGGCGCGGCGCAGCCGCAGCAGCGGAAAGTGAATGTAAGAATCGCGCGGCTCGCCATCCGACACCAGCCGCACCGCCTTTTTCAGGTAAGCCAGCTGCACCGGCGCGGCCTGGGTATACAGGTCGGGCGTGTCCTGGTTGGCCTGCACGAAGCGCGCCGTGTTGTTGGCCTGCCCGGGCGGCGCGAAGTTGCCGCTGAAGGGTTTCAGGGCGGGCAGGGCGATGGAATAGGTGATGCCCTGCTGCGACGGCGGGAGCAGGCTCAGGTCCACCGGTTCCGGCAGCGCATCGATCTCCGGCGCATCGACCAGCTCGCCGTCCTGGAAGCGCACCGACAGTGCCAGCAGCCGCAGCATGTTGTTGGACAGCGCCTCGCGGTCGACCTGCAAGGCCTCGACCCCCCAGGCGTAGGGATGCACGGCCTTGATGCTTTTATGGAGGCATTGCTCGTGGTAGTGGTCTTGGCGCTGGAAGTGCTGTGGACGCAATAACAGGCCTTCGCCCCAAAGGACTTTGCTGGTCATGTCTCTGCCTTCCCTCAAGGTTTTATCGGATTTGGCGGAACGTATCACCGAGAAACCATAACTTCTCGAAAGGGTTACCCATGTGAAGTTGATCAAACGTTGGCGCTGCTTGGCGTGGCAACATCGGATTTCGTTTTTCGGGGGAAGCCTGATGAAGGGATACACGCCGGGACTGTTCGACCGCCTGCTGGGTGTGCCGAACCGCGGGGGCAGCACCGCGGCGCAGCGGATGACGATCGACGAGCTCAAGGATGCGGTCGCGCGCGACCTCGAGTCGCTGCTCAATACGCGCTCGAGCATCGAAGAGAGTGCGCTCAAGGCCTACCCCGAATGCAGCCGCTCGATGGTGACCTACGGGCTCAACGATTTCGCCGACCGCTGCCTGTCCAGCCCAACGGACCGCGCCGCCATCTGCGCCAGCATCGAAAAGACCATCGCCTGCCACGAGCCGCGCCTGCGCAACATCCGCGCCAACCTCGATGTGCGCGACGACTCCGTCAATCGCCTGAACTTTTCGATCACGGCGGTGCTGGTGGTGAGCGTGTCGCAGGAGCCGGTGAATTTCGATGCCGTCCTCACGCCCTCGACCCTGCAGTACAGCATCAGCAAGGCGAGCAAGGCATCGCGCGCCGCCGTGCTGGGGGCGTGACGCATGGACCAGATGCTGCCCTACTACGAAAGCGAACTGGGCTACCTGCGCCGCAACCTGCGCGAGTTCGCCGAACGCTACCCGCGCATCGCCGGCCGCTTGCTCATCAGCGGCGAAGTGTGCGAAGACCCGCACACCGAGCGCATGATCGAATCGTTCGCGCTGCTCAACGCGCGCATCGCCAAGCGCCTCGACGACGACTATCCGGAGTTCACCGAAGCGCTGTTCGAGGTGCTGTATCCGCACTACCTGCGCCCCTTCCCTTCGTGCTCGATCGCGCGCCTGGACCTTGGCGGCGCGGCCAAGCAGGCCGGCGCCAGCGTGATCGCGCGCGGCACCCAGCTCAATACGCGGCCCGTGCGCGGCGCGGCCTGCACCTTCCGCACCGTGTATCCGGTCACGGTGGCGCCGCTGGCGCTGGCGCTGGCCAGGGCCAGTTTTTCCGCCATCATCGACGCGCCCGACGCCGTGCGCCTGCCGGGCAATGCTTCTTCCAGCATCAGCCTATCCATTTCCTGCACGGCCGAGCAGGGTTCCATCGCCCTGCTCGACCTGCCTGCCTTGCGCATCTTCCTCGACGGCGAACCGTCGTTCTGCGCCGCCCTGCGCGACGCGCTGTTCATGCGCAGCGTCGCCGCCTACGTAGAAGCCGACGGCAGCGGCCGCTGGAATGCCTTGCCGGCCATTCCCGTGCATCCGGCCGGCTTCGACGACGACGAATCGCTGATCGACTTTCCGGCGCGCTCGCACGCGTCCTATCGCCTGCTCACCGAATACTTCTGCTTTCCCGAAAAATTCAATTTCATCGACCTCGACCTGCGCACGCTGGCCGCCCATGCGCCGCCGGGCGCGCGTACGCTCACCCTGCACCTGGCGCTGTCGGGTCTGCGCTCGGATTCGAACCTGGCGCGCATGCTCGGCACGCTGTCGACCAACAATGTCCTGCTGGGCTGCACGCCGGTGATCAACCTGTTCCGCCAGCGCGGCGAGCCGATCCGCGTGACCCACATGAGCGCCAGCTATCCGGTGCTGGCCGATGCGCGCCGCGCCTTTGCCTACGAGGTCTACGCGATCGAATCGCTGAACCTGGTGCGCCAGACGCCGCAGGGCGAAACCCTGGTGCAGTTCCGTCCCTATTACGCGCTGAAACATGCGCAGGCGCCGGAAGACGCCGGCCACTACTACGCGATCCGGCGCGACGAGTCGCTGGCCGACAAGAGCCCCGGCTTCGAAACCCAGGTCTCGATCGTCGACATCGATTTCGATCCGGCCGAGGTGGAAACCGACACCCTCAATATCGAGCTCACCTGCACCAACCGCGACCTGCCCGCCAGCCTGAGCTATGGCCAGCAGGGCGGCGACCTGTTCCTGGAAGGGGGGGCGAGCGTGCGCGCCATCGCCTTCCTGCGCAAACCGAGCACGTCCTACCGTTTCGCCCGCGGGCGCGGCGCCCACTGGCGCCTGATCTCGCACCTGGCGCTCAACCACCTGTCGCTGGCCGAGGGCGGGGTCGATGCCTTCCGCGAGATGCTGGCGCTGTACGACCTGCCGCGCTCGCCGTCGTCGCAGCGCCAGGTCGGCGGCATCAAGGCGATCCACCAGCGTCCCACCACGGCCTGGCTGTCCGGGAATCCATTCACCTGCCTGGTGCGCGGCGTCGAAGTGCGCCTGAGCATCGATGAGGAAGCGTTCGTCGGCAGCGGCATCCATGCGTTTGCCCAGGTGGTCGACCGTTTCCTGGCCCTGTATGTGCATGCCAACAGTTTCACCCAGCTGGTGATCGTGTCGAACAAAACCGGAGAAGACTTATTGACCTGCCCGCCACGCAGCGGCGATTTGAGCCTGCTGTAATCGAGCGCCTGTTTCGCGAGCCCTACCGCTTCGAGTATTTCCAGGCGGTGCGCATGCTCGAACTGTGGCTGCGCCGGCGCGGCAAGCCGTCCGGCGGGCTGGTCCCGCAACTCCTGCGCTTCCAGAATTCGCTGTCGCTGGGCTTTCCGGCCAGCCAGGTCGAGGCGATCCACGCCGAGCCGCGCGACATCGCACCGAAGGCGGCCAGCCTGGCCACGGCGCTGGAAGACGGCGCGCTGCGCTACGTGCGCCTGACGCCGTCCTTCATGGGCCTGCTCGGCGGCAATGGCGTGCTGCCGCTGCACTACACCGAGCGACTCGCCGAGCACCAGTGGCAGGAAAAGGACGAGGGCGCGCGCGCCTTCCTCGATACCTTCTCGAACCGCTCGCTGGCGCTGTTCTACGAAGCCTGGCGCAAGTACCGGCTGGCCCTGCAATACCAGCTCGACGGCCAGGACGCCTTCCTGCCGCTGCTCCTGAGCCTGGCCGGCCTGGGCGACCATTCCCTGCGCCGGCGTTTGGCCGGCAGCGAAGACGGCGCGGTGCTGGACGAGTCGATCGCCTATTTCGCCGCGTCGGTGCGGCACCGGCCCACCTCGAGCGTCCAGCTGGCGCGCGTGCTGTCCGAGTATTTCGGGCAACCGGTGGTGGCCGAACAATTCGTCGGCTGCTGGTACGACGTGCCGCTGGCCCAGCAGACCATCCTGGGCCGCGGCAATGCCGTGCTGGGTGTCGGCGCCATCGCCGGCGCGCGGGTGTGGCAGCGCGACCTGCGCCTGCGCCTGGTGGTGGGGCCGCTGGACCGGCCCGGTTTTAATAACTTCCTGCCCGGCGGGCTGGCCGCGCGGGCGCTGCGCAGCATGCTGGCGATGTTCACCGGGCTGTCGCTCGAGTACGAAGTGGAGCTGGTGCTGCTGGCCGCGGACGTGCGCAACGTGCGGCTGGAAGGCGACGAGGGACGGCTGGGCTGGGATGCCTACCTGGTGGAAGGCCTGCAGGCCGAAGACCGGCGCGACGTGCGTTATGAGCTAAACCCGTAGGGTGGTCGGCGAAGCCGACCACCCTACCGTTTCTTCAGCGCCCGTTCCAGGTCCACGCGCAGCATGTACACCGTCGGCGTCAGCCCGCGGTCGCCTGGCGTATAGAAGATGCCCGGCAACACCCCGTCTTCTTCCAGCTGGGGCAGCAGGTCGGCCATCAGGTCGTCCAGCGGAAACGACAGCGGCTCGTAGCCGTCCCATTCGAATTCCGCGCACAGGTCGGCGAACTCGCTGGCCGGCCACATGGCGAACACCAGGGTGCCGTCGTCGGTCTTGGCCAGCGCCCAGCCGTCGCGGTACAGCCCCCACACATCGCCGGTGTCCGCCACCTGCTGCACGAAGCGCGCGTAGCGCTGCTGCGCGCTCAGGGTGACCACGTCGGCCAGCTGCTGTGCGCCTTGCTTGATTGCCGTAAGGGTTTGCTCGCTCAAGGTGTCCACCGCATCCGTTATTGGCCACAATGCCGTCCTGGCGAGGATACGCCTGAACGCGGATCGGTGGCGCAGCCACGCGTGTCGCGCGCTGGGACAAGTCGGGACTTGTCCACAGGCCGCGTCAAGCGGCCAGGGTCCCCAGCAGCTCCTGCACCACGTCCAGCTGCACCGGCTTGGTGAGGTGGTGGTTGAAGCCGGCCTCGTTCGATTTCTGGCGGTCGCTGTCGGCGCCCCAGCCGGTCAGCGCGACCAGGGTCATGCCTTCCAGTCCGGCCACGCTGCGCATCGCCCGGGCGGTGTCGTAGCCGTCCATGCCGGGCATGCCGATGTCGAGGAAGGCCACGTGCGGGCGGAAGGCCTGCGCCGCCGCCACCGCCTGCACGCCGTCGTGGGCGACCTCGGTCTGGTAGCCGCAGGCTTCCAGGATCATCGACAGCGTGGTCGCGGCGTCGACGTTGTCGTCCACCACCAGGATCTTCAGGCCTTCGGCGGCGGCATTGCCGGCGCCGGCCAGCGGCCCTTGCGCAGGCGTGTCGTGGGCGCTGCCGGCCAGCGGCAGGCGCACCGTGAACACGCTGCCGGCGGTAACGCCGCCGCTGGTGGCCGAGACTGTGCCGCCATGCATGTCGACCAGGCGCCGCACCAGCGACAGGCCGATTCCCAGCCCGCCCTGCGAGCGTTCCAGGTGGTGGCCGACCTGGCTGAACATCTCGAACACCGACGCCAGTTCGCTTTCCGGGATGCCGATGCCGTTGTCGGCTACCGCGATCACCGCTTCCTCCCCTTCGACCCGCAGCGACAGGCTGATGCGCCCGCCCGCCGGCGTGTACTTGGCCGCGTTGTTGAGCAGGTTGGCCACCACCTGCGCGATGCGGGTCACGTCGACGTCGGCCGCCACCTCGGTGTCCGGCACGTCCACCGACAGTTCGTGCTGGCCGGTTTCCACCAGCGGCAGGCTGGTCTCGACGGCGCTCGCGAGCACCGTGCGCAGGTCGGCGCGTTCCTTCTTGAGTTCCAGTTTGCCGCCGCTGATGCGCGCGATGTCGAGCAGGTCGTCGATCAGGTGCACCATGTGGCCGACCTGGCGTTCCATCATCTCGCGCACCCGCGCCACCGTGGCGGGATTGTCGCCCTTCAGGCGCATCACGCTCAGGCCGCTGCGGATCGGCGCCAGCGGGTTGCGCAGCTCGTGCGCCAGCGTGGCCAGGAATTCGGTCTTGCGGCGGTCCGCTTCCGACAGGTCGGCCGCCAGTTTGCGCAGCGTGTCTTCCGACTGCTTGCGCGCCGTGATGTCGGAAAACAGCAGCGCCACCTTGTTGCTGCTCTCCCCGCCCAGGCGGTTGGCGTACACGTCGAACCAGCGGTTCATCGCCGGGGCTTCGTTTTCGAAGCGTACCGGTTCGCCCGTCTGCGCCACCCGGCCGTAGGTCTCGAACCAAAAGCTGTCCAGGGTCGGGATCATCTCTTTCGCGGTGCGGCCCACCGCGTCCTGCAGGCCGGTGTGGGCTTCGAACATCTTGTTCATTTCGAGGAAGCGGTAATCCACCGGGCGCTGCTGCTCGTCGAAGATCATCTCGAAGATGCAGAAGCCCTGGTCGACCGACTCGAACAGGGTGCGGTAGCGCTCCTCGCTGGCGCGCAGCTTTTCGGCGGCGCGCTTGCTCTCGGTGGTGTCGACCACGATCGCCACCAGGCCCTGGAATTCGCCATCCGGGCCGCGCAGCGCGTTGACGCTGCTGGTGGCCGGCATCAGGCTGCCGTCCCGGCGCAGGTACTGCTTGTCGACCACCAGGCCGGTCTCGCCCGCGGCCAGGCGGCGCACGGCGTCCAGCGTGACGGGAATCGACTCCTCGGCCGTCAAATCGACCACGCTCAGGCCGAGCAGCTCCGCTTCGCTGCGCGCCACCATGTCGCAGTACTTCTGGTTGACCAGGGTGATGCGGCCGTCGGGATCCATCTGCACCACGCCGGTGGCGGCCTGGCTGACGATTTTCTGGAACCGTTCACGGCTTTCGAACAGTTCGATCTCGCCCAGCTTGCGCTCGGTCTGGTCGACCCCGTGGGCGAGGATGCCGCTGATGTTGCCTTCGCTGTCGCGCAGCGCCAGGTAGACCAGGTCGACGAAGCGCCGTTCCAGCGGGCCGCCGGGATGCCGCTGCAGCATCACCGGCATGTCGGCGCCCTTGTACGCTTCGCCGGTCCGGTACACGCCGTCGAGCAGTTCGATGAAGCCCTGCCCGGCCAGTTCCGGCAAGGCCTGCTGCAGCGGCAGCCCGACCAGGTCGCGGTTGCCGGTGAGCTGCAGGTAGCGCTCGTTGACCAGTTCGAACACGTGGTCCGGCCCCGCCAGCACGCACATGAAGGCCGGCGCCTGGCGGAACACGTCTTCCATGCGCTGGCTGGCCACGCTGAGCTGGCGCATTAGCCGTTCGCGCTCGGCGTCGGCCTGCACCTGGGCGGTGATGTCGCGCGAGACCGCCAGCAGGCCGCCGCTGGGCGCGCCGACCGCGCTGACGGTGACGTCCCACCACTTGGGCGTGCCGGCCGCAGTGGGGCAGGCGCCGCGGAAGCGCCCGCTGCCGGTGCTGCGCGCCGCGGCGACGGCGGCGGCGATATCGGCCTGGCTGGCCTGCGGCCACAGGGTCGGCCAGGCGTTGCCCAACACCTGCGCGCCATCGCCCAGCTCCATCGCGCGCAGGCCGTTGCGGTTCATGGCCACGATGCGGCAGTCGGCGTCGAGCAGCTTGACGCAGTCGGGACTGGCTTCGAAGAGGTGCAGGCCGAGGGCGGCCGGGTCGAGGGTGGGAGCGGGGGTGGCGGGGCTGTTGCTGCTGCGGTCCTGCATGCGATCTGTCCTTGGTGGTGCCGCAGGGTGCGGGCGGAGGGCCCCGGCAGTATATCTGCATGGAAAACCATCTGTCGCCAGTTTCGTCAGTTTGTCACGGAACTGTTATCGAAACGTCACAGGCCAGTCATCTTCGCTCCCTACCATGCACGGATTCTCCCCACTACGAACAGGATTACCGTGAACAAGCCGACCGACCTCGCCCGCATCCCTGTCGACCACGACGACATCGATACGAACGTCTCGTCGAACGACAGTTTCAGCACCGTCCTCGAAGCGCGCCTGAGCCGCCGCAGCCTGCTGCGCGGCGGCGCCGCCTCGGCCGCCACCGCCATGCTCGGCGCGCTGGGCCTGAGTGGCTGCGGCGGATCCGACAACGACACCGCACCGGCGCCGCCGGTCGTGGTCACCCCGCCGCCCGCCGACAAGCTGCTCGGCTTCGGCGCCGTCTCCAAGAGCCTGGCCGACACCGTGGTGGTCCCGGCCGGCTACACCGCCAGCGTCCTGTACGCGATGGGCGACCCGCTCACCGCCGCCACGCCGGCGTTCAGGAACGACGGCACCGATACGGACCACGAGAACCGCGCCGGCGACCAGCACGACGGCATGGAATTCTTCCCCTTGTCCGGCAGCGGCGCCCCGTCGACCAGCGCCATCGAGCGCGGCCTGCTGGCGATGAACCACGAAGCGACCATCGACGAGAAGCTGTCGGCCTTCTTCCTGCACCCGACCGGCGGCACCATGAGCCTGCCGCGCCCGGGCGCGGAAGTCGACAAGGAGATGGCGCTGCACGGCCTGTCGGTGGTCGAGGTGCGCCGCAACGCCGCCAAGTGGGAAACCGTGAAGGAATCGAGCTTCAACCGCCGCGTGCACCAGCAGACCGAGATCGAACTCTCGGGCCCGGTGCGCGGCAATGCGCTCGTGGTCACCAAGTACTCGACCAACGGGACGAAAATCCGCGGCACCCTGAACAACTGCGGCACCGGCAAGACCCCGTGGAACACCTACCTGTCGGGCGAAGAAAACTGGTCCGGCTACTTCACCCGCGCCGCCACCGACGATGCCGCGCGCGGCAACGACAAGAGCGTGGTCTCGCTCAAGCGCTATGGCCGCGACCAGGGCGCCGCTTCGCGCCACGGCTGGGAAACCGGCGGCGCCGACGACAAGTACGCGCGCTGGAACCTGAGCAAGAAGGGCGCGTCGCTGGACGGCAGCGACGACTACCGCAACGAGATGAACGGCATGGGCTACATCGTCGAGATGGACGCCTACGACAAGACCCGCTCCATCAAGAAGCGCACCGCGCTGGGCCGCTACGCGCACGAGAGCGCGGCCTTCGGCATGGTGGTGGCGGGCCAGCCGCTGGCGGTCTACATGGGCGACGACTCGCGCAACGAATACATCTTCAAGTTCGTCTCCACGGCGCTGTGGGCGGCCGCCGATGCGACGGCGGCGGACCGGATCGCCACCGGCGACAAGTACCTCGACAGCGGCAAGCTGTATGTCGCCAAATTCGCGGCCGACGGCAGCGGCCAGTGGATCGAGCTGTCGATCGCCAACCCGCTGATCGCCGCCTACGCCGGCTACAAGTTCGCCGACCAGGCCGACGTGCTGGTCAATGCGCGCCTGGCCGGCGACGCCGTGGGCGCGACCAAGATGGACCGCCCGGAATGGTGCTCGGTGAACCCGGCCAACGGCGAGATCTACTACACGCTGACCAACAACAGCAACCGCCGCGTCGAGCCGAGCGGCGCCAGCCAGGCCGCGCCGGACGCCGCCAACCCGCGCGTCTACACCGACATGAAGGGCACGACCGCGCAGGTGGGCAACCCGAACGGCCACATCGTCCGCATGAAGGAAGGCGCCGCCGGCTCCGCCGCCACCGCCTTTACCTGGGACGTCTACCTGTTCGGCGCCGAAGCCGGCGCCGCCGCCGCCACCGTGAACCTGTCGGGCCTCTCGGCCGACCAGGACTTCTCGAGCCCGGACGGCCTGGCCTTCAGCACCGCCACCGGCATCTGCTGGTTCCAGACCGACGACGGCGCCTACACCGACGTCAGCAACTGCATGATGCTGGCCGGCCTGCCGGGCAAAGTGGGCGACGGCAAGAAGGTGACGCTGAACCATGCGCGCGCCAACGGCACCACGCTGGCGGTGGACACCTATGTGGGCCAGGCCGCTACGGCGGACACGCTCAAGCGCTTCCTGGTGGGCCCGGTGGGCGCCGAGATCACCGGCATCGCCGAGACCCCGGACGGCAAGGCGCTGTTCGTGAACATCCAGCACCCGGGCGAAGGCACGGCGGCGGCCAATGCGGCCGACCCCACCAAGTACGCCAGCCAGTGGCCGTCGAACGCCGGCTATGGCGCCGGCAAGCGTCCGCGCTCGGCGACCATCGTCATCACCAAGAACGACGGCGGCCGCATCGGTTCCTGATTCACCCGTTCTACCGTTTCACACTCTCCCTTGGGGCTGGGCGCGCAAGCGTCCGGCCTTTTTTTCGTCCAGCGCAAGGAGCGTGCGCGCATAGCGTGTCAGCATCGAGGATGCGCACCGCGGGAGCCGCCCATGACCGTTTCCTTGTCCACCTACTATCGCATCACGCGCATGAGCGCGCTGTACGACCTGCTCGTCACCGCGCCCTTCGCCACGCCCTGGACCTTCGCCCTGGTGTATCCGCTGCTCTCGCACGCCAATGTTGCGCTGGGCGGCGCTGCGCCTGGCCAGGCCCAGCCTGGTGCTGGGGCGCTACGACGGCGCCGGGCGCTTCGTGTTCGCGCTCTGGATGGGGTGGGCGCAGCGCGCAGCGCGCGCACAAGCCCTGCCTGCGGCTGGTGCGCGCTTCCTGATTGACTAGGGCAGCGGCAGCAGCACGCCGCGCGCCGCCTTGAGCAGGGCCGCGCCCATGCGCTCCAGGCGCGGCGGCTGGATGCGCCAGGCGTGCCAGTACAGCGGCACGTCCACATGCAGGTGGGGCGTCAGGTCCACCATGGTCCCGTCACGCAGCAGGGCCTCGCACTGCTCCAGCGGCAGCAGGCCGTAGCCCATGCCGATCCGGATCGCCTGCACATACGGGTCGCTGGCCGGCACGTAGTGGAAGGGGTAGGAAGCCTCCGGCAGCCCGAAATGCTTCAGCAGGAAGGCCGACTGCAGCGAATCCTTGCGGTCGAACACCACCACCGGCGCACGCTGCGCGCTGTCGCGGTCGAAACCGTTCGGGAAGTGGTGGCGGGCGAAGCCTGTGGCGGCCACCATCCGGTAGCGCATCTGGCCCAGCGGGCTGACGGTACAGCCGTGCATCGCCGCCGCTTCGCCCGACACGCAGGCCACCACCCGGCCCTGTTCCAGCAGCGCGAAGGTATGGCCCTGGTTGTCCAGCACGAATTCCACCAGCAGTTCTTCGGCGGCCAGGATGGGCCCGAGCACCGGCAGCAGCCAGGTGGCCAGGGTGTCGTTGTTGACGGCCAGCGCCACGCGCGCCGGGCCTTCGTCCATCCCCATCTCGGCCAGGAATTCCGCTTCCAGCAGGGTGCTGCGGCGCAGGTACTGCAGCAGGCGCGTACCCGGGCCGGTGGGACGGCAGGGGCGGCTGCGCACCAGCAGCGGCGTGCCGAAATCCTGCTCCAGCGCCGAGATGCGCTGCGAGATGGCGGACGAGGTAATGGCCAGCTGGGCGGCCGCCAGTTCCAGGCTGCCGGTATCGACGGCGGCCATGAAGGCGGCGCTGCGGCGGGGATCGATCTGCATGGGGCGCCTAACTAAGTTTTGCTTAACTATCTTTAAAAAAGATGAATATATTTGAAGTATGGCGGAGCTTTCGCCACCATGGCTTCTTTCGTAAGGAGCAGCGATGTTTTCGCAACAGGTTTTTCTGCAGGGGCTGGGGCTGGGCGCCAGCCTGATCATGGCCATCGGCGCCCAGAATGCGCACGTGATCCGCACCGGCGTGCGCGGCCAGCACATGCTGGCCACCGTCCTCACCTGCATCGTGGTGGACGTGGCGCTGATCGCGCTGGGCGTGGCGGGGCTGGGCCGGCTGGTCGAGGCCTCGCCCAGCTTGATGGCGGTGACGCGCTATGGCGGCGCCGCCTTCCTGCTCTGGTATGGCTGGCGCTGCTGGAACAGCAGCCTGCGCGGCGGCGCGTCGCTGGAACCGGCGGCCGGCGCCCAGGCGCAGACGCTGGGACGGGCTCTGGCCACGGTGCTGGCGCTGTCGCTGCTCAATCCCCATGTCTACCTCGATACCGTGGTGCTGCTTGGGGCGGTGGGCAGCAGCCTGGCGGGCGACGCGCGGCCCTCGTTCGCGGCGGGGGCCATGACGGCCTCGGTGCTGTGGTTCACGGCGCTGGGCCTGGGCGCGCAGCGCTTCGCATCGGTGCTGGGGCGTCCCGCCGTGTGGCGCGTGATCGAAGCCTTGACCGGCACCCTGATGTTTTTGCTGGCCTTTATGCTGCTGCGCCCGGCGTAACACGCCGGCTCTGGCTATACTCGTGCTTCGATCCTTACCTCGCCGGAGACGACCATGCGCCCTGACCTGCTGTCGATGCTGAACATCCGCCATCCGATCATCCAGGCCCCGATGGCGGGGATCTCGACGCCGGCGCTGGCCGCCGCCGTCTCGGAAGCGGGTGGCCTGGGATCGATCGCGGTAGGCACGGTGACGCCGGCGCAGGCAAAGGCTGCGATCGCCGCCGTGCGCGCACTTACCAGCCGCCCGTTCAACGTCAACGTGTTCACGCATGCGCCGGCCGCCAGCGACCCTGCGCGCGAAGCGGCCTGGCTGGAGTGGCTGCGCCCCCATTTCGAACGCTTCGGCGCCCAGCCGCCGGCCGCGCTGAAGGAGATTTACCGCAGCTTCCTCGACGACGCGCCGATGTTCGAGCTGCTGCTGGAAGAACGCCCCGCCGTCGTCAGCTTCCATTTCGGCTTGCCGCCGCAAGCGCAGATCGATGCGCTCAAGGCGGCCGGCATCGTCCTGTTCACCACCGCGACCTCGCTCGACGAAGCCCTGCAAATCGAGGCGGCCGGCATCGACGTGATCGTCGCGCAAGGCATCGAGGCCGGTGGCCACCGCGGCATCTTCGATCCTTCCGCACCGGATGCGGGCTTGGGCACCTTCGCGCTGCTGGAGCAGCTGCGCGGCAACGTCAAGCTGCCGCTGGTGGCCGCCGGCGGTATCATGAATGGCATCGATATCCGCGCCGCGTTCTCGCACGGCGCCAGCGCCGTGCAAATGGGCAGCGCCTTCATCGCCTGCCCGGAATCGTCCGCCCCGCCCCACCACCGCGCCTTGATCACCGCGGGCGGCACGCTGGAGACGGCGCACACGGCCGCCATCTCGGGGCGCTCCGCGCGCGGCATCGTCAACCGCCTGTTCACCGAGGTCGGCGCCGCCGGCCATCCGCCGCTGCCCGACTATCCGACTACCTACGACGCCGCCAAGGCCCTGCACGCGGCCGCTTCCGCCGCCGGCAACCAGGACTATTCCGTCAACTGGGGCGGCAGCAATTTCGCACAGGCCCGCAGCATGCCGGCGGGCGAACTGGTGGCCGCGCTGGTGGCGGAAATGAACGAGCAGGCTTAGTCCGGCCTGGCGAGGGGCCGGCAGCGTTCCTCGATCAGCGCGTGCAGCAGCTTGACCGCCGGCGAGAACTGCTTGCGGTGCGGGCACACCAGGTTCAGCGGCGTTGGCTCGCCGGGCACGCCAGGCAGCAGCACTTCCAGCCGCCCCTGCGCCACGTCTTCGCTCACGTCGAGCCAGGATTTGTAGACGATGCCTTCGCCCGCCACCCCCCAGCGCCGCACCACGTCGGCATCGTCGCTGACCAGGCTCCCCGCCACCTGCACCACTTTCGCGCCCTCCGGCAGCGGGAAGGACCAGCGGTCGTAGGTGCGCCCGCGCAGCCGGTACTGCAGGCAGTTGTGGTTGGCCAGCTCGTCGAGCGAGGCCGGCCGGCCGTGGCGCGCGATGTAGGCGGGCGACGCCACCAGCACGCGCCGGTTGGCGGGTGCGATCGGCAAGGCGACGAAGCTGGCGTCGTCGATCTGGCCGTAGCGCACTGCGATGTCCACCGGGTCGCGGAACACGTCCGCCACCTGGTCCGACACCAACAGCTGGATGTCGAGATTCGGGTGGGCGCGGCGGAATTCCGAGATCCACGGCAGCAGCAGGTTGCGCCCGAAGTCCGAGGGCGCCGCGATCTGCAGCGTGCCGCTGAGCGACGCCGCATCGCCGCGCATGCCCTCGACGCCGTCGCGCAGCGCCTGCAGCGCATCCTGGGCGAAGGGCAGGTAGCGCTTGCCCTCCTCGGTCAGGCGCAGGCTGCGGGTCGAGCGCGCGAACAGGCGGATATCGAGTTCGCGCTCGAGGCGCCCGATCGCCGCGCTGGCCTGGCCGGGCAGCAGGTTGACTTCGCGCGCGGCCCGGGAAAAGCTGCCGAGGGCGGCGCTGCGGACGAACATCGCCAGGTCGTCGAGCCTGATCATTTTCTCTCCAGGCGTGAAAGTGAAATCGCTCCAGCACGGTTTTTCGGTGCCGGGATGCTGTCTAGAATGCCAGGCAAGCCAAACTTACCGGAGATTCAACATGAAAGCAGTAGTGTATACGCAGCACGGCCTGCCCATCAGCGACCCGGCTTCCCTGCAGGAGATCGAATTGCCTATGCCGCGGACCGGCCCGCACGACCTGCTGGTGGAAGTGCGCGCCGTGTCGGTCAACCCGGTGGATACCAAGATTCGCCGCAATGCCGCGGTGCTTGAACCGCGCGTGCTGGGCTGGGATGCGAGCGGCATCGTGCGCGCGGTGGGTGCGCAGGTGACCCTGTTCGCGCCGGGCGACGAAGTGTTCTATGCCGGCTCGCTGGTGCGCCCGGGTTCCAACAGCGAGTTTCAAACGGTGGACGAACGCATCGTCGGCCGCAAGCCGGCCTCGCTCGACTTCGCCCAGGCCGCCGCCCTGCCCCTGACCTCGATCACCGCGTGGGAACTGCTGTTCGACCGCCTGCGCGTGGAAGAGCAAGGCGGCGCCGGCAAGTCGGTGCTGGTGATCGGCGCGGCCGGCGGCGTGGGCTCGATCCTGGTCCAGCTGGCGCGCAAGCTGACCGCGCTTACCGTCATCGGCACCGCTTCGCGCGTCGAAACCGCCGACTGGGTGCGCACGCTCGGCGCCCACCACGTGGTCGACCACAACGCGCCGCTTCGCCCCCAGCTGGAGGCGCTCGGCATCCCGGCGGTGGACATCGTCATCAGCCTCACGCACACCGACCAGCACTATGACGCGATTGTCGATATCCTTGCGCCCCAGGGCCAGTTGGCGCTGATCGACGACCCGGCGCAGCTTGACGCCGTGCCGCTCAAGCGCAAATCGATTTCGCTGCACTGGGAGCTGATGTTCACGCGCTCCATGTTTGAAACGCCTGACATGATCAAGCAGCACCAGCTGCTGGGTCGCGTGGCGCAGATGGTCGACGACGGCCTGCTGCGCACGACCTTGGGCGAGCATTTCGGCGCCATCTCGGCCGAGAACCTGCGCCGCGCGCACGCGCTGATCGAAAGCGGCCGCGCGGTCGGCAAGATCGTGCTCGAACATTTTTGAAACAAATAAAGAAAGAACCCAGATGGATATTCTCGCAGCAGCCCGCACCCGCCACACCGCCAAGGCCTACGACAGCGAACGCCGTGTGCCCGAAGAACTGATGCAGCAGCTGTACTCCCTGCTGCGCCACAGCCCTTCCTCGGTGAACTCGCAACCCTGGCACTTCATCGTCGCCAGTACGCCCGAAGGCAAGGCGCGTGTGGCCAGGGCGGCCCAGGGCGGCTACGGCTACAACATGTCGAAGATCCTCGACGCCTCGCACGTGATCGTGTTCTGCTCGCGCATCGACATGGATGACGCCCACCTCGAACGCCTGCTGGCGCAGGAAGGCCAGGACGGGCGCTTCCGCGACGATGCGGCGCGCGCGGGCCAGGACGCCGGCCGCCGCGGCTACGTGCGCCAGCACCGTTTCGGCACGCGCGACCTGCCGCAGTGGCTGGAAAAGCAGGTCTACCTGGCGCTGGGCACCGCCCTGCTGGGCGCCGCCTCGCTCGGCATCGACGCCACGCCGATGGAAGGCTTCGACCAGCAGATCCTGGACGAAGAATTCGGCCTGTACGCCCAGGGCCTGGGCAGCGTGGTGCTGGCCAGCTTCGGCTACCACTCGGGTGCGGATTTCAACGCCGGCCTGCCGAAGTCGCGCCTGCCGCAGGAGCTGACCTTCAGCTTCGTGTGAGCGGGGCGAGCTCCTTCTCCATGTAGACCGATTCCAGCTGCAGGCCGCTGCGGTGCGGGTAGGTTTCGCGCCGCAGCGCCACGTAGCCGGCCTGCTGGTAGAAGGGCACCGCATTGAGCGAGGCGGACAGGAACAGCCGGCGCAGGCCGTGCTGCACCGCCATGGCGTCGAGCGCCGCCAGCAGCCGCCGGGCGATGCCGCGGCCCTGCTGCGCCGGGTCGACAAAGGCGGCATCGAGCTCGCCGGTGGCCAGGTCGAGGATCGCGTAGCCCTGAACCTGCCCAACTTCTTCGACCACCAGGCCACCGCCGCCTGCCAGCAGCGCCGGCAGCCGGTCGGGTGGCGGCGCAGCGCACCAGGCGTCGATGACGTCCGGGGCGTAGTGCGAGGCGCAGCTCGTGCGTACCGCACGGGTACGCAGCGCCCACAGTTCAGGAAGGTCGGCCGGCTCGGCCCTGCGTTGTTCAGGCATCCGCACAGCATATCGCCATCGCGGGAAAAGCGGGCGTACAATCGCTTGTGTTTTCCTTAACAGGAGTGTCTCCATGAAACGCTGGTTTCTGCTGGCCGCACTGGTGGCCACCACCGCTTCCGCCCATCACGGCTGGAGCGAATACAACGCCGACAAGCCGCTCACGCTGTCCGGCACCATCGAAGAGTCGGGCTACCTGCAGCCGCATGGTTTCGTGCGGCTCAAGACCGCCGACAAGACCTGGCTGGTGGTGCTGGCGCCCCCGGGCCGCATGGAAAACCGCGGCCTGCCGAAGGAAAACCTGGTGGCCGGCAACCAGGCCACGGTGCACGGCTATCCCCACCGCAGCAACGCCACCGAGCTGCGCGCAGAACGCATCACCATCAAGGACAAGACCACGGAGCTGCGCTGATGCCCTGGCAAGACGCGGCCAGGTTCGCCGCGTCCTTGCCGCTGGCGCAGGCCCTGCGCGAGCATGCATGGCTGTACCCGATCGTCGAGACGCTCCACATCGTCGGCTTCGCCGTGCTGGTGGGCGCGGTGGCGATGTTCGACCTGCGCGTGCTGGGCTTCGGCCGCCAGTTGCCGGTGAAAGCGCTGGCGCGCCACCTGCTGCCCTGGTCGGCCGGCAGCATGCTGCTGGTCGTGCCCACCGGGCTGCTGCTGCTCGTGGCCGATCCGCTGGCGCTGCTGGCCAACCGCGTGTTCCTGCTCAAGCTCGGGCTGATCCTTCTCGCCGGCGTGAACGCGCTGGCCTTCCATGCGGGGCCGTATGGCCAGGCCGACGCCTGGACGGGGCGAGCGCCGCCACGGGCGCTGCTGCACGCCCTGCTCTCCCTTGGCCTGTGGATCGCCGTGATCGCCTGCGGCCGGCTGATCGCCTACTTCTAGCGGCCCGGTTGCCAAGCGCCGCCGGCCACACTATGCTGGACGGACCATGTGCGTCAATTATCACTCTCCCACCCGCGAACAATTCGGCACGCTCGGCGCCTTCAGCGAACTGCCGGCCGACTGGCGCTGGCCCGATGAAGTCTGGAAGGACTACAGCGCGCCGATCATCCGCGCCGGCGTTGATGGCCGCCCGTCCGCCTGCCTGGCCAGCTATGGCATGGTGCCGCGCCGCCGCATCCCGCCCGGCGTCAAACCCTTCGACACCATGAACGCGCGCGCCGAATCGCTGGGCGAGCGGCGCTCCTTCGCGCCGGCCTGGCGCCGGCTGCAGCTGTGCGCCGTGCCCATGGCCTGGTTCTACGAGCCCTGCTACGAGAGCGGGCGCGCGCTGCGCCACGCGATCGGCATGCACGACGACAGCCCCTTCATGGTCGCCGGCCTGTGGCGCGAATGGACCGAGGCCGATGGGACGGTGGAGTCTTCGTTCACCCAGATCACGATCAACGCCGACCAGCACCCGCTGATGTCGCGCATGCACAAGCCTGGCGATGAAAAGCGTTCGCTGGTGGTGATCGCGCCGGATGAACTCGAAGACTGGCTGGCCTGCCGCGACGTGGAGACGGCGCGCAGCTTCCTGCGGCACTACCCGTCCGAGCGCATGAAGGACTGGGCCGCGCCGCAGACGGTGCGCAAAGCGGCGCCGGAACCGTCGCCGAACCTGTCGCTGTTCTGAACCCGCGGCGGCGCAGCCGGCTGCGGCGCGATCGTGCTACATTTCCCGTCATGCGCACAACTCTCGCCACCATCGCTCTCGCCGCCACGTTTGCCGCCACCGTCGCCGGCGCAGCCCAGGCGGCCGTCCCGGTGTACGGCTTCGTCGTCAAGAACACCTACCCGCACGACCAGGCGGCCTTCACCCAGGGCCTGTTTTTCCGCGACGGCCACCTGTACGAGACCACGGGCCGCAACGGCACCTCGTCGCTGCGCAAGGTGGACCTGGGCAGCGGCAAGGTGGTGCAAAAGGCCGACATGCCGGCCGAGGTCTTCGGCGAAGGCTCGACGCCCGTCGGCAACGATATCGTCGCGCTCACCTGGACCTCGCAGGTCGGCTACGTCTACGACAGCAAGAGCTTCAAGCTGAAGAACACCTTCAAGTACGTCGGCGAAGGCTGGGGCCTGGCGAGCGACGCCAGGCAGGTTTACATGAGCGACGGCAGCTCGTTCATCCGCATCCTCGAACCCAAGACCTTCAGGGAGCTGCGCCGCATCCAGGTCACCCACCAGGGCAAGCCGATCCCCAAGCTGAACGAGCTGGAAATGGTCGACGGCGAACTGTTCTCGAACGTCTGGGGCACCGACCTGATCGTGCGCATCGACCCGGCCAGCGGCGCCGTGAAAGGCGTGATCAACCTCGAAGGCCTGCTGCCGCCCGCGCAGCGCGGCACGGCCGACCCGGACGCCGTCCTGAACGGCATCGCCTGGGACAGCAAGGGCAAGCGCCTGTTCGTCACCGGCAAGCTGTGGCCCAAGCTGTACGAAATCGAACTGGTGCCGCCGAAGCGCTGAATCAGCCCCGGTGGGTGACGTCGATGACCACCTTGCCGAAGTGCGAGCCCGATTCCATGTAGCGGTAGGCATCGGCCGCCTGCCCGAACGGGAACACGCGGTCGATCACCGGCTTGATGCCGGCCACGTCGGCAAAGCGCATCACGTCTTCCAGCATGGCGCGGCTGCCCACGAAAATGCCGACCATGCGCTTGGCGGTGGCCAGCAGCGCGGCCGGGTTCACCTCGCCGCCAAAGCCGCTCACGCCGCCGATGATCGCCACCGTGCCGCCCATCGCCGCCGCCGACACCGAGCGGTTCACCGTGCCCTTGCCGCCCACTTCCAGCACCACGTTGGCGCCCTTGCCCTGCGTGAGCGCCAGCACTTCCTCGTGCCATTCCGGGATTTCCCGGTAGTTGATGGTGTGGTGGGCGCCCAGGTCGCGCGCACGCTGCAGCTTGTCGTCGCTGGACGAGGTGATGATGGTGCGCAGGCCGGCCGCCCTGGCCAGCTGCATGCCCAGCACCGACACGCCGCCGGTCCCCAGCAGCAGCACGGTGTCGCCCGGTTTGAGCCCATTGCTGGACACGAAGATCGCATTCCACGCGGTGACGCCGGCGCAGGGCATGGTGGACGCCTCGACGAAGGTCAAGGAGGCCGGAATCCTGGCCAGCGCATCCTGGTGCAGCACCACTTCCTCGGCCAGCATGCCGTCGATGTCGCCTCCCAGCGAGTGGCGGATTTTCTCTGCCGACGTGGCGCCGTCGGCCCAGTGCGGGAAGAAGGAGCCGGCCACGCGGTCGCCCACCTGCACGCGCGTGACGCCATGCCCCACTTCGAGCACTTCGCCGGCGCCGTCCGAGCAAGGGATGACAGGGTCGTCCACGGTGACGAGATAGTTGCCGCTGGCCACCATCAGGTCGCGGTAGTTCAGCGACACGGCATGCACGCGGATGCGCACTTCGCCGTGGCCGAGCTGGCGCGCGGGGTAGTCGACGCACTGCAAGCCGTCGATGTTGGCGCCGGGAAGAATCTGGTATGCCTGCATGGTTTTCTCCTAGGTAATTTGGCTTAGTGAAGTCATGCTGGTCCAGCGCGCCAGCAAGCGGAATTTATCGGTATTGTTATCGAAACATCATCCAACCAGGACAAGAGGACCTCATGCAAAACTGGACCACCACACTTCAGCGCGGCCTCGTCTCCGGCGCCGCCTCCAGCATCCTGTCGACGGTGGCCCTGGCGATCGTCGGCAAGAAGGAAACCGGCAGCGCCTTCGCGCCCACCAACGCGGTCAGCCACTACGTGCATGGGGACAAGGCTGCCCTGCACAGCGCGCCGTCGATGCGCTACACGGTGCCGGGCTACCTGATCCACCATGCCAGTTCCACCTTCTGGTCGATCGTGTTCGAGCGCGTGGCCGGGCGCTACCTTGACCGCAAGACCCCGGTGGGCATCCTGACGGCATCGGCGGCTACCTCGGCCTTTGCGGCGTTTGCCGACTACAAGCTCACGCCCAAGCGCTTCCAGCCGGGCTACGAAAAGCGCCTCTCCACGCCTTCGCTGGCCTTCGTGTACGCCGCGCTGGCGCTGGGACTGGCCGCCGGGGCGGCCGTGTCGCGCCGCGACGAACCGCCGCGCTCAGTGTAGGACAAAAAGGGAAAAACAGGCCGCCCGGACGGACGGCCTGGAGGAATCAATGTGCGGGGGCGGTCTTTTTGCCGCGCATGCGCTGCACCAGCGTCACGGCCAGCAGCACGAGGCCGCCGACGATCACGCCGGCAATCGCATCGACCAGGGTCGGGGTGATCGCCGCCAGCACGCCGCCGATGGCCGGCACGCCGGCCGTCATGGCGGCCGCGTTTTCCGAGAAGTGGTGCAGCGGCGCCCAGGCGTGGGCGATGATGCCGCCGCCGACCATGAACATGGCTGCGGTGCCGACCACCGACAGGAACTTCATCAAACGTGGCGCGGTGGCCAGCAGCAGCTTGCCGGTGTTCTGCGCCAGGGCCCCGGCCTTCTGGCTCAGGTAGAGGCCCGCATCGTCCATTTTGACGATCGCCGCCACCAGGCCGTACACGCCCACCGTCATGGCCAGCGCGATCGTCACCAGCACCGCGACCTGCTGGCCGAACGGCGCCTGCTCCACGGTGCCCAGCGCGATCACGATGATCTCTGCCGACAGGATGAAGTCGGTGCGGATCGCGCCCTTGACCTTTTCCTGCTCGAGCGCTTCCATGTCGATGGCGGGATTGGCCAGCGCCTCGGTAAGTTTTGCCTTGTGCTCGGCGTCTTCCTTGGCATGCAGGAATTTATGCGCAATCTTCTCGAAGCCCTCGAAGCACAGGAAGGCGCCGCCAATGACCAGGAGCGGGGTGATCAGCCAGGGGACGAAGGCCGAGATGGCCAGCGCCGCCGGCACCAGGATCGCCTTGTTCTTGAACGAGCCCTTGGCCACCGACCACACCACCGGCAGCTC
This sequence comes from Massilia yuzhufengensis, assembly GCF_900112225.1. Lineage (GTDB taxonomy): Bacteria > Pseudomonadota > Gammaproteobacteria > Burkholderiales > Burkholderiaceae_D > Telluria > Telluria yuzhufengensis. The sequence goes on along the minus strand of NZ_FOLD01000001.1, from coordinate 80,903 downwards.
GCGGTCGGCATTCACGCCGGTGACCTGCTGGGCGTTGAGGGCCAGGTCGTCGCCCAGCACGCCGGCGGTTTTCTTCGCCGCCACTTTGCTCATTACCGCCACGTCGTCGAGGACGCTGGCGATATCGTCCAGTAATAACAGCAGGCTGCCGGCCATCGATTGCTCCCATCATGTCAAGTTCGCATCATAGTACCCGACGCGTGGATTGCAGTCACACGGTTCAGCGCGGCTTTTTGCATTCCAGTCGCGTAAATCTGCAACTCGTCGCTTTTCGCAGGCGATCGTACAGACGCATACGTATAGTGCATTCTGTTGGCTGCGGTACTGCAGCCTCGCCACCGAAGGAGACGCCATGAATATCGAATCGACCCTGCAAGCCGCACCGGCACGCCGCGCGCGCCCGCCGAAACGCAAGACCCGCATCACGATCTACCTCGACGACGAAGTCCTGAACGAATTCCGCAACCTGTCGGAGCGCTGCGGCACCGGTTACCAGACCCTGATCAACGCCGCCTTGCGCCATCGCCTGGCCGCGCCCGGCGTCGAAACCAGCATGGCCTGATCCGCATTGGGGTTACGCCTCCGGGGAGCGAGATTACATACAGCAATATTTATGCTAATCTTCCCCCTCTTTTAACCCCGGAGGACTTATGAAAAAAGGCGAACTGATCGCGGAATTCGCGAAGCGCACCGAGATGTCTGGCGCAGCTGCCAACAGCGCTGTGAACACGATCATCGACATCATCACCGAGCGCCTGAAAAAAGGCGACACGGTTGGTATCACCGGCTTCGGCACGTTCTCGGTCACCAAACGCGCTGCGCGCAAGGGCCGCAACCCGGCAACCGGCGACGTCATCAAGATCGCTGCATCGAAGTCGCCGCGCTTCGCAGCTGGCGCCACGCTGAAAGCCGCCGTCAATCCAAAGAAGAAGTAAGCCGTACCTGGCCCCGCGCCGCGCTCCGGCCCGTCCGGACGCGCGCGCTGGCCCCGCTTCGCAGTCGTCCGCTCCACCCCCTCTTTCCCTCTCTCCCCCCACAGCATGAGCTTCGCTACCTGGATCGCCTTCGTCATCGCCGGTTCGCTGATCGCCATTTCGCCCGGCTCCGGCGCGGTGCTGTCGATGTCGCACGGCCTGGCCTACGGCCTGAAGAAAGCCAGCGCCACCGTGCTGGGACTGCAACTGGGCCTGGTCCTGGTGCTGGTCATCGCCGGCGCCGGCGTCGGCTCGCTGCTGCTGGCCTCAAGCCTGGCCTTCACCATTGTCAAGACCGTCGGCGCGCTCTACCTGATCTACCTGGGCGTGATGCAGTGGCGCGCCAAGGCCGAACCTGGTCCGGTGAGCACCGCCGGCCTGGCCGCGCACCCGAGCTTCGGCAAGCGCGTGATGACGGGCTTCCTGACCAACGCCACCAACCCCAAGGGCATCATCTTCATGGTCGCGGTGCTGCCGCAGTTCATCTCGAAAGACGCGCCGCTGCTGCCGCAGCTGGCCATCCTCGGCGTGACCATGGTGACCATCGATTCCATCGTCATGCACGGCTACGCCACGCTGGCGTCTTCGATGCAGCGTTTTTTCCGCGACGTGCGCGCCGTGAAGATCCAGAACCGCCTCTTCGGCGCCGTGCTGGTGCTGATGGGCTCCCTGCTGTTCCTGGTCGAGCCGGCGCGCCGCACCTGAATGCCGTAGGAGCACGAGTCCGGCGTTAGCTGGATGTATCCGTTACCCGGCAGTTGCAACTTTCTGTAAGTTGCGTAGTCGGAAAAACCGCTCGTGCGTTTAATCTGCTAGCAGTCCCCCGTCCACGTTCCTGCCGGAGCCCAACATGAACAACCGTATCGCCAAGACCGCCGTGATGCTCGCGCTCGCGGCTCTATCCACTGCCGCGCTGGCGCAGGACACGCTGGACACCGAGCCGCCCGGCCGGGTTGGCCGGATCTCGCTCATCCAGGGCAAGGTGAGCATCGGCACCGACGTGGGCGATACCGCCACGGAAGCACTGGTCAACTGGCCGGTCACCACCCGCAATCTGATTACCACCGAGCCGCGCGCGCGCACCGAGCTGCGCATCGGATCCACCGCGATCCACGTCGACGGCGACAGCTCGCTGGAAGTCACCGAGCTCGATGACGACAGCATCCGCCTGCGCCTGCACTACGGCAGCGCCAGTATCCGCATCCTGAGCGAAGAAGTGCTGCCGGAATTCGAACTGGTCACGCCGCAGGGCCGCGTGCGCATGCTCAAGCCCGGCCGCCTGCGGGTGGACGCCGAGCGCGTGCGCGACACCAGCGTGGTGAGCGTGTTCGACGGCGAAGCGCAGGTCGACGGTGGCGGCGCCAGCCTGACGATCCGCGCCGGCCGCAGCGCCGAACTGCGCGACGACGACGTGCGCACCCTGCAGGCCAGCCGCGACGGTTTCGACGACTGGGCCCTGGGCCGCGACCGCGACATCGACGGCTCGCGCTCGGCGCGCTACGTCACCACCGAAATGACCGGCTACGAAGAACTGGACCGCCACGGCACCTGGCAGGACGACCTCGAATACGGCCCGCTGTGGACCCCCAGCGTGAGCGCAGGCTGGGTGCCCTACCGCGACGGGCGCTGGACCTGGGTGGCGCCTTGGGGCTGGACCTGGGTCGACAACGCGTCCTGGGGCTATGCGCCCTTCCACTATGGCCGCTGGGTGCAGGTCCGGAACCGCTGGGCCTGGGCGCCGGGCCAGGTGGGACGCCGCCCGGTGTGGGCGCCGGCGCTGGTGGGCTGGGTCGGCGGCAGCGGCTGGAACGTCAATTTCAACCTGCACGGCTCGCGCCCGGCCACCGGCTGGTATCCGCTCGGCCCGCGCGACCACTTCGTGCCGGGCTACCGCCTGTCGGACGAACGCCTGCGCCGCCTGAACACCTGGCGCGACCGCCGCGGCGACGGCCGCCGCGACGACAATCGCGACCGCGACCGCGACCGCGACCGCGACGGCCGTCCGGATTACCGCCAGCGCGGCCTGACCGTGGTCCCGCATGCCAACTTCGGCCAGCGCGGACCGGTCGTGGTCTCCAACGTGCCGCGCGCGACCAGCGTGCCGCAGGCCGTGCCGAACGCGAATGGCGCCGCGCCGCCGCCGCCGCAGGGCTGGCGCGAGCGCAGCGTGCGCCGCGACAGCGACCGTGACGGCATCCCGAACCGCATCGACGCCGACCGCGACGGCGACGGCATCCCGAACCGGGTCGACCGCGACGACCGCAGCCGCGACGGCGACCGCTTCGGGCGCACTGACCGCGGCCAGCGTCCGCCGGTGCTGGCGACCAACCCGGCGCCGCGTGCGCCGGCGCCAGCGCCAGTCGCCACCCCGGGCCAGGTGCAGTTCCAGCCGGGCGCCGTCAGCACGCCGCCACCGGCGCCGGTGGCGCAGCAGCCCGAGCGTCCGCAGCGCAACTGGAACCCGGGCGGCGACGATGAGCGCCGCGCACGTGGCGATCGCGGCGAGCGTGGCGAGCGCGGTGAACGTTTCGACGGCCGTCGCGAGCGCGGCCAGCCGATGGTGGCGATGCCGCAGCAGCAGCAGGTGCAGCAGCAGCCCCAGGCTGCACCGGTCGCCCAGCCGCCGCGCGAGTCGTTCACGCCGCCGCCACGCGTGATGGCGGCTCCGCCGCCCCAGCCCGCCCAGGCGGCGCCCTCGCCGGGACGGGCCCGGGCCGAGCGCCGCTTCGAGAATGAAGACGGCGGTGGCAGGGCGCAGCGCGAAAAGTGACAGCCAGGGCCGGACCAACCATCCGGCCCTTTTTCATGGGCGCGCGACGCCGTGACGCCGTTCATTCCGCACTTCCCGACGCCTGTCGCCGCAATCCGCCGTTCGTCACATTCCGCTCGCAGGGTGGACTTCATCCGGCTAAAGTGGCATCACTCGCTCGCAGGCAGCAGCGCTGCTCCGAGCGGCCCCCATGTCCCGCTATTTCTCCAGTTCACAGAAATAGTTCAGGCCGGCCATAGTGCCGGCCTCTTTTTTTTCGCCAGCGCAGCACCATGTAGAACGGCTACAATGCCGCTTTACACAGGACGAATGCCATGGACCCGAAAGACTCCCTCATCGAATACCCGAGCGACTTCCCGATCAAGGTGATGGGGCCGACGCACATCGATTTCGCCCCGACCATCATCGAGGTCGTGCGCCAGTTCGATCTGGCGTTCGATGCCGCCACGATCGAAACCCGTCCTTCGGCCAAGGGCAATTACACCGGCCTGACCGTCACCGTGCGCGTGACCAGCCGCGAGATGCTCGATGACGTCTACCGCGCCCTGTCGTCCCACCCAATGGTCAAGATGGTGCTGTAAAGCAACGGTGGGCTGGGCCCTGTGAGCGCGGGACTTCGCGCTGGCTTATAATGACAGGGCTGTTCATATTCCCGCCTGATACCCATGCCCTCGACCCGTCCCGCCCAGCCGCTCATCCGTGAGCTAGGCCGCGCCGACTACGAACCGACCTTCGCCGCCATGCGCGCCTTTACCGACGCGCGCACGCCCGACACCCCGGACGAACTGTGGATCGTCGAGCATCCCCCTGTGTTCACGCTGGGCCTGGGCGCCGACAAAGGCCACGTGCTGGCTCCCCATGGCGTGCCGGTGGTCCAGACCGACCGCGGCGGCGAGGTGACCTACCACGGCCCCGGCCAGGTCGTGATCTACCTCTTGATGGACCTGCGCCGCAACAAACCGGGCGGCAAGCTGTATGCGCGCCAGTTTGTGGCGAAAATCGAACAGGCGGTCATCGACGTGCTGGCGGCGTATAATCTCGCGGGCGAACGCGTGGCCGGGGCGCCTGGCATCTACATGGCGGATGGTCCGCGCAAGGGCGCGAAGATCGCCGCCCTCGGCCTCAAGGTGCGCGGCAACGGCTGCACCTACCATGGCGTGTCGCTGAACGTGGCGATGGACCTGGCCCCGTTCACCTGGATCAACCCGTGTGGATACGCCGGCCTGGCCACGGTCGACATGCGTACGATGGGAGTGGAAGCCCCGCTGGAGGATGTCCAGCAGGCGCTGGCGCGCGAGTTGGCGCGCCAACTGGTATCGGCCGAAGCGGCCGAGCCGGCAACGAACAACCTCTGAATGGAAGCCCGCCAGGGCACGACCCAAATGACCACCGATACCGATACCGGCACCGCAGTCCCCGCCTACAACGCCAGCGACAAGCAAAAAGGCGCCAGCAAGACCTCGCGCATCCCGATCAAGATCATCCCGATCGCCGATGGCGAGCGCCTGAAAAAGCCGGACTGGATCCGCGTGAAGGCCGCGACCGCATCGTCGCGCTTCTACGAGATCAAGGACATCCTGCGCGCCAACAACCTGGTGACGGTGTGCGAGGAAGCCAGCTGCCCGAACATCGGCGAATGCTTCGGCAAGGGCACCGCAACCTTCATGATCATGGGCGACAAGTGCACCCGCCGCTGCCCGTTCTGCGACGTCGGCCACGGCCGTCCCGATCCGCTGGACGTCAACGAGCCGGGCAACCTGGCCAAGACCATCGCCGACCTGCGCCTGTCGTATGTCGTGATCACCTCGGTGGACCGCGACGACCTGCGCGACGGCGGCGCCGGCCATTTCGTCGAGTGCATCCAGAAGACCCGCGCGCTGTCGCCAAGCACCAAGATCGAAGTGCTGGTGCCCGATTTCCGCGGCCGCCTGCAAAAGGCCCTGGACATCTTCGCCGACGGCCTGCCGGACGTCATGAACCACAACCTGGAAACCGTGCCGCGCCTGTACAAGGAAGCGCGCCCGGGCGCCGACTACACCCACTCGCTGGTGCTGCTGCGCGACTTCAAGAAGATGTATCCGAGCGCGGTCACCAAGTCGGGCATCATGGTGGGCCTGGGCGAGACCGACGAAGAGATCCTGCAGGTCATGCGCGACATGCGCGAGCACGACATCGACATGCTGACCATCGGCCAGTACCTGGCGCCGTCGAACTCCCACCTGCCGGTGCGCCGCTACGTGCACCCGGACCAGTTCAAGAAGTTCGAGGAAGCCGCCTACGAGATGGGCTTCGTGCACGCGGCAGTCGGCGCGATGGTGCGATCGTCGTACCACGCCGACGAGCAGGCGCACAACGCGGGCGTTGCCGCGTAACGCGTCCTTCGTCTTCCACGCCGGCCGGCCCCGCAGCACGCGGCGCCGGCCGGTTTGTTTTTGCCGGCCTAGCGCGTGCTGCTTAGGCGGCGGTAGCGCGCGGGCGACGGCATCCCGTGCGTGCGGAAGTGGCGCCGCAGCGATTCCACCGAGCCCAGTCCCGCCAGGTCGGCGATCGCGTCGATTGCCAGGCTGGGGCGCGTTTCCAGGATCTGCGCCGCCAGCGTGACCCGTTCGCGCACCAGCCAGGCCAGCGGCGTCTGGCCGGTACGGTCCTTGAAATGGCGCTGGAAGCTGCGCGTGCCCATCCTGGCCTGGATCGCCATCGAGGCCACCGTATGCTCGGCACGCAGGTTCTCGCGCACCCAGTCCATCAGGTGCGCGATGCTGTTTTCTCCCAGCGACGGCAGGGGCCGCGCCACCAGCTGCGCCTGGTCGCCGTCGCGGTGGGCGGGAATCACCAGGCGCTGGGCCACGCGGCCGGCCACATCCACACCATAGTCGCTGCGCACCAGGTGCAGCAGCATGTCCAGGCCCGCCGCCGAGCCGGCCGAGGTAACGATGCGTTCGTCCTGCGCATACAGCACGCCCTGCTGCACGTCTACCAGCGGGAAGTCCTGCGCCAGCCGGTCGAGGTAGCGCCAGTGGGTGGTGGCCTTGCGGCCGTCCAGCAGGCCGGCGTGGGCCAGCACGAAGGTGCCGGAACAGATGGTGGCGATGCGCGCGCCGCGCGCGTGGGCGCGCAGCAGGGCGTCGGCAAGGGCGGGCGGGGGCGGCTCGGCCACGTCGCGCCAGCCGGGGATGACGATGGTGTCGGCCGCGTCCAGCACGTCCAGGCCGTGCGGCACGTGGATCGCCAGGCCCCCGGTGGCGCGCAGTGGGCCGGGTTCGGCGGCGCAGACGGCATGGCTGTACCACGGCACGCCGAGTTCCGGCCGCTCGAGGGCGAACAGTTCGACGGCGCAGCCGAATTCGAAGGTGCACAGGCCGTCGTAGGCGAGGATGGCGACATGGTGCGGCATGGCGCGATGTTACCAGTTTCTGTCGTCGCCCCGGGTGGCGCGGCCCGGCCCGTCCGGCCACACTGGAGGCTCTTCAACAAGGAGAGTCGACATGGCTTCTGCAGTGACCGCCGTACCCGCCGCACCCAGTGAACGTGCGCTCGCCCACTTCGGCGGCGCCTTCGAATACGAGACCGATTGCGCCGACGTGCACGGCGCGCTGGCCGAAGGCAACCAGGACTTCGTCCTGTTCGACGTGCGCAGTGCCGCGCAGTTCGCAGCGGGCCATGTGCCCGGCGCGCTCCATATGCCGTACGGGAAGCTGGTCGAGGCCAAGCTGCGCGACTATCCCGCAGGTACGCTGTTCGTCGTCTACTGCGCCGGCCCGCACTGCAACGGCGCCCACCGCGGCGCCGAGCGGCTGGCCCGGCTGGGACGTCCGGTCAAGCTGATGATCGGAGGCCTCACTGGCTGGCTCGACGAAGGCTTCGCGCTGGCGGCCGCAGAACCCATGTAGCCCAAGGCTGCGCACCCGCGCCGTGCGTCCCCGCTTGCTGCGATATAGTTGATGGCAACCAGACATCACAGCAAGCAAACATGACCCACACCCCACCCCCTTCCGACGACACCCAGCACGACGACGCCTTCCTCGAACGCGAACTCGATTTCGCCGAACGCGGCATCGAGCTGGTCAAGATGGAAGGCCGCGTCTTCCTGCGCTTCTCCGGCGAAGTGCGCTACGAAGGCCTGCGCGTGCCCTACCGGCTGGTGCCCTCGCGCGGCGTGCTGGCCAAGCCGAGCAAGTGGCGCAAGCTCGACTTGCGGGCGCGGCGCGAGCTGCTCGAAGAGCGCACCACGCCCGACGCGCTGGAGCAGCTCCAGACCGAGGCCGAGGATTTTGTCCGCAACATCGCCGAGGAGGCCGACGATTTCGGCTGGAACCCGATGCTGTTCCTGGACGTGCTGGCCGAACTGGAAACCTCGGAGCCGGCCGAATACGTGTTCCAGCGCATTGCGCAGCGCCTGGCCCACGCGGCCGAGCGCGAGCAGGAAGAACGCCACGCCGCGCGCACCAAGGAAAGCATCAACCTGGCCGAGTACCCGGATTCCTTCGACGTGGCCAGCCGCATGCAGCGCAAGTTCATCGCCCTGCTGGGCCCCACCAACTCGGGCAAGACCCACCGCGCGATGGAAGCGCTGGCCAAGGCCGAGAGCGGCGTCTACCTCGCGCCACTGCGCCTGCTGGCGCTGGAGAACTACGAACGCCTGCAAGCCGCGCGCCCGCACGGTAAACCAATCGCGGTCAGCCTCGTCACCGGCGAAGAGCGCCGCATCGCCGAAGGCTCGACCCACGTCGCCAGCACGGTCGAGATGCTCGATTCGAAAACCCCGGTCGAAGTGGCGGTGATCGACGAGATCCAGATGCTGGCCGACCGCGACCGCGGCGCCGCCTGGACCGCCGCCGTCTGCGGCGCACCCGCCTCCACCGTGTTCCTGGTCGGCGCCCCGGAAGCGCGGCGCGCCATCGAGGCGCTGGCCGAGCGGCTCGAGGTGCCGCTCGAAGTGCACCTGTTGAAGCGCATGGCGCCGCTGGCGATGGAGCCGGGCCCGGTGCGCAAACTCGGCAACCTGCGCCGCGGCGACGCCGTCATCGCCTTCTCGCGGCGCGAGGTCTTGAACTGGCGCGACATGATCACCGAGAAGGGCCTGTCGGTGGCCACCGTGTATGGCAACCTGTCGCCCGAAGTGCGGCGCGCCCAGGCCGAACGCTTCCGCGAAGGCCAGGCCGACATCGTGGTGGGCACCGACGCGCTGGCGATGGGCCTGAACATGCCGATCGCCCGTATCGTGATGACTACCGCGGTGAAGTACAACGGGGTCGAGGAAGAAGAGATCTCGGCCGCGCTGGCCAAGCAGATCGCCGGCCGCGCCGGCCGCTATGGCGTGCACGAAGAGGGTTTTGTTGCGGGCTACGACGACGACACCCACGAGGTGATGCGCTCGCTGATGAAGGAAAAGATCCCGCCGGTTCCCGCCACCGGCTTCGCAGTCGCGCCCTCGCTGGAGCAGTTGCACCGCATTTCGTCGGTAACGGGCGAGACCTCGCTGGTCAAGCTGCTGCGCCGCTTCGTGCACAACATCGACGTCCCGGACGGCTTTTTCTACCCGCGCATCACCGAGGAGCAGAACGATCGCGCGGAGTGGCTCGATACGCTGCCCTTGAGCGTGGCCGAGAAATTCATGCTGTCGCTGGTGCCGATTTCAAGCCGCGTGCCGATGCTGCAAAGCGCGTGGGAGAACTGGGCGCTGTCGCTGGCCAAGAAAAAAATCACCAAGCTGGCTCCGCATGCGCAGAACCTGTTGTACATGAACCTGCAGGAGGTGGAAGACACCTGCCGGCTGTATTCGGCGTATGCGTGGCTGGGCTATCGCGAACCGGAGCATTTCCCCAGCATCGCCGAGGCCCAGCAACTGGCGCGCGAGGCGTCGGAGCGGGTGGATGCGATTTTGCAGCAGCAGAATGTGGCGGCGCGGCAGAAGGGTGGGGGGTACAAGCAGGGTGGGGGTGGGAAGCGCAGGCGCTAGAGGGTGCGGTGCGAACTTGGATTCCCGCCTTCGCGGGAATGACGGTTTTTAAGCTAACGTGCAGAGGATATTTTGCGACACGCGCCCTCAGCACGTCGTTCCCGCGAAGGCGGGAACCCAAGTTCGTCGCCCACCCGCAGCGCAAACCTCCGACCCAGTGTACGATGCCGCTTTTCGCACCATAAGCACACCATGACCACGCCCCACACCCCAGAATCCTTCAACGCATTCGGCCAGTCCTTCCTCCCCGGCCACCTCGGCATCCGCATCACCGAAGTCGCCCCCGGCCGCGTTGCCGCCGAACTGAAGGTCGAGCCCTTCCTGCTGGCCCCCAATGGCTACCTGCACGCAGGCACGGTGGTCACGCTGGCCGATACGGCAGCCGGCTACGCCTGCATCGCCAACCTGCCGGAGGGCGCGCACAGCTTCACCACGATTGAACTGAAATCGAACCACCTCGGCACCGCGCGCCAGGGAACGATCGCGGTGGTGGCCACGGCCGCCCACCTGGGGCGCACCACGCAGGTGTGGGATGCGACCGTCACGGACAAGGACAGCGGCAAGACCATCGCCCTGTTCCGCTGCACCCAGATGATCCTGTACCCGAAGGCTTAACCCGCCAGCTCTTTCTCGATCAGCTTGTGCAGGGCCGGGAATTCCGGCTCGCCCACATAGCGCTTGATGATCTTGCCGTTCTTGTCGATCAGGAAGGTGGTCGGCGTCAGGGTGACGTCGCCGAACTGGCGGGCGATGTCGCCGGCCGAATCGATCGCCACCGTGAACGGCAGCTTGCGCGTCTCGGTGAAGTTCAGCACGTAGTTCGGCGGGTCGTACTGCATCGCCACCGCCACGAATTCCAGCCCCTGTCCCTTGTACTTCTCAAACGTCTCGACCATCTGCGGCATCTCCTTGACGCAGGTGACGCAGGAGGTCGCCCAGAAATTCACCATCACGACCTTGCCGCGCAGGGACTGGGTGGAGATCTTGTCGCCGGTGATGCTGATGAAGGTGACGTCGGGGGCGGCCGGGCTGCTGGTGAACGAGGCGACGCCGATGCCGGCAAGCGCCAGCACCACGGCGGCGATGGCGGGCTTGAACCAGGAGCGGGAGGAGGTGGAAGCGGTCATGGGAGGAGATAAAAAAAGGCAGGACCGAAGTCCTGCCGTCTGGCGGTTTAACCCTGGGCCGGAGCCGGCTGGTTGGAGCGCGGATCTTCTTCGGCGATGTACTCGAAGATCTTGACGACGCGGTTCACGCCCGCGACGCCCTTGGCGACGTCGGCTGCGATATTGCCTTCACGCGGGGTCACGAGGCCTTGCAGGTAGACCACGCCGCGCTCGGTGGTGACCTTGACCGAGGTGGCCGAGATGGTCTTCTTGTCGACCAGGCTGGCCTTGACCTTGGTGGTGATCAGGGCGTCGTTCGAGCGCGAGGTGTAGCTCGACGGGCCGGCGATGTCCAGTTCGTTGATCACGGCGACCACGTTGTCGATCGCGCGCACTTCGCGCTCGGCCGCCTGCTTCATCGCTTCGTCGCGCACTTCGCCGGTCAGCAGCACCTTGCGGTTATAGCTGGTGACGTTGACGTGGCCGGCGCTGCCGGTGAGCTGCTGCAGCTTGATCTCGGCCTTGACGTTGATCGACTTGTCTTCGGTCTGCATGCCGATGGTGCGGCGGTCGTTGGCCGACAGGGCGGCCGTCGCGGCGCCGCCTACGGCCAGGGCGACGCAGCCCGACAGCGACGCTGCGAGCGCGGTGCCCAGCACGATTTTCGACAGCAGGCCGGACAGCGGGCGCTTGTTATTCATTTTCATCTCCTCCGAACAATGCGACGTCGATGCCGTCGCATATGCAGTGAATCGCGCACAGGTGGACTTCCTGGATGCGAGCGGTACGTGCGTGCTGCACGTTGATATGGACATCGGCGTCGGTCAGCATCTTGCCGAGCGCGCCGCCGTCCTTGCCGGTGAAGGCCACGATACGCATCTCGCGCTCCAGCGCCGCCTCGACCGCGGCCAGCACATTGGCCGAATTGCCCGAGGTGGAAATCGCCAGCAGGATGTCGCCGGCCTGGCCGAAGGCCTGCACCTGCTTCGAGAAGATCTCGCGGAAGCTGTAGTCGTTGCCGACCGCGGTCAGGATCGAGGTGTCGCAGGTGAGGGCGATCGCCGGGAGCGGGAAGCGCTCGCGTTCGAAGCGTCCGACCAGCTCGGCAGCGAAGTGCTGGCAGTCGGCGGCGGAACCGCCATTACCGCAGGCCAGAATCTTGTTGCCGTTGGACAGGGCGCCGAACATCAGTTCGACGGCCTGCGAAATAGGTTGCGCGAGGGTAGCCGCCGACTTCATCTTGAGATCGGCGCTCTCCTGGAAGTGAGCGAGGATGCGTTGAGTATTCATAGCCGGAGATTATAGTGTAGTAGCAACCCGGGGCGGGCAAGCCCGGTAAAAATTGCTTACATTTCAATGACGTCAGTCAATAACGTTTTGCAGCCACTCGAGCTGGCCGCCATCGATGGCCACCACGTCGAAGCGGCAGGGTGGGGTGACGGGAAAGCGCAACAGGTAGAATTCGGCCGCCCGCACCAGGCGGCGGATCTTGGCGGGGGTGATGCTGGCCAGCGCGCCGCCATGCGCGCGGTCGGCGCGCTGGCGCACCTCGACGAAGACCAGGGTGTCGCCATCGCGCATCACCAGGTCGATTTCACCGCCCTTGCAGCGGAAATTCTCTTCGATGAGCACCAGGCCGTGGCGTTTCAGGTGCAGCAGGGCGGTCTGCTCCCAGTCGCGGCCCTGGGCCTGCCGTGGGGACAGGCGCAGGTGCCACATGTCAGCGCCCGAAAGCCGTGGCCTCGAACACGCCGCCGTCGCGGTAGACCGTGCCGGTCTCGATGCGGCGGAAGGATGGCGATCCGCTGGCCGTCGCGCCGGCGCCCATGTCGATCGACAGGCGGCCGGTCACGCCATCGAGCTCGAAGGCGCCGTCCGGGCGCAGGGCCAGCTCGCGCGCGATGCGGAAGGCGTCGATGCCCAAGGCGTACAGGCGCTGCATGTCGAATCCGTCGGTGGCGCCGCCCCAGCGCGGGTAGCTCGCTACCAGCGGGTGTTCGGGCTGCACCGTCCAGGGCAGGTCGAGGATGCGCACGCCCGCCAGCTCCGGCGCGCTGGCGTTCGGATCGCGGCCCGGGTTGATCGAGGCGGTGCCGTAGGTCGGCAGCGAGGTGCCCAGCGCGCTGCGCACCTGGCGCAGCTGCCTCGCGTCGAGGGCGGCGAATACCAGCTGGGGCGGATCCACCTGCATGCGCGAGCGCAGCTCGGCCAAGGCATTGCCGTCGACATAGCCTTCGCTGCTGGGCAGCTCGACCGTGGAATGGTTCAGGCCAAGCTGCGACCAGCGCGCGCTGAAGGCGCCGGACAGGCGCTGCTGCCAGGTGGCCTTGCCGGTAAGGACGAGGGCGCGGCCTGCCGGCTGTTCGGCAGCGGCCCAGTCGGCCACCTGGCGCGCTTCGTCTTCCAGCGCCAGGCCGACCACCAGCAGTTGGCGCGGCAGCGGGCCGCTGGTTTGCGGGTGGTTCAGGGCGATCGTCGGTTTGGTGACGGCGCCGCTGGTGGCCAACGCGGCCACGGCGGGGCGGGCCAGGGGGCCGACCACGATGTCGTTCTGCTGGGCGGCGCGCGCGTAGGCGTCGAGCGTGGCCTCGGCCGAGTCGCCGGTGGGGATCAGGTTGACGATGACGCCGGCGCGGTCGCGTTCATGGCCGGCCATGAAGCCGGCGCGCACCGCCTCGGCCGCCTGGCCCAGCGCGTCGGACTGCAGCGGCAGCAGCAGGGCGATGCGGGTGCCCGTCGCATTGACGGCGGCGGCGAGCGGACGGCCATCGGCGGACGGCGGCAGTTCGACCGGGCTGGTGCGGGTGGTGCCGGCGGGCGGGGGCGGGATGTAGCCCGGTTCGCTCGGCGGCGGGCTTGCTATCGGGGCGGCAGGCGCGCACAATCCGCCCGGTACGCCGCAGCCCATGTCTGGCGGCAAGGGCGTGCTGCCACAGGCGGACAACAAGCCAAACGCGGCCGTCGCCAGCAGCGCCCTGATATTCTTTTTCTTCAGCATCGGATTCCCTTATGACAGAACAGCAGACCATCGACATCGCCCGGCTTCCCGTCATGGGCGAGGCGGCCCAGCAGTCCTATCCTACCGCAACGCTGTATGTCGTGGCTACACCGATTGGCAACGTCACCGACATCACGCTGCGCGCATTGCACCTGCTGGCGCTGGCGGACGTCGTGGCCTGCGAGGACACCCGCAAGACCGGTGCGCTGCTGCAGCGCTTTGGTTTGTCCAAGCAAACCATTGCCGCGCACCAGCACAACGAGCGCGAGGTGGCGGACAAGATCGTCGAGCGGCTGCAGGGCGGGCAGCGGGTGGCGCTGGTGTCCGATGCCGGCACGCCGGGCGTGTCCGACCCCGGCGCGCGCATCGTCGATGCGGTGCGTGCCGCGGGGCTGAACGTGGTGCCGCTGCCGGGACCGTCGGCGGCCATCACGGCGCTATCGGCGAGCGGGCTGGTGAACGACCGCTTCCATTTCGTCGGCTTCCTGCCGGCCAAGCCGAAGCAGCGCGAATCGGCGCTGGCGCTGCTGGCGCGCGAAACGTCGACGCTCGTCATCTATGAGGCGCCGCACCGGATCGTCGAATGCGTCGAAGGCCTGGTGGCCACCTTCGAGCCGGCCCGCCAGGTGGTGTTCGCACGCGAGCTGAGCAAGATGTTCGAGGAAATCCACCGCTGCGCATTGAACGAGGCGCTGGCCTGGGTCAAGGCTGACCAGCACCGCGAGCGCGGCGAGTTTGTCGTGCTGGTGGAGGGCGCGGCGGCCGAGCTGGACGCGGAAGCGGCCGAGGCCGAGCGCATCCTTCAGATCTTGCTGGCGGAATGTTCGGTGAAGCAGGCGGCGAACCTGACGGCGCAGATTACGGGGCGCAAGAAGAATGCCTTGTATGACAGGGCGCTGGAGATCAAGGGAAGCGAAGGCTAGGCGAGGTCACCACTTGCAGCCGCTGTCCTTCTTGTCCATCAACAGGAACAGCGGCGCCAGCAAGCCGCCCGGCAAGCCATCCTTGCAAAGGCGCCGCTTGGCCTGGCTGATCGCCCGCGCCTCTTTCGATTCGGTCTGCAGGGGCGGGTCCGGGAATTGCGCCAGCGCCGTTCCTTCGCGGCCGAGTTTGGTCTGGCCAGCCAGTTGCCGCGCCGTCTGCCGGGCCGCGTTCATGTCGAACTGCGGCGCGTTATCGGCTGGCGCCACCGCCTGGTCCGGCTGTTGCACCGTCGCCGAATCGGGCGCGGCATCCGGCCCGGGGGAGGCGGGCACGGCGATGATGCGCTTTGGCGCTGACCGGCGCGCGAGGCGTGGCGCTGCTTCCCTGGGCGGCGCCGGCGGCGCGGGCTCGATGCGCAGCGGTTCAGGTGGCAAAATCCTCACAGCAATGGAAACGGGCTCCTCCGCCTCGAAGGCGGGCGCGGGAGGCGCCGTGTTGCGGTAGGCGAGCAACAGCAGCACATGCAGGACGATCGAGATCCCGACGCCAAGCAGAAAGCGGCCGTTGCCCCGTACCGGGCCCGCATCAATACGGTAGTGGGCTGCTGCATTCACGTGAGGATCCGCTTCCTTGTTATTGAAACAATGCGGAAAGAATACGGCGCATCACTTATTTTGCCCTTAAACCTTGACCGAGGCCGGCTGAACCGCTATGATCTTGGTCTTCGGAGTGTAGCGCAGCCCGGTAGCGCACCTGGTTTGGGACCAGGGGGTCCAAGGTTCGAATCCTTGTACTCCGACCAGCATTAAGAGAAAAGCCGACAGTGAAAACTGTCGGCTTTTTTCGTTCTGGCGGGATACTTAAGGCGTCGTACCGGCGAAGGCCGGTACCCAAGTGTGCGTGCACTGCGACACGTGTGAGGTTTGTGGCGGCGCGACGATATTGGGTACCGGCCTTCGCCGGTACGACGTTTACAAGTTGCGGGACTTCCGTGAAGCTCTACGGAGCTCAGCCGGCGCGCTTGGCCGCGATGGCGTTCCCCGCCCGGCTTGCACCCTTGCGGCCCAGCTGCTGCGAAATGAACTGCCCGGCATCCACCACCTGGTCGAGGTCGACGCCAGTCTCGATGCCGAGCCCGTTCATCAGGTAGAGCACATCCTCGGTAGCGACGTTGCCGGTGGCGCCTTTCGCATACGGGCAGCCGCCCAGGCCCGACACCGACGAGTGGAAGATCGCCACGCCCACTTCCATCGCCGCGTAGATGTTCGCCAGCGCCTGGCCGTAGGTGTCGTGGAAGTGGCCTGACAGCTGCGGCAGCGGGAATTCCTGCGCCGCCCGCAGCATCACGGCCTGGGTCTTGCGTGCGGTGGCCACGCCGATGGTGTCGGCGATGTCGATCTCGTCGCACCCCAGGTCGCGCATGCGGCGCACCACGTCGGCTACCGCGTCGAGCGAGACTTCGCCCTGGTAAGGGCAGCCGAAGGCGGTGCTGATCGAGCCGCGCAGGCGCAGGCCGGCCGCCTTGGCGGCCCTGGCGACCGGCTCGAAGCGCGCGATCGATTCGGCGATCGAGCAGTTGATGTTCTTTTGCGAGAAGGCTTCCGAGGCCGAGCCGAAGATCACGACTTCGTCTGCATGGGCCGCCAATGCCGCATCAAAACCCTGCATATTCGGCGTGAGCGCCGAATAGATCGTGCCAGGGATGCGTTCGATGCCGGCCATGACTTCGCTGCTGGTGGCCATCTGCGGCACCCACTTGGGCGAGACGAAGGACGCCGCCTCGACGTTGGCGAAGCCTGCACGTGCGAGGCGGTTGACCAGCTCGATCTTGACGGCGGCCGACAGCGCTTCTTTTTCGTTCTGCAGGCCGTCGCGCGGCCCCACTTCGACAATCTTGACCTTCTTGGGCAAGCTGGCTTGCTGGTTCATGGTTCAGTATCCTAAATCGCGGTCGACGATATCGCCGACGGGTTGCCCGTTCTCCAGCGCGGTGATCTTTTCCGCGATCTGGCGCACGGCGTCGTGGCGGATGGTCAGCGCCGAAATATGCGGGGTGATGGCGATGCGCGGCTCGTTCCAGAACGGGTGCGGCGCCGGCAGCGGCTCGTGGCGGAACACGTCGAGCGTGGCGCCCACGATGTGGCCCGAGCGGATCAGGGTCATCAGGTCGGGTTCGGCCAGGATGGCGCCGCGCGAGACATTGATGAGGTAAGCGCCCGGCAGCAGCTTGCCCAGGTTGTGGCGGTCGAGCAGGTTGGACGTGTCCGGCGTGAGCGGCAGCATGCACACCAGCACCCGGGTAGCGCGCAGGAACGGGTCCAGCCCGTCCGCGCCATGGAAACATTCGACGCCCGGGATATCCTTGGGCGTGCGGCTCCAGCCGCGCACCGTGAAGCCGAACACGCGCAGCGCCTCGACCACGGGCAGGCCGAGCCGGCCCAGGCCCATGATCCCGATCGTGAATTCTTCTTTCGGCGTTTGCGGCAGCGGGTTCCAGGCGCCGTGCCGGGCCTGCTGCTCGTATTCCTCGAAGCGGCGGAAGTAGCGCAGCACGGCGTGCGCCACGTATTCGGCCATCTGCACGCCCATGCCGGCGTCGCCCAGGCGTACGATCGGCACCGGGGGCAGGGCCGCGCCCAGCTTGAGCAGGGCGTCGACGCCGGCGCCCATCAGGAAAATGGCGCGCACGTGCGCCAGCTGGTCCAGCAGGGCCGGTTCGGGACTCCACACCACCGCGTAGTCGCAGGGCGGCAGCGATTGGCCCTCTTTCCATGCCACGGTTTCCACCTGGGGCATGAGGGCGGCGAATTCGCGCACCCATGGCTCGATCACGCCGTCCGCGCGGTACAGGAGTATGCGCATGTCTCCCCCTTCGATATTTTTATGGTGTGGTTACGCCGCCTTGAACGCCAGCAGCGGCGCGCCGTCCGCCACCTGGTCGCCGACCTGGTACAGCACTTCCTCCACCAGGCCGTCGCTCGGTGCGGCAATCGTGTGTTCCATCTTCATCGCTTCCATGATGACCAGCGGCTCGCCCTTTTTCACGTCCTTGCCGGCCACGGCCAGCACGGCCACCACCTTGCCCGGCATCGGCGCGGTGAGGCGGCCGCCCGCGGCTTCCTGCTCGCCAGCGTGCGCCATCGGGTCATTGTACGCCAGCGTGTAATGACGGCCGCCGGTGAATACGTGGAACAGGTCGCCATCGCGGCGCACGCTGCCGTGCAGCGAGGTTTCGCCCAGGCGAATGGTGAGTTCGGCGCCCTCGCTGCGGACCAGGTCGAGCTGCTGGCGCTCGCCGTTGGCGTCGATCACCCAGCCTTTGGCATCGTAGGTCAGGCCCACCTGGTAGTGATTGGCGCCCGTGAACTCGTCGGCAAATGACAGCACGCGGCGGTAGGCGCTGTTCATGCGCCAGCCGTGGGCCTGGGCCCATGGTTCGGCCGGGTTGGCTGAACCGCGCTGGTCTTCACTGCTGCTCAGCGACAGCGCCGCCAGCGCCAGCGCGCCCAGCGGGGCGGGCGAGGGCGCCGGGAACAGCGTCTCGCCGTGCCGGTCGATCAGGCCGGTGTCCAGGTCGGCGCTGGAGAAGGCCTCGCCCTCAACCAGGCGCTTGAGGAAGGCGATGTTGGTCGCCAGGCCCACGATCTGGAACTCGCTCAGCGCCTGCGACAGCCGCGCCAGCGCCTGGTTGCGGTCGGCGCCCCAGACGATCAGCTTGGCGATCATCGGATCGTAATAGGGCGAGATGGCGTCGCCTTCGCGCACGCCCGAATCGACGCGCACGGCGGCCGGATCAAGGCCGAAGGCGCCCAGTTCGAACTCGACGGCGGCCGGGGTGTCCATGTGGCGCAGGGTGCCGATCGACGGCAAAAAGCCTTTCTCGGGATTCTCGGCGTAGATGCGCGCCTCGATCGCATGGCCGTGGATCGCCAGTTCATGCTGCTTTTTCGGTAGTGGCTGGCCGGCGGCCACGCGCAGCTGCCACTCCACCAGGTCGGTCCCGGTGATCATCTCGGTGACCGGGTGCTCCACCTGCAGGCGGGTGTTCATCTCCATGAAGTAGAACGAGCCGTCCTGGTTGGCGATGAATTCCACCGTGCCGGCGCCCACGTAGCCGACGGCGCGCGCGGCGTTGACGGCCGCTTCGCCCATGGCCGAGCGGCGCTCCGGCGTCATGCCCGGCGCCGGCGCTTCTTCCAGCACCTTCTGGTGGCGGCGCTGCACCGAGCAGTCGCGCTCGTGCAGGTAGACGCAGTTGCCGTGGGTGTCGGCGAACACCTGGATCTCGATGTGGCGCGGGCGGATCAGGTATTTTTCGACCAGCACCTTGTCGTCGCCAAAGGAGCTGATCGCTTCGCGCTTGCACGAGGCCAGCGCGGCTTCGAAATCTTCCGAGCGCTCGACCACGCGCATGCCCTTGCCGCCGCCGCCGGCGCTGGCCTTGAGCAGCACCGGATAGCCGATGCGGTCGGCCTGCTCGCGCAGGAAAGCGGGTTCCTGGTTGTCGCCGTGGTAGCCCGGCACCAGCGGCACGTTGGCGCCTTCCATCAGCTGCTTGGCGGCGGACTTCGAGCCCATCGCGCGCATCGAGGAGCCCGGCGGCCCGATGAAGACCAGGCCGGCCGCCTGCACGGCGTCGGCGAAGCCGGCGTTCTCGGACAGGAAGCCGTAGCCCGGGTGGATCGCCTGTGCGCCGGTGGCCTTGGCCACCTCGATGATCTTCTGGCCTACCAGGTAGCTTTCCTTGGCGGCGGCAGGGCCGATCAGCACCGCCTCATCGCAGACCGCCACGTGCTTGGACCCCGCGTCGGCTTCCGAATAGACGGCGACGGTGCGGATACCCATGCGGCGCGCGGTGGCGGCGACACGGCAGGCGATTTCGCCACGGTTGGCGATGAGGATTTTGGTGAACATGCGTTGATCTTTCGCTTCTTGATTGTCAGTTCATGAACGGCCGTGTCTCCCCGGCCGCAGGTCTGTTAGCAGCCGCAGGCAGCCTTGGGCGCCGATTCCAGCGTCGCGGCGCGGGTTTTCAGGCCCAGCTTGGCCAGGAGCACGCGGTCGTCGTCGGCTTCCGGGTTGCCGGTGGTGAGCAGCTTGTCGCCATAGAAGATCGAGTTGGCGCCCGCCATGAAGCACATCGCCTGCACCGCTTCGCCCAGCTCGCGCCGGCCGGCCGACAGGCGCACGCGCGCTTGCGGCATGGTGATGCGGGCCACCGCGATGGTGCGCACGAACTCGATCGGGTCGAGCTTCTCGATGCCGTGCAGCGGCGTGCCTTCGACCTGCACCAGGTGGTTGACCGGGACCGATTCCGGATACGGGTTCAGGTTGGCCAGCTGGGCGATCAGGCCGGCGCGCTGCTCGCGCGTCTCGCCCATGCCCACGATGCCGCCGCAGCACACCTTCAGCCCGGCGCTGCGCACGCGGCCCAGCGTGTCCAGGCGGTCCTGGTATTCGCGGGTGGAGATCACGTTGTTGTAGAAGTCCGGCGCGGTGTCGATGTTGTGGTTGTAGTAGTCCAGGCCAGCATTCTTGAGCTGCTCGGCCTGGCCTTCTTCCAGCATGCCGAGCGTGGCGCAGGTTTCCATCCCGAGCGCCTTCACTTCGCGCACCATCGTCTCGACCTTGTCCATGTCGCGCTCCTTCGGGCTGCGCCAGGCCGCGCCCATGCAGAAGCGGGTCGCGCCATTGGCCTTGGCTTCGCGCGCGGCGTCGAGCACGGTGTCGAGGTCGAGGATCTTCTTCGCTTCCACGCCGGTGTCGTAGCGCGCGGCCTGCGGGCAGTAGCCGCAATCCTCTTCGCAGCCGCCGGTCTTGATCGACAGCAGGGTCGCCAGTTCGACGTCGCCATCCGGGAAGTGGGTGCGGTGCGCGCTTTGGGCGCGGTGCATCAGCTCATTGAAGGGCAGCTCGTACAGCGCCAGGACGTCGGCCAGCGGCCAGGTGACGTTTTCCGGCGGCTTGATGGCGGTCGGGCGGTGCAGGGCGATGGTATTGGATTGCGACATGGTGACTTCCTTTGTAACTAGGACCGCGGGGAATGCCAGCCTGGCAGTCCCGCAAGGTCGATGAATTCGGCGGCGGCGGCTGCCGTCGGGACTTGCAGGCGGGGCACGTGGCCCAGCAGCGGCGCCGGGATGCGTTGTTGCAGCGCCTCGATGTTCTCGCGCGCGAAGCGCATGTCCGGGTCCGCCGTGTTGGCGACCCAGCCGGCCAGCACCAGGCCGCGCGCGACGATCGCCTCCACGGTCAGCAGCGCGTGGCTGATGCAGCCCAGCCGCATGCCCACCACCAGGATCACCGGCAGGTTGAGCTGGGCGGCCAGGTCGGCGCTGTCGAAATCGTCGTTGAACGGAACGCGAAAGCCGCCCACGCCTTCGACCACGACCGCATCGGACGCCGCCAGGATTTCGGTATAGGCCGCCAGGATCGGCACCGCTTCGATGGTGACGCCTTCCAGCGCCGCGGCGATGTGCGGCGCGGCCGGTTCCTTGAGCATGAAGGGCGTCGTGATACTCGATGGCAGGTGCACGTTGCCGGCGGCGCGCAGCATGTCGGCGTCCTCGTTGTGCAGTTCGCCCTCGACCATCACGGCGCCGGCGGCGACCGGCTTCATGCCGCATGCGCGGCGGCCGCCCTGCACCAGCTTGTGCAGGATGGCGCTGGAGACCAGGGTCTTGCCGATCTCGGTGTCGGTGCCGGTGACGAAGCAGCAGAAGCGTGCCGGCACGCCGTCCAGCGCCTGGGGCGCGGGCTGCAGCTCGGGCGTCGATGCGGGTGCATCCACCACCGCTTCGGCGTGGCCGTGCACGACGTCGATCGGCGTCAGTGCCTGAGGCTCGTTGAGGTTGTTCATGGCGTGGACCTTTCCAGTTCGTTCAGCGCGTGCGCCAGCGTGGCCACCTCGTCGTGGGTGTGCGCCGCCGACAGCGTGACGCGCAGGCGCGCCGTCCCCGCCGCCACGGTCGGCGGGCGGATCGCCGGCACCCACAGGCCCTGCTCGTGCAGGCCGGCGGCGGCGCGCAGCGCGTCGTCGTTGCCGCCGATGACGATGGGCTGGATCGCCGTATTCGATGCCGCCAGTTGCCAGCGTTCGAGGCGCAGCGCGCCCTGCAGCGTGGCCACCAGCGCGGCCAGGTGGGCGCGCCGCTGCGCACCTTCCTCGCCCTCGATGATGTCCAGGCTCGCTTGCAGCGCATGCGCCAGCGCCGGTGGCGCGGCGGTGGTGTAGATATAGGGGCGCGAGCGCTGCACCAGCAGCTCGATCACGCTGGCATGCGCCGCGATGAAGGCCCCGCCCACGCCGGCCGCCTTGCCGAGCGTGCCCATGTAGACCAGGTTCGGCGAGTGCAGCTTGAAATGCTCCAGCGCGCCGCGGCCGGTGTCGCCCAGCACGCCGAAACCGTGGGCGTCGTCGATAACGAGCCAGGCGCCGTGGCGCTCGCACAGCGCCAGCAAAGCGGGCAGCGGGGCCAGGTTGCCATCCATGCTGAAGACGCTGTCGGTGACGACGATCTTCGTTGCGGCGCTGCTGGCTTGCAGCTGCTGCTCCAGCCTGGCCACGTCGCCGTGCGGATACACGGCGACGGCGGCCTTGGCCAGGCGCGCACCGTCGATCAGCGAGGCGTGGTTCAGCGCTTCCGAAAAAATCATCGCATCGGCATCGGCGCCCAGCGCGGTCAGTACCGCCAGGTTGGCCATGTAGCCGGTGCACAGGTAGAGCGCGCGGGCCTTGTCGATATACGGCGCCATCCACTGCCCGAGGCGGTGCTCGAGCAAGGCATGCGCGCGGCTGTGGCCACTGACGAGGTGCGAGGCGCCGCTGCCGGCGCCGTAACGGCTGGCGCCTTCGCGCAAGGCATCGACGACTTGCGGATGCGCCGCCAGGCCAAGGTAGTCGTTGCTGCAGAAGGCCAGCATGGACCGGCCGTCCACCACCTGGCGCGGCGCGCAGGCGCTGTCGGCCACCCGCCGGCGGCGCGTGAGGCTGTGCGCGGCCAGGGTGTCGAGTTTGGCGTCGATGCCGGCGATGAGATCGATCATGTCAGGGCGCGATCACGGATTCGAACACCTTCAGCGTGCGCTCGGCCAGGCCGGTGGCTTCTTCGTCGTCCAGGATGTAGGGCGGCATCAGGTAGACCGTGCGGCCGATGGGGCGCAGCAGCAGTTCGTTTTCCACCGCGGTGCTGAAGAAGCGGCGCGAGAAGGTCGATGCGCGGTCCGGGTCGTTTTCGATCGCATCGAACGCGAAGATCATGCCGCGCTGGCGGAAGTGGCGGGCGCGGTCGTGCTCGGCCAGCGGCGCCAGCGCCACGGTGAGCTTGGTGGCCAGCTCGCGGTTGCGGTTCAACACGTCGTCGTCTTCGAAGATCTGCAGCGTGGCCAGGGCCGCGCGGCAGGCCAGCGGGTTGCCGGTATAGGAGTGCGAATGCAGGAAGCCGCGCGTGATGTCCTGGCTGTAGAAGGCCTGGTAGATCTCGTCGCTGGTGAGCACCAGCGACAGCGGCAGGTAGCCGCCGCTGATGCCCTTGGACAGGCACAGGAAGTCCGGCCAGATGGCGGCCTGCTCGCAGGCGAAGAAGGTGCCGGTGCGCCCGCAGCCCACCGCGATCTCGTCGGCGATCAGGTGCACGCGGTGCTGGTCGCACAGCTCGCGCAGCAGTTCCAGGTAGAGCGGCTCGTACATGGCCATGCCGGTGGCGCACTGCACCAGCGGCTCGACGATGATGGCGGCGATGTTGTCGCCGCGTTCCTCGAACAGGGTGCGCACCGCGCCGATCGCGCGCCGGGCCACGTCCTGCGCGGTTTCGCCTTCGCCGGCATTGCGCGAATCGGGCGCCGGCACCACGTGGGCCGCGCGCAGCAGCGGGCCGTAGGCATCCTTGAACAGCGGCACGTCGGTGACGGCCAGCGCACCCATGGTTTCGCCGTGGTAGCTGCCCTGCAGGCAGACGAATTCATGCTTGCCCGGGAAGCCGGCGTTGCGCCAGGCGTGGTAGCTCATCTTCATCGCGATCTCGACCGCCGAGGCGCCGTCCGACGCATAGAAGGCGTGACCGAGGTTGTGGCCGGTGAGGGCGGCCAGTTTCTCGGACAGCTCGACCACCGGTTCGTGGGTGAAGCCGGCCAGCATCGCGTGTTCCAGCTTGTCCAGCTGGTCTTTTAATGCCCGGTTGATGCGCGGGTTGGCGTGGCCGAACAGGTTGACCCACCAGGAGCTGATGCCGTCCAGGTAGCGCCGCCCTTCGTGGTCGTACAGCCAGGGACCCTTGCCGTGGCTGACCGCGATCAGCGGCACCTCTTCGTGGTGCTGCATCTGGGTGCAGGGGTGCCATACGCTGCGCAGGCTGCGTGCGATCCAGTCGGAAGAGGTATGCGGCTTCACGGTGTTTCCAGGCTTTTCAATAGGGTATTCAGTTCAGCCAGGTCGGCTTGCGCTTCTCGAGGAAGGAGGCGACGCCTTCGCGGCCTTCCATGGAGGCGCGGATTTCCGCGATGCGGCCGGCGGTGTCGCCCAGCAGCGCATCGTTCACCGGCTGGCCCACGACCTCGCGCACCAGCTTCTTGGCCTGGCACACGGCGTTCGGGCTGTTGGTCACCAGCGACTTCACGATGCCGGCGACGGTCGCGTCCAGTGCCTCGGGCGCCACCACTTCATGGGCCAAGCCGATGCGGCGGGCCTCCTGGGCATCGAAGCGCTCGGCGGTAATAAAGTAGCGGCGCGCCGCCTGCTCGCCCATCGCCTTGATGACGTAGGGCGAGATGGTGGCCGGGATCAGGCCGAGCTTGACCTCCGACAGGCAAAAGTTCGCAACATCGCTGGCCACCACGATGTCGCAGGCCGCCACCAGGCCCATGCCGCCGGCGTAGCAGTCGCCCTGCACCTTGGCCACGGTGGGCTTCGGGCACAGGTAGATGGTGCGCAGCATGTCGGCCAGGCGCATGGCGTCGTCCTGGTTCTCGCTGTGCGAGTAGCCGGCCATCTTCTTCATCCAGTTCAGGTCGGCGCCGGCGCAGAAGGCCGGGCCGTTCGCGGCCAGCACGATGGCGCGCACGGCGTCAATGCGTCCCAGCTCGTCGAAGGCCAGCGCCAGCTCGGCGATCGCGTGCTCGTTGAAGGCGTTGCGCAGTTCCGGGCGGTTCAGGGTGACGGAGGCCACCTTGTCGTCGATGGCGATGGTGAGGGTCTGGTAGTCCATTTTGTCAAGCTCCCTTTACATCCGGAAGACGCCGAACTTCGTGTCTTCGATCGGCGCATTCAGCGCGGCCGACAGTCCCAGGCCCAGCACGGTGCGGGTATCGGCCGGGTCGATCACGCCGTCGTCCCACAGCCGCGCGCTCGCATAATACGGGTGGCCCTGGTGCTCGTACTGCTCCTTGATCGGCTGCTTGAAGGCGGCTTCTTCGTCCGCCGACCACTGCCCGCCCTTGCCCTCGATGCCGTCGCGCTTGACGGTCGCCAGCACCGACGCCGCCTGGTCGCCGCCCATGACGGAAATGCGCGCGTTCGGCCACATCCACAG
This sequence comes from Massilia yuzhufengensis, assembly GCF_900112225.1. Taxonomy (GTDB): domain Bacteria; phylum Pseudomonadota; class Gammaproteobacteria; order Burkholderiales; family Burkholderiaceae_D; genus Telluria; species Telluria yuzhufengensis. The sequence goes on along the minus strand of NZ_FOLD01000001.1, from coordinate 55,646 downwards.
GAAGCGCGGCGAGAAAGCGCGTCCGCACATGCCGTAGTTACCGGCGCCAAACGAGCCGCCGATGATGACGGTGAACTTCGGCACCGAGGCGGTGGCGACGGCGGTGACCATCTTGGCGCCGTTGCGGGCGATGCCTTCGTTTTCGTACTTGCGGCCGACCATGAAGCCGGTGATATTTTGCAGGAACACCAGCGGGATCTTGCGCTGGCAGCACAATTCGATGAAGTGGGTGCCCTTGAGCGCCGACTCCGAGAACAGGATGCCGTTGTTGGCGATGATGCCGACCTTCATGCCGTAGATATGGGCGAAGCCGCACACCAGCGTGGTGCCATAGCGCGCCTTGAACTCGTCGAACTCACTGCCGTCGACCACGCGCGCGATCACTTCGCGCACATCGAAGGGCTTGCGGGTGTCGACGGGAATGACGCCATACAGTTCTTGCGGTGCGTGCTTCGGCTCGCGGCTTTCGCGCAACGCGCCCTGCACAGGTTTGACGCGGTTCAGGTTCGACACGATGGTGCGCGCCAGCGACAGCGCGTGCAGGTCGTTTTGCGCCAGGTGGTCGACCACGCCCGACAGGCGGGTGTGGACGTCGCCGCCGCCCAGGTCTTCGGCCGTCACCACTTCGCCGGTGGCCGCCTTTACCAGAGGCGGGCCGCCCAGGAAGATGGTGCCCTGGTCCTTGACGATGATGGATTCGTCGCTCATGGCCGGCACGTAGGCGCCGCCGGCAGTGCAGGAACCCATCACGACGGCGATCTGCGGGATGCCCTTGGCGGACAGGTTGGCCTGGTTATAGAAGATGCGGCCGAAGTGGTCGCGGTCCGGGAAGACGTCGTCCTGATTCGGCAGGTTGGCGCCGCCCGAATCGACCAGGTAGATGCAGGGCAGATTATTCTGCTCGGCGATCTCCTGGGCGCGCAGGTGCTTCTTGACCGTCATCGGGTAGTAGGTGCCGCCCTTGACGGTAGCGTCGTTACAGACGATCACGCATTCCTGGCCGCTGACCCTTCCGATGCCGGTGATGATGCCCGCGGCTGGAGCAGCGCCGTCGTACATGTCGTAGGCGGCCAGCTGGGAGAATTCGAGGAAGGGCGTGCCCGGGTCGAGCAGCATTTGCACGCGGTCGCGCGGCAGCAGCTTGCCGCGTGCGACGTGCTTGGCGGATGCCGCCTCGCCGCCGCCCTGGGCATTCTTTGCCACCTTGGCGCGCAGGTCGTCCACCACCAGCTGCATGGCTGCGGCATTGGCCTTGAAGTCGTCGCTGCGCGGGTTGAGTTTGCTCTCGATCTGGGGCATGTGCCGTCCTCTGTCTCTGCTGTTCTATTCTTTATTCGGGAAACTGCCGTCCAGGTAATACCAGCGCGGCGCCCCGGTCGCGGGGTCGGGCTCGCGCAGGAAACGGCTCACTTCGTGCAGGCGGTGCGCGCGTCCCCCCGTCTTGAAGCGGGCGACGAATTCGACCGTATCGCTGTCTGGATCGTCCGGCAAATTTACTTTACGTTGACGTAAACGTAAAGCAGATTTTACCTCAAGTCCCAGCCAGCGGATGGCTTCTTTCTCATCGATGATGGGCTCGGCCGGCCGGGTGCTGGGGTGCCAGGTGGCAAGCAGATAGGGCTCGTTTTTCTGGCTGTAGGCGGTGTAGCGCGAGCGCATCAGCGCTTCGGCCGTGGGCGGCAGGGCGCTTCCTTCGATGAACGGTCCGCAGCAGGCGGCCAGCGACGGCCCGCCGCAGGGGCAGGTCTCGGGTGTGGTCGTTTTGGACATGGCCGCCATTATCCGCCATTTCAGGCGGCGGGGACGGCGCTCAGGCGCGCAGGCTCAGCCCGTCCAGTGGGAAAGGCGGCGCCTCCCCCTGCATCGCCCCCGCCAGCAAACTGGCGCTGCCGCAGGCAAACGTAAACCCCAGCGGCCCATGGCCCACGTTCAGCCACAGGTTGCCGTAGCGGGTGGCGCCGATGATCGGGGCGCTGCTTGGAGTGGCGGGGCGCAGGCCGGCCCAGACCGACAGCTTCGAATAATCGGCGGCGCGCGGCATGGTTTCGCGCACCTGGCGGGTCAGGCCGTCGACCCGTTTCGGGTTCAGGCTCAGGTCTTCGCCGACCATGTCGACCATGGCCGCCACGCGCAGCTTGTTGCCGATGCGCGCGTACAGCACCTTGCGCTCGAAGTCGGTGACGCTGATTTCCGGCGCCACGTCGTCGGCGCGGATCGGCGCAGTCAGGCTGTAGCCCTTGAGCGGGTAGAGCGGCAGGCTCACGCCCACCGTATCGGCCAGCGTGCGGCTCTGGATGCCGGCCGCCAGCACATAGCTGTCGGCAGCGAGCACGCGGACGTCAAGGCCGTTCGCTACTTCGATGCCGGTGATGCGGCCCTGGTCGGCCAACAGGCGCCGCGCTTCGCCATGGACGAAGCCCTGGAACTGCGGGTGGGCGCGCAGGCGGTCGGCCAGCACCAGGCAGAAGGCGTGGCAGTCGGCCACCGCTTCGCCGCTGTTATAGATACCGCCGGCCAGCAGCGGTTCGGCCGCGGCCAGCGATGGTTCGCGCGCGGCGCAGTCGGCGGGGCTCCAGATTTCGCCGGCGCCCTGCTTGCCAGCCGCTTTTTCGAACACGTCGCGCGAACGGTAGACCACCAGCTTGCCGGCGTCGCGCCAGTCGAAGGCGTCCAGCGGCACCGTCACTTCGAGCTGCTTCATGCCCTGGCGCGACAGTTCGCCCAGTTCCAGCAGTTTGGCCGTAGTCTTGCGGTTGACGTCGGCGCGACAGTGCGCCAGGAAGCTGGCCAGCCAGCGGTACTGGCGCAGGTCGGCTTCCGGGCGGAAGTGCAGCGGGCCGGTGTCCTGGAACATCCATTGCAGGGCTTTCAGCGGCACGCCCTCGTCGGCCAAGGGCGAGACGTAGCGGTAGCTGAGCTGCCCGCCGTTGCCATAGCTGGATCCGCTGCCCACTTCGGGCGCGCGTTCGAGGACGGTGACGCGGTAGCCGGCTTCCGCCAGCCACCAGGCCGACGTCAAGCCGACCACGCCGCCGCCGATGACGATGATTTGCTGCATTCTAAACTCTTCTTTTTAGTGTTGGGTGGAGCTTAGGGCTTGGCCCACAGGACAGCCAATGAAAGTCGCATCTAGCCTCATAACCGGGATATATGTAGAGGTTTGGATCATGTTGCTGGCCGTTGGCCGACGATGGCATGGCGGTACAGCGCAGTCAGGATGCGTTCCTCATAGCGCGCCAGCGCCGAGTAGCGGCCCTTGTTGATTTCCGGGTCGGCCGAACTGCCGCCGGCCAGCACGATCACGCCATTGCCGCGCGCCAGGTCGGCCGCGAACACCGAGCGCAGGCCATAGGCGTCGCCCAGGTGGCCGACCGCGTCGAAGCCGCCGCCCTCGACCAAGGCCATGCCCGGCCGGTCCGGGAAATGGGCGTTGCCCAGGCCCCAGGCATTGAAGAAGCCGCCCAGCGAATCGCCATTGGCGCCAATGCCGTCGTGGGTCCACTGGCGCGCAAACATGCGCTCCAGCGTGGCGCGCTGGAGCAGGCGCTGGCCGCCGTGCACGCCGCCGTTCATCAGCATGCGCATCACCACGCCCATGTCGCGCGCTGAGATGCGCAGGCCGCCGGTGGGGCTGAAGGGCGTCGCATTGGCGCCCGGGACGTAAGACGCGATCCCGGCCGGCGGCGCCGGCGGCTTCACCGAGTAGTCGTCCACCTGCGGGATCCACGGCCCCTGCGCATTCCAGATCTCGGTGTCGGTCGTGCGCTTGCGGTAGAGCGTGGCCAGGTTGCCGAGCGCCGCCGGTGGCAGGGCGGACGGGTTGTAGCCGGCATTGACACCGAGCGGCTGCAGCAGCAGGCGCTGCATCAGGAGGTCGAAGCGTTCGCCCGTGACGGCTTCCATCACGGTGCCGATCACGCCCCAGCCGAGGTTACAGTAGGTGAAGTACTCGCCCGGGCCGGCGCGCTGCGCCCACATTGTTCCTTCGCCATACAGCGGCGCGCCCGGCGCCAGCACGTCTTTCAGCGCGGTGGCCAGCGGCCACGAATAGCCGCCTTCGTCGCGCAGCGACGAGGTGTGGGTGAGCAGGGTGCGCAGCGTGATCGCGCGTTGGGGGAAGTGCGGGTTGCGCAGGCTGAAGCCGAGGTAGCGCGAGACGTCGGCGTCCAGGTCGATGCGGCCCGCCTCTACTAGACGCATCAGTCCCAGTGTGGTCATCATCTTGGAGATCGAGGCGATGCGGAACAGGGTGGCGGGCGTGGCCGGCTGGTCTGGCAGGCCATTGGCGCCGATGAAACGTCGGCCGAAGGCCTGCTCGTACACCGGCTGCCCGGCGCGGATCGCCACCACCGACAGGCTGGCCAGCTGCATCGCCGGATCGTTGACGATGCCGGCGAGTTCGGCGTCGAGCGCACCGAGAGACAGCGCAGCTGCGCCGCCGCTTGACGCGGGCGCAGCGAACAGCGGCTCGACCGCGCCCAGCAGGGCCATGCCCAGCAAACTTCGCCTGCGCTCGTTCATCCGGTCTCCTTCTCGCCGCCATGGCTTGTTGTTGTGTATCGCTTAATGCGTCGGATGAGCATACGGAGTGACAGGAAGGCTTGCCAAATGAATAGCCGTCGCCTTGGCATAACCGTTTTATATTGGTATCAAGTGGTATGCTTATAAGGAAAGCGAATGCATATACAAAGCTTTTTCATGCGGTGCACTGTGTCAGGGACGAGTGTTGCCATTACACTTTGCGCCACACCCTGACCATGCCGATGAACACCACCAGCCCTGCCTTCCAGGTCGACCTGAACGACAACTCGCCGCTGTACATGCAGCTGGCGCGCAAACTCGCGCTCGACGTGCGCGAAGGCCGCTACCAGGCCGACCAGGCCCTGCCCTCCGAACGCACCCTATCCGACCAGCTGGAAGTCTCGCGCGTCACCGCGCGCAAGGCGATCGACCAGCTGGTGGAGCAGGGCCTGGTAGTGCGCAAGCGCGGCTCCGGCAACTACATCGCGCCGCGCATCGAGCAGCCGCTGTCGGACCTGTCGAGCTTTTCCGAGCAGCTCCAGCAGCGCGGCTACACGCCCAGCAGCCACTGGCTGCGGCGCGAAGTCATGCAGGCCGACGCCGACGAACAGCTCTCGCTGGGCCTGTCGCCCAGCACGCGGGTGGCGCGCCTGGAGCGCCTGCGCCTGGCCGACGACGTGGTGATGGCCTATGAAGTGAGCGTGATCCCGGCCGCCGTGCTGCCGCGGCCCGAGAACGTCGGCGGCTCGCTCTATGCCCACCTGGCCAGGACCGGGCACATGCCGGTGCGCGCGCTGCAGCACCTGCGCGCCATGAATGCGTCCGCCGAACTGGCGGCGCGCCTGGCGGTGCCGGAAGGCCGCGCGGTGCTGTTCATCACCCGCGTGGGCTACCTGGAATCGGGCGAACCGGTGGAACTGACCCATTCCTACTGCCTGAGCGACCATTACGACTTCGTTGCCGAACTGCGGCGGCCGGCATGACCTGGCCTGCATAACTTTTCGGCATGATGACGGCCCCAGCTTTCATGGGCCGGGCAGGACAATTGGTATTACACTGGTTTTATCGATCACTCCGCACCGAAAAGACAAGGCCATGCTGAAAACCGAAACCCCGGCCCAGGACCACGCCACTCTCGACCAGTACCCGACCGCCGAACTGGTGAACGTCTTCGTCGACGACCAGACCCGCGCCGTGGAAGCGGTGCGCGCGGCCGCGCCGCGCATCGCCGCCGCCGTCACCGCGGCGCTGCCGCGCATGGAAGCGGGCGGACGCCTGATCTACGCCGGCGCCGGCACCTCGGGCCGCCTCGGTGTGCTCGACAGCGTGGAACTGAACCCCACCTTCTCGTGGCCGCATGGCCGCGCCGTGGCGCTGCTGGCCGGCGGCGCGGAGGCGATGTTCGTCGCGGTGGAAGGCGCCGAGGATGACCTGGAGCAGGGCGCGGCGGACCTGAAGAGCGTGAACGTGGGCCCGGACGACGTGGTGCTGCTGCTGGCCGCATCGGGCTTCACGCCCTACGTGCTGGGCGCGCTGCGCGCTGCGCGCGAAGCCGGCGCGCTGACGATCGGCTTCTCGAACAACCCCGATGCGCCCGTGGCGACTGAGGCCGAGATCGGCATCCTGCTTGACACCGGATCGGAAGTCATCTCAGGCTCGACCCGCCTGAAGGCGGGCACTTCGCAGAAGATCGCGCTGAACACCTTCTCGAGCGCGCTGATGGTGCGCCTGAACAAGGTGTACGGCAACCTGATGGTAGACTTCCGGGCCACCAACGCCAAGCTGGTACGGCGCGCCATCCGCCTGACCGCCTTCGCGTCCGGCGCCGACGAAGCGGCCGCACAGGCAGTGCTGGAGCAGTGCGGCTACCACGTCAAGACGGCGATCGTGGCCTTGATCAAACAAACCAGTGTCGACCAGGCGCAGGCGCTGCTGGCCTCGTCGCACGGCAGCGTGCGCGACGCCATCGCCTGAACCGCCCAACCGGCCCGGCGCCCGCCGACCACGAAAGACTTATGCAGACTTCGCTCGCCAAGAATTCCTCGCATGCCAATCCATGGTCATGGGTGCCTTCGCTGTACTTTGCCCAGGCCATCCCCTATGTGGTGGTGATGAGCCTGTCGGTCATCATGTACAAGGACATGGGCGTGTCGAACTCCGACATCGCCTTCTATACCAGCCTGCTTTACCTGCCCTGGGTGATCAAGCCCCTGTGGTCGCCCATCGTCGACATGTTCGGCACCAAGCGCCGCTGGACCGTGCTGCTGCAGCTGGCGGTGGCCGCCTCGCTGGTGGCGGTGGGCATGTCGCTGCACCTGCCGAACTTCTTCGTGGCCAGCCTGGCCGTCATGTGGTTGATGGCCTTCAGTTCCGCCACCCACGATATCTCGGCCGACGGCTTCTACATGCTCGGCCTGCGCCAGCAGCAGCAGGCCGCCTTCGTGGGCGTGCGCTCGACCTTCTACCGCCTGGCCACGCTGGCCGGCCAGGGACCGCTGGTGGTGCTGGCCGGTTACCTCGCGCACAAGCTCGGCGACGTCAACCAGGCCTGGTCGGTGGTGTTCTTCGTGCTGGCCGGGCTGTTCCTGCTGGCCTTCCTGTGGCACGGCTTCATCCTGCCCAAGCCGGACAGCGACCACAAGGTGCGGGCCAGCGACAACCCGCTGCGCGACTTTTTTGTGACCTTCGCGCTGTTCTTCCGCAAGCGCGACATCTGGCTGATCCTCGGCTTCATCCTCACCTTCCGCCTCGGCGAAGCGCAGCTGCTCAAACTGGTGGCGCCCTTCCTCAAGGACCCGCTGGCCGTGGGCGGCCTGGGCCTCACCACCGAGCAGTACGGCATTGCCTACGGCACCATCGGCATCGCGTTTTTGACCATGGGCGGCCTGGCGGGTGGCTACCTGATCTCGCGCCTGGGCCTGAAGCGCTGCCTGTGGCTGATGGTGTTCGCGGTCCACCTGCCGGACCTGGTGTTCGTCTACCTGTCGCAGGCGCAGCCGACCAGCTTCGCGGTGGTGTGCGCCTCGCTCGCGGTCGAGCAGTTCGGCTACGGCTTCGGCTTTACCGCGATGATGCTGTACATGATCATGGTCTGCGAGGGCGAGCACAAGACCGCCCACTACGCGATCTGCACCGGCCTGATGGCGCTGGGCATGATGGTGCCGGGCATGTGGAGCGGCGACCTGCAGGAGTACCTCGGCTACCAGCACTTCTTCATCTGGGCCTGCTTGTCGACGATCCCGGCCTTCATCATGGCGGCCCTGGTAAAAATCGACCCGGAATTCGGCAAGAAGTAAAAGCCAACCAACAGGAGAATATGCAGCAATGCACGATGCACCGGTGCGCCTGACCTCGCTCGACGCCTTCCGCGGCTTTACCATTGCCGCGATGGTCCTCGTGAACAATCCTGGCGACTGGGGCAACCTGCATGCGCAGCTGGCCCACGCCAAGTGGAACGGCTGGACCTTCACCGACTGCATCTTCCCCTTTTTCCTGTTCATCGGCGGCGTCGCCATGACGCTCTCGCTCGGCCGCCTGGCGGCCAGCGGCGCCGACAAGCCGCGCCTGCTGCTGAAACTGGCCAAACGCGCCGCGCTGATCTTCCTGATCGGCTTCCTGCTCAACTATATCCCGCGCTTCGACCTCGATACCGTGCGCATCCCGGGCGTATTGCAGCGCATCGCCCTGTGCACCTTGCTGGCGGCGCCGCTGGTGGTCTACCTCGGCTGGCGCGCGCAGCTGGCCGTGGTGACGGCACTGCTGGCGCTGTACTCGGTGCTGATGCTGTGGGTGCCGGTGCCCGGCATCGGCGCCGGTGTGCTCGAGCCGGGCCAGGATTTTGGCGCCTACATCGACCGCATGCTGCTCGATGGCCACATGTGGGTGCAATCGAAAACCTGGGACCCGGAAGGGCTGGTCAGCACCATCCCGGCCCTGTGCAGCCAGCTGTTCGGCGTGCTCGCGGGGCGCGTGCTGGCAGCAAACCTGCCGCGCATCGAACAGACGGTGTGGATGCTGTTCGCCGGCCTGGTGTTCCTGGCGCTGGGTTCGAGTCTCGATGCGGTGCTCATGCCGATCAATAAAAGCTTGTGGACGGTGTCGTACTGCCTGTTGATGACCGGCTGGGCGCTGCTCGCCTTCGGCATCTTCTACTGGCTGCTCGACGCCAATCCCTACGCCATCGTGCGTGAGCGCGCGGCCGTGTGGGCCAGGCCTTTTGTGATCTACGGGATGAACGCGCTGTTCATCTTCGCGCTGTCTGGCCTGATCGCCAAGATGCTCGGTTTTATCAAGCTGGCCCAGCCCGACGGCAGCCAGCTCTCGCTCGGCCGCATGCTGTACGCCCCGATCAAGGCGCTGCCGCTGGGCGCGGCCAACAACTCACTCATCTATGCCATCCTCTTCAACGCCTGCATGTTCGCGATTGCGTACTTCATGTGGCGCAAGCGGTGGTTCGTCAAAGTCTGAACAAGAATAATGGAGCCGATGTGACACCTGACCTGAAAAAACGCGCGCTTGCGCTCGCCGGCCTGACCAGTGCGCTGGCGCTGAGCGGCCTGATGACCGCCTGCAAAACCCAGCCGGGCGCTCCTGCCAGCGCGGCCGACACGCCGCCGGCGGCGCCGCGCGAATTCCGCGCCGTGTGGGTCTCCACCGTCGCCAACATCGATTGGCCGACCAAGCCGGGCCTGAGCACCGCCCAGCAGCAGGCCGAAGCCATCACCATCCTGGAGCGCGCGGTGGCGCTGAACCTGAACGCCATCGTGCTGCAGGTGCGCCCGGCGGCCGATGCGATCTACCCGTCCAGGATCGAGCCCTGGACCGAATACCTGAACGGCGCCCAGGGCAAGCCGCCGTCGCCGATGTACGACCCGCTGGCGTTCTGGATTACGGAAGCGCATGCGCGCGGCCTGGAGCTGCACGCCTGGTTCAATCCCTACCGCGCGCGCCACGACAACGCCCGCTCGCCGGCCGCGCCGAACCACATCACCAACACCATCCCGTCGGCGGTCAAGCGCTACGGCAAGTTCATGTGGATGGACCCGGCCGAGGAAGCCGCATCGAAGCAGACCATGGACGTGGTCCTCGACGTGGTGCGCCGCTACGACGTCGACGGCATCCACATCGATGATTACTTCTACCCTTACCCGATCGAAGCGCCGGGCGTGGCGGGCAATGCCGCTGCGCTGGACGGCAACGGCAAGCCGGCCACCAAGGAACTCGACTTCCCCGACGGCCCGGCCTGGGACCGCTACCTGGCCGGCGGCGGCAAGCTCGATCGCGCCTCCTGGCGCCGCGACAACGTCAACCGCCTGATCGAAGCCATGTACAAGGGCATCCACCGCGAGAAGAGCTGGGTGCGCTTCGGCATCAGCCCCTTCGGCATGGGACGCCCGGACCGCCGCCCGCCGGGCATCTCGGGTTTCTCGCAATACGACAAGCTGTATGCGGACGCCGAGCTGTGGCTGGAAAAAGGCTGGGTCGACTACTTCGTGCCCCAGCTCTACTGGCCGATCACGCAAACCGCCCAGTCCTACCCGGTGCTGCTCGACTACTGGATCAGCCAGAACCCGCAGGGCCGCCATATGTGGCCGGGCCTGTTCACCAGCCGCATCGGCGCGCCGGCGCCGACCAAGCAGTACGAGCCGCAGGAGATCCTCGAGCAGATCGCGCTGACCCGCCGGCGCCCGCTGTCGACCGGCCACGTCCACTTCAGCATGATCGCGCTGACCCAGAACCGCAAGGGCATCAGCGACCAGCTGCGCGCCACCACCTACCCGGGCCAGGCACTGGTGCCGGCCACCACCTGGCTGAGCGTGGCGCGTCCCGCCAGGCCGCAGGTGAGCGCCGCGCCGGGCAAGGACGGCGTCGCGCTCAAGCTCAAGGCGGACAAGGCGACGGCCGTCTACGCCATCTGGTCGCGCCACGGCAGCGAGTGGCGCTTCGCGGTGGCTCCGGGCACGCGCAGCGACTGGACGATTCCAGACGACGCGAAGCTGGGCGCGGCCAACCTGGTGGTGGTCAGCGCCGTGGACCGCCTTGGCAACGAGGGGGCGCGGATCCAGGCCTGGCCGAAACCGTAAGCGCCAATCGTTCTATACTTGTAGCGAGCTCATAAGCTTTGTTCATGCAAGGACCGCCAGCATTCATTGGTGTGCTGGCGGAACGACAACGTACACTCGCGGGCTATGCATAATCCCGAACTCCAGCACGAAGGCGCGAGCCTCGGCCTCGGCCTCGGCATCGACGCCGGCGGCACCCAGACCCGCTGGGCCCTCGCAGGGCCGGGCGGGCGCATCGTCGCAGAAGGCACGGTGGGCGGCCTGTCGGCCCTGCAGATGGGCAGTGCCGATGGCCGCGAAGCGGTCCAGGCCACCTTCGGCGACATCGCAAGCGGTGTGCTGGCCCACGGCCGCCCGAGCGCCGTGCGCGCCGGGATCACCGGCTTTGGCGGCGACGGCGGGCCGCTGCAGCGCGTGCTGGCCGAGCTGCTCGGCCTGGAGCCCGCTGCGGTCGTGCTGAGCAACGACATCGAAATCGCCTACCTGGCCAGCTTCCGGCCGGGAGAAGGCTACCTGGTGTATTCCGGCACCGGCTCGATCGGCGCCTTCATCGACGAACACCACGGCTTCCACCGCGCCGGCGGACGCGGCGTGGTGCTGGACGATGGCGGCGGCGGCTTCTGGATCGCGCGCGAAGCGCTGCGCCACATCTGGCGCCTGGAAGACGAGCGCCCCGGCGCCTGGGAAAGCTCGCCCATGGCGCACGCCGTGTTCCAGCACGTGGGCGGCTCGGACTGGTCGTTCTCGCGCCAGTTCATCTATGGCCGCGAACGCGGCGAAGTGGGCAAGCTGGCCATCGCCGTGGCGGCCACCGCCGAGCGCGACCCGGCCGCCGCCGCCATCCTGCGCGAAGCGGGCCAGGAACTGGCCCGGCTGGCGCTGGCGCTGGTCAAGCGCTTCGGCCCGCGCCCGGTGGCGCTGGCCGGCCGCGCCGCCGAGCTGCACCCGGTGATCGTGGAAACCATGCGCGCGGCCCTGCCGCTTGACGCCACCCTGAGCCAGACCGGAGTACGCGCTCACTACGCGGCCGCACGGCTGGCAGTGAATGCATGTTCCGCACCCACTGCCATAAAATAACAAGTATCCACACGAGACTCCCGCTGATGAAAATCCTGATCGCCACCCTGGCCCTGGCCCTGCTGGCCGGCTGTACCACCACCCCGACCGGCCCGCAGTACGACACCACCTATACCGCCAAGGGCCAGTCGAGCCGCGCGCGCTTCCTGGTGCTGCACTACACAGTGTCGGACAAGCCGACCTCGATCAAGATCCTGACCGAGCAGCAGGTAAGTTCCCACTACCTGCTGACCGACGACGCCCAGCCGATCACTTACCGCCTGGTGGACGAGACCCGCGCCGCCTACCACGCCGGCAATTCGAGCTGGAAGAACTTCACCCAACTCAACAACAGCTCGATCGGCATCGAGATCGTCAACAAGGGCTGGGTCGACACCCCGCAGGGCCGCGTATTCGCGCCCTTCCCGCAGCCGCAGGTCGACGCCCTGCTGGTGCTGGTGAAGGACATCGTCCAGCGCCACGGCATCGCGCCCGAGAACGTGCTGGGCCACAGCGACATCGCCCCGCTGCGCAAGCAGGACCCGGGCCCGCTGTTCCCGTGGCAGCAACTGGCCCAGGCCGGCCTGGTGCTGTGGCCGGACGCCAACCGCGTCGCCGCCGTGCGCCCCGCCTTCGAGGCGCTGCTGCCGGACGTGTTCTGGTTCCAGCGCAAGCTGGCCACCCACGGCTACGGCATCCAGCAGACCGGCGTGCTCGACCAGCAAACCCGCACCGTGCTGGGCGCCTTCCAGATGAAGTACCGCCCGCTCGATATCGCCGGCAACCCGGACGCCGAAACCGCCGCGCTGCTGGAAGTGCTGACCACGCCGGCCAACGCGCCGCTGCCGGTGGTGCAGCCGGCCATCATCACCAGCCCGGTCCCGGCGCTGCCGCCCGCCACCGAGCCGGCCCCGGTGGTCCCGGAAACCGCGCCGGCGCCCGCCGCGCCCGTTCCGGTTCCGACGCCGGCCCTGCCCACGCCGGTGCCGACGCCCGTGACCCCGCCGGTGCCGGCCGCGGCGCCCGCTGTGGTCAACACGCCGTGACCATCGCCGCAGCCCGGTTTTCCCTGTATCCTTCGGAAAATCCGCGCCCTGCGCGCGGCGCCTCTACTGAAGGATAAAGCGATGCGCCTGCGTCATATCGAAGTTTTCCACGCCATCATGCAGGTCGGTACCATCAGCGGTGCCGCCCAGGTTCTCCACATTTCGCAGCCGGCGGTGACGAAAGTCCTGCAGCACGCCGAGCTGCAGCTGGGCATGCCGCTGTTCGAGCGCGTGCGCGGCAAGCTCTATCCGAAGCCGGAAGCGCACCGCCTGTTCGTCGAAACCGAAAAGCTCAACCGCGACCTGCAGGGCATCCGCCGCCTGGCCGCCAGCCTGAAGGGCCGCGCGGTGGAAACCGTGCGCCTGGTGTCCACCCCGACCATCGCGATCAGCGTGCTGCCGCAGGCGATGACGGTGTGGCGCCGCGAGTTCCCGCAGGCGCGCTGCGAACTGTCGACCCACCATACGAGCGAGATCGTCAATGCGCTGCGCCTGGGCGAGGCCGACCTGGCGCTGTCGCTGCAGGACCCGCGCCACCCGGGCATCGTGGCCGAAGCCATCGCCCATGGCAACCTGACCGTGATGGCGCCCGCCGGCACCTGGAGCGCGGAAGAGCTGAACCAGCCCTTCACCGCCGACGGCCTGACCGGGGAACTGATCGGCCTGAACGACGGCGACCCGCTGGGCGAGATGGTGGTCGCGGCCTGCGAAGCCCAGGGCGTGCAGCCGGTCTACCACACCGTGGTGCAGACCTACCAGATTGCCCGCTCGCTGGTGGAAGCCGGCGCCGGCATCGCCGTGCTCGACCCCTTCACCGCCGCCTCGGCCGACCCGGCCAAGGTGCAATGCCGCACCTGGGCGCCGGCGCTGCCGGTGCAGCTCTACCTGCTCAGCGCCAGCCATTCGCCGCTGTCGCACGGCGCGCGCGAGCTGGCCAACTGCATCGGCGCGACCGCGCGTGCCTGTCTCGACAAGGGTTGTGCATGAGTCTCGTCGTAGCCAGCGAAGACATCGCCGGCAGCCCGGAATTCCGCCACCTTTCCAGCATCGAGGGAATCGCGGTCGACCTGCGCTACGCCACCGATCACAACTTCGTCGGCCGCGACCTGTATTCGCCTTTCGACTGCGCCTGGCTGCACCGCGACGCCGCCACCGCGCTGGAACAGTTCGTGGCCTGGCTGGCCGTCAAGCGTCCTGGCTACACCGCACTGGTGCTGGACGCCCTGCGCCCGCAGCGGGTGCAGGAACAGTTGTGGAATGCGCTGGAAGGCACCGGCCTGCAGATGTACCTGGCCAACCCGGTGCGCGGCTCGATCCACTCCTACGGCATGGCGCTCGACATCACCCTGCTGGACCAAGCCGGGCGCGAGCTCGACATGGGCACCGGCTTCGACGACATGACCAATCTGTCGCACCCGGCGCTGGAAGAGGGGTTTCTTGTCACCGGCGAGCTGACCGATGCGCAGGTGGCCAACCGCCGCCTGCTGCGCGAAGGGATGCTGGGAGCTGGCTTCCTGGGCATCAATACCGAGTGGTGGCATTTCGATTGCGGCGATCGCGAGCTGGTGCGCGCGACCTACAGGCGGGTGCTGTGAGCCCGCACTGGCTGCGCGGCGCCATCGCCGCCGCCTGTTTCGCCCTGGCCCCGCAGCTGCATGCGCAGTCGGTGGCGTTGACCTTCGACGACGGCCCCCACCTCGGCGCGACGCCGCGCCTGTCGGCCCAGGCCCGCAACGAGGCGATGCTGGCTGCGCTGGCGAAGCACAAAGTGAAAGCCGCGCTGTTCGTCACGGCGGCAAATGGCGCCGTCAAGCCCGAAGGCCTGGCGCTGGCGCGGGCCTGGGGCCAGGCCGGGCATGCGGTGGGCAACCACACGATGACGCATCCGGACCTGAACAGTGCCAAGGTCAGTCTGGCGCAGTACCAGCAGGAGCTGCTCGACTGCGACCGCATCATTGCAACCCTGCCGGGCTACCAGAAATGGTTCCGCTTTACCTATCTGCGCGAAGGGAACACGCTGGATAAGCGCAACGGCATGCGTGCGTTCTTGCGTGAGAACGGCTACCGCAACGCCTACGTCTCGCTCGACACCAGCGACTGGCGGCTCGATGCCAAGCTGGTCGAGGTGCTGGAGAAGGATCCGGGGGCGAACGTGGAGCCGATCCGGGTTGCCTACCTGTCGCACATCCGCCAGCGCGCGCTGGCGTACCGGGCCCTGGCGCAGCGGCTGCAGGGCAGGGATATCCCGCAGGTGCTGCTGCTGCACCATAACCTGATCAACGCAATGTGGCTGGATGATGTGATTCGCCAGTTCAGGGAGATGGGGTGGGCGGTGACCACGCCGGCGCAGGCCCTGGCGGATCCGGTCTACCAGCTGATGCCGGAGAGGGCGGCGCCGGGGCAGAGTTTGCTGTTGTCGATGGGGCGGAGTTTGGGCTTGTCGACGGCGGAGCTGGGGCTAAGGCTGATGGATGATGGGGATGTCGAGATTGAGGCGCTCAAGCAGCAGGGCTTGTGAGGTTTCTGGCTAACGTCTGATCACGCAAACTTGGGTTCCCGCGCAGGCGGGAACCCAATTTCATAAGCAAACCACGTAGCTTCACGGCGCCGCAGGCGCCACCCCCGACCGCGCCACCCAATCCACCAGCGCCTCGACCACAGCACGCCCCCGCCCATTACTGGCCTGCTCGCTATTCACCATCGCCACGAACACATTCTGCACCCCGTTCGCATCCGGCACATATCCCGCCAGCGCGACCACGTTGCGAAGCGTGCCCGTCTTGAGTCGTGCCCGCCCGGCCGCCGGCGTCCCCTGCAAGCGGCGCCGCAGCGTCCCATCGATCCCCGCAATCGGCATGCTCGCCTGGAACTCCGGCATCCAGTTGCTGCGCAGCCCCGCCTGCAGCAGATGGCCCATTTGCTGCGGCGTGATGCGTTCCGCACGCGACAGCCCCGACCCGTTCTCGATCACAAAGCCGGTGTCGTCGATCCGGTTCGCGCGCATCCACTCGCGCACCGCCGCATCGGCGCGGGTAAAGGTGGTCTCGCCGTTCGGCGCAAGCGCGAAGCTGCCCGCCGCCGGATCCGGCTGCAGGCTGCCCAGGCTCAGGAACAGGGTACGGGCCAGCAGGTTGTCCGATGGCTTGTTGGTGTCGCGGACCAGTTCGGGCAGCATGCGCGAGGTATGCTCGGCCAGCACCCGCGACTCCGGCGGCGCGACGCCTTCCACGACCTTGCCGCTGAATTTGCCGCCGAGTTCCTTCCACTTCTGGCGGAACAGGCGGTCGATGTAGTCGTCGCGGTCCAGCACATTGATGCTGTAGCTGCGCGCGCACTCTTTCGGGAAGGTCCCATGCAACAGCACCTTGATCCGGCCATCCTTCTGGCGCACCGCTTCCGGCAGCTTCCAGCCGTCCTCCCACTTGGCGCAGTCGGCCTCGATCAGCGTCATGTCGGAACCGATGCTGACGCGGTCCAGCGCCGGCTGCATCGACAGCGTCAAGGCCTTCGCTGTCGAGCGCATGTCGAGCTGCAGCATGTTCTTGTTGACCAGCAGCGCGTCCGGAATCACGTTGTAGTAGGCCTCGGGCGACTCGTCGAACGGCGGCAGGCCGACATCGAGGCGCGAAGGCTGGAACAGCGAACGGTCCAGCACCAGGTCGCCCTCGATGCGGCGGATGCCCTGGTAGTGCAGGGCGCGCAGCATGTTTTCCAGGTGTTCGCCGGACAGGTCGGCATCCGCGCCGCCTTTTAAAATCAGGTTCCCGCGCAGGACGCCCTTCACGACCTCGCCCGTACTGCGCAGCTCGGTGCGGCCGCGGAAGGCGGGGCCCAGGCGTTCCAGGCTGATGAGGGTTGTCACCAGCTTCATCGTCGATGCCGGCTGCATCGGCCGGTCGGCCTGGTGCGCCAGCACGACAGCGTCGCCTTTCAGTACCAGCACGCCGACGCTGTCTTCCGGCAGCCCGTGCTGCGCCATCACTTGCGCGACGGAGGCCGGCAGCTGGGCATGGGCGGCGCCGAAGGCGGCGAAGAAGAGGGTGGCAAGCGTGAGGCGACGCAGCATGGGCTGTCCTTAACCGAAGAAGAGATAAGCGACGAAGATGGCGCCGATCACGCCGGCCAGGTCGGCCAGCAGGCCGTAGCCGATCGCATAGCGGGTCTTGCGGATGCCGACCGCGCCGAAATACAGCGCCACCACATAGAAGGTGGTGTCGGCCGCGCCCTGCAGGATGCTGGCCAGGCGGCCGACGAAGGAGTCGACGCCATAGGTGGTCATGGCGTCGATCATCATGGCGCGCGAACCGCTGCCGGACAGCGGCTTCATCAGCGCCGTCGGCAGCGCGCCGACGAAGTCGGTCGGCAGGCCGAGCTGGGTGAAGACCCAGGAAAAACCGCTGACGATGATGCCCAGGATGCCCGAGTTGCGCACCACGCTGATTGCGACCAGCATGCCGACCAGGTAGGGAATGATCTTCAGCGAGGTCTCGATACCGCCCTTGGCGCCTTCGATGAAGGCTTCGTAGACGTTGACCCGCTGCGCCAGCGCGGCCACCATGAAGGCCGCGATGATCGAGAACAGGATCAGGTTGGCGGCCACCACCGACACCAGTTCGATCTGGGCCTTGTCGAGGAAGACCGTGAAGTACCACACCAGCGCCGCGATCACCGCGGTCATGCCGCCGATCCAGGCGAACACCACCGGGTGCAGCAGGTTGATGCGCTGGCGCAGGCTGACCGCGATGATGCCGGTCATGGTCGAGCAGTAGGTGGCGATCAGGGTCGGGATGAAGATGTCGGCCGGGTTGGCCGCGCCCAGGATCGCGCGCTGCGCCATGATCGCCAGCGGAATGACGGTCAGGCCCGAGGTCTGGATCACCAGGAACATGATCTGGGCGTTGCTGGCCTCTTCCTTGTGCGGATTGAGGGTCTGCAGGCTCTCCATCGCCTTCAGGCCGAAGGGCGTGGCGGCGTTGTCCAGGCCAAGCATGTTGGCGGAAAAATTCATCACCATATGACCATTGGCCGGGTGGTCGCGCGGCACTTCGGGGAAGATGCGCGAAAAGAAGGGGCCGATAATGCGTGCGAACAGATTGATGGCGCCGGCCTTCTCCCCCACGTTCATGATGCCCAGCCACAGGGTCATGACGCCGGCCAGCGGCAGCGCGATGTCCATCACCGCCATCTTGGCCGACGAAAAGGTGCCGTCGATGACGCGCTTGAAGATTTCGGTGTCGCCCAGGAACAGCCATTGTGCGAGCGCGGCGATGAAACCGACGAGGAAGAAACCAGACCAGATGTAATTGAGTGCCATATGAAATTCGCCGCTGAGCTACCGATTGTGCAGCGGAGAGTATAGGCCGGGAACATGCTGCCATGATGAAAGAATGCACCCGCGCCATGCGAAAAAGTTATGCCTATTGCCCCTATAAAGAGGGCGGGCATATGATACGCAACGCTTCCTACCTCGCTCCTGCCATGAAACTCCGCCTGCTCGCCGCCATCCTCCTGTTCCCCCTGGTCTGCGCGGGCAGCGCCGCCCAGGCGCCTGCAAAGGCGCAGGAAAAGGTGCTGCACATGTTCCTGTCCACCAGCGAGACCGGCCTCGATCCCGCCTCGGCCTCCGACAATGCCTCGCTGTCGCTGCTGGAAAACCTGTTCGATCCGCTGCTGCGCTACGACTACCTGGCCCGCCCCGCCCAGCTGCGCCCGAATACGGCCACCGCCATGCCCGAAGTGAGCGCCGACGGCCTCACCTACACCTTCCGCATCCGCCCCGGCATCTATTTCACCCCCGACCCGGCCTTCAAGGGCGTCAAACGCGAGATGACGGCGCAGGACTACGTCTACAGCCTCAAGCGCCTGTACAACCCGGCCCTCAAGTCGCCGTGGGCCTATATGTTCGACGGGAAGATCGCGGGCGACGAGGCGCTGCACAAGGACTACAGCGCCGATACGCAAGTGCCCGGCCTGCAGGCCCCGGAGCGCTACACGCTGCGCATCCGCCTGAAAGCGCCCGACAACAACTTCCTGTTCTACCTCGCCACCGCCGCCACCGGCGTGGTGGCGCGCGAAGTCATCGAGGCCTATCCGGGCCAGGCCGGCAACCACCCGGTGGGCACGGGCCCGTTCATGGTCAAGGAGTGGAAGCGCAGCGACCGCCTGGTCCTGCTGGCCAACCCGTATTCGTCGGCCGTGTTCCACGCCACCCCGGGAAACAATCCGGAGGACCAGGCCATCGCCGCTGCCTTGGAAGGCAAGCGCCTGCCGCGGGTGGACCGGGTGGAGGTGCGCATCGCCGAGGAATTCCAGGGCCGCATGCTGGGCTTCCTGAACGAGGAATACGACTACCTCGAGCAGGTCCCGGAATCGATGACCGACATGGTGGTGCGCGACGGCCAGCTCAAACCGGAGCTGGCGGCGCGCGGCATCGTGCTGTCGCGCTTCCCGGTGCTGCAGACCTACTACATGTGGATGAACATGAACGACCCGGTGGTGGGCGGCTACGGGAAAGACAAGCTGGCGCTGCGCCGCGCGATCTCGCTGGCCTACAACAATGCCGAGGACATCGCGCTGCTGAAAAAAGGCTTCGCGATCAAGGCCGAGTCGCCGCTGCCGCCGAATGTGCTGGGCTACGACCCAAACTACCGCAGCCCGGTGCCCTACGACCCCCAGCTTGCCAACGCGCTGCTGGACCGCCACGGCTACCACCGGCGCGACCAGGACGGATTCCGCCGCACGCCGGACAACCGCCCGCTGACGCTTACCATGCACAGCGAAGCCACGGTCGGCGGGCGCCTGCGCGACGAGTTGTGGCGCAAGTGCCTGAACGCGGTGGGACTGCGCGTGGTGTTCAAGTCCGACAAGAAGACCGAGATCATCAAGGCCTCGCGCATCGGCACGGTGCAGATGTTCGAAAGTAACTGGATCGCCGACTTCCCGGACGGCGACAACTTCTACCAGCTGCTCTACGGACCGAATGCCGGCCGCGCCAATTATTCGCGCTTCAACCTGCCGGCCTATAACCAACGCTACGAGCAGGCGCGCGCCCTGCGCGATGGCCCGGCGCGCCAGAAGCTGTACTTCGAGATGAACCAGCTGATCCACGCGTACAACCCGTGGGTGCCGCTGACCCATGTTTTGTCGGGCGACCTGCGCCATCCGTGGTTGAAAAACTACAAACGTCACCCAGTGGAATTCACACAATGGCGTTATCTGGACGTTGATGTTGCGCAAAGGGCACGCTCTGTCGGGGCTAGGCGCTAAGAGAGTGGGGTTTTCCTAAATAAAACATTCCTGTTAGTTATACTGGCCGCCGGATAATTCATTGGATGACGTTAAGTAACTACGCATACTCTGAAATCGAAAAGTAACGTAATGCAAAGACATTACGACATCGAAAAGCCGGTCGGCAGCCATGACCGCCAAGGGAAAACGTTAGGAGAAACGCGTGAAGTTAAAGAAGCTTGCCCAGTTGATCGCCCTGATGGGTGCAGTCAGCCCTGCCATCGCACAAACCGCTGTGGACACCAGCAAGATGCAGCGTGTCGAGATCACCGGCAGTAGCATCAAGCGCATCGCCAAGGAAGGCGCACTGCCCCTCGAAATCATCTCGCGCAAGCAGCTGGAAGACCAGGGCATCGTCAGTGCCGAGCAGCTGATCGCAACCCTGAACATCAATGGCAACGGTTCCGACAACCTGGCCTCGAACGCCGACGTCACCTCGGGCGCCCAGCGCGGCAACAATGGCGCGTCCTCGGCCAACCTGCGCGGCCAGGGCGCCGATTCGACCCTGGTGCTGCTCAACGGCCGCCGCGTGGCAACCCACGGCATGAAGGGCTCGGCGGTCGACCTGAACTCGATCCCGATGTCGGCGGTGGAGCGCGTCGAGGTGCTCAAGGACGGCGCTTCCGCGATCTACGGCACCGATGCGATCGGCGGCGTGATCAACTTCATCCTGAAGAAGAACTACAGGGGCCTGGAAACCCAGGCCTTCGTCGACGTCACCGAGGCCGGCGGCAGCGAGATCGGCCGCGCGTCGATTACCGGCGGCTGGGGCGACCTGGACACCGACGGCTGGAACGTGCTGGCCACCTTCTCCCACCGCGAAAACAAGGCCCTGCGCGGCGACCAGCGCGACTTCGTCAACACCTTCCAGCCAGACCGCGGCGTCTCGGTGGATACCCGCGGTACCCCGAGCGGCAACGTGTTCGCCACCACCATCGGCCCGTCGCTCCTGTCGCGCACCGGCACCGGCCCGACCATCCCGGGCGGCGGCACCACCACCTACAGCGGCATCAGCATCCTCGACCTGCCGGGCGGCCCTGGCTGCAACAGCATCGACGGCATGGGTCCGTACGACGAGAAGCTGTGGAACAGCGCCGGCTCGGCCTATGGCTGCGCCTGGGATACCGGCCGCGCGGCCGTCCTGCAGCAGCCGGTCAAGAGCAGCAATGCGCTGGCGCGCGCCACCTTCCAGTCGGGCGATCATCAGTTCTTCGTCGAAGCCGTGGGCTCGAACGTGGAAGTGGCCAAGCGCTTCTCGCCCAACCAGATTTCGCCGGGCACCACCACCTTCCCGGCCAGCTCCTTCTACCCGCGCACCGGCGCCGCCTACGACACCGTGTACAACGCGCTGGTCAAGGTGTTCCCGAGCGTGTCGGCCAACTACGGCCTGCCGATCGCCTACCGCTGGCGCTGCATGGAGTGCGGCAACCGCGAGATCGTCACCGAGTCCAAGGCCGCGCGCCTGCTGGTCGGCGCCGACGGCCCGGTCAACCTGTTCGGCAAGCGTTTCGACTACCGCACCGGCATCTCGCGCGCCTTCAGCGAATCGGAATCGCTGCTCGGCACCGGCTACAACTACACGGTCGCCCTGGCCAACGCGCTGGGCACCGGCAAGATCAATCCCTTCCTGCTGCCGGGCCAGCAACAGTCGCAGGAAGCGATCGACCTGATCAAGAGCACCTCGGCCGCCGGCGTCACCATGTACGGCGGCAGGACCACCCTGACCCAGCTCGACGGCGCGCTGTCGGGCGAATTGTTCAACCTGCCGGCCGGCACCGTGATGGGCGCGGTCGGCTTCGACCTGCGCCGCGAAGGCTACGAGTTCAATGGCGACCGGCGCGCCGCGGGCGCCCGTCCGGTGATCCTGAACGCACCCTTCGACGATCCGAATGCGCTGGACGGCGTGCACCGCGACATCAAGGCGGTCTACGCCGAACTGCTGGTCCCGGTCATCAACAACCTGGACGTGACGCTGGCGATCCGACGCGACCACTACAGCGGCATCGGCGCCACCACCAACCCGAAGATCTCGTTCCGCTACCAGCCGATTCCGGAGCTGCTGTTCCGCGGTTCGTACAACGAAGGCTTCCGCGCCCCGTCGTTCAACCAGCTCTACAACGGCGTCACCGAGTCGCCATATGCCGGCAAGGACCTGGTCGATCCGTCCAGGTGCCCGACCGGCCTGGTCGACGCGACCAAGCCAGGCTGCGAATCGATCACCCCGAACATCTTCACCGGCGGCAAGAGCAGCCTGGGTCCGGAAACCGCGAAGCAGGGCACCGTCGGCGTCGTGATCGAGCCGTTCACCTGGTTCTCGGCCAACGCCGACATCTGGGAAGTGCGCAAGCAGAACACCATCGATTCGTTCAGCACCGCGACCATGGTGGCGAACTACAACCTGTTCTCGGAGAACTTCATCCGCGACGCGTCGGGTAACATCGCCTTCATCGACCAGCGCTGGGTCAACGCCGGCGAGCGCACCACCCGCGGCCTCGAACTGGGTGCCCGCCTGAACGGCAAGTTCAGCACCGGCGCCATCTGGACCATCGGCATGGACGGTTCGCGCCTGCTGGAGAAGAAGTCGCGCGCCACCACCAATGCCGAATTCGGCAAGAGCGAAGTGGGCCGCTTCACCTTCACCGGCGACCTGGGCCTGAAATGGAAGCACAGCGCCTACGTGACCTACAAGTACGGCAACTGGAGCGGCCTGTTCCAGAACATCTACCGTTCGGGCTACGACGACCAGGTGCTGCCGGGTGTCGCCAATGGCCTGGTGAAGCCGACCAACTACAACCCGAAAGTGGATGATTACTCGATCTTCAACCTGAGCGTGAGCTACTCCGGCATCAAGAGCCTGACGCTGACCGCCGGCGTGAAGAACATCTTCGACGAAGATCCACCGTTCGCGATCACCTACGACGGCAACACCGGCGCCGGCAGCTCGTGGGAGCCACGCGTGGCCGACCCACGCGGCCGTGCCTTCACCCTGATGGCGACCTACAAGTTCTTCTAACTTGATCGCTGCCTGCGGCCCGCTGCTGATGGAGGTGAACACCTCCACGGCGCGGGCCGTTTTTGTTTTGATGGTGGATCAGACGGTGCATCGTTTTTACCCATCCCCTATGAACCGTCGTCCCGGCGCAGGCCGGGACCCAAGTTCTGCGTGCGCTATCGTAACGCGTGCAAAATTGGGTCCCGGCCTTCGCCGGGACGACGTTGGTATATGTCGCGTATGAATCTCACACGGCGCGGCTTCGGCGCCCTTACCGCAGCGGGCATCGCCGCCGCCTCTTCCGGCCTCGCCTCCGCTGCCCCGCGCCAAGCCGCGCAACGCCTCATCAAACCCCCCCGCCTGCGCCCCGGTGACCTGGTCGGCCTGGTCGCCCCCGGCGGCGTGGTCAACGACCGCCTCATCGAAAAATCCGTCCAGAACATCGAAGCGCTGGGCCTGCGCGTGAAAGTGAGCACTTACCTTGGCGCCGCCTACGGCAACTACGCTGGCTCGGTGCAACAGCGCCTGGCCGACCTGCACGCCATGTTCGCCGACCCGGAAGTAAAAATGATCTGGCCGATCCGCGGCGGCTCCGGCTGCATCTCGCTGCTCTCCAGCCTCGACTACGCGCTGATCCGCCGCAACCCGAAGATCCTGCTCGGCTACTCCGACATCACCGCGCTGCACCTGGCGATCCATAACAAGGCGGGACTGGTGAGCTTCCACGGCCCGGTGGCCTCGTCCACGCTGGCCGACTATTCGCGCGAGCACATGATGGCCGTGCTGTGCGACCCGCGCGCGACCTACACCATCCCGATGGCGCCGGAGAACGTGGTCAAGGCGCAGACCATGCCCCACTTCGGCATCCGCACCCTGACCCAGGGGACGGCCACCGGCCCGCTCCTGGGGGGCAACCTGTCGATCGTCGCCGCCCTGAGCGGCACGCCCTACGCGGCAGGCTTCCGCGGCGGCCTGCTGTTCCTGGAAGAGGTGGACGAAGCGCCTTACCGGCTCGATCGCTGGATGACCCAGCTCGACCTGGCCACCGGCTTCGCCAACGCGGCCGGCGTGATGGTGGGCGTGTGCGAGGAGTGCGCGCCCGAGCCGGGCCAGCGTTCGCTCACCCTGGACCAGACCTTCGACCATCACCTGAAACCCCTGCTGGTGCCGGCGGTGACGGGCTATTCGATCGGCCATATCCGCCACCAGTTCACCGTCCCGATGGGCGTGCGGGCCAGGCTCGACACCGAGCGCCAGACCGTGACGCTGCTGGAGCCGGCCGTTTCCTGACAGGGTTCAGCGCAAGCGAATGCTCATCGACACGGCGCCCACCTGCGCGCCGCCGATGCGGTACTGGTCCGCTACTACTCCGGTCTCGGTGAACCCGGTGCGCGCGTAGAGGGCGCGTGCCTGGTGATTCTGCGCCAGCACTTCCAGGTCGACCCAGTCGAAGCCCGTGCTCCGGGCCCAGGCCAGCGCCGTGTGCACCAGGCGCGTGCCCAGGCCGGCGCGGCGCAGGTCGTGGCGCACGCCCATGCCGAGCAGGCTGCGGTGGCTGGAGGCCGCATCCGGCTGGCCGCGCAGGTCGATGTGGCCGGCAACCTCGCCGGCGTCGTCGAGCGCGATCCACACATGCCGCCAGCCCGGCTGGCCGACCGGTGTCGCCACACCGGCCGCGAAACGCTCGCGCATCGCCGGCGGCACGCCGGTGTCGACGCGCTCCATCGGCTGGAACAGCGGAGTGCCGTCGCGGCCGTTCTCGGCCAGCTGCTCGCCCAGGTAGGCGAACAGCGCCGGCAGGTCGGCCTCGGTGGCCGGACGAATCTCCATCAAAGCGCGCGTGCGATCAGGATCTTCTGGATGTCGCTGGTGCCCTCGTAGATCTGGCACACGCGCACGTCGCGGTAGATGCGCTCGACCGGGAAGTCGGCCACGTAGCCGTAGCCGCCGAACACCTGCATGGCGCTGGAGACCACGCGCTCGGCCATCTCGGAGGCGAACAGCTTGGCCATCGCCGCTTCCTTCAGGCAGGGCACCCCTGCATCCTTCATCGACGCGGCGTGCAGGATCAGCTGGCGCGCGGCCTCGATCTGCATCGCCATGTCGGCCAGGCGGAACTGCACCGCCTGGTGCTCGAAGATCGGCTTGCCGAAGCTCTCGCGGTCTTTCGCATACGCCAGCGCGGCCTCGTAGGCGGCGCGCGCCATGCCGACCGACTGCGAGGCGATGCCGATGCGGCCGCCCTCCAGGCCCGACAGGGCGATCTTGTAGCCCATGCCCTCAATGCCGATCAGGTTCGCCTGCGGCACGCGGCAGTTCTCGAACACGATCTGGGCGGTGTCGGACGAGTGCTGGCCCATCTTTTCTTCGATGCCGGCCACGATGTAGCCGGGCGTGTCGGTCGGCACCCAGAAGGCGCTGATGCCCTTCTTGCCGGCCGCCTTGTCGGTGACCGCCATGACGATGGCGACGTCGCCGTATTTGCCGCTGGTGATGAACTGCTTGGTGCCGTTGATGATCCAGTCGTCGCCGTCGCGGGTGGCGGTGGTGCGCAGGCTCGATGCGTCGCTGCCGGCGTGCGGTTCGGTGAGGGCGAAGGCGCCCAGCATCTCGCCCTGCGCGAGCGGGCGCAAGAAGCGCTGCTTTTGCTCTTCGTTCGCATACATCATGGCGATCGAGCACACCGGGCAGTTGTTGACCGAGATGATGGTCGAGGTGCCGCCGTCGCCGGCCGCGATTTCTTCCAGTACCAGCGCCAGCGACACGTAGTCCAGGCCCGCGCCGCCGTATTCTTCCGGCACCGCGACGCCGAAGGCGCCCAGCGCGGCCAGTTCCTTCAGCTCGTCCTTCGGGAAAGTGTGCTCCTTGTCGCGGCGCGCGGCGCCGGGGGCCAGGCGCTCCTGCGAAAAGCTGCGCAGGGCGTCGCGGATCATCTGGTGTTCTTCGCTCAGTATCATCGTGTCTCGTTTATATAGTTTGTATTGTTTGGGGCGTTACCAGGGAATCGGGCTGCCGTCGTAGTTCAGGAAGGCGCCGTTGCTGGAGGTGTCGAGCCCGGCCAGCGTGGCGCGCAGGGCGGTCACGCTCTGTTCGACCGTGAGCGTGGCGCCGCTGCCGCCCATGTCGGTCTGCACCCAGCCCGGATGGAAGGCCACGCAGGTCGCGCCTTGCGCGCCGTAGGTGATGGCGGTATCGGCCAGCACCGAGTTGAGCGCGGCCTTGCTGGCGCGGTACAGCGTGCCTTCGGTAGAGCTGCGCGCGCCGATCGAGCCCATCTTCGAGGACAGCACCGCCAGCTTGCCGTGCCTGGTGGCGACCAGCGGCGCCACGATCGGAACCAGGCGCATGGGGCCGAGCACGTTGGTGTGCATCACGGCGTCGAATTCGGGGCCGGTCGGGAAGCTGGCGTGTTCCGGGCCGTAGACGCCCGCCACGATCCAGGCCAGGTCCACCTGTTCGTCGTCGAGCTGCCAGCCCAGCGCGGCGATGGAATCGGCGCTGGTGACGTCGAGCTGGTAGCTCACTGCCCCCAGCTGCGCCAGTTCGTCGCAGTCTTCGCGCTTGCGCGCGGTGGCGATGACGCGCCAGCCATCGAGGCGGTACTGGCGCACCATCTCGTGACCGATGCCGCGGGACGCGCCGATGATCAAGGCAGTAGGCATGACAGGCTCCTTTTGTGTGGATTCAATTCAATTCGTGGTTAATGCGACGTAAATTGGCCGCATTAACCACGTTTTGTAAATTACACCAGCTCGATCGCCATGGCGGTGGCTTCGCCGCCACCAATGCACAGCGAGGCCACGCCGCGCTTGCCGCCGGTGCGCTTGAGCGCGCCGAGCAGGGTCACGATGATGCGCGCGCCGGAGGCGCCGATCGGGTGGCCCAGGGCGCAGGCGCCGCCGTGCACGTTGACCTTGCTGTGCGGAATGTCGAGGTCGCGCATGGCGGCCATCGGCACCGCGGCGAAGGCTTCGTTGATCTCGAACAGGTCGACGTCCGCCGCCGTCCAGCCAGTCTTCTTGAACAGCTTGTGCATCGCGCCGATCGGGGCGGTGGTGAACAGGTTCGGTTCCTGGGCGAAGGTGGCGTGGCCGAGGATGCGCGCGATCGGCGCCAGGCCCAGTTCCTTCGCCTTCGATTCGCGCATCATCACCAGGGCCGCGGCGCCGTCGTTGATCGACGAGGACGAGGCGGCGGTCACGGTGCCGTCCTTCTTGAAGGCGGGCCTCAAGGAAGGGATCTTGTCGATCTTGGCCTTCATCGGGCCTTCGTCCTTTTCGACCACGACCTCGCCGGCGCGGCTGGCCACGGAAACCGGCGCGACTTCCCAATTGAACCAGCCTTCGTTGCTGGCGTTCTGGGCGCGCTTGACCGATTCGATCGCGAACGCGTCCTGGTCTTCGCGGGTGAACTGGTAAGTGGCCACGCACTCTTCGGCGAAGGTACCCATCGAGCGGCCTTCGCCGGTCTTCTCGTTGCGCGAGTAGGCGTCTTCCAGGCCGTCCATCATCATGTGGTCGAACATCGTCGCGTGGCCGATGCGGTAGCCGCCGCGCGCCTTCGGGATCAGGTAGGGCGCGTTGGTCATCGATTCCATGCCGCCCGCGACGACGACATCGGCGCTGCCGGCCAGCAGCTGGTCATGCGCGAAGATCGCGGCCTGCATCGCCGAGCCGCACATCTTGGACAGGGTGACGGCGCCGGTGGACATCGGCAGGCCGGCCTTGATCAGCGCCTGGCGCGCCGGGGCCTGGCCCTGGCCGGCCATCAGGCAGTTGCCGAAGTAGACGTGTTCGACCGCGTCGGCGGCGACGCCGGCGCGCTCCACCGCCGCCTTGATCGCCACCGCGCCGAGGTCGCTCGCCGACTTCGACGAAAAATCGCCCTGGAAGGCACCCATCGGGGTACGGGCGGCGCCAACGATAACGACTGGATCATTCATTGTGTGTTCTCCAAAAGAGGGGTGGGTGTCTGGTTGCAAAAGCGGATGTGCTGGGGATACGGGAACACGTCGTCGATGACGCCTTCCAGGATGCGGTCCTTGCGGGATTGCCAGAAATCGCGGGTCAGCAGATCCGCGTGGTGCTGCATGAAATGGTGGCGGATCCTCGGATTACCAAGGAGGAAACGGCCAAATTGTTCGGGAAACACGTCGTGCTTGCCGATCGGGTACCACGGCTCGGACGCCATCTCGTCCTCGTCGTTGCGCGCTTGCGGGATATCGCGGAAGTTGCAGTCGGTGAGGTAGTCGATTTCATCGTAATCGTAGAACACGACGCGGCCGTGACGGGTGACGCCGAAATTTTTATACAGCATATCGCCGGGGAAGATATTCGCCGCCACCAGGTCCTTGATCGCATTGCCGTATTCGCGCACGCCGTGCTCGACCAGGTCGTCCCGGCCGGCTTGCTGGGCATTGGTGAGATAGATATTCAGCGGCACCATGCGGCGCTCGATATACAGGTGGTGCACGATAATCCGCTCGCCCTCGATCTCCACCAGCGACGGCGCGTACTGCTTCAGTTCGGCCAGGAGCTCTTCCGAAAAACGCGCCAGCGGAAAGGCAACGTCCGAATATTCCAGCGTATCGGCCATGCGCCCGACCCGGTCGTGGTGCTTCACCAGCAGGTATTTTTCCTTGACCAGCGCGCGCGTGGTGTCTTTTGGGGGCGGATAGAAATCCTTGATCACCTTGAATACATAGGGAAAGGAGGGCAGCTCGAACACCAGCATCACCAGGCCGCGGATGCCGGGGGCAATCTGGAAGCTGTCCGAACTGTGCTTCAGGTGCTGCAGGTAGTCGCGGTAGAACAGCGTCTTGCCCTGCTTCTGCAGCCCCAGCACCGTGTAGATCTCGCTGCGCGGCTTGCGCGGCATCAGGCTGCGCAAGAAACCCACGAACGCCGACGGCACTTCCATGTCTACCAAAAAGTAGGCGCGCGTGAAGCTGAAGAGCAGGGTGATGTGGTACACGTCCAGCAGCACCGTATCGAGCACCAGCTGGCCGCTTCGGTTGTGCAGCGCCGGAATCACGAAGGGGTAGTCGCGCGGGCCGTTGATGGCGCGGCCGACGATGTAGGCTTCCTTGTTCCGGAAAAACAGGCTGGATAGCACCTGCAGCTGCAGGTTCGGTTCCGCCCGGTCGAGTCCGAATGCCTCGGTGAGGCGCGCCTCGACAAGGGCGATATCGCGGTCCAGGTCCTCGAAAGGCAGGGCAAGCTGGAAGTTGGTCACCACGCGCTTGAGCGCAAAGCGCAGGCTGTCGGCCGCGGGGTAGTACACGCGGTAGGTGGGCTGCGGCTCGTCGGTCTCGATGTACTCGGTGGAGATCACCGGGCGCACGAAGATGTAATCGTTATGGTAGTAGCTGCGGTGCAAAATGATGCAGCTGACCGAGTTGAAGAAGGTCTCGGCCAGTTCCGGTTGTTTGTGGCCCGAGAGCAGGCCTATGTAGTGCAGCTTGGTTTCGGGCCAGACCAGGTCGCTGAGCTCCTCGGGCGTGTACTCGTCCTCGAGGATGCGCACGCATTCCTGCACCCGCCGGTCGTAGTAATCGATGCGCTCGCGCGCCGCCTGCTGCGCGGCGCCCCAGTCGGCGGTCTCGAAGTAGCGCCTGGCCTGCTGGCTGGCCTGGCGGAACAGGCGGTAATGCTTGTCGAAGCCATCCAGGATGGCGCGCGCGATGTCGAATGCGATCTGGGACGACAGCAGTTTGGGGAACGCCACGTGGGTCATCGTTCGTCTCGCGCGCTGGGAGGTGGAGCGGACATTCTAGGGCAGTAACTGCTGATGTGCATGACGCTGAAGCGTGGTGCAGCAAGACGCCTTAGCCGTCACACTTGCACGCCGTTCCGGCGAAGGCCGGAACGACGGTCTTGAGGTTGGCGAAGGAAAAATTACGCGTATAAGCTACGCGTTGCGCAAATCTCGCCGCATCGCCTTATCCCCACCTTCGCCTCTCACTTACATCGTCTCACCAAACAACTCCCGCCCAATCAGCATCCTGCGAATCTCGCTGGTCCCCGCGCCGATCTCGTACAGCTTGGCGTCACGCCACAGGCGGCCCACCGGGTACTCGTTGATATAGCCATTCCCACCCAGCGCCTGGATCGCTTCACCCGCCATCCACGTCGCTTTTTCAGCCGAATACAAAATCGCGCCGGCCGCGTCCTTGCGCAGTGCGCGCACGGCAGCTGCGTTGTCGGCGCGGTCGCAGGCCTGGCCGACGGCGTACACATACGCGCGGCAGGCCATCATGGTCGAATACATGTCGGCGATCTTGCCCTGCATGAGCTGGAACTCGCCGATCGCCTGGCCGAACTGCTTGCGCTCGTGGATGTAGGGCACCACCGAATCCATGCATGCCGACATGATCCCCAGCGGGCCGCCCGACAGCACGGTGCGCTCGAAGTCCAGGCCCGACATCAGCACGTTCACGCCCTTGCCCAGGCCGCCCAGGATGTTCTCGACCGGCACTTCGCAGTCCTGGAACACCAGTTCGCCGGTGTGCGAGCCGCGCATGCCCAGCTTGTCGAGCTTTTGCGCGACTGAAAAACCTTTAAAACCCTTTTCGATCAGGAAGGCGGTCATGCCGCGCGGGCCGGCTTCCAGGTCGGTCTTGGCGTACACCACCAGGGTGTCGGCGTCCGGACCGTTGGTGATCCACATCTTGGTGCCGTTGAGCACGTAGCGGTCGCCCTTGAGCTCGGCCTTCAGCTTCATGCTCACCACGTCGGAACCGGCGTTCGGCTCGGACATGGCCAGCGCGCCCACGTGCTCGCCCGAGATCAGCTTGGGCAGGTACTTCTGCTTCTGCTCTTCGGTGCCGTTGCGCTTGATCTGGTTGACGCACAGGTTCGAATGGGCGCCGTAGGACAGGCCGACCGAGGCCGAGGCGCGCGAGATTTCTTCCATGGCGATGATGTGCGCCAGGTAGCCCATGTTGGCGCCGCCGTATTCCTCGCTCACGGTGATGCCCAGCAGGCCGAGTTCGCCCATCTTCTTCCACAGGTCCATCGGGAACTGGTCGGAACGATCGATCTCCGCAGCGCGCGGTGCGATTTCGGCGGCGGCGAACTGTTGCACCGCTTCGCGCAGCGCGGCGATGTCTTCGCCATGGTCAAAGGTCAAGCCTGGGAGATGCAGCATGTCGTCCTCACGGTGAACGGTGGTTGGGCAGGAATCAAGGGTGAATCATACTCGCCTCTTACGTTAACGTAAACGTCAACTAACAGGCCAAAAAATGGGGGCAGTTCGCCCCCTGGTTCTGGCTTCAGGCGGCGTCGCGGCGCTCGCTACTGTCGGCCAGCAGGCGGCGGCATTCTTCTTCGTGGGCGGCAATTTCTTCCAGCGCCATCTCGATGTCGGCGCGCTGCTGCTCCAGGGTCACGCGCTGGTGGGCCAGCACGCCGAGGAAACGGTCGATCTGGGCCACGGTGTCGCGCGGCGACTCGTACATGTCGACGATGCTCTTGATTTCAGACAGGGTCAGGCCGAGGCGCTTGCCGCGCAGGGTCAGCTTGAGGCGGGTGCGGTCGCGCGGGGTGTAGACGCGGTTGCGCCCGCCCACGCCTTCGCGCGAGGGGCTCAGCAGGCCCTGGTCCTCATAGAACCGGATGGCGCGGGCCGTGATGTCGAATTCGCGTGCCAGTTCGGCGATGGTATAAGTGGCCATGGTGAGCTATGCGGTCAAGGGAAGCAAAACAAGGAATCGCTTACAATCTACAGGTGCGGATTGCCGTTTACGTTAACGTTAATCGCATTGTAGCGCGCCCGCTTTATCACGAACAGAAAGTTTGGTATGAACCCGCTCGAAGCCCAGCTGAACTATCCATTTGGCGACACCATTCCCGTGCCCGGCCTCGTGCATGAAGTGATGCCGGGCCTGTCCTGGATCCGCATGCCGCTGCCCTTCGCCCTGGACCACATCAACCTGTGGCTCCTGGCAGACGAGCAGGAAGGGCGCGGCGGCTGGAGCGTGATCGACAGCGGGGCCGGCACCGACGCCACCCGCGCCGCCTGGGAAGACGTGCTGGACGGTGGCCTGCAGGGCGCGCCGCTGCTGCGCGTGTTCGCCACCCATTGCCACCCTGACCACGTGGGCCTGTCGGGCTGGCTCAGCAAGCGTTTCGATGCGTCGTTCTGGACCACCGCCGGCGAGTTCGGATTCGCCCGCATGATGGCGGCGGCGCTGCCGGGTGTCGATGGTCCCTCGGCCATTCCCCACTTCGAGCGCCACGGCTTGAGGGATCCCGCCCTGCTCGAGCAGATGCGCAGCCGCAAGAACTACTACCCCTCCTTGGTGCCGGCCGTGCCGGACGCCTATACCCGCCTGCAGGACGGCGACCTGGTGCGGATCGGCAGCCATAACTGGCGCGTCATCACCGGGTTCGGCCATTCACCCGAACATGCCTCGCTGTATTCCGAGCAATTGAATGTGCTGATTTCCGGCGATATGGTGTTGCCGCGCATTTCGACCAATGTCTCGGTATTCGCGGTCGAGCCTGAAGGCAATCCGCTCGACCAGTACCTGCGCTCGCTGGAAAAGTTCACAAACTTGCCGGAAGACACTTTAGTCCTGCCTTCACACGGCAAGCCCTTCCGCGGCCTGCATACCCGGATCCGGCAGCTGCGCGACCACCATACGGCGCGCCTGGCGGAAGTGATGGCGGCCTGTGTCGCGCCGCAGTCGGCGGTCGATATCGTGCCCATCATGTTCCGCCGCCAGCTCGATGCCCACCAGCTCAGCTTCGCTCTGGGCGAGGCACTGGCTCACCTCCATAAACTCTGGCGCGACGGCATGCTGCGGCGCGCCAAAGACGCTGACGGCGTCTTCCGTTTCCAGCTCGCCTGAGCCTGATATGCCGGATTACCGGCGGATTATCCCGCGACGATAAAGCTCGGGAACAAGCGTGCGGCCGGCGCATAATATTTCCTATAAGATATATTCTGCCTTTTGCGCTAGAATACAGGCCGACTTTGCAGTATCTAAAACACGCAAATTCTATTAAATAATCACATCTTTGTTACTTTTTAAGGGTATGATTGTCCGAATGCTTCTCAGCAGTTAGGAGCTGGCCGCTCCCTGGCCATCCGCACATATATTGTAAGTATCACAATGAATTCAACTAATGAACGGGAGAGCTTCAGTGGGCGCCTGCAGCAGGCGCTGAAGAACGCCCACTACTCGCCCGATAGCCCGACCCGCCTCGCCAGGGAATTCAACATCCGCTTCGAAGGCCGCCCGATCACCGTCCATGCCGCGCGCAAGTGGCTGGTGGGCGAAGCCATCCCGACCCAGGAAAAACTGCGCATGATTGCCCAGTGGCTGGGCGTGCCGGCGGACTGGCTGCGCTTCGGCGGCACCGACAACGTGGCCGGCAACGGCGATGCCGCCAATGGCAGCGCACGTTTCGAATCGGCCGACGTCAAGCTTATTGCTGACCTGCAACGCCTGGATGAGCATCATCGCCAGCTCGCACGCGAATTCATTCGCATGCTGGTGCGCATGAATCACCAGAAGCCCGAGCAAAAATAGTTTCGTAACTGCACTTTTCGTGACTTCCGGAACGCACAAACGGCCGGAGGTAGTCCATAATCGGTTGGTGGCGAGCGGATCCGCCGCCACCCGTCACGTCAAGGAGCAGCTGCCGTATGCGAAACAATTACGCCAACACCGCCCAGCTCAAGGAATTGATGACCGCACCGCCCATGACGGCGGCGCGCCATGCCGAGGTCATGCGACAACGTAACGCCCGGCGGCGGATGATTGAGGAAGCGCGCGAAGCAAAGAAGGCCGACGACCCGTTCGACGGCGACAAGCGTTGAACGGCTGAGTGCAGCCGGGGCGCCGGTCAGGCGTCCGGCGCGCTTTTCATGCCGCCCCAGCGCGGGGCAAGGGCGTTGTCGAGCCCGAGCAGGTCGACCGCCCGGTCGACCGTGTGTTCGACCATCTCCTCGATGGTCGCCGGGCGCTGGTAGAAGCTCGGCAGGGGCGGGAACACGATGCCCCCCATTTCCGTCACGGCGGTCATATTGCGCAGGTGCGCCAGGTTGAACGGCGTTTCGCGCACCATCAGCACCAGCCTGCGCCTTTCCTTGAGCATCACATCCGCGGCCCGCGTGACCAGGTTGTCCGACAGGGCGTGGGCAACGGCCGCCAGCGTTTTCATGGAACAGGGCGCGATCACCATGCCGTCGGTCTGGAACGAGCCGCTCGCAATCGACGCGCCGATGTCGCGGTTGCGGTGGACGACGTGGGCCAGCGCTTCGGCGTCGCGCCGCTGCAGGCCGAGTTCCTGGTGCAGGGTGAGGGAGGCGGCGTCGGACATGACCAGGTGGGTCTCGACGCCGGGAGTGGCGCCCAGCCGCTTGAGCAGCTGCACGCCATAGGTCGCGCCGGTTGCGCCGGTGATGGCGACAACGATCCGGCGCGGCCGGTCAGCCATTGTTCAGCAGGGTTTTCAGTTCGCCCGATTCGTACATCTCGTTCATGATGTCCGAGCCGCCGATGAACTCGCCGCGCACGTAGAGTTGGGGAATGGTTGGCCAGTTCGAGTAGTCCTTGATGCCCTGGCGAACTTCCGGGTCGTCCAGCACGTTGACGGTGGCGATGTTCTCGACGCCGCAGGCTTTCAGGATCTGGATGGCGCGGCCCGAGAAACCGCATTGCGGGAACTGGGCGGTACCCTTCATGAAGAGCACGACCGGGGTGGAGTCCACGGTGTCTTTGATCCAGGTTTGTACGTCGCTCATGTGATTAGCCTTCAGTGAGAATGGGTGGGATGCCGACATTTTATAAGAATTCGGCTGGGCGGGCATGGGCGGCAGCGGGGGGCCTGCGTCCCGGCGTGACAATCTACGCGTTTTTGGCGAAAAAAGCCCGCTATGATGGTTCGCATGCCATTCGAACGGGAGTCATCATGACTACATACCGGGGGTTTGCCTCCATGCCGTCGCCCCTGCTGTGGATCATGGCTGCGTTCTTCGTCATTCCGGGCGTGTACGATGCGATGACGGGGATGTTCCAGGATCCGCTGGAAGATGTCATGCTGGGCACCACCCAGCTGCTGGCCGGGGCCTTCCTGCTGTACTGCGCCGTGCAGTCCTGGCGCGACAAGCGCCTCGCGATCGCCTCGCCCCGCACCACGCTGGTCGGCTACGCCTGCTTCGGGCTGTTCTGCCTGTGCTTCGTCGTCAAGGTCGGCGCCAGCGCCATGCGCATCTTCGCCTGAGGCCAGCCGCTGCGGTTACGGCCGGGCCGCGACTGTTGTATGATCGCGCGGATTTCCAAACATCCCAGGTCCACGCCATGCAACAGCCACCCCGCCGCGGTCCCTCCGCCACGTCCAACCTCGTCATCGCGACCATCCTCGGCATCCCGGGCGTGATCAACCTCGTCGGGGGCGTCCTGCGTGGCGGCGCCGGCGACTTCCTGTGCGGCGTGTCGGCGCTGGCGTATGCGCTGTTGCTGGTGCGCGACGCCATGCACATCAAGAAGACCGGCGTCCCGGCCATGGCGCAGTCGCGCATGCTGCTGATCGGCTTTGCCTGCCTGGGTATCTACCTGGTGGGCGTGTACTTCAAGCACCGCTGAGGTAGGGCGGCCGGGTTTCCCCGGCCGCGCGCTCAGCTCCGGCGTGGTCTGCCACACAGTGCGTCGGTGATCCGGACGCGCGGCCGGCGAAGCCGGCCACCCTACATTTTCTTGCCAGGCAAGCGGCGTTTCCGCCGGTGGTGCGCTTACTTGCGCAGCTTGGCGAAGGCCTCCGCCATCGCGCCGCCCGCTGCGGGCGCTGGTTTTTCCTGGCGCTGGTGCTGGGCCAGGCGCTTGCCGTCGTTGCGGTCGGCGCGCTGCTCGGGTTTGGCGCCGGGCTGCGGCGCGCTGTCGGTCAGGCGCATGGTCAGCGCGATGCGCTTGCGCTTGGGGTCCACTTCCAGCACTTTGACCTTGACCACCTGGCCGGCCTTGACCACGGTGTGCGGATCCTTGACGAAGGTATTCGACAGCGCCGAGATGTGCACCAGGCCATCCTGGTGCACGCCGATGTCCACGAACGCGCCGAAGGCCGCCACGTTGGTGACCACGCCTTCCAGGATCATGTCGGGGCGCAGGTCGGAAATGGCTTCCACGCCTTCCTTGAAGGTGGCGGTGGTGAATTCCGGACGCGGGTCGCGCCCCGGCTTTTCCAGCTCTTTCAAAATGTCGGTCACGGTCGGCACGCCGAACTTCTCGTCCGCGTACTTTGCCGGGTTCAGCGACTTGATCAGCGCAGCGTCGCCGATCACGTTCTTCATGTCGCGTTTGGTATCAAGCAGGATCTTCTGCACCACCGGATACGATTCCGGGTGCACCGCCGACGCGTCGAGCGGGTTCTCGCCGTTCATCACGCGCAGGAAGCCGGCTGCCTGCTCGAAGGTCTTGTCGCCCAGGCGCGGCACGCTCTTCAAGGCCGCGCGCGAGGCGAACGCGCCCTTCAGGTCGCGGTAGGCCACGATGCCCTGCGCCACGCTGGATGACAAACCCGACACGCGCGCCAGCAGCGCGCTTGATGCCGTGTTCACGTCCACGCCCACCGCGTTCACGCAGTCTTCCACCACCGCGTCGAGCGAGCGCGCGAGCTGGGTTTGCGAGACGTCGTGCTGGTACTGGCCCACGCCGATCGATTTCGGGTCGATCTTCACCAGTTCGGCCAGCGGGTCCTGCAGGCGGCGCGCGATCGAGACCGCGCCGCGGATCGACACATCAAGGTCGGGCAGTTCGCGCGACGCGAATTCGGACGCCGAATACACCGAGGCGCCGGCTTCCGACACGACGATCTTCTGGAGCTTGAGCTCTTGATTCTGCTTGATCAGGTCGCCGGCCAGCTTGTCGGTTTCGCGCGAGGCGGTGCCGTTGCCGATCGAGATGAGCGACACATTGTGTTTCGCCGCCAGCTGGCCCAGCGTGTGCAGCGCGCCGTCCCAGTCGTTGCGCGGCTGGTGCGGGTAGATGGTGGCGGTATCGACCACCTTGCCGGTGGCGTCGACCACCGCCACTTTCACGCCGGTGCGCAGGCCCGGGTCCAGGCCCATGGTCGCGCGCGGGCCGGCCGGCGCCGCCAGCAGCAGGGCTTTCAGGTTGCGCGCGAAGACGCCGATCGCATCGAGTTCGGCCTTCTCACGCAGCGCGCCCATCAATTCGGTTTCGATGTACATGAAGCTCTTCACGCGCCAGGTCCAGCGCGCGGTGTCCGCCAGCCACTTGTCGGCCGGGCGGCCATTGTTCTTGATGCCGAAGGCGGCGCAGATGCGGCCTTCGCAGGGGTTGTGCGGCGCGTCCCACTTCGGCTTTTCGCTTTCGGTATCGAGCCGCAGCACGACATCGAGCACGCCTTCGCGGCGTCCGCGCATCAGCGCCAGCGCGCGGTGCGAAGGGATGGTGCCCAGGGTCTCGGAATAGTCGAAATAGTCGGCGAATTTTTCGCCCGCGTCTTCCTGGCCGGCGACGACTTTCGACTCCACCACGCCGTGCTCGCGCACGTAGTCGCGCAGCGATTGCAGCAGGGTCGCGTCTTCGGCGAAGCGCTCCATCAGGATCTGGCGCGCGCCGTCCAGTGCAGCCTTCGCATCGGGCACGCCCGGGTTGGCGCCGCCATCGTCGTTGGTGAAGGCGTCGCGCAGGTAGGCGCCGGCTGCTTCTTCGGGCGTGAGCGTGGGGTCGGCCAGCAGGGCCTCGGCCAGCGGCGCCAGGCCCGCTTCGATCGCGATCTGCGCCTTGGTGCGGCGCTTCTGCTTGTAGGGCAGGTAGAGGTCTTCCAGGCGGGTCTTGTCTTCGGCCAGGGCGATCGACTGCAGCAGCGCCGGCGTCATCTTGTTCTGTTCCGTGATCGACGCGATGATCGAGGCGCGCCGGTCTTCGAGTTCGCGCAGGTAGCGCAGGCGCTCTTCCAGCAGGCGCAGCTGGATGTCGTCGAGCCCGCCGGTGGCTTCCTTGCGGTAGCGCGCGATGAAGGGGACGGTGGCGCCTTCGTCGAGCAGGGCGACGGCGGCGGCCACCTGCGCTGGTTTGGCGGACAGTTCGAGGGCGAGGCGTTGTTCGATGGAAGGCAGCATGGGCGTGAATCAAATGCGTCAAAAGGTCAAGCAAACAATCATACGCAAACGTGGCGGATGCGCCAGTCTTGACAGCGTCACGTGATCATGCGAGAACAGTCGGCTGTGCACAACGAATTCACATGCCCGCGCAAGGAAGGCGCAGGCGCGTGGAAGTTTTGCCCGCTACGTGCGATTCCGAACAAAACGGAAGTGCCCGTATGAAGGATAATGGTATTTATTGTCGTTTTTAATACTGACACCACGAGACCCATGCACACAGTCGATGATCACCGCGAGAACGCCAGCGACGCCACACCGGTTGTCCGCGCTCCCGCACGCGCTCCCGCCCTGCCCGCGCCGGTGGTGAGCTGGCTGCAACGGGTCGAAGCGGCGGCGCATCCCCAGCCTAAACTGACCGACGAGGTCGTCGATCCGAAGGCCGTGCAGTACAAGTTTGTCTACGTGATGGCGCCCACCAGCGGCGGCCGCCACGTGGCCATCTGCCTGTGCAAGGCGCGCCTGCGCCCGAACGGCGACGTCGCCGCCGCCAGCCCGGTGAGCGAAGTGTTCTCGCTGCTGTCCGCGCCCCCGGCCTACCTCGAAGGCGAAGACGTCGACCTGGTGCGCTTCTTCATCGCCATGCGCAGCGGCTCCGCGCAGGGCACCAGCGCCACCGAACCCAAAGGCAAGGTCGGCGCGATCCTGCTGCAGATGCTGCTCGAGCAGGGCAAGCTGCTGTGGGCGAACTCGTGGTCCGACATGGCCGGCGGCCTGGTGTATCCGCTGCAGGCCGGCCCGCAGCGCCTTGCCAGCCTGGCCTGGCGCGACGAAGGCCGCGTGGCCAAGCTGGGCTGGTCGGTCGAACCGGCCAAGGGCGCCACCCACAGCGCCGCCGACCAGATCGACTACATGCTGCCGACCGATCCGCCGTGGTACATCGACAACCTGTCGATCGGCCCATTGGAACTCAATCGCGGCGGCATCGACATCTCGCTGGCCGAACTGCAGGCCCTGGTGGCCCAGGCCCCGGCCCTCACCGGCACCGACAAGAAGCGCGTGTCGCAGCTGCTGCTCGCGCACGGCCTGCAGGGCCTGATGCCGCTGCCGCAGCCGCTCACCCAGCGCCTGCGCAACGACGTCAAACCCATCCCGCACCTGCTGCTCGAATCGGTGCAGATGTCGGACGGCGGCGCGCCGCGCTGGCACGACTTCGCCGTGCTGGCCTACGACTACGACGGCCAGCGCGTGTCGTTCGATCCGGCCCAGCGCGTGGTGCGCCAGATCGGCGACGTCACCGAGATCATCGAACGCGACCCGAAAGCCGAAGCCTCGGCGCTCAACAAGCTCAACGAAATCGGCTTCCGCAAGCCGGTGACGGCGCCCTTCAACGCCATGGCAGGCGCAC
Source organism: Massilia yuzhufengensis (assembly GCF_900112225.1). Classification (GTDB taxonomy): domain Bacteria; phylum Pseudomonadota; class Gammaproteobacteria; order Burkholderiales; family Burkholderiaceae_D; genus Telluria; species Telluria yuzhufengensis. The sequence continues at coordinate 16,202 of NZ_FOLD01000001.1, read as the reverse complement.
TGGCGCTGGACAGCCAGGCGCACTGGCTGCGCTTCGCCGAAAACGACCTCGATGCGCTGTCCGACGCCGGCTGGCACGTGCAAAAATCGGCCAAGTACCGCTACGACGTGGTGCCGGTCGAAGAGTGGTACGCCCACATCGACGAACCGGCCGAAGCGGGCAATGCCTGGTTCGAACTGGAACTGGGCATCATCGTGGCGCGCCAGCGCGTGCCGCTGCTGCCGGTGCTGGTGCAATTGATCCGCAGCGCCCCGAACGACTTCGACCCGGCCGTGCTGGCCGCGCACGCCGAAGCCGACCAGACCCTGGCCACGCTGCCGGACGGCACCCGCGTGGCGCTGCCGTGGGGGCGCCTCAAGCCCATCCTGGCCACCCTGGGCGAGCTGTACTTCAATGACAAGATCAAGGGCCGCATGCGCCTGTCCACGCTGGACGCGGCGCGCCTGGAGGAACTGGCGCGCGGCCTCGAGCTGCGCTGGAGCGGCGGCGAACGCCTGCGCGAAACCGGCCGCAAGCTGAGCCAGTTCGGCGCGGTGAAGAAAGTCGAGCCGCCAAAAGGCCTGCAAGCCACCCTGCGCGACTACCAGCTGGATGGCCTGTCGTGGATGCAGTTCCTGCGCGAGTACGACCTCGGCGGCATCCTGGCCGACGACATGGGCCTGGGTAAAACCGTGCAAACCATCGCCCACATCCTCACCGAAAAAGAAGCCGGCCGCCTCACCAGCCCGGCCCTCGTCATCGCGCCGACCAGCCTGATGACCAACTGGTGCGAGGAAGCCGCGCGCTTCGCCCCGAGCCTGAAAGTGCTGCTCCTGCAGGGCAAGGAGCGCATGGACCTGTTCGACCAGATCGACGGCGCCGACATCGTCCTCACCACCTACGCGCTGCTGCCGCGCGACGAGGAAAAGCTGCGCGAGCACCACTACCACCTGGTGATCCTCGACGAATCGCACTACATCAAGAACACCCGCTCCAAGGCGGCGCAAACAGCCGGCTCGCTCAACGCGCGCCACCGCCTGTGCCTGTCCGGCACCCCGCTGGAAAACCACCTGGGCGAGCTGTGGTCGCAGTTCCACTTCCTGCTGCCGGGCCTGCTGGGCGACGAAAAAACCTTCAACAGCCAGTTCCGCCACCCGATCGAACGCCAGGACGATCCGGTGCGCCGCATGCTGCTCAATCGCCGCATCAAGCCCTTCCTGCTGCGCCGTACCAAGGACAACGTGGCCAAGGAGCTGCCGGAAAAAACCGAGATGGTGCGCCGCATCGAGCTCTCGGGCCCGCAGCGCGACCTCTACGAAACGGTGCGCCTGGCGATGGACAAGAAGGTGCGCGACGAGATCGACCGCAAGGGCGTGGCGCGCAGCCAGATCGTCATCCTGGAAGCGCTGCTCAAGCTGCGCCAGGTCTGCTGCGACCCGCGCCTGGTAAAAGCCATGCCGGGCAAGAAGAACACCGCGGCGGTGTCGGCCAAGCTGCTCGACCTGATGCAGATGGTCGAAGACCTGCTCGGCGAAGGCCGCAAGATCCTCGTGTTCTCGCAGTTCACCAGCATGCTCGCGCTCATCGAAGAAGAACTCGACGCGCGCGGCATCCGCTACGCGCTGCTCACCGGCGAGACGCGCGACCGTTCAGCCCAGGTGGCCGCCTTCCAGCAGGGCGCGGTGCCGATCTTCCTCATCAGCCTGAAAGCCGGCGGCGTCGGCCTGAACCTCACCGCGGCCGACACCGTGATCCACTACGACCCGTGGTGGAACCCGGCCGCCGAAAACCAGGCCACCGACCGCGCCTGGCGCATCGGGCAGGACAAACCGGTATTCGTCTACAAGCTGATCGCCAAGGGCACACTGGAAGAAAAGATCCAGTTGCTGCAGCAGAAGAAATCGGAGCTGGCGCAGTCGATCCTGTCCGAAGGCGAATCGCAGAAGATGGCGCTGACGCAGGAAGACTTGCAGGCGATCTTCGCACCGCTGGAAGAATAATTGTAATAGTCTGCCGCGTGAACAAAAAAAGGGCGACTGGCATCCACCAGTCGCCCTTCTTTGTTTACGACGTGATTTTTACTTGTAAAACGCCTCGACCTTGCCTTTCAGCTTGATCAGCATCGGCCTGCCCTTGCGGTCGAGCGTCTTGCCGGCGGCGACCTTGATCCAGCCTTCGCTCAGGCAGTACTCTTCGACGTCGGTACGGTCCTTGTCGTTGAAGCGGATGCCGATGTCGTGCTGGAAGACGTCGCGGTTATGGAAAGGGCTGCTCGGATCGATCGAGAGCCGGTCTGGAAGCGGGGGGAGGGTAGCGGTATCGTTCATGGACCGAATTATCCAACAACTGCGCGCGTCGTGGCGCATTTTTCATCTTGCGCGTGCATCGGCACGGTCAGGTGCACCTGTACAGGAAGACAAAACCAACGATATACTGCCTGACAATTTTCATTGCTCCATCGATAACAGAGAGGCTTCGATGACCAGTCCGGACGCACACTTCCGCACCATCGCCGAACTCGCGGGCGACATCGCGTTCAGCATCGACCTCCCTTCCTGCACACTGCGTTACCTGAGTCCCGCCTTCACTGCCCTGCTGGGCCACGAGGCGGGCGCCCTGCAGCAGGCGTTGGCGGGCCAGCACGCGGCGCTCGCGCCGCTGGCGGCGCATCTCGGCGCAAGCATCCACGGCCGCACGCAGGGCGAGCGCGTGGTCCAGGACATCGATGTGCGCAATGCGGACGGCCACCCGGTCGGCCTGCAGGTGATCTCGACCCAGCTCGCCAATGCGGACGGCAGCGCCGCGCTGGTCGGACTGCTGCGCGACCTGTCGCCGCAGCGCGCCCACTTGGTCGAGCAGCGCCGTTTCACGAGCATGCTGAACCACGAATTCCGCACCCCACTGGCCACCATCGACGGCGCCATCCAGCGCCTGGAAGCGACCGCCCACGGCGCCGACGAGCCGACCCGCCAGCGCTACCGCAAGATCGCGGTCGCGGCCGACCGCCTGATCGCCATGCTCGACGAATACCTGTCGCCGGACCGCATGGCGGCCATCGGCAAGCTGCGCCAGGCCAACACGATCGCGCCGCGCGACTTGCTGGCCGCCGGCGTGAAGCAGGTGCGCGAAGCGGGGCGCGAGGCGGCGGTCGACGCGGAAGAACTCAGCGTGGGCCTGCGCGGCGAACCGGAAGGCTTGCGGCTGGCGCTGAAGGTCCTGGTCGACAATGCCCTGCTGTTCTCGCCGGCCGGCACCCGGGTGGCCCTCGGCGCGCGCCGCAGCGGCAGCGGCGTCGAATTCACCGTGCGCGACGAAGGCAGCGGCGTGCCGGAAGAAGACGCCGCCTGCATCTTCGACAAGGGCTACCGTGGCCGCAATGCCGATGGACTGCCCGGCAGCGGGCTCGGTTTATACCTCGCGCGCTCGATCGTCGACGTCCATGGCGGCATGCTGCGCCTGGGTGAAAACCCCGGCGGCGCTGAATTCAGGCTGTGGCTACCCGGCTTGGATATGGGCGGACAACAACAACTTGCCTCATCGGGTTCCAGCAGTGATAATCGGAACGATCATTAACCTGGCCAACCATGACGCAGATCCTGATTGTTGAAGACAATGGCGAATACGCCGACGACATGGCCGAATTCCTGCGGGAGCTCGACCACGACGTCACGATCGCCAAGACCGCGAGCGAGATGTGGGCAGCGCTGACGCGCACGCCGGCAGCGGTCGTCGTGCTCGACCTGGGTCTGCCGGACGAAGACGGTTTCAACGTCATCCCGCGGATGCGCCAGCTGTATCCCGAGATCGGCCTGCTGGTGCTGACCGGCCGCGTCGCTTTCGATCACCGCATCCTGGGCCTGCGCCTGGGCGCCGACCACTACCTGACCAAGCCGATCAAGTTCCCGGAACTGGCCGCCCACATCGAAGCGCTCGATCGCCGCGTGCGTCCCGCCGATCCAGCCCCCGCGCCGAGCAAGTGGACCCTGCGCGTGAGCGCGCGCCAGCTCGAACTGGCCGGCAAGGTGATCGACCTGACCGAAAAGGAGTGCAACTTCCTGCACCTCCTGACCATCAACACCCGCCCGGTCCCGCGCCACGTCATCGTGGCCGGCATGGGCGGCGAAGACCCGGACGCCAGCCGCCGGGTCGACATGCTGGTGTACCGCCTGCGCAAGAAAGCCCGCTCGGGCCTGGGCCAGGACCTGCCGCTGCGCAGCGCCTACGGCGAAGGCTACAGCCTGTCCGCCGGCTTCACCCTTTCCTGATTAATCAGGGACAGGGTCAGGCCGTTTTTCGGCGATCCCCATATTAATTGGGGACAGGGTCAGCCTTCTGGGCTAGAATGCCTGCTCGACCTTTGAGCACTCCCCATGGCACGCCTACCCCGACTGATCATCCCCAAGCAGCCGCACCACATTCTCCAGCGCGGCAACAACCGCCAGCCGATCTTCCGCGAAGACGAGGATTACCAGCGTTTTATCGCCTGGCTGAAGGAGGCGGCGCGCTTCTACCAGGTGGCAATCCACGCCTATGTGCTCATGCCAAGCCACCTGCACGTGCTGGCCACGCCGGCCGACGCCGCGGGCCTGGCGCTGATGATGCAGAAGCTGGGCCGCTTCTACGTCCCCTGGTTCAACAGCAAGTACGAGCGCAGCGGTGGCCTGTTCGAGGGGCGCTTCCGTACCTCGCTCATCGATACCGAGCACTATTTCCTGGCCTGCAGCCGCTATATCGAGCTCGCTCCGCTGCGCGCCAACCTGGTTGCCAGCCCGCTGGACTATCCGTGGTCGAGCTACGCCCACCACGCGGGCGTGCGGAGCGACGGAGTCGTCACCGACCACCTGCTGTACTGGGGATTGGGTAATACGCCATTCCAGCGTGAGGCGGCGTATACGGACCTGGTTATGCAGGGCATTGCCCAGGATGAAGTGGATTTCATCAGTAATGCGGTCCTGAAGAACCAGCCACTCGGTTCGGATGCCTTCAAGGCCGAGCTGGAACGCAAGACCAGCCGCCAGATCCTGCCGGCCAAGCGTGGACGGCCGTTCAGGGCGCCGATCCCCCCTTTGACGGACGCATAGCGCGGGGGCGATCTCATCAAGGGCTCGCGCGCCGCCCGATTTTACTCTGTCCCTAATTAAATCTCGTTCGGAAAAGTTATCAAACAATTCGACTCCGACCCTCATTATTCTTGTTGCCGTTTGTGTTGCATTGCACTATTCTCGATTTTCGACCCGAAATAGCTGTGGAGATTGCCTCATGATTGCCCAAGGTTTGTACGACCCCGCCAATGAACACGATGCCTGTGGTGTCGGTTTCATCGCCCATATCAAGGGCAACAAGAGCCACTCGATCATCGAGCAGGGCCTGCAGATCCTGAAGAACCTGGACCACCGCGGCGCGGTGGGGGCCGATGCCCTGATGGGCGACGGCGCCGGCATCCTGATCCAGATCCCCGACCAGTACTTCCGCGACGAGATGGCCAGGCAGGGTGTCGAGCTGCCGCCGCCCGGCGAATACGGCGTCGGCATGGTGTTCCTGCCGAAGGAGCACGCCTCGCGCATCGCCTGCGAGCAGGAAATCGAACGCGCCGTGCGCATCGAAGGCCAGGTCGTGCTGGGCTGGCGCAACGTGCCGGTCGACGAGACCATGCCGATGTCGCCCTTCGTGAAAGCCAAGGAGCCGGTGATCCGCCAGATCTTCATCGGCCGCGGCCCGGACATCATGGTCACCGACGCGCTGGAACGTAAGCTCTACGTTATCCGCAAGTCGTCCGGCCACGCGATCCAGGCCCTGAAACTCCTGCACGGCAAGGAGTTCTTCGTGCCGTCGATGTCGGCCCGTACCATCGTCTATAAAGGCCTGCTGCTGGCCGACCAGGTGGGCGTGTACTACCGCGACCTGCAGGACCCGCGCTGCATCTCGGCCCTGAGCCTCGTGCACCAGCGCTTCTCGACCAACACCTTCCCGGAATGGCCGCTGGCCCACCCCTACCGCCTGATCGCGCACAACGGCGAGATCAACACCGTCAAGGGCAACTTCAACTGGACCCGCGCGCGCGAAGGCGTGCTGAAATCGGCCGTGCTGGGCGAGGACCTGGGCAAGCTCTTCCCGCTGATCTACGAAGGCCAGTCCGACACCGCCTGCTTCGACAACGCCCTCGAGCTGCTGGTCATGGCCGGCTACCCGATCGCCCAGGCGATGATGATGATGATCCCGGAAGCCTGGGAGAACCACACCTCGATGGACGACAACCGCCGCGCCTTCTACGAATACCACGCCGCGATGATGGAACCCTGGGACGGCCCGGCCGCCATGGCCTTCACCGACGGCCGCCACATCGGCGGCACGCTCGACCGCAACGGCCTGCGCCCGGCGCGCTATGTCATCACCGAGGACGACCTGGTGGTCATGGCCTCCGAATCGGGCGTGCTGCCGATTCCAGAATCGCGCATCGTCAAGAAGTGGCGCCTCCAGCCGGGCAAGATGTTCCTGATCGACCTGGAAGCCGGTCGCATCATCGACGACAAGGAACTGAAAGACACCTACTCGAACGCCAAGCCCTATAAGGCCTGGATCAAGTCGGTGCGCATCAAGCTCAATGAAATCAAGCTGTCGGAAAGCCAGCTGGCCCAGCACCGCAACAAGGACATCCCGGCACAGGGCGAGAAGAGCGCCATTTCCCTGCTCGACCGCCAGCAGGCCTTCGGCTACACCCAGGAAGACCTGAAGTTCCTGATGGCCCCGATGGCCGTGCTGGGCGAAGAGGCCACCGGCTCGATGGGCAACGACTCGCCGCTGGCGGTGATGTCGAACAAGCTCAAGCCGCTGTACCACTACTTCAAGCAGCTGTTCGCCCAGGTCACCAATCCGCCGATCGACCCGATCCGCGAAAGCATGGTGATGTCGCTGGTGTCCTTCATCGGCCCCAAGCCGAACCTGCTCGACACCAACAACGTCAACCCGCCGATGCGCCTGGAAGTCTCGCAGCCGGTGCTGGGCTTCGACGACATGGCGCGCCTGCGCTCGATCAGCCAGCACACCGGCGGCAAGTTCAAGTCGTATGAGCTGAACATCTGCTATCCGGTCGCCTGGGGCAAGGAAGGCATCGAAGCCTCGCTCGCTTCGCTGTGCGCGGAAGCGGTCGATGCGGTCAAGTCCGGCCACAACATCCTGGTCATCTCGGACCGCAACCTCTCCAGCGAACAGGTCGCGATTCCCGCGCTGCTCGCCACCTCCACCATCCACCAGCACCTGGTGGGCCGCGGCCTGCGCGCCTCCACCGGCCTGGTGGTGGAAACCGGTTCGGCCCGCGAGACCCACCACTTCGCGCTGCTGGCCGGCTACGGCGCCGAAGCCGTGCACCCTTACCTGGCGCTGGAAACCCTGGCCGAACTCGCGCACAGCCTGCCGCACGAGATGGACGTCGACAAGGCCTGCTATAACTACACCAAGGCCATCGGCAAGGGCCTGATGAAGGTGATGTCGAAGATGGGCATCTCCACCTACATGTCCTACTGCGGCGCGCAGATCTTCGAAGCCGTGGGCCTGAACAAGTCGCTGGTCGACAAGTACTTCCGCGGCACCTCGTCCACCGTCGAGGGCATCGGCCTGTTCGAAGTGGCCGAAGAAGCGCTGCGCCTGCACGCACTGGCCTTTGGCGCCGACCCGGTGCTGGCGCATGCCCTGGATACCGGCGGCGAATACGCCTTCCGCGTGCGCGGCGAAGACCACCTGTGGACTCCGGACGCCATCGCCAAGCTGCAGCACTCGACCCGTTCGAACAACTTCAGCACCTACAAGGAATACGCGCAGCTGATCAACGACCAGACCCGCCGCCACCTGACCTTGCGCGGCCTGTTCGAGTTCCGGATCGACCCATCCAAGGCGATCCCGCTGGACGAAGTCGAGCCAGCGAAAGAGATCGTCAAGCGCTTCGCCACCGGCGCCATGTCGCTCGGCTCGATCAGCACCGAAGCCCACGCGACGCTCGCCATTGCCATGAACCGGATCGGCGGCAAGAGCAATACCGGCGAAGGCGGCGAGGACCCGGCGCGCTACATGGGCGAATTCAAGGGCATCAAGATCGCCAAGGGCGAAACCCTGGCCTCGATCCTGGGCACCGACCGCGTGGCGGTGGATATCCCGCTGGAAGACGGCGACTCGCTGCGCTCGAAGATCAAGCAGGTGGCGTCGGGGCGTTTCGGCGTCACTGCCGAATACCTGGCCTCGGCCGACCAGATCCAGATCAAGATGGCGCAAGGCGCCAAGCCGGGCGAGGGCGGCCAGCTGCCGGGCCACAAGGTGTCCGAGTACATCGCGTCCTTGCGCTTCTCGGTGCCGGGCGTGGGCCTGATCTCGCCGCCGCCGCACCACGACATCTATTCGATCGAAGACCTGGCGCAGCTGATCCACGACCTGAAGAACGCCAACCCGAACGCCTCGATCTCGGTGAAGCTGGTGTCGGAAGTGGGTATCGGCACCGTCGCTGCGGGCGTGGCCAAGGCCAAGGCCGACCACATCGTGGTCGCCGGCCATGACGGCGGTACCGGCGCCTCGCCGCTGTCCTCGGTCAAGCACGCCGGCACCCCGTGGGAGCTGGGCCTGGCAGAGACCCAGCAAACCCTGGTGCTCAACGGCTTGCGCAGCCGCATCCGCCTGCAGGCCGACGGCCAGATGCGCACCGGCCGCGACGTGGTGGTGGCCGCCATGCTGGGCGCCGACGAAATCGGCTTCGCCACCGCGCCGCTGGTGGTCGAAGGCTGCATCATGATGCGCAAGTGCCACCTCAATACCTGCCCGGTGGGCGTGGCCACGCAAGACCCGGTCCTGCGCGCCAAGTTCCAGGGCAAACCAGAGCACGTGGTGAACTATTTCTTCTTCGTGGCCGAAGAAGCGCGCCAGCTGATGGCCCAACTGGGCATCCGCAGCTACGACGAACTGATCGGCCGCGCCGACCTGCTCGACAAATCGAAGGCGGTCGGGCACTGGAAGGCGCAGGGACTGGACTTCAGCAACATCTTCTACCAACCGAAGGTCGATTCGCGCCGCGCGCTGTTCCACACCGACGCGCAGGACCACGGCCTGGACAAGGCGCTGGACCACAAGCTGATCGCCCAGGCCAAAGCGGCGCTGGAAAAGGGCGAGCGGGTGTCCTTCATCTCGCCGGTGAAGAACCTGAACCGCACCGTCGGCACCATGCTGTCGGGCGAAGTGGCCAAGCGCTACGGCCACGCCGGCCTGCCGGACGACACCATCCACATCCAGCTGCAGGGCACCGCGGGCCAGTCGGCCGCTGCCTTCCTGGCGGCCGGCATCACGGTCGACCTGGTCGGCGAAGGCAACGACTACGTCGGCAAGGGCCTGTCGGGCGGCCGCATCATCGTGCGCCCGAACACCGAGTTCCGCGGCTGGGCGGTGGACAACATCATCGTCGGGAACACCGTGCTGTATGGCGCGATCGCCGGCGAAGCCTTCTTCAATGGCGTGGCGGGCGAGCGTTTCGCCGTGCGCAACTCGGGCGCCATCGCGGTGGTCGAGGGCTGCGGCGACCACGGTTGCGAATACATGACCGGCGGGACCGTGGTGGTGCTGGGCGAGACCGGCCGCAACTTCGCCGCGGGCATGTCGGGCGGCGTCGCCTTCGTGTATGACCCGAAGGGCGAGTTCGAGGGCAAGTGCAATACCTCGATGGTGAACCTGGAGCCGGTGCTGGCCACCAAGCAGCAGGGTGACAAGTCCGGCTGGCACAGCCAGACCCGCAACGGCGAGCGCGAGTCGGATGAAACCATCCTGCGCCGCCTGATCGAGCGCCACTTCAAGCACACGGGTTCTACCCGCGCGCGCAACCTGCTCGACGACTGGGCCAACAGCCGCACCAAGTTCGTGAAGGTCTTCCCGACCGACTACAAACGGGCGCTCGAGGAGATGCACAACTCGAGCATGGAAGAGGCGAACGACAAGATCGAGCTGGCCGCTTAAGCAACGCACTCAAACAACGTCGTTCCCGCGCAGGCGGGAACCCAATTTTGCAAGCGCAGACGTAATGCGACGAACTTGGGTTCCGGCCTTCGCCGGAACGACGTGGTGGTGGATGGAATGAAGATAGTGGCAGGGCAGGCACCGCCACTGGAACGACAAAAGGAAAACAACGTGGGCAAAATTACCGGTTTCATGGAATTCGAACGGCAGGAAGAGGGTCACCTTGAGCCCGCTGATCGCGTCAAGAACTACAAGGAATTCGTGCTGACCCTGAGCGATGGCCAGGCCAAGGTGCAGGGCGCGCGCTGCATGGATTGCGGCATCCCGTTCTGTAACACGGGCTGCCCGGTCAACAACATGATCCCGGACTGGAACGACCTGGTTTACCACGGCAACTACCGTGCGGCCGTCGAGAACCTGCATTCGACTAACAACTTCCCCGAGTTCACCGGCCGCATCTGCCCGGCGCCCTGCGAATCTGCCTGCACGCTCGGCATCAACGACGACCCGGTCGGCATCAAGTCGATCGAGCGCAAGATCTCCGATGCGGGCTGGGAGCACGGCTGGATCGTGCCGGAACCGGCAGCCATCAAAACGGGCAAGAAGGTCGCCGTGGTCGGTTCCGGCCCGGCCGGCCTGGCCGCCGCCCAGCAGCTGGCGCGCGCCGGCCATGCCGTCACCGTGTTCGAGAAGAGCGACCGCATCGGCGGCCTGCTGCGCTACGGGATCCCCGACTTCAAGATGGAGAAGGGCCTGATCGACCGCCGCGTCGAGCAGATGCAGGCGGAAGGCGTGATCTTCCGGACTGGCGTCCTGATCGGCAAGGACTTCCCGGCGACCGTCAGCAATATGGCGCGCGACACCATCTTCCCGGAAGACCTGGAGAAGGAATTCGACGCCGTGGTGCTGGCCGGCGGCGCCGAGCAGCCGCGCGACCTGCCGGTGCCGGGGCGCGAGCTGAAAGGCGTGCACTTCGCAATGGACTTCCTGCCGCAGCAGAACCGGGTGAACGCCGGCGACAAGCTCAAGGACCAGATCAAGGCCACCGGCAAGCATGTGGTCGTGATCGGCGGCGGCGATACGGGGTCGGACTGCGTGGGCACCTCGAACCGCCACGGCGCCGCCTCCGTGACCCAGTTCGAACTGATGCCGCAGCCGCCGGAGCTGGAAAACAAGCCGCTGGTCTGGCCTTACTGGCCGACCCGCCTGCGCACCTCGTCCTCGCACGAGGAAGGCTGCGAGCGCGACTGGGCGGTGGCGACCAAGCGCCTGGAAGGCAAGGGCGGCAAGGTTGAACGCCTGATCGCCTGCCGCGTCGAGTGGAAGGACGGCAAGATGGTCGAGGTGGCGAACTCGGAGTTCGAACTCAAGGCCGACCTGGTGTTCCTGGCGATGGGCTTCGTGTCGCCGGTGCAGAATGTGCTGGACGCGTTCGGCGTGCAGAAGGATGCCCGCGGCAACGCGCGCGCCAGCACCGAGGGCGACAAGTCCTACCAGACCTCATCGAGCAAGGTGTTCGCGGCCGGCGACATGCGCCGCGGCCAGTCGCTGGTGGTGTGGGCGATCCGCGAAGGGCGCCAGTGCGCCCGTGCGGTGGATGAGTTCCTGATGGGCAGTTCGGTGCTGCCGCGCTGAATCGCGGCATCTGGGAAAAAGGCGGCCTTGGCCGCCTTTTCTTATTCTTGGGCAATGTGCTGTGGTCATGAACCAACAGCGACCCGCGAATTGTGACTTACAAACACACTTATGTGCGCGTCCGCACGGGTGTTTTCGGGTCAACGTCCTTAGGCTAGACAGTATTGCAGCGCATCACGTCATGAGGCTGACAGCGGCTTAACCAAAAATTACCGGTTTCGTTGCTCGATGGAATTTATTGATAAAATTCAATTAAATGCAATATTGATTGATATGCATATCTGTTTAAAAACAAAAGCTTAGCCGTGGAAATATCTGACTTCTCGGTTAGTTTTGTTGTAATAGTACGTCGAAGAGCGGCCCGAAAATGGGGCGCCTCAAGCGGGGGTTAAGCTTTCTGCACTACAATAACGGATTACCCAAATACTAATTACCCTGTGTCGAACCTAGTCGAAATCCGCGATCTGCACTTTGCCTATGGGGATCGTTCCATCCTGTCGAACCTCCGCATGGATTTCCCACGCGGTAAGCTCGTGGCCGTCATGGGCGGCTCGGGCTGCGGCAAGACCACGGTCCTGAAGCTGATCGGCGGCCAGATCCGCCCCCAGCGCGGCGAAGTGCGCGTGGGCGGCGAAGTCGTGCACCAGCTCGACACCGACGGCCTGTACCGCCTGCGCCGCCGCATGGGCATGCTGTTCCAGTTCGGCGCCCTGTTCACCGACCTGTCGGTGTTCGACAACGTCGCCTTCCCGCTGCGCGAGCACACCGACCTGCCGGAAGAACTGATTCGCGACCTGGTGCTCCTGAAACTCAACGCCGTCGGCCTGCGCAATGCGCACCGCCTGAAACCGGCCGAGATCTCGGGCGGCATGGCGCGCCGCGTGGCCGTGGCCCGCGCCGTGGCGCTCGACCCCGAACTCATCATGTACGACGAGCCCTTCGCGGGCCTCGATCCGATCTCGATGGGCGTCACCGCCAACCTGATCCGCAACCTGAACGACGCGCTCGGCTCGACCTCCATCCTGGTCTCGCACGACGTGCACGAGTGCTTCGCGATTGCCGACTACGTGTACTTCATGTCGGCAGGCAAGATCGTCGCCGAAGGCACGCCGTCGGACCTGCGCGTGTCGGAAGACCCGTACGTGCAGCAGTTCGTCAACGCCGCGCCGGACGGACCGGTGCCCTTCCATTACCCGGGCAAGTCACTGGCCGACGACCTGGGCCTGGGAGTGCGCAAATGATTGCAAATGTCCTCGGCACCATCGGCCGCACCGTGCGCGAAGCCATTGCCAGTGTCGGCTTCGCCACCCGCGCCTTCTTCAACCTGCTGGGCGTCTCGCCCGGCGCCTTCCGGCGTCCGGCTCTCATTTCAGAGCAAGTCCACTTCATCGGCAATTATTCGCTGGTGATCATCATCGTCTCCGGCCTGTTCGTCGGCATGGTGCTGGGCCTGCAGGGGTATTACACATTGCAGGCCTACGGCGCCGAACAGGCGCTGGGCCAGGTGGTGGCGCTGGCGCTGGTGCGCGAGCTGGGCCCGGTGGTGACCGCGCTGCTGTTCGCCGGCCGCGCCGGCACCTCGCTGACCGCGCAGATCGGCCTCATGAAAGCCGGCGAGCAGCTGTCGGCCATGGAAATGATGGCGATTAACCCGGTCCAGCGCGTGCTGGCGCCGCGCTTCTGGGGCGGCGTCATTGCGATGCCGATCCTGGCCACCGTGTTCTCGGCCGTTGGCGTGTTCGGCGGCTACGTGGTCGGCGTCCAGCTGATCGGCGTGGACGAGGGCGCGTTCTGGTCGCAGATGCAGGCCGGCGTCGATGTGCGCGCTGACGTACTGAACGGTGTAATCAAAAGCTTTATCTTCGGCGTGGCGGTCACGTTCACGGCGCTGTTCCAGGGTTACCAGACCAAGCCGACCCCGGAAGACGTGTCGCGCGCTACCACGCGCACCGTCGTCATCGCGTCGCTGATGGTCTGGGGCCTGGACTTCATCATGACCGCCTTGATGTTCAATAAATAAATCAAAGTAATCAAGTTCCATTAGGGTATTCGTATGCACCGCAAAACTATCGACGTCTGGGTTGGCCTGTTTGTCCTGCTGGGCCTGGTCTCTCTGCTGTTCCTGGCCCTCAAGGTCGGCAACATGAGCACGCTTTCGTTCAGCAAGACCTACGCCGTGACCGGCAAGTTCGACAATATCGGCGGCCTCAAGCCGCAGGCACCGGTGAAAAGCGCCGGCGTGGTGGTTGGCCGCGTGGGTGACATCACCTTCGACGACAAGACCTACCAGGCGCTCGTGCGCCTCGATATGGAGCCAGGATATAAATTCCCTAAAGACAGTTCGTTAAAGATCCTGACCGCCGGCTTGCTGGGCGAGCAGTACATCGGTATCGAACCGGGTGGCGACACCAATAACCTGGTCGACGGCGACCGCATCGCCCGTACCCAATCGGCGACGGTGCTGGAAGACTTGATCAATCAATTTATCTATAGTAAGGCCGCTGAAGGAAAGGAAGGTAGTGAATGACACACGCACCACTCGCTGTCCCCGGCCGTATCCATGGACTCGCAGCAATCGCTGCAGTCCTGCTGCTGACCGGCTGCGCCACGACGCAGAATCCGCAGGATCCGCTCGAGAAGTACAACCGCGCTGTTTTCAGCTTTAACGATGCGGTCGACCGCACCGTCCTGAAACCGACCGCCACCGCCTACAAGAAGACGGTGCCGAGCTTCGCGCAAACTGGCGTGAACAATTTCTTCGGCAATTTGTCTGACGCCTGGAGCGCCGTGAATAACCTGCTGCAGGGCAAGGGCCAGGCCGGCATGGGCGATATGACCCGTTTTGCCTTCAACTCGACCTTCGGCATCCTGGGCCTGCTCGACATCGCGTCGGAAGCCGGCATCCCGAAGCACAACGAAGATTTCGGCCAGACCCTGGGCGTGTGGGGCGTTCCAAGCGGACCCTACTTGATGTTGCCACTGTTGGGCCCATCTACGGTGCGTGACACCGCAGCCTTGCCGGCCGATATGGCCGGCGACATCTGGGGCTACAAGGAACCAGTGAACTGGCGCAACATCGGCAAGGCCGTGAACATCGTCGACAAGCGCGCCACCCTGCTGGACGCCTCGAACCTGCTGGAAGAAGCGGCGCTGGACCGCTACGAGTTCATCCGTGACGGCTATATGCAGCGCCGCCAGAGCCAGGTGTACGACGGCAACGCGCCGCGCCAGGGCGACGACGCCGAGGCCGCGACCAGCAATGCCGAGCCAGGCGCCGATCCGGCCGGCAAGGCAGCTGCCGCGCCGGCAGGCTCACAAATGCTTACACAACCGGTGTCATCCGAGAAGAAGTAAGAAGAGTTAACCATGGACATGCCGCGCCGGCACCCGCTCGGCGCGGCCTCCATCGATAAGGGAAACGACACATGAAACCAGTCATTCAACTGATCGCAGCAGCCAGCGCCACCTTCGCCTTCGCCACCGCCGCCATTGCCGCGGAAGCCCCGGACGCACTGGTCAAGCGCATCAGCGCCGAAGTCATCGACACCGT
Source organism: Massilia yuzhufengensis (assembly GCF_900112225.1). GTDB lineage: Bacteria > Pseudomonadota > Gammaproteobacteria > Burkholderiales > Burkholderiaceae_D > Telluria > Telluria yuzhufengensis. The sequence continues at coordinate 1,057 of NZ_FOLD01000001.1, read as the reverse complement.
CAAGGCCGACAAGGACATCCAGTCCGGCAACCGCAGCAAGATCATGGACCTCGTCAATTCCAAGATCCTGCCGCACGTCGACGCCGACAAGATGACCGCGCAGGCGGCCGGCCGCTTCTGGCGCCAGGCCACCCCGGAACAGCAGAAGCAGCTGTCGCAGGAATTCAAGACCCTGCTGGTCTACACCTATTCCGGCGCGCTCACCCAGATCAAGAACGAAACCGTCGAGTTCAAGCCGATGCGCGCCGAAGCCGGCGCCACCGACGTCGAGGTGCGTTCGCAGGTGAACGTCGCGCGCGGCGAGCCGATCACCCTGAACTACCGCCTGGCCAACGGCCCACAGGGCTGGAAGATCTACGACATCAACGTGCTGGGCGCGTGGCTGGTCGAGACCTACAAGGGCACCTTCACCAGCGAGATCAACAAGGGCGGCATCGATGGCCTGATCAAGAAGCTGGCCGAGCGTAACCAGCAGCTGGCAGCCAAGCCGCTGAAGGCGCCGAAGTAATGGCCGAGGCAAATCCCATGCTCTCGCTCGACGCCCTCACCTTCGGCAGCGCCAAAAGCGCGCTGGAGCAGGGCTGCGCGGCGATCGCCGCGGGCGAGACCGTGTTCGACCTGGGCGGCGTCAGCACGGCCGACTCGTCGGGCGTGGCGGTGATGCTGGGCTGGCAGCGCCTGGCGCTCAAGGCCGGCCAGCGCCTGGACTTCATCAACGTTCCCGAGAACGTCCAGAAGCTCGCCGCGCTGTACGGCGTGGACCAGCTGCTGCCGCAGTCGTAATACCGCGGGGGTGGCGGCAGCGCCGCCACCTTGCACACCACGGCATCGCGCCGTGCGCTTTCCCCTCCCGCAGCAATTTCTCCACCGGCCTCTTGTATTTGCGATTTCCGTTCCTCCAAACTTGCGCAAAGCTAGCCATTGCTGCTTAAAGCTGCCTGCTGTTGGATTCCTGCTTCATCGGGGCCGGTTTCACCCTGCGCTCACGCGCAGGGCCAGCGCCTTCCCCTCCACAGGCCGCTACGGTCGAACTGACCGCCACCTTCTTCAAATTGAT
>NZ_FOLD01000014.1:23453-129857 GCF_900112225.1 Massilia yuzhufengensis | reverse complement strand
TGTTCTTTAAGTGGATCAAACAGCATTTGAAGATCAAGTCGTTCCTGGGCCGCTCGGAAAATGCAGTCAGAATCCAGATCCTGACTGCCCTGATCACTTACTTGCTCGTGGCTCTGCTGCACCATTCAAGGCAAGCCACCAACTCGCTGTGGGACTTTCTCTGCCTGATCAGCGCCACCCTTTTCCAACGTCCTGACGCGGAAGCCGCTGCTGTCCGAAGGCGACGAGAATGGCAGACGCACGCCAAAAATCAGGGGTGCCTATTCTGATGAAGAGGTCAACAGAATTATTCCGGACAGCAGTGCGCCTGCGCGGGAACGACGGAGCTTATTGAAACTTATACAGTGCTGTTAAGGCCAAGCAGGCTGCATTTGAAGCTTGGCGCAATCGATCACGAAGCCTTCTGCAAAATGGTCTTGTTAAACCACTCCTCGATCATCCGCTTTTCATAACGCAGCCGCTCGCCATCGGTCATGCGGTTGGAGCGGTTCAGGTACATCATGTCGGACAGCTTGGCTTCGCCTTTCGACACCACCTGGCCGTTGGCGCTCAGGGTGTAGCGCAGGGTCATCATCGGCCAGTCCGCGCCGCCATTCAGGATGCGCAGGTCGCGTCCGGCGCGGCCGGGGACTTCGCGGCCGGCGAGGTCGATTTCAGTCACGTCCACCGCCAGGTCCTGTCCCGCTGGCAGCTTCTTGCCGAGCTCGCCGAAGTAGGCCGCGAGATCGTCCAGTACTTCCTTGCGCTCCCATGGTGCGAACGGCAGGTCCGCAAATTTCTCGGACTCGACATAATTGACGGTCACGCCCGCCGAAGCGGCGCCGGCGCCCAGCGCGAGCAGGCCTGCGAAGGCTGCTTTGCCAATGAACGATTTCATTGCTATCCCTTTCAAGTGTGCGGACTGATTCATGATCTGAATATACGCCCTTTGGGCCCGCTTTCCAGTGGTCCCCTTGTCGAAGTTTTGTATCCAAATGTTAGACAACAGGCGAAAAAAAGCGGCGCCATGCTGCGCCGCTTTCTTATCGCCAGGCTGGCCGGCCTATTTCTGCAGGATGGTCTTCTTGAACCAGCTTTCGATCATCCGCTTTTCATAGCGCAGGCTGTCGTTTTCCATGGAAAGCTTGGTCGGGCGCGACAGGTAGCCGGCATCCTTGAGCTGGGCGGTGCCGGTATTGAGCACCTGGCCGTTGGCGCTGACCGTGTAGCGCAGCTCGATGTACGGCCAATCGTTGATGCCCTGGCGGATGCGGATGTCGCCGCCGGCGCGCTGGCCCTGGGCTTCGGTGCCGGCCAGGTCGATTTCGAGGATGTCGAGGGTCAGGTCCTGGCCGGCCGGCAAGTCCTTGCCCAGCTTTTCGAAGTACTTGCCCAACTCGCGCAGCACCTGCTCGCGCTCCCAGTCGCCGCCCGGAAGGTCGACGAAGCGCTCCGGATTTACATAATTCACGACCACACCCGCCGAGGCGGTACCGGCGCCCAGCGCAAACATGGCGGCAAGGGCCGCTTTGCCAATCGAGGATTTCATCGGTCTCCCTATATTGTTCCAGATTTACCCATCGTGGAATATACGCCATTTGCGCGTACCGTCCACTATCGCTTTTGTCAGGTTGTATTGATCTACGTTAGGCCCCGCACAGGCCGGTTCCCCGGCCCGGCCGACAATGGCCGCAAGGAGATCGCACCGTGCCAGAAGGTCCATCGCTATATATTTTGAAGGAACTGGTTACCGATTTTGCCGGCCAGCAGATCGTGCGCGCCGACGGCAACGTCCGCGCCTTCGATCCGGCGCGCCTGGTCGGCCAGCCGATCACCAGCATCCGCACCTGGGGCAAGCACCTGCTGATCGACACGCCGGAAATGGTGTTGCGGGTGCATTTCCTGCTGTTCGGCACCTACCGGGTCAATGAAGGACGCGAAGGAAAAATACCGCGCCTGTCGATCGAGACCGATGGCGGCGACGTGCTGAACCTGTACGCCTGCGCGATCCGCGAGCTCGACCGGGCCGAGTACGAGGCCTACGATTTCAGCGCCGACGTCATGTCGGACACCTGGGACCCGAAAAAGGCGCGCAAGAAGCTGCGCGCCAACCCCGACATGCTGGCCTGCGACGCCCTGCTCGACCAGGATATCTTTTCCGGGGTCGGCAATATCATCAAGAATGAAGTGCTGTTCCGCATCCGCGTGCATCCGCTGTCGACGGTCGGCGCCCTGCCGGCCCCGAAACTGCGCGCGCTGGTCGACGAGGCGCGTCAATACAGCTTCGATTTCCTGGAATGGAAGCGCCAGCACGTGCTCAAGCAGCACTGGCTGGTCCACGCCAAGCGCACCTGCCCGCGCTGCGACATCCCCTACCTCAAGGCCAATCTCGGCCGCAGCAACCGGCGCAGCTTCTACTGCGAACGCTGCCAGAAACGCTATACCTGAGTGCGTTTTTCCCGCGTTTCTTTACCTATTGCTCATAGCCTGCTGTTCTGTGACATCGTTAACCAACACTTTTAATGTTGCCTGTTGTTAATGGCAGATTGCCGTACTACAATCGATTTGGCGTGCGGCATTAATTAGCAGTTTTCCGCCCATCGAGTTTGCGAACGATCAACCCAAGGTAACGGTTAACCTCATGTCCTTTTTGTCTTCCGCTACGCCAAAGCTGGCTCCATGGAAAGTCCTGCTTGTCGACGACGAGCCGGATATCCATGACATCACCAAGCTGACCCTGTCGCGCTTCCGCCTTGACGGCCGGGCGCTGAGCTTCGTGCACGCGTACAGCGGCGCGGAGGCCAAGGAAGTGCTGGCGCGCGAGAAGGACATCGCGCTGGTTTTCCTCGACGTCGTGATGGAGCGCGAAGACAGCGGCCTGGAAGTGGCGCGCTGGATGCGCCAGGACCTGGACAACCAGTTCACCCGCATCGTGCTGCGCACCGGCCAGCCGGGCCAGGCCCCGGAAGAGCGCGTGATCGTCGACTACGACATCAACGACTACAAGGAAAAGACCGAGCTCGATCGCACCAAGCTGTTCACGACCACCTTTGCCGCGCTGCGCGCCTACCGCGACATCATGAAGGTCGAGGAAGCGCGCCGCGTGCAGCACACCTACCGCGAAGGCCTGGAGCGCGTGATCGCCGCCTCGGCCCATATTTTCCAGCAGCGTAACCTGAAGGATTTCGCCAATGGCCTGCTGCAGCAGGTGGTGGCGCTGCTGCGCCTGGAGCAAAGCATGCTGCTGCGCCTGAAGGGCGCCAGCGTGATCACCGGCGAGAGCCAGTACGAAGTGCTGGCCCAGATCGGCGAGCTTGGCGGCGACGAGATCGGCCCGGAACTGGTGGCCAAGCTCGACGACGCCCGCCACAACCGCATCTCGCGCCTGCACGGCGACACCTACGTCGGCTACTTCCCGAACAGCAGCGGCAAGGCATCGCTGCTGGTGCTCAAGGGCGTGGAAGAGATCGCGGAGATCGACGCCCAGCTGCTCGAGGTGTTCTGTTCGGGCGTGGCGATCGCCTTCGATAACATCCTGCTGAACCAGGAAATCACCGATACCCAGGCCGAGCTGATCCTGCGCCTGGGCGACGTGGTGGAATCGCGTTCGCACGAAGCGGGCAACCACGTGCGCCGCATGTCGCAGGTGTGCTACCTGCTGGCGCAGGCTTCCGGCATGCCGGAAGACGAAACCGCCACCCTGATGCACGCCGCCCCGATGCACGACGTCGGCAAGATCGCCACCCCCGACGCCGTGCTGCTCAAGCCGGGCCGCCTGAACGAGGAAGAGTGGGAGATCATGAAGCAGCACCCGACCGTGGGCCTGCAGATCCTCGATGGCTCCCAGCGCCCGATCCTGAAGGCCGCCGCCGTGATCGCCCACCAGCACCACGAGAAATTCGATGGCTCCGGCTATCCGCAGGGCCTCAAGGGCGAAGCAATCCACCCGTACGCGCGCATCGTGGCGGTGGCCGACGTGTTCGACGCGTTGAGCCACAAGCGCTGCTACAAGGATGCGTGGCCGGCGGAGAAGGTAACGGAGCACCTGCGCGAAGTGGCGGGGCACCACCTGGATCCGAAGTATGTGGATTTGTTAATCAAGAATATGGACAAGGCGCTGGCGATCAATGACCAGTGGCCGGATTGATCGTTAGCCTCAAGACCGTCGTCCCGGCGCAGGCCGGGACCCAATTTCGTCGCGCTCCACTAGCGCAACCGTAGTCAGTACGCACGCAAAATTGGCCGGTACGACGGATCAGCGGGTGCGGGTGAACTGAGGCGCGATCGAAACGCCCCGTCCACCCCTCACATCATTTTTTCCGCGACTGCGGAAACCGCAACTGGTACCGCAACCCCTGCCCCGGCGCGCTCTCGACCTTCACGCTCCCGCCCAGCGGTCCGGTCACCAGGTTGTACAGGATGTGCGCTCCCAGCCCGCTGCCGCCCGTACCACGCTTGGTGGTGAAGAACGGATCGAACAGCTTGTCCAGCGTCTGCGCATCCATGCCCGCGCCGTCGTCGGCGTAGTCGAACACCACGTCCTCGCCCTCCCGCGCCACCTTGATCGCGATGCGGCCCGGCTGCTCGTGCTCGAAGCCGTGCACCAGCGAATTCACGACCATGTTGGTGACGATCTGCGACACCGCGCCCGGGAAGCTGTCGAGCACCAGGTCTTTCGGGCAGTCGACTTCCACCTTCACCGGGCGGCCCTTGAGCTTGGGCTGCAGCGACAGCAGCACCTCATTGAGGTAGGTGCACAGGTTGAAGTTGCGGATATCGTCCGAGGACTGGTCCACCGCCACCTGCTTGAAGCTGCGTACCAGGCTTGCCGCGCGCTGGGTATTGGTGGTCATGATGCGCAGCGACTGGTCGACGATGTCGAGGAAGGATGCCAGGCTGTCTTCGGTCATGCTGCCTTCCGCCAGCTCCTCGCGCGTGAGCTTGAGTTCCTGCACCAGGTGGCTGGTCGCGGTCACGCAGATGCCCAGCGGGGTGTTGATCTCGTGCGCGACGCCGGCCACCAGGCGGCCGAGCGAGGCCAGCTTTTCCTGGCGCACCAGTTCCGACTGCGCTTCCTGCAGCTTGTGCAGCGCTTCGTTCAGGGCCGCGTTCTGCGCTTCCAGGGTTTCCTTGGTCTTGCGGATCTTGCGGTCGGCCTGCATGCGCGCCAGCGCCACGGCGACGTGGCTGGCCATGAAGGCCAGCAGGTCGAGGTCGGCCTTGGTGTAGAGAATGGACGGGTCGTAGCTCTGCACGACCAGCACGCCGTAGGGCTGCTCGTGCACCAGCATCGGCGCGCCCATCCAGCTGGCGATGCCGGTGTTCCCCAGCGGCTCCTGCACCAGGCCGTTGGCCACCAGGTGGCCGAAGCTGGTGGCGTCGTGGAGCTGCGCCTGCTTGCTCGACAACACATAGGAACACATCGCCATCCCGAGCGGGAAGCGTTTTACCGGCGCCTCGCGGTCCTTCTCGTCCACGAAATAGGGAATGCTGATTTCACGGGTGTCGGGGTGGTACAGGCCGATCAGGAAGTTCTTCGCCACCATCAGCTCGCCGATGATGCGGTGCAGGCTGGCGCTGAGCGTCCCGGTGTCGAGCGCCTGCGCCGACAGGTTGGCGATCTGGTACAGCGCGTGCTGCACCTGCTCGGCGCGGCTGCGCTCGGACACCTCATGCGCCAGCGCGGCAGTGCGCTCCTCCACCGCGCGCTCGAGCCGGTCCATGCTCTGCAGGCCCTGCAGCGCGTTCGACACATGCATCGCGATCTGCGAGAACAGCGCCTGGTCTTCCTCGCTGTAGGTGATGTTCTTGGTATAGCTCTGGATGACGATGGCGCCCAGCGCCTGCTGGTGGCGGTCCAGAAGCGGCGCGCCCATCCAGTGTTCGGCCGCGCTGCCGTGGCCCCACTGCATGCCTTCGCGCTCGCGCGCCTTGAAGTCGTCGGCCGTGATCATCAGGCGCTGGCGGTTTACCACCACCCAGGACGTGGGCGACTGCTCCGGCGCGGCCAGCGGCACGCGCTGGCCCGGGGCCGGCACTTCGTCGTCGGTCTCGTCGACGAAGTAAGGGAAGCGGATGGTCCCGTCTTCGCGGTCGCACAGCGCCACATAGAAGTTGGCCGCATACATGATGCGGCCGAGCGCGCGGTGCACCGCGCCGATGAAATCGGTAATGTCGCTGCAGGTGGTCGACAGCTGCCCGATTTCGAGCAGCATCGACTGGACCGCTTCCAGCCGGTCAAGACGTTCCATTGCTTCCCCAAAGTAATAAATGCATAGGGGAAATACTAACAGCTCGGACGCGCCAGCCGAAGCGCAATGTAGGCCAGGTGTGGCTTTTGGCGCGGTTTACGCGCGCGGGGCGCGGAAGCCGCTCTCGATCCAGGCGGTGGCGCTGGCCTGCGTGAGCTTGAAGCTGGCCGGCACCCGCACCCGGGCCAGCTGCTCGCTCATCTCGTCGGTGGCGGCCAGCATGCCGTAGGGGTCGTCGTCTTCCGGCACGATGTCGAGCGTGACCTTCAGGTTGCCATGCGCTTCGGTCCACACCATCAGGTTCTTGTGCAGGATGGCGTGCAGGTGCTGCTCGTGGCGGCGGATGACTTCGGAGGCCGTCTTGACCAGGGTATTGAAGGCGTTGACATCGAGCGGCTTCGGGTTTTTCTTGTCGCGGCCCATGGTCCAGGGGCCGACCAGGGCCGGTTCCGGCTCGCCGTCCTTGATCATGGCCACGGCCCAGCCTTCGTCGTCCTCGTTCTTGATGACGCGCGCGGTCCAGCCGTTGCCCTGCCACAGGCGGGGTTCCTGGACCGGGCCGGCTTCGGCGCCGTCTTCGTCGTGATCGATATGGTCGTTCATGGTCGTGCTTCCTTGTGCATCAAAGCAGCGATCATAGAGGAAAGCGGGCGCATGAAGAAGCCCGCACGCATGCGCGGGCCAGGAAAACGGGCGCAGCGGGCGTCAAGCGAAGCGCCAGGCGGGCGGCGCGGGCGGCCGCAGGGGCGGGCCGGCCGGGACATGGCGTGGATCGATGGCGGGAATCGGTGTTTCCCGGTTAAACGGATTGATGATGATCGGCGGAATGCTTGGCGGCGCCGATGGCGGTCCCTTGGGACCACTGTTGGCCAACACAGGTTGCAGAGCGGCCAGGTGGTCCCCAGGTTTCTGGATGACAGCGTGCATAGGATCCCCCTGTTACAGAGCAGGCTGTCAGTATAGGAAACGATGGGTTGATTGCAAGGCCAAATCGACCACGTTCGTTTCCTCATGGCTGCATCTGATTTGCACGTCAAGCGCTCCCTTTTATCGCCCTTGCGCGCGTCCCGGCGCGCGAAAATTGCAGCCTGTCGCAAAGCCATGGCCCGTGCAGACGTGCGCGCTTACAGTTCGTTCATCCAAACGCAATCCACCACACCACCTGATGAGGAACGCCATGAAAAAGTACGCCCCATACATCATCCTTTTCCTGTTCGCCCTGCTGCTGTGGGAGGTCGCCACCGACGTCGGCTACATGAATTTCCACATCGACGGCGAGGAATTCGACGGGCCGCTGGGCGCCCTGCTGGCGCTGCTGTTCGCGGGCGGCGGCACCATCATCGCGGGCTTCGTGCTGCTGGTGGTGGGCGTGGTCCTGGCGGTGGTGTTCGCCGGCCTGGGCGTGCTGCTGCTGGGAGCGCTGATCGTGGCGGCGGTCGCGGTGGCGCTGGCGATCTCGCCGCTGCTGCTGCCGTTGCTGGTGCCGCTGGCGATCATCTGGTACCTGGCCAGCCGCAACCGCAACCGCAAGGCCCACGCGGTCCATCCGGCCGCCTGACCCACGCGTTTTCACCTCCCTCGACGGCCGGGCTTGCCCGGCCGTTTTGCATGGCAACGCAGCGGGCGCTGCGCATGCCGCAGCGCATGTAGAATCGCAGCGTGGTCATTTTGTAAATGCCGACGCGGAAACATGCAAGCACCTAATCCCTCCGGGCTGCGGCCCGTCCGTCCCTACCCGCGCGCGCGGCTCGTGATCGTCACGGCCGGGCTGATCGCGGCGCTCGGCATGGTCACCGCGTCGATGCTCTACGCCAGCTACGAGGACGCGCTGCGCGAGCAGCAGGTCACCTTGCGCAACGTGGCGATCGTGTTTGCCGCCCAGACCACCGGCGTGGCCCAGGCCATCGACGGCGCCACCCAGCGCACCGCCACCCTCTACCGCGCCCGGGGCGCGGGCGTGCTGACGCCCGGCTTCCTGGAAGAACACGCCGGACCGGCCCGGCCCTACCTGGCGCGGATGGCCCTGTTCGATGCCGCCGGCCGCCTGGCCGCCAGCGTGGCGCCGGGCGACATGGCGCGCAGCCTGCCCGCCCTGGCCGCACCTGCCGCCGTGAGCGCCGGTGCCGGCGCGGCTTCGATCGCCATCACGATCTCGAACGTCGACCGCGCGACCGGCCACGGCATCCTGAACTTCATGCGCCCGGTGTTCGACACCGGCGGCCAGTATGCGGGCGCGGTGCTGGCGCAGGTCGACTCGGCGCGCCTGGAGCGCCTGTACCGGTCGGTCGAACTGGGCCCCGGCGGCTCGGTCACCCTGCTCCACCGCGACGGCACCATGCTGATCCGCGGCCCCGGCTACCCGGCCGGCATCGGCGAGTCCTTCGCCGATACCCCGCTGTTTCGCGAGCAGCTGCCGCGCGCCAGCCGCGGCGCCTTCGAGGCCGCCAGCCCGGTCGACGGCGTGCTGCGCCTGTACGGCTACGACACCGTCGAAGGCTATCCGCTGGTGATCATCACCGGCATGAACCGCGACGTGGCGCTGGATTCCTGGTACGGCAGGATGTGGAGCGCGCTGGTGTCCTGGCTGCTGCTGGCGGGGGCGCTGTCCTTCCTGGCCTGGCGCGTGGCGCGCGACACGCGCCGCCAGTTCCGCCTGATCGACCTGGTGTCGGCCAGCGAAGCGCGGCTGGTCAAGCGCTTCGACTATCTGGCCTCGATCATGAACGCGGTCGGCACGCCGATCTGGGTGCTCGACGACGAGCGCCGCATCGTGCTGGCCAACGAGGCCTTCGCGCGCCTGGTCGGCCGCCCGCTCGACGCCCTGCCCGGCCTGGAAGAGCGCAGCGTCTTCGATGGCGCCGACCAGGACCGCGAGCGCCGCTACGCCGCCGTGCTGGATCATGGCGCCAGCCTGGACGCGGCCGGCGCCATGCGCGACGGCAGCGGCGAGACCCGCACCGTCATCCAGCTGACCAGCCGCCTCACCGCCGAAGACGGCAAGGCCCACCTGGTCAACGTCCTCACCGACATCACCGAGCGCGAACGCGCCGAAGCGCGGCTGGCCTGGCTGACCGAGTTCGACCCGATCACCAAGCTGCCCAACCAGCTCCAGTTCTGGCGCCTGCTGGAAGCGCGCATCGCGGGCAGCGGCGGCCAGGAACTGGCGGTGATCGCGCTGGTGCTCGAACGCCTGCACGAGATCGTCGACCTGCTCGGCCACGACGCCGGCGACCGCGCACTGCGCGACATCGGGGAGCTGCTGCGCCGCGCCAGTGGCGAGCAGGTGGCGGTGGCGCGCATCCGCGGCGCCGAATTCGCCTTCCTGCTCGACGGCGCCGCCGGCCGGCAGGCCGTGGAGCGCTTCGCGATGCAGGTGCACGCGCTGATGGCGGCGCCTTTGAGCGTGGATGGGCGCGACTTCTTCCTCGATCCGGTGCTCGGCATCGCGCTCTACCCGCAGGACGGCCGCAACGCCGACGAGCTGCACCGCAGCGCCCAGGGCGCCTGCACCCGCGCCGGCGCCGACATGGACGACGCCATCCACTTCTTCTCCAGCGGCATGCACACCGGCCTGGGCCAGCGCCTCACCATCGAGGCCCACCTGCGCCGCGCCCTCGAACATGGCGAATTGCGCCTGGTGTACCAGCCCAAGGTGACGGTGCAGGAGCAGGCCGTGATCGGCTTCGAGGCCCTGCTGCGCTGGGACAATCCGGCGCTGGGCGCAGTGTCGCCGGCGCAGTTCGTGCCGATCGCCGAGCGCAGCGGCCTGATCGTCCCGATCGGCGCCTGGGTGCTGGAAGAGGCTTGCCGCCAGATGGGCGAGTGGTCGGCGCAGCTGGGGCGGCCGGTGAAGGTGGCGGTGAACCTGTCGCCGCGCCAGCTGTACCAGAAGTCCCTGCTCGACACCATCCGCCGCTGCCTGGCGCAATACCAGGTGCCGCGCGGCTCGCTGGAACTGGAGATCACCGAAACCGCCCTGATGAGCCGGGAAGAAGAAGTGGACGTCCTGATGCACGACATCCGCGCCCTCGGGGTGGACCTGGCGATCGACGATTTCGGCACCGGCTATTCCAGCCTGGCCTACCTGAAGCGCTTCCCGGTCTCGCGCCTGAAGGTCGACCGCGCCTTCGTGCGCGACATCGACCGCGACGAGGACAGCGCCGCGATCGCGCTGTCGATCGTCAACCTGGCGCGCGGGCTGAAATTGAAGGTGGTGGCGGAAGGCGTGGAAACCGAGGCGCAGCTGGCGGTGCTGCGCGGGATGGCGTGCGACGAGTACCAGGGGTTTTTATTCAGCCGGCCGCTGGAGCGGGGGGATGTGTTGCCGCTGCTGGGTCGTTAGCCGTGAAACCGTCGCCCCGGCGAAGGCCGGGGCCCAATTTCGTTGAGCAGCCGTTGAGCATGCAAACTTGGACGGAACAATGCCGGTGGCATTGTTCCGGCCCGCGCGGGAAGTCGTGGGCGCCAGTGGCGCGTACGACGAGGTAATGGACTGGCGTGTCACTCATCGGTACGCGTTTTTCCCACCACCGGCGCATGCACCGCCATCAACTCCACCACCCACTCGATAAACACCCGCAGCTGCTTGCTCACATACCGGTTCGGCGGATACGCCAGGTACATCGGCATCGGGTCGATCCGCCAATCCGCGAACAGCCGCACCAGCGCCCCGCTGGCCACGTGCGCCTTCGCCATGTAGTCCGGCAGCCACAGCGCCCCCAGTCCCGCCAGCCCCGCCGTCAGGTAGGCATTGCCATCATCGATCGCCAGCACGTAACGCCCCTGGAGCTTGACGCTCTCGCCATCCCGGTGCATGGCATACGGCAGCCCGTTGGCCCAGCGGTAGCGCACGATGCGGTGCTGCGGATCGCCCAAGTCGCCCGGGTGCGCCGGCGTGCCGGCCTGCGCCAGGTAGGCCGGCGCCGCATACACGCCCAGCTGCAGGTCGCCCACATGGCGCGCCACCAGCGACTGGTCCTTCACTTCGCCGCCGCGCACCACGCAGTCGACGTTCTCGCCGATCAGGTCGACCTTGCGGTCGCTGGCGCCCAGGTCGAATTGGATGTCCGGGTAGCGCGCATGGAACGCGGGCAGCGCCGGCACCAGCAGGATATTGGCGAAGGGACTGGGCACGTCCACCCGCAGCAGGCCGCGCGGCGCGGGGGAGGCGCCGGGCAGGTTGTTCTCGATGTCGTCCAGTTCCGCCAGCAGGCGCACCACGCGCTCGTAATACACGGCGCCGTCGGCCGTGACATTGACCTTGCGCGTCGTGCGGTTGAGCAGCTTGATGCGCAGGTGCGCCTCCAGCTGCTGCACCAGCTGGGTGATCGTGGTGCGGCTCATGCCGAGGGTGTCGGCCGCCTTGGTAAAGCTGCCCGCCTCGACCACCCGGACGAATGCGCGCATGCCGTCGAACCTGTCCACTGTGTGCTCCCCAATAATTATCTGGATTATACAAACAGTGTTGAGTCGATTCTCCTGTTTATCTACACAGTTCGAAAAGCTACAGTGCAGGAATCAACCAACCGAAGGAGTAAGCAATGAACCAGCGCGATGTCGTTTTCCCGGCCGGCCGCCAAGCCCTGTATGAGCAGAACCGCTATTCGCCGGCGGTGCGCGCGGGCGGGTTTCTATTTGTGTCGGGACAGGTGGGCAGCCGCGAGGATGGGACGCCGGAGCCAGGGGTGGACGCGCAGGTGCGGCGCGCCTTCGGGAACCTGGACGCGGTGCTGGCCGCCGCCGGCTGCAGCTTCGCCGACGTGGTCGACGTGACGATCTTCATCGTCGACCCGGAGCGCCACTTCGAGCGGATCTGGGAAGTGGCGCGCGACTACTGGGGCGAAGCGCCCTACCCCAACGCCACGGTGGTCGGGGTGACCTGGCTGTATGGCTTCCAGTTCGAGATCAAGGCCGTGGCCAGGATTCCCGGCTGACCCGGTCCGGCCGCGTCGCCAGCGCCACGATGGCCGAACCCGCGGCCACCACCAGCGCGTCCTCGATCAGGCCACTGCGGGTCTGGCCCATCTTGGCCATGGCTTCCTTGCGGCCGGCCAGCGTCAGGTAGGCCAGCGGCACGGCGGTGGCGACGGCAACCGCCGCACCGGCTTTTTCGCGGCCGCGCGGGGCCAGCGCCGCACCGGCGATGCCGGCGCTCATGACGCGCGCCAGCAGGCCGAGGAAGACGGTGCGGTCGGGCGCCGTCTTCATCTTGTCGCCATACAGCTCGCCCAGGCCCATGGCCATGGCGCCGTACTTGAACAAGGGGCGGTCCAGCAGCACCAGCTGGCCGCTGGTGTGGCGGCCACTGGCACGCGCCATCGCGAGGGTGGCCATGGGCGTCATGGAGCGGGCGCTGGCGACGGCGCCGATCAGGATCGAGGAAAGCAGGCTGCGGTTATTCATGGTGGGGAAATCCTGTAGGAATGGGGACGAACCCAGCCTAATTGACAAAGCGCCATCGTGTCGCCACGCAGGTAAGTTCGCGCTATGTCCGTTTCCGCACCGAACTACTGCATGACCAGACGTATGCTGGGGCCAAGCATTACCGCTGTTTATCGAGAACCACCATGCCTATCACCGCCAGCAAGCAGCCCGACACCACCGAATCCCCGGCGGCCCCCAAGAACCGACGCCGGCCACCCCTGTCGCTGGCGGCCTGGAAGCAGTTCGTGAATGTGGCCAAGCCCTACTGGCTCGAGGAAGAACGCAAGAAAGCGTGGTTCCTGCTCTCGCTGCTGATCGTGCTGATGCTGGTCGAGACCAAGTTCGCCGTCATGCTCAACGACCAGGCCGGCGAGATGACCTCGGCGCTGGCCGGCAAGGACGGCGGCCGTTTCTGGACCTCGGTACGGGCCTGCCTGATGATCCTGGCGGTGGCGATTCCGGTCTACGCCTTCTACTACTACATGCGCGACCTGTTCGCCAACCACTGGCGGCGCTGGCTCACCGGCCGCTTCCTCGACAGCTACCTGAAGGGCCGCAAGTACTACGAGCTGGGCGCCACCAGCGAGATCGACAACCCCGACCAGCGCATCAGCGAAGACATCAACACCTTCACCGGGCGGTCGATCCACTTCCTGCTGATCTTCCTCGGCTCCATCATGCAGCTGGTGGCCTTCAGCGCGGTGCTGTGGACCATCTCGCACACGCTGGTGGCGGTGCTGGCGGTGTACGCGCTGGTGGGCACCGTGGTCGCGCTTTACGTCTTCGGCAACCCGCTGATCCGTATGAATTTCTGGCAGCTGCGGCTGGAGGCGGATTTCCGTTTCAGCCTGATGCGCCTGCGCGAAAACGCCGAATCGATCGCCTTCTACCGCGGCGAGGCGCAGGAGCGCGCCCACATCGACAGCAAGTTCACGAAAGTGATCCAGAATTTCGCGGGGCTGATCAAGAAGCAGCGCTCGCTCAACCTGTTCCAGCGCACCTTCAGCCAGCTTACCCTGGTGCTGCCCTTCGTGATCCTGGCCCAGGGCGTGCTGTCGGGACAGCTCGAAGTGGGCCGCGCCGTGCAGGCGGCCGGCGCCTTCACCGCGGTGCTCGGCGCGGTGGGCGTGATCGTCGATAATTTCGAAAGCCTGAGCCGCTTCGTGGCCGGCATCGACCGCCTGCAGGCCTTGTCGCGGCTGGTACTGCCGGACGTGGAGACGAAGCAGGTCGCCGACAGCAAACACCCGCGCATCGAACGCCGCCCCGGCGCGCGCCTGGCGCTGGACGCCCTCACCCTGCACCCGCCGCAATCCGACCGGGTGCTGATCAAGGAACTGAGCCTGGCCCTGGCGCCGGGCGACGCCCTGCTCATCACCGGCGACAGCGGCTGCGGCAAAAGCTCGCTGCTGCGCGCCATCGCGGGCCTGTGGCACACCGGCAGCGGCACCATCGAGCACCCGCCGGCGGAAGACTTCTTCTTCCTGCCCCAGCAACCCTACCTGCAGACCGGCACCCTGCGCAGCCAGCTGATCTACCCCAGCACCGCCTGCGGCCTGGGCGACGAGCAGCTATTGGAAATCCTGGAGCAAGTCCACCTGCCGCGCCTGGCCGGCCAGATTGGCGGCCTGGACGCCGTGCAGGACTGGGAAAAGCTGCTCTCGGTCGGCGAGCAGCAGCGCCTGGCCTTCGCCCGCGTGCTGGTGCACGCCCCGGCCATCGTCATCCTCGACGAAGCCACCAGCGCCCTCGACAGCGGCAACGAAGCCTCGCTCTACGCCCGCCTGCGCGCCGGCGGCACCACCCTGATCAGCATCGCCCACCGCCCCGCCGTCCTGCGCCACCACACCCACGTGCTGCACCTGACCGGCGACGGCGCCTGGGAGCTGCACGACGCCGGCAGCTTCCACTTCGACGCCCCCGCCACCCCCTTGCGCAGAGTGAGCTAACACCAACTTCACAACTTCGCAACTTCGGGGTCAGGTCTGACATTTGGACACGAACCCAGCCGTTACCTCGCTTTTAACGGTTAGTACTGTCGAGCTCGTGTCCGATTGTCAGACCTGACCCCGAAGGTGCTTTTAACGGTTAGTACTGTCGAGCTCGTGTCCGATTGTCAGACCTGACCCCGAAGGTGATTACGGGAGATTATTGGCTGGCGAATACCTGGCCCAGCGAGCGGGCCTCAGGCGCATAGGCTTGCATCCCCCAGCCTGCGCCGGCCACCACCAGCGTGGTCAGGATGAACGGGATCAGCGTGCGTTTCAGCGCGGCGACCATCCAGTGGCGCGGGTCGAGCACCCGCAGGCGCCGGTACAGGCCGGCGGCCAGCAGGGCGTCCACCAGGATCTCGGCGAACAGGATCGGCGCCGACCAGACCACGAACAGCGACGACAGCACGATACCCAGGGCGATCAGGACGAGCGCCAGCGGAATCGCGCCCTCGTCGGCGTGCCCGATGACCGCCAATGGCTTCTCGGCGATGGCCTCGATGCCGGCGCCGTCCGGGGCGAAGTCGACGTTGCCGCTGGCGCCGCCGCCGTCGAAGCTGCCGCCACCGCCGGCGAAGTCGCTCGCGCCGCTGCCCCCGCCGCCGCCATCGGAGCCGGCGGAGGCCGGAATGTCGAGGTAATCCGCCGTGCGCGTGTGCAGCCATAGCCACAGCAGCAGCAGGAACACGATATAGGCCACCCCCATCGCCAGCACGTAGCGCAGCGCCATCACCTCGATTCCGCCGGCGAGCAGCGCCACCGACGCGCCGAAGCCGGCCAGCCCGGTGATCGTCACCAGGATGAACATCTGGATGCGCGGGAAGCTTTCCCTCAGCAGGCGCGCGCGCATGCCTTGCACGGCCATGGCGCGGGTAAATGGGCGGGGTACGGGATGGGGCATGGGTGTCCGGTTGCTTGTACTTTGAGGAGCAAGCACTGTAGCGTCAAATTTCCTGTCTGTACTTACGCCATCCTTAGAGGCGCGGCGGCAGTTCGGGACGCGCGGCGCAGGCCTGGGCGCGCAGCTCCCAGGGGGCGCCCGGCGCCGGCCGCAGCTGCACATACTTCACGATCGCATCGCAGTCGCCCAGCTCCGCCCCCTGCCGGAACACCGCCAGCGCCAGCTCGTCGTCGCCGCGCTGTTCCAGCACCAGGCCGTAGCGGTAGTAGGCGGGGGGAAGGCGCGACTGCATGGCCTTCTGGTACAGGCTCGCCGCTCCTTCCGGGTCGGCGGCGCCGCCACGGCCCGCGTCGAGCAGCATGCCCAGTGCAAGTTCCGCCCGGCCCTCGCTGCGCCCGAGCGCCCTGCGGTAGTACGCGGCTGCCTGTGCGTCGTCCTGCACGTTGCCCAGGCCCAGTTCGAAGCTGCGGCCCAGGTAGTAGAGGCCTGGCGGGTAGTCCTGCGCCGCGGCCCGCGCCAGCCAGGCCGCCGCCAGCGCGCGGTCCTCGTCCAGAACGGCGCGCTGCATCCCCTGCATACCGAGCCGCAGCTGCGCGGCCGCCAGCCCGCCCGTGGCCGATTTCGTCAGCCAGTACAAGGCCTTGTCGGGGTCCGGCTCACCGGCGCTGCCGTGCTGGTAAGCCCATGCCAGGTTGGCCTGCGCCCAGCGGTGGTCCTGCGCGGCCGCTTTCGCGTACCAGGCCACCGCCTGCCGCTGGTCGCGCGGCACGCCGGCGCCACGGTTGTACAGCACCCCGAGGTTGTTCTGCGCCCAGGCGTTACCACCCTGCGCCGCCCGCAGGTACCAGCTTGCCGCCTGCGCCAGGTCGGCCTTCACGTAGGTGCCGTGCTGGTACCAGGTGCCGAGCAGGTTCTGCGCGGCGGGATCGCCCTCGGCCGCCAGCTTGCTGGTGCGCGCGAACAGTTGCCGGTCCTGCCCCGGCGGCCTGGCCGCTTCGCCCGGCACCCACACATACTGCGTCTTGAGCCAGCCGGTCGGCGCCTGGCCGGTGGCCAGCACCGCGTGGAATACACAGCGGCGGATGCCTGCCAGCGCCGCCTCGTCCAGGTCGGCCCTGCCGCTGGAGACGGCCACGCGGGCGTCGCTGACCATGCCTGCTGCGCCAACCTGCACCTCCACCGTCGTCTTGCCCGC
This sequence comes from Massilia yuzhufengensis, assembly GCF_900112225.1. Taxonomy (GTDB): domain Bacteria; phylum Pseudomonadota; class Gammaproteobacteria; order Burkholderiales; family Burkholderiaceae_D; genus Telluria; species Telluria yuzhufengensis. The sequence goes on along the minus strand of NZ_FOLD01000014.1, from coordinate 113,117 downwards.
GGCGCGCTGGGACAGCGCGCCGGCAGGCCAGGCCGGACGGGGGCAGGCGTTCAGGTCATACACCATAACCTCCTGCGGATACGGGATACGGGCAGCGAGGGCATGGGCAGGCAGGACGGACGCGGCGGCGGCCAGCAACAGGAAGGCGGGGCTCATCCCCAGAATGTACGCCCCCGCACGCGCCGACAAATGCGCGGATTGTCACGCTCTGGCGACCGAATGTGAGCTTCTGCGCATTTTCAGGCCCCATTTCTTGGCATGATGGCGTTTTCCAGCCCTGGGAGACAGCATGAAGCGACCAACCCGACGCATCCTCGCCAGCCTGGCCCTGGCTTGCGCCGCCCATCCCGGCGCCGGCCTGGCCTGCGCCATCGTCGCCCCCGAAGACCAGCCGCGCCTGCGCCTGGAGCGTATCGAGCGCACCAAGGCGCAAGCCGCCGCCCTGCGCGACGAGGCCGACCTGGTCTTCATCGGAAAAATGACGCAGCTGAGCTTCCAGCGCGAGACCGTCAAGAACGAGGAGGGGCGCGAGATCGTCCTGCAAAAGCACCTGGCCAGCTTCGACTTCGTCGACAACATCAAGGGCAGCTACGCCAAGGGGCAGACGCTCGAATACACGGTCAACAAGAACCGCGTCACGATCAGCTGCGAAGCCATCTTCCGCGACAACCTCCCGGGCGAGAACGGCGCCGGCGAGCGTTACCTGGTGTACGCGCGCGACGGGCAGATCCTGCGCACCAGCCACATTCCGTGGCACCCCCAGGTGCTGGGCGCGTACCAGGAAGCCGCGCACCTGCGCGGCCAGTAGGACTCAGGCAGCCTTGCGCGCCACGTACTGCTCGTAGCCGCGCGCCCGCAGCGCGCAGGCCGGGCAGCTGCCGCAGCCGTGGCCCCAGGGGTGGGCGGCGCCGCGCTCGCCCAGGTAGCAAGTGTGGGTGTCAAAGCGGATCAGGTCCACCAGCGCGTCGCCGCCGGCCTGCTGCGCCAGTTCCCAGGTCTGGGCCTTGTCGATCCACATCAGGGGCGTCTCGACTTTCAGGCGCGTCGCCATACCGAGGTTCAGTGCCACTTGCAGCGCCTTCATGGTGTCGTCGCGGCAGTCCGGGTAGCCCGAGAAATCGGTCTCGCACATGCCGCCCACCAGCACCGTGAGGCCGCGGCGGTAGGCCACGGTGGCCGCCACCGTCATGAACAGCAGGTTCCGGCCCGGCACGAAGGTGTTCGGCAAGCCGTTGGCCTGCATCGCGATTTCCACGTTGCTGGTCAGCGCCGTATCCGAGATCTTCGCGATCAGGGACAGGTCGATCATGTGGTCCTCGCCCAGGCGCGCATCCCATTCCGGGTTCAGTGCCCGCATTTTCGACAGCACGGTGGGGCGCACTTCGAGCTCGATCGCATGGCGCTGGCCGTAGTCGAAGCCGATGGTTTCCACGCGCGCGTAGCGCTGCAGCGCCCAGGCGAGGCAAGTGGTGGAGTCCTGGCCGCCGCTGAAGAGGACGAGCGCGGTGTCGAGTGATTGCATGGTGATGGTCCGGAAAAAAGAGGGGCGCGCAGGCGCCGGGCAAACGCCGAATTCTGGCACAAAATCGCGCCCGGAGTACACCCGCGCCCTGCGCACGGATGGGCTGGCGCACGCCACCGTTTTTGCCAATCCGTTAAGATTGCCACGAACTTTTCCATCGGAGCGCCATGTTTCCTGCAAGATCGATCCCCCGTAGCCGCCTGCGTCCCCTGTTGGGCGTCGGTGCATTCTTCGTAGCCACGGCGCTCCACGCACAGGGTATCGATTACCAGGTCCGCATCGACGCGCCGCGCCAGATCGAGAATATGCTCGAGGATAACCTCGACCTGATGCGCTGGCGCGGCAACGCGCGCGTGGACATGGAGCAGCTCCAGCGCCTGGTCAAGGAAGCGCCGGAACAGGCCAAGACGCTCATCGCCACCGAAGGCTACTACTCGCCCAAGATCTCGTCCGGGCTCGACACCAGCGGCGGCAAGCCTGTCGCGCGCGTCATCGTCGACCCGGGGCCGGCGGTGCTGGTGGGCGATGTCGACCTGGTGCTGCAGGGTTTCGTCCCTTTTGAGAAAGGCGGCGCGCCCTTCGATGCCGGTTCCCTGCGCAGCCGCTGGCAGTTGCCGGTCGGCGCGCGCTTCCGCCAGGCCGACTGGGAAGCGGCCAAGCGCGAGCTGCTGCGCGACGTGCAGCAGACGCGCTTCCCGCGCGCCAGGCTGGTCGACACCTCCGCCACGGTCGACCCCGACGAACTGCGCGCCCTGCTGCACGTCGTGATCGACAGCGGCCCGGAAATGCGCTTCGGCGCGCTGCGCATCCGTGGCTTGACGCGCTACCCGAAGGAAGTCATCACCAACCTCAACAAGATCAATCCGGGCGACATGTACAGCGAGGCCGCGCTGCAGGCCCTGCAATCGCGCCTGCAGGATACCGGCTACTTCAGCAGCGTCGAGGTGAGCGCCGACATGCGCGCCGTGCTCAACGCCGAGCTGCAGGAACTCAAGGAAGGCGACGACGATGCCGACGCCAACCCGGCCACGCCGGAGCCGCCCACCGGCCCCACGGTGCTGCCGGTACTGGTGCGCGTGACCGAGAACAAGCGCAAGGCCGTCGAGGTCGGCGTCGGCTTCTCGACCGACACCGGCGCGCGCGCCCAGATCAGCTACGACGACCTGAACGTGTTCGGCAAGCGCATGAAGAACGACCTGCTGTACGAACAGAAGCGCCAGACCGTGCGCACCGATTTTTACTGGCCCACCACGGCCAAGGGCTTCAACGACAGCGTCGGCGCAGGCGTCGAGCGCAACGACCTGCGCGGCGAGATCACCACCCTTGCTACCGTCGCCGCGCGCCGCGCATGGGGCTCGCCCCTGCTCGAACGCAGCCTGACGCTGGAAGCGCTGATCGAAAAACGCGAGGTGCCACCGAACGAGCCGACCAGCACCCGCAGCCTGCCGCTCACCTACAGCATCACCAAGCGCCAGCTCGACAGCCTGATCCAGCCGACCAACGGCTACGTCATCCAGGGACAGCTGGGCGGCGCCCTGTTGCCGATCCTGACCGACGAAAAATTCCTGCGCCTCTACCTGCGCGGCCTCTACCTCAAACCGCTGGGCGAAAGCGGCACCCTGGTGCTGCGCGGCGAATTCGGCGGTGTAGCGGCCAAGGACAAGATCGGCGTGCCGAGCACCTTCCTGTTCCGCGCCGGCGGCGACCAGTCGGTGCGCGGCTACGGCTACCGCGAACTGGGCGTGCGCGAAAACGGCGCCATCGTCGGCGGCAAGTACATGCTCACCGCCAGCGCCGAGTACCAGTACTGGTTCCGCCCACCCTGGGGCGTGGCGGTGTTCTACGATGCCGGCAACGCGGCCGACAAGGTCGGCGACCTGAAACCCAAGTCGGGCTTCGGCGTCGGCGCGCGCTGGCGCAGCCCGGTGGGACCGATCAATGTCGACGTGGCTTATGGCCATGCCGTGAAAAAAGCGCGCCTGCACTTCTCCCTGGGATTCACCTTCTGATGGACACGAACGACACCAACCAGGCCGCGGCGAACCAACCCGACCCCCACAAACCGCGCAAATGGCCGCGCCGCGTCGCCATCGGCGTCGTCGTCACCGGCGCCGTCATCGGCGGCACCCTGTGGTACCTGGGGCGCGAGACCACGCTGCAGATGATCGCGCAAAAGGTCGCCAGTTCCACCGGCGGCAAGCTCACGCTCACCGGCGTGTCCGGTTCGCTGTACGGCAAGATGCATATCGAGCGCCTCGTGTGGCGCACCGACGAGCAGCTGGTCATCGCCAACAAGATCGACCTGAACTGGTCGCCGGCGCAGATCGTCTCGCGCGGCATCCTGGTGGACACCCTGCACGCGGCCAATCTGCGCGTGGAAACCCTCAAGGAAAGCACGGAACCCTCGACCATGCCGGTCAAGCTGGCGCCGCCTTTTACCGTCTCGATCGACGACGCGCGCCTGAACCGCGCTACGTTCGTGAGCAAGGGCGCCGAGACCCACATCGACAACATCCGCCTGCGCCTGGAAGGCAACAAGGCCCGCTGGCAGGTGGCCGACGCCGCCGCCGTCACCCCCTGGGGCGACGTGGCCGCCGCCGGTACCATCGGCGCCCAGCGCCCCTTCAAGATCGACGCCAGCGCCAGCCTGTCGCAATCGCAGGCCAAGGCCGGCGCCAGCGCGGCCCAGCTGCGCATGAAGGTCGGCGGCGACCTGGAAGCTACGCTGCTCGACGCCACCGGCCAGGCCGGCCGCGCCGTGGGCGACGCCCACTTCGAGCTCTCGCCCTACGCCCCCATTCCCCTGCGCTCGCTGCGCATCAACGGCCGCAACGTCGACCCGGGCTTCTTCAACCCGGCACTGCCGACGGCCGACCTCACCTTCGCCGTTGCCGGCAAGCTCGATGACAAGCGCGGCATCAGCGGCAGCGTCAACATCACGAATGATGGCCCGGAAGGCACGATCGACCAGCAACGCCTGCCGCTGCGCCTCATGCGCGGGCAGCTGGGCGGCAGCCTGGACGCGCTGCAGGTGTCCGACGTGCTGCTGGACTTCGGCGGCGCCGGGCGCTTCACGGGCACCGGCGGGGTACAGCGCGGCAAGGACGAGGAAGGCGTGGGCACGGCCCGCTTCACCCTGCACACCGACCGCTTCGACCTCAAGCAGGTGCACGGCAGCATGAAGACCACCGCCATCCGCGGCGACATCCAGGTGACCAATGCCGGCAAGACCCAGACCCTGCGGGCGAACCTGGCCGACCAGGGCCTGGCGCTGGCGGCGCTGGCGACGCTGGAAAACAACGTGGTCACGCTGCGCGAAGGCCGTTTATCTGCCGGCAGCAGCCGGGTCGACGTGGCCGGCAGCATGAACCTCCTGAAGGAGAAGGAATTCAAGGCCAGCGCCAGCGCCAGCCGCTTCAACCCGGTCGCCTTCGGCGACTATCCGCAGGCCGACATCAACGCCACCGTCAACGTGGCGGGCGCGCTGGCCCCGGCATGGCGGGTAGACGCCGGCTTCGACATCCGCCGCAGCCGCCTGTTCGACCAGGCGCTCACGGGCAAGGGCAAGCTGCACGCCGACGCCAAACGCATCAGCGGCATCGATGCCGACCTGGCGCTGGGCCAGAACACGGTGGCGATCAACGGCGCCTTTGGCGGCAGCGGTGACAAGCTGCAGTGGAAGCTCGACGGCCGCCAGCTGTCGGCGGTGCGCAAGGACCTGTATGGCGCGGTGCTGGCCAGCGGCGTCGCCACCGGCACCATGGCCGCGCCGCGCACCACCTTCGACCTCAACGCCAATGGCCTGGGCTGGGTGGCCGCGCAGCGCAAGAGCGCCAACGGCGCCCTGCGCGCCAGCGGCGAAGCCTGGCTGGCCGGCACGGAAGGCGCACGCTTCGTGGAAGCGAAGGTGAAGGGCACGGCCCAGGGCTTCAACCCGGCCGCCTTCGGCTCTCCGCTGGCCGGCAAGATCAACGGCAGTTTCGATGCCAGCGGGCGCAGTGGCGCCGACTGGCGCGGCGCTGTGGACCTGCGGGTGCAGGATTCGACCCTGTCGAATTCGCCGCTGTGGGGCCACGCCAGACTCACGGCCGACCGCCGCCATGTGTCCAACGCCGACGTCGACCTGCACGTGGGCGCCAACGTGGTCGCGGCCAAGGGCAGCTTCGGCTTAGGTACCGACCAGCTGTCCTGGCGCATCGATGCGCCGCAGCTGGCCGCGCTCGGCCCCGACTACGCCGGCGTGCTGCGCGGCCAGGGCACGCTGTCCGGCACCATGGACACGCCCTCGCTCACGGCCGTACTGGAAGGCCAGAACCTGCGCCTGCTCGGCACCCACAACATCCGCTCGCTGCGCGCCAGCGCCAACCTGGGCGCCGGCCGCGGCGCGCGCGATGCCTTGTCCTCCGACATCCAGCTGCTCGACTACGTCAACGGCGAGACCCGCGTGGCCTCGGCCAGCTTGAAGACCGAGGGCACGCGCGGCGCCCACCTGCTGCGCGCCGCCGCCGTGGGCGAAGCCTTCGACGCCAACCTGGAGGTGCGCGGCGGCTGGGCCGGCGACACCTGGAGCGGCACCCTGGCCGCGCTGCAGAACCGCGGCCGCTACGCGCTGGCGCTGCAGGCGCCGGTGCCGCTGCGCATCAGCGGCGCGCCTGGCAGCGGCGTGATGGGACTCACCAAACCCGAACGCATCGCCTTCAACGGCGCCGTCATCAAGCTCGCGCAAGGCAGCATCACGGTCGATTCGCTCACCAAGAACGGCCCACGCTGGAACAGCCGCGGCCACGCCGACAACGTGCCGCTCACCTACCTGGCCCAGTTCTCGCCGGCCATCCGCGAAAACGCGCGCGGCGACCTGACCCTGGGCGCGCAGTGGGCGCTCGACCTGCGCACCGCCACTGCCACCGGCGGCGCACCTGCGCTGGACGGCAACGTCCACGTGTTCCGCGAAAAAGGCGACATGATCGCCGGCGGCGACAGCCCGGTGCCGCTCGGCCTGCGCCAGTTCGATGCGCGCGCCGACGTCCAGGGCGGTGCGCTGCGCGTACGCGTGCTGCTCGACGGCGCCCGTACCGGCAGCGCCAATCTCGACGCCACCGCCCAGCTGCTCCAGGGCCGGCTGGACCGCGACAGCCCGCTGCGCATGACGGCCAAGGCCGACATGGCCTCGATCGCCTGGCTGGCCTCGTTTGCCGGCCAGCCGGGACTGGAACTCGACGGCGCACTGCGCCTGGCGCTTACGGGCGCCGGCACCATCGGCACGCCGCGCCTGGACGGCAACGTGAGCGGCGACAAGCTGGCCGTGCGCTGGGCCGAACAGGGCGTGCGCCTGCAAAACGGCGAGCTGCGCGCTTCGCTCGCCGGCGACGAGCTGCAACTGCAGCGCCTCACCTTCCAGGGCCGCCAGGGCACGGCCTCGGCGCAGGGCTTCCTGCGCTTTTCCAGCGGACTGGCGGCGGCCAACCTGAAGGTCACGGCCGACAAGCTCGAAGTGCTGTCGCGTCCCGACCGCACCGTGGTCGTCAGCGGCAACGCCGAACTGCTGCGCGACGCCACCCAGTTCACGCTGGAAGGCAATGTGCGGGCCGACCGCGCCCTGATCGAATTCGCGCCGCAAGGCCGCCCGACCATGTCGGACGACGTCATCGTGCTGGGCCGCGGCGGCGCCAAGCCGGCGCCCTCGAACAAGCAGGCGGAGATGCCGCTGTCGATCAACCTGCGCGCGGACCTGGGCGACGAGTTCCGCCTGCGCGGCCTGGGCATCGATGCCACGCTGGCCGGCAATGTACGGGTCCGCAAGGTGGGGGCCGCAGCGCCGCGCATCAACGGCGCCATCCGCGCCGTCGACGGCGAATATGCGGCCTATGGCCAGAAGCTGTCGATCGAACGCGCGGTGATGACCTTCAGCGGCGCCTACGACAACCCTTCGCTCGACATCCTCGCGGTGCGCAAGCGTCCCGAAGGCGAGCAGCTGACCCAGACCAATGTGGAAGCCGGCGTGCAGGTGCGCGGCACCGCGCAGTCGCCCGACGCGCGCCTGGTATCGACCCCCAACGTGCCGGACAGCGAAAAGCTGTCCTGGCTGGTGCTGGGCCACGGCATGGAAGGCACGAGCGGCAACGAGAAGGATGTGCTGGCGGCGGCCGCGGGCGCGCTATTGGGCGGCAAGGGCGGCACCGGCGGCTTCCAGCAGAAGCTGGCCAGTTCGCTCGGCGTCGATGAGCTGGGGCTGAAGCAGGCCAACGGCACCGCGACCGGGCTGGAAAGCACGGTGGTGACGGTGGGCAAACGCATCTCGTCGCGCGCCTACCTGAGCTTCGAGCAGGGCGCGACCACGGCCTCGAGCCTGGTGCGCCTGCGCTACAAGCTGAACCCGAAAATCACACTGCAGTTCCAGACCGGCACCAATACCGCCCTGGACGTGCTGTATTCGTGGGCCTTCGATTAAGCTTAGTGAACCACGCTCGGCTTCGGATCGGGCACCGGCTCCTCGGTCTGCGGCGTGTGGCCGTGGCCGGGCTGGTGGTGCGGATGGGGCGTGTCGAAGGGTTCGGGACTTGGCTCCTCGATCGGGGCCGGGTCGGGCGCACGGTGCGCTTTCAGGGGATGCGTAGCAACATTCATGGCGGGGATCTCCTCGAAAAAAGCGGAGTAAGCACCATATCATGATGCGAACCTGCCCGCCCTTCCCCGCCGCCTGGCGTGCGGCACCGGCCCCCTCCATTACAATGGCGGCCTCCACCCTCTTTGGCGCACCATGGACTTCTCGATCACCACCCTCGCCCTGCTCGCCCTGACCCCGCTGCTGGTCTGGCGCGTCTACAACCGCATCAAGGCCCGCATGGCGCGCCAGCGCTCGATCGTTTCGCGCCACTACACCGGGGTGCTGGTATTCGGCGCGATGATCGTGGTGCCGGCCGCGCAGCTGCTGGACACCCCCGTCATCCTGGGCGCGCTGGCGGCCGGCGCGCTGCTGGGCATCGGCTGGAGCGTGTGGGGCCTGAAGCAGACCCGCTTCGAGGATACGCCGCAGGGGTATTTCTTCACCCCGGCCGCGCGCCTGGGCATCCTGATGGCGATGGTGCTGGTGGCGCGCGTGCTCTACATCGGCGTAGAGATCTACGCCAACCAGGGCAAGGGGATTCCGGCGCCCAAGCTGAGCGACAGCCCGCTGACCATGCTGTGCGTGGGCCTCACGGCCGGCTATTTCGGCTACTACTCGGCCGGGCTGCTGCGCTGGCGCCGCCGGATGCGCCAGGAACTCGAGCGCAATTAAGGCGCTTACACGAACAGCTCGTCGCGCGCCAGCGCGCTGATGGCCAGGGTGGCCGGATGGCGCATGCGGCGCTCGGTGCTCAGCGCATAGACCTGCTCGACCACCGAGTCAACCTGCCCCAGCACCACCACCCCATACTGCTGGCACACTTGCGGCGCGATCACCGTGGGCGCGAAGAACACCCCCGCCCCCGACTGGCCGAACGCTTTCATCATGGCGCTGTCGTCGAACTCGCCGACCACGTTGGGATGCACGTCGCTGTCCTCGAACCAGCGCAGCAGGCGCTGGTGGATGGCGAAGTCCTCGCCCGGCAGCAGCAGCGGCGCCTCGTTCAGGCAGGCCGGGAAAGCCGGGCCGAGCCGGCCGGCCAGCGCCGGCGTGGCGAACGCGCTCATTGCGCTCTGTCCCAGCAAATGGCTGTAGGCGCGCACGCTGAACTGGGGCGGAATCGGACGGTCGGCAATCACCAGGTCGAGGCGGTGCACCGCCAGCTCGGCCACCAGGCTGTCCAGCCTGCCCTCGCGGCAGATCAGCCTGACCGGTTCGCTCAGCGCCAGCGCCGGCTGCACCAGCTTGCAGGCAATCAGCTTGGACACCGAGTCGGCGCAGCCGACCCGGAACGACATCGCCGTGGTCATGTCCTTGTCGCGCACCAGCTCGAGCAGGGCGTCGCCGGTGGTGAAGATCTCGTCGGCGTAGCGCGCCACCCGGCGCCCGGTATCGGTGATTTCCAGGTTGCGTCCGGCGCGCCGGAACAGGGTGACGCCCAGGCTGTCGGCAAGTTCGGTCAACTGTCCCGAGATCGATTGCGGCGTCAGGTGCAGCTGGGCCGCCGCCTTGGCGATGCTGCCGGTCTTGGCCACCATCCAGAAATACCGCAGGTGTTTGTAGTTCAGCGTGGCCATCTTCGTCCAATACATCGATAAAGTCGATGTGAATATACCTTATATTCGAATTGTGCGATGCATTCGACCTGCATATAGTGGAAGCTCACTTCAACGGGAGGACACCCATGCGTATCGCAATCGATGCAAACGGCTTAACCATGACCGCGGTCCTGCGCCAGTACACCGAACAGCAAGGAGAACCGCGATGACCGGCCTGGAAAGCATTGCAAGCGGCCCGATGTGGGCCGTGTTCGTCGGCTTCGTGCTGGTGATGCTGGCGCTCGACTTGTTCGTCTTTGGCGGTAACAAGGCGCACAAGGTCAGCGTCAAGGAGGCCGGGATCTGGTCGCTGGTCTGGGTCAGCCTGGCGCTGGCCTTCAACGGCGGCCTGTGGTGGTACCTGAACGGCACCGTGGGGGCCGAGATCGCCGACCAGAAGGCGCTGGAATTCTTCTCGGGCTACCTGATCGAGAAAGCGCTGTCGGTCGATAACGTGTTCGTGTTCCTGCTGATCTTCACTGCCTTCCAGGTGCCGCAGCAATACCAGCGCCGGGTCCTGATCTACGGCGTGCTGGGCGCCATCGTGATGCGGGCGATCATGATCAGCGCGGGTGCATGGGTGGTCAGCGAATTCAGCTGGGTGCTGTACATCTTCGGCGCATTCCTGCTCTACACCGGCATGCGCATGCTGGTCGCGGTCGACCAGGAGCCGGACGTGGCCAACAATCCGGTGCTCAAGTTCGCACGCAGGCACCTGAGGGTCAGTGAAGAAGACCACGGCGAGAAGTTCTTCGTCACCAAGGCCGGGGTGCGTTTCGTGACGCCGCTGTTCCTGGTGCTGATCCTGATCGAGGTCACCGACCTGGTGTTCGCGGTGGATTCGATCCCGGCGATTTTCGCGATCACGACCGATCCGTTCATCGTGTTCACCTCGAACATGTTCGCGATCCTGGGCTTGCGTGCGCTGTACTTCCTGCTGGTGGACGTGGCTGACCGCTTCCACCTGCTCAAGTATGGCCTGGCGATGGTACTGACCTTCATCGGCGCCAAGATGCTGATCATGCCGTGGTATCACGTCCCGGTCCAGGCCTCGCTGGCCGTGGTGGCGGTGCTGATCGCCGGCAGCTGTATCGCGAGCCTGATCGTGACCCGCAAGGGCGCCGGCAAGTAAGCGGCAACTGGCAAGGCAGGAGCCGGGTACTGTGCCAAACAGAACCCGGCCCCTGCTGTTTTATCCCGGGCGCTGCACAATCACGTACAGGTGCTGCTCCGGATGCTGGTCGAACTCGAGATGCCTGCACACGCAGCTAGCCTCCTTGACCACATCGAGCAGCCCCGCTATCCCCAGCGTGCTGTAATACAGCGGCGGCCCCATCGTCGCATCCACATGCTCGTCCTCGGCATCCAGTCCGCCGGCGGAAAAAATAAGTACACCCCCTGGCTCCAGCGCCGCCATCAGCTTGCCCATCACGGCGCGCTGCTGCGCCAGCCGCACATGCCACAGGCTGTCCCATGCCGATATGAAGCGGTAGCTGCGCCCAGGCAGCCATTCGCACACATCCGCCTGCATCACCGGCACGCCTGGATCCGCCGCGCGCGCCAGCGCCACCATGCGCGCCGAGATATCGATCCCTTCGATCTGCAACCCGGCCCCACGCATGAGCGCATTGAAGCGCGTACTGCACCCGCAGCCCACATTCAGCGCCCATCCGCCACCCTGGACGAAGCCCAGCGCCCGCTCATGCTGCCCGATCCCGTTCGCAGAATTGAAGCGTCCATCCACCCAGCGTTCAGCCAGCCCGTCGTAAGCGATTGCTGTCGACGCGTGGTCCATCAAGCGGCTTTCGCCTCGTCCTTCCGCCGCTGCAGCACGAAGATCGGCTGCGCCCACTGCACGTCCTTCTTCTTCTTGCTGGTGATGAGCGTCAGCTCCGACGGGTCGTAGACGTCCGTATTGTGCGTCAGCGGCGTCGTCATCAGGTACTGGGCGTCGGTATTCTTGAGGAACTCGCCGACCAGCTGGATGTTGCGGATATCCAGGTGGGCGAACGGTTCGTCGATGAACACGAAGCCGCCCGAGCCTTCTTCCGACTTCAGCAGGCCGATCAGCAGTACCAGCGACTTCATCACCTGCTGGCCGCCCGAGGCTTCGCCGTCGTTCATCCCGATCTGGTCCTTGCCGTCGAACTTGAAGCGCACGTGCAGGCCGGCCTGGGCCAGCTGCACGTCGTCGTTCTCCAGCCGCACCGGGTCGGCCTGCACGTCGATACCGGCCAGTTCGCCCAGTTCCTTGATGTTCCTGGAGTAGGTCTTGATGGTGTAGCGCAGGCGCTCGATGTAGGCGCCGCGCGCGTTGCTGGTGGCTTCGATCGCGCGGTTGTTCTGGTAGCGGCGTTCCTCGGTCTCGCTCTGGCGGCCGGACAGCTGGTCGTTCAGGCGCGCGTACTGGTCGATGACGGTGCCGTCCTGTTCCCAATCGTCGCGCGCCAGCGCATGCTCGAGCGAGGACAGGCGCAGGTTGACCTGGTGCGCGTTCTGGTGCTTGGTCACCAGGGCGCCGCGCCAGGCGGCGTTCTTCCAGGCCTGCGGCACGTGGCGCCAGCCGCGGCGCAACTCCAGCATCGCTTTCGCGTGTTCCAGGCGCTGCTCGACCGTGCGGCGGCCGTTCAGGCGCATGCCCGCTTCGGCTTCCGACAGCGCCATGCGGGCGTTCTGCCACACGGTGTCGGCGCGGGTGCGCGCCACGGTCGCGTTCTTGGTCAACATTTGCAGCTCGCCCAGGCGCGCGCCCACTTCCAGGCGCTCGGCCTTGAGCGGCGCGATGGTGCGCGCGGCTTCTTCGAACTCGGCCTGGCGCGCCGCCAGTTCCTTGGCGGCGTCGACGCCGGCGATGCGGCCTTTCAGGGCGCCCACTTCGGCCGCCAGCTTGCTGATCGCCAGCGTCAGCGCGTCTTCCTGCGCTTCCAGCGACGGCAGCAGCTTCTGGATCGCTTCCAGGCGCTGGGTCTTGCCGGCCGAGCCGAAACGGTAGCGCGAGGGCTCGACGAACAGTGAGCGGCCGCCGCGGCGTTCGCGGTGGTAGGCGTCCGGCGTGATCCACTCGTCGGCGCGGGTCTTGAAACCTTCGTCGACCGAATCCACGCGTTCGATGCGTTCCAGCTGGTCGATCAGCCAGCCCGGCGCCTTGCCCGTGAAACGGACCACCGACAGCAGCGAATCGTCCTTGACCACCGGCGCTTCCACGCAATCTGGCACGATGAAGTGGCGATAGCGCTCCTTCTCGGCCAGGCGGTACGCCGCCGGGGCGTCCTTGGCTTTTTCCAGCAGCACCACCGAGGCGTAGCCGCCCAGCACACCCTCGACCGCGCCCTGCCACTTCGGGTCGGTGACTTCGACGATGTCGGACAGCATGGCGTGGGCAATGCCCTCGTCGCGCAGCGCGCGGCGCATCAGGCGCTGGGCTTCCGGTTCCGGCATCGCGCTCTTGCCCTGCAGCGCCGAGATGGTCGCCATCTCGGCCGCGATCTTTGCGCCGACAGCCTCGCGCTTGCCCTTTTGCTTGGCCAGCTCGGTCTCTTTTTCGTCCAGCTGCCTGGCCACTTCGGCGATGTCGGCGCCGGCGTCCGCGGCCAGCTTCTGCAGGCGGTCCTTCTGCTCGGCCAGGCTTTCCAGCGGTTTCAGGCGGCGGTTTACTTCGGTCAGGCGGGTAGCGAGGTCGTTGCCCTCTTGCTCCAGCTTGACTTCCAGCTTCTGCGCCTCGGTCAGCGCATGCTGCTGGGCTGCCAGCTGCTGGCGCTTCTCGGCCAGGATGGAATCGGCCTGCAGCAGCGGCTTGCGCGCTTCGCGCAGGTTGCGGCTGATGACGCCGGCCTTTTCGCGCGCTTCGTGGTATTCGAGCGCCGGCAGCACTTCTTCCTGCAGCGCGCGCTTTTCCTTGTGCAGGTCTTCCCACTGGTGGTAGTTGGCCACCTTCAGGCGCAGGCCTTCGAGGTTGATGCGCGAGGTTTCCAGCTCGGACTCGAAGCGCTTCAGTTCCGTCTCGGTATCGCGCTGGTGGCGCTTGGCTTCGTCGTAGGCGTCCAGCACTTCCTTGTCGCCGAAGACCTGGAACACCAGGTCGAGCAGCTGGCGCGGCGCGTACTCGCACAATTTATCGGTCTCGCCCTGCTCCAGCGCCAGCACCTTCGACATGGCCGGCGACAGGCCGGCCGAGGCCAGGCGCTTGCGGTAGTTTTCCACGCCCAGCCAGTCGGTCGCTTCGGTCACTTCCTCGATGTCGACGTTCCCCGGGCGCATCAGGTACTGGCGCTTCCAGTCGCCGCCGTTTTTCTGCACCTGGCAGAACAGCGTCACTTCGTCGTCGGCGAAGAAGCCGGAATGGCGGAACGGGCGGTTCGACAGCTGGCGCCCGACCGGCTTGTTGTCGACCACGGCGCGGATCCAGGCGCTCTGCTGGCCCGAGTGGCGCGCGTAGTGCTTATAGGTGCGGCCCATCGAGCAGTCCAGCCCGAACAGGGTGCGCATGGCGTCCAGCAGCGTGGTCTTGCCGGAACCGTTCTGGCCGGCGATCGTGATGATCTTGGCGTCCAGCGGGATGTTCTTGATCCGCTGCCAGTAATCCCAGTGGACCAGTTCGAGTGATTTAATGTGGAACATGGCTTACCTCAGTTCGGGGTGTCTGCAGCGTCGTCGGCCGCGGTTTCGACCACGGCATCGTTGGCGGCGTCGATCTTGCGCGGTGCCGCGGCCAGCGGCGCGCGCTTGAACACGTCGGCCAGCGCGCCGTTGATGATGCGTTCCTTGAGCACGTCGGTGTCCATCATCAGGTCCAGCAGCGGCCCTTCCAGGATCACGTCGCCGCGGCGCTCGATGAAGCCGAGCTTGGACAGCACGCCCAGGTTCATGTCCATGCGGGTTTTCTTGCCCAGCTTGTCGCCGAAGTCCGACAGCAGCGCCGTGTAGGAGATGCCGATCGAGGTGTCTTCCGCGCGCGGGATCGGCGCGTCCTGCCCGAACATGTCGGTCTGGTCGTCCGCCACCGTGACGTGGGTCTCCTGGCGCTCGCGCTTCGGGAGAATGATCTGCGCCCACAGCACGACCAGCAAGGCCACGCCGTCGCGGGTCAGGCCGAAGTTATTGTTCTGCCAGATGTCCTTGGCGCCGAAGATCTTCGGCTCCACGTTGCGGTGCAGGGCGATGGTGACGTGGTCGGCGTAGACGTTGTCGAGCAGTTTCAGGCCGCTTTCCAGCAGGCGCTTGTCGACTTCGATGCGGAACTGCTCGTCCGACAGCACGCGCTTGACCATCTTGTCGTCGCGGCGCAGGGTCTGGTGCGTCAGCAGGCGCGCGATCAGGATTTGTGCATCGTCATTCATTTGCTGGTACCGCTTTCAGGAACATCGAGATTCAAAGAGAGTGAAGCGATCGACATGGCCGCCACTTCCGGGTCGTCGAGCTGGATCATGTCGTCCGTCGGCTCGAAACTCACCGGCAGGCGCGCCAGTTCGGCGGTCGCGCCCTGCAGGCTGGCCTCGGCGGCGTCGCCCAGCAGCGGCAGCAGCGAGGCGCGGTAGGAGGCCACCGCGAAGCTGGCCGGCAGCAGCGACTCGTGCAGCGCCACCTTCTTCGGGCCGCTGTCCGAGAATTCCGGGAAGTTGCCCAGGTTGGCGAAGTCGGCCAGCTTGTTGATCCAGTCGTTGAGCTCCACCATCATCGCCGGGTTGTCGTTGACCGTCAGCGGCGCATCCTGGCCGCTCGGCAGGCCTTTCGGGCCGGTGGACGTCACGCGCTCGAGCAGCAGCTCGGTCTCGGCCACGTCGATCATCTCGGCCGGCGTGCCGAACAGCGGCACCACCGGGCGGTCGATCGCGTTCTCGGCCAGGCTGGCCAGGTCGTCGTGGGCCAGCAGCCAGCGTTTCACGTCGGTGGTCGACAGGCCGGACTGGCCCAGGTGCACGCGCTGGCGCTCGATCTGGTTGAGCGCGCGCGAGAACATGCCCTGCATGTTCAGGAGCGCACTCTGGGCGCGGCCGATCGCCTGGGCCGCCTTGTGGGTGGCCGAATCGGCGCTTGGATCGGTGGTGATGGCGCGCAGGATGGTCGATCCCTTCTCCACCCAGTCGCAGGCCATGTGCCACTTGGCCTGCGAGGTGCGCAGGCGGAATTCGGAACCGGAGGCGATCGCGTCGCGGAATTCCTCGGTCAGTTCCACCAGGCGGCCCAGCAGGTGGCGCAGCTGCTCCACCGTGACCCCGCCCACGGCCTGGGCGCCGGCCACCTGGGACAGCAGGAAACCCATTTCGGCGTCATCTTCCTCCGGCTTGGCCAGCGCGATGAGCGTATCGAGCGCCGAGAGCACGTTGCGCGCCAGCGGCGTGATGCGGTAGACGGCGCTGGGCGCATCCCAGGCCAGCAGGCCGTGGCCGCGCAGGCGGTTCAGCACCGTCTCCAGGCTTTCGGCGGTCAGGTAGGCCAGCTTGGTATTGATGTCCGAGCGCGAAAAGCTGGACGTGCCGGTGTCGCTGGCCAGCTCGCGCAGCACCAGCAGGCGCACCAGCACGCCATCCTGGGTGCCGTGGAACAGGGCCGTGAACGCCGACAGCATGGGCTGGGCGCGTTTCAGGTGGTAGACCTGCTCGATCTCGTCGGGCGCAACGCCGTGCTGGAAGTGGGCCTGTAAAGGGTCGTCTTCCTGGGGGAGGTCTTGCACTGGGGAGCGGGAATCCGCGGCAAGCGCCGCGCCGGCAAGTAGGTCGATCATTGTTCGCATACCGTTCTTCGTACGTGGCGGCGGCGCCTGTGTTGTCAGGCACGACCGTTCCGCGGGGGCGCCAGTATAACAGTTTAGGCTGGGCAATTAGCAGTTCGGCGCGGCGCCCACGCGCAATTGAATGCACGAAAGACACAGTGAATACTTATCAATAAAATAATGTTTCGGTAAAATACACAGGCTGCCGCCAAGCCTGTCCTGTTGCGTGCGCGCCCCGGAAAAAGACATGCCTGCACGTATAATCGCCGGCTTTCCCCACAGAAAAAAATCCTGCCCATGACCCAGTCCGGCGCTCTGCCTTCGCCTGCCCCACTGTCGTTTCTCGATAACACAGGCGAACTCGGCGCCCTGATTGCCCGCTTCGACTGGTCGAGGACCTCGCTTGGCCCCATCGCCGGCTGGCCGCAAAGCCTGCGCAGCACGGTATCGCTGATCCTGCACTCGACCTTTCCGATCGCGACCATGTGGGGCGAGGAAGGGGTCATGATCTACAACAGCGGGTATGCGGAAATCGCCCAGGACAAGCATCCCGCCCTGCTCGGCATCGAAGTGCGCGACGCCTGGCCCGAGGCGCGCGAGTTCAACGACCACGTCATGCGCGTCTGCCTGGCCGGCAAGACCCTGCACTACGCCGACCAGGAACTGACGCTGCGCCGCAATGGCCAGGACGAGCAGATCTGGTTCAACCTGGACTATTCGCCCATCATCGGTGAAAGCCATGTGCCGGTCGGCGTGATGGCCATGGTGGCCGACATCTCCGACGATGTGCGGGTCGAGCGTTTCCTCCAGGGTGAGCGCAGGCGACTGCAAGAAATGTTCAACCAGGCGCCCGGTTTCATGGCGATGCTCGAAGGCCCCGAACACCGGTTCGTGCAGGTCAACGAGGCCTACCGCGAACTGGTGGGTTTCCGCGAGGTGGTGGGCAAGAGCGTGGCCGAGGCCTTGCCGGAGGCGGTGGAACAGGGCTTCGCGGCCCTGCTCGACCAGCTGTACGCCAGCGGCGAAGCCTATTCGGGCGTCGCCATGCCCTTCGCCACCGTCGCCAGCGGGGACGTCCCCGCCAGGAGCGTGTTCGTCGACTTCGTCTACCAGCCGGTGCGCGACGAGCAGGGCGCCGTGTACGGCATCTTTGTCCAGGGCGCGGACGTCAGCGCCCGGGTCGCTGCCGAAGAGGCCATGCGCAGCAGCGAAGCCCTGTTCCGCACCCTGGCGCAAGCCTTGCCGAATCAGGTCTGGTCGGCGCCGCCGGACGGCGTGCTCGACTGGTTCAACGACCGCGTCTACGATTATTCCGGCCAGCGGCCGGGCGAACTCGACGAAGGCCGCTGGGCCGGCATGGTGCATCCCGACGACCTTGGCGCCGCAGTGGCGGCCTGGACCCATGCCATCGGCGCCGGCAGCACCTACCAGGTCGAATTCCGCCTGCGCGACCGCCAGGGCGACTACCGCTGGCACCTCGGCCGCGCCTTGCCGATCCGCGACGACAAGGGGGCCATCACGCGCTGGGTCGGCACCAACACCGACATCGAAGACCAGAAGATCGCCGCGCACGCCCTCTTGACGCTCAACGACACCCTGGCCGAGCAGGTCAGCCAGCGCACGGCCGAGCGCGACCGCATTTGGCGCCTGTCGACCGAACTGATGCTGGTGGCCGATTTCAGTTCCAATATCGTCGCCGTCAACCCGGCCTTCACCACGGTGCTGGGCTGGATCGACAGCGAGCTGGTCGGCACGCCCTTCCTCGATCTCGTGCATCCGGACGACGTGGCCTCGACCCTGCGCGAGGTCGGCGACCTGAGCGTGGGCCGCACCACCTTCAGCTTCGAAAACCGCTACCGCCACCGCGACGGCAGCTACCGGACGCTGGCCTGGTCGGCGTCGCCGGACTCGGGCTTCATCCACGCGGTGGCGCGCGACGTGACCGCCGAGCGGGAAGCGGCGCTGGCCATGAAACGCACGGAACAGGCCCTGCAGCAGTCGCAGAAGATGGAAACCATCGGCAAGCTGACCGGCGGCGTCGCCCATGACTTCAACAACCTGCTGCAAGTCATCGCCGGCAACCTGCAGCTGCTCGGCACCGACGTGGCCAGCCACCCGCGCGCCCAGCGCCGCATCGAGAACGCCATGCAAGGCGTGCTGCGCGGCGCCAAGCTGGCCAGCCAGTTGCTGGCCTTCGGACGGCGCCAGGCGCTGGAGCCGAAAGTGGTGCGCATCGGCCGCAATGTCGCCGCCATGGACGACATGCTGCGCCGCGCGCTGGGCGAAGCCATCGAGACCCAGACCGTGATCCAGGCCGGCTTGTGGAATGCCTTCGTCGACGTGTCCCAGGTCGAGAACGCCATCCTCAACCTGTGCATCAATGCGCGCGACGCGATGGATGGCGTGGGCAAGCTCACCATCGAGGTGGGCAATGCCCACCTCGACGATTACTACGCCCACGCCCATCCCGATGTCAGCCCCGGCCAGTACGTCATGATCGCGGTCAGCGATACCGGCTCCGGCATGCCGCCCGAAGTGATGGCGCAGGCCTTCGAGCCCTTCTTCTCCACCAAGGCCGAAGGCAAGGGAAGCGGGCTGGGCCTGTCGATGGTATACGGCTTCGCCAGGCAGTCGGGCGGCCACGTCAAGATCTACAGCGAAGTCGGCCTGGGCACCACCGTCAAGATGTACCTGCCGCGCTCCATGGAAGCCGAAGACGCGGTGGAACCCATCGAGCTGCGCGAGGCGGCCGGCGGCACGGAAACCATCCTGGTGGTCGAGGACGACGAAGGCGTGCGCGAGACCGCCGTCGAATTGCTCGGCGAACTCGGCTACCGCGTGCTCAAGGCGCCCGACGCCAGCAGCGCCATGGCGATCGTGGCCAGCGGCATTCCGATCGACCTGCTGTTCACCGACGTCGTCATGCCCGGCCCCCTGCGCAGCCCCGACCTGGCGCGCAAGGCGCGCGAAGCCATTCCGCACCTGGCGGTCCTGTTTACCTCCGGCTACACCGAGAACGCGATCGTCCACGGCGGGCGCCTCGACGCCGGGGTTGACTTGCTGGCCAAGCCCTACACCCGCCTGGCGCTGGCGTCCAAGATCCGCCATGTGCTGGCCAACCGCGACCAGCGCAGCGGCGCGGCGCGCAACCTGGCCCAGGCCCGCACGCCCGCCAGGCCGGCTGCCAGGACGCCTGCCGCGCTCGCGATCGTGCTGGTCGAAGACGATGAATCTCTGCGCAGCACGACCACCGAACTGCTGCAGTTGCTGGGTCACACGGTGAGCAGCGCCGCCAGCGGCGAGGAGGCGCTGGCGCTGCCAGGCCTGGCCGCGGCCGATGTCCTGATGACCGACCTGGAGCTGCCCGGCATGGCGGGCGAAGAGCTGGCGCACGCGGCGCGGCTGCGCGCGCCGCAGCTGGGGGTCGTGTTCGCATCGGGGCGCAGCGCCGACACCAGCCTGGAGCGCTCCACCGTTCTGCGCAAGCCCTACGATGTCGCTGCGCTGCAGGCGGCGCTGGCCGACGCCGCGCTGGTTTCCCGTTCCTGAGGACAGTGCCGCGCGCCCTTAGGGCGCGCTATCTGCCCAAGCTATCGGTTTGATCAAGAACCACAATTGGCCGCCGTCGAGCTACGGCCTTATGCTTTCGTCCACAGTAATCGACAACAAGGAGAAAGCATCATGAACGACCAGAGCACGGACCTGAAAGCCGCCGAGACCGAACTGAAGTGCCCGATGGGGCACGGCAGCAAACCGAAACAGACCCGCACCAACGCCCATTGGTGGCCCGACCAGCTGAACCTGGGCGTGCTGCACCAGCATGCCCGGCTGGGCGACCCGATGCTGGAAGACTTCGACTACCGGAAAGAATTCCTCAAGCTCGACCTCGACGCCGTGGTCGCCGACCTGCACGCCCTGATGACCGACTCGCAAGACTGGTGGCCGGCCGACTACGGCCACTACGGCCCCTTCTTCATCCGCATGGCCTGGCACTCGGCCGGCACCTACCGCATCTTCGACGGCCGCGGCGGCGCCCGCTCGGGCGAGCAGCGCTTCGCCCCGCTCAACAGCTGGCCCGACAACGGCAACCTCGACAAGGCGCGCCGGCTGCTGTGGCCCATCAAGCAGAAATACGGCAAGCAGCTGTCCTGGGCCGACCTGATGATCCTGGCCGGTAACGTCTCGCTCGAATCGATGGGCTTCAAGACCTTCGGCTTCGGCGGCGGGCGCGAGGACATCTGGGAACCACTGCCGATCGACTGGGGCCCGGAATCCACCTGGCTGGGCGACGAACGCTACAGCGGCGAACGCGAGCTGGCCAAGCCGCTGGCGGCGGTGCAGATGGGCCTGATCTACGTAAACCCCGAGGGCCCGAACGGCACGCCGGACCCGGTGGGCTCGGCGCGCGACATCCGCGACACCTTCGCCCGCATGGCGATGGACGACTACGAGACCGTGGCGCTGGTGGCAGGCGGCCATACCTTCGGCAAATGCCACGGCGCCGGCCCGGCCACCCACCTGAGCGCCGATCCCGAGGGCGCCAACATCGAAGAGCTGGGACTGGGCTGGAAGAGCGCCTACGAGTCCGGCATCGGCGCGCACGCCATCACCAGCGGCCTGGAAGGCGCCTGGACCGCCACGCCCACCACCTGGGACATGAGCTACCTCGAAACCCTGTTCGGCTTCGAATGGGAGCTCACCAAGAGCCCGGCCGGTGCGCACCAGTGGCGACCCAAGGACGGCGCCGGCCGCAACGTGCCCGACGCCCACCTGCCCGGCAAGCTGCACCAGCCCATGATGACCACCGCCGACCTGGGCCTGCGCTTCGACCCGGCGTACGAAAAGATCGCACGCCACTTCCTGGCCAACCCGGACGAATTCGCCGACGCCTTCGCGCGCGCCTGGTTCAAGCTGACCCACCGCGACATGGGCCCCAAGCTGCGCTACCTGGGCCCGCTGGTGCCGCAGGAAGACCTGCTGTGGCAAGATCCGATTCCCGCAGCCGGCCATCCGCTGGTGGACGCCGCCGACATCGCGGCGCTCAAGGCGACGGTGCTCGCGTCCAGCCTGTCGATCCCGCAGCTGGTCAAGGCGGCATGGGCCTCGGCATCGACCTTCCGCGGCAGCGACATGCGCGGCGGCGCCAACGGCGCCCGCATCCGGCTGGCCCCGCAAAAAGACTGGGAAGCGAACGACCCGGCCGAACTGGCGCAGGTACTGGCGCGGCTGGAAGCGATCCAGGCCGACTTCAACGCCGCGGCCGCCGGCGGCAAGCGCATCTCGCTGGCCGACCTGGTCGTGCTGGGCGGCTGCGCCGCGGTGGAAGCGGCGGCCAGGAAGGCCGGGCACGCGGTCGAGGTGCCGTTCCGCCCCGGCCGTACCGACGCGTCGCAGGAACAGACCGACGTCAATTCCTTCGAGGTGCTGGAGCCGGCCGTGGATGGCTTCCGCAACTACATCCACCAGGGGGCCGAGGGCAACGTCGCCAACGGCATGCTCGACAAGGCGAACCTGCTGATGCTGACCGCACCCCAGATGACGGCGCTGGTGGGCGGCATGCGCGCGCTCGGCGCCACCAGCGGCGGCGCCCAGCACGGCGTCTTCACCGACCGGGTGGGCACGCTCACGCCCGACTTCTTCACCAACCTGCTCGACATGCGCACCGCCTGGAAGAAGGTCGACGGCAGCACCCACCTGTTCGAAGGCAGCGACCGCAAGACCGGCGAGCGGCGCTGGACCGCTACCCTGGCCGACCTGATCTTCGGCAGCAACGCGCAGCTGCGCGCCCTGTCCGAGGTGTATGCCGCCCGCGACGGCGAAGCCCACTTCGTGCAGGACTTCGTCAAGGCCTGGACCAAGGTGATGGAGCTGGACCGCTTCGACCTGCGGTATCCGAAGGCCGCGTAGGGTGGTCGGGTCCCCCCGACCGCGCGTTCAACCCGGGCATGCGGCGCCACAGTGCATGCCGGAGTTGAACGAGCGGTCGGCCGGGCCGACCACCCTACCTTAGCGCTTCGTGACGGTGGAAAGAGTCTGCTCGATCTGCTCCTTCTCCCCGTCCGCATAGCGCAGCTTGACCGGGTACCACTCGTGCTGCGGCGCCAGCCAGACGTCGAGCGCCTGGTCCTTCTTGTCCGACACCGGCTGGCGCGAGACGAGTACCGCATCGACCTCGCCCAGGCCGGTGCGCACCTTTTCGCGTTTCACCACCTTGAACACCCAGGTTTCGGCGTCGCGCCGGCCCGCCACGAAGAACGGCCATTCCGAACCCGCCTTGAACTTGTCGCCCGCGGCGCGCGCCACGGACGCGAGCTGCCAGGTGATCGACACCCGGTCCTGCTCGCCGCCCTTGAGCGGATACACCTTGTTGCCTTCGTTGAAGCGCAGCGACCTCGCCTCGCGATCGAAGGTGGCCGTGGTCGGGTCCTTGCGCATGCGTTTTTCGACGAACTCAAGCGGTGCCAGGCCGTAGGCGTCGACCGCGCCGCTGCTGCGGTCTTCGGTGATGGTGCCCAGCAGCGGCACGCGCGACTCGGCCTTGACGCTGTACTTGCCGTCGCCGGCGCGCCAGGTGATCACCGCCTCGCCCTTCAGGCTGAAGCCGCGCTGGCGCGCCTGGAGCTCGTACACCAGGTCGGCCGAAGGCGGCAGCTCGACGGCCCGCTTGATGGCGGCGGGCGCGTCCTGCGCAGCGGCACTGCCCAGCAGGAGGGCGAGCAGCAGGCCGCAGCCGGCGGGTAATACAGCGAATCGTTGCATGGTCAAAGTCCTGGTTGGGTCATGGCGATGTTACTCACCGTTTGTGTGGTCACAGCGCCGTTGGCTTCGCTGCTGCGGATCTGGACCGGCATCCAGTTGTGGGCCGGCGAGAGCCAGATGTCAAGCCGCGACTTGTACGAGCCGCCCTTTGGCGGGCGCGCCACGCGCACGGTCTGCAGGCGGCCCAGCGGCGTGTCGATCTCCTCGGGGCCGACCACATTGAAGGTGTAAACGCTGCCCCAGCGGTCTTCGCCGACAAACATGTCGATATCGCCGGACAGCTGCGCCTGGTCGCCGCGCGCGATCGCCGCCAGCTGCAGCGGCACCGTGGCCTTGTCCTGCGCCCCGGGCAGCAGCGCATAGTTGTTCTGCGAGGCCGAGAAACTTACCTTGTTGGCGGGCCAGTCGAAGTGGGTCGCCGTGAGCGCGCGGCCGCGCCGCTTCTCGGTCATCTTCACCGGCGCAAACCCGGTATTGCCGACGTGCCCTTCGCTGGTGAGCACCACCAGGTTCACGCGTGCGAACACCACCTTGATGCCGGCCTCGAAACGCAGCCGGTAGGCCTGCTGGTCCAGCTTCCACGACAGCAGCGCCTGGCCGCTCCACCGGGTGCCGTCGGCGTCGACCCGCGCCACGTCGTACGTGAGGTCGGCCGGCGGCGGCAGGTCGACCTTGTAGCGCCGGATGGTATGCACGATCGGCGCCGGGCCGGGGTCGGGCGCCTGCGCCGCCGGGGCCGGGGCCGCCGCAGCCGCGGCGACGGGTGGCGCCGGTTCGGCGGGCGGCGGCGCCAGCGCGGGCGGGCCGGGCTGCACGGGCTCTCCCACCACGTCCTGGGCCACCGTGACGGCAGGCAGCGGTGCGAAATCGGGCAGCGGAGGCTGCACCAGTTGCGGGGCGGGCGGGGGCACCGGCTCGATGGCCGGCGCCTCTTGCGGCGGGGCGGGCAGCAGCTGGGTCGCCACCAGCGCCTCGCCCTCGCGTCCCGGCAGCGGCAAGCCGCGCGTACTGGCGGTGAGCCATCCCAGCACCAGCCAGTGCAGCAGCACGACGACCGTTCCCCACAGCAGCGGGCGGCGCCGCTGTTCGAAGAAAGCGGAACTCATTGCGCTAGTGTAGCCTGAGCGCCGCCATGGCGCAGGCAGCAGGAATCCGGCCTTTGCCGTACACGCTTTGTCGGCGTGTTATTTATCTGCTACGCTAGGGTTCCCACTAACGGAGACGACCGATGCCCACGCCCCCAACGCCGAACGCTGCCGGAATGACTGACACGCTGGATTTCGTGAAGAATCTCTGGGGCAGCATGAACATCCCCGGCGTCGGCATGCCGGGCATGACGGCCTCCAGCCTGTCCACGGACGACCTGGACAAGAAAATCACCGACCTCAAGGCCGTCGAATCCTGGCTCAACCTGAACATCGGCATGCTGCGCGGAACCATCCAGGCCCTCGAGGTTCAGCGCGGCACGCTGGCCACCCTGAAAGCAATGAGCGACGGCATGGCGCAGGCCATGGGCGGCGCTGGTTCCGATCCCGCCATGGCGGCGCCGTTCGCGCAGTTCTTTGCGCAGTCGGCCGTCGCGCCCACGCCACCGCCACCGCTCGCTCCCAAGGCCGGGAGCGCCGCGGCGCCCGGCGCAGCAGCCGGAGCTGCCGGCGAGGCTGGCGCCAACGCCGCGATGCCGGCCGCCGTCGCATGGTGGAACTTGTTGCAAGACCAGTTCCGCCAGGCGGTCGCGAGCGCGATTCCAACGCCCTCCCCCGGCGGCGACGCCGGCGACGGCGCGCCATCGGCGCCCCCGGCCGAAGCGAAAACCCAGGGCGGCTCGCCACTCGATGCGTCGGGCGGCGCATCGCAGCCCGACCATGCCAACCATTCGGCGTCCGGCCGGGCCGGGCGCAATCCGCGCAGCAAGGCCGACAAGGGCTGAGCTCACCTGTCTCACTTCCAGGCAAGTTTCCCCGGGATACACAGCCACCCACATTGACGTAAACGGTAGCGCACGCGCCTTCGGCATGCTGAACTGCCCTCAGGCGGGCCCGTCGGGCCTGTCGCCTGAGTCTTGTCGGAGTGCATGTGTTCAACCCTGCCAGCCTGGCGCCGGAGCGAATCGCCGACCTGCGCCGTAAATTGGAAGCAGCCGGTTGCCGGCCGCCGGCGCATGCCTGCACGCTTGGCGAATTGGCCGAGGCCATCGTCGAGTTCCGGCGGCGCCAGGGAATCGCGGGCCGCGGCCTGCTCGACGAGGCCACCCTGCAGCGCATCGACGAAGTCAGCGGCGCGTCCTTTGGCGACGCCTTCCACGATGAACTGGACCTGCTGCGGCCACGCCCCGACGGCACGCCCGATCACGGCTTGAGCGCCCGCGCCCACCACGCCGGGCTGGTCGGGCTGGCCCTGTCCGGCGGCGGCGTGCGCAGCGCCACCTTCGGCCTGGGCCTGCTGCAGGCGCTGGCCGCGCGCGGCGTGCTGCGCCACCTCGACTACCTCTCCACCGTCTCGGGCGGCGGCTTCATCGGCGGCTGGCTGTCCAAGTGCATCCACGAACAGGGCGGCGACGTGCGCGCGGTGGAAGCCCTGCTGGCGCCGCCCGCCGGCGCCGCCGAGGCGCCGGCGATCCGCTTCCTGCGCCAGTACAGCAACTACCTGTCGCCGCGCGGCGGCATGTTCAGCGCCGACACCTGGACCCTGATCGGCACCTACGTGCGCAACACGGGCCTGAACCTGACCATGCTGGTGGCCTGGCTGTGCGCCCTGCTGCTGCTGCCGCGCGCCGCCGTGTGGGCGGTACACCGCATTGTCGGCCCCGGCGGGCCGTGGGCCGTGTATGCCGACCTGGCCTGGATGGCGGCCGTGCTGCTGTTCCTGGGGGCCGTGTTCTGCATCGCGCTGAGCATCTCCAGCCGGCCCTCCGGCTCGCGCGGCGTGCGCCGCTTCCCGCTGTCGCAGGGCGCGGTGCTGTGGTGGATCAACCTGCCGCTGCTGCTGGCCGGTTTCCTCGGCAGCGTGGGCCTGTGGCGCCACGGCGGCGAAGTGCCGTTCTGGGAACTGGGCATGCTGCCGGCCCAGTTGCAGGGACGCGCGCACTGGCTGCTGGCGCCGGGCTTCGTGTACTTCGTGGTGTGGGCCTGCGGCTGGTACCTGGCGCACGACCGCACCAGCGCCTACCGGCGCGCCGGCTACACGCTGTGCGCCGCCGCCGCGGTCGCGGTGCTGGCGGTGCTGTGC
Organism: Massilia yuzhufengensis; assembly: GCF_900112225.1. Classification (GTDB taxonomy): domain Bacteria; phylum Pseudomonadota; class Gammaproteobacteria; order Burkholderiales; family Burkholderiaceae_D; genus Telluria; species Telluria yuzhufengensis. Next base: position 86,697 of record NZ_FOLD01000014.1, on the reverse strand, counting down.
GCATCCGCCCGCGCCTTCGCGCCCGAGGTGATGGTGCTGGCCATGGCGCCGGCCACCGGCACGCATGTGGTGAACGGCCTGCTGGCGCTGTCCGCCGTGCTGGTGCTGCTGGCGGTCCCGCTCGGGATCGTGCCGCACCTGCAGCCGCACCGTCCCCCGGCCGACGTCACCCGCATCGAGCTCATCGAAGGCCTGTCGCACCTGCTGTGCGCGGTCGGCGCCCTCACCATCGGCACGGTGCTGCTGCTGGGCGGCCTGGCGCTGCTGCCCAACCCGTCCACCCACCCGGTGCTGAACAACGCGATCGCCCTCACCACCTTCGGCATGCCGCTCATGATGGCGCTGTTCGCCGGCACCATGACCCTCATGATCGGCCTGATCGGCCGCATGTACAGCGACGCCAGCCGCGAATGGTGGAGCCGCCAGGGCGCCTGGACCTGGATCTTCGCGCTGGCCTGGGTGACGATGTTCGGCGTGGCCTTTTTCCTGGCGCCGCTGCTGCACTGGGCCTGGCTCACCTACAACCCGTGGTCGCACATCAGCACCCTGCTGGGCTGGCTGGCCATGACCTGGTTCGGCCTGAAGGCCGGCAGCGGCAGCGCCACCGGCGTCCGCGCCACCGATTCGCGGCTCGACCTGGCCGCGCGCCTGGCGCCCTATGTGTTCACCGCCGGCGTGTTCGCGCTCCTGAGCGCGCTGGTGCAGGCGGTGGTGGCGCCGCCGCGCATCGCCTGTCCCCAGCCGATCACGCTGGCCTGCGTCTACGGCGCCCACGCCAGCGCCACCCTCGCCACCGAAGGCGCGCACCTGGCGGCGGCCTTCGGCATGTTCCTCGGCGCGGCCCTGCTGCTCGGCTGGCGCGTCGACATCAACAAGTTTTCGCTCTACATGCTGTACCGGAACCGCCTGGTGCGCGCCTACTTCGGCGCCAGCAGCCGCGCGCGCAAGCCGCACCCGTTCACCGGCTTCGACCCCGGCGACGACCCGCTGCTGGCGGACCTGAAGCAGCAGCGGCCCTGCCACCTGATCAACACCTCGCTCAACCTGGTCGGCGGCGAGGAACTGGCCTGGCGCACCCGCAAGGCCGCTTCGTTCACCTTCACGCCGCGTTTCTGCGGTTTCGAGCTGCCCCCGCAATCGGCCGGCAGCGACGCCGCGCGCGGCTGCTACCGGCCGACCGATGCGTATGGCTCGCGCTCGGGCGCCGGGGCCGACGACGATGCCGGAGTGCGGCTCGGGATGGCCATCGCGGTGTCGGGCGCCGCCGCCAGCCCCAATATGGGCTCCCACTCCTCGCCGCCGCTGAACTTCCTGATGACCATGTTTAATGTGCGGCTCGGGCGCTGGTGCCCCAACCCGCGCCGCGCCGCATGGCAGCAGTCGTCGCCGCCGGTGGGCCTGTTCAGCCTCCTGGCCGAGCTGTTCGGGCTCACCAATGCCGACGCCAGCTACGTCTACCTGTCCGACGGCGGGCATTTCGACAACCTCGGCATCTACGAACTGGTGCGCCGGCGCTGCCGCCTGGTCATCGCGGTGGACGGGGCCAGCGACGGCGCGCTGGCGTTCGAAGACCTGGGCAACGCGATCCGCAAGGTCGGCACCGACCTGCACGTGCGCATCGACCTCGACGTCTCGAAAATGGCACAGCGCGAGGGCGATGGCCTGTGCGGCGCCAGCTGCGCCGTGGGCGCGATACGCTACAGCCAGGTGGACCAGGGCGGCGTGGACGGGACGCTGGTGTATATCAAGCCGGCCATCGTCGGGCGCGAGAACGCCGATTTGCTCAACTACCGCAAGGTGCATCCGGCGTACCCGCACGAGAGCACGGCGGACCAGTGGTTCGACGAGACCCAGTTCGAAAGCTACCGGGCGCTGGGGCAGTACATCGGCGAGTGCGCGGTGGGCGGGGCGCTGGACGCGGCGCGCAAGCCGGATGGGGGGATCGATGTGGGGGTGCTGTGTGCGGAGCTGGCGCGACGGCATGGGGATGTGCCGGGGGCGGCGGCGCGGTGTGGCGACGTTAGGGGGAGCTGTCGCTGAACGGTGAGCGGCCTGCCGGCAAACTTGGATCCCGGCCTGCGCCGGGATGACGGTTCATTTGCAGTGGGAAGAACGGTTACCGTAGCCCGCGCCCTCAAAACCGACGTCCCGCCAATTTCGTGAAGCAGCCCTCGACTCACACCGCAGCCGCTTCCGCCAGCGCCACCGGCTCTTCCTTCGGCACCAACAGCATCAACTGCTCCATCAACTGCGCAAACCGCTGCTGCCCCGGCTGTAGCCGGTCCACGGTTGCCAGCACCACGTGCGCCTCTTCCGACAGCTCCGCGCTGTACCCGCGCTGCTGCATGTGCGACACCAGGATCTGCACCGAATTGAACAGGATGCGCGCATTGTGCGGCAGCGCGGTGCGGGCGTTGCGCATCCATTCCACCGCCTCGGCCAGCTTGTTGGTCTTCCACAGCAGCACGCCCTGGTTCATCAGGTCGACCGCTTCCTTGCGCGCGCCGCGGATCAGGCCTTCGCCCTCCTCGCCCATGCGCGCCTTCTCGAAGATCTTCTGCACGTCGTCATGCAGCAGCGGGTTGTCGTGGTTGTTGCGGATGACGTAGCACAGCAGGTCGACCGGGGCTTCCTTGCAGCCGACCGCGAACAGCAGGGTCGCCATCTCGAGACAGGTGGTCACGTCCGGGCGTTCCGAGGTGGACTGCAGCAGTGCTTCGAGCTCGTCGCCGGCCTTGCGCGCGCGGCGGTAGTCGCCGCTCTCGTGGTACACCAGGCCTTCGGTGATCTTGGTGCGCAGCTCCAGGTCCGGGTGGTCGGCGCCGAACTCGCGCTGCGCGGCGATCAGGAGCTGCAGGGCTTCCTTCGGGTCGTTCTTCAGGCCGCACACGCGCGCCAGGCCCAGGTAGGCGTCCGGCGTCTTGCGGATCGAGTACTCGCCGATCGAGATGCACTTGCGGAAGGCCTTCTCGGCCATGCCGATATTCCCCAGCTTGAGGCAGGCCTGTCCCAGGTTGCGCTGGCGCGGCACCGAATTGGGCGAGAGCTTGGCGGCGCGTTCCAGGATGCCGAGGGCCTCCTCGTGCTTGCCCAGGTTCTGGTAGGCCAGCGCCAGCTGGTCGTAGGCGTCGATGTAGTAGCGGTTCTCGGCGATCACGGTCTGGAACATCTGGCGCGCCTGCTCGTATTCGCCGTCGGCCATGCGGATCTTGGCCAGGCCCGAGCGCGCCCACTGGTACTCGCGCTGCGCCAGCACGCGCTCATAGGTCTCGCGCGCCTTGCCCGGTTCGCCGCTCTTCTCCATCAGTCGCGCCTTCATGCGCAACAGGTCGATCTCGTGCACCTTGTTGTCCACGACCTGTTCGTCGCACAGGCGGGCCGCGCGCAGGTAGTCCTTCTCGACATAGGCCTGGTCGATCAGGCTGAACACCTGCTTCTTGCGCCACACGCGGTTCAGGCGCGACAGCAGCACGCCCTCGGTGATCGGCTTGACCAGGTAGGCGTCCGGCTGGTGCTCGGCCGCGCCCATCACCGACTCCACGCTCTTCTCGGCCGACACCATCAGGAACACGCTCGACGGCTGCAGCAGGTTGCGCATGCGCGCTTCTTCCAGCACCTGCTGGCCGTTCTTGCCCTCGCCCAGGTTGAAGTCGCACAGCACCACGTCGTAGCGGGTCTTGTTCAGCAGGCCCATGGCTTCGCCGCCGCTGGCGGCCTGGTCGATGGTGCGCGCCCCCAGGCTGCGCAGGGCTTCGCGCAGCAGCTGGCGCACGCCGACGAAGTCGTCGACCACCAGGTAGGTCTTGCTGGCCCAGTCGACCTGGTCGGTGGCCGGTGTCGTGAAGGCGTTCATGGCAGGGTCAGGATGAAGCAGCCGCCGCCCAGCCGGCCGCCATTCTCGAGGCGCACGGCGCCGTGGCGCGCGCGGTGGCGGTGCATGCGCGCCACTTCGCGCGAGAAGTGCAGGCCCAGGCCCGCGCTGTTGGTCAGGAAGTTCACCCCGATGGCCGTGCCGCTCATCGCCGCGCCGCCGGCCTGCAGCAGCGAGGCCGGGTAGCCGGCGCCGTTGTCCTCGACCCGGATTTCGAGCCAGCCGTCGCGCTCGCGCGCGGTCAGCACGATGCGGTCGCGCGTGTAGTGCACAGCATTGTTGATGGCATGCGAGACCACGCCCACGATCAGGTCTTCGTCGAAGTGCCACACCAGTTCCGGGTCGATGTCGAGGTCCAGCGCAATGCCGCGCGACTCCAGCAGCACGCGCCCATTGGCCACCACCTGCTCGGCCAGCTGGCCGATGTCCAGCGGCTGCACGTCGAACGGGTATTCCGGCGTGCCGACGTTCTTGTACAGCGCCAGCAGCTGCATCAGGTTGTCGTTCAGGCGACGCGTCTGGTACAGCATCTGCGCCATCTGCGGATACGCCTTCTCGGTCTCCGGCGACGCATCGTCGAGCAGGCGCTCGAGCGTGCCGGACAGGACGCTGATCGAATTCTTCATGTCGTGCGCGGTCGACGCCAGGAACATGGACAGCTGCTGTGTTTGTGGATCTTCCATCACTGGGGCCCCGCTTCGGGCCGAAAAGTTACCGTGAGTCAATTATACCGCCCGGGATTTGACAATTTATGGCGGAATGTAACTCATTGCGATAACGCAACAGTATCAGGCCCCCGGCTGCGGCCCACGGCTGGCGCGGCGGGCGCGCAGCACGAAGCGCGCGGGGTCGAGCGCGTCGACCAGCGCGGTTTCCAGCGGCAGCGGTTCGCCTTCGAGCTGGGCGGCCAGCAGTTCGGCCGCCAGCGGCGCCCAGATCAGCCCGCGCGATGCGTAGCCGAGCAGCGCATGCAGGCCGGGATGGCGCGGCACGTCGCGCAGGCGCTCGGTGGCGCCGGCGGCGGCAAAGTCCGGCAGGCGGCCCACCAGCGGCAGGCGGTCCGGCGCCACGCAGCGAAAGCCCACGCGGCCGGCCAGCGGCGCGCCGGAAGCAGCCCCAGGGTCGGACACCAGGCCGCGCAGGCGTTCGATGTTCTCGTCCTGGCTCGACGCGCGCAAGGCCGGATCGTCGTCCAGGTCATAGGTGGCGCCGGCGCAGGCGACGCCGCCGGCGCCCGGGGTCAGGTAGGCTTCGCGGCACAGCACCAGGGGGAGCGCCGGCACCATGCTGCTCGCCAGGTGGGTGACCTGGCCGCGCAGCGCCGCCAGCGGCAGCCCGGCCGACTGCGCCAGGAAGCGCGCGCCGGCGCCGTTGGCCAGCACCACGGTGGGCGCCTGCGCCAGCACGGCGCCTTGCGGGCCGCGCGCCAGCCATGCGCCGCCATCGTGTTCGAGCGTGATGCTGCCGGCGCCGAAACGGCGTTCCAGCAGGCCGCCGCAGGACGCCAGCATGGCCTCGCACACGCTGCCGGGACGCGCCCAGCCGCCCTGCCGGAACAGCCAGCCGCCGTCCGGCGCCGGCAGCCCGAGCAAGGCCTCGGCTTCGCCGCGTTCGAGCCAGCGTGCGAAATCCGGCGGGTAGTGTGCTTCGGCCGAGATCGCGCGCGAGACCCCGGCATGGCCGGCGTCGCGCGCCAGCTGCAGCACCCCGCAGGCCTGGCCCTCGATCGCCGCGCCGATCCCGCCCAGCTGGCGCCATGCCCGCAGTGCGTACAGGTAGGCGGCGCGCGTCAGCCGGGTCGGGATATTGTCGTCCCGTGAGAGCAGCGGCATGAAGATGCCGGCCAGGTTGCCCGATGCCTCCATCGCCACGGCCGGGTGGCGCTCGATGAGCGTCACCTGCCAGCCGCGCGCGCACAGGCTGGCGCAGGCCGCGGAGCCGGCCAGCCCGGCGCCGATGACAAGGGCGCGCTGCTCCGGCAGCGGCGGCACCGGCAGGCGCGGCTTGCGGCTGGCGAACAGCGCGTTCTCGCCGTCGAAAACGAATCCTTGCGCCAGCAAGGCCGCGCGCTGTTCGCTGTCCAGTTTTTCGGTGGCCAGGCGCGCGTCGCTGGCAACGATGCGCGCCAGCGGCCGGGCGAAGCCGGCGCCGGTTTCGTCCAGGCCGCGCAGGCGCACGAAATCCGGCTGCGCGCCAAGCTGGGCCAGCGCCGCCTCGAACGGCGCCGCCAGCAGGGTCAGGGTCAGGCGCGCATCGCTTTGGGGGATGCGGTGGAAGCCCGGCAGCATGTCGCGCACCAGCGCCACGATGTGCAGCCGCGCAGGCTTGTGCGGATCGGCGCGCCAGGCCTCCTGCAGCGCGCGCACCCAGGCGCCGTCGCCGTAGGCCGTGTCGAACACCGTGTAGCGTTCGCGGCCGCGCCAGTGCGCGCCCGGCGCCATGTCAGCGCCCGGCGTGGCGGAAGCAGGCCCGGTCATGGTCGTCCACGATGCCCACGCCCTGCATGTAGGCGTAGATGATGGTCGAGCCGACGAACTTGAAGCCGCGCTTGGCCAGGTCTTTCGAGATGCGGTCGGACAGCCCGGTCTTGGCGGGACGCGACCCATCCGGCCAGTCGCTCACGATCGGCTTGCCGTCGACCCAGCCCCACAGCCAGGCGTCCAGCGTGAGACCCTGCTCGCGCATCGCCAGGTAGGCCCTGGCATTGGTGATCGCCGCCGCCACCTTGAGGCGGTTGCGCACGATGCCCGGATTGGCCAGCAGCTCGGCCACCTTGGCGTCGTCGTAGCGCGCGATCTTTTCGGCGTCCCAGCCGTCGAAGGCGGCGCGGTAGGTATCGCGCTTGTTCAGGATGGTCTCCCACGACAGGCCGGCCTGCGCGCCTTCCAGGTTCAGCATCTCGAACAGCGTGTTCTCGTCGTGGCAGGGCACGCCCCACTCGTGGTCGTGGTAGGCGATGTAGCGCGGGTTGGCCATGTTGGCCCAGGAGCAGCGGATGGGATGGGGCGCAGCGTTCATGCCGTCAGTATAAACCGGGCGGCCGCATCCAATGCTAGGATCATGCCTGGACTCCTGGCCACCCGATACCCGACGACCCTGGAAAGCAGCCACGTGACAAGTGCAAGCCGCGACACCGGTAGTGTTCTACGAGTTGCCCTGGCCTGCGCGGTTCTGGGCGCCGCCGCCACGTCGTATGGCGGCATGGCGACTGCGGCGACGACGGCGCCGGTTTGCAGCGTGCAGTCACGGCCTTTCGGAACCCTGTCCACCGGCCAGCCGGTTGCTGCGTACACCATGCGCAACGCACGCATGGCAGTGACCGTGCTGGACTATGGGGGCATCATCCATGCCATCGAGCTGCCTGACCGCGGCGGCGTTGTCGGCAATGTGGTGCGCAACCTCGCCAGCCTGTCCGACTATGAGGGCAATGCTACATTCTCGAAAATCGTCGGCCGCTTCGCTGGACGCATCGGCAACAGCGGTTTCACGCTCGATGGCAAGCGCTACGACCTGGTCGCGAGGCCAGACGGCGTGTCGGTCCACGGCGGCCCAGGCGGTTTCGGCAGCCGCCTGTGGGCCGCGGCCGCGGCCGAATGCGGCGTGGACCTGTCGCTCGACAGCGCCGATGGCGAAAACGGATTCCCGGGAAACCTCCGGGTCAGGACCAGCTTCCGGCTCGATGGCGGCGAGCTGCGCATCGACTACCATGCCGCGACCGACAAGGCGACGGTGATCAACCTGACCCACCATGCCTTCTTCAACCTGTCGGCAACATCCACCATCTATGCGCACACGCTCCAGGTGAATGCCGATTCCTGGCTGCCCACCGACAGCAAGCGTGTCCCGACCGGTGAAATCGCACCGGTCACCGGCGCACTGGACCTGCGCGCCGGTCGCGCACTTGGCGCCGTCGCCAATTCCCAGGAAGAGGCGGTTGCGGCGAACAAGGGCCTGGACCACAGCTTCGTCCTGACCGGCTCCCATGCGGCACGCTTGAGCGATCGTGGCTCCGGACGCACCCTCGATGTGTTCACAACCGAGCCGGGCCTGGTTGTCTTTTCCGCCAACGGATGGAACGGCACGCTGCGCGATGCGGCCGGCAGTCCGTTACTGAAAGGTGGTGGAGTTGCCCTCGAAACCCAGCATTTTCCAAATAGCCCGAACATTCCCGCCTTCCCCAGCACCGTGCTGCGGCCCGGGTCACCGCTGCGCAGCACGACCATCTTCCGTTTCACGACCGCTGACGCTCAAGGCCGGTAACGCCTCTCGATCCCGTCGTAATGCTTCTTCAGGGTCCAGAACGCCTGCTTCTTCTTGCCGTCGTCCGAAATCAGGCCCTTGCGGTTCCAGAAGTCCTGGTAGTAGGGATGCTGGCGGCGCGGCGAGCGGAAGTCGGCCAGCACCCAGGGCGTCATGCCGCGCAGGCCCGGGATACCGGCCAGCATCCTGAACTGGTTCTGGTACAGCCGGTCCTGGTACTCCTCGCTCCAGCGCGTGTCGGCGTCGGCGTGGAAGCCGCCCAGGGCGTCGGCGCCGAACTCGGTTACCACCACCGGTTTATCGAGCTTGATATCGAAGCGAAAGTCCAGCATCTCGGCATTGCTGGCCCAGTACCAGCCTGCGTACTCGTTGAAGCTGGCCAGGTCGATCTGGTCGGCCAGCGGGTCTTCGATGGTCATGCGCTTGCCGCTGCGGTGGATCTCCAGCGCGGCCGCCACCAGGCGGGTATCGTCCAGCGCCCGCGCGGTGCGCACCAGGCTGCCCATGAAGGCATTGCGCGGCGCGCTGATCGGGGTCTCGTTCCCGACCGACCACACCACCACGCTGGCGCGGTTCTTGTCGCGCACGATCATGTCGCTTAGCTGCGCGGTGGCGTTGGCCAGGGTCGCCGGATTGGTCCATGAAATGGTCCAGTACACCGGCACCTCGGCCCACACCATCAGGCCCATTTCGTCGGCCAGGCGGACCATCTCTTCGCTGTGCGGGTAGTGGGCCAGGCGCACGTAGTTGCAGTTGAGTTCCTTGGCCCACTGCAGCAGCATGCGCATGTCGCCTTGCCCGCGCAGGCGCCCCGGGATCAGCGGGTTCTCGTCGTGCAGCGAGATCCCGCGCAGGAACACCGGCTTGCCGTTCAGGAGAATGTCCTGGCCGCGCGTCTCGATGGTGCGAAAGCCGATGCGGTCCGCCACCGTATCGCCGCCGCCCGCCAGTTCGACCGTGTACAGCTTCGGCTGTTCGGGCGACCAGGTTTCCAGCTTCCCGGCCGGGATATCGATCAGCGCGCGCCCCTTGGCGTCGGTCTGCAGCGTGGCCTTGATCCCGGCTTCCGGAATCGACAGCGTCACTTGCCCGGCCCTGGGCGCACCGGCCATCTGGACGTAGCCTTCGATGCGGCGCGCATCGCCCCTGGCCAGCTGCACCTTGTAGTCGGCGATGTAGGTGGCCGGCAGCTCACGTCGCGCGTGATGCCGCCGTAGTTCCACCAGTCGGTGTTCACGGTCGGGATCTCGTCCTGGTGGCGCCGGTTGTCGGCCTTGACGACGACCACGTTGCGGCCCTTGGCCAGCTTGGCGCCGACATCGAACTGGAAGGGCGTGAAGCCGCCCTTGTGCACGCCGAGCTTCTTGCCGTTGAGGTAGACGTGGGCCTCATAGTTGACCGCGCCGAAGTACAGCGCGTAGTGCTTGCCCGGCTTGGGGTCGGCCTCGAAGACCTGGCGCAGCCACACCGTGCCCTCGTACAGCTGCAGCTTCTCGGCCTGCGAATTCCAGTCGCCAGGCACCTTCATGGTCGGTGAGCGGTCGAAGTCGTACTCGACCCAGTCGGTCTTGTCCTTCGGCTTGCGGTCGTCGTAGAAGCCGCCCTTGCCGCTGCTGGAGGCGTCGAACGGGCGGTGGCGGTAGTCGTAGTAGCCGTTTTCGTAGGGGTCGACGATGTAGCTCCAGCGCCCGTTCAGGCTCAGGTGGCTGCGGCCGTAGATGTTCTGCAGCGGCGTCGTCAAGCTGCTGGTACCTGCCACGGCGGCGGGCGCGCCGGCCAGCTGCACGTCGGCCGGCTGGGCCATGGCGGGGACTGCGCACAAGCCGAGCGCCCAGGCCAGCAGCACCGCGAACAGCTGTCTCATCGTTTTCTCCTTGTGATTGGCAACGTTTCCAAACCGAGCTTGAAGCATGGTAGCGACAATGGATGGGCGCGTCAAAGGCGGCGAATCAGGCAGTCAGCGCCTGCGCCAGGCGCGCCACGCCGGCGCGGATCTGTTCCGGCGTGAAGGCCGAGAATCCCAGCAGCAGCCCGGGCGGCATGGCGCAGTCGGGACCGGCCGCCGGATGGGTGTAATACGACAGCGGCCGTACTTCGACCCCGGCCGCCGTGGCGCGCTCGACTGCCTGCGCTTCGCTCAGGCCATTCATGACGCCCACGCACAGGTCCAGGCCGGCGTCGGACGGGCCGCAGGCCAGCACCCCGCCCAGGCGGCTCGCGAGCGCTTCGAGCATTGCGCCGCGGCGCTCGGCGTAGGCGTCGCGGGTGCGCCGGATGTGGCGCGCGAAGTGCCCTTGCGCGATGAAGTCGGCCAGCACCGCCTGCGGCATGATGGCGCTGTGGCGGTCGATCACGGCCCTGGCCTGCGACAGCGGTTCCACCAGGCCGGGGGGCGCCACCACATAGCCCAGGCGCAGGCCCGGGAACAGCACCTTCGACAGGGTGCCGACATAGATCACGCAGCCGCTCCTGTCCAGGCCCTGCAGGGACGCCAGCGGCGGGCCCGTATAACGGTATTCGCTGTCGTAGTCGTCCTCGATGATCCAGGCGCGGCGGGCTTCGGCCCAGCGCAGCAGCTCCAGGCGCCGGGCCAGGCTCATGGTCACGCCCAGCGGCAGCTGGTGCGACGGGGTGGCGAACACCATGCGCGCATCCGGATAGTGCTGCGCCGCGTAGGCCACGTCCATGCCTTCGGCGTCGACCGGCACCAGGCACATGCGCGCCCCCGCCACCTCGAAGGGCGCGGCGGCGCCCTGGTAGCCGGGCGACTCCAGCCACACGCCGTCGCCCGGCGCCAGCAGCAATTGGGCCAGCAGGTACAGCGCCTGTTGCGAGCCGGTGGTGACGATGATCTGCTCCGGCGTGCAACGCACCCCGCGCGACGCGCCCAGGTAGGCGCACAGCAGCTCGCGCAGGCGCGGGTGGCCGGCCGCGGCGCCGTAACCCAGGGGCAGTTCGCGCCGGCGCCAGTGGCGCGCCTCCAGCTTGCGCCAGACGTCAAAAGGAAACAGGTCCAGGCCTGGCATGCTGGGCCGGAAGGCGCGCAGGGGGCCGTCGTGGTGGCGCACCCGCGCCATTGCCGCCGCCATGGTGGCGCCGCGCCCGGACAGGGGCCGCAGCAGGCCGGGCACAGCCGATGGCGCTTCCGGCCGCGCTACCGGCAACGCCACGTCGACGAAGGTGCCCTGCCCCACCCCGCCGCGCAGGTAGCCCTCGGCCGTGAGCTGGTCATAGGCGGCCAGCACGGTCTGGCGCGAGACCCCGAGCAGCTGCGCCAGCTCGCGCGTGGCCGGCAGGCGCGCGCCCGGCGCCAGCTGGCCGTGCAGGATGGCGTCCTTGAGGCGCGCATACAGCTGGCGAAACAGCGGCGTGGCGGCGGCGCGGTCGAGCGGCGCGCTGGCGCCCAGGTCATGGATGAAATCGTGGCTGCGCATAGGATTGGTACGCCCATCTTCGCGCGGATTGGTACTTTGAGCAAGCCAAGTGCCCTCTTATGATGGCGTTTCGATCACAAGCGGAGGTGGCATGAAGCAGTTCGAAGCACGGGTCGCCTGGCAGCGCGCAGGCCAGAGCTTCCTGGATGGGCGCTACAGCCGCGCCCACAAGTGGCAGTTCGATGGCGGCCTGCAGCTGCGGGCCTCCTCTTCGCCGCTGTCGGTGCCGGTACCGATGTCCGACCCGGCGGCGCTCGACCCGGAAGAAGCCCTGGTGGCCGCCGCATCGAGCTGCCACATGCTGTTCTTCCTGTCGATCGCGGCGCAGCGCGGCTTCACCGTGGACAGCTACCTGGACCGCGCGGTGGGCCTGCTCGGCGTGGACGCGGACGGCCGCGGCGCCATGACGCGCATCGAGCTGCGCCCGGCCATCGTGTTCGCCGGCGAGCACTGGCCGACCGAGGTAGAACTCGACGCCATCCACCACCTGGCCCATGACAAGTGCTACATCGCCAATTCGCTCAAGGCCGAGCTTGTGGTCGTGCAGGCGCGCTGATGTACCTGCCGACCCGCCACCGCCAGGCAGATGTGCAGGCCATGCAGGCGCTGATCGCGCAGCATGCGCTGGGCACGCTGGTCACCCACGACGGCGCGCTGCCGGACGCCGACCACCTCCCTTTCGAGTTTGCCGAAGGCGGCCCGCACGGCCTGCTGCGCGCCCACGTGGCGCGCGCCAACCCGGTATGGCGCCGCGCCGGCCAGCAGGTGCTGGCCGTGTTCCGTGGCCCCGCCGCCTACGTGCCGCCGGACCAGCAGGAAAAGGCGGCGACGGGCGGGCGGGTCGTGCCGACCTGGGATTATCACGTGGTGCACGTGCACGGGAGGCTGCGCGCGGTGGAGGATCCGGCCTGGCTGCTGGCGCTCTTGCATGGGCAGACCGCGCACCACGAAGGGCCGCAGCCGCACCCCTGGTCGGTGGGCGATGCGCCGCCGGCCTATATCGATGGGATGCTCAGGGCGATCGTCGGGATCGAGATCGAGATCGAGCGGATGGAGGGGAAGTGGAAGGGCATGCCGCAACCGATACGCGCGCACGACTCGACGACGCACGCAACTTAGGCACCGGCCTTCGCCGGTGCGACGGTTTTTCGGTTAGCGCAAAGAATGAGTGAGGTAGTTCCCAGCCCTACTTCTTGTTAGGAATCGGTTCCTTCCCCGTCGCCGTGCTGGTATCCGTTCCTGGCGTCCCCGCCGTACCGGTCGCGTTGCGCGCAGTGGTGGCGATCATTTCGTTTGCCATGATCAGGTGTTGCTCGACCACCGGGCGGATCTTGAGCGCCAGCGCCTTGATGTCGGCATCCTTCACGCCTTCCAGGTTGGCGCGCAGTTTTTCATGCGTGTCGTGGTGGTCGGCGCGGCCCGACTGCTTGATGTAGGTGCGGTCGAAAATGTCGCCGCTGAGCGTTTCGAGCAGCTTCGACTTGGCCTTGAACTTGACGTTCAGTTCGGTGGGCAGTTCCACGCCCTTGGTCTTGGCCAGCGCCTGCACCTCGGCCTGGGCCTTGGTGTGGTCGTCGATCATGCGCTGGGCGTAGGCCTTGACGTCGGCGTTCTGGCTCTTGCCGATCGCGATCCTGGCGGTGGCGATCTCGGCCATGTTGGCCATCGCCAGGTCGGTGAGCGCATTGCGGTCGGCGCGCGACAGCTTGGTGGCGGTGGCTGGCGCGGCGGCCGGTGCGCCGGCCGATGGCGTGGCGGCCTGGCCCGTGTCGGCTTGCGCCGGCGCTGCGCCGAACAGGGCGGCGACCAGCGTGGCGGCCGCCAGGTGGCTGATGTGCTGTTTTTTATTCTGCATGGAATTCTCCTTTGAAGCACATGCGCGCCGGCGCGACGGATGCCTGCACCGGCGACCTGCTGCTTTGCTTACTTGCCTGAGGTAGTACCCGATTTCGCCATCGACATCTGCTGCGCGGCTTTCAGGTGCTGCTCGACGGTCGGGATGGTCTTGTCGGCCGCGGCCTTCACGTCGGCATCCTTGGCGCCCTTGCTGATCTTTTTCAGCTTGGCGTGGGTAGCCTTGTGGTCAGCCAGCCCGGCCTGCTTCATGTATTCCTTGTCGAACGCGTCGCCGCTGAGCTTTTCGAGCTTGGCCGCCATCGCCTTGTGCTTGGCGTCGGGCTCGGTCGGCAGGGTCACGCCCTTGGCCTGGGCCAGCGCCTGCACGTCGGCCAGCGCCTTGCCATGGTCGTCGACCATTTGCTGGGCGAAGGTCTTCACCTCGGCATTCTGGCTCTTGCTCAGCGCCAGCTTGCCGGTTTCGACCTCGGCCATGTTGGCGACGGCCATGTCGGTGATGCCCTTCTTGTCGGCGGCGCTCAGCTTGGCCGCACCCGAGCTGGTGGCCGGCTGTGCGGTCTGGGCCTGCACGCCGGGTGCGCCGAACATGACCGCGAGTACGCCCACCGCGAGCAACTTCTTGAGGACCTGGTTGTTCTGCATGGTGATCTCCTGGTGATTGGTGTGCATGGTGCACGTCGCTTGAAGCGTCTCGGAGTGTAAGCTTCCCGCGCCCGCCACAGCGCACGTTAGCCCAGCCGCAACTACGTGGACCCGACCAGGAATCGGCCCGCGTCAGCGGAAGCGGAGCGCGGCCGTCAGGTCGCCCGGCGGACGCGCCCCGCGCTCTTCGAACGCGGCATTGCGCGCGGCAAGGCCTTCCAGCAGCGGCAGGCCATGCAGGCGCGTGATGAAGCGCAGGATCGAGGTGGTGTCGTAGAAATTGTGGTCCACCGCGCCGCGCTTGGCGTGGGGCGAGACGACGATCGCCGGGATACGCGAACCCGGCCCCCAGCGGTCGCCCTTGGGCGGCGCCACGTGGTCCCACCAGCCGCCGTTCTCGTCGAAGGTGATGACCACCACCATGTCCTTCCACTGGGGCGACTTCTTCAGGTGCTCGATGACGTTGGCCACGTGGGCGTCGCCCGATTCGATGTCCGAGTAGCCGGCATGCAGGTTCAGGTTGCCCTGCGGTTTGTAGAAGCTCACGGCCGGCAGCTTGCCGGCTACTACGTCGGCAAGGAAGCGGTTCGAGATCGGGCTGTCGCCCAGGCCGCCGTCGCGCAGGTGTTCTTCGCGCGCCCTGGTGCCCGGCGCGAACTGCTTGAAATAGTTCAGCGGCTGGTGGTGGTGCTGGAAGTTGGGGCGCTGGCCCGCGCCGCGCCCGTCGAGCGCCGCCTGCCAGGCGCCCCCGTACCAGGCCCAGCTCACGCCGCGCTCGGACAGCAGGTCGCCGATGGTCTTGTAGGTTTGCGGCGGCAGGGTCGACGGGTCCTGCGGGTCGGCCAGCTGCGGGTCGCCGCCCGGGGCCGGCCGCACCCAGCTCGGCTGGTAGGGCGGCGCCATGGTGTTGACCGCGTAGCCGTCCGGCGTGATGGCGCCGGTATGCGTGTAGCGGGGCTTGCCGCCCATGGCGGAAATGGGCGAGGTCAGCGCCACCTCCAGCCGGTGGCCGGCGGGGCCGTCGGCCAGCACCGCGATCTTCGATTTCGCCGGGGTCGAGGCGGCATGGAAATATTCCGGCGTACGGCCGCTGACCAGGAACTGGTGGTTCAGGTAGGAGCCACCGAAAGCGGCCATGAAGAAGTTGTCGCACAGCGTGAACTCGCGTGCGATCTGCCACAGGCCCAGGTTCTTGCTCGATTCGCCGTAATAGCCCATGACCATGCCGCCGGCATCCGACCACGCCGCGAAGCCGTCGTTGCGCCCGCCATTGATCTGCATCTGGTTCTGGTAGAACTGGTGTACCAGGTCGCGCGTGACGATGCCTTCCGGCAGTGGCTTGCCCTCGGCATCGGCCAGCTTCCACGGCGCGTTCGGCAGGCCCTGGATGTCGTCTTCCTTGACCAGGTAATCCTTGCCGCCCAGGTTCTGGCGGCCCGGCACCATGCCGCCCCAGATCTTCGGCAGCGTCGCCAGCACCGAACCGTCGCGGTCCTTCTGCTGGGTGGCATGGGGCGGCAGGCCGGACAGCGGCGCGGCCAGGCCGGGGAAGTCGGCGAACAGGTTGTTGAAGCTGCGGTTCTCGAGGTAGATCACGACCACGTTCTTGACGTGGGCGCGCAGCTTGGCGTCCAGCGAGCTGGCGGCGCGCGGCGCCGGTTTGGCCGGTGCGGCCTCGGCCAGGCCGGGGACAGCCAGCGACAGGCCGGCGGCAGCGGCCTGCATGACGCGCCGGCGCGCCGGATCGTCGGGTTGGGGTTCGGTGGAATCGTGGGGGGCTTGGTCCTGCACTGCGCGCTCCGTGGTCGTCGACGTGGAAACGGGCATTATCCGTGCTTTTATTGCTTACCGGAATATTGACGCCGAGATGGCCGCCATCCCGTGCGCCCGATACAGCCGCGCGGCGTATAGTGGATTGATGCGGCCACCGGCCGTCGAGCGAGGCCATCATGAAAACCGACGCATCCCCCACCGAGACCTGGCATGGCCTCCCGCTGAGCCCGGCGCAGAACCGCGAAGTGCTCAACTATATCCAGCACTGCGGCCGGCTCGGAGTCGCCTGGGATACCCCCGCATTCCACGGCATGATCAACGACATGCTCAGCCCTCCTGAGATGCCGGACGACGGCGACGACGACATTGCGGGCTACACCGAAAACGAGCTCTTCGCTGCCACGCACGAGGAACCGGGCGAGCGCCTGGTCGACGACACGCCCTGACCGGGCGCGCAGCCTGTCAAACGCCGGTCATAATCGGCAGGCACACTGGGCCTGTCCTTGGGAAGGGATGCTGGCGGCGCAAGCCGCCCTACCGGCGCCGGCGGTCGGGAAACATACCGGCACCATATTTGTTACAGCAGCGGAATCAGGATGTCGTAGGCGTTGTCGGGGCGATTGCCATCGTCCAGGCTGGGCGTGTAGCGGCGGTCATAGCGCTCGATGCGCCAGCCCTCTTCATCCGGCACCATGCCCAGCTGTTCCATCGCGGCGAAGCCGGTCAGGTAGGAGGCTTCCACCCGCGCCATCGGCCCGCGGTGGGTCAGCATCGCATAGCGGCGCGCCGGGATGCGGATCCCGATCATGCCCGGCGGCAGGTGATTGAGGTCGGCCACCTCGGCCGCGACGCAGGCGAGGTGCACACCCTCTTTTTCTTGCAGGCGCACGCCGTAGCGCAAGCCGCTGCTTTCGCCCAGTTCGCTTTCGCGTTCGATGAACGTGCTCCAGATGTCCGGCAAGTCCGCTTCCAGGACCGATTGCGGACCTGCGAGCGGCAGCCCGGCGAGCTTCATTTCAGGGAGGGTCAGGGTCGAGATGTGCATGGTTTTTGCTATGGAATGGACGAAGAAATTATAGCCTTAACACCTCGACAATATTGCCATAGGCGCAATCGTGCGCAAGCATTTGTCGGCTTCAGCCAGCAATTAAGTTTGAAAAATGCACAAAGCGGCCTGGCGCCCCGGCTATTCGATGCGCATATCCGCCGGCGCGGCAATCCAGTCCCGCAATTTTGCAGTTCGTCGCAAACGGCAAGCCGTCCGCAGTCTGCCTTCCTACAATGGACTCATACCACTTACCGGAGTCCACCATGCAACGCCTGATCCTCGCCGCTGTCCTGTCTGTTGCTTCGCTGAATGCCCACGCCGACGAACAAGTGCGCAGCGTGACGCCGTTCAAGGGTATTTCCGTGCATGGCCCGGTCAGCCTGACCGTGGAAGCCGGCAAGTCGTACTCGCTCAAGGTGTATGGCGACGCGAAATTCATCGCCCGCGTGACCAACGAAGTGGTCGGCGGCGAACTGCGGCTGGACATGAAGGACAGCTCGCGCAACAGCATCGAGTCGAGCGACCGCGTGGTCGTCACCATGCCCGAGCTGCAGACCTTCAAGGGCGAAGGCGCCGGCGTGATGCGCCTGGTGAACGTGCGCGGCGAACGCCTCGACGTCAATTACCGCGGCGCCGGCCGCCTGGCCATCGACGGCCAGGTACGCGAACTGCGCCTGCGCGCGCAGGGCGTGGGTGAAGTCGACACCAAGGCCCTGATCACCCAGGAAGCCGACGTCAGCTTCGAAGGCATCGGCAACGTCAGCATCTATGCGAAGGACAAGCTCAATGCCAATGTGCGCGGCATGGGCAACCTCACCTACTACGGCAACCCGCGCATCGTGAACAAGACGGTGTCGGGCATCGGCAGCGTGGTGGCGGTCAAGTAAGGTGCCGGGCACCGCTTCGGTGCCCTGCTTCCCCTGCTACAGCCTGGCGATCTGCGCGTCGATCTTGCGCTGTGCGCGTTCGCTGCGCTCACTGTACCGGTCGGTCAGGTAGTCGGTCCGCCCGCGCGTCAGGAGCGTGAATTTATAGAGTTCTTCCATCACGTCGACCACCCGGTCGTAGTAACTGGACGGGCGCATCCTGCCTGCGTCGTCGAATTCCTTGTACGCCATCGGCACCGAGGACTGGTTCGGGATCGTGAACATCCGCATCCAGCGTCCCAGCAGGCGCATCGTGTTGACCACGTTGAAGGATTGCGAACCGCCGCACACCTGCATCACCGCCAGCGTGCGGCCCTGGCTCGGGCGTAGCGCGCCCTGCTCCAGCGGGATCCAGTCGATCTGGTTCTTCATCACCGCCGTGATGGCGCCATGGCGCTCGGGACTGCACCACACCTGGCCTTCCGACCACAGCGAGAGCGCACGCAATTCGACCACCTTGGGATGGGTCTCGGCGACGCTGCCGGCCATCGGCAGGTCCATCGGATCGAAAACCTTTACCTCGGCGCCGAAGTGCTCGAGGATGCGCGCGGCCTCAAAGGTGAGGAAGCGGCTGAACGAGCGCTCGCGCAGCGAACCATACAGGAGCAGGATGCGCGGCGGATGGGTCATCTCGCCCACGGGCGCCAGCTTGTCCAGGCTGGGCAGGTCGAGCTGCTCGGGGTGAAGGTTGGGGAGATCCGGGATCTTGGTCATGTCATTCTCTTCCTTCAGCCCAGGCGCAGGGCAAGCGCGCACAGCGTGACGAACAGGATAGGCAATGTCAGCACGATGCCGACACGGAAATAATAGCCCCAGGAGACCTGGATGCCCTTCGCCGACAGCACGTGCAGCCACAGCAGGGTCGCCAGGCTGCCGATCGGCGTGATCTTGGGGCCGAGGTCGGCGCCGATGACGTTCGCGTAGACCATCGCCTCGCGCACCACGCCCTGGGTCGCGGTGGCGTCGATCGCCAATGCCCCCACCAGCACGGTCGGCATGTTGTTCATGATCGAGGACAGGATGGCCGTGATGAAGCCGGTGCCCAGCGCCGCACCCCATACCCCGTATTGCGCGCAGTATTCCAGCAGCGCCGTCAGGTAAGCGGTGAGGCCGGCATTGCGCAGCCCGTACACTACCAGGTACATCCCGAGCGAGAACACCACCACCTGCCACGGCGCGCCGCGCAGCACCGCGCGCGTCGAAATGCGGTGGCCGCGTGCGGCAACGGCCAGCAGCAGCGCGGCGCCGGCCGCGGCGACGGCGCTGATCGGCACACCGGCGTCGTCCAGCCAGAAGAAGCCCACCAGCAGCATCGCCAGCACCCACCAGCCTGTAACAAACGTGGCGCGGTCGTGGATGGCTTCCTCGGGGCGCTTGAGCTGCGCCAGGTCGTAGTCGGCCGGGATGTCCTTGCGGAAGAACCAGGTCAGGGCTGCCAGCGTGGCGGCAACCGACACCAGGTTGACCGGCACCATGACCGCCGCATAGCGCGCGAAGCTGATGCCGAAGTAGTCGCTCGAGACGATATTGACCAGGTTGGACACCACCAGCGGCAGGCTGGCGGTGTCGGCAATGAAGCCGGCGGCCATGACGAAGGCCAGCGTGGCGCGCGCCGAAAACCGCAGGGCGAGCAGCATGGCGATCACGATGGGGGTCAGGATCAGCGCCGCGCCATCGTTGGCGAACAACGCAGCCACCGCCGCCCCCAGCAGGATGAGCAGGACGAACAGGCGCCGGCCGTTGCCCCGGCCCCAGCGGGCCACATGCAGGGCCGCCCATTCGAAGAAGCCGGCCTTGTCGAGCAGCAGGCTGATGACGATCACGGCCACGAAGGCGCCGGTGGCGTTCCAGACGATGTTCCAGACCACCGGGATGTCGCTCGGCTGGATCACGCCCGCAAGCAAGGCCACCAGCGCGCCGAGGGAGGCGCTCCAGCCGATGCCCAGGCCGCGCGGCTGCCAGATCACGAGGACCAGGGTGGCGACAAAGATGAGGAAAGCGGTCAGCACGGCAGTACGTCCCCCATCACGCCGGCAGCAGCGTGCCGATACGGTCCAGCTCCGCCTTGAAGCGCGCGCGGTCCTGCGCCAACGCGTCCAGCGGCAGCGCGATAAACGCGTCGATGCGGGCACGCAGGATCGCGTAGGCCTGTTCGAATGCCGCCGTGATTTGTTCCGGCGTGCCCTCGACGTGGCTCGGGTCTTCCACGCCCCAGTGGGTGCGCAGGACCGGGCCGAGGTAGGCCGGGCAGGTTTCGCCGGCGGCGCTGGCGCAGACGGTGACGACGATGTCCGGGGTCACCGGCAGCGCGTCCCAGGACTTGCTGTAGTAGCCGTCGGTCGGGATGCCTTTTTCGGCCAGCAACTGCAGCGCGCGCGCGTTCAGGCGGCCGGTGGGCTGGCTGCCGGCGCTGAGCGCATGCCAGCCGGCTGGCGCGAGGTGGTTGAAGACGGCTTCGCTGATCAGCGAGCGGCAGGAGTTGCCGGTGCAAAGGAAGAGGACGTTCATGGTTTCTTGGTTGGTGCGCAGACAGGGGAACATGGGTTGCCGCCGCAGCAGTTCTCGGTGAGGAAGCCCAGCAGGGCGTTCATCGTGTCGAACTGCGCGGCGTAGATGATGAAGCGCCCTTCCTGGCGCGGCGCGATCAGGCCGGCGTGGGTGAGCTCCTTCAGGTGGAAGGACAGCGACGAGGCGGGAATGCCGAGGCTTTCCGCGATCCGGCTGGCGGCCATGCCCGCCGGCCCGGCCTGCACCAGCAGGCGGAAGGTCGCCAGGCGCGACTCCTGGGCCAGCGCGGCCAGCGCCGCGATGGCGGCTTTGGTGTCCATGCCGGTGTGTTCAATCATTTCCATCATTATCGAATTATACCAATTTGGGGTGACCCTTCGAAGATTATCGAAGTAATTTGACAGGATGATGACAAACCGGCACGCATGATCCGGCTGCGGTAGAGTAGATGCCTGTCGCGTCGGGAGTTCACCTTGCCAGTCGTTCGCAGGACCATCGCCATCTTGTCCATCACGCAGATCGCGGGATGGGGCGCCATGTACTACGCCTTCGCGGTGCTGGCGCCCGATATCCAGCGCGAGCTGCACCTCTCCACCGAAATGGCGTTCGCTGCCTTTTCCTGGAGCCTGCTGGTAGCGGGGCTTGCCTCGACGCCGGTCGGCGCCCTCGTCGACAGACACGGTGGCCGCTACGTGATGGCGGCGGGCTCGGTGGCCAGCGCCATCGGCCTGGCCTGGCTGTCGCGCAGCACCAGCACCGCATCCTTCTTCGCCGCCTGGACCGTCATCGGCCTGGCCAGCTCGCTGTCGCTGTATGAAGCGGCCTTCGCGACCATCAACCGCAAGGTCGCGGTCGGCGCCGGACGCGCGATCTCGACCCTGACCCTGTTCGCCGGCTTTGCCAGCACCATCTTCTGGCCGCTGACCTTCGCGCTCGACGCGCACATCGGCTGGCGCGACACCTTCCTCGTGTACGCGCTGCTCCAGGTGCTTGTGTGCCTGCCGCTGCACCTGTGGCTTGGGCGCGATGCGCCGCACCAGCCGGTGGCGGCCGGCGCCCCGCGCGACAGCCACACCCTGGGCGAAGCGATCCGCCACCCGATCTTCTGGAAGCTGGCGCTGGCCTTCGCAGTGAATTTCTTCATCTTCTCGGCGCTGGCGGTGCACCTGATCCCGCTGCTCAAAACCCTGGGCCATTCGGCCGCCACGGCGGTGCTGCTGGCTTCCCTGGTCGGCCCGATGCAGGTGGCCGGCCGCATCGGCGAACGCACGCTGGCGCGCGACGCGGCGCCGCAGGTGGTGGGGCGCTTCGTGTTCGCCACCCTGCCCTTCGGCCTGCTGTCGCTGGCGCTGCTGGGCACCCAGGCGTGGGCGGTGGCGCTGTTCTGCGCCCTGTACGGGATGAGCAATGGGGTGCTGACGATCGTGCGCGGCACCTTGCCGCGGGTGCTGTTCGGCGTACGCCACTACGGCGCGATCACCGGGGCGATGGCGGCGCCGGCGCTGGTCTCGAAAGCGGCCGGTCCGCTGATCGGCGCAGCGGTGCTCTCGCGCAGCGCAGGCCCGACGCTACTGCCGCTGGTGCTGTTCGGCTGCGCCCTGTGCTCGCTGCTGCTGTACCACTCGGCGATCCGCACGGCGGGGCAAGCTATCGATGGCGAGCGCCAGGCTGCCTGACGGCCCTCACGCCAGGCGCAGCTCCCAGTAGCCGACGTCGACCCAGCGCCCGAACTTGCGCCCTACTTCGCTGAAGTGGGCCACTTTGCGAAAGCCCAGCTTTTCGTGCAGCGCGACGCTGCGCGCGTTGGGCTGGGCGATCCCCCCGATCACCATGTGCACGCCGCGCGTACGCAATGCGTCCAGCAGCGCGCGGTACAGCGCCGCCCCCAGGCCACGCCCGGACGCGCCGGCATCCAGGTAGACCGAGCTTTCGACGGATGTGCGGTAGGCCGGGCGCGCACGCCATTTGGTGGCGTAGGCATAGCCGAGCAGGCGGTCGCCGTCGCACGCCACCAGCCATGGCAGGCCGGCTTCGTGCACGCCTGCGATGCGCCCGGCCATGTCGCCTGGCGCCACCGGCTGCTCCTCGAAGCTGATGGTGGTACTGGCGACGTAGGGATTGTAGATGGCGCACATGGCGGCGGCGTCATCCAGCGTGGCGGGGCGAATCAGGATGTCTGGCATGGTCGATCGGTCCTTGGCAGGAGGATGGCAAGAATGCCCAGCAGCGGCAGGAAGGATGCGATCCGGTACACGTATTCGATGCCGGTGGTGTCGGCCATGGCCCCCATCGCGGCCGCGCCGATGCCGCTGATGCCGAACATCAGGCCGAAGAACAGTCCCGCGATCATGCCGACCTTATTCGGCACCAGCTCCTGCGCGAACACGACGATGGCCGAGAAGGCCGAGGACATCACCAGCCCGATGATCACCGACAGCACGCCGGTCCAGAACAGGTCGACGTACGGCAGCGCCAGCGTGAACGGCGCCGCGCCCAGGATCGACACCCAGATCACGCGCTTGCGGCCTATGCGGTCGCCGATCGGCCCGCCGGCGAAGGTGCCGGCCGCCACCGCCGCCAGGAACATGAACAGGTACATCTGGGCCGACTCCACCGACACCTGGAACTTCTCGATCAGGTAGAAGGTGTAGTAGCTCGACAGGCTGGACATGTAGATGTACTTCGAGAACACCAGCAGCGCCAGCACCGCGAGCGCCCACAGCACGCGCCCGCGCGACAGTCCCGGCCCGGCGTGGACCGCGATCTTCTTGGTCGCATTGCGCAGGTGGCCCGCATACCAGCGGCTCACGAACAGCAGCACCGCCACGGCCAGCAGCACCAGCAGCATCAGCCAGGCGATCTTGCCCTGTCCGCGCCCGACGATGATGGCCGCGGCCAGCAGCGGCCCGAAGGCCGAGCCCAGGTTGCCGCCCACCTGGAACAGCGACTGGGCAAAACCGAAGCGCCCGCCCGAGGCCAGGCGCGCCACGCGCGAGGCTTCCGGATGGAAGGTCGAGGAGCCGATGCCGATCATGCCGGCCGCCAGCAGCAGCATGCCGAAGCTGCCGGCCAGCGACAGCAGCGCCACGCCACCGAGCGTGACGCACATCCCGAGCGGCAGCAGGAAGGGAATCGGGCGCTTGTCGGTGTACAGGCCAATCCAGGGCTGCAGCAGCGAGGCGGTGCACTGGAAGGTCAGCGTGATCAGGCCGATCTGGGTGAAGCTCAGGGAAAATTCGTGTTTCAGCAGCGGATAGATCGCCGGCAGCACGGCCTGCACGCAGTCGTTGAGCAGGTGGACAAAGGCGACCGAGAACAGGATCTGCATGACCGCGGCCGGTGGGGTGGCCGGGGCGCCGGTATGCGGTGTCGGGAGTGGCGTGGACATGGGATGGTGCCGGAACGGGAGCCGGCCAGTGTACACCGGGCAGCCGGGGCGCGTATCCGGCCGCCCCGGCCAGCTTCAGTCGAACTGGCTGAAGTCCGGCTTGCGCTTCTGGAAGAAGGCCATGAAGGCTTCCTTCGCTTCCGGCGCCAGCAGCATGGCGGCGAAGCGTTCGTTCTCGGCGGCGATGGCCGCTTCGATGGCCTCGACGCGCGGGCGCTTCATCAGGGCCTTGGTGGTGCGGATCGATGCGGCCGGCAGCGCGACCAGCTTGGCGGCCTGCTGTTCGGCGAAGGCGCGCAGTTCCGCGGCCGGCAGCACGCGCGTGACCAAGCCCATGTCGGCAGCTTCCTGGGCGCCGAAGGATTCGCCCAGCAGCAGTTTTTCGGCGGCGCGCGGGTAGCCGGCCAACTGGGTCAGCAGCAGCGAGGAACCGAATTCCGGGCACAGGCCGAGCTGGGTGAAGGGCATCGAGAACTTGGCATTGTCGGCGCAGTAGACCAGGTCGCAGTGCATCAGCATCGTAGTGCCGATGCCGATCGCCGCGCCGGCCACGGCGGCCACCACCGGCTTGCTTGAGCCGTGCAGCGCGCGCATGAACTGGAATACCGGACGGGCTTCGGCCGGCACGCCCGGGACCGGGGCGGAATTCTTCATGAAGTCGTCGAGGTCGTTCCCGGCGGTGAAGATTTCCGGCTTGCCGGCGATGAGGATGGCGCGCACGGCGCTGTCTTGCTCGGCGTCGAGCAGGGCATCGGCCATCGACTGGTACATCGTGGCGGTGATGGCGTTCTTGCGCTCGAGGCGGTTGAATTCGATGGTGAGCAGGCCGTTGGCCTTGGTGATCAGCATGTCCATGTCTGGAAATCTCTCATTAGATTTGAGTTCAGATGAACGCGCGGGCGGGAGACCCGCCCACCCTACAGGGTCAACGGATGTCCCGCCCACGCGATCTACAACTTGCTGATGCTTAGACGCGCTCGATGATACCGGCCGCGCCCATGCCGGCGCCGACGCACATCGTCACCATGCCGTACTTCAGGTTGTTGCGGCGCAGTGCGTGCACCACGGTCGCGGCGCGGATGGCGCCGGTGGCGCCCAGCGGGTGGCCGAGGGCAATCGCGCCGCCCATCGGGTTGACCTTGCTGGTGTCCAGTCCCAGGTCGCGGATCACGGCCAGCGCTTGTGCAGCGAAGGCTTCGTTCAGCTCGATCCAGTCCAGCTGGTCCTGGGTGATGCCGGCGGCGGCCAGCGCCGCAGGGATCGCGACCTTCGGGCCGATGCCCATGATTTCCGGCGGCACGCCGCGCACGGCGAAGGACGAGAACTTGGCCAGCGGGGTCAGGTTGTGCTCGCGCAGGATCTTCTCGCTGACGACGATCAGCGCACCGGCGCCGTCCGACATCTGCGACGAGGTGGCGGCGGTGACCGAACCCTTGGCGGCGAACACGGGCTTCAGCTTGGCCATGCCTTCCATGGTCGCTTCGGCGCGCGGGCCTTCGTCCAGGTCCACGGTGCGGCGCTTCACGGTGATTTCGCCGGTAGCCAGGTTCGGCGTGCGGGTGATGATCTCGACCGGGGTGATCTCGTCCTTGAAGTGACCGGCCTGCTGGGCGGCGATGGCGCGGCGGTGCGATTCCAGGCCAAAGGCGTCCTGGTCTTCGCGCGAGATCTTCCACTGGTTGGCCACGTTCTCGGCGGTCAGGCCCATGCCGTAGGCCAGGCCCACGTTTTCATCTTTGAAGGTGTCCATGTTGATCGACGGGTGGTGGCCCATCATCGGCACCATCGACATCGATTCGACGCCGCCGGCGATCATCACGTCGGCTTCGCCGACGCGGATGCGGTCGGCCGCCATGGCCAGGGCGGTGATGCCCGAAGCGCAGTAGCGGTTGACGGTGACGCCGCCCACGGTGTTCGGCAGGCCGGCCAGCACGACGGCGTTACGCGCCACGTTGAAGCCCTGCTCGGCTTCCGGGAACGAGCAGCCGACGATGGCGTCGATGATCAGGGCCGGGTCGAGGTTAGGCACGGCGGCCATGGCGCCGCGGATCGCGTGCACCAGGAGGTCGTCCGGGCGGGTCTTGTTGAAGAAGCCTCGCGGCGCCTTGCCGATCGGGGTGCGGGTGGCCGCGACGATGTATGCGTCTTGAAGTTGTTTGCTCATGTCAGTAATCCTGTTCTGTTCGCGGCTTAGTTACGGACTGGTTTACCGGTCTGCATCATGCCCATGATCCGCTCTTGCGTCTTCGGGTTGCCCAGCAGTTCGATGAAGGCCTTGCGCTCCATGTCGAGCAGCCACTGTTCGGACACCACGCTGCCCTGGTCGACGTCGCCGCCGCTCACGATCTCGGCGATCATGTCGCCCAGCTTGTAGTCGTGGGCCGAGATGAAGCCGCCGTCGCGCATGTTGACCAGCTGGCCACGGATCGTCGCCCAGCCGTAGCGGCCGGTGACGGTAATCGGGCGGCGCATTGGTGCGCGGTAGCCGGCGTCGAACATGGCGCGCGCGGTGGTTTTCGCCACGTGCAGCAGCTCGTACGGGTTGAAGACGATGACGTCGTCTTCCTTCAGGTAGCCCATGCTTTTCGCTTCCAGCGCCGATTTCGATACCTGCGCGGTGGCCGCGTTGGTGAAGCCGGTCTTCAGGAATTGCAGGATGTCGTTGCCCTTGGCCTCAAGGAAGGCGCGCACTGCCGCCTCTTTCAGGCCGCCGCCGGCCGGCACCAGGCCGACGCCCACTTCAACGAGACCAATGTACGACTCGATCGATGCCACGCGCTTGGAAGCGTGCAGCATCATCTCGCAGCCGCCGCCCAGGGCCAGGCCCGCCACTGCGGCCACGACCGGGATGTTCGAGTACTTCATCTGCATGAAGACGTTCTGCAGGTCGCGCACCATCGGGTCCATCGCTTTGGCGCCGCCCATCATGAAGGCCGGCATGGCCGACTGCAGGTCGGCGCCGGCCGAGAAGGCGCCGCCTTCGGCCGCATCGGTATTCCAGATCACCAGGCCCTTGTAGCCTTTTTCGGCTTCCGCCATGCCGCGCTGCAGGCCCTTCACCACGCCTTCGCCGATGACGTGCATCTTGGTCTTGAGCGAGATGACCAGCACTTCGTCGTCCGCGTGCCACAGGCGCACGGATTCGTCTTCGAACACGGTGGTGCCGGCAGTCTTTGGATCGGTGGTGGCCGAACCCGCTACCTTCGCGCGGAACTGCTGGCGCTGGTAGACCGGCAGGTCGGACGCAGGCACGTAGGCGTTCTTCGATGCCGAGTACGAGCCTTCGGCGGTGTGCACGCCCTTCTCTGCAACCTGGCCTTCGAACACCCAGGCTGGCAGCGGTGCGTTGGTCAGCGCCTTGCCGGAGTCGATGTCTTCCTTCACCCACTGGGCGATCTGGGACCAGCCGGCGGCCTGCCAGGTCTCGAACGGGCCGACGCTCCAGCCGAAGCCCCAGCGCATCGCGAAGTCGATGTCGCGCGCATTGTCGGCGATGGTGTCGAGGTGCACGGCGATGTAGTGGAAGGCGTCGCGGAAGATCGCCCACAGGAACTGCGCCTGCGGGTTGGTCGATTCGCGCATGGCCTTGAACTTCTTGACCGGGTCTTTCTCTTTCAGGATGCGGGCGACGATGTCGGCCGCCTTGGCGCCGCCTGCGACGTATTCGCCGGTGGCGAAGTCGAGGCGCTGGATCTCCTTGCCGACCTTTTTGTAGAAGCCGCCGCCGGTTTTCTGGCCCAGGGCGCCCTTCTCGATCAGCTTGGCCAGCACGTCCGGGGTCTTGTACAGGCTGAAGAACGGATCGTCCTGCAGGGTGTCCTGCATGGTCTTGATCACATGGCCCATGGTGTCCAGGCCCACGACGTCAGCGGTGCGGAAGGTGCCGGACTTGGCGCGGCCCAGTTTTGCACCGGTCAGGTCGTCGACCACGTCCACGCTCAGGCCGAATTTTTCGGCTTCGTGGATGGTGGCCAGCATGCCGAAGATGCCGACGCGGTTGGCGATGAAGTTCGGGGTGTCCTTGGCGCGCACGACACCCTTGCCCAGGGTCGAGGTCAGGAAGGTCTCGAGCTGGTCGAGGATTTCCGGACGGGTGCCGGTGGTCGGGATCAGCTCGACCAGGTGCATGTAGCGCGGCGGGTTGAAGAAGTGGACGCCGCAGAAGCGCGCCTTCAGTTCGTCGTCGAAACCTTCGGCCAGCTTGTTGATCGACAGGCCCGAGGTATTGGAGGCGAAGATCGCGTTCGGGGCGATGTGCGGGGCGACCTTCTTGTACAGGTCGTGTTTCCAGTCCATGCGCTCGGCGATGGCTTCGATGATCAGGTCGCAGCCCGCCAGCACGTCGAGGTTGTCCTCGTAGTTGGCCACTTCGATCAGGGATGCGTCGTCCTTGTTGCCCAGCGGGGCCGGCGACAGTTTTTTGAGGTTCTCGATGGCGCGCAGGACGATGCCGTTCTTTGGACCTTCCTTGGCCGGCAGGTCGAACAGCACGACCGGGACCTTGGCGTTGACGCAATGCGCAGCAATCTGCGCCCCCATCACGCCGGCGCCCAGCACGGCGACTTTCTTGACGATGAAATTGGACATGTAAGTCTCTTCCTAAGAGTTAGCCCGTCGTTCCGGCGCAGGCCGGAACCCAAGTTTGGCGATAAGCCGCGAACCTGGGTACCGGCCTTCGCCGGTACGACGGTTGTTACGTGATGGGTTGGTTAGAACAGCTCGACGTCCATCGCCAGCAGGTTCGCCGAACCCGAACGTGCCTGGCGAATCAGCATCGCGGTCTCCGGGTACAGGCGGGCAAAGTAGAAGCGCGCGGTGTGCAGCTTGGCCACGTAGAACTTGTCATCGGAGTCCTGCTTGCTGAGTGCGATCTTCGCCATCTGCGCGAAGAAGTAGCTGAACACCAGGTGGCCGACCACACGCAGGTAAGGCACGGCGGCGGCGCCGACTTCGTCCGGGTTCTGGAAGGCCTTCATGCCGATTTCCATGGTCAGCTTGGTGACCTTCTCGCCGAGCTCGCCCAGCGGGGTGACGAATTCGGACATCGACTCGTCCAGGCCGTTCTCTTCCACGAAGGCCTTGATCTTCTCGCCGAAGGCGCGCAGCTTGGCGCCGTTGTCCATCAGGATCTTCCGGCCCAGCAGGTCGAGCGACTGCACGGTGTTGGTGCCTTCGTAGATCATGTTGATGCGTGCGTCGCGCACGTACTGCTCCATGCCCCATTCGCTGATGTAGCCGTGGCCGCCGTAGACCTGCATCGCTTCCGAGGTCGCGATCCAGCCGTTGTCGGTGATGAAGGCCTTGACGATCGGCGTGAGCAGCGCGACTTCGCCGGCGGCTTCCTTGCGCACTTCTTCGTCAGGGTGGTTCAGTTCGCGGTCGATCTGCAGCGCGATGTACGAGGTCAGTGCGCGCCCGCCTTCGGCAAACGCTTTCGCGGTCAGCAGCATGCGGCGCACGTCCGGGTGCACGATGATCGGGTCGGCCGGCTTGTCGGGGGCTTTCGGGCCCGACAGCGAACGCATCTGGATGCGGTCTTTCGCGTACACCAGCGCGTTCTGGTAAGCCACTTCGGTCAGGCCGAGCGACTGCATGCCCACGCCCAGGCGGGCCGCGTTCATGAACACGAACATCGCCTGCAGGCCCTTGTGCGGCTGGCCGATCAGGGTGCCGACCGCGCCGTCCAGGTTCATCTGGCAGGTGGAGTTGGCGTGGATGCCCATTTTTTCTTCGATGGCGCCGCAGGCGATGCCGTTACGCTCGCCCAGCGAGCCGTCGGCGTTGACCATGAACTTCGGCACCAGGAACAGCGAGATGCCTTTCGAGCCTTCCGGTGCGTCCGGCAGGCGCGCCAGCACCAGGTGGACGATGTTTTCCGACATATCGTGTTCGCCGGCCGAGATGAAGATCTTCGAGCCGCTGATCTTGTAGGTGCCATCAAGCTGCGGCTCGGCTTTCGAGCGCAGCATGCCCAGGTCGGTGCCGCAGTGCGCTTCGGTCAGGCACATGGTGCCGGTCCACTCGCCCGAGACCAGCTTGGGCAGGAACAGCTTCTTCTGCTCGTCGGTGCCGTGTTCTTTCAGGCACTCGTAGGCGCCGTGCGACAGGCCCGGGTACATGGTCCATGCCTGGTTCGACGAGTTCAGCATCTCGTAGAACGAGTTGTTCAGCGAGACCGGCAGGCCCTGGCCGCCGTATTCCGGATCGCACGCCAGCGCGGCCCAGCCGCCTTCGACATACTGTTTATACGCTTCCTTGAAACCCTTCGGCGTGGTGACGGCCTTGGTGGCGGCGTCGAAATGGCAGCCCTCGCGGTCGCCCGAATGGTTCAGCGGGAACAGCACTTCCTGCGTGAACTTCGCACCTTCTTCCAGGACCTGGTTGATGATGTCGGCGTCGATTTCCTGGTAGGCAGGCAGGTTCTTGAACTCTTCGCTGACGTTGAGGAATTCGTGCAGAACGAACTGCATATCCCGGATTGGCGCGACGTACTGACCCATGGTTTTCTCCTGAACGAAGGTGATGTGTTGTTTGACTGTCGGCGCAGCGTGTTACTGCGCCGGGCTGCCTTGCGGCGTGGGATTGCGATAATTCTCGATGAGCCGCTCGAAGCCGCGACGCGCCCGCTCGACCGATCCGGGCATGCGCAGGAAACGCGCGTCGTGGTGCAGGGCCAGGATCAGCCCATACATCTCGTAGACCAGCTGGTCGGCGTCGGTGTCGGCGCGCAGGTCGCCCGCTTCGATCGCCTGGCGCGCGCTGCGCTGCAGCGCGCCCTGCCAGGCCTGCACCATCTTCACCAGCTCCTCGCGGATCGGGCCGGGGCGGTCGTCGTACTCGACGGCGCCGCTGATATAGATACAGCCCGACGCGATCTCGACCGACACGCGCTTGAGCCAGCGGTCGAACATCGACTCCAGGCGCGGCAGGCCGCGCGGCTCGCGCACGCTGGGGAAGAAGACTTCTTGCTCGAAGCGGTGGTGGTAGAGCTTGACCACTTCCAGCTGCAGGTCTTCGCGCGAACCAAAGTGCGCGAAGACGCCGGATTTGCTCATGTTCATCCGGTCTGCCAGCAGGCCGATGGTCAGGCCTTCCAAGCCGTCGCGGCTCGATAGCTCCAGCGCCACGTCGAGAATCGCCGCCCGCGTGAGTTCGCCCTTGCGCATGAATTTAGCTGAAGTAGTGATAACGGCCCCTGAATCGAAAAAATCCGAACGCTCGTACTATTATCTACCAGGCGTGAAATGTCAAACGGGAACTTAGAGGCGAAATTCTATTGATGCGAGACAACGGCAGGTGGAGAAAACCGCCTGCAGGACGTTCGCGGCGGGTTTTGGCCCGAACAACGTTGTCGCAGATGTAAAGGTACCCCATTTTTGACCGGTCGTGCGCTTGTTTTCACTTCGGGGTCAGGTCTGACAATCGGACACGGTCTCGACCATAACGGCGCCCTAGGGCTGAGGTCGTGTCCAAATGTCAGACCTGACCCCGAAGTTAGCCAAAATTTATGAGCCGGCTTTTTCGATGGCGCGGCGGTCGCGCTTGGTGGGGCGGCCCTTGATGTCCAGGCTCGGTTCCGGGAACAGGCGGCGGGCGGTCTTGTCGTTTTCGCGTTTGGCGATGCTTTCTTCGGTTTCGAAGTACAGCTCGCGCGCCACCGGGGCGGGGCCGCGCTTGTCGGAGATGGCGGCGACGATGACTTCCCAGCGGTCCGAGCCGTTGTCGATGACCAGCTTGTCGTTCACCTTCACGTTGCGCGAAGGCTTGACCGGTTCGCCGTCGATGCGCACGCGGCCGCGGTCGATGGCGTCGGTGGCCAGCGAGCGCGTCTTGAAGAAGCGGGCCGCCCACAGCCATTTGTCGAGTCGTACGTTGTTGTCTTCCATGGTGTTTCCTCAATCAGTCCGGTCAGGCGTAGCCGATGGCGAAGACCCGCATCACCAGTTTATACAGCAGGTAGGCCGCGCCGTAGCTCGCACGTTTCAGCCAGCCGACGTGGGCGAATTCCTCGGCGCAGACAGGAACGCCGTCGGCGATGCCGCGCTCGATGTGGGCGCGCATCGAGGCGGCGAATTTTTCGTCGAGGACGACCACGTTGGCTTCCTGGTTCAGGAACAGCGACAGCCCGTCGCAGTTGCTGGAACCGACCGTGGCCCAGTCGTCGTCGACCACCGCGACCTTGGCATGCAGCTGGGTCTTGCGGTACTCGACCACCTTGATGCCATCAAGCAGCAGCTTCGGGTAGAAGGAATGCGCCACCGCGTCCTGGATGTAGAACTCCCCTACCCCGATCAACAGGGTCACGTCGACCCCGCGCTGCGCCGCATGCGCCAGCGCCTTGCGGAACTTGCGGCCGGGGGCGAAGTACGGCGTGGCCAGCAGCACGCTGTGCCTGGCGCGGCCGAGGGCCTGCAGGTAGGCGCGCTGGATGGTGCTGCGGTTGCGCAGGTTGTCGCGTACGACGAAGGCTGCGCGCGCGGGGTACTGGCAGGATTGCGGTGGCTCCTTGCGCATTTCCTTGAACAGCTCGATGCGCTGCTTCAGGCCCAGGCGGCCGGCGCGCAGCCACTGGCCTTGCGCTTCGTCGTGGATCTGGGCCACCAGCGGGCCGCGTACCTGCACCGTGAAATCCCAGCGCGGCGCCGGCAGGCGCTTGTGTTCGGCGTGGTCGCACAGCCAGTCGTCGTTGATGTTGATGCCGCCGACGAAAGCGACTTCGCGGTCGATCACCACGATCTTGCGGTGCGAACGGGCGATGCCGCGCTTGCACCAGGGATTGAAGACCCGGTACTGGACCCCGGCCGCGGCGAACGCGGCCCCAAGGCGCGCCGCAGGCCGGTGCTCGGTGCCGATCCAGTCGACCAGCACCCGCACCTTCACGCCGCGCCGCTCGGCGCGAATGAGGGCATCGCGCACGGCGTGGCCGGTGTCGTCCTCGGCAAAGATATAGGTTTCGAACAGGACGTCGTAGGCTGCCGCGTCCAGCGCCGCGATCAGAGCGGGGAAAAAGGCGGTGCCGCTTTCCAGCAGGGTGACGTCGTTGTTGTCTACAAAGCTGACGTGGCGCATGGACGCTACGACAGCTGGAGTTCCGCCACGATCGGTGCGTGGTCGGACAGCTTGGCCCACAGCGGGCCGTGCATCACCTGGGCGTTGTCGACCTTGAAGCCGCGCACGTAGATGCGGTCGAGGCGGAACCACGGCAGCATGGCCGGGAAGGTGCGCGCCGGCGCCAGGCGCGGCGCCCGGCCGGCCCAGCTGCGCACCATGTCGCCCATGGCGGACTTGGGTCCCAGCTCGTCGAACACCTCCACCACGCCGAGCGCATTGCGCAGCCGGTCGCTGAGGGTATTGCGCCAGTCGTTGAAGTCGCCGGCGATGATTACCGGCTCGCCGTTGGACGAGGCATTGACGGCTTCGATCAGGGACAGGGTCTGGCGCCCCCGGCTGCCTTCGAACAGGCCCAGGTGGACAACATAGCAATGCACGCGACCGGCTGGGGTTTCCAGGACACAATGAAGAATCCCGCGCTGTTCGTAGGCGTGATCCGACACGTCGTGGTTGTGGGAATTTTCGATTGGGAAAGTACTGAGCAGTGCATTGCCATGGTGGCCGTGGTCGTACACGGCGTTCATGCCGTAGGCACTGTGGTGCTTTTCACCCTTGAAGTAATCGTACTGGGCGGTTTCCGGCCAGTGCCGGTGGGCCGTGTCTTCCTTGCCGTAGCGGGCCTGGAAGCGGTCATGCCGTCCCTGGACCTCTTGCAGGAACACCACCTCGGCGTGGAATTCGCCAATGGCTTTCTTGAGTGCGATCACCCGGGGCGTACTGCGTAGTGACGAGACGCCTTTGTGAATGTTGTAGGTAGCTACACGAATCTTCATGGGAACATTCTAACCGCATCGGGCAACCGTCCTTGTGGAACCGGGCCCAATCGTGCGCTGCCGGGCAATCGGGTACTGCGACCCGCAAGGCTTAGCGCATTCCCAGGGCCTCGCCGACCATGCCCTCATGGCCGCTGACGATCATCTTGCGGGGACGGTCGGTCTTCGGCGCTGCTTCTTCCCTTCCGCGCAGGGGACCGGACAGGCAAAGTCCCGAAAACAGTTCGACGTGGATGCAGCCATTGCCAATACTGATTTCCTTGACATAAGCATCCTGATGCAGTGCTTGGTCCATGTGATTCTCCCTTGTTATCTGGATGGATTTAAGTCGGCGGATTCCTACACCGGCTCAAGCAAGATATGACACAGACTCATCGGCTGTCAAACGATGAATGTATTGTGCATTATGAAATAACCGAATTTCCCATGGCCAATTATTTGACATATAAACATGTCAAAACAGGGATTCTGTGGCAAATTTTGGTGTATTTACTCTACAGTTAGCCCGAAAATACGTGGTATCGCACAGAAAACGGGCAAAAGAAGAACTAGCGTTCGCCGAGAAGGATTTTCAGGGACGTTGTCGAACTACTACAACAATGTTTCCTAACAGAATTTTATTCACCTCAGGAAATTTATCCACGGTGGATAAATCCTCAGGCTGATGGGGCGAGCTGGCGTGGCAGCTGGAGGATGGCTTCCGCGTTGGACGACGAGAAACAGCGGTCGGCCGCTTCCAGGTAAGGCAGCCAGGCGAAGCGGGTGTGTTCGCGCGGGCTCAGGACAATCGGGATATCGCGCGGCACGCAGACCGAGAACACGTGTTCCGTGTTATGGGTGACGCCGGGCGCGTAGCGGTGGCGCCAGACCGGGTAGATCTCGTAGATGTTGGCCATCTGCCAGTCGAGCAGGCAAATGCGCTCTCCGTCGGCCTGGATGCCGGTTTCCTCGAACAGTTCGCGGGTGGCGGTGTGCAGCAGGGGCTCGTCAGGCGCGTCGAGCGAGCCGGTGACCGATTGCCAGAACTCCGGACGGTCGGCGCGCTCGATCAGCAGCACTTCCAGGGCGGGAGTGTAGATGACGACCAGGACCGATTCGGGGATCTTGTGGGGCATCGAGGCTTTGAAAACAAACGCGGGCATGGCCACTGATGCAGCCACGCCCGCGTGGGTTGAACGCGCGGCCGGCAAAGCCGGCCACCCTGCGGGACTGTGTGTCCCGCCGGCCTTAAGCGACCTTTGGCTCGTTACGCAGGCGGATGTGCAGCTCTTTCAACTGCTTCTCGTCCACTTCCGACGGTGCGTTGGTCAGCAGGCACTGGGCGCGCTGGGTTTTCGGGAAGGCGATCACGTCGCGGATCGATTCCGAACCGGTCATCAGGGTGATCAGGCGATCCAGGCCGAACGCCAGGCCACCGTGCGGCGGCGCGCCGTACTGCAGCGCGTCGAGCAGGAAGCCGAACTTCAGCTGCGCTTCTTCGGCGTCGATCTTCAGCGCGCGGAACACCTTGCTCTGGACTTCTTCGCGGTGGATACGGATCGAGCCGCCGCCCAGTTCCCAGCCGTTCAGGACCATGTCGTAGGCCTTGGCGATGCAGGCGCCAGGGTTGGTCTCCAACATGTCTTCGTGGCCGTCCTTCGGTGCGGTGAACGGGTGGTGGGTCGCGGTCCAACGGTTGTTTTCTTCGTCGTGCTCGAACATCGGGAAGTCGATCACCCACAGCGGCGACCAGACTTCGTCGAACAAAGCGGCCTTCTTGCCGAATTCCGAGTGGCCGATCTTCACGCGCAGCGCGCCGATGGCGTCGTTGACCACCTTGGCCTTGTCGGCGCCGAAGAAGATCAGGTCGCCGTCCTCGGCCTTGGTCAGTTCCAGGATCTGGGCCAGGACTTCGTCGGAGATGTTCTTGACGATCGGCGACTGCAGGCCGTCACGGCCCTTGGCCTTCTCGTTGACCTTGATGTAGGCCAGGCCCTTGGCGCCGTAGATCGCGACGAACTGGGTGTACGCGTCGATTTCCGAACGCGGCATCGAACCGCCCTGCGGCACGCGCATGCCGACCACGCGGCCGCCCGTCATGTTGGCAGCCGAGTTGAACACCTTGAACTCGACCGACTTCATCAGCTCGGTCAGTTCGGTGAATTCCAGCTTGACGCGCATGTCCGGCTTGTCCGAACCGTACATGCCCATCGCGGTGGCGAAGTCCATCACCGGGAACGGGTTCGGCAGGTCGATGCCGGCGGCGTTCTTGAAGACGACGCGCATCATGTCTTCGAACAGGTCACGGATTTCCTGCTCGGTGAGGAAGGAGGTTTCGCAGTCGATCTGGGTGAATTCCGGCTGGCGGTCGGCGCGCAGGTCTTCGTCGCGGAAGCACTTGGTGATCTGGTAGTAGCGGTCGAAGTTGGCGACCATCAGCAGCTGCTTGAACAGCTGCGGCGACTGCGGCAGCGCGAAGAAGTTGCCGGCGTTGACGCGCGACGGCACCAGGTAGTCGCGCGCGCCTTCCGGGGTCGACTTGGTCAGCATCGGGGTCTCGATGTCGATGAAGCCCAGGTTGTCGAGGTACTTGCGCACTTCCATCGACACCTTGTAGCGCAGGCGCAGGTTGTGCTGCATCTGGTTGCGGCGCAGGTCGAGCACGCGGTGGGTCAGGCGGGTGGTTTCCGACAGGTTGTCGTCGTCCAGCTGGAAAGGCACCGGCACCGATGCGTTGAGCACTTCCACGCTGCTGGCGTTGATCTCGATCTTGCCCGACTTCAGGTTGGCGTTGACCGTGCCTTCGAGGCGGTTGGTCACGGTGCCGGTGATGCGCAGGCAGAACTCGTTGCGCACGTGCTCAGCGGCCTTGAAGACCTCGGCGTTATCCGGATGGCAGACCACCTGCACCAGGCCTTCGCGGTCGCGCAGGTCGATGAAGATCACGCCGCCGTGGTCGCGGCGACGGTGCACCCAGCCGCACAGGCTGACGGTTTGGCCCAGCAGTTCCTCGGTGACGAGGCCGCAGTAGTGAGTACGCATGGTGGACATAATTTTCGTTCCAGGTTGGTTGGTTCGTGTGAGGCCCGCAGGCCTGTAATTTTTCTTGCTGCGTGCTTTATTCGGGAGCGACCACGCCCATCGAAACGATGTGCTTCAGCGCCGCGTCGACCGACATGTTCAATTCCACGACCTTGCTGCGTTCCATCATCAGGAAGAAGCCCGAGGTCGGGTTCGGGGTGGTCGGCACGTACACGCTCACGTAGTCGCCCACCAGGTGGTTCTTCACGTCCCCGCCCGGCACCCCGGTGAGAAAGGCAATCGTATAGGAATCCGCGTGCGGGTACGGGATCAGCACCGGCGTGCGGAACGCGTTGCCCGAGGACGAGAACAGCGTGTCCGACACCTGCTTGACGCTGCCGTACAGCGAGCTGACCACCGGGATGCGCTTCATCACCCGGTCGCCCAGGCGCACGACCCAGCCGCCGATCAGGTTACTGGTCAGCAGGCCGGTGAGGAACACGATGGCGATCGTCAACACCGCGCCCACGCCCGGCACGTCCCTGCCGAACAGTTCGCGCGGCTGCCATGCTTGCGGCACGAACAGCAGCGACTGGTCGAGCGTGGTGATGATCATGGTCAGCACCCAGGCCGTGATCGCCAGGGGCACCAGCACCAGCAAGCCGGTCAGGAAATATTTGCGCATCGGGTTCTCTTGTTCTTGTTCGATACTACGGCCCTGGCCGGGCCACAGCATGGTCTAGGTGCCGCTCTTGTCGCCGCCGCCCGCTGGCGCCGCGGCCGCGGCCGGCGTGCTGCTGGCACTGCTCCCCTCGCTTGACGCGGCGGGCGCACTGCCGGAAGCTGTTCCTGCCGCCGTGCCCGTGGCCGGCGGCGTGCCACCGCGAAAGTCGGTGACATACCAGCCCGAGCCCTTCAACTGGAAGCCGGCAGCCGTCACCTGCTTTTTGAAGGCGTCCTTGCTGCACGACGGGCACACCGTCAGGACCGGATCGGAAATTTTTTGCAGCACATCTTTGGTAAAACCGCATTCATCGCAGCGGTAAGCGTAAATCGGCATCTGATACTCCGCAAAAATCTTCAAAACCCTGAATTATAAAGCTTTTACGGGAAGCCTTGCCCGTTTTGGCTGCAGCGGTCCGGCCGGGGTGGTCCCGGACCGCGCCCGTGGTGTTGTTTTTCTTCCTCGCTCCCGACAGTTTAGTTTGCTCAAGTGCATGGCGAGTGATTAAATAGCATCTTTCTTAAGAACATGATGGCAGCAGGAAATTCATGCTGCCCTAGGTTAAAAAGAAACAGAAGATTGCGCGGTGCTGCACCGCCGCTGGTCCGTAAAAGAACGCTGTACTTAAAAAGCCCGCTGATGCGGGCTTTTCTTTTGCCCAAATCCCACCAAACCAAATAACTTCAGGGTCAGGTCTGACAATCAGACACGAGCTCAACCGGCATATGGCTGGGCTCGTGTCCAAATGTCAGACCTGACCCCGAAGTTGGTGTTAGCGGCGTTGCCAGGTCATCCAGCGTTCCTTGCCGGCGAAGACGGGGATCGAGTCGGTGACGGCGTGGTCCGCGATGCAGTCGAAGTACGGGGCCATCAGGGCGTCGAGTGCGGGGCGGTCGATGCCGAAGGGCGGGCCTTTTACCGTTTGGTCAAAAAAGAAGAAGCCGGCCACTTTGCCGCCTGGGGCCAGCAGCTCGGCCCAGCGGGCGGCGACTTGCGGACGCAGGGCGCGTGGCAGGGCGCACAGGAAGGCGCATTCGTAGACCAGGTCGAGGGGACGCGGCGGCTGCCAGGCGAAGAAGTCGGCCAGCAGCACCCGCTCGCTCCAGCGGCCGGCCAGCGCCTTGCCGCGGGCGACGGCGGCGGGGGCGAAGTCGATGGCGGTGGCGTCCCAGCCGGCCTCGCACAGCCAGGCCAGTTCCCAGGCGCTGCCGCAGCCGGGGATCAGGGTGGACAGCGGG
The DNA here is from genome assembly GCF_900112225.1 of Massilia yuzhufengensis. Classification (GTDB taxonomy): domain Bacteria; phylum Pseudomonadota; class Gammaproteobacteria; order Burkholderiales; family Burkholderiaceae_D; genus Telluria; species Telluria yuzhufengensis. The sequence continues at coordinate 48,144 of NZ_FOLD01000014.1, read as the reverse complement.
CGGGGGGCGGCGGCGGCGAAGTCGCGCAGGGCCTGCGGGACGCCGCCGCGGTCCCAGGGAGTAAAGGCGGTGGCGAAACGCTCGTCCCAGAACCGTGGGCTGAGCGGGTCGCGGCTGGCGAAGCTGGGCGGTTCAGGCGCCATGCAGGACGACGTACCCTGCAACGAGGCTGCCGGTGAGCACCACCATCGCGCCAAGGAAAGCCAGCAGGCGGTTGGTGCGGCGCTGTTCGGCCAGCAGGGCCATCATCAGGTCGGAATTGCTCGCCGGGAGACCGCCCCGGGTGGCCGTGCCCGAGTGGGCGTGCCGCTCGAGGGTCTGGTGCAGCAGGCGCGGCAGCTGCGGGAAGATGTGGGCGTAGCGCGGCGCTTCGGCGCGCAGGCGCTCGACCATCGCGCCGAAGCCCACCTGCTCGCCCATCCAGCGCTCGAGGTAGGGCTTGGCGGTTTTCCACAGGTCGAGCTCGGGGTCGAGCTGGCGGCCCAGGCCTTCGATGTTGAGCAGGGTCTTTTGCAGCAGCACGAGCTGCGGCTGCACCTCGACATTGAAGCGGCGCGAGGTCTGGAACAGGCGCAGCAGGATCTGGCCGAAGGAAATGTCTTTCAGCGGCCGGTCGAAGATCGGCTCGCAGCAGGCGCGCACCGCCGATTCCAGCTCGTCCACCCGGGTATCGCTCGGCGCCCAGCCGGATTCGATGTGGGCCTCGGCCACGCGCTTGTAGTCGCGCCGGAAGAAGGCCAGGAAGTTCTGCGACAGGTAATCCTTGTCGAAGTCGGTCAGGGTGCCGACGATGCCGAAGTCGAGCGCGATATAGCGGCCGAAGGTTTCCTTCTCGACCGAGACCAGGATGTTCCCGGGGTGCATGTCGGCGTGGAAGAAGCCATCGCGGAAGACTTGGGTGAAGAAGATTTCCACGCCATCGCTGGAGAGCTTCTTCAGGTCGACCCCCTCGGCCTCCAGCCGGTCGATCTGCGAAACCGGGATGCCGCGCATGCGTTCCATCACGATCACGCTGCTCGAGCAATAGTCCCAGTACATCTCGGGCACCATCAAGAGCTTCGAATTGGCGAAGTTGCGGCGCAGCTGGCTGGCGTTGGCGGCCTCGCGCATCAGGTCGAGCTCGTCGTGCAGGTACTTGTCGAATTCGGCCACCACTTCGCGCGGCTTGAGGCGGCGGCTGTCGGCCCACACCCGCTCGATCAGGCGCGCGGCCAGGTCCATCAGGGCCAGGTCTTCGTCGATGGTCTTCTTCATGCCCGGACGCAGCACCTTGACCGCCACTTCCAGGCCGTTCTTGAGCTTGGCGAAGTGCACCTGGGCGATCGAGGCCGACGCCACCGGGTCGCGCTCGAAGCTGGCGAACAGCTCGTTCGGGTGGGCGCCCAGCGAGGCGGTGATCTGGGCGATCGCCAGGTCGGAATCGAAGGGCGGCACGCGGTCTTGCAGCAGCGACAGTTCGTCGGCGATATCCTGGGGCATCAGGTCGCGCCGTGTCGACAGCACCTGGCCGAACTTGATGAAGATCGGCCCCAGCTCTTCCAGCGCCATGCGCAGGCGGATCGCGCGTGGCGAGGTGATGCGGCGCCAGAAGAACACCGTGTTCATGAAGCGCGCGGTACGCGGCGCGTGCAGGCTGGTGACGGCGATTTCGTCGAGGCCGTACTTGGTGGCGACCGTGAGGATTTTCAGCAGGCGCAGGAATTTCAATATCATCAGTGTCCCGGATTCTTTGTCACGGTCGGAAGGACGGGAGCCGCGGCTTGCGCCAGGCGCTGCTCCAGCCGGGCGATACGCTTGGCGGTGCGCTCGACATCGTCGCGCAGCTTCACCACATCGGCCGTCAATGCATCGACCAGGGCCGGACGGACCAGCACCGGCCGCTCTTCCACCAGGAATTCGGCGACGTTCCCGGCCAGCCGGCGGCCGGCGTCCAGTACGCCGGCGCCGGCGCCGCGCGCGCCCTGGGCCAGGCGGCGTGCGCCCAGCGGCCCGACGAGGCGCTCCAGGTCGTGCTCGGCATCCCAGCGCAGGCCTTTCGACAGCGCCGAAATGGTATTGGCGAACTCGGCGTCGCCCTCGATCTTCACATAGGAAAAGGCACGGTCGCGGTTCTGGGCGACCAGTGGCAGGTCGGCCAGCTTGACGCGGATGGTGACGTTGGCCGGGCCTTCGGCCGTGCCGGCCTCGAGCATGCCGTCGCGCGCCACGCGTACGCGCAGCGCGAGGTGGCCGGTGTCGATGCAGGCTTCCTTGCCGGCATGCAGGGCCAGCGCGTCGCGCGCCCAGGCTTCCTGGGCCAGCAGATGATTGATCGCGGCGACGGCAGGCGTCGCCAGCATGGCGGAACTCGGGAACATGGCAGCAAGCGTTAAATGAAAAAAAACCGCCCGGTGTGAAGCGGGCGGCCTTGATCTTACCAGTTCGCCGGGCACAAACCCGGCGGCACTTAACTTAACTGGAAAATAATTGCAATCAGCTAAACCGGGCTAGCTGACTTGCTGGATACCCGCCAGCACCCAGCCGCCCTGCCCCGAGCGCGGCTTGGACATGTTCCAGACCTCGACGAAGGGCTCGGCCGGCGCATTGCGGGCGGTGCGGATCATGCCGTTGAACTGCACGCTGGCCAGGTAATCGGTGGCGCCCGTCTCGATACCCAGCAGCTGGCCGTCGATCGCCACCACGTCGGTGAAGTCCTCGGCGCCGTTGCGCTCCTGGATCTGCATCTTCAGTTCGGCGAACACTTCCGGCGAAGTGAACTCGCGCAGGTCATTCGTGTCGCCACGGTCCCAGGCCGCCTGCATGCGGATGAACGAGGCTTTCGCGTGGCGCAGGAAGGCTTCCTGGTCGAAGTCGCCCGGCACGCCCCACTGCGCGTGCGCGGCAGCGGCGCCGGGCTTGCCCAGCGATACGCCGCCCTGCGGCTGGGCCTGGAAACCCATCGGCTGCTGGCGCAGGCCGGAACCGATTTCCGGGGTGGCGATCGCCCCCGGCGCGGCGCCGGCCGGCTGCGGGTTGGCGTAGCCGCCAAAGGCCGGGTTGGCCGGGGTGTCCTTGCGCCGGAACATGCGCACGATGAACAGCACGGCCAGCACCAGCAGGCCGATCATGAGGATCGCCGAGATCGCGCTGGCCAGGGCACCGCCGATGCCAAGGTGCGACAGCAGCGCGCCCAGGCCGAGGCCCAGCAGGGCGCCGCCCAGGATGCCCTTCCACATGCCGGAGCGCTGGGGTGCGCGCGCGGCAGCGCCGGCGGCGCCGGCGGCGGCCGGCACGGCTGCGGACTGGCGCTGCTGGAAGCCGGGCGCCGGCGTGGGCGCCGGGGCCGGCATCTGGCGCACCGCCTGCGACTGGCGGCCGATCGAGCGCTTGCCGCCCATCGGGCGCGCGGTGGCTTCGGCGATCATCGACAAGGCCGTGACCGCGAGCAGGGTCGTGGCCAGGAGTTTCTTCATTTTCATGCGCACACCTCCTACAGTTTGATACCGGTGTGCAGTGCGGCCACACCGGCCGTCAGGTTGTGATACTGCACCCGCTCCAGGCCCGCGTCGAGCATCATCGACTTCAGGGTTTCCTGGTCCGGGTGCATGCGGATCGATTCGGCCAAGTAGCGGTAGCTTTCGGCGTCGCCGGCAATCTTCTGGCCCAGCCACGGCAGCACCGAGAACGAATACACGTCGTAAGGCTTTTGCAGCGGCGCAATCACCTTCGAGAATTCCAGCACCAGCAGCTTGCCGCCGGGCTTGAGCACGCGCTGCATTTCGGCCAGCGCCTGGTCCTTGTGGGTCATGTTGCGCAGGCCAAAGGCCACGCTGACGCGGTCAAAATAATTGTCCGGGAACGGCAGCTTCTCGGCGTCGCACAACAAGGTGGGGGTCACCAGGCCCTTGTTCAACAGGCGGTCGCGGCCGACGCGCAGCATCGACTCGTTGATGTCGGTGAGCCAGACTTCGCCGCTGCGGCCGGCCTGTTTCGCGAAGGCCTTGGCCAGGTCGCCGGTGCCGCCGGCGATGTCGAGCACCTTGAAGCCGGGGCGCACGCCCGCCTGCGCGATGGTGAACAGCTTCCAGGCGCGGTGCAGGCCGGCCGACATCAGGTCGTTCATGACGTCGTATTTCGATGCGACCGAATGGAAGACCTTGGCGACTTCCTGGACCTTCTGGTCCTCGGCGACGGTCTTGTAGCCGAAGTGGGTGGTATTCGTCATATGTGCGGGCGGTTGAGGGTTGCCACATTATACAAGTTCGCCTGCCTGCGGCCGATTTGCCCGGTGTGGCGACTCGCTGTGCACTGCACGCACAATTCTTGCGTGCAATCCTGAAATAAAAGTTGCCTCTTGTATAATCATCAAATTAAACAAATACGGGCTTGTCGTTCTCCATGCGCATTCGTACCCGTCTCCTGATCCTCGTGCTGTCCGTGCTGGTGCCCTCGTTCATCGCGGCGGCCCTGGCGGTGGCCTACGTCTATCGCGAGGAACAGAAGTCGCAGACCCAGAACGTGGCCGAAGCGACGCGCGCCTTTGCCCTGCTGGTCGACAACGAACTGCAGGCGCGCGCCGGCATCCTGCGCACACTGGCCGGGGCGCCCTCGCTCCACACCGGCAACCTGCGCCAGTTCTACGATTTTTCCCGGCGCATGGCGCCCACCGGCGAAACAGTGATCGTGCTGTCCGATCCCGCGGGACGCCAGCTGGTCAACACGCGCCAGCCCTTCGGCGCCGCGCTGCCGCAGCGGCGCTCGTCCAACCTCGGCGAACTGATTCGCAGCAGCGGCGCCGGCGGCACGCTGGTGTCGGACGCCTTCATGGCGCCGATCGGCAAGCGCTTCGACTACGCGATCCAGGTGCCGGTCGTGGTCGACGGCAGCATTCGCTACTTCCTGGTCATGGGGATTAATGTTGCCGCCCTGCAGCCGATGGTGGAGCGCCAGTTCCGCAGCGAATGGATCGCCACCCTGGTCGACCGCCAGGGCACAGTGCTGGCCCGTTCGCGCAACCCCGAGCGCTACGTCGGCCAGCGCGCCAGCGCCTTCGCACGCGAACGCCTGCGCGCCGCCCGGGAAGGCCTGTGGCAGAGCCAAACCCTCGACGGCATCGACGTGCGGGCCTTCTTCAATACCGTGCCGACTTCCGGCTGGAAAGTGCTGGTCAGTATCCCGGACAGCGAAATCCAGCGCGTGCCGCTGCAGGCTGCCGCGCTGCTGGGCGGCCTGATGGCGGCGCTGCTGGCCGCCGGGGTGCTGGCGGCGCACCGGATGGCGCGGCGCGCCATCGGCCCGATCGAATACCTGGGCCGCTCGGCCGACGAACTCGGCCAGGGCAAGGAGCCCAGCTACCTCAGGCAGGGCGTGCTCGAGATCGACAACGTGGCGCTGCGCATGCTCGACGCCGGGCGCCAGATTCGCCAGTCGCAGCAGGAGCTCGAACAGCGCGTGGCCGAAGCCGTCGCCACCACCGAACGGGTGCAGGGTGCGCTGCTGAAGGCGCAAAAGCTCGAGGCCCTGGGGCGCCTGACCGGCGGCATCGCCCACGAATTCAACAACCTGCTGCAAACCCTGACCACGGCGCTGCAGCTGGCCGAGATGACCACCACCCAGCCCCGGGTGCAGCACCTGGTCCAGACCTGCAAGAAGACGGTGCAGCGCGCCACCGCCCTCACCGGCCAGCTCGGCTCCTTCGGGCGCATCCAGGAAGCGCGCCGGGAAACCGTGGCCGCCTGCAGCCAGCTGCGCAGCGCCCTGCAGCTGGTGAAGGGCGCGCTGCGCACCGACATCGTGCTCGAGGTCGACTGCGACGAGCCGGCCTGGCCGGTCACGGTGGAGCCGCTCCAGTTCGACCTGGCGCTGCTGAACCTGGCGATCAATGCACGCGACGCCATGCCGCGCGGCGGCGTGCTGCGGATCGCCGCGAGGAACAGCGTGCTCGACCAGCCGCCCGGCCCGCTGCCTGCCGGCGACTACGTGCGCCTGAGCGTGATCGACCACGGCGCCGGCATGGCGCCCGAGGTGCTGGCGCGCGCGCTCGATCCTTTCTATACCACCAAGGCCCAGGGCCAGGGCACCGGCCTGGGCCTGCCGCAGGCCTACGCCTTCGCCGCGCAGTCGCAGGGCCTGCTGGTGCTCGACAGCGAACCGGGCAAGGGCACCCGGGTCGACATCTACCTGCCGCGCGCCCAGCGTCCGCTGTGCGAACCGGCGCCCGAAGACGGCAGCGACCCCTTGCCGCGCGGGCGCGGCCGGGTGCTGTTCGTGGAGGACGACCCGCTGGTGCGCGAAGCGGTGGCGCGCGCGCTGGAAGAATCCGGCTTCGAAGTGCTGATTGCCGAGGACGGCGACCAGGCCGTGGCCCTGCTCGACGCCGGCGTCCTGCCGGCGGTGGTGTTCTCCGACATCGTCATGCCCGGCTCGGTAAGCGGCATCGACCTGGCCGCCATCGTGCGCCGGCGCTTCCCGAGCCTGCCGGTGGTGCTGGCCACCGGCTATACCGAACGCCAGCCGGCGCTTCCCGGCGTGCAGGTGCTGGCCAAACCCTACCCGCTGGAAAGGCTTGTCACCCTGCTGGCAAACGCGACCTCAAATGGATGAGCTAGCTAAGCTATTGATTCCTGTAGGAATTTTTGCGATGCGTATTACCAACTCAACAATTGTCGTGCGCCGAAATGCGGCGGATTCTGGTTAAATACGACCTACGGTGCCGGAATGATCCGGCGCATAGAACGCGGCGACTTCACAGAGAATCCCAGCGTTTTCCGGCCGCCAACGCCGCGTGCATTACCAGAAAAACGAATAACAACGAGGTCAATGTGTCGGTTAAACGACTGTTATGCATAACGCATGAAGGGAGCGCCGGCGTGCGTCTGGCGTGCGGAGAATTGCCCGGCTGGGACGTTTGCACGGTCGACAATATTGCGGCCGCGCGCAAGGTCCTTGAACAGCAGCACTACGCAGTGGGACTGCTGCTCGACCGCAAAGGCAACCTCGAATCCGAGGATATCGAACGCTTCCTCCAGCACCACCACCAGATCCGCTGGATCGGCGTGTTCAACGGCGACCTGCTGCACCGCCCGCAATTGCGCGAGGCCATTGCCACCCATTTGTCCGATTTCCATACGCTGCCAGTGGACACAGTCCGTTTGTACCATTCGCTTGGCCATGCGCACGGCATGGCAATGCTGGCCAAGTCGGCGCCGCCACACAAGCGCCAGTCGGGCAGCCGCCATATCGATGGAAAGTCCGCCACCATCTGCCGCCTGCGTGCCCACATCGACAAGATCGCGACGGTCGACGCGCCCGTGCTCATTTCCGGAGAAAGCGGCAGCGGCAAGGAACTGGCGGCACAGGAGATCCATGCGCAATCGCCGCGCGCCAGCGGTCCATTTATTGCTATCAATTGCGCGGCAATTCCACCGTCCCTGATCCACTCCGAATTGTTCGGCTACGAGCGCGGCGCCTTCACCGGCGCAGCCAAGGAAAAGCAGGGCTTGATCGAAGCGGCCTCAGGCGGCAGTATTTTCCTGGACGAAATCGGCGACCTGCCGCTCGACCTTCAGGCCAGCCTGCTGCGCTTCCTGCAGGAACGCACCATCTATCGTGTCGGCGGCACCCGCATGGTGTCGGTCGATGCGCGCGTGATCACCGCCACCCACGTCGACCTGCCGAAAGCCGTGGCAGCGGGCCGTTTCCGCGAAGACCTGTATTACCGCCTCAGCGTATTCCCGATCCGCGTGCCTCCGCTACGCGAGCGCAAGGAAGACCTGCCTCTCCTCACCGAGATCATCTTCAATAAGTTTGCCGACGAAAAAAGTCCCCAGCTCAAGGGCATCAGCAAACAGGCACTGCGCGCCATGACGCAGCATGACTGGCCCGGTAATATCCGCGAGCTGATCAACCGGATGCGGCGCGCCATGGTGCTCGCCGAGAACCGCCTGATCATGCCGGAAGACCTTGAGCTGGCCCCACAAGAAGATGCGATCATCCTGCGTGACGGTCTCGACAACTCGCGCGGCAGCGCCGAACGCGCCGCCATCTGGAACAGTCTTGCCCGCTGCGGCAACAACATCAGCCAGGCCGCACGCGACCTCGGTGTCTCGCGCATGACACTGTATCGGCTCATGGCCAAGCACTCCATCGCGCCCTGATCGCGGTCCGCACGCTTCTATTCAACCTCTCCTTTTTTCCTACGCACGGTGTGCAAACGCATGCCGTGTGCCCACTCTTGCCTGTCGCCTTTCGCCCCTGTCGACGGAACTCTGGCTGCCGTGCGTGCAGCAGCACTGTCACACACCTGAGACAGCTTTTCCGGAACTTATTGAACTACCCCATCAACTCCGTCCTACAAATTTGCCACCTATAAAAATCGCACGCTTAATCAATGACTTGCGCTACCAAAGCTCGCTGGCACGCTAACTGCTAATAGTGAAACGGACCGGTGACATGGAACGCCGGGCATTTCAACTTTTCAGTGACACACAAAGGGGAGTAACAGATGAAGCGCACAATTCTGGCGACCGCGATCGCACTGGCATTTGGCCTGGCCCAGGCACAGGACGGCAATACCGTCGGCAACGTCGGCACCGACAACATCCAGAACCAAACGACAAACCAGAGCAACAGTTCGGACAACCGTAACTCCTCGGGCCAAAATCGCAGCACCGGCAACGCCAGGGCGGATGCCGTCGGTGCGGCGGCGGCGAACAACAACAGCACCGCATCGGCCACCACGACCGGTTCGTTCAACACCTCGAGTGCCGCCGCCAACAGCACCCTCGACGGCCGCACGACCGACATCCGCGCCAATAATATCGGCAACGTCGCCGGCAACGACGGCAACGCCAACGGTGGCCGGGGCATGGGCACCGAAAGCGGCACCGCCACCGGCGGCGATGCCCGCGGCGGCAATGGCGGCGACAGCGGCATGGCGCGCGGCGCCAGCGGCGACCGCGGCGGCGACGGCGGCAGCGCCACCAGTGGCGCGGCACGCAGCGGCAATGCCACGGTCGGCAATGCCCGCGGCGGCGACGGCGGCGCCGGCGGCGAGACCGGGGTGGCTCGCAGCGGCAACGGTGGCGATGGCGGAGCCGGCGCCGAGGGCGGCCGTGGCGCGGCAGGCGGAGCCGGCGGCAATGGCGCCCGCGGCGCGGCAGGCGGCGAAGGAGGCGGCGGCAATACCGGCGGCAACGGCGCTGAAGGCGGCGCCGGCGGCACTGGCGGCAACGCCACGTCCTACGGTGGCACGGGTGGCAACGGCACTGGCACCGGCGGTACGGGCGGCGGTTCCGACGCCATGGGCGGCAACGGCGGCAGCGGCGGCGCCGGCGGCGAGGCCACTGGCGGTGCAGGCGGTGCAGGCCGTGGCGGCGCGGGCGGCAATGCTGGTCGCATCGACGGCGGCAATGGCGGTAACAACGGCTCGACCAGCGGTGGCAACGGCGGCAACGGCGGCGGCTCGGATGCGACCGGCGGCAGCGGTGCAGCAGGTGGCGCCGGCGGCTCCGGCGGCAACAGCGGTATGGCAGAGGGCGCAGGCCAGGGCTCGGGTTCGAATGCCACCAGCGGTGGCGTCGGTACCGGGACCAATACCGGGACCGGCGGCGACGGCGGTACCGGCGACGCATCCACGGGCACGGGCGGCAACGGCAGTGCCAATAGCGGCGCAGGCACCTCGGGTACGGCCGGTTCCGGCGACGCGACCAACACCGCAGGCGCCAGCTCGTCCGGCACGGGCGGCGCAGGTGCAGGCGGCGGCGCTGGCGGCACCGGCGCCGGTGGCGAATCCACTGCTGGCGCCGGCGCCGAAGGCGGCGCTGGCAGCGGCGGCACGGCTGGTGCTGGTGGCGCGCTGACAGGCACCGGCGGTGCCGGCGCCAGTGGCACTGGCGGCACCGGCGCGGCCGGTTCCGGCGGCGCAGGCGCCGCAGGCGCTGGCGGCGGTGCAGGCACCTCCACCGGCGGTGCAGGCGCGGAAGGTAGCGGCACCGGCGGCGCAGGCGCTGAAGGCAGCTCGACCGGCGGCGCAGGCGCGACCGGGGCTGCGGGCGGCTCCGGCGGCGCAGGCGGCACCGGCGGCACCGGCGCAGAAGGCGGCGCAGGCGGTGCAGGCGCAGCCGGCGGCACGGGTGGCACAGGCGCAGCAGGCGGTGCCGGCGCAGCCGGTGCGGCCAGCGGCGATGCGACGAACACCGGTGGCGCAGGCGCGGCCGGCGGCGAGGCCAGCGGCGGCAGCGCGACCAGCGGCGCTGCCACCTCGGGATCGGCAACTGGCGGCGCAGGCGCCTCGGGTGGCGCAGGGGGCAGCAATACCTCGGGCGCAGGTGGCGCAGGCGGCTTCAACACTGGTGGCGCTGCGACCAGCGGCGCTGGCGGTGCAGGCTCCGGCGGTGCCGGTGGCAGCCAGGAGGTGAGCACCGGCGTGTTCAACATGTCGAACAGCATGTCGACCGTCTCGCAGTCTGCAGCAGGTGTCTCGGTGATCAGCCAGAATGGCGGTTTCTCGGCGCTGGTCCAGCAAAGTGTGAACGTTCAGGCAAACATGAACGTCGGTCAGTAAGCCAGGCCACAAGGGCCGCGCGGCGCCAGCCGCGCGGCCTTTTTTTTCGTCCCTCCCCTGCCGGGCATCGGCCCTGGCGCCACTGGCGCCACCTGATGACAATCCCCTCCAGCCGTCCTTTGGGGCGGCGTGGCGTCCATCCTGCGAAGCCTCCGGACCATGCTGAGCAGGTCGTTTGTCCTCATTTTTTCCTACACACGCGAGGCAAGCCTCCGCAGCCAAATTGCCCTGTCTGCCCCTGCCGACGTTACAGCTTGATACAGTCTCGCGACCATTCCATGACAAGTGTCACAACTTTGATACAGCATTCTTCGAAGTTATTTACCTGTCCCATCAATCCAATCCTACAAGCTTGCTTTCTATAAAAACCCCAAGGCAAATCAAGGACTTGCGATGCCCTGGATAACTTGGCACGCAAACTGCTAAGAAGTTCATCGGACCGGCGGCGTGGACGCCGGGCATTTCAACTTCAGTGACACACAACGGGGAGTAACAGATGAAGCGCACTATTCTGGCGACCGCGATCGCCCTGGCCTTCGGCCTGGCCCAGGCCCAAGATGGCAACACCGCCGGCGACGTCACCGGCAACAATACCCAAACCCAAACCACCGACCAGAGCAATAGTTCGGACAACCGTAACTCCTCAGGCCAGAACCGCAGCCGCGGCGACGCCATGGCCAGCCAGACCGGCGCGGCAGCCGCCAATAACAACAGCACCTCGACCTCCAGCGTGGCGAGCTCGTTCAACAATTCGAGCGCGACCGCCACCAGCAACCTGACCGGCACCGTATCCGGCAATACCATCCGCGATATCGGCAACAGTGCCGTCAATAGCGGCAATGCGAATGGCGCGGCCGGCACCGGCGCAGCTGGCGGATCGGCCAATGGTGGCAACGCCAGCGGCGGCGCCGGCGGCAACAGCGGCAATGCACGCGGCGCTGCCGGCGCAGCGGGTGGCGCGGGCTCCAGCGGCGAAAGCGGCAACGCCACCTCCGGCTCGGCCGACGGCGGCGCGGCCACTGGCGGCGCGGGCGGCGCGGGCGGCCTGACCGGCAATGCACGTACCGGGGCCGGCGGCGCCGGCGCCATGGGCGGCGCCGGCGGCAATGGCGCACAGGGCGGCGACGGCGGCCGCGGCGCCGCGGGCGGCATGGGCGGCAACGGCGGCGGCGGTAATACTGGCGGCGCCGGCGCTGCGGGCGGCATCGGCGGCAACGGCGGCACGGCCGACGCAAGCGGCGGCAACGGCGGCACCTCGGATGCCATGGGCGGCAACGGCGGCACCTCCACCGGCACCGGCGGCGCCGGTGCGATGGGCGCCAATGGCGGCTCCGGCACCGGTGGCAATGGCGCCATGGGCACCGGCGGCGATGGCGGCCGCACTGGCCGCCTGGAAGGCGGCAATGGCGGCACCAATGGCGACGTGACCTCCGGCGCCGGCGGCACCGGCGGCACCTCGACCGCCAACGGCGGCAACGGCGCGGAAGGCGGCATGGCAGGCACCGGCGGCGCGAGCGGCGATGCGACCGGCGCGGGCCAGGGCGCTGGCAGCAATGCCAACAGCGGCGGTGTCGGCACTGGCGCCAATAACGGCACCGGCGGAGCCGGCGGCGACGCCGCAGGCGGCAATGGCAGCGGCAACAGCGGCGACGGTACTTCGGGCGCCTCGACCAGCGGCGCGGTGTCGAACAATGCGGGTGATTCCACCTCCGGCGCCGGCGGCGCGGGCGGCATGGGCGGCGCAGGCGGCTCGGGCGCGGCAGGTACCTCGACCGGCGGCGCGGGCGCAGCCGGCGGCACCGGCACCGGCGGCACTGCCGGTAATGGCGCCGCCCTGTCGGGCACTGGTGGCGCAGCAGGCGCCGGCACTGGCGGCGCGGGCGCAGCAGGCACCGGCGGTGCGGGCGGTGCGGGCGGCGCGGGCGCCGAGGGCAGCTCGACTGCTGGCGCAGGCGCTGCGGGCACCGCGACTGGCGGTGGCGGCGCCTCCGGCACCGCAACCGGCGGCGCAGGTGCGGCCGGCGGCCTGGGCGGCATGGGCGGCGCAGGCGGAGCCGGCGGTGCTGGTGCTGCAGGCGGCGCAGGCGGCGCGGGCGCTGAAGGCGGCGCGGGCGGTGCAGGTGCGGCCGGCGGCGCGGGCGGCGCAGGCGCGGCCAGCGGCTCGGCATCGAATACCGGCGGCAGCGGCGCGGCAGGCGGCGCATCGACCGGCGGCACATCGACCAGCGGCGCGGCGACCTCGGGCGCAGGCACCGGCGGCGACGGCGGTGAAGGCGGCGCAGGCGGCACCAATACCTCCGGCGCAGGCGGCGCGGGCGGCACCAACACCGGCGGTGCAGCCACCGGCGGTGCGGGCGGCGCGGGAACCGGCGGCGCAGGCGGCACCCAGACCGTCAGCACCGGCACCTTCGACATGTCGAACACCATGTCGAACATTGCCCAGTCGGCAGCGGGGGTCTCGGTGATCAGCCAGAACAATGGCTTCTCGTCGCTGATCCAGCAAAGCGTCAACGTCCAGTCGAACCTGAACGTCGGCCAGTAAGTCCAGCAGTGACCGCCGCGCAGCACCTGCCGCGCGGCGGTTTTCGACACCAAGGGAGATTCCATGAAACCTGTGAACCGAATCTTGCTGGCGGCGCTGCTCGCGCTCCCTCTGGCGGTCCAGGCCGCCGATCCGGAGAAGCTGCCGGTCAAGATCAGCTTCCTGTCTGAAGTACATGTCGCACCAGGTGGACGCGACGCCGCCAGCAGCTGGGGCGATGCGGCAGCCACCGACCGTCTCGAGCGCACCACCGGCAAGGACGATACCGTCCATACCGAATCCGTGCTGGGCGGTACAGTGGGCAACAATACCGCGATCAACACCGTCAGCGGCAACAATATCATCGACAGCGGTTCCTTCGCCAATTCGCAGGGCCTGCCGGTCGTGATCCAGAACAGCGGCTCGAACGTGCTGATCCAGAGTGCCACCACCATCAACCTGCGTCTGCAATAGCATGAAGGCTTTATGAAAAAGTTCGTTGTCATCGGCGCCGCTATCGGCGGACTGTTGCTGGCACCGGGGTGCCTGGCGTCGGCGATCGAGCTGGCGGTCGGGCAGCGGGTCTCGGTGCCGGTGACCAGTCTCAAGGAAATCAAGTTTCGCAAGACCACCCGCCAGCAATTCGACTTCAGCTGCGGCTCGGCGGCCCTGGCCACCCTGCTGACCTACCACTACGGCACGCCCGTCAGCGAGAAGGACGTGTTCGAGAACATGTTCGCCACCGGCGACCAGGCCAAGATCCGCCGCCAGGGCTTTTCCATGCTCGACATGAAGCGCTACCTGGCCGGGCGCGGTTTCGTTGGCGACGGTTTCCAGCAGCCGCTCGACAAGCTGCTCGAGGCCAAGCTGCCGGCGATCGTCCTGATCACCGACCGCGGCTACAACCACTTTGTCGTGATCAAGGGCGCCGAAGACGGCCGCATCCTGCTCGGCGACCCCTCCAGCGGTACCCGCTCGGTGACGCGCGACCGCTTCATGGAACTATGGGCCAACAAGCTGCTGTTCGTGGTGCACAAGTACCCAGGCAGCGTGGCCTTCAATGGCGCCGACGACTGGCGCGCCGCACCCCGGGCGCCGCTCGGGAACGGCATCAACAATGAACAGTACAGCCAGAGCCTGCCGAAATTCGGCCCCGGCGACTTTTAAAGGAAACACCATGCACTGGCTCACACATGCATGCCGGGCCCTGCTGGCCACGCTGCTGGCGGGGGCCTGCGGCGTCGCCTTCGCCGACGGCGCTGCCACCCTCGACCCCGGCGAATGGGCGGCGGTCGACGCCGACACCCTGGACAACGCACGCGGCGGCTTCCAGACCGTCGGCGGCCTCAACCTGTCGCTCGGGATCGAGCGCGTCATCTCCATCAATGGCGAAGTCCTGTCGCGCACCAACGTCGCCATCGCGGACGTGGCCAACATGAACGCCAGCCAGGTCATGATGGCGCGCGAAGCCCTCGGCAGCGCCCAGCTGATCCAGATGGGGGTCAACAACTTCGCTCCCGGCGACATCGGCCTGGCCAGCGGCGCGACCCTGGTCCAGAACAGCCTCGACAACCAGGCCATCCTGGCCCATACGACGATTACCTCTACCGTCAACAGCATGGCGCTGATCAAAGACCTGAATTTTCACTCAACTATTCGTGACGGAATCATGCGCGGGGCCGGAAGCCTGTAATATTGCAATATCGCTAACTTGCTGATGGAGATCCAGATGCACCCACATGTCGCGCGCATCACGGCAGCGGGGCTGGCGGCTATGCTGCTGGCCCCGGTTTCTTATGCACAAGAGACACCTGCCACCGAGCAGGATAAGAGCGCTGAACTGGCCACGCTGAAAGCCGAACTGGCTGCCCAGCGCGAGCTGGTCAACAAGCTGGTGAACGAACTGCAGGCGCAACGCGCCAAGATCGAGCGCATCGAGGAACGCCGCGACGAGGCCAGGCCGGTACTGGCCGACAAGCTGGCGCTGCCGCCGCGCGCCGACGACCTGCTGCTGTCCGAGCAGCGCGGCACCGGTGGGCAAAACAGCGGCGCGCCCGCCACCGCATCGAACACCGCCCCGGCCAACCAGCCCGCGCGCCCGCCATCGACTCCGGCGCCGATCGGCAGCCAGCCGCCGGCCCAGGCGGCGCGCCCACCGGCCCAGGCGCAGGCCAGTACCGCCACCCGTAACCCGAAAGACCAGCGCCCGCCCGAAGTCGCGCCGCTGTTCGAGGCGCCCGGCGTGCTGACGCCGCGTGGAAAGTACATCCTGGAACCGTCGCTGCAGTTCGGCTACTCGTCGAGCAACCGCGTGGCCCTGGTCGGCTACACCGTGATCCCGGCACTGCTGATCGGCCTGGTGGATGTGCGCGAAGTCAAGCGCAACACCTTCACCGGCGCCCTCACCGGCCGCACCGGCATCAACAACCGGATGGAAGTCGAGGTCAAGGTACCGTACGTGTACCGGTCCGACGCCACCGTCAGCCGCGAGATCTTCACCGGCACCGCGGTCGAGCGCGTGTTTGAAACCAGCGGCAAGGCCATCGGCGACGTCGAAGTGGCTGGCCGCTACCAGCTCAATAACGGCGGCCCGGACAAGGCCTACTACATTGGCGGCCTGCGCTACAAGTCGACCACCGGGCGCAGTCCCTTCGAGGTCGTGACCGACTGCGCCACGCGCTGCATCGGCGACAACGTCACCGGCACCGGCCTGCCGCTGTCGCTGCCGACCGGTTCGGGGTTCCAGTCGCTGCAGGGCAGCCTGACGTGGCTGTTCCCATCCGATCCGGCCGTTTTCTTCGGCAACATCAGCTACCTGCACAACTTCAAGCGCAGCGGCGTCACGCGCCTGGTGCGCAACGGCATCCGCGAGCCCCTGGGCGAGCTGGCGCCGGGCGGCATCATCGGCTTCAACTTCGGCATGGGCCTGGCGCTGAACGAAAAAGCCTCGCTCAGCCTCGGCTACGACCACAGCACGGTGGCGCGCATGAAACAGAATGGCAAAAACGTGCCGGGCTCGGTGCGTACCCAGCTCGGCACCCTGCTGCTGGGCTATTCGTATCGCTACAGCGACAAGCGTTCGCTCAGCGTCGCGGTGGGCGCCGGCGTGACACGCGATACGCCGGACGTGTCGCTCACCATCAGGATGCCCTTCACCTTCTGACCGGGTTGGCAGCCGCTGCCACGGCACGCGGCTGCCAAGCTGATGCGCATTTGCACACAATTGAAAAAGTTACTTCCTTTTTAAACAATTCACTTTATAATCAAAAATGCAATGTTAGGCTAGGCACTGGGTCCAGCGCCGCTGGCATTGCGATAATACAGATAAACTTTAGAGGGAATTAACATGGCGACTGGCATTGTAAAATGGTTCAATGATGCAAAAGGTTTTGGCTTCATCACCCCTGACGGCGGCGGCGAAGACCTGTTTGCTCACTTTTCGGCCATCAACGCCAACGGCTTCAAGTCGCTGGCCGAGAACCAGCGCGTGACGTTCGACGTCACCACCGGTCCAAAAGGCAAGCAGGCATCGAACATCCAGCCACAAGCATAAATAGCCTCTGCCCCTGACCGGGCAAGCGGCATACGGGAGCACGTCGATGGACGTGCTCTTTGTCGTTTACGACCAGCCTTTCAGCACCGTCAGCAGGGCCGCAGCCATCAGCACCGCGCCGACCGCGCGCGCCGCCGCCAGTCCCGCACGCGGATTCGCCGCCAGCCAGCCGTGCGCCCGCACCGCTCCCACCGCCACCGTGCCATACACCGCCGCCTGGGTGAAGGCCGTGATCAGGCCCAACGCAGTCGCCTGCGTCCACAAGTGCCCGCGTTCCGGGCGCAGGAACTGCGGGAAGATCGCCAGCATGAACACATAGGCCTTGGGGTTGAGCAGGCAGGTGAGCATCCCCTGCAGGAACACCGAGCGCCCGCGCGGCGCCCGGCCGGCGACCGGGAGCGCGACACCCGCGCGCGCGCGCAGCAGGGTCCAGCCGATCCAGCCGATGTACACGGCGCCCGCCAGCAGCACCGCATTGAACAGCGGCGGCCACACGGCCAGGATCGCCGCCACGCCCAGCACACCCATGACGATGTGGGCGGCGCCGCCCAGCACGATCCCGCCCACCGCCGCCAATCCCGCGCCGTTCCCGCCGCGCAGCGCGCTGGCCAGTACGAACGCCATGTCCAGCCCCGGCAGCGCGATCACGCCGAAGACCACGATAAAGAACAGCCACAAGTGGGCGAAGTCAGCCATGTATTTTCTCCTCAAAAGCTGCAGGATAGGAGCGAATCAGGACATAATCCGCCCTGATTCAACGAAAAAACAATCGACATGACCAGGCCCACCACCCGCGTGCTCGCGGTGCTCGAACTGCTGCAGGCGCATGGCCGCATCAGCGGCGCGGAGATCGCGGCAAGACTCGGCGTGGACCTGCGCACCGTGCGGCGCTACATCGTGACCCTGGAAGAGATGGGCATCCCGGTCACCGCCGAGCGCGGGCGCGCCGGCGGCTATGCGCTGGTGGCCGGCTTCAAGCTGCCGCCGATGATGTTCAGCGACGACGAGGCGCTGGCCTTGTCGGTGGGCCTGCTGGCCGCCAGCAAGCTCGGACTGGACCGGGCCGCGCCGGCGGTGGCCAGCGCGCAGGCCAAGCTGGAGCGCACCATGCCCGCCGCCTTGCGCGAACGCATGCGCGCGCTGGCCGAGAACGTGCAGCTGGACGTAGGGCAAGCAGCGACCGGTGCCGGGGGCGCCGCGCTGGGCGTGCTGTCAGTGGCGGCGCGCGGCCGGCGCCGGGTGCGCATCGCCTACTGCGATGCGACGGGCAGCGTGTCAGGACGGGAAATCGACCCCTATGGCCTGGCGTATTACGCGGGGTGCTGGTATGCGGTGGGGTATTGCCATTTGCGGCGCGACCTGCGTTCGTTCCGGCTCGACCGCATCGATGCGTTCGAGGCCCAAGCCACACGCTTCGAGCGGCCGCGCGATTTCGACGCGCTGGCCTACCTGGTGCGCTCGGTGGCGACCATGCCGCGCGCGGTGGCGATCGAGGTGCTGCTCAAGACTTCACTGGAGCGGGCCCGGGCGCAGTTCTTCGCTACGGTAGGGGTGTTCGAACAAGTGGCGGACGGCGTGGTGATGCACAACCAGTCGGACGACCTGGCGTGGTTTGCGCGCCAGCTGGCCGGCCTTCCCTTCGGTTTCGAGATTCGCCGCCCGGCGGAACTGGTCGACGCGGTGCGGCAGTGCGCGCAGCAGGTGTTGCGGCAGCTGTAGGCCCCCGGGATCAGTGGCTATGCCCGCAACCCTTGTTCGGTTTCGCGCCCGGCAGTTCAGTCCCCGGCTCGCGGCCGGAGTCGCCGTCGAAACCGGCGGCATGCAGGCGCGCCACGTAGGCCTTCCACATCGCGTCCTGCTCGCTACCGAGCTTGTACAGGTAGTCCCAGGTAAAAATCCCGCTCTCATGCCCATCGTTGAACAAGGGCTTGACGGCGTAGTTCCCCACCGGCTCCAGGCCGGTGATGCCGACCTCGCGCTTGCCCACTTGCAGCACTTCCTGTCCCGGGCCGTGGCCCTTCACTTCGGCCGATGGCGAATACACGCGCATCAGCTCGAACGGAATCGAGAACGCGCTGCCGTCGTCGAAGGCGATTTCAAGGACGCGCGATTTCTGGCGCACGGTCAGGTCGGTGGGATTGGGCATGGGGTCTCCTCTTATTGGGTGAAACGGCGTGTAATGGCAGCCGCCAGTTGGGGCAGCAGCGCGCGGCGCGCGGCCAGCGTCGCATCATCGGTCTGGCGCGCCGCCTGGGCCCAGACCGGCGCCGGGAAGTGCGCATCGTCCGCGTAGCGCGGAATGACGTGCCAGTGCAGGTGCGGCACCACGTTGCCCAGGCTCGCCACGTTCACCTTTAGCGGCTGCATGACCTCAAGCACCGCCAGCTCGACCTGGTAGACCGCTTCGTTCAGCAGCAACCTGTCTTGCTGCGCCAGGTCGCTCATCTCGCGCACGTGCTCGCGCCAGATCACGCGGCAAAAGCCGGGATAGGCCGCGTCGTCGACGAGGATGACCGAGAACTTCTCGCCCTGCCACGCGGCAGGCAGGGCCGGTTCGCACAGCTCGCAGCCGGCCAGCTTCATCATACGAGCACCCGTTCGATGCCGCCGTTGTTGGCCTTGCCGACGTAGTCGGGCAGCCAGTTCTCGCCCAGCAGGTGCCGCGCCATCTCCACCACGATGTAGTCGGCGGTGGTGCCGGAATCGGCGTTGTAGCGCGACAGGCCCTGCAGGCAGGACGGGCAGCTGGTGAGGATCTTGACGTTGCCGTCAAAACCGTCTTCGCGCAGTTTATCGGCGCCCTTCTCCATCTCGCCCTGCTTGCGCGAGCGGACCTGGGTCGCGATGTCGGGACGGCTGACGGCGAAGGTGCCCGACTCGCCGCAGCAGCGGTCGTTCTTCTCGATCTTCACGTTATCAAACGTGGAGACCAGCGCGTTGACGGTCTTGAGCGAATCCTGCAGTTTCATCGGCGTGTGGCAGGGGTCGTGGTACATGTAGCGGGTACCGGAGACGCCTTCGAGCTTCACGCCTTTTTCTAACAGGTATTCATGGATGTCCATGATGCGGCAGCCCGGGAAGATCTTGTCGAACTCGTAGGTCGCCAACTGGTCGTAGCAGGTGCCGCAGGAAACCAGGACCGTCTTGATGTCGAGGTAGTTCAGCGTGTTGGCCATGCGGTGGAACAGCACGCGGTTATCCGTCATCATCTTGTCGGCCTTGTCGTACTGGCCGGCGCCGCGCTGGGGGTAGCCGCAGCACAGGTAGCCGGGCGGCAGCACGGTCTGCACGCCCACTTCCCACAGCATGGCCTGGGTCGCCAGGCCCACCTGCGAGAACAGGCGCTCCGACCCGCAGCCCGGGAAGTAGAACACGGCTTCGGTGTCGGCCGTGGTCGCCTTCGGGTTGCGAATGATCGGGATCACCTTGTCGTCTTCGATGTCGAGCAGCGCGCGCGCCGTCTTCTTCGGCAGGTTGCCCGGCATTTTCTTGTTGATGAAGTGGATCACCTGCTCGCGCACCGGCGCCTTGCCGGTGGTCGGGGGCGGCGCCTCCACTTGCGGCTTGGCGAAGCCGCGCAGCAGCTGGTTGCCCATGCGCTGGGCCTTGTAGCCCCAGTCGACCATCACCTTGCGGGTGGCGTTGATGGTGGTCGGGTCGGTGGCGTTGAGGAAGAACATGGCCGCGCGGTTGGCCGGCTTGAAGCTGCGCTTGTCCATCTTGCGCAGCAGGTTACGCATGTTCATCGAGACGTCGCCGAAGTCGATGTCGACCGGGCACGGTGTCACGCATTTGTGGCACACGGTGCAGTGGTCGGAGACGTCCTCGAACTCTTCCCAGTGCCTGATCGACACGCCGCGGCGGGTTTGTTCTTCGTACAGGAAGGCTTCGATCAGGGCCGAGGTGGCGAGGATCTTGTCGCGCGGCGAGTACAGCAGGTTCGCGCCCGGCACGTGGGTGGTGCAGACAGGCTTGCATTTACCGCAGCGCAGGCAGTCCTTGATGCTGCCCGCGATCTCGCCGATATCGCTCTGCTGCATGATCAGCGATTCGTGGCCCATCAGGCCGAAGGACGGCGTGTAGGCGTTGCGCAAATCAGCGTGGGCGCCTTCGAGGTTGAGCAGCTTGCCCTTGTTGAAGCGGCCTTCCGGATCGACCCGCAGCTTGTAGTCGCGGAATTCCTGGATTTCGTCGTCCGTGAGGAATTCGAGCTTGGTGATGCCGATGCCGTGTTCGCCCGAGATCACGCCGTCCAGCGAACGGGCCAGCTTCATGATGCGCTCGACCGCCTTGTGGGCGTCCTGCAGCATCGCGTAGTCGTCCGAGTTCACCGGCAGGTTGGTGTGCACATTGCCGTCGCCGGCGTGCATGTGCAGCGCCACGAACACGCGCGAGCGCAGCACCCGCTTGTGGATCGCGGTGGCTTCGTCGAGGATGCACTTGTAGGCGGACCCGTTGAAGATCTGGCGCAGCGGCGCGCGCACGTCGTGCTTCCACGAGACGCGGATGGTGTGGTCCTGCACCGCGTCGAACAGCAGCGCGCCGGGCTGGCTGCCGATGCGCGCATCGAGCGTGGCCGACAGGCTGTCCAGGCCCAGCTCATCGAGCTTGCCGCGCACCTCGCCAAGGGGCGCGTCGAGGTTGGCGAGGATGAAGCTCCAGCGCGCGGCAACCTGCTGCATCAGCGCCACGGCCTGTTGCGGGCGGTCGCCCAGGATCTCGGCGCGGTCGACCGCGTCGCTGCCGGCGTCGTCGCTCTTCTCGATCGGCAGCTGCTCGTTCGCGAGGAAGGCGTGCAGCTGCTCGGCCAGCTGCAGCTTGTTCTTGATCGACAGCTCGACGTTGATGCGCTCGATGCCGTCGGTGTACTCGCCCATGCGATTCAAGGGGATCACCACGTCTTCGTTGATCTTGAAGGCATTGGTGTGGCGGGCGATCGCCGCGGTGCGGGCGCGGTCGAGCCAGAATTTCTTGCGTGCCTCCGGGCTCACGGCCACGAAACCTTCGCCCACGCGGGTGTTCGCCAGGCGCACCACTTCCGAAGCGGCGATGGCGACCGCGTTCTCGTCGTCGCCGACGATGTCGCCGAACAGCGCCATCTTGGGCAGCACGCCGCGCTTGGATTTGGTGGCGTAGCCCACCGCGCGCAGGTAGCGCTCGTCCAGGTGCTCCAGGCCCGCCAGGCGCAGCGTGGCGAAGGCCGGGTTGCCGTTCTTGGGCAGCCCGTCGAGGTAATCCTTGATCTCGACGATCGACGGGATCGCGTCACGCGCCTGGCCGAAGAATTCCAGCGCCACGGTACGGGTGAACTTCGGCATCTTGTGCAAGATCCAGCGCGCCGACGTGATCAGGCCGTCGGTGCCCTCTTTCTGGATGCCCGGCAGGCCGGCCAGGAATTTGTCGGTGACGTCCTTGCCCAGGCCTTCCTTGCGGAAGCGCTTGCCTTCGATGGACAGGGTCTCGACCCGGAACGGCTCCGGCTTGGCGACGCCGCGCGGGACCGGATGGGTCCATTCGAGCTTGAAGGTGGCCACCGGCGCGTCGTGGATCTTGGACAGGTTGTGGTCCATGCGGGTGACTTCCAGCCAGTCGCCGTTCGGGTCCACCATGCGCCACGAGGCCAGGTTGTCCAGCGCCGTGCCCCACAGGACAGCCTTCTTGCCGCCCGCGTTCATGGCGATGTTCCCGCCGATGCAGGACGCGTGCGCCGAGGTCGGGTCCACCGCGAACACGAAGCCGGCCTTTTCGGCGGCCTGCGACACGCTGTGGGTGACCACGCCGGCGAAGGTGTGGATGGTGGCGTATTCGCGGTCCACGCCGGGCAGGCGGGTCGCTTCCACTGCGCCGATGCCGATCAGCTTTTCGGTGTTGATCACGGCCGACATGGGCGTGAGCGGAATCGCGCCGCCGGTGTAGCCGGTGCCGCCGCCGCGCGGGATGATGGTCAGGCCCAGTTCGATGCAGCCCTTGACCAGGCCGGCCATCTCTTCTTCGCTGTCCGGCACCAGCACCAGGAACGGGTATTCGACGCGCCAGTCGGTGGCGTCGGTAACGTGCGAGACGCGGTGCATGCCGTCGAAGCGGATGTTGCGCTTGTCGGTGTAGGCGCCGAGCACCTGCTTCGCGCGCTTGCGCAGGTCGTAGGTGTTGCGGAACTCGAGGCCGAATTCGTCGACGGCGCGGCGCGCGGCATCGAGCAGCGCTTCGACGGCGGCATTGCGCGCGGCCGATGCGTCGGCGTCGGCGTCATTGGCGTCGACGCTCAGGCGGCGCTTGTCGACTTCGCCGAGGCGGTGGTGCAGCGCGTCGATCAGCTTCTGGCGGCGCTTCGGGTTATCGAGCAGGTCGTCCTGCAGGTAGGGATTGCGGCGCACTACCCAGATATCGCCCAGCACTTCATACAGCATGCGCGCCGAACGCCCGGTCTGGCGCGCACCGCGCAGCTCGTCGAGCAGCCGCCACGACGACTCACCCAGCAGGCGGATCACGATTTCGCGATCGGAGAACGAGGTGTAGTTGTAGGGGATCTCGCGCAGTCGCGCGGGGGCGTTGTCGGCAAGCAGGGTATGAATGTGTGCAGGGGCGTTCATGGATTTGTATCGACAGTCAAGCGGGCCCGAAGGATGATCATTCTAGCTTATTGCGCTGCACCACGCTGGGGCGGGGTGAGAAATTGATCATGCTCGAAGCAAGGAAATGCCAATACTGGGCTGTATATGCAAATTTCGTTTGCACAAAGTGGCGGCAGTGCATCATTCGTTTGCATGGGGGTGGGGAATGGCATATTGCGTAAGGTTGGCATTGTGATGGCTCCTCTGGTTGACCACCAACCTGAAAACCGTCATCCCGGCGCAGGCCGGGATCCAATTTCTGTTCCGGAGTCCCGCGAGGAAATTAGGCTCCGGCCTTCGCCGGAGCGACGTGCTGGCTGTGCGGGCAAAAACGAATATGGCAGACCGCCACGAAATTACCGCCCCGCCCTCAACCACGCATCCAACTCCCCTTCCCCCGGCGGCCTTGCAAACACCTCCTGCAAGGTCCAGCCCTCTTTATCGAGCAGGTACGCCACCTTCAGGTGATACCCGCGATACAGCCCACTCTTGCGGCCCAGCTCCCACGCCCCCCTCAGGAACAGCGCGCGGTTTTCATCGAAATCGAAATCGCCGCCCTTGCCCACATAATCCGCATACCCTTCCAGCAGCCACTCCGGATAGCGCAGCATCACCGTGCGGCCAAACCGGCGCGACACATCGCTGTGGGTGATCTCGTGCGCAATGAAGTAGGACAGCGGGCGCTGGGCCGCGTCCGCAATGGGTCCCGGCCCCGGCGAATGGATGCGGTTGGCGGCGATGTCGGAAGCACGGATGAAGACTTGCCTGGTCAGCCAGACGTCGGCCGCCCCGCCCATCCGGGTGCTGAAACGCCGGCCGTAGAGCCACAGGCGCCAGGGCTCGTTGCAGAAGAAGATCTCGACCGGCGTAGTGCGGTCATGCACAGTCGAGGTGCGCAAGCGCCGCGTCACGTCGTCCAGCACCCCGGCAATCTCGGCCGGTATGGGCTGGTCCGACCACACCTGGTAGTTCTGGTACACGGCCCGGTAGGGGAACATCGGCTTCGGGATGGCGACGATGAGGGCGTAGAGGAGCGCCACGGCGAGCAGGCTGGCCACGCCGGCTTTCAGGAAGCGCAAGGCGCTGGTACGGGTTCGGGTCTTCAAGCGATCTCGCAGGGCAAGTGGGCAGGCACCAGCCTGGCTGGTCTGCAATGCGAGGAATGTAGCCCCATTTTCTTATCAAAGACTTAACCCATTCTGCATACGCCGGTAGCGCCCGCCAATAGCCCGCGCTGCCCCTGCCGCGACCCGGCCGGTAGGCCGGCGCTGCGCGGCAATCGGCAACATAATGGCGGCGCCCAAGCCTGCAGCACATACACTATCGAAGCGATCGGACCGCATGGACCCCGTTCCCTATGGCGCTGTCACCCTTGGCTGTGGATGAGGATTGAACTGTCGAGCTGCGCCACGGTCCAAACCGTATCGCCATCCCACGGAGCCTTCCATGCGTTCGCCCCGCTT
>NZ_FOLD01000014.1:0-22723 GCF_900112225.1 Massilia yuzhufengensis | reverse complement strand
TACCTGGGCTGGCGCAGGGCGCTCGATGGCGGGCGCGTCACGTCTGCCGAGGGATTGCTGCGCCTGGCAATCAAACCCATCCATAGCAAAGGGTGACAGCGCCTTCCCTATTCCCTCTGCCACAAGCCAGTGCTCGGCCTGCTCATGTTCGTGGCCAGCGCGTGCGGATTTCCGCCGCCCGATTCCCGTTCACCTAAAAAGAAACCGGCATGGTCTGGTTTCGCGAAAACCCGGACTGCGGCGCGCTTTGAACTTGCCGACGTGAAGAACACAGTATCGATCGTGTCCGGCGACCGGAAATAAGCAGCGACTTACCCGATCCAGCCCCCGAGCAGGTCGCCCAGGCGCTTCCAGAAGCCATCCGGGATATACAGCAGCGCCACGGTCATGGTGATGTAGCGCGCGAACTTACCGATGGCCATGTACATCACGCTCGGCCAGAACGGCAGGTGCAGCCAGCCGGCCAGCGTGCACAACGGGTCGCCCACGGCCGGCACCCAGGACAGCAGCATGGTCTTGGCGCCGTATTTCTTGAGCCAGCCGAACCAGCGGCTCTGGCGTTCCTTGGCAAAGGCGATCTTGGCGCGGTAGCCGATGAAGTAATCCACCGCCCCGCCCAGTGTGTTGCCGATGGTGGCAACCAAAATCGCCGGCCAGAACATGGCCGGGTTGGCCTTGACCACCGCAAACACGGCCGGCTCGGACCCGAGCGGCAGCAGGGTGGCCGAGACAAAAGCGATGACGAAGACGGAGGTGAGCCCGACGGTCGGTGCGGCAAGGACTTTCAGCAGCCAGAGGACGGCGGATTCGATCATCAAATAGGCGCGCGTGCACGATGTGGGTGGGTGTCCATTATAATGAGGATCACTTATCGTAACGACACGATACGCCGAGCCTGCCACCCAGCGCCCCGTATCGACCTGCGCGCCCCGGTCACCCTCCTGGCAGAACAGTGTGCGTCGTCCGGACCGCCGGCCCATCCCCGCCGGCATTGAACACCCGATTGCCGACCATGACTACCGACTACCTCAAGAGAATCCTGACCTCCCGCGTCTATGACGTCGCGCAAGAAACGCCGCTCGAATACGCGCCGGTGCTCTCCAGCCGCATGAACAACCGCATCTACTTCAAGCGCGAGGACATGCAGAGCGTGTTCAGCTTCAAGCTGCGCGGCGCCTACAACAAGATGGCAAACCTCACGCCCGAGCAGCTCAAGCGCGGCGTCATTTGCGCGTCGGCCGGCAACCATGCCCAGGGCGTGGCCCTGTCCGCCGCCCGCCTCGGCTGCCGCGCCCTGATCGTGATGCCGACCACCACCCCGCAGGTCAAGATCGACGCCGTGAAAGCGCGCGGCGGCGCCAGCGTGGAAGTGGTGCTGCACGGCGACTCCTATACCGACGCCTACAACCACGCGCTGCTGCTGGAAAAAGAGCAGCGCCTGACCTTCGTGCACCCCTTCGACGACCCGGACGTGATCGCCGGCCAGGGCACCATCGGCATGGAGATCCTGCGCCAGCACTCCGGCCCGATCCATGCGATCTTCGTCGCCATCGGCGGCGGAGGCCTGGTGGCGGGCGTGGGCGCCTACGTGAAAGCGGTGCGGCCCGACATCAAGATCATCGGCGTGCAGACCAACGATTCGGACGCGATGGCGCGCAGCCTGAAGGCCGGCCAGCGCGTGACGCTGACCGACGTCGGCCTGTTCTCGGACGGCACCGCGGTGCGCCTGGTGGGCGAAGAAACCTTCCGCGTGGCGCAGCAGGTGGTGGACGAGATCATCATCGTCGATACCGACGCGATCTGCGCCGCGATCCAGGACGTGTTCCAGGACACGCGCAGCATCCTGGAACCGGCCGGCGCACTAGCCATTGCCGGCGCCAAGGCCTATATCGAGCGTTCGCAGATGGCGCGCAATCCGGTCAAGGCAGAAACCCTGGTGGCGGTGGCCTGCGGCGCCAACATGAACTTCGACCGCCTGCGTTTTGTCGCCGAACGCGCCGAGCTGGGCGAATCGCGCGAGGCGGTGTTCGCGGTGACCATCCCCGAGCAGCGCGGGAGCTTTCGCCGCTTCTGCGCACTGGTGGGTCCGCGCAACGTCACCGAGTTCACCTACCGCATCAGCGACGCGCGCGAAGCGCACATCTTCGTCGGCGTGCAGATCGGCAGCCGCAGCGAATCGAGCCTGCTCGCCCGCACCTTCGAGGAGCACGATTTCCGCACCCTCGACCTGACCCACGACGAGCTCGCCAAGCTGCACATCCGCCACCTGGTGGGCGGGAAAAGCGCGCTGGCGCAGGACGAATTGCTGTATCGTTTCGAGTTCCCCGAACGCCCAGGCGCACTCATGCGCTTCCTCGACAGCATGGCGCCGAACTGGAACATCTCGCTGTTCCATTACCGTAACCAGGGCGGCGATGTGGGACGGATCCTGGTGGGCCTGCAGGTGCCGGCGGCCGAGATGGACGAATTCCGGCAACTGCTGGCCACGCTGGGATACCGGTATTGGGATGAGAGTGCCAATCCCGTTTATAAGTTGTTCCTGGGCGTCTAGTTTTCGTCAAACCAGCCCCTATCTGATGCACGTCGCCCCGGCGAAGGCCGGGGCCCAAGTTCGTGCCGCAGTGTTACCCACGCTGTGGCCCGCAATTTTTCGTTGAACGCGCGGGCGGCATAGCCGCCCACCCTACGCGCCACAAGCGCATCACTATGACTACACCTGACCAATCCCCCCTCGGCAAATCCTCCGCCTACCAAAGCCAGTACGCCCCCGAGCTCCTGTTCCCGATCCCGCGCGCGCAGAAGCGTGAAGAGCTGGGCCTGACCGCAGACTCCGGCACCATGCCCTTCTTCGGCGTCGACATCTGGAACGCCTACGAACTGTCGTGGCTGAATATGCGCGGCAAGCCGCAGGTAGCCATCGCCACCATCACGGCGCCGAGCGACTCGCCCAACATCGTCGAATCGAAGTCCTTCAAGCTCTACCTGAATTCCTTCAACCAGACCCGGGTGGCGGGCACCGACGCCCTGGTCGAACTGCTGCGCCAGGACCTGTCGGCCGCCTTCGGTTCGCCAGTGCACGTGAGCATCACCACGCCGGACGCCTTCGGTTCATTGAAAATGGGCGAACTCGAGGGCACGCTGCTGGACCGCCTGGACGTGGAAATCGACCAGTACCTGCCCTCGCCCCACCTGCTCACGGCCGACCACGACGCGAGCCCGGTCGAAGAGACCCTGGTGTCGCACCTGCTGAAGTCCAATTGCCTGGTTACCGGCCAACCGGACTGGGGCACGGTGCAGATCCGCTACGTCGGCCCGCAGATCGAGCAGGAAGGCCTGCTCAAGTACCTGATCGGCTTCCGCGAACACAATGAATTCCACGAGCAATGTGTGGAGCGCATCTTCATGGACGTGCTGCGCCAGTGCAAGCCGACCAAGCTGGCGGTCTACGCGCGCTACACGCGTCGCGGTGGCCTCGACATCAACCCGTGGCGCGCCAATTTCAGCACCGGCAAGCCGGGCAACCTGCGCACGGCACGGCAATAAAGTCGATGAAAACTTGGGCGGCTGTGCGTTTTCGGCCACACGCCACGCCGCCATGTCGTGCCAAAACAGCATCACCGTTCTCTGATTAAAAATTGAGCATGACGCGTCAAAACGGCAGTACTTGGCCTGAACGGCCTGCGTTTGCATCGCTTTGTCGGAAATTTCATTTAGGAAATTGCGTTTAGGCAGAGCGTACATTTCGTAACAAAACACCACCCATCGGACAAGCCATCCACATCTGTCCCACTGTATGCTTGTACAGACGCGAATTCGCATGCCGCTGCCTTAAAACAGGCCTATAATTCCGCCTCGCAAACACCCCTATCTGTGCCTCGGCACAAAAGTGATGACGAACCTTAGCAAAATCCTCTCGCTCGAGAACGTGCAGCTGGACCTGGAAGTGTCCAGCAAGAAGCGCGCGTTCGAGCAGGCTGGCCTGATCTTCGAAAACAACTGTGGCATCGCACGCTCCACCGTGTCGGACAACCTGTTCGCACGCGAGCGTCTCGGCTCCACCGGCCTGGGCCACGGCGTCGCCGTGCCGCATGGCCGCATCAAGGGATCGAAGAGCCTCAAGTCCCCGCTGGCCGCCTTCGTGCGCCTGGTCGAGCCGATCCCGTTCGAGTCGCCCGACGGACAGCCGGTCAGCCTGCTGTTCTTCCTCTTGATCCCGGACCACGTCACCCAGCAGCACCTGGAAATCCTGTCGGAAATCGCCGAGCTGTTCTCGGACGAAGCCGTGCGCAATGCGCTGGCCACCGACCCGGACCCGAAGTCGGTCCATGAGCGCATCATCAACTGGCAACCGAGCCTGCAAGCCCTCGGCTAAAGTTACGCTACACTATCTGCTCGGCAATCTCGCCGTGCCCTGATGCCCATGCCCATGCTGCAGACTCCGCTGACGATCCAGCGCTTGTACGACGACAACCGCGACAGCCTGCAGCTTGGCTGGTTCGCGGGCTTCCCCGGCGGCGAACGGCAAATTGCGGGCGACGCGGCCTCGGCCGCCGACCAGGTGGGCCACCTGAACCTGATCCACCCCGGCCGGATCCAGGTCTTTGGACACCAGGAACTCAATTACTATCACCGCCTCAAATCGAGCTCGCGCACCCACGTGATCGGCGAGCTGATCGGCGGCGGCCCGCCTGCGCTGATCATCGCGCAAGGCCTGGAAACCCCGCCCGACATCCTCGCCATCTGCGACGACCAGAACATCCCCCTGTTCTCGACCCCGCTGCCGGCGGCGCAGGTGATCGACTTCCTGCGCGTCTACCTGTCCAAGAAGCTGGCGCAGCGCGTGATCATGCATGGCGTGTTCATGGACGTGCTGGGCGTTGGCGTGCTCATCACCGGCGACTCGGGCCTGGGCAAGAGCGAGCTGGGCCTGGAACTGATCTCGCGCTCGCACGGCCTGGTAGCGGACGACGCCGTGGAATTCTCGCGTATCGCCCCCAACATGATCGAAGGACGTTGCCCGCCGCTGCTGCAGAACCTGCTGGAAGTGCGCGGCCTGGGCCTGCTGGACATCAAGGCGATCTTCGGCGAGACCGCGGTGCGCCGCAAGATGCGGCTCAAGCTGATCGTCCACCTGGTCAAGCGCGGCGCGCTGGACGAAGAGGTCGAACGCCTGCCCTTCCACTTCCCGACCGAAGACGTGCTCGGCCTGCCGGTGCGCAAGGTCGTGATCCCCGTCGCGGCCGGCCGCAACATCGCGGTGCTGCTCGAGGCCGCCGTGCGCAACACCATTTTGCAGTTGCGCGGCATCGATACGCTGCAGGAATTCATGGAGCGGCAACGTCAGGCCATGAGCGCCGACTGACCCTTGCCGCATAGGACAGAAGGACAAGTCCATCGCGCTTGCGGTATCATCGCGCCATGCACATCGTCCTCATTACCGGTATTTCCGGCTCGGGCAAGTCGGTTGCCCTGAATGTCCTGGAAGACGCAGGCTACTACTGCGTCGACAACCTGCCGCCGGCCCTGCTGCCGGCCCTGGTCTACGCAGTCAACGAAAAAGGCACGGACAAGATCGCCGTCGCGGTGGATGCGCGCAGCGCCGAATCGCTGGTCGAACTGCCGGTCAGCGTGCGCCACCTGAAAGAAGAAGGCCACAACGTCAAGGTCATGTTCCTGACCTCGAGCACGCATTCGCTGGTGGCCCGCTTCTCCGAGACCCGCCGCAGCCATCCGCTGTCGCACGAACTGCGTCCCGGCGAGAATCCAGCTTCGCGCCGTACCCTGATCGAATGCATTGCCGAGGAACGCGAACGCCTGTCCGCCATCGAGAACCTGGGGCACGTGATCGACACCTCGGAACTGTCGGCCAACAAGCTGCGTGCGTGGGTGAAGGAACTGGCCGACATCGAACAGGCGCCGATGACGCTGTTCTTCGAGTCCTTCGCGTTCAAGGTGGGGGTGCCGCTGGATGCGGACTTCGTGTTCGATGTGCGGGCGATTCCGAATCCGTATTACGACTTGTCGCTGCGCCCGCTCACCGGGCGCGATGCCCCGGTGATTGCGTTCCTCGATGCGCAGCCGAGTGCGACGGATATGCTGGAAGATATCAAGAATTTTGTCGCCAAGTGGCTGCCGTCGTTCAAGACCGATAACCGGTCTTATCTCACCGTGGCGGTGGGCTGCACCGGCGGGCAGCACCGCTCGGTGTACATGGCGGAAAGGCTGGGGGCGTATTTCAATGGGACCGAACGGGTGATCGTGCGGCATCGGGAACAGCCGAAGCATGCGGTGGTGTGAGTCGTTTCGCCTTCACTTGATACTTATACGCGCTTAGCACCACCACCCGTAAAACCGTCGTACGCGCCAGTGGCGCGTACGACGGACTTTAGGCAGGTGGTTGAAACGATTACCTGGTAACTCAAGCCAGATGCCGCAGCGGGTGCGCATATTCCGGCCACACCGGCTCGAAGAACCTCTCCACCATTTCCGCACTCACTTCCTCCAGCGTCGCCGGATTCCATTTCGGCGCATTGTCCTTGTCGATCACCAGCGCCCGCACCCCCTCCAATACTTCCCCATGCTCGAAATTGCGCCGTACCAGGTTGCGTTCCATGCGCAGGCAATCGGCCACGTCCAGCGCGGCGCCGCGCAGCAGCAGTTCGCGCGTCACGCACATCATCAAGGGTGAACGCTGGCGCATGGCCTTGAGCGCCTTTTGCGCGAACGGGTTTTCATCGCGCGCCAGCGATGCCATCACCCCGGCCACCGACGCCGCGCCGAAGTGCGCATCGATCACGCCGCGCTGGGCCTGCAGCTCGCTGGCGCCCGCCTGCCCCGCAAACGGCGCGGCGAACGCACGGATCGCCGCAGGCAGCTCGCCGCCTGGCGTGGAATCCACCAGCGCCATCAGCGCGCCCATCTTCTCGCCCGGCACGAACAGGTCCGCCAGGCCCACATAGATCGCATCGGCCGCGCCGATCGTCAAGCCGGTGAGCCCGAGGTACTGCCCCAGCTGCCCCGGCGCATGCGACAGGAAGTGGCTGCCGCCCACGTCGGGGAACAGGCCGATGTTCACTTCCGGCATGGCGACCTTGCTGCGCTCGGTGACGATGCGCAGGCCGCAATCGGGACCGCCCTGGGCGATGCCCATGCCGCCGCCCATCACCACGCCGTCCATCATGGCGATGTAAGGCTTCGGATAGAAATGGATCAGGTGGTTCAGTGCGTATTCTTCGGTGAAGAAGTCTTCCAGCAGCGCGCTGCCACCCATCGGGCCGGCGTGGCCCATCTCGTGGAAGAAGCGGATATCTCCGCCCGCGCAGAGCGCCTTCTCGCTGGTGCTGGTGATGACCACCGCGTCGATGCCGGCATCATGCTCCCAGGCGCGCAGGATCGCGGTCAGCGAACGCACCATGTCGAGCGAGAGGGAGTTCAGGGCCTTCGGGCGGTCGAGCGTGATGACGCCGGTGCGGTTGGCGACGCGGGTCAGGACGGTGTCGGTCATGATGGTGGTCGGTGATCGAAAAGACATGCATCCTACAGAAGGACCGGGGCAGTGGGCAAGCGTGGACGTGTAACAGGCGGGGATCCAAGGGGTCCAGGATGCAAAAAGGGCGTCCCCTCAGACGCCCTTGCTGTACTTGCCTTCGCGCGATTTACGCAGCGGCGGCTTCTCCGATGTCCGGAAGGCGCTTGTGCGCCACGTGGTTATGGTCTTGCAACATCGATTTATGCTTGAGAACCTGCCTGTCCAGCCTGTCCATCAAGGTGTCGATCGCCGCATACAGGTCTTGCGCCGCGCTGGCCACATGCAGGGTCTTGCCCGATACCTGTAGGTTGATCTCGGCTTTTTGCCGTTTTTCTTTTTCAGTGAGGTTATCGATGGCGAGGAACACGTGACTGTCGATGACGTGGTCGAAATGGCGGGTAATGCGCTCGAGCTTATTCTGAACGTATTCACGAATTGCGGGAGTCACTTCAAGATGATGTCCACTGATTGTGAGGTTCATACACACTCCTTAGAAATGTTGCCCTGTCCGGCACCTCAAGGTAGGTGGGACAGTGCTTTACAGAGACTTGCGGAGGCTGACGGGAGGTATCTTGAGCGCTTCACGGTATTTGGCAACCGTCCGGCGCGCGATGACCATACCTTGTTCCCCGAGCATTTCCGCGATCTTGCTGTCGGATAGAGGGTTCTTAGGGTCTTCTGCTCCTGTCAATTGCGCAATGAGCGCGCGGATCGCCGTCGAGGAGGCTTCTCCCCCCGCTTCGGTGGCGACGTGGCTTCCAAAGAAATATTTCAGCTCAAACATGCCATGCGGGGTCAGCATGTATTTCTGCGTGGTCACACGCGAGATCGTGCTCTCGTGTAGGCCTAGTGTATCAGCAATCTCGCGCAGCACAAGGGGGCGCATGGCAACCGCGCCGTGGCTGAAAAAGTTGCGCTGGCGCTCTACAATTGCCTCGGCCACGCGCAGGATTGTATCGAAACGCTGGCGCATATTCTTGATCAGCCACTTGGCTTCCTGCAGTTGCGCGCCCATCTGCATTTCGCTTTTTCCCTGCTTGAGCAGGTTGGCGTACATCGCATTGACGCGCAGTTTCGGCATCACGTCCGGGTTCAGCGTGACCGACCAGCCGTTCTTGGCGCGGCGCACGATCACGTCCGGCACCACGTAGTCCGACACGTTCGAGCCGAAGGCCGCACCGGGATGCGGATTGCACTGGCGGACCACGGCCTGTACCTCGCGCAGGTCTTCGTCGTCGCAATCGAGGGCCTTTTTCAGCTTGGTGTATTCGCGCTGCGCGAACCAGCTCAGGTAACCCTCGACGATCTTCAGGGCCAGGCGCCGCGTCACCAGCGGCACGCCGGGCATGCGGCGGATCTGCAGGGCCAGGCATTCGGCCGCGCTGCGGGCACCCACGCCGACCGGGTCCAGGCTTTGCACCAGCGCCAGCGCGCAGCGCAGTTCGTCCATCTCGACCTCGAGCTCTTCGGGCAGGCGCGCGTGGATGTCGTCCAGCGGTTCTTCCAGGTAGCCGTTGTCGTCGAGCGCGTCGATCACCAGCTCGGCCAGCGCGCGGTCGCGCGTGCCGCAGCCGGTGGTGTGCACTTGCTCGGTCAGGTGCTCGCGCAAGGTCGTGCTGCAGGCTTCCAGTTGCGGGCGGCCATCCTCGTCGTCGCCGCTGCGCGCGCCGCCGCCCTCGCCGCCCCAGTCGCTGTCGGCTTCGCCGCGGTCGCGGTCGCCGTCGCCGCCGTCGTCGCCGCCCTCGCCTTCCGGCTTGGGAGCGTCGGCTGCCGCCCCCTGCTCCTGCCCTGGCGGCGCCGGCGGCGCCTCGCCATTGCCGGTGCTGCTGCTGATCGCGCCGTCGGCCAGCAGGCGCACCGAGTGGTCGAGCGGATCGTCGAGGCGTTCGAGCAGCGGGTTATCGGTGAGGATCTGCTCGATCTCCTGGTGCAGTTCGAGCGTGGACAACTGCAGCAGCCGGATCGACTGCTGCAGCTGCGGCGTGAGCGCCAGGTGCTGCGAGGTACGGAGCTGCAGTGACTGTTTCATCGTTACATTCGGAAGTGTTCGCCCAGGTAGACGCGGCGCACCGACTCGTCGGCGATGATGTCGTCGGGCCGGCCGGACGCCAGCACCGCACCCTGGTTGATGATGTAGGCGCGATCGCAGATGCCGAGCGTCTCGCGCACGTTGTGGTCGGTGATCAGGACGCCGATGTTGCGCTCTTTCAGGAAGCGCACGATGCGCTGGATCTCGATGACGGCGATCGGGTCGACGCCTGCGAAAGGTTCGTCGAGCAGCACGAAGCGCGGGTTGGTGGCCAGCGCGCGCGCGATCTCCACGCGGCGGCGCTCGCCGCCCGACAGCGACAGCGCCGGGTTCTCGCGCAGCTTCTCGATCTGCAGCTCGGCCAGCAGGGTGTCGAGCCGTTCGTTGATCTGGTCTTTGCTCAGTGGCTTGCCGTCCACCCGCTGCAGCTCGAGCACGGCGCGGATATTGTCTTCCACGGTCAGCTTGCGGAACACCGAGGCTTCCTGCGGCAGGTAGGACAGGCCCATGACCGCGCGGCTGTGGATCGGCAGGCTCGAGATGTCGGTGCCGTTGATGTCGATCGAGCCGGCGTCGGACGGCACCAGGCCCACGATCATGTAGAACGAGGTGGTCTTGCCGGCGCCGTTCGGGCCCAGCAGCCCCACCACTTCGCCGCATTCCACCTGCAGCGACACGTCGCGCACCACCAGGCGCTTGCCGTAACTCTTCTGCAGGCCCTTGACGATCAGGGTGCTGCAGCCTTCGCGCACGGTCGTCATTGTTTCGCGCCCTCCGCCGCGGCGGCCGGGGTGGTGCGGCGCGGCGCGATGATCAGGGTGCCGCGGCCGCCGCCGATCTTGCTGGCGCCGCTGGCGTCGTTGCGCACCGTGGCGACTTCCTTGCGGTTGTCGTAGGAGATGAACGGCCCCTTGATCTCGTTGGTCATGCGGCCGTTTTCCAGCTCGCGCACTTCGGCGGTGGAGAACAGCTTCACCAGCTCGGCGCGCTCGTCGTACTCGATGCGCTGGGCCTGGCCCTCGACCCACAGGTCGGGACCGCCGTCGCGCTTCTGGCGGAAGGTGGCCAGCTTGCCGCCGGCCGCGGTGAGCGTCACGCTCATGTAGCCTTCCGGCGTTTCCTTCACGAGTGCGCGGTCGGATTTGAGCACCAGGGTGCCGCGCGTGAGCACGACGTTACCGGTGAGGATGCGGGTCTGGGTGACTTCATCGACGTCGAGCGAGTCGAAATTGATCACCGCCTGCTTGAGCGAGTCGGCGCGCTCGGCCGAGGCGCCGAAGGCGGCCAGGGTCAGGAAGGCGGCTGCGATTAGTTTTTTCATATTGGCTTGTCCTGGGTTGTCACGATGCGGCGCCATGTTCCCGATCAAGGGCGCGGGCGCGGCGGGTAGACGATCTGGCCGCGGCTGGCCAGGTGCAGCTTCTGGGTCGCGTTGTTGGCGACCATGCCGGTGCCCTGCACGGTGGCGGCGCCAAGCTGCATCTCGATCGGCTTGTCGGTCTTCATGATCTCTTCGTCGGGCAGCACTGTCAGCGCCTGGGTCCGCACGCGCAGCGCTTCGCTGGTGGGCGTGGCCGGGCGCTGGATGTCGACGTTGCCGAGCAGGTCGACGCGGTGTTCTTCGTGATAGACGCGGCCCTGCTTCGCCACGATGGTCATGCGCGGGCGGCCGGGCGTCATGCCCTGCACCACCGGCTGCTCGACCTCGGACACGTCGCCCAGCGGCCGGTGCGTCAGGCGCTTGCCCGATACCACGTAGTTCGGCTTGCCCTCTTCGGTCATGCGCACGAACGAGAAGTTTTCCACGATGTAGTCCGGCTCGTCCAGCGGCCCACCGAGGCCAGCGCCGCTGTCGTCGTCCTGCATGACCTGCACCAGCCAGAAGCTGCCGAAGGCGCAGAACACCCCGATCATCATGATCGCGAGGAGCCTCCAGCGGTGGGCGGTGCGCTTGTAGTTGACCATGGTTCGCTCAGGCGAAGTAGGGAGCCAGCGCCTGCTCGTAGGTGCCCTGCGCGCGCATCACCAGGTCGCACACTTCGCGCACGGCGCCGCGGCCGCCGCCGTTTTTGGTGACGTAGTGGGCGCGGTGCTGCACTTCCGGGTGGCCCGAGGGCACGGCGATGGCGAAGCCGACTTTCATGAGCAGCGGCAGGTCGATGACGTCGTCGCCGATGTAGCCGCATTCTTCCGCGGTGACGCCGGT
Source organism: Massilia yuzhufengensis (assembly GCF_900112225.1). Taxonomy (GTDB): domain Bacteria; phylum Pseudomonadota; class Gammaproteobacteria; order Burkholderiales; family Burkholderiaceae_D; genus Telluria; species Telluria yuzhufengensis. The sequence continues at coordinate 10,960 of NZ_FOLD01000014.1, read as the reverse complement.
CGCTTCCAGCAGCTTGGCGAAGCCGACCCGCTTGTCGTGCACGCCCTGGTAGACATGCGAGATGCCCAGGTCGGCGGCGCGCTTGACGACGATCGGCGACAGGCGCGCGCTGATGATCGCGGTCTGCACCCCGGTCTTGTTGAGCAGCTGGATGCCCAGGCCGTCGAGCACGTTGAAGGTTTTCGTCACTTCGCCGTCCGGGCCATAGGTGAGGCTGCCGTCGGTGAGCACGCCGTCGACGTCGAAGATCATGACTTTCACGCGCGCGGCGCGCTGCATGTGTTCTAGCGGGGTCATCAGATCACCTTGGCGCGGGTCAGGTCGTGGATGTGCAGCGCGCCCACCAGGCGGCCGTCGGCATCGACCACCAGCATCTGGTTGATGCGGAATTCTTCCATCACGGCGACGGCGTCGACCGCCAGCTGTTCCGGATGGACGGTGCGCGGACCCGCGTGCATCACGTCGCGAATGAGGATGTTCGAGAAGTCGTGCAGGCGCTCGATGAGGCGGCGCAGGTCGCCGTCGGTGAACACGCCGACCGGGCGGCGTTCTTCATCGACCACGGCGGTCATGCCCATGCCCTTCTGGCTGATTTCGAGCAAGGCCTTGGCCAGCGGCGTATCCGGCGCCACGCTCGGGATGGCTTCACCGGTGCGCATGACGTCGTGCACGTGGGTGAGCAGGCGGCGGCCCAGGGCGCCGCCCGGGTGCGACATGGCGAAGTCTTCCTCGCGAAAGCCCCGCACGTCGAGCAGCGCCACGGCCAGCGCGTCGCCCATGGCCAGGGTGACGGTGGTGCTGGTGGTGGGGGCCAGGTTGAGGGTGCAGGCTTCCTTGGCCACCGAAATATCGAGGTGGATCTCGGACAGCTTGGCCAGGCGCGAGTGCGGCTTGCCGGTCATGGAAATGACCGGGCTGCCCATGCGCTTGATGGCCGGCAGGATTTCCAGCAGCTCGGACGATTCGCCCGAGTTGGAGATGGCGATGAAGACGTCGTGCGGGGTCACCATGCCGAGGTCGCCGTGGGCGGCTTCGCCCGGGTGCACGAACATGGCCGGGGTGCCGGTGGAGGCCAGGGTGGCGGCAATCTTGCGCCCGATGTGGCCGGATTTGCCCATGCCCGAGACCACGACGCGGCCGGTGCAGCCGACCAGCATCTGGACTGCGCACACGAAATGGTCGTCGTCGCCGAGGCGGGCATGCAGGGCGCGGATGGCGTCGGCTTCGATGGCCAGGGTCTCGCGGCCCAGCTCGAGCACGCGGCGCGCCTGGGCTGCGTCAAAACTTTTCAGCATTATTTTTTCATCGGTTACACTCATCATGGAAGTATAAACGAATTGGGTAAGCAAAAAACTTGCCAGACGTAACAAACTACAACAAGACCAATAGGGACAATGCATTCCGGACTTGAACTGACCCTGCTCCTGCTGGGCTGCGCCGTGCTTGGCGTGGTCGCCTTCCGGATGCTTCACCTCCCGCCGATGCTCGGCTACCTGGCCGCCGGCGTCCTCATCGGCCCCCATGCGCTGGCGCTCGCCAACGAGAGTCCGGCCACCCATGCGCTGGCCGAATTCGGCATCGTGTTCCTCATGTTTTCGATCGGGCTGGAGTTTTCGCTGAGCCAGCTCAAGTCGATGCGCCGCATCGTATTCGGGCTGGGCCTGGCCCAGGTCGTATTGACGATCGTGGCGGCGATGATATTCGGACAGTTCATTTCGTGGTGGGCGCCTAGCCTGCACGTCAGCTGGCAGGCCGCCTTTGCGCTGGGCGGCGCGCTGGCCATGTCGTCCACCGCGATCGTGGTCAAGATGCTCACCGAGCGCATCGAGCTCGAGAGCGAACACGGGCGGCGCATCATCGGCATCCTGCTGTTCCAGGACTTGGCGGTGGTGCCGCTGCTGATCCTGATCCCTTCGCTGTCGCGCCCGGCGGAAGACCTGGCCGTCACGCTCGGCTGGGCCGCGGTGAAGGCGGCGGTGGTGCTGGCCATCCTGCTGTTCTTCGGCCAGAAGCTGATGCGCAAGTGGTTCACCATCGTGGTCAAGCGCCGTTCGCAGGAGCTGTTCATGCTCAACCTGCTGCTGGTGACGCTGGGCCTGGCCTGGATCACCGAGCAGGCCGGCCTGTCGCTGGCGCTGGGCGCGTTCGTGGCCGGCATGCTGATTTCGGAAACCCAGTACAAGCACCAGGTGGAAGAAGACATCAAGCCCTTCCGCGACGTGCTGCTCGGGCTGTTCTTCATCACGGTGGGCATGCTGCTCAATGTCAGCCTGGTGCTGGAGAACTGGTGGATCGTGCTGGCGCTGGTGCTGTTCCCGGTGGCGCTCAAGTTCGCCATCATCGCCGCCCTGGCCAAGGCCTTCGGGTCGAGCGACGGCGTGGCCATGCGCACCGGCCTGGCGCTGGCCCAGGCCGGCGAATTCGGCTTCGTGCTGCTCAATCTCACCATGGATTCGAAGCTGGTCGACCCCTTCCTGCTGCAGCTGGTGCTGGCCTCGATGGTGCTGTCGATGCTGGTCGCGCCTTTCGTCATCGACAACATGGACAAGCTGGTCATGAAGGTCGCTTCGAACGAATGGATGATGCAGTCGCTGCAGCTGACCCAGCTCGCCAGCCGCACCATGAAGACGCAAAAGCACGTGATCATCGCCGGCTTCGGCCGCAGCGGCCAGAGCCTGGCCACCTTGCTGTCCGAAGAAAAGCTGCCCTGGTACGCGCTCGACCTGGACCCGGAACGGGTGCAGGAAGCGCAGGCGGCCGGCGCCAACGTGTCCTACGGCGACGCCGCGCGCCGCGAAAGCCTGATCGCCGCCGGCATCAACCGCGCCAGCGCGCTGGTGGTCACCTTCGCCGACACCCGCCTGGCCCTCAAGGTGCTGCACCTGGTGCACGAGCTGGCGCCGAACCTGGCCGTCATCGTGCGCAGCCACGACGACAGCGACCTCGATGTCTTGAAGAAGGCCGGCGCCACCGAAGTGGTGCCGGAAGCACTGGAGAGCAGCCTGATGCTCGCCTCGCACACGCTGGTGACCATGGGCGTGCCGCTGCGCCGCGTGGTGCACCGCGTGCAAATGGCGCGCGACGAACGCTACGCCTCGCTGCGCGGCTACTTCCACGGCGCGGGCGACGTCACGGACGATTTGGAGCACACCTATGTGCGGCTGCACTCGGTGACGCTGCGCAACGAGGCCGCCGCGGTCGGGCGGCGGATCGCCGAGATGGCGCTGGAAGAAGTGGGAGCCGAAGTAACGACCCTGCGGCGCAATGGGCAGAGTTTGACGTTCGATCCGGAGACCGTGATGCTGGCGGGGGATGTGCTGGTGTTGCGCGGGGCGGGCGATGCGGTGAGCCGGGCCGAGAGCCGCTTGTTGTAGGGTGGCCGGGTCTCCCGGCCGCGCGTTCACATCACGCCGGCATCGGTGCGCCGCGTTTTACGCCACCGACACCACCCGATTGCGCCCACTGGCCTTGGCCTGGTACAAGGCCCCATCGGCCTGCGCCACCAGGTCCTGCGCCACGCCCTCGATCGCGTGGTCGCGTTCGAAATCGGCCAGCGTGGCCACGCCGATCGACACCGTCACCGGCACATGCTCGCCCGTCGCCAGGCCCACCGGCGTCAGGGCCACGCTGGCGCGGATCCGCTGCGCCACCATGCTTGCGCTTTCCAGGTCGGCGTCGATCAGCAGCACCACGAACTCCTCGCCGCCAAAGCGGCCCAGCGCGTCCGAGATCCGCAGCTCCGCCTTGATCCGCTGCGCCACTTCGCGCAGCACTTCGTCGCCGCCCTGGTGGCCGACGGTGTCGTTGACCCGCTTGAAGTGGTCGATGTCGATGTACATGCAGGAGATGCGGTAGCCCTGGCGGCGCGCCCGCGCGATCTCTTCCACCAGGCGGCGGTCGATGTAGCGGCGGTTGTAGACGCCGGTGAGCGAATCGGTCAGGCCGATAAACTTGAGCATCTCGTTGCTGATCACGTTCTCGAGGCAGATCGCGACGATCGATCCCATGTGCTCGACGAAATCGGTGCCCAGCGCCGCCGTGAAGCGGTTCGGGTCGGCGCTGCCCAGGTTTAGGCTGCCGATCAGGCGGGTATTGCGCAGCAGCGGCACCATGGCAACGCTCTGCAGGCCCGGCGGCGGATGCGGGAACATCCCGCCGTGGCGCGACGGCGCATAGGGTCCCAGCAGCGGCTTCGGGCGGCGGCCCTCGTCCTGGCGAAAACCGAGTTCGCCCGCATGCTCGCAGAACAGCAGATTGGGCAGCACTTCGTAATCCACGCCCAGCTTGTGCATGACGGTGTAGATATCGGCTTCCGGGTCCACCAGCGACAGGGTGACGGTATCGAGGTCGGAGATGACCGGCAGGGTCTCGAAAATGGTCGTGACCAGTTCCTGGAACGAGGTGGCGCCGACGATTTTCAGGTCGAAGGCCTGGTGCCGGCACATGATCGAATGGTTGCGCTCAGCCTGTTCGAGCAGGTAGGTCATGCGGGAACGCAGTGTCTCGTTCTCCAACATCAGTTCCCGCGTCTGCGCATCCGGCTCGTGCATCGAAAATTCCTTTCAGCAATAGCCGTAACATTACGCCATCTTCCATTCCTTGGAAATGAAAACCGCCCTGAATGGGCGATTTCGCGACACAAAGTTTTTACAGATGGTCAAAAATTAATGTTTGCTTCCAGCTGCTGGCCGACCCGCAGGCTGCCTCCCGCGCCTTCGGCGACGATGCAATTCATGCCCATGCACACCGCGCCTTCCATGCGCGGGTTGGCGCGGTAGTCCTGCAGGATGTCGAGCGGATCCGGGCCGGGAATCCCGGTCGCCTGGTCGATGGAGGGGATCGGGCAACGGGCGCAGGGTTTGACCGGGCGCAGCGCCAGGCCGCCGGCCTCGAAGGAGGCGACGAAGTCTTCCTCGAAGGCTTCCAGGCCGTCGACGACCAGGTTCGGGCGGAAACGGTTCATCGGCAGCGACGCGCGGCCGGCCGCCTGCAGCCTGGCGTTGAGGTCGTCCAGCGAGGCCTGGCCGATCACCAGGACCGGGTAGCCGTCGGCGAAGCGGGTTTCGGACGGCGCGCCCCCGGTCCACTTGGTGCTGGTGGGACGCTGGGCACCCAAGCGAAAGCGCACCAGGCGGCAGGCGCCGCCGATTGCATCCCCGAACCACGCTGCGGCCGCGTCGCCGCAATCCGCGGCGCTGACGTGGTCGTCCCAGATCTGGACATCGACGGTAGGCGCGGCGGCGTCGTGCGCCAGCGGCAGGCGTAGTGGCGGCATGCCGGGCGCATCGACCACCAGCGCGCCGCCATCGATGCGGGGCGTGACAAGGGCCATGCGCGGGTACTCGCGCTGGGTCAGGAACAGGCCTTCGCGGGTGACGAGCATCCACTCGCGGTCATGCACGCCACCGGCCACCAGGCCCGATATCCCGAACTGCGCCTCGGGCACGGACACGCCCGCGCAGGACTTGATCGGGTAGAGAACGAGTTCGGTTACGGTGGCCACGCTGTCAACCTTGCGACTAGAGGCCGACAGTATGGCAGGGATTACGGGGCTTGGCATCAGCCCCCACTAACCCCAAGACCGTCGCACCGGCGAAGGCCGGTGCCCAATTTCGCCGCGCAGCCACCACCGCATGCAAGAGAAAAAACTTCAGCGAGCGCCCGCCTTCGCCTTCTCGTCGCGCTCCTTCCGCAGCCGCACATCGAAGTGACGGCTCGCCCCCGCCGCCAGCTTGCGGCACCCCTCCGGATCGATGAACGCATTCGCCTGTGCCGTCTTCGCCACTGCCTTCGCAAACGCATCGGTCGCCGATGGATGCGCCGCCACCACGATGTCGCACTTCAGGTTCGCGACCTTCGCGATAGTGCTTCGGAAACTGGCGGCCCGCTCCGGATAGCCCGCGCCGCCGCTGTAGTAAAACCCGTCGGTCGACACCGGCGTGAGGCTGTCGGCATAGACGATATCCAGGCACTTGCTGCCTTCACACGACTGCCAGGTCCACGTCGTGCCACCGGGCGTGTGGCCCGGCGTATGGTGCACGGTCAAGCGCAGCGGCCCGACCGACAGCGTTTCGCCATCCGCGACTTCCTTCACCTGCGTGACTTTCGGGATGTAAAAACGGTCGTTCGGGTCGTACTGCGGATCGTCCGTCCCTGGCGTGCCATCGCGCAGCACCTGGGCGCCGTGCGGGCTGTGGGCGACCGTGGCGCCGCTGGCCTTTTGCAGCGCGGCGATGCCACCCGCGTGGTCGAAATGCGCATGCGAATTGAGGATCAGCTTGACATCCTTCATCTTGAAGCCGAGCGCCTCGATGTTCTTCTGGATGAGAGGCGCCGACTGCGGCAGCGCGCCGTCCAGCAGCACGTGCCCCTGCGGGCCGGTGACCAGCACGGCCGACAGGCCGGCGGTGCCGACATACCAGGCATTGCCGTAGATATTGAAGGGGGCGGCTGGCTTGTTCCATTCATCGCAGGAGGTGCACTTGACTGCGTCCTGCGCGCGTGCCGGTTGAATGGCGGTCAGCGCCAAGGTCATGCCGATGGTGTGAAGGATGTTTGCTCGCATTGGAAGTCTCCGGACCGTGAACCCGGGAAGGGCTGTAGGAGCCAGCAATGATAGCGGCTTGCGGGAAGCAGCACCACAGGCCGCGCCTGCGGCAGCGAGCGCCAGTCGGAAAAAAAGCCCGCGCTGGGCGGGCTTGCCTGCGGGACGCTCAGGCTTGGGCGCGGGCCTTGGCCGCTTTGCGGCGCGAGGCGGCGAAGCCAAGCAGGCCGACGCCGAGCAGCGCCATCGAGGCTGGCTCCGGCACGTCGGCCGCATCGACGCCAACTTCGCGCAGGCCGGACAGCGTGCCGCCAGTGGCAGTCATGGTCAGGCGCCAGGCGCCAAAGTTTTCCGTGCCATCGTAGGCGCTGTAGCTGCGGTTGACATCGTAACCCTGTACACCTTCAGCGTCGGAAAAGCTCAGCTGACCAAGGGCAATCATGTAGGTGCCGGCGACGTCGAAGGTCCAGTCGATCGTGGAATCATAGACGTGTACCGAACCATCGCCAAAAGTGACCGACGAATCGTCGTTGGACGCGACCGATTGCAGACTGGTGTTGTACAACACCATGAAGTTGTCGAAGCCCGTGATCTTGCCGTCGCCGTTCAGATCGACACCGGTTGACTCGCGAACCAGCGAGTCGAAAAAGACGTGGGTGCCTGCAGTGACGGTGAACATCACGCGTGAGATCTTGAGGTCGGCGACGCCGTCGTTGTTGCCATCGATGGTGGAGATGCTGCCACTGATGACGGCAGCGCCGGCAGCGGAGGAAACGGCGAAACCAAGGGCCAGTGCCAGTGCGGAGAGAAGTTTTTTCATTATTATCCCTAGTTGTAATTACAGGGCAAATAAGCAACGACCATGCCAGGTGGAAAATATTGTTTATTTTCAAGTACTTTGGTATTTTTGCCTAGCATGTCGATGTCTTGGTGTAAAAATTAGCGACAGTGGCAAAAAAAAATCCCCGGCATGTGCCGGGGATTTTTGCATCTATGTCGGACGCGCTTGAATTCAGACTTCCTTCAAACGTTGAACAGGAAGTTCAGCACATCCCCATCCTTGACGATGTATTCCTTGCCCTCGGCGCGCATCTTGCCCGCTTCCTTGGCGCCGCCTTCACCCTTGTAGGTGATGTAGTCGTCGTAGGCGATGGTCTGGGCGCGGATGAAGCCGCGCTCGAAGTCGGTGTGGATCACGCCGGCCGCCTGCGGGGCGGTGGCGCCTACCTTCACGGTCCAGGCGCGCACTTCCTTCACGCCGGCGGTGAAATAGGTCTGCAGTCCCAGCAGGTTGTAGGCGGCGCGGATCAGGCGGTCCAGGCCCGGCTCTTCCATGCCCATGTCGGACAGGAAATCTTTCTTGTCCGCGTCTTCCATCTCGGCGATTTCCGATTCGATGGCAGCGGAAATGGCCACGATCGGCGCGTTCTGCTTCTTGGCGAATTCGGTCAGCTGGTCCAGCAGCGGGTTGTTGGTGAAACCGGTGTCGGACACGTTAGCCACGAACATCGCCGGCTTCGCCGTGATCAGGTGCAGTTCGCGGATCATGGCCATCTCGTCGGCATCCAGGCCCATCGTGCGCACTGGCTGGCCTTCGTTCAGGTGCGGCAGCATGCGCTCGCAGATCGCCACCAGTTTGGCCGCGTCCTTGTCGCCCGAACGCGCTTTCTTGTTCTCGCGGTGGATCGCCTTCTCGACGGCGCCAATGTCGGCCAGCGCCAGCTCGGTCTGGATCACTTCGATGTCGTCGATCGGGCTGACCTTGCCGGAAACGTGGATCACGTTGTCGTCTTCGAAGCAGCGCACCACGTTGACGATGGCGTCGGTCTCGCGGATGTGCGACAGGAACTGGTTGCCCAGGCCCTCGCCTTTCGACGCGCCGGCCACCAGGCCCGCGATGTCGACGAACTCGACGATCGCCGGCACGATGCGCTCAGGCTTGACGATGCCCGCCAGCGCTTCCATGCGCGGATCCGGCACCTCGACCACGCCGACATTCGGCTCGATGGTGCAGAACGGGTAGTTCTCGGCTGGGATGCCGGCCTTGGTCAGGGCGTTGAACAGGGTGGACTTGCCGACGTTCGGCAGGCCGACGATGCCGCATTGGAGACTCATGGGAATTCTTTCTAATTCGGTGGACGCGGAGCGGAAAGGAAAGCCCGGCTCCAAAACCCCACATTGTAACCTCGGACGCTATGGGTTGCCGAAAAAAACGGCGTGCGCCGGACCCGCTGTTGTGCCTAACAGTACATATCCGACTGGGATTGTTGCTGATAAGATTCGAAATTTCCGACCGATTGGAACGCCATGGCCTTGCACGCAATTCCGCTCACCGCGCCCCGCAAGCCGTGGCTGCTGATCCCTGCGCTGCTGCTGGTTTATCTGGCCATCGTGGCGGCGTGGGCATGGCTGTCCTTCGACGACGCGATCGCCTCGGCGCCGGTGACTGAAACCGTGCAGCTGTCCGAGCGGCAGGCCGCGATCCTGTTGCGTGTCGAAGACCCAAGGTTCTACCAGCATGCCGGCTTGAGCATCGGCCAGGGCCAGGGCGTCGCCACCATTTCATCGGCGCTGGCGCGCGACCTGTTTCTGGTGCATGGCCGTCTCGACGGGACAAGAGGCCTGCTGCAGGATGCCTACCGTGGCGTATTCGCCTGCTGCAAGCGCATCGACCTGGGCCGCGACGTGATGGCGCTGGTGCTGGACGCCCGGCTGTCCAAGCGCGCGCAGCTGGAACGCTACATGGCCACGGTCTACATGGGCACGCACCAGGGACGGCAAATCAAGGGGCTCGAACAGGCCGCCCGCAGCTACCTGGGCAAGCCGCTCGCGGCAGCGACGGAACCGGAATTCGTGCGGCTGGTAGCGATGATCAAGGCGCCCAACCACTACCACCCGTCGAAGAACCCGGCAGCGCTGGCGCAGCGCAGCGGCCGGATCCACGCGCTGCTGCTCGGTGCCTGCAAGCCTGATGGATGGTTCGATACGGAATTCGACGGCTGCGCTTCTGCGGCGCCAGGCTAGATCGCCTTGAGCAGCGACAGGTCGGGCCTGGCCACGAACTCGGCCAGCTCGTCGCGCAGCCGCTGCCCTGCCCCGATCGCGCGCTGCCAGTCGCGGATGCGCGCGTCATGGTCGAGGCCATGGAATTTGAAATCCGCCCGGTCCGGCAGTTTGGCGCGCGGCAGGCTGCGCACGAAGTCGTCGGAGGGCGCGATGATCAGCACGTTGTCGAGCCAGCCGCGGTTGGCGCCGCGCGCGGCCCGGCGCCACGGAAAGCCCTTGTCCAGCCAGCCCGGCACGATGTGCTGGGTGAAGTGCGGGTACAGCACCAGGTCGCCCTTCGCCTCCCCCGCCGCCCGCGCATAGGGCAAGGCCAGGTGGTAGTCGATGATGCCGCCATCCCAGTAGCTGCCCGGCGGGACGTCGGCGATGCCGGTGACCGGTTTCATGATCAGCGGCAGCGTGCCCGATGCAAGCAGGCCACTGGCCAGGTTCTCGCGGCTCAGGGAAGAGAAATGCGTCGTGAAGCCATCGAAACGCTCGCGCAGCCACGGCGCCGCCGAGCGCTGGTCGCCGATCACGACGCGCTCCAGCAGGCGCCCCAGCCAGGCGCGCGAGCCGGCATTGTGCAGTGCCGCCGCGGCAAAGCCGCGCAGCTCGGCGCGCGCATGCGCGGGCGCCGCCAGGCTGCCCTTGCCGCGCACGGCCAGCAGGTGCAGGCGGTGGTGCGGATGGCTGACGATGTCGTCCTCGTGGCCACGCACGAATTCTGCCAGCAGGCCCTGCACCACCTCGTCGATTTCCTGCTGGGTGGGTTTCTTGCTGGTGTAGCGCTGGCCCGCGTACAGTTCGCCCAGGCGCGCGAAGGCCTTGGCCGGGTCGCGCTGGCAGGCGGCCGCCATGCGCCAGGCGCCGATCGACGAACCGATGAGCATACGCTCGCGCGGCGCCGACGGCAGCCATTCGCCGAACATCCACTGGTCCAGTGCCTGGAAGATCAATCCCTTGGGGCCGCCCGCCGCCGCAGGGACGATGGCAATGTCCTGCGCACGCAGGCCGTGCGCGCCGATCTGGGCCAGGGCCAGCGGCCCGGCGTGGAATGTGAGTGCCTTCATGGCCAAAATTATCGCAGGAAGCGGCTGCTTGCGCAGGCGCAAAGGTCACTGGGGGGTTTTTACAGTTCTCATAGAACTTATCAAATTTTGCTCATTTCTCCCTAAAATGAGCAAGTTTCCTGCACCCAGGTTGAGCCACAACAAGAATGCCTTGAATACGACCCGAACGGCTCGCCGACGGAGAACGCCTGCGGTTTTTTCCTGTCTTAGGGTAGGGAGGTCCAGGGCATGATCATCGAGCCAGGTGGGGGAAGTGTAACGGAGCCGCGACTTATCACAACCGGCGTGTGCCTGGTCG
>NZ_FOLD01000050.1 GCF_900112225.1 Massilia yuzhufengensis | reverse complement strand
TTTATGATATCTCGCTCCATACGGGCTTCTGCCAGCTCTTTACGGAGCTTCGTCACTTCCGCCTCCAGCTCCGGCACGGTACGGCTACCAGGTGCCGCTTTGGGCGCTGTGCCACGCTTTGCGGCGGCCACCCAATTGGCCAGCGTTCCCTTGGGTATCGTCAGGCGATGGGAAGCATCGTCCAGCGTCAGCCCCTGCGTCAGAACCAGCTTGACCGCTTCCTCACGAAGCTCCGGCGTGTATGTTTTTTGGCGTTTCATAAATTCTCCAGTTGGTGAAGCTTACCAAACAGGAGTGTCCGAAAAAGTCAGGGTACCTCAAAGTACAATCTTTCTGATGCGATTGCACAGCATCAGAAAATTCCAAAATCGGCCAGAATGAAGGCGTTAGATTTTCAACAAGCAGAGCACCTTATCGCGATGTCGGAGGCCATACGCCCGGACAAATTGAATCCGATTATTGAGAATTTTCTCGGGAATTACGTTCACGACTCAATGGCCGGTTTCATTGAAATGGGTGGGTGGGCGACTAACGAATTCAACATGAACGGGCTCGGGATTCTCAAGTTTCGCAAGATTTTTCTTGGAAATGACTAATACGTCTCATTGCTCTTCTAACTTTGCGAAAACCAGTGACGGCACGCTACATCATGCGTGGTCGCGCATCCACTCCTTCAGCCCATCGACCCAGTTCCTGGCCGGCAGGTTGAAGCGCCGCTTGACCTCGGCGGCGCGCTCGTACAGCAGCGCGAAGTCGATCTCCGGCGCGTGCTTGAAGGCGAGGACGACGATGTTCGCATCGTGCACCTCGGGCAGCCACACCACGGCGTCGAACACCTGCTGCATGGTGAGCAGGTTCTGGTCGTAGCTGCCCACGTCCCCGAACACATTGGCCGTCATGACGCCGTCGCTTGACAGGCAGTCGTAGCAGCCCTGGTAGAAATCGAGCGAGTCGAGCACCGGGCCGCGCGCCTCCTGGTCGTACAGGTCGACCTGCAGCACGTCGGCCTTGCCGTGGTTGCCCGCGTCGAGTACGAAGTCGAGCGCGTCCATCTCGCGCACCTGCAGGCGCCGGTCGTTGCCGGGCAAGCCGAACAGCGCGCGGCAGATGGCGATCACGTTCGGATTGAGTTCGGCGGCAGTGACGCGCGCATCCGGGAAGCGGCGGTAGCAGAACTTGGTCAGCGCCGCGCTGCCCAGTCCGAGCTGGACGATACGGCGCGGCGCCTGGTTGAAGAGCGTCCACATCATCATCATCTGCACGTATTCCAGCTCGATCGCGTCGGGCTTGGACAGCCGCATCGCTCCCTGCACCCACGAGGTGCCGAGATGCAGGAAGCGCACGCCTTCGAATTCGTCGATGGTGGCGGGCGGGTGGCCTGGTTGCGAGAAGCGGGGATCGAGGCGGGCGTAGGCGGGCGGCATGGCAAACAAACGTCAGTGAACGCCGATCTTACCAGAGCAACTCAGGCGACGCCGTTGCGCCCATAGGTGCGAAAGCCGGGCCGCAGCGCCAGCCGGTCGTAATAGGCGGCCACGCTGGGCAAGGCCGGCTTGTCCATTGGCGTCATCATCCAGCGGTTCACCGACAGGCCAAGCACGATGTCGGCCAGCGTGAAGTGCGCGCCCGCAGCGTAGGCGCCGGTCGCGGCCAGGCGCGCGTCGAGGATCGCGATATGGCGGTTCCAGGCGGCGATGCTGGCCTCGACCTGGGCGGCGTCGCGGTAGGCAGGGTGCTGGCGCACCAGCGCCATGAAGGCGTAGCGCCAGGCCGTGTTCAGGTCGGTGGCCTGCCAGTCCATCCATTGCTCGACGCGGGCACGTGCCTGCGCCTCCACCGGCAGCAGGGCGCCGTCGCAGTATTGCGCGCACAGGTAGCGGCAGATCGTGTTCGATTCCCACAGCACGAAGCCGCCATCCACCAGTACCGGCACCTGCGCATTCGGATTGAGCGCCGCATGGCCGGGGTTCCAGTCTTCGCGTTCGAAGGGCAGGCCGAGTTCCACGCAGGTCCACAAGACCTTGCGGACGTTGATCGAGCTGTCCTTGCCGACGATCTTGAGCATGCGTGCCGTCCTTTCAGGGTGGGTGCGGCAGGATCATGGTGACGGCCAGGCCGCCGCCGTCGCGGTTCGAGAGTGTGATGCGCCCGCCGTGGGCTTCGGCGATCTCGCGCGCCAGCGCCAGCCCCAGGCCGGTGCCGCTGCGCTTGGTCGAATAGAAGGGCACCAGCGCATTGGTCAGCACCGCGTCGCTCATGCCGGTGCCGCGATCGAGCACGTCGATGCGCAGCGCTTCCTGCACCCGGCGCACCTGCAGCTCGACGTCTTCCGGTGCCGATCCGGATTCGTGGGCGTTCTTGAGCAGGTTGAGCAAGGCCTGCTCCATCTGGGCGGCGTCGATCCAGGCCGGTTCCTGCGGCAGTTCGCCAACCAGGCGGAACTGCACCTGGTCGGCCAGCCGGTCGACGAACACGCCCCAGGGGCGCGCTTCCAGGCGCGGCGTAGGGAGCTTGGCAAAGCGCGCATAGCCCAGGATGAAGGTCTCGAGGTGGCGGGTACGCTCGCCGATGGTCTGCAGGATCTGCGGCAGGCGTTCGGTCTGACCGCGCCGCACCAGCTCCGCACCCGAGTGCGCGAGCGAGGTAAGGGGCGCCAGCGAATTGTTCAGCTCATGGCTGATCACCCGGATGACTTTTTTCCAGGTCTGTACTTCCTGGCGCCGCAGTTCTGTGGTGAGGTGGCGCAGCAGCAGCAGTTCGTGGCGCCGGCCGTTGAGGGTGAAGCTGCTGCGCGCCAGGTGGTAGACCTCTTCTTCTTCGGCGTCGCCGGCCGTGAACAGGCCGTCGCCGCCGCGCGCCAGCGCTTCGCGCAGGGCCGGGGTGGCGGTTTCCAGCACGGCGCGCAGCTGGTGGCCTTCGAGCTTGCGGCCTTCCGACAGCAGCTGGCGCGCCGCCACGTTGGCGTACACGATGGTTCCGGCGCTGGCCGCGAAATCGGTCACCAGCAGCATCGCCACCGGGGTGTTCTGCACCATGGTGTCGAGCAGCAGCTCGCGCTGCACCAGGCCCAGCCGCTGCTCGCGCAGCACCTGGCCGAGGGCGTTGTGGGCGGCGATCAGGTCGGCCAGTTCGTCGTTGTGCGGCCAGTGCAGGCTGAACGAAAAATCGCCGTCGCGGTAGCTCGCCACGGTGCCCTCCAGCGCGCGGAACAGCGACAGGATCGGCTGGATCTGGGTCCGGATGGTGATGATGGCGATCGGGACGATCGCCAGCAGGCAGACGGAAAACACCAGGACGGGGTGCTCGGGGAAGAAGTGGTCGAGCCCCAGCGCGATCAGGATGCCCAGGGCCAGCAGGGTGCCGACCAGCGCCGACCAGCGCGTGACCAGCGAGAGCCGCAAGCCCTTGCGCGTCATGTGGGCCTGGCGATGCCGAGCCGCTCCATGCGCCGGTACAAGGCCTGGCGCGACAGCCCCAGCTCGTTCGAGGCTTGGGCCACCACGCCGCCGGCACGCGCCAGCGCCTGCACGATGGCGTCGCGGTCGGGTTCCGCATCGAGGGTTTGCGCCACCGTCACCGGCAGGCCAAGGTCGGGCGCCTTGATGACGTCCCCCTGCGCCAGCAGGCTGGCGCGCGCCATCACGTTTTTCAGTTCGCGCACGTTGCCGGGCCAGGCGTGGGCCAGCAGCGCGGCTTCCGCCGACGGGTGCAGGGTCTTCCCGCGCAGGAAGCTGATCGCCAGCGGCAGGATGTCGCCCGGGCGCGCCGCCAAGGGCGGCAGGCGCAGTTCGATCACGTTCAGGCGGTAGAACAGGTCTTCGCGGAAGGTCCCGGCGCGGATCATGGCGCCGAGGTCGGCGTTGGTGGCGCTGATGACGCGCACCTTGACCTGGCGTTCGCGGTTCGAGCCGAGCCGCTCGAAGCGCCCGGTTTCCAGCACCCGCAGCAATTTCATCTGGCCGGCCAGTGGCAGGTTGCCGATTTCGTCGAGGAACAGGGTGCCGCCGTCGGCGGCTTCGAACTTGCCTTCGCGCGCCTTGGAGGCGCCGGTGTAGGCGCCCGCGTCCGCGCCGAACAGCTCGGCCTCGATCAGCTCCGAAGGCAGGGCGCCGCAGTTGAGCACCACGAAGGGGCCGCCCGCCACCTGCGAATTGGCCTGGATGATCTCGGCGATGCGCTCCTTGCCGGTGCCGTTCGGGCCGGTGATGAGCACCGGTACGTCGGCGCGCGCCACCTGGCAGGCCAGGTTCAGCACGCGTTCGGTGGCCGGATCCTGCCACACCAGGCCGCGCAGGTCGAAGTTCTGTTCCAGCTCGCGCTTGGCGCGGCGCTCGCGCTGCAGGCGCTGGCTAAGGGCGCGGTTGGCCTGGCCCAGTTCGATCAGGTTGGTCACCGTCATGAGCAGGCGCTCGTCGTTCCACGGCTTGGACAGGTAGTCGGCGGCGCCGGCCTTGATCAGCTCCACCGCGGCGTCCAGGTGGGTCCAGGCGGTGAGCAGGATCACCGGCAGGTCGGGGTGGCGCTTGCGGATTTCGCGGAACAGCTCCACGCCTTCCTCGCCCGAGGTGGTATCGAGCGTGAAGTTCATGTCCTGGATCACCAGGTCGACCGGTTCGCGCGCGAGGATGTCCAGTCCTTCCTCCGGCGACGAGGCGCGCAAGGCGCCGATGTCATGGAGGGAGAACAAAACGTCGAGCGCGATGGCGACCGCGGCGTTGTCGTCGATGATCAGTACAGTGGGCATGACGGCAAGTTTAGCATTGGTTGCTTGCTACAAGGCATCGTCAAGCGCTGCGGGTGGCTGTCGCCGGCGAGATGCTCGCCGCCCGCCATGCCGGGCCGTAGGCCGCCAGGATGCCCAGCGCCCAGAACACGATGCCGCCGCCGATCAGGTAAGGGGCCGGCAGGCGCGCCATCTCGAGCTTGGTCACCAAGAGGTGGTTCAGGCTCAGGCCGAACAGCACGCCGCCGAACACGCCGGCGGTGGTGATCATGAAGTTCTCCAGGATGAAGTAGCGCAGGATGTCGATCTTGCGCGCGCCCAGTGCGCGGCGCACGCCGATCTGCTTGCGGCGCTGGGTGACCCACAGGCTGGCCATGCCGACGATGCCCGAGCAGGTGATGAGCAGCAGCAGCACGCTCACCGTGATCAGCATCCACGACAGCGCGACGTCGGCGCGGTAGCGGTTCTTGCGGTCTTCTTCCACCGTCTTGGCCTGCAGGATCATCGGCGTAGCGGAGGACTTGCGCAGCGCTTCTTCGGCTTCCTTGATGACGCGGTCGCGCTGGCCGGCTTCGGTGCGCACCGCATACAGGTTGCCGGGAAAACCGTACAGGCGGCCCGGGACGATGGTCGAGAACTCGCCGCGCTCGCCCACTTCGGTATGGGCCGACTGCAGGCGTTCGACCACGCCCACTACCTGGGCCGACTGGGCGCCGTCGCCGGTGCCGAACCAGAGCGGCTTGCCGATCGGGGCCGCGCCCGGCCACATCTTCTCGGCCAGGGCCTTGGTGACGATCACGTGCTTGGGTAGCTCGCGGTTCTCGTTCTCGTTGATGTCATTGATCTCGCTTGGCAGGAAGTCGCGGCCGTCGACCAGCTTCAGGCCGAAGGCTTTTACGAGCGAGTCGCCCGACACGTACTGCGAGGCGACCGTGGTTTCGCGCTCCTGCTGCTGGTTGACGGCGACGCTGTTGTTGCTGCCGCTGCGCGAGAGCGGCATCTGCGAGACCTGCGCCACCGCGGCCACGCCCGGCACCGCGCGCAGGACCTCGACCTCGCGCTTGACGGTGGCCAACATCTGCTCGGGGCTGTCGTTGCTCAGGTTGCGCACGTTGAAGTAGAAAGTGGCCGCTTCGTCGGACAGGCCGGAAGGGCGGGCCGCCACTTCGCGCCGCTCGTTGACGATGTGCAGGGCATTGGCCAGGATGCCCAGGCTCAGCGCTACCTGCAGCGCCACCAGGATCGGGCCGGTTTTGTTGCGCAACAGCGCAGACAGGATGGGACGGATTTCCATGATGTGTGCTCCCTTACTGCGATTTGAGTTGGATGGCCGGCGTCACCTGGCAGGCGCGCCAGGTCGGCAGCAGGCCGGCGATCAGCGCGGCCAGCACCGACATGACGAAGGTCAGCACCAGCATCTGCCAGTCCATGCGCGCGATGGTGGCCATGCCCTTGCTTTGCATGCCGATCAGCGCCAGCGCACCGAAGGCCAGCACCAGTCCCAGCACGCCGCCCACCAGGCCGACCACGCCGGTCTCGATCAGGAACTGGCGGAACACGTCGCCCCGCGAAGCGCCCAGGGCGCGGCGGATGCCGACTTCGGAGGCGCGCACCGAGAACTTCGCCAGCAGCAGGCCGATGGTATTGACCAGGCACAGGATCAGGAAGCCGAACGCCAGCCAGGCCGACAGCTTGCTGTCGTTGCCGACCACCTTCATGTGCTCCATCCACTCCATCACGTTGTACAGCTTGTTCGGCGCATTGCGCTTCAGGCGGCCCAGCTTGCGCTGGTCGGCGGCGTAGTTGTCGAGCCAGGACTGCAGCTCGGCGCGGTCGCTGGCGGAGCGCGTCTCGAACCAGAACTGGATCCAGGTGCACTCGCTGGCGAGCAGGTTGGCGAAGCCCGGGTCGCGGTTGGCGCTGCAGTTCATGCTGCCGTTGTGGCCTGTCTCGTGGCGGATCGCGGTGGAGAAGGGGAGGAAGAATTCCTCGCCGTTGCCGAAGCGGCTGCCGCCGATCAGCTTGTAGTAGCGCGGCAGCGGGGCCCAGGTGTCGATCACGCCGACCACCGTGTAGGGTTGGCCGGCGATGCGCAGCTGCTTGCCCACCGGGCTGGCCTCGCCGAACAGCTTCTCGGCGGTGACGCGGCCCAGCACCACGACATCGGCGCCGCGGATCTCGTCGGCCTCGGTCCAGGGCTGGCCGTGCAGGAAGGGCACCTTGAACATGGCGAAGAAGTCGCGCGTCGGCGCCATGCCGGAGGCATTGAAGGCCGGGATGTCGGTGCGCGGCGGTTCGACCGGCAGCTGGACGCCGTACATCGCGGTGCGGCGCTCGCCCTGGCCGCTCTTGAGGAAATTGGCGGCGTCGATATAGCCCAGCTGGTCGTCGTTCGGTCCATCGCTCGGCACCCAGCCTTCGACCGGGCCGTTGTCCACGTGCGGCACGAACAGGCGCGCGCTCTTCTCGGGAATCGGGTCGCCCGACATCATGTGCAGAATCGTCAGCGTCGAGACGCTCGCGGCCACGCCGATGGCCAGGGTCAGCACCATCAGGACCGTGAGGGCGGGATTGCGGCGCAGGCTGCGCACGCCGAGATTGAAATAGTAGGCGAACATGATTGTCCTCGTTCCTTAAGCGGTGACCTTGTCGACCAGGGTCGGGCCCTTGCGCACCAGGTCCGAGACCTGGCCATCGATGATGTGGACGTTGCGGTGGGTGCGCACCGCCAGTTCCGGGTCGTGGGTCACCATCAGGATCGTGGTGCCGGCCGTGTTGATCTCTTCCAGCAGTTCCATCACGCCGCGCGCCATCTGCGTGTCGAGGTTGCCGGTCGGTTCATCGGCCAGCAGCAGCTTGGGCGAGCCGGCCAGCGCGCGCGCGATCGCCACGCGCTGCTGCTGGCCGCCGGACAGCTCGGCCGGGAAGTGCTTCATGCGCGAGGCCAGGCCGACTTTCGACAACGCGTCCTCGATGCGTTCCTTGCGTTCGGTCTTGTTGAAGCCGCGGTAGCGCAGCGGCACGTCGACGTTGTCGAACAGGTTCAGGTCGGGGATCAGGTTGAAGCCCTGGAAGATGAAGCCCAGCTTTTCGTTGCGCAGGCGCGAGCGGGCCGAATCGTCCAGGCCCTTCACGTTGACGCCGTCCAGGATGTACTCGCCCGAGCTGAATTCCTCGAGCAGGCCGGCGATATTCAGGAAGCTGGTCTTGCCCGAACCGGAAGGCCCGGTCACGGTGACGAACTCGCCCTGCTTGACGTCGATCTCGAAGCCGCGCAGTGCGTGGGTTTCGATCATGTGGGTGCGGTACACCTTGCTCAGGTTGGTCATGCGCAGCATGGGATTCTCCTAGTTTATGTTGGTCTTCTAGCGGTTGATCGAAACGCGGGCGGCGTTATTGAAGGTGTCGGTGCCGGCGATGACGACCTTGTCGCCGGGCTTCACGCCCGACAGGATCTCGACCGCCGAAATGCTGGTGGCGCCCAGCTGCACAGGGGTGCGCACGGCGATTCCGTCCTGCACCACATAGGCATGGCGCCCGCCTTCGCTTTCCACGAAGGGGCCGCGCGGCAGCATCACCACGTTGGGGCGTTCTTCGATGAGCAGGCGCGCGGTCACGCGCTGGCTCTGGCGCAGGCCCTTGGGCTGCTCGCCGTCGAAGCGCACCCGCGCCAGCACCTGGTTCTTCACCACTTCTGGCGACAGCGCCGACAGCTTGCCGGTGGCTTTCCCGGTCGGCAGGGTGATCTCGGCGTTCATGCCCAGGCCGATATCGGCCACGTAGGATTCCGGCACCTCGACCTCGACTTCGAGCTTGGACAGGTCGACCAGCGTCATGAGCGGCGCGTTGGCGGCGACCACCATGCGGTTCTGGACGTTGAGGGTGCCGATGAAGCCGTCCACCGGCGCGCGCACGGTCAGCTCGTCGACGCGGCGCTGGGCGTTGGCCATCGACAGGCGCTGGCGTTCCAGCTCGTTGACCTTGGTCTTCAGGGCCAGCTGCACGTCGTCGCTTTCCAGCGCCGCGGCCTGGGTGGCGTGTCGGGCGCGGATCTCGGACGAGTTCAGCGCATCCTTGGCACGCTGGTAGTCGATCTTGGCGATGATGCCGACCTGCGCCACGCTTTCGTAGCGCTCCAGCGTGCGCTGGGCCGATACGCGGTCGATCTCGGCGGTGTCGGCTTCGCGCTTGGCCAGCAGCTTCTGCTTGCGCGCCAGGATCTGCTGGCGCGCCACCTCGGCCCTGAGCTGCTCGTAGCTCGACACTTCGCGCTTGAGCTCATCGGACAGGTCGGGCGACTCCAGCACCGCCAGCACGTCGCCTTTTTTTACCGTGTCGCCGGCGGCGACCTTCAGGTTGACAGTGGCCGGCGAGGTGGAATACAGGGTCGGGCTGACGGCGGCGACCACGCGGCCGTTGACCGAGGCGTCGCGCACCAGGGTGCCGCGGGTGACTTCGGCGATGCGCAGGCGCGCCGCGCTGACCGAATGCTCGCTGCTGCTCCAGGCGCCGAGGATGGCGGTGGTGAGCGCAACGACGGCAATGCCGCCGCCCACCCACAGCGCGCGGCGCTTGATCTTGTGGACCGGCGCGGCGGTGAGGACAGCGTCTTGTGATGAGGTATCGCGAATCATGGCTTCTCGGGTAGCAACATTGAATGCCGGACTCAATGCAGGAACCGTGCCACTTTGCTAAGTGCTTGATTCGATAAGGAACGCCAGGGCTGCGTCCGGTGTCCGGGGTGTCCGTAAAGATGTGGCCGGACAGGGTGGCCGGACAGGATTGCTGTTCTTTTGCTAACTCCAGCTCGTCGTTCCCGCGAAGGCGGGAACGACGAGCTGAGTGCAGCTCAACCGGCGAGGTCGACTATGTGCGGGCGGAAGAAGAACGCCCTCGAGAGGATTATTTCTGCGGCTTCTGCTTCTGCCCGTACGTCCCCACGACCTCGCCCTTGCCGATCACATGCCCCTGCATCGCCTGCAGCAGCTGGTCGCGGTCGGCGCCAAAGGGGACGTCGAGCATGGTGTCGAGCGCATACACCTGGAAGTGGTAGTGGTGCGGCTTGTCGCCCACCGGCGGCTTGGGTCCGAAGTAGCCCATCGAGCCGCGCGTATTGCGGCCCTGCAGCACGCCTTCCGGGTCGGTCAGGCGGGGTTGTTCCTGCACGCCCTCGGGCAGGCTGGTGACGGTGGCCGGGATGTTCCAGGCCAGCCAGTGCACGAACGGGGTAACCGGCTTCGCGTCCGGGTCTTCCATGATGATGGCGTAGGACTTCGCGTTCGGCACCGCCTTCCACGACAGGGCCGGCGACACGCCGTCGGCGTACTCGCTGTATTTCTGGTCGAGCGCGCCGCCCGCGCGGAAGCTCGGCGACATCACCTGCAGCGCACCCTGCGACTGGGTTTCCGCGCGCTTGTTCGCCAGCGGCACGCCGCTGCCCTTTTTCGCCTGCTCGCGCATCGGGCCGTCCGGCGCCGTTGGCGCCGGGTTGCCCGGGCGGCCGGCGTTGTGGGCGATGCGGTAGATCACACCGTTGGCGTCGTCCGCCATCAGGAGCGATCCATCCTTGGCAAAGGCCAGGCCGACCGGGCGTGCGATGTGGGTCTTGCCCCCATCGGTCAGGAAACCGGTCACGAAGGGCTCGACCGTCTTCGGCTGGCCATTGGCAAAGCGCACCCGCACGATTTCATAGCCGGAGGCTTGCGCCCGGTTCCACGAACCGCGCATGGTGACGAAGGCGTCGCCCGCATAGTCGGGCGGGAAGCCGCCGCCGGCGCCGAACACCAGCTGCATCGGCGCCGCGTGCGCGGTGTAGCCCAGCGCCATCGGCGTGCTGCGCGCCTTCCACTGTTCCTTGGTGATGTCGCCCACCGGGCTGCTTTGCGGGTAGATCTCGCCGGCGCCGAAGACATGCGGCCAACCGTACATCTTGCCCAGTTCGATCTTGTTGATCTCTTCCTGCTGCTGGTCGTCGCCGAGAAAGTCGATGCCATGGTCGAAGCCCCACAGCTCGCCGGTCTGCGGATGCCAGGCGAAGCCGATGGTGTTGCGCAGGCCGGAGGCGAAGATGCTGCGCTGCTGCCCGTCCGGCGACAGCCGCAGGATGGTCGCGTTTTCGGGGTTGCTCTCGTTGCAGGTGTTGCAGGTGCTGCCCACGCTCAGGTACAGCATACCGTCCGGGCCGAAGGCAATGGTGCGGTTCGGGTGCTGGCCGGAATCGGGCAGGTCGCCCACCAGCAGCTTCAGGTCGCCCAGGCGGCCATCCGGCTTCATGTCGGCGACGAACAGCTCCTTGACCGTCACCAGGTAGAACTTGTTGTCCTTGATCGCGATGCCGTGCGCGCCGGCGCGGTGGGCGACTTCGATCGGCTCGCCATCGGCCTTGCCGTCGCCGTTGGCGTCGCGCAGCAGCAGCACGTCGCCCTGGTCGCGCCGGCTCAGGTAGATGTCGCCATTCGGCGCAACGGCGATGATGCGCGCGTTCTTCAGGCCCGTGGCGAAGGGCGTGACGGTGAAGCCCTGCGGCGCCTTGATGCCGCGCATGCGTTCAGGCGTCGCTTCCACCTTGGCAGGCTTGAAGACGTTGGCGGCATTGGAGGCGCGGGTACCGTCGCCCTGCTGGGCGCAGGCGGCCCCGATGGCCAGGGTGAGCAAAGTCGCGGTGAAAGCGCGTTTCATGGAAGCCATCCTTTTTTGTAGGTCGTGATCGGAATACTTGCGGTAGCTCATGCTGCCACGCGTTGTCATTTCGGTATGTTGGGTAACGTACGCTGTGTTTACGCATGCGCGACAATGCTTGAACATTCCGTATTGACTGGCTGTTAAGATTCCGCGTCGATCACGCGCACCCTGACCATGCCTCCGAAGTTTGCTGCCCTCCTTGGCTCCCTGTTGAGCTTACTACCCGACGATTTCCAGCCATCCGGCCGCCGCGAGCCGCCCTCGTACTTCTTTACGCCGGAAGAAATCGGGCGCCTGCACCGCGCCGATGCCGATCCACGCACCGCGCTCGACGAGCAGACCTGGCAAGACCTGCTGCTCGAAGCCTACGAAGACAAGCTGGCGCAGGGCAGCAGCATCTTCGGGCGCCAGATGCTGCACCGCCGCCTGCGTGCCGGCATCGGCGACGATGCGTGCACGGCCCTGGACGAGCGCCTGCGCGCCCTGGTGGCCGATGGCGGGCGCGTGGCGGCGCTGGAGACGGCCCTGCTCCCGCTGCGCCATGCCGAAACCGAGATCGCCGGCCTGCTGTTCGGCGACGCGCCGCCGCAGTCGCCACCGCCGTGGCTGCGCTTCCTGTGGCTGCTGCCGGTGCTGCTGCTCTTGTCGCTGGTCTTGCTGGCGACGCAGCCGCTGGGCTGGATGGCGACGATCGCGGGGATGGCGCCCTTGATGGTGTTGCAGATCAATTATCACCGGCGTATCCAAGGGTGGACAGCGACGCTGGACAGCGTCAATGCCCTGCTGGCATGCAGCGGCAAGCTGGCGCAAGCAGGCGATCCGCTGCTGGCGCCGTTTGTCGCAGCACGCGGCCAGGCGGCGGGTCTGCATAAACAGGTAGGGCGCACGCTCCTGATGCGCATGAGTCCCAGCACTCAAGCCTACCTCGACTGGTTTGGCGGGTCCAACGTGCGCCGCTACTGGAAAACGATGCGCGCCTTCCACCAGTCGCGCGACTTCCTGCGCGCCGCCTACCTGCGCACGGCCGAACTGGAAGCCGACGTGGCCCTGGCGCGTCACCTGGGTGGCGCGAGCCACTGGTGCTGGGCCGAGCGCAGCGCGGCGCGTACGCTGGAACTGGAAGGCGGCGTGCATCCGCTGATGGACATACCGAGCCCGCTGTCGGTCCGGCTAGCCGGCCAGGGCGCCTTCATCTCGGGCCAGAACGCCTCGGGCAAGAGCACATTTTTGCGCATGGTAGGCCTGAACCTGGTAGCGGCGCGCGCCTTTGGCTTCTGCTATGCCAGGGCGGCGCGCCTGCCGGCGGTGCCGGTGCGCGCCAGCATGCAGAACGAGGATTCGCTGCTGGGCGGGGAGAGCCTGTACATGTCGGAGCTGCGCCGGGCCAGGGAGCTGCTGGCGGCCAGCGGCGAACCGGCCGGGATCTGCCTGGTCGACGAGGTTTTCCGCGGCACCAACCATCTGGAATCGGTGTCGGCCGCCGCCGCCGTGCTGGAAAGCCTGTGCGAGCGCGACCTGGTGCTGGTGTCCTCGCACAACCTGGTGCTGGCGCCGCTGCTGCGCGCGCAGCTCGACCCGTTCTTCATCGATACGGCCGGCGGCCGGCCGGTGCTGGCGCCGGGGGTGTTGCGCAGCCCGAATGGCATCGCGCTGCTGGCGACGCAAGGGTTTGGGGCGCGGGTGGAAGGGCGCGCGGCCGAAGTGGCGCGCTGGCTGAGCGGGCACCTGGCCGAACCGGCGGCCCTGGTCGCTGAAGAAGACTCGGAACTCACGGCCTAGCGCCAATGCCGTTTAGTTGGTCAGGGCTCTACACCAGCTTCCTCCTGCCTGCGACAAGCCAAAAAAAAAGCCCGCGAGCTGCGGGCTTGAAGACTATTTTCTTGGAGGAGAATAGTGGAGACAGGTGCATTATGACGCGCTGCAAAATATAAAGATAATGTTTTGTTTTGATATCGAACATTCATTAATCATATATCTGATGAGGCCGCCTCCTGTCATCCGCGCGGCAGCGGCTTGCCCCGTGCAATCACCTCCCTGCAATCCCCGCGCATGGTCGCATCGTCGTAGTCGGTCCAGCCATAGCTGTCCACATAGCGCTTGTGGCGCTTGAGTTGTGGACTGGCGAAGCTCCATTCCAGGCGCTCGCCCGGGTAGCGGATGTCGGCCAGGTCGAGCAGGGTGTGGAACATGTTCTCGGTCGACAGCCTGGCCTTGCGGTGGCGCTGCAGCTGCGCCACCTTGCCGGGGAAGCGCTCGCGGTAGCTGTCCGAATACCAGGCGAAGGCCGGGATGTGGAACTCGTACTGCGTGTTATGCCCGTGGAAGGCGATCTTGCACGACTTGTCGTACAGCGTCTGGCCATGGTCGGCCACATACAGCAGCGATGTCGGCAGGCTGGATTCCTTGAGCAGGCCGATCACGTTCGACAGGAACCAGTCGGTGTAGAGAATGGCGCTGTCGTAGCTGTTGTTGATCTGCGGCTCCAGGCGGGTGTCCGTCACGTCCGGCTTGGCAATCGATTGCAGCGAAGGCTGCCAGCGGTCGAACTGCTTCGGGTAGCGGTGGCCATAATTCCAGTGGCTGCCCAGGGTATGCAGCACCACCAGCACCTTTTGCGCCGGGTCGGCGATCGCGCGCCGCAGCGGCTCGAGCATCACCGCGTCGTGGTTCGAGGCGCCGGAAAAGCCGCCCAGGTTCAGGAACTGCACATCGTCCGCCTCTTTTGCGAACACCGACACCGGCGTATCGAACTTGCCGAACGAGACCTGGTTCGAGATCCAGAAAGTCTTGAAGCCGGCCTCCTTGAAGGCCGAGAGGAAGGATTTTTCCGAAAAGCCATCCTTCAGGCTCTGCATCGCGGGCTTGCGCGAAATGATGACCGGGACCGACAGGCGGGTGGCTGAGACCGGCGTGATCACGTCCTGCAGCATGACCAGGTTCTGTTCCTGCGCCAGCAGCGGGTTGGTCTGGCGCGCATAGCCGTTCAGGCTCCAGCGGTCGAAGCGCGAGGATTCGCCCAGCACCATGACGACGATCTGCGGTCCATGCGCGTCGGCCTGGTGCGCGCCGAAGCGGAAGGCGGCGCTGCGCCGGTTCAGTTCTGCAAGATAAACGCGCTCTTTATAGAAGTCGATGCCGCGCGCCGCCAGGCCGAAGGGCCAGGAGCGGGCGAACACGCCGGTGTCGACAGGCAGCTGGGCCCAGTGGGGCAGGGCGGGCGGGCGGGCCGTGGCGGAAGCCGGCGCGCCGGCCTGCTGGGCGACGCCATACTGTTGGCCATAGGCCAGCACCGCCGCGCCGGCGCCGACCACGGCGACGACCAGCCAGCGCGAGCGGTCGTTCCAGTCGAAGTCGCGGGTACGCCAGGCCACGACCCAGGTCGAGAAGAACCACAGCAGGACCACGACGATGACCACGCCCAGCAGCCAGGCCTTCCCGCCCAGGAACTCCAGCGCCTCGCTGGGGCTGGTCTCGGCGATCACGCCGAGGTGGTGGGTGGAGATGCCCTGGCCATAATAAGTAAGCAGGTAGAGCTCGGTCGGCAACGCCAGGAAGGCCGGCAGCAGGGCCCAATGGAACCAGGCTGGCCGTTTACATAGGGCCCAGGCCGCGATCCAGGCGAACAATCCCGCCCCGAGCAGCTTCCACGGGTCGTCCGCCGGCACGCCCAGCAGCGGCCCGGCCAGGGGCACGGCGGACAGGGCCGCATAGCTCAGCAGCAGGTAGAGATTGGCAGGGCGCAGCAGGACGTGCGGCGGTTGGTGCGGCATCGGTTGGGCGGGCGTGAAAATAGCAATAAGTCGGCCATTATCCGGCCTTTATCCGCGGAAATGCCAAGTTTCGTGTGCCACGGCAGCGCAGTAAACGCCGCCGCCTGTCGCGAGCTTGCCACATCGCCCACGGTAAACCGCCGTGTATACCCGCCAGGCGCCCAGCAGTCAGGTAAAGCGGTTGACCCCTTGCCACATCAAGTCTATACTTGCGAGTTCTCGAATTATTCTGCACATCGTATACGCATTCGCAGCCGCTCCTTCGGTGAGTGGCTTTCGTCGCCTGCGCTGTGCCTATCGAATCCGGGACTAGGTTTCAGTCCCCGGGCAGCACATTACCTGTCTGGGTTATCAACTGTAGTACTTTGTTGGATTAGGAACGATGCCAACCATCAATCAACTGATTCGCAAGCCGCGCGTTGCCGCGGTTGTGAAGAGCAAGTCGCCGGCACTGGAAAACTGCCCGCAAAAGCGCGGCGTGTGCACCCGTGTGTACACCACCACGCCTAAGAAGCCAAACTCGGCGCTGCGTAAAGTCGCCAAAGTGCGTCTGACCAACGGTTTCGAAGTCATTTCGTACATCGGCGGTGAAGGCCACAACCTGCAAGAACACAGTGTCGTGCTGCTGCGCGGCGGCCGTGTGAAAGACTTGCCGGGTGTGCGTTACCACATGGTTCGCGGTGCACTGGATACCCAGGGCGTCAAAGACCGTAAGCAAGCGCGTTCGAAGTACGGCGCCAAGCGTGCCAAGGCTGCGAAGAAGTAATTCTGCGACCCTGTCACAAACAGGTCACATTTACAAGTTAAGTTGAGCCGGCCGTGAGGCTGAGTAAGTGAAAAACCATGAGGGTTTTTCGCGAGTGCGGAACAAGCACTCAACTGAAGATAGGAAGGAATTGAAATGCCACGTCGTCGTGAAGTACCCAAGCGCGAGATCCTGCCAGATCCAAAATTCGGCAACACCGATGTCGCCAAGTTCGTCAATGTTCTGATGCTGTCCGGCAAGAAGTCGGTCGCTGAAAACATCATCTACGGTGCGTTCGAATACATCCAGACCAAATCGGGCAAGGACCCGCTGGAAGTGTTCGTGGCCGCGATCAACAACGCCAAGCCACTGGTGGAAGTGAAGTCCCGCCGTGTCGGCGGCGCCAACTACCAGGTGCCAGTTGAAGTTCGTCCGGTCCGTCGTATGGCGCTGTCCATGCGTTGGTTGCGCGAAGCCGCAAACAAGCGCAGCGAAAAATCCATGCCACAACGCCTCGGCGGTGAACTGATGGAAGCCGCAGAAATGCGCGGCGGCGCAATGAAGCGTCGTGACGAAGTTCACCGTATGGCTGAAGCGAACAAGGCGTTCTCGCACTTCCGCTTCTAAGCAAGTGGCCAGGCCCTCCAGGGGGCGCGGCCATGCAGTATCTGTTGTTCAGGCCGGGCACATTTTGATCAAGATGCTGCTCGGTTTTGTCCATTCAAAGATTTAGGAAAAATTATGGCACGCAAGACCCCCATTGAGCGCTACCGCAATATCGGTATTTCCGCTCACATCGATGCTGGTAAAACCACCACCACCGAACGCGTCCTGTTCTACACGGGCGTGAACCACAAGCTTGGCGAAGTGCACGATGGCGCCGCGACGATGGACTGGATGGAGCAGGAGCAGGAACGCGGCATTACCATTACCTCGGCAGCGACGACCTGCTTCTGGAGCGGTATGGCCAAGAACTTCGAGCCGCACCACATCAACATCATCGACACCCCGGGCCACGTTGACTTCACCATTGAAGTCGAACGCTCGATGCGCGTGCTCGACGGCGCCTGCATGGTGTACTGCGCAGTCGGCGGCGTGCAGCCACAGTCGGAAACCGTGTGGCGCCAGGCTAACAAGTACAAAGTCCCGCGTCTGGCCTTCGTCAACAAGATGGACCGTACCGGTGCGAACTTCTTCAAGGTCTACGAGCAGATGCGTGCTCGCCTGAAGGCCAACCCGATTCCCCTGCAGATCCCGATCGGCGCCGAAGACAACTTCAAGGGCGTGGTCGACCTGGTCAAGATGAAGGCGATCCTGTGGGATGAAGCGTCGCAAGGCATGAAGTTCGAATACGGCGACATCCCGGCCGAACTGGTTGATCAAGCCAACGAATGGCGCGAGAAGCTGGTCGAGACCGCCGCTGAAGCGAACGAAGAGCTGATGAACAAGTACCTGGAAGAAGGCGACCTCTCGGAAGAAGAGATCAAGGCCGCCCTGCGCCAGCGTACCATCGCGTCGGAAATCGTTCCGATGATGTGCGGCACTGCGTTCAAGAACAAGGGCGTGCAAGCCATGCTCGACGCCGTGGTCGAATACCTGCCATCGCCAATCGACATCCCGCCAGTCGGCGGTACCGACGAGGACGACCAGCCGGTCACCCGCCGCGCAGCCGACGACGAGAAATTCTCGGCGCTGGCGTTCAAGATCATGACCGACCCGTTCGTCGGCCAGCTGATCTTCTTCCGCGTCTATTCGGGCATGATCAATTCGGGCGACACCGTCTTCAACCCGATCAAGGGCAAGAAAGAACGTCTCGGCCGCATCCTGCAGATGCACGCCAACCAGCGCGAAGAAATCAAGGAAGTCCGTGCCGGCGACATCGCCGCCGCAGTCGGCCTGAAAGATGCGACCACGGGCGAAACCCTGTGCGACCCATCGGCGATCATCACCCTGGAAAAGATGGTCTTCCCTGAGCCGGTCATCCAGCAGGCTGTCGAGCCAAAGACCAAGGCTGACCAGGAAAAAATGGGCCTGGCGCTGAACCGCCTGGCACAAGAAGATCCGTCGTTCCGCGTGCGTACCGACGAAGAATCGGGCCAGACCATCATCGGTGGTATGGGCGAGCTGCACCTGGAAATTATCGTCGACCGCATGAAGCGCGAATTCAGCGTCGAAGCGACCGTCGGCAAGCCACAGGTTGCTTACCGCGAGACCATCCGCAAGACGGTCACCGACGTCGAAGGCAAGTTCGTCAAGCAGTCGGGCGGTCGCGGCCAGTACGGCCACGCTGTCCTGACCATCGAGCCGCAAGAACCGGGCAAGGGCTTCGAATTCGTTGACGCCATCAAGGGCGGTGTGATTCCACGTGAATACATCCCTGCGGTCGAAAAAGGTGTGCGCGAAACCCTGACCAACGGCGTGCTGGCTGGTTACCCAGTCGTCGACGTCAAGGTCACCGTGACCTTCGGTTCGTACCACGACGTCGACTCGAACGAGAACGCGTTCCGCATGGCAGGTTCGATGGCATTCAAGGACGGCTGCCGCAAAGCGTCGCCGGTCATCCTCGAGCCGATGATGTCGGTGGAAGTGGAAACGCCGGAAGACTACGCCGGTAACGTGATGGGCGACCTGTCGTCCCGCCGCGGCATGGTGCAGGGCATGGACGAAATCCCGGGCGGCGGCGGCAAGATCATCAAAGCCGAAGTCCCGCTGTCGGAAATGTTCGGTTACTCGACCTCGCTGCGTTCGGCGACCCAGGGCCGTGCGACCTACACGATGGAGTTCAAGCACTACTCGGAAGCTCCGAAGCACGTGATCGACGCGATCGTCACTGCCAAGTCGAAGTAATCAATGCATCAGGGGGCAGGCCGCATGGCCTGTCCCTTTAAAAAATATTAAGTAAACAGTTCATTTAAAGGAAGATCGAAAAATGGCAAAAGGTAAATTCGAACGGACCAAGCCGCACGTCAACGTCGGCACCATTGGCCACGTCGACCACGGCAAGACCACCCTGACCGCAGCAATCGCGACCGTCCTGTCGAAGAAATTCGGCGGCGAAGCGAAAGCCTACGACCAGATCGATGCAGCACCAGAAGAAAAAGCACGCGGCATCACCATCAACACCGCGCACGTCGAGTACGAGACCGAAAACCGTCACTACGCGCACGTTGACTGCCCAGGCCACGCCGACTACATCAAGAACATGATTACCGGTGCTGCGCAGATGGACGGCGCGATCCTGGTGTGCTCGGCCGCCGACGGCCCAATGCCACAGACCCGCGAGCACATCCTGCTGGCGCGTCAGGTTGGTGTTCCGTACATCATCGTGTTCCTGAACAAGTGCGACCTGGTCGACGACGCAGAGCTGCTGGAACTGGTCGAAATGGAAGTCCGCGAGCTCCT
>NZ_FOLD01000011.1 GCF_900112225.1 Massilia yuzhufengensis | reverse complement strand
GTGCTGCTGGTAACCGACGCCAACGCGGCCTACCGGGCGTTCAGCCGGCGCCACGGCATCGCCCACCAGTACGTCAACCTGCGCGCCGGCGAGCGGGTGCGGCGCAGCAGCGAAGGCGCCATCCATGTCCAGAACGTGAATTCCTATCACCGCCGCCTGCGCGACTGGGTGGCGCGCTTCCACGGCGTCGCCTCGCGCTACCTGCCCAATTACCTGGGCTGGCGCAGGGCGCTCGACGGCCGGCGCGTCACGTCTGCCGAGCGATTGCTGCGCCTGGCAATCAAACCCATCCATAGCAAAGGGTGACAGCGCCTAACAAAAAGCCCTGCTCGCGGCAGGGCTTGATGGATGTTGCAGCCAAACGCGGCGTTTATTTCGACGCGGCGCGTTCGGCCAGCTTGCGCAACACAGCCGGCGAGACCGAATCGCGGCCGCGGCTCATCTGGAACAGGGCCCACAGGTCGCCGTCATTGCGCGCTGCGGCAGGCGCTTCGGCGCGGAACAGGCTGCGGATGAAGTCGATGGTATGGGACATGATGTTTTCCTTGGAAAAGCGTTCGTGATGGATACAGTATGCGCCCCTTAAGATAGAAATCAAATTGAGATCCATGATAATCGTCATTCACAAAACAACTATCCCTCAAGGCCCGTGCGTGCGCTTCCCGTGGCTGAACTGGTATCATGCGCGTTTCCCGGACCGTGGCCCCGACGCTGTCTGACAGCGCGCCCGTCGCTTACCCTACAGAACATCAAGAATGAACACACCAGCTAACCTGCCCTCCTTCTGGAGCCGGCTGTCGATCGCTTTCGGCAGCTTCTTCAAGTCCCTCGGCGACGCCGAATTCGCCGCGCGCGTGCGCGACGACCAGGTCGGCCCCGTGGCCGCACCGGCCCCTGCCCCGGCCCCGGCCCCGACCGCGGCGCCCACGCCTGCCCCGCTGCGCGCCCCCGCCGGCGAGTCGGCCCTGCAGCTCCTGAGCCTGTTCCAGCGCGAAGCACGCCTGATCGACTTTACCCAGGAAAACCTCAGCGCCTATTCCGACGCCGACATCGGCGCCGCCGCCCGCGTGGTGCATGAAGGCTGCGCGCGCGTGCTGCGCGAGCACTTCACGATCGAGCCGGTGCGTGCTGAATCGGAAGGCGCGCGCATCACGCTGGAAGAAGGTTTTGACGCCGCCAGCGTGCGTCTGACCGGCAATGTGGTCGGCCAGGCCCCGTTCAAGGGCAGCTTGAGCCACCGTGGCTGGCGCGCGACCAGGGTCCAGCTGCCGCAGCTGGCTGAAAAACACGACGCGCGCGTGCTGGCGCCGGCGGAGGTGGAGCTGTGAGCGACCCACGCTACGCGATCGGCATCGACCTCGGCACCACCCACAGCGCCCTGTCGTATGTGGACCTGCAGGGCAGCGACGGCGAAAAGACCCTCGATGGCGTGCTGCCCATACCGCAGCTCACCGCACCCGGCACGGTCGACGCGCTGCCGCTGCTGCCGTCCTTCCTCTACCTGCCGCACGCGGACGAACTGGCGCCGGGCGAACTGGCCCTGCCGTGGAGCGCCGAAGGTGAAGCCCTGGTTGCCGGCGAGATGGCGCGCAGCCGCGGCGCCACCACGCCGATCCGCCTGGTGTCCTCGGCCAAGAGCTGGCTGAGCCACCCGAGCGTGGACCGCCGCGCCGCCATCCTGCCGCACGACGCGCCGGACGAAGTCACGCGCGTGTCGCCGCTGGAAGCGTCCACCCGCTACCTGGCCCATCTGCGCCAGGCCTGGAACGCCGCCCACCCCGAGGCGCCGTTCGAGCAGCAGTCGGTCACCGTCACCATCCCGGCGTCCTTCGACCCGGGCGCGCGCGAACTCACCGCGGAAGCGGCGCGCAGCGCCGGCTTCACGCCCACCCTGCTGGAAGAGCCGCAGGCGGCCCTGTACAGCTGGATCCAGGGCAGCGGCGGCGCCTGGCGCAAGCAGGTCAAGGCCGGCGACATCGTGCTGGTGGTGGACGTGGGCGGCGGCACCAGCGACTTCTCGCTGATCGCCATCCTGGAGACCGACGGCAAGCTGGAACCGCACCGCGTGGCGGTGGGCGACCATATCCTGCTGGGCGGCGACAACATGGACCTGGCGCTGGCCCACCTGGTGGCGCGCAAACTCCAGGCGGGTAGCACCCAGCTCGACTCGTGGCAGATGCGCGCCCTCACCTACGGCTGCCGCAGCGCCAAGGAACACCTGCTGGCCGACCCGAATGCCACCACCTGGCCCATCGTGGTGCCCAGCCGCGGCTCGAAACTCATCGGCGGCTCGATCCGCACCGAACTCACGCGCGACGAAGTCACCGCCTTCATCACCGATGGCTTCTTCCCGCGCGTGGAAGCCAGCGCCCGCCCCGCCACCCGCACCCGCGCCGGCCTGACCCAGGTCGGCCTGCCGTATGCGCAGGATGCTGCGGTCACGCGTCACCTGGCGGCCTTCCTGGCGCGCCAGGCCGGCGCCACGGCGGAACTCGAAGGCTTCGGCGGCCGCGTCAATGCGGAGCACAGTTTCCTGCACCCGAGCGCGGTGCTGTTCAACGGCGGCGTATTCAAATCCAGCATCCTGTCGCAGCGCGTGATGGACACCATCAACGACTGGCTCTACATGGAAGGCGCCGAACCGGCGCGCATGCTGGAAGGCGCCGACCTGGACCTGGCGGTGGCGCGCGGCGCGGCCTATTTCAGCTACGCGCGGCGCGGCGGCGGCGTGCGCATCCGCGGCGGCACGGCCCGTTCCTACTACGTCGGCGTGGAATCCTCGATGCCGGCGATTCCCGGCATGGAGCCGCCGATCGAAGCGCTGTGCGTGGCGCCCTTCGGCATGGAAGAAGGCAGCGAACTCGAACTGCCGGGCCAGGAATTCGGCCTGGTGATCGGCGAGCCGGTGACCTTCCGCTTCTTCGGTTCCACCACCCGGCGCCAGGACCGCATCGGCGAGGTGCTGGAATACTGGGGCCCGGACGAGCTGCACGAGATGAACGAAATCCAGGCCACCCTGCCGGCCGAGGGCCGCGTGGCGGGCGAGGTCGTACAGGTGAAACTGCATGCGCTCGCAACCGACACCGGCACGCTGGAACTGGCGGCCGTGGCGCGCGACGGCCAGCGCTGGAAGATCGAGTTCGACGTCCGCGACGCCGCGCACTGATCCCGCAGTGAAGCACTACCTCGTCAGCATCGACCTGGGCACCACCAACACGGTGCTGGCCTATGCCGCTCCTGGGGCGGCGCAGGTCGAATTGCTGGCGATCGAACAGCTGGTGGCGCCCGGCGAAGTGGCCGGCGCGCCGCTGCTGCCCTCGATGCGCTACCACCCCGCCGACGGTGAACTGGCGCCCGGCGAACTGCAGCTGCCGTGGGCGGCGCCAGACCCGGCCGGGGTCGAGCGCGTGGCGCTTGGGCGCCTGGCACGGGTGCTCGGCGCCCAGGCGCCGGGCCGCCTGGTGGCCAGCGCCAAGAGCTGGCTGTCGCATGCGGGCGTGGACCGCATGGCGCCCATCCTGCCATGGGGACTGGACGCCGCCGACGTGCCGAAGGTGTCGCCGGTGGCGGCCAGCGCCAGCTATCTTGCCCACCTGCGCGCAGCCTGGAACGCGCGCTTCCCGGCTTCGCCGCTGGAGCGCCAGCAGATCGTCCTCACCGTTCCCGCGTCGTTCGACGAAGGCGCCCGCGCGCTCACCCTGGAAGCCGCGCGCATGGCCGGCCTGCCGGAGCTGCGCCTGCTGGAAGAACCCCAGGCCGCGCTGTACGACTGGCTGTACCGGCACCGCGCCACCTTGGCCGACGACCTGGCGCAAACCCGCCTGGTGCTGGTGGCCGACGTCGGCGGCGGCACCACCGACTTCAGCCTGGTCAGGGTGGAACTGGGCGAGGACGGCCAGCCGCTACTGACCCGCATCGGCGTGGGCAACCACCTGATCCTGGGCGGCGACAACATGGACCTGGCGCTGGCCCACCTGGCCGAAGCGCGCCTTGGCGGCCAGGATGGCCAGCGCCTGTCGGCCGGCCGCCTGGCCCAGCTCACCGAACGCTGCCGCGCGGCCAAGGAACAGCTGCTGGCGCCTGATGCGCCGGCACAGGTGAACGTGACGCTGCTGGGCTCCGGCGCGCGCCTGGTGGGCGCCAGCCGCTCGGCCGCCATCACGCGCGAGGACGTGCAGCGCATCGTCCTCGATGGTTTCCTGCCGCTGAACGAAGCGCAGGAAACGGCGAAACGCGCCCGCGCCGGCATCGTCGAATTCGGCCTGCCGTACGCCAGCGACCCGGCCATCACGCGCCACCTGGCCGGCTTCCTGCGCCAGCATGCGCAGGCCGCGCGCGACGCGCTCGGCATCGAGGACGACGGCGCGCTGCCGGTACCGGACACCCTGCTGCTCAACGGCGGCGTGTTCCGCGGCGAAGCGCTGGCGCAGCGCCTGGCCGATGTGCTGTCACACTGGCGCGGCGCGCCAATCACGGTGCTGCACAACGAGAACCCGGACGTCGCCGTGGCGCGTGGCGGGGTTGCCTATTCGCTGGCGCGGGCCGGCCAGGCGCCCGCCATCGAAAGCGGCTCCGCCCGCAACTACTACCTGCTGCTCGATGCCGAACAAAGCGGCGACACCCTGCGCGCGGTGTGCCTGCTGCCGCGCGGCGCGCCGGCCGGCGTCGAAGCGCGCCTGGTGGGGCGCAGCTTCGCCCTGCGCCTGGGGCGGCCGGTACGCTTCCACCTGGTGTCCTCCACCGCCGACCCGGGCGGCAGCCTGCCGCAGGCGGGCGACCTCGCCGACCTGCCGGCCGGCGACATCGTGCGCCTGCCGGCCATCTCCACGGTGCTGCGCAGTGCGCGCAGCACCGACATCCCGGTGCAGCTTGCCACGATGTTGTCCGAAGTGGGCACGCTGGAGGTGGCCTGCGTGGCGGAAGACGACGACAGCCAGCGCTGGCGCCTCGAATTCCAGCTGCGCGGCGAGGACGACGACGCGCCTGACGAAATCGCGCTGCCGGCCGAACTGGATGACGCCATCAAGCGCATCGACCGCATCTTCGGCAACCGTTCGCAGCAGGTCGACCCGCGCGAGGTGCGCCAGCTGCGCGCCGCGCTCGAACACCTGCTGGGCGCGCGCGAACGCTGGACCACGCCACTGCTGCGCCACCTGTTCGACGCCCTGCTGGCGCGCGCCAAGGGCCGACGCAGGTCAAGCGAGCACGAACGGGCGTGGCTGAACCTGGCCGGTTACTGCCTGCGCCCCGGCTTCGGTCATCCGCTCGACGAGTGGCGCATCGAACAGCTGTGGGCCATGTTCGAGACCGGCGTGCAGTACCACAAGGACAGCCAGGTGCGCGCCGAATGGTGGACCCTGTGGCGGCGCGTGGCAGGCGGGCTGTCGGTCGACGCGCAACTGCG
Organism: Massilia yuzhufengensis; assembly: GCF_900112225.1. Taxonomy (GTDB): domain Bacteria; phylum Pseudomonadota; class Gammaproteobacteria; order Burkholderiales; family Burkholderiaceae_D; genus Telluria; species Telluria yuzhufengensis. The sequence continues at coordinate 148,151 of NZ_FOLD01000011.1, read as the reverse complement.
CCTGCTCGACGACTTCGCCTTCAACCTGCAGGCCGACGCATCGGAGCGCGGCAGGCGGCCCATCACGCTGGTCGACGGCAGCGAAGACGACATGCTGCGCGTGGGCGCTTCGCTCGAACGCATCCCCTCTGCCTACAAGGCCGAGATCGGCGAATGGCTCGTCAAGCAGATCATGGACATGCCGGCCGGCGCGAAGATCGACGCACGCGCCGCGGCGCGCTATGCGCGCTACCTGTGGGCGCTGGGCCGCGTCGGCGCGCGCCAGTCCTTCCACGGCGCCGCGCACGAAGTCGCGCCGGCCGCGTCGGCAGAAGCCTGGCTTGGCCAGCTCCTCCAGCTCGACTGGAAGAAGATCGAACCGGCCGGCTTCGCCGCCGCCCATATCGCCCGCATGACGGGCGATCGCTCGCGCGACATCGGCCAGCCGGTGCGCGACGAGGTGCTGCGGCGCCTGTCCTCCACCGGCGCCCCACCGGCCTGGCCGGCCATGGTGCGCGACGTGGTCGAACTGGACCAGGTAGTGGAAGCCCGCATGCTGGGCGACGCCCTGCCTCCCGGGCTGAAACTGCTGCGCTGACCGCGCACTACCCCGCAGCTCAGCAGAATACGAAGTCCTCATTGCATTTCGGGACGGCGCGCAGCACCGCGCCGAAGACGTACCAGGCAAACCCGGCGACCGGCACCACCAGCAACCATAATGCAGACATGATCGACTCCTTTGGCAAGCTCATGTTTCGCACGGGTGTGCGAAATTAGGTGAAAAAAAGGGGCCGGCGTGAACCGGCCCGCTCCGGCAAAACTATTCCAGGTCGTTGAAACTCTTGTACGTCGAGATCAATCGGTTGAACGCTCGCTGCGCCCGCCGCGGCACCGTGCCATCGTGCAGGAAGCGGGCGTCGTGCATCACGCCGATGACCAGGCTGTAGATCTCGAACACCAGCTGCTCGGGTTCGGTATCCGGCCGCAGGTGCCCCACCTCCATCGCCTGCAGCACCGTCTTGCGCAGCGACGCCCGCCAGCGCACGACGCCTGCCTCGATCCGGTCGCGCAACTGGCCGGGGACGTCGTCGAACTCGAAGGCGCCGGCCGCGTACAGGCAGCCGCCGCGCTCGGTCTCGCTGCCGATCTTGCGCAGCCACAGGTTGACCTGCATGGTCAAGCGCGGCAACCCTTTGGCCGCCTGCAGCGAAGGCAGGAACACCTCGTCGGCAAAGCGGCGGTCGTATTCGTCCAGCACCGCGTCCTGGAGCGACTCGAGCGAGCCCACGCGCGAGAACACGCCGCTCTTGCTGATGCCGGTACGCTTGGACAGCTCGCCCAGCGATACCTTGCCGATCCCCTCGGCCGCGGCCATGCCGACCGCGGCGTCGAGGATCGTTGCGTAGGTGGCTTCGCTTTTGGCGGTGGTGTTCATGCCCTTACTTTAGCACAGGCGTGCGAAACAACAAGGACTATTTCGCAGGCCTGCCGGCTTACCAGAACTTGTAGCTGGCCGAGAGCGCAAACTGGCGGCCGAACAGGTTCTGGTCGTGGGCGTAGCCTTCCCAGCCGTTCGGGTCGTAGTAAGGCCGCTTGTCCAGCACGTTCTTCACGTTCAGTCCAACCGTCAGGTTCTTCAGCGGCTTCCAGCTCAAGCCCAGGTTCACCGTGGTGTACGAAGCCGCGCCCTCGCACAGGTTCTCCGGCATCCCGACCCCGGCCGCGGTGCAGTTGGCCGGCGTGTTGTCGGTGTCGTAGGGACCGTAGGCCCACTTGGTCTTGCCCGTGAAGTTCACGAACAGGCTGGTGGTGAAGTTGCGGTACACCCAGTCGGCGTTGAAGGTGGCGCGCAGCTTGGGCGAGCCGTAATAGCCGACGTAGTTGCCAGAGAAGCCGCTGCCGTCTTCGTCGTCGTAGGTCTCGCGGCGGCGGATGGTGGCCGCCACGATTCCCGATCTCCAGCACGTGGCCCCGGGCGCCCTGCGCGCGGCCTTGCGCGCCATCCCGCGCCTGTATGGCGTGACCGACGCCACGTCCGCCACCGGCATGCCGGACGGCGAGTACGCGCTGGGCACCCAGCGCGTGTTCAAGTGCGGCGGCTGCGTGCGCCTGGCGACAGGCTCGCTGGCCGGCAGCGTGCTGACCATGGACCAGGCGCTGCGCAATTTCGTCAGCCTGGGCCTGGACCTGGCGGACGCGTCGAACCGCCTGTCGCGCTACCCGGCCGACTACCTGGGCGAGGGCGAACGTGGACGGCTCGAGCCAGGGGCCTGGGCCGACATCGTGGTGCTGGACGAGACCCTGCACCCGGTCGCCGTATTCGCCGAAGGCGAAGCCATCGACCTACATTAAAAAGACCCATCCGGAGACACGATGAGCACCGAGAGCACCGAGAGCACCCAATCCACCGGCGCCATGCGCTACCTGTTGTTCATCGCCGGCATGGGCGGCCTGTTGTACGGCATCGACGTCGGCATCATCGCCGGCGCCCTGCCCTACCTGGAGTCCACCGCCACCGTGGCCTGGAAGCTGAGCAGCCAGCAGTTGTCCTTCATCGTCGCGGCGGTACTGCTCGGGTCGGTGTTGTCCTCCCTGTTCGCCGGCGCGCTGGCCGACGCCATCGGGCGCCGCTGGTGCATGGTGCTGGCCGGCGCCCTGTTCACCGCCAGCATTCCCGTGATTTCGCTGGCCGAAGGCTACACCCCGCTGCTGCTGGGCCGCCTGCTGCAGGGCATCAGCGGCGGCCTGATCGGCGTGGTGGTGCCGCTCTACCTGGCCGAGTCGCTGCCGGCCTCGCGCCGCGGGCGGGGCGCCGCGCTGTTCCAGCTGATGCTGACCATCGGCCTGGTGGGCGCCGCCGTCATCGGCCTGACGCAGGCGCAGAACGTGGACGCCGCCACCCAGGCCGCCGCCGCGCTGCCGCTGGCCGAGCGCGCCGCGGCCGTCTTCACGGCCCAGGACAGCGCCTGGCGCTCGATCTTCTGGATCTGCCTGGCGCCGGGCCTGGTGTTCACGCTCGGCAGCCTGGCGCTGAAGGAGTCGCCGCGCTGGCTGGCGCTGCGCGTCCACGGCAAGGGCGCGCTGCCTGACGCATCGATGCCAGCCGTGTCGCGCGAACCGCTGGCCAGCCGCCGCTACGTGCTGCCCTTCCTGCTGGCCTGCCTGGTGCTGGCGCTCACCCAGGCCACCGGCATCAACTCCATCCTCGCCTATGTGGTGACGATCCTGAACCAGGCCGGCCTGCCCGGCGCCACCGCCAACGCGGCCGACGTCGTGCTCAAGGTGCTCAATGCGGTCATGACCGTGGTGGCGGTGGCGCTGGTCGACCGCAAGGGGCGCAAGTTCCTGCTGATGCTGGGCAGCGGCACCATCGTGCTGGCCCTGCTGGCGGCCGGCCTGCTGTTCCGCAGTGCCGAGTCGGGCCAGCGCGACGTGCGCGCCGCCATCGAAGCCCAGGTGAGCGACGGCGCCCTGGCGCTGCGGCTCGATGAAGCCCAGCTGGCAACGCTCGGCGCCACCAGCGCCCTGCCGCAGCAGCTCACCGTGGCCTATGCCTATGGCCCCTTCACCAACGTGCAGTCGCGCCGCAGCGACGACCCGCTGCTGCAAGCCATGCAGCTGCGGCGCGAGGACGCGGTGCAGGACGACAGCGTGATCGGCGCTTTCATGCGGCGCTGGCACCTCAATCCTTTCGCCGATCCGGCGCAGGCACGTTCGGCGCCGCTCACGATCGAGCGCGCATGGCTCGGCAGCGTGCCGTCGGAAACCCATGGCTGGCAGGTGGCGCTGGCGATCAGCGTGTTCGTGGCCGGCTTCGCGGTGGGGCCCGGCGTGTGCGTGTGGCTGGCGCTGTCGGAACTGATGCCGACCCGGATCCGCTCCAACGGCATGAGCATCGCGCTGCTGGTGAACCAGTTCGTCTCGACCGTGATCGCGGCCGTGTTCCTGCCGACGGTGGGTTATTACGGCTACTCGACAATGTTCTTCTTCGGGGCGGGATTCACGGTGCTGTACTTCCTCACCGCGGCCTTCCTGCTGCCGGAAACGAAGAATAAGACGCTCGAAGAGATCGAGCAGCATTTTGTGGGAAGGGGCAATCGCGTGCAGCCGGGCTAGACCCGGGCACGGAGGAAATCCTGAGATGACGCGCGGGCTGGGGCCAGCCCGCGCGCTGCGCCCCGGTTCAGCGGCGGCCGAACCAGCCCAGGCGGGCGAAAACGGAAGAGAACAAGGTCGCCGGCGAGCGGGTTGGGATGCGTTTGCCAAACATGCCAGCGTAGTTGCAGCGCGAATTGATCGTCATTTCTTTTATCTCCGTAACATTACTTGGCACATTAACCACAGTGCAAATGCTGATCTGTGCGCTAGCTCGCATAGCGTGCATCTCATGCATTACGTGTCGCGCGCGCCACAACAGGATTGCGCCATATCATTCACGCAGCGAGCCGGCGCCTCTTCCTTTTGAAGGGGCGTGCCGGCCCTGCTGGGTTTTGTGCGGGTAACTCGACGACCAAGGAGGTAGGTGATGAGCTACGCAGACCGTGACAGGTATGGGATGTACAAACACAGCCGCGGCACCGGCCCCGGGCCGGCGCTGATGGGCGCGGAAACGCTGATCGGCGACAGTGTCGTCAATGCGGCCGAGGAAGACCTCGGTGACATCAAGGAAATCATGCTGGATATGCAGACCGGCCAGGTAGCCTATGCCGTGCTGGCCTTCGGCGGCTTCCTGGGCCTGGGCGAAAAGCTGTTCGCCGTGCCCTGGCAGGCGCTGCACCTGGACACCGTGAACAAGCGCATGGTGCTCGACGTGGAGAAGGAAAGGCTGAAAACCGCGCCGGGCTTCGCCAAGGATGCCTGGCCCGACATGAGCGATTTGAACTGGGCCAGCGGGATCCACAGCTTCTATGGCACCGACCCGCAGCGCGCCGGGGCGCCGACCATGGGGCCGGGATCGTCGACGCGTGCTGCAAGCTCGGCCAGCAGCGTGGGCGTGAGCGTGGGTTCCGGCAGCGTGCACGGCGATTCATACGGCGTCGGGGGCAGTGCCGATCCGCGCCCGGGCCATGAGGGTAGCGACAAGGATATCAGCCGTATCCGGGGCAGCAATATCGGCTAGTGGTGGTCCCGGCGCCGGCCGGGATCACCACTAACGAATCATCGATTCCCACACCTTTTGCAAGCGCTTCGCCGACACCGGCATCGGCGTGCGCAGCTCCTGCGCATACAGCGACACGCGCAGCTCCTCCAGCATCCAGCGGAACTCCACCATGCGCGGGTCGTTGTTCTTGCTCGCCAAATTCTTGAGCGTGCGCTGGAACTGGCTGGCGGCGCCCTGCCACTCGGCCATCAGCTGCGCATCGCGCGACGGATTGCCGCGCAGCTTTTCGAGGCGCACGTTGATCGCCTTCAGGTAGCGCGGGAAGTGCGACAGCTGGCTGTACTCGTTGTCGGCGATGAAGCGCTTGTGCACCAGGCCCTGGAGCTGGGCCTGGATGTCCGACGCCACCGGCGCCGGCAGGCCCTGGATGCGCTTGGGCATGCCGTGGAATTCCGCCAGCACCGAACCGACCAGCCGCGCGATCTCGTTGATCAAGAGGCCGATGCGGCCCTTGCCCTCGTCCTTGCGCTTGTCGAACGATGCGGCGCTGGTGGGCAGCGGGTCCTGCAGGCAGGCGATGTCGATCGCCTTGGCGATGATCTGGTCGCGCAGGTCTTCCTGCGAGCCCACGCTCATGAACTGCATGCCCATGTTCTGCAGGCCGGGGATGTTCTTCTCGGCGAACTTGAGCTGGTCCTTCAGCTGCAGCATGAACAGGCGGCGCAGGCCGATGCGGTGGGTGCGCGCGGCGACGTTGGGATCATCAAAGACTTCCAGGTCGCAGTGCGTGGTCTTGTCCACCAGGGCCGGGAAGCCGATCAGGGTCAGCTTGCCCTGGTTGATCTCCAGCAGTTCCGGCAGCTCGCCGAAGCTCCAGGTGGTCAAGCCCGTGTGCTGGCTGGCCCCTGCCGGCGCCGCCGGAGCGGCGGCAGGCTTGGCCGCCGGCGCTGCTCCTTTGCCCTTGCCTGCCACCGGCGCGGCCGGCGCAGGCGCCGCCTGCAGGCGCGCCGGCGCCGCGGCCGGCGTCGCTTCGGCCAGTTTCTGGAAGCTCTGGCGCGCCTGGCCACCCAACTCGGCCTGCAGGGTCGCCAGGTTGCGGCCCATGTCGAGCTGGCGCCCGTCCTCGTTGATGACCTTGAAGTTCATCGTCAGGTGCACCGGCAGGGTCTCGAGCTTGAAGTCGCCGGTGAGCACATTGACGCCGGTCTGCGTGCGCACGTCCTGGATCAGCACGTCGACCAGGTCGCCCCGCCCGAAGCTGCCGGCGCGGTCGATGCGCTCCACAAAGCGCGCCGCGTAATCCGGCAGCGGCACGCAGTGGCGGCGCAGCTTCTGCGGCAGCGATTTCAGCATCAGGTGCACCTTCTCCTTCAGCATGCCCGGCACCAGCCAGCCCGCGCGCTCCTGCGGAATCTGGTTCAGCGCGAACAACGGCACCGCCAGGGTGACGCCATCGCGCAGGCTGCCCGGCTCGAAGTGGTAAGACAGGCCCATCTCGATGCCGGTGACGTTCATCGCCTTCGGGAACAGCTCGGTGGTGACGCCCGCCGCTTCGTGCCGCATCAGCTCTTCGCGAATCAGGTAGAGCAGCTTCGGGTTCTCGCGCGCCGCGTCCTTGTACCACTTTTCGAAGCCGGCGCCGTTCACCACCGTCTGCGGGATCTCCTTGTCGTAGAAGGCGGCGATCAGCTGCTCGTCCACCAGCACGTCCAGGCGGCGCGACTTGTGCTCGAGGTTTTCGATCTCGCGCACCAGCTTGTGGTTGTGCGCAAAGAAGGGCGCACGGGTCTCGTAGTCGCCGGCCACCAGGGCGTCGCGGATGAAGATCTCGCGTGCTTCCACCGGATTGTACTGGCTGTAGTTGATGCGGCGGTTGTTGTAGATGACGATGCCGTACAGGGTCGCGCGCTCCAGCGCCGTCACCTGGGCCTGGCGCTTCTCCCAGCGCGGCTCGCCCCAGGATTTCTTGAGCAGGTGGCCGCCGATCTTCTCGATCCATTCGGGCTGGATCTGCGCGATGGTGCGCGCGTACAGGCGCGTGGTCTCCACCAGTTCGGCCGCCATGATCCAGCGGCCCGGCTTCTTGGCCAGGCAAGAACCCGGCCAGATATGGAACTTGATGCCGCGCGCGCCCAGGAACACCGGTTCGTCCTCGGCCTTGAAGCCGATATTGCCCAGCAGGCCGGTGAGCAGCGCCAGGTGCAGCTGGTCGTAGGTGGCAGGCAGCACGTTCAGGCGCCAGCCCTGCTCGCGCGCCACCGTCAGCAGTTGCGAATGCACGTCGCGCCACTCGCGCAGGCGCAGCTGCGACAGGAAGTTGGCGCGGCAGTTTTCCTGCAGCTGGCGGTTGGTCTTCTTGTGCTCGATCGCGTCCTCGAACCAGGCCCAGATCTTGAGGTAGCTGAGGAACTCGGATTTCTCATCCGCGAACTTCTTGTGCTTCTCGTCGGCCTGCTGCTGGTACTCGATCGGGCGGTCGCGCGGGTCCTGGGTCGACAAGGCCGATGCCACGACCAGCATCTCGGTGAGGCAGTCGTTGTCCACGGCCGCCAGGATCATGCGGCCCACGCGCGGGTCGAGCGGCAGCTTGGCCAGCTTGCGGCCCAGCGGGGTCAGGTCGTTGGCATCATCGACCGCGCCGACTTCCTGCAGCAGCTGGTAGCCGTCGGCGATCGCGCGGCCCTGCGGGGGCTCGATGAAGGGGAAGGTCTCGACGTCGGCCAGGTGCAGCGACTTCATGCGCAGGATGACCGAGGCCAGCGACGAGCGCAGGATTTCCGGGTCGGCGAATTTCGGGCGCTTGTTGAAATCGTCCTCTTCGTAGAGGCGGATGCAGACGCCGTCGGCCACGCGGCCGCAACGGCCGGCGCGCTGGTTGGCCGACGACTGCGCCACCGGTTCCACCTGCAGCTGCTCGACCTTGTTGCGGAAGCTGTAGCGCTTCACGCGCGCCAGGCCCGTATCGACCACGTAGCGGATGCCCGGCACCGTCAGCGAAGTCTCGGCCACGTTGGTGGACAGCACCACGCGGCGCGCATTGGTGGTCTTGAAGACGCGGTCCTGCTCTTCCACCGACAGGCGGGCGAACAGCGGCAGGATTTCGACATGCGGCGGATGGTGCTTGCGCAGCGCTTCGGCGCAGTCGCGGATTTCGCGCTCGCCCGGCAGGAACACCAGCACGTCGCCCGATCCGATGCGGCACAGCTCATCGACCGCGTCGACCACCGCTTCCATCAGGTCGCGCTTGTCGCGCGCAGCCTGGGCCTTCGGTGGCGGGTCGCCGGGTTTTGCGTTGGTGGCGGTGACCGGGTCGCGGTCCACCGGGCGGTAGCGCACCTCCACCTTGTACAGGCGGCCGGATACCTCGATCACCGGCGCCGGTTTGCCCGGCGTGCCGAAGTGGCGCGAGAAGCGGTCGGCGTCGATGGTGGCCGAGGTGATGATGATTTTTAAATCCGGCCGGCGCGGCAACAGCTGCTTCAGGTAGCCGAGCAGGAAATCGATGTTCAGGCTGCGTTCGTGCGCCTCATCGATGATGATGGTGTCGTAGTTGCGCAGCAGCGGGTCGGTCTGCGTTTCGGCCAGCAGGATACCGTCGGTCATCAGCTTGACCGAGGCGCCGCGCGTGAGCGTGTCGTTGAAGCGCACCTTGAAGCCCACATGCTCGCCCAGCGGCGAACCGAGTTCCTGCGCGATGCGCTTGGCCGTGCTCGACGCCGCGATACGGCGCGGCTGCGTATGGCCGATCAGGCCCTTGGTGCCGCGGCCCAGCTCCAGGCAGATCTTGGGGAGCTGGGTGGTTTTGCCGGAACCGGTTTCGCCAGAGACGATCACCACCTGGTTCTCGGCAATCGCCTTGGCGATTTCCGCGCGGCGACCGGAGACCGGCAGGTCTTCGGGGAAGGTGATCGGCGGGAGCGGGTTGCGGAAGGGCAGATCGCGTCCTTCTTTCGGCGGCGCGTCGTTGCGCGGCCGGCGTTCGCCCGGCGCGCGCGGCTCTCCCTCCGGGCGCGGCTTGCGCGGGCCGGGGGCGGGTGTGGTCGGGGAAGCGCTGCGCGCCGCGCGTGGCGCAGGCTTGTTACTCTGTTCAGACATCAGTTTTTTCAAGGTATTTGGTGCGCACAACGCGCAGCGAATTATAATGCGGCAAATGGAAAATCCTACCCAATTCGTCCAGTGGCTGCGCTCCGTCGCGCCTTACATCCATATCTTCGGCGGCAAGACCTTCGTGGTCGCGTTTCCGGGTGAACTGGTGGCCTCGGGCGCGCTGCCAGTGCTGGCCCAGGACTTGTCGCTGCTGGTCGCCCTCGGCATCCGCGTCGTACTGGTGCACGGCTCGCGTCCGCAGGTCGCCGAGCAGCTGGCCCTGCGTAACGTCGAAGGCCGTTTCCATAACGGTGTCCGGATTACCGATACCGCCGCGCTGGAATGCGCGAAGGAAGCCGCCGGCGAACTGCGCCTGGACATCGAAGCGGCCTTCAGCCAGGGCCTGCCGAACACCCCGATGTCGCATGCCCAGATCAGCATCGTGTCGGGCAACTTCGTCGTCGCGCGCCCGCTCGGCGTGATCGACGGCGTCGATTTCGAACTGACCGGCGTGACGCGCAAGATCGGCGCCGAGAAGATCCACCCGATCCTCAAGACCGAAGACAACCTGGTGCTGCTGTCGCCGCTGGGCTTCTCGCCGACCGGCGAGATCTTCAACCTGACCATGGAAGACGTGGCCGCATCGGCCGCCATCGCCCTGCACGCCGACAAGCTCATTTTCATCACCGAGACCCCGATGATGATCGACGGCGCCGGCGCCGAAATCCGCGAACTGTCCTCGCACCAGGCCGAAGCGGTGCTGCAGGCCGGATTCCTGCCGGCCGACGCCGCGTTCTACCTGCAGCACGCCATCAAGGCCTGCAACGCCGGCGTCGACCGCGCGCACATCGTTCCCTTCGAGATGGACGGCTCGGCCCTGCTCGAACTGTTCACCCACGACGGCGTGGGCACCATGATCAGCCATGAGAACCTCGAAAGCCTGCGCCAGGCCACAATTGAGGACGTCGGCGGGATTATCAAGCTGATCGAGCCGCTGGAAGCCGACGGCACCCTGGTGTATCGCGGCCGCGAGCTGATCGAACGCGAAATCGACCAGTTCTCGGTCATCGACCACGACGGCGTGATCTTCGGCTGCGCCGCGCTGTATCCGTTCCCGGAGGCGAAAATGGGCGAGATGGCCTGCCTGACGGTAAGCCAGGAAGCGCAGACCCAGGGCGACGGCGAACGCATCCTCAAGCACATGGAAAACCGGGCGCGCGCCGCCGGGCTCACCAAGCTGTTCGTGCTGACCACGCGTACTTCGCACTGGTTCAAGAAGCGCGGCTTCGTGCCGGCCTCGGTCGACGACCTGCCCAAGGACCGCCAGCATATGTATAACTGGCAGCGCCGGTCACAGGTTTTGATCAAGACTTTATAATGTCGGTTTTACACCGCACCGCTTTTAGGAGTACAGAATGGCCCGCACCGTCCAATGCATCAAACTGAACAAGGAAGCCGAAGGACTGGACTTCCCGCCGGTACCAGGCGAAATGGGCAAGAAGCTCTACCTGTCGGTATCGAAAGAAGCCTGGCAGGCCTGGCTCAAGCACCAGACCATGCTGATCAACGAGAATCGCCTGAACCTGGCCGATGACCGCGCGCGCAAGTATCTGGCGACACAGATGGAGAAGCATTTCTTCGGCGACGGCGCCGATGCGGCGGTGGGGTATGTGCCGCCGACGGCGTAATTCGCTACCACCAGCTTAAGAACCGTCGCTCCGGCGAAGGCCGGAGCCCAAGTCCGCAGCGTGCCACTACCCTCAAACGTGGTGGCAGGCGGCGAGATGAGGTACCGGCCTTCGCCGGTACGACGGGTCGGGCAAGCTACATCTTCACGCACTGACGCAATTCACACCGCGCCGTGAACACCTTGCCGCGCAGCGCCCCATCCTCGCAGCGCATCCGGTACACCTCCACCGGCCCCGCTTCCGTCACCAGCCCGGCCCCCTGCCCACCAAGGCAGCCCTGCCCCTTGGCCATCTTCTCGACCGTCGCCGACGACACGCCGGTGCGGAAAGGCACGCGTTCGATCGGCGTGCCGTTCGCATCGAGCAGCGCCGGCGCCGCCGGTTTCACGACAGCCACGGGCGCACGCGCTGGTTCCAGCTTGGTCTTGAACAGCGTGCAGCCGCCCAACAGGACGGCAACCAGCACCAGCGCGTGCTTCATCGGGCGGTCCTCGCTTAGAAAGTCAGGGTCTTGACGCCGTCGCCGGTGCCCAGCAGGCACACATTGGCGCCGGCCTTGGCGAACAGGCCGACGGCAATCACGCCCACCATCTGGTTGATCTGCTCTTCCAGCGCCACCGGGTCGGTAATCGACAGGCCGACCACGTCGATGATCTCGCCGCCATTATCGGTAATGAAGGCTTCCTCGCTGCCTGCCTTGGTGCGCAGGCGCGGCTGGCCGCCCAGCGTTGCCAGCTGGCGCATCACGGAGGCGCGCGCCATCGGGATCACTTCCACCGGCAGCGGGAATTTACCCAGCGTGTCGACCAGCTTCGAGCCGTCGGCGATGCACACGAATTTCTTGGCCACCGAGGCCACGATCTTCTCGCGCGTCAGGGCGGCGCCGCCGCCCTTGATCATGGCGCCGCTGGCGGTGATCTCGTCGGCGCCGTCGATGTAGACCGCCATCGACGTCACGTCGTTCAGGTCGAACACCGGGATGCCATGGCCGCGCAGGCGGGCGGCGGTCGCTTCGCTCGATGCGACGGTGCCCTTGATGCGGTCCTTGATCTTGGCCAGTTCGTCGATGAAGAAGTTGGCCGTCGAGCCGGTGCCGACGCCGATGATCTCGCCGTCCACCACGTGATCGATCGCGGCGCGGGCCACGGCTTGCTTGAGTTCGTCCTGGGTCATGATGCTTTGAAAATAGGGAAAGGAAGCCGCCATTTTAGCGGATTGCACCGTTCAACCCTCAAAAACGTCGCTTCATCCACCTGATCCGCCAGTCGATGCATCATGCATTGCCAAGTTGGCGTCCAGACAGCAAACTGGGTTTTTTTGCTGGCTCAACCATACTGGACGATGAAGATCTTTACCAAAAAACGCCTGGCCATCGCGGCCGTAGTAATCGTGGCCGGTGGCGCCGCCGCCTTCTGGCTGGCGCCGAAGGGGGAGCCAAAGCTGCCGCCACTGAAATACCGCTACGCCGCGGTCGATGTCGGCACCATCAACCAGACCGTCACCGCCACCGGCACCATCAACCCGGTGGCGCTGGTGAACGTGGGCTCGCAGGTGTCGGGCACCGTGGTCGAACTGAACGTGGACTTCAACGACCGCGTGAAAAAGGGCCAGGTGCTGCTCAAGCTCGACCCGACCATCTTCAATGCCCAGGTCAAGCAGGCGCAAGCCAGCCGGGCGTCCGCCCTGGCCAACCTGAAGCTGGCCGAGGCCAATTTCGAGCGCAACGGGCAGCTGGTGACGCGCAGCTTCGTCTCCAGCGTGGCGCTGGACCAGTCGCGCCGCGAGGTGGACGTGGCCAAGGCCAATTTGCAGCTGGCGCAGGCACAGCTCGAGCGCGCCCAGGCGGACTTCAACAACAGCGTGATCCGCGCGCCGATCGACGGCGTGATCATCAAGCGGACCATCGACCTGGGCCAGACGGTGGCGGCCTCGTTCACCACCCCGAACCTGTTCCAGATCGCGCGCGACCTGACCAAGATGCAGATCGACACCAGCGTGTCGGAAGCCGACGTCGGCGCCCTGAAGAACGGCCTGCCGGCGCGCTTCGTGGTCGACGCCTACCCGGAGCGCGAATTCCACGCCACCATGCGCCAGTTCCGCCTGGCCGCCAATGTGGTCCAGAACGTGGTCACCTACAACGTCGTGCTCGACGTCGACAACAAGGATGAACTGCTCAAACCCGGCATGACCGCGCAGGTGCGCCTGGTCGTGGCCAACCGCGCCAATGTGATGCGCATCCCGACCACGGCCCTGCGTTTCACCCTGCCGGAAGAAGAGCAGGAAAAGCGCAAGAAGGCGAAGGAAAAGGCCGACAAGGGCAAGGTGCAGCAGGCCGCCTACACCCCGCCGCCGGAAGACGACCTGGCATTCCGCTCGGCCGACGAAACCGCCCGCCTGTTCAAGGTCTACCGCCTTGACGCGAAGAACGAGCCGCAGCCGGTCGATATCCGCGCCGGCCTGTCGAACTTCCGGTATACCGAAGTGCTGTCCGGCGGCCTGAAGGCGGGCGACCGCATCGTCACCCGTACGCTGGCCCAGCCGCAAGAAGGTCTGTGACCGATGAACGCATCCAGCACGGCGCTGATCGATATCCGTGGCGTCACCAAGACCTATACCAGCGGCAGCGTCGACACCCAGGTACTGCACGGGATCGACCTGCAGGTGGCGCGCGGCGACTTCGTGTCGATCATGGGCCAGTCCGGCTCGGGCAAGTCGACCCTGATGAACATCCTCGGCTGCCTCGACCAGGCCACCGGCGGCAGCTATGTGCTCGACGGCGTCGACACGCGCTCGCTGTCGCGCGCCCAGCTGGCCGACATCCGCAACCGCAGCATCGGCTTCGTGTTCCAGAGCTTTAACCTGATCAAGCGCATGAGCGTGGCCGAGAACGTCGCGCTGCCGCTGATCTATGCGGGCGTGAGCCGCGGCAAGGCGCAAGCACGCGCGCTGGAGGAACTCTCGCGCGTCGGCCTGGACGGCCTGGCCAAGCGCACCCCCAGCCAGCTGTCCGGCGGCCAGCAGCAGCGCGTGGCGATCGCACGGGCCCTGGCCACCGATCCGCCGATGCTGCTGGCCGACGAACCGACCGGCAACCTCGACACCCACACCAGCGACGACATCATGGCCAGCTTCCGCCAGCTCAATCAGGAGCGCGGCATCACCATCGTGCTGGTCACCCACGAAGCCGACGTCGCGGCCTACAGCCGCCGCCTGGTGCGCCTGAAGGATGGCCGGGTACTGTACGACGGGCCCTCCAGCGAAGGCTTGCGCCAGCTGAACGCCGGCGCGCATCCCGACCCGGCGGAGGTGACGGCATGAACTTCATCCAGATCCTGATCGAGTCCTTCCGCTCGATGGCGGCCAACCGCCTGCGTACCGCCCTGACCATGCTTGGCATCGTCATCGGCATTGCCTCGGTGGTGCTGCTGCTGGCCATCGGCGACAGCATGCAGCGCTTCATCGGCAAGGAACTGCAGGCGCTCGGCACCAACATGCTCTACGTGTTCCCGGGCGGCGACCGCACCTCGGAGCGCCGCGCGCGCGCCGGCGCAATCCAGTCGATCACCATGGCCGATGCGGAAGCGCTGAACCGGCTGCCAAGCCTGATCGGCGCCGCACCCGCGCTGCAGGGCAGCTTCAAGCTCAGCGCCGGCAACGAAACCGCGAACAGCACCGTGCATGGCGTCACCCCGGCCATGTTCAAGATCCGTAACTGGAAGCTCGACCAGGGCAACAGCTTCAGCGAGGCCGACGTGCGCTCGTCGGCGCGCATGGTGGTGATCGGGCAGAAGGTGGCGGACCAGTTCTTCTACAAGACCGATCCCCTGGGCCGCTACATCCGCATCGAGAATGTCGCCTTCCAGGTGATCGGCGTGCTGGCCGGCGAAGGCAAGCAGATCGACGGCGCGAATATCGCCGACATGGTGCTGGTGCCGATCACGGCGGCCAGCGCGAACCTGATCCGCACGCCCTTCCCCCAGAACGCCCACTACATCGCGGCGCAGGGCAAGCCCGACCTGTCGCTCGACGAAGCGGTGGAGGACATGAAGGAACTGCTGCGCGGACGCCACCGCATCCGTCCCGACGATCCGGACGACTTCCGGGTCGAGAACATCGCCTCGTTCGCGGAGACCGCCAACAAGATCAGTGCCGGCGTCGCCCTGCTGCTCGGCCTGATCGGCGCGATCTCGCTGCTGGTGGGCGGCATCGGCATCATGAACATCATGCTGGTGTCGGTCACCGAGCGCACCCGCGAAATCGGCATCCGCATGGCGATCGGCGCCCGGCCGGGCCACATCCTGATGCAGTTCCTGGCCGAATCGGTCGTCATCTGCATCGCCGGCGGCCTGGTGGGCGTGGCGATCGCCATGGCCGGCGCGGCCGCCATCACGTCCACCGGCCAGTTCGACGTGGCGCTGAGCTTCCAGGGCGTGGTCGTGGCCTGCGGCTTCTCCACCGCGGTCGGCGTGTTCTTTGGCTTCTATCCGGCGCGCCGCGCTTCGCGCCTGCTGCCGGTGGATTGCCTGCGCTATGAGTGAGGCGGCGCGCTTCCGGCGTGCCTGCAGCGCAGACATTCCGGCCATGTCGGCGATCCGGCTGGCCGTGCGCGAAAACGTCTTGCGCGACCCGGCCCGCGTCACCCTGCAGATGTACGAGGATTATCTCGACAGGCTTGGTCGCGGCTGGGTCGCCGAAGCCGACGGCGAGATTGTCGCCTTCTGTTACGCCGCTCGTGGCGACGCCTCGATCTGGGCGCTGTTCGTCGATCCGCGGCACGAGGGACGGGGCCTGGGCAAGGCGCTGCTCGCGCTGGCGGTCGGCTGGCTGTTCGAGCTCGGCCACGAACGTATCAGGCTGGGCACGGCCCCGGATACCCGCGCCGACCGTTTCTACCTGGCGCAGGGCTGGGACAGGACGCCGGGTACTGGATGCGAAGTCGGGTATGTACTGGAGAGACGCAAAGCATGAATAATCCATCGCCCGGCCACAGGCGACAGCTTGCCGTCCTGGCGGCAGCCGTCCTTGCCATCTTCCCTGCAGGCTTTGCATCAGCCCAAAGCGCCGACGCGAAGGCAATGCGGGAGCTGGCCGAAGTCCGCATCCACCGCAAGACCAACGCGGGCGACCTGCCCTACAAGAGCTTCTTCGCGCTGCAGGCCTTCGTGCAGTCGCTGCTGCCGCGCGGGCCGCGCGTCATCGACTTGCGCCTGCGCGTGAATTTCGCGAGCGACAAGGGGCCCGCCTACGACGAGTTCCAGCCCAGGACCTGGGCGGTCGCCATTGTCGGGGAATCGGTCGACCACATCGTGCCGGTCAGCCGGGGCGGATACTTCCTGCTCCCGGAGCTGCCGGACGCCGCCGAGGAACACGCGACCATCATGTTCAACACGCCCACCCGGGAAGGACGGATCGCCCTCGAATGGAAGCTGCGGGTCGCCGACGGGCAGACCTTGTCCTATGCCCGATTCGCGCAGGCCTTCGATGAAGTCGGCAAGGTGCAGCGCAAGATTCCATGGGACCGTCCCGGCATGCGCGAGGCGCGCATGGTCGAGTACGACGGCCTGAAGGCCTGCTTCCGCGCGGGCGGGGGGCGCATCGATGTCGGCGGGCAGGCCGCTGCAGCCCGCACCGAGGGCAACTGCCAGGTGCTGAAGTTCGACCCGGAGACGGCAAAGGCCGGCGCCGCCGACATCAGCTTCACCGGCCCGCTCGACATCGTCACGCTGCATGCCAGGGGAATCTGAAGACGGACCAGCGCGCGCTTGCTCGTATTCCCCGGCAGCGCACGGCTTGTATGTCAAAATGGGAGATGACTATCCAACCGGACTATTCGGCGCTGTTTACCGCATCGCCCTATCCCTACCTGCTGATCGATACTGCGTTCATCATCATCGGCGCCAACCCGGCCTACCTGCAGGCCACGGGCAGGACCGCGGACGAGATCGTCGGCAAGCATATCTTCGACGCCTTCCCGGCCGACCCGGATTCGACCAACCTGGACGAGGTGCGGGCCTCGATCGAACTGGCCATCGGCACGCGCCAGCCGCATACCAGCGCCCTGCTGCGTTACGCGATCCCGCGTGCAACGCCGGACGGCCCGGTATTCGAAGCGCGCTACTGGAGCGCCATCCACACGCCCGTGTTCGACGCAGCCGGCCAGGTCGCCTATGTGGCGCAGAACGCGATCGACGTGACCGACCTGTACCGGTTCGACGACGCGACCCGGAAGTACTACCTGAAGCAGGACGCCAATGCGGTGCCGGACATCCCGCACATGAACCGGCCGCAGATGCACGAGGCCATGACGCGCATCATGGCCGCCGAGCGCAGCCAGCTGCAGGTACTGTTCGACCAGGCGCCCGGCTCGATCGCGGTCCTGACAGGCAGGCAGCACGTGGTCGACACCGTCAACGAAGCCTACTACGCGCTGGTGGGTCATCGCGATATCGTGGGCAAGCCCCTGCTGCAAGCCCTGCCTGAACTGGCGGCGCAAGGATTCCGCGAGCTGCTCGACACCGCCTTTGCCAGCGGCCAGCCGGTCGTCCTGCGCGACCACAAGATCGGCCTGCAGCGCCAGGCTGGCGCCGCGCTTGAAGAGCGCTATGTCGACCTGCTGTTCCAGCCCATCGTCGGCGAAGACGGGCGCGTGACGGGCATCTTCGCCCAGGGGAACGATGTCACGCGGGCCAACCATGCCAACCGCGCGCTGTCCGAGAAAGTCCAGCAACTCGAGGAAATCCGCGCGAACCAGGCCTTCCAGCTCGAACTGAGCGACCGCATCCGCCCACTGGGCGATCCCGACGAGATGACCGCTGTCGCCTGCGCGCTGCTGGGCCGCAGGCTCGCCGCGTCGCGCGTGCTGTACGCCGAGGTGGACGACGCCGCCGGTACGGTCTTCATCCGGCGCGACTGGACCGAAGAAGGCTTCGCCAGCCTGGCCGGACAAAGCAAGACGATGGCCGACTTCGGGCCGGACATGATCGCGGTATTGCGCGCCGGACGCCCGGTGCTGAACGAGGATGTCCAGCGCGACCCGCGTACCGCCGCTTACACCGCGGCCTACGCACAGATCGGCGTGCGCGCCGACCTGCTGCTGCCGCTGAGCAAGTCAGGCAAGCTGCGGGTGGTACTGACGATCCACAGCGCCACGCCGCGGGCCTGGCGGCACGACGAGCTGTCGCTGGCGCAGGACATGGCCGAGCGCACCTGGTCGGCCATCGAAGCGGCCCAGGCCCAGGCCGCGCTGCGCATCGAGCGCGACCAGAGCCAGTACATCTTCGACAGCATGGCGGAAGGCTTCGCGGTGCTCGACCGCGACTGGACCATCCTGCGCATGAACGCCGAAGGCCTGCGCATGACCCAGCACACGGCCGACCAGGTGGTCGGCCGGAACCACTGGGACGTCTTCCCCGAACTCAGGGGCGGCGACGCCGAAGCACTCTACCGCCGGGTAATGGATAGCGGGAAAACGGAAATCATCGAGATCCCCCACCTCCTGCCCGACAAGACACTGATGTGGAACGAAGTGCGCACCCACCGCTCGCAGGACGGCGGCATCGCCTTCTTCTTCCGCGACATCACCGAGCGCCGCTCGGCGCAGGAAGCGCTCAAGATCGCCGACCGCCGCAAGGACGAATTCCTCGCCATGCTGGCGCACGAGCTGCGCAACCCGCTGGCGCCGATCGGGGCCGCCGCCCAGCTGCTGCAGATGAGTAAGCTCGACGAGGCACGGGTGCGCCAGACCAGCCAGATCATCGGCCGCCAGGTCGACCACATGACCCACCTGATCAATGACCTACTGGACGTTTCGCGCGTCACGCGCGGCCTGGTAACGCTCGACAGCGCGCCGCAGGACATCCGCCAGGTCGTGGCCGAAGCCGTGGAGCAGGTCGCGCCGCTGGTCGAGGCCCGCCGCCAGCACCTGGCCCTGCGCCTGGCCCCCGACGCCGCCATCGTCATGGGCGATCGGAAGCGGCTGGTGCAGGTGCTGGCCAATATCCTGAACAACGCCGCCAAGTACAGCGGCGACGGCGGCAATATCGTGCTCGAGACCGAGACCGAGGCCCGGCCCGCGCACGTGCTGGTCCATGTGGTCGACGACGGCATCGGCATGTCGGCCGACCTGGCCACGCATGCCTTCGACTTGTTCGCGCAGGCCGAGCGCAGTTCCGACCGTTCGGCGGGCGGCCTGGGACTCGGCCTGGCGCTGGTCAAGAGCCTGGCCGAACTGCACGGCGGCGGCGTGACCTGCACCAGCCCGGGTCTTGGCAAGGGCAGCAGGTTCACCGTCTGCCTGCCGCGCATGGCGGCGGCCGACCTCCGCGCCGACGCCGCCCCCGGCGCGCCGGCTGCGCAGCCTAACGCCAGGCCGCTGCGCATCCTGGTGGTCGATGACAACGTGGACGCGGCGGCGATGTTGGCGATGCTGCTGGAAGCGTCCGGCCACCAGGTGGCGGTCGAACATGGCGGCCTGCAGGCACTGGCGCGCGCCGAGGCCGGTCCGCCGGAGGTCTGCCTGCTCGACATCGGCCTGCCCGGCATGGACGGCACTGAACTGGCGCAACGCCTGCGCCGGCTGCCCGGCACGGCCGGGGCGGTGCTGGTCGCGGTCACCGGCTATGGCCAGGAGAGCGATCGCGAACGCACCCGGGCCGCGGGCTTCGACCATCACCTGGTCAAGCCGCTCGATACGCGCGAGCTGTTCGCGATCCTCGAGAAGGTCTGAGGCGCCCAGCGGGCCGGCGCGCCGGCACACCGTCCAGCCACGAAAACTTAAGTTTTTCACAATATATTGTTTCTATAATGCAACGCTAGTCGGCATTATTTCGCTTCGGGCATGCGATCAGCGCAGTCCGGCGCCCGTTATTGAGCGAGAAGTCTGGAACGATTATTCTATAAATCACCCTTTTCTCGAGAACATGAAAATTAATCATTTCAATATCGGTACCCGGCTGGGATGCGCCTTTGCCGCCATCATCCTTCTCATGGCGGTGATGCTCGCCGCCATGCTATGGCAACTCGACCGGATCGCGGACGCCAAGGATGTGATGGCACAGACCGGCCGCAAGTCTTCGCTCGCCAAGGACTGGCGTGAAGGCATTTCCACCAACATTCGGTGGAGAAGGTCGGCGCTGGCGAACGCCTGGTCGACGAGGCCGGCACCACCATGAACGACATCGTGGCCGGTATCGCGCGCGTGTCCAGCATCATGTCGGAGATCGCCGTCGCCGGCAGGACCAGGCCCTGGCCCTGGCCGGGCTGGTACGGGTGTTCAATATCGGCGAGAGCGACGGCCACGCGTCGCCGCCGGCGGCACCGCAACTGCGCTTGCCGGCGCCGGCTACGCCACGCGTGCGCATGCGCTCCTAGTCGGACAGCCTCCTGGCCGGGCGCCTGCCGCGCCTGACCAGCCGGCGCGCCAACCCGCCGGGCAGCATGTCCTGGTGGCGGGGATCGGCAAGGAAGCTGCCGAGCACCTTTTCATACAAGGCCAGGCTGTCGCCGTAGTGCGGCTGGCGCATGGCCTTGGGCTTGCGCAGGAATTTCAATACGAAGTAATCGGCCAGGAGGTCGCCCTGCGCCTCCATGTTGTAGTCGGCCAGCGTGACGTGCGCGCGCAGGCGGTAGGCATACGTCAGGCCGACGCGGATGGCCCCGCGCAGGCGCACCGGGTAGCCCAGCTGGTGCTGCCACACGTGCACCATCTCGTGGATGAACCAGTGGATCGCCGTCGGATCGCCACGCGTGTAGTCGGGCAGGAAGCAGGAATGGTGGAAGTACATGCTGCCGTTGGGCGTCATGCAGCAGTTCTTCGGCTGGAAAGGCATGTAGCGGCGGCCGTGGATGCGCACGCGGCTGTAGTCGATGGCGTCGCCGAACAGCAGCGACGCCATCGCGATCTCGGCCTCGGTCAAGGGACGGGACCGGGGTCGTTTCATACGGCCTTAGGCTGGGCGCAGCGCGGCGGCTGCCTTGGCCAGCTCGGTGATGCCGGCCCAGTCGCCGGCGGCGATCAGGTCTTTCGGGGTCAGCCACGAGCCGCCCACGCAGGCCACGTTTTTCAGGGCCAGGAACTTCGGCGCGGTCTCGATCGAGATGCCGCCGGTCGGGCAGAAGGTCACGTCCGGCAGCGGGCCGCCGATCGCGCTGAGCATGCCCACGCCGCCGGCTGGTACCGCCGGGAACAGCTTGAGCTGGCGGAATCCCGCTTCGCGTGCGGCCATCACTTCGGACGGGGTCATCACGCCGGGCAGCAGCGGCAGGCCGCTCTTTTTCGCCGCCTCGATCAGGGCCGGTGTGAGGCCGGGCGAGACGCCGAACACTGCGCCGGCGTCGCGCGAGGCGGCGAATTCTTCCGGCTGGGTCAGGGTGCCGACGCCGACGATGGCGCCTTCGACCTGGCTCATGGCGCGGATCGCGTCCAGGCCATGTGCGGTGCGCAGCGTCACTTCCAGCACGCGGATACCGCCCGCCACCAGGGCCTTGGCCAGCGGCACGGCGTGCTCTGGGTCGTCGATGGCGATGACGGGGATCACGCTCGCCGAGCGCATGATGTCAAGTAAGGTCATTTCTGCGTCCTAAAGAGAAAGTCTTCATCGGAACCGGGTACGACTTCGTTGGAATCAACGCCATCGTGCAGCGGAACGGTAGTGGGAATCGGCGACGGCAGCGGGAAAGTGGCCGCCCCCTGCTCCGCCGGGCTGGAATGGGTGCGGAACATCGCAAACAGTTCGCGCCCCATGCCGATGTGGCCCTTTGACAGGTCGGCGCTGGCCATGCTGCGCGAGGCCCACACGTCGTCCGGCACCAGCGCTTCCAGCGCGCCAGTGCTGGCGTCGACGCGGATGATGTCGCCGTCGCGCACCAGGCCGAGCGGGCCGCCAGCCAGGATTTCAGGCGACACGTGGATGGCGGCCGGCACCTTGCCGGAGGCGCCCGACATGCGGCCGTCAGTCACCATCGCCACCTTGAAACCCGCATCCTGCAGGTTCGACAGCGCGGGGGTCAGCGAGTGCAGTTCCGGCATGCCGTTGGCGCGCGGGCCCTGGAAGCGGATCACGGCCACGAAGTCGCGGTTCAGTTGCCCTTCCTTGTAGGCACGCAGGAAGTCTTCCTGCGAATCGAAGGTGAGCGCCGGCGCTTCCACCACGTGGTACTCCGGCTTGACCGCCGAGATCTTCATGATGGCGCGGCCCAGGTTACCCTGCACCAGCACCATGCCGCCGTTGTCTCTGAACGGGTTGGTGGCCGGGCGCAGCACGCTGTCGTCGCCGCTGTGCGGCGTCGCATCGCGCCATACGACCTTGCCGTCTTCGCCCAGGAAGGGTTCCTTGCAGTGATTGCGCAAGCCGTGGCCGAGGATGGTGTTGACGTCCTCGTGGGCCAGGCCGGCGTCGAGCAGCTCGCGGATCACGAAGCCCGGGCCGCCGGCGGCCTGGAAGTGGTTCACGTCGGCTTCGCCGTTTGGGTAGATGCGGGTGAGCGAAGGCACGACCTTCGACAATTCGTCGAAATCGTTCCAGTCGATCACGATGCCGGCCGCGCGCGCGATCGCCACCACGTGCAGCGTGTGGTTGGTGGAGCCGCCGGTGGCGTGCAGCGCGACGATGGCGTTGACGATGCTTTTCTCGTCGACGATGCGGCCGATCGGCATGTAGTTGCTGCCCTGCTGCGAGATCGACGCGGCCTGGTGCGCGGCGGCGGCCGTGAGCGCGTCGCGCAGCGGCGTGCCCGGGGTGATGAAGGCGGCGCCCGGCAGGTGCAGGCCCATCATCTCCATCAGCATCTGGTTGCTGTTGGCGGTGCCGTAGAAGGTGCAGGTACCGGCGCCGTGGTAGGAGGCGGTTTCGCCCTCCAGCAGCTCTTCGCGCGTGGCTTCGCCCTTGGCGTAGCGCTGGCGGATGGCGGCCTTCTGCTTGTTCGAGATTCCCGAGGTCATCGGCCCGCCCGGCACGAAGATGCCCGGCAGGTGGCCGAAGTGCAGCGCGCCGATCAACAGGCCCGGCACGATCTTGTCGCAGATGCCCAGGTAGAGCGCGGCGTCGAAGGTATTGTGCGACAGGCCGATGGCGGCAGCCATGGCGATGGCGTCGCGCGAGAACAGCGACAGCTCCATGCCCGGCTGGCCCTGGGTCACGCCATCGCACATCGCCGGCACGCCGCCCGCGAACTGGGCGACCGCGCCGACTTCGCGCGCCGCTTCCTTGATCACGCGCGGGTAGTATTCGAAAGGCTGGTGGGCCGACAGCATGTCGTTGTAGGAAGAAACGATCGCGATCGACGGCACCTTGGCTTCGCGCAGCTTGAGCTTGTCGTTGACCGGGAAGGCGGCGATCGCGTGCGCAAGGTTGGTGCAGCCCAGCGCACCGCGCTGCACGCCCTGGATGCGGGCCGCTTCCAGATGGGCGAGATAGGCCGCGCGCGAAGCCCGGCTTCGCTGGATGATCCGCTTGGTTACCTGTTCGACTACGGGGTGCAGCGCCATGATCGTTCCTTCGAAAATGTTGTATCTGAAATTTTACTACAGAATTACGGCGGGTGCTGCGATCGGCTATTTCGCCCCTGGCAGGGTGGCCGGCCATGTTGGCCACGCGTTCAAATCACATCTGAACGCCGTTTTAGCGGATTGCGATGCAGGCACGGATTAAACGCGCGGCCGGCGGAGCCGACCACCCTACGTGGCAACTCGGCCACTTTTTGTGTAGTGAATTTACGCACGCATCCTGTATTATTCGATAATCTGTAATTGACAATATTCTGCCATCTATACCGATCCCATGCGCCAGCCTTCCCTGACCAGCACCGCCAGCTTCCACGCCCTTGAAACCCACGCCATCGAGGCCGAAGACTGGCAGATGCGCAGCCTGTTTGCCGCCGACCCGCAGCGCTTCGAGCGGCTCTCGTGCGAGGGTGCGGAGCTATTCCTAGACTATTCAAAAAATCGCCTCGACGGGCGCACGCTTGAACTGCTGGCGGCGCTGGCGCGCGAGCGCGGCGTGGAGCAGCGCCGCGACGCCATGTTTGCCGGTGAACGCATCAATAACACCGAGAACCGCGCCGTGCTGCACACCGCCCTGCGCGCGCCGCGCGGCGCCAAACTCAGCGTGGACGGCCAGGACGTAAACGCCGACGTGCACGCGGTGCTCGGCCGCGTGAAGGCCTTCACCGACGCCGTGCGCAGCGGCGAATGGCTGGGCCATACCGGCAAGCCGATCACGGATATCGTCAACATCGGCATCGGCGGCTCCGACCTGGGCCCGAAGATGGTGGTGCTGGCCCTGCGCCACTACGCCCACCCGCGCCTTCGCATGCACTTCGTGTCCAACGTCGACGGCCACGACATGGACGCCGCCTTGAACCAGGTGGATCCGGAAACCACGCTGTTCATCGTCGCGTCGAAAACCTTCACCACCGCCGAGACCATGATGAACGCGCAGACCGCGCGCAGCTGGTTCCTGGCGAATGCGCCGGAAGCGGCGCTGGCGCGGCACTTCGTCGCCGTCTCGACCAACACCGAGGCAATCAAGGCCTTCGGCATCGACCCGGCCAACATGTTCCCGTTCTGGGACTGGGTCGGCGGACGTTATTCGGTGTGGTCGGCGATCGGCCTGTCGGTCGCGCTGGCGGTGGGCTTCGGTTATTTTTCCGACTTCCTGGCCGGCGCCCACGCCATGGACGAGCATTTCCGCACCGCGCCGATCGAAGAGAACATGCCGATCATCCTGGCGCTGGTCGGCTTCTGGAACCGCCAGTTCCTGGGCGCGCCGTCGGTCACGATCGCGCCCTACCACCAGGACCTGAGCCGCTTCCCTGCCTATCTGCAGCAGCTCGACATGGAAAGCAACGGCAAGCGCGTCACCCGCGACGGCGAGCCGGTCGACACCCCGACCTGCCCCGCCATCTGGGGCGAGCCGGGCACCAACGGCCAGCACGCCTACTTCCAGCTACTGCACCAGGGCACCGACCTGAATCCGATCGACTTCATCGCCGCGCTGCGTCCCGCGCACGAGATGGAGCACCACCACACGGCGCTGCTGGCGAACTGCTTCGCGCAGTCGGAAGCCTTCATGAAGGGCAAGACCCTCGATGAGGTCCGCATCGACCTGCAGCAGCAGGGACTGCCGCTCGCCGAGATCGAGCGCCTGGCGCCGCACAAGACCTTCCCCGGCAACCGCCCGAGCAACACCATCCTGATGGAACGCCTGACGCCGGCGACCCTGGGCGCCCTGATCGCGCTGTACGAGCACAAGACCTTCGTGCAGGGCGTGATCTGGGATGTCAACAGTTTCGACCAGTGGGGCGTTGAGCTTGGCAAGGTACTGGCCAAGAAGATCGAAGCCGAGCTGGCCGCCGACCCGCAGCCGGAGCTGCACGACAGCTCCACCAACGGCCTCATCGCCCGCGCCAAGGCAGCCGTCTGAACCTCATCCCGGATACACACATGGCAATGGAAAAATTCGAAGTAGTGCACGACGCGCCGATGCTGGTCGGCGAATCCGCCACCTGGCACGAGGTCGAGTCGGCCCTGTACTGGGTCGACATCAACGGCCTGACCGTCAACCGCGTCCATCCGGCCAGCGGCAAGTTCACTTCCTGGAAGATGGGCTCGGAGCCGTCCGCCCTGGCGATCGACGGCGACAACAACCTGCACGTCGCCACCCGCGCCGGCATCGTCTGCCTGAATACCACCAGCGGCAAGGAAGTCCCGGTCGCCGATGCGCCCTACGACACCTCCATCGTCCGCTTCAACGACGGCCGCGTGGACCCGGCCGGCCGGTTCTGGATCGGCACCATGTACGAACCGCGCGACAAGCCGGCCGCCGAGATGTACGTGTTCGAACGCGGCCAGCTGCGCCGCGCCTGGGCCGGCGGCATGACCAACTCGAACGGCCTGGCCTGGAGCCTGGACGGCCGCACGATGTTCCATGCCGATACCACCACGCACCGGATCGACTGCTACGACTTCGATCCGGCCACCGGCGTGCAGTCGAACGGGCGCACGCTCAAGACCTTCTCGACCGATAAAGCTGCGGCGGATTACGGCGGCCGTCCCGACGGCGCGACGGTGGACAGCGAAGGCGCGTACTGGGTGGCGATGTTCGAAGGCGGGCGCGTGCTGCGCATTGCTCCCAACGGCGAGATCCTGCGCGAGATCGCCTTGCCGGTACGCTGCCCGACCTCCGTCGCCTTCGGCGGGAGCGACCTGCGCACGCTGTATATCACCAGCGCCAGTCATGGGCGATCAAAGGATGAGCTGGAGAAGTATCCGCTCAGTGGGAAGGTGTTGTCGATTCGGGTGGATGTGGCGGGGCGGGAGGAGCCGGAGTATCAGTCCTAAGGCGGTTTTCCGCTAGCTTCGCGTCCAGCGAGCGCCCCCACTTGGGACACGCCCCCCTAACGGGCGCCTACGACTTCCCGCGAAGGCGGGAATGACGGATCTAGCGGTAACAATCGAATTAGCGTCCACCCTGCAAGCACGTAGTAAATTTTCTTGCTAACACCATATCTGTGTAGTAAATTTACACAATAAGCCTCCATCCATCTTTCACAGATATTCCTATGGCACTTTCCGATTTCGACCTCGTTTTCTTCGGTGGCAGTGGCGACCTTGCAATGCGCAAGCTGCTCCCCGCAATGTATTCGCGTGACGTCTGCAACGACCTCCCCGACAGCGCCCGCATCATCTGCGTCGGCCGCGACGAGGCGACGCAGGAAGAGTTCCTGAAGATGGTCGAAACGAATTCGAAGCAGCACATCAAGGACACGCCAGAGGAAGCGAGCTGGCAGCGGTTCTTGAAGCGCATCGTCTATGTGGCCCTGAATGCCACCGACGTTGCCACCTACGGCCCGCTGGCCGAAGCGCTGCGCAAGGACGAGTCCCTCACCCGCGTCTACTACCTGGCCACCCCGCCCCACCTGTTCGCCACCATCTGCGACAACCTGGCCGCAACCAATCTGGTGACGCCCGCATCGCGCGTTGTCCTGGAAAAACCGCTGGGTCGCGACCTTGCCTCGGCCAAGCAGATCAACCTCGACGTCGGCAAGGTGTTTGCCGAGTCCCAGATCTACCGGATCGACCATTACCTGGGCAAGGAGACGGTGCAGAACCTGCTGGCCCTGCGCTTCGGGAATATCCTGTTCGAGCCGCTGTGGCGCCGCGAGTGGATTTCGGATGTGCAGATCACCATCGCCGAGAAGATCGGGGTGGGTAACCGACTGGGCTACTACGATACGTCCGGCGCGCTGCGCGACATGCTGCAGAATCACCTGCTGCAGCTGCTGTGCATCGTGGCCATGGAACCGCCGACCTCGATCGCCCCGGACGCCGTGCGCGACGCCAAGCTGCAGGTATTGCGGTCCCTGAAGCGCTTTACCCCGACCACCCTGTCGCAGAACATCGTGCGCGGCCAGTACCGCGGCGGTTACGTGGATGGCCAGGCGGTGCCGGGCTACCGCGACGAACCGGGCGCGCCGAAACAGTCGAAGACCGAGACCTTCGTGTCCGTGAAGGCCGAGATCGACACCTGGCGCTGGGCCGGCGTGCCCTTCTACCTGCGCACCGGCAAACGCATGGCCGACCGCCTGGCCGAGATCGTGGTGCGCTTCAAGCCGATTCCGCATTCGATCTTCAACCAGCCGACGTCGAGCTTCCAGCCCAACAGCCTGGTGATCCGCCTGCAGCCGGACGAAGGCCTGTCGATGAACCTGATGGCCAAGACGCCGGGCGACTCCATGCGCCTGAAGCAGGCCGAGTTGGAGCTGGATTTCCGCGAGCAGTTCAAGAGCCCGCGCATGGAAGCCTACGAGCGCCTGCTGGTCGACGTGCTGCGTGGCCAGCTCACCCTGTTCATGCGCGGCGACGAACTGGAAGCGGCCTGGGAATGGGTCGAACCGATCCTGGAACACTGGGAACAGGACGATTCCACGCCGGTGCCGTACACCTCGGGCACCTGGGGCCCGGCCGCCTCGAGCGCACTGATCGGCCGCGACGGCCTGCAGTGGCGCGAAGAAGTGCTGCCGGAAGACTGAAGGCGACCGATCATGCTGCTCGACTCCATCCGCACCCAGCTCGATTCGCTCTCCAAGAGCGAGCGCAAGGTGGCGCTCGCGGTGCTGGCCGCCCCCAGCCTCATCGTCAGCCAGAACATCACGGCGCTGGCCAAGAGCGCGCAAGTCTCCGAGCCCACCGTGGTGCGCTTCTGCCGCACGCTCGGCTACGACGGCTGGCATGAGTTCAAATTGAAGCTGGCGCAGGGCCTGGCGCTGGCCCTGCCCGGCGCCAACGAGCAGCCGGCCCCGGACGACCTGGCGGCGGATTTGGTGAACAAGATCTGCAGCCGCTCGATCAACACCCTGCTCGACCTGCGCAACAACCTCAAGCCGGAACTGATCCAGAAGGCGCTCGACATCCTGTCGCGCGCCAACAAGATCGAGTTCTACGGCCAGGGCTCGTCGGGTTTCGTGGCGGCCGACGCCCAGCACAAGTTCTTCCGCTCGGGCGTGCCCACGGTGGCCTATGCCGACCCGGCGATCCACTCGATCGCCGCGGCCCTGCTGCGCGAGGGCGACGCGGTGGTGGCGATTTCGCAGCGCGGCAACAACCCGGCGCTGACCCGCTCCGCAAAACTGGCGCGCCGCGGCGGGGCCGATGTGATCGTGCTGGCGCCGTCCGGCACCCCGCTGGCGGACATTGCCACGCTGTTCATCCCGATCGACCTGGTGTTCGCGATCGACCCCTACACGCCGATCTCGGCGCGCCTGGCCTACCTGGTGGTGATCGACGTGCTGGCCGTAGGCCTGGCGCTGCAGCGCGGGCCGGAGTTTCGCAAGAAGATGCAGAACGCGCAGAAGGCGCTGCAGGAATACGACATGCAGTTCGATTCGTTCATTGGTTGAGTTACCACCCAGCGGGCTACCTTGGGTACCGGCCTTCGCCGGTACGACGTTCCAAAGCCGCTGGCCACAAGAACTGAACCCGACACAGGTGTAAAATACCCGGTTTCCAAAGCATCCCGGATACGCCATGCACATCAACCCAGAACGCAGCGAACGCCCCGACTACGCCCTGCTGGAGCGCCAGGTCGAGAGCGTGCTCGAAGGTGAACGCAGCCTGATGGCCAACGCCGCGCAGTTCTCCGCGCTGGTCTACGATACCTTGTCCGACCTGAACTGGGCCGGCTTCTATTTCACGGTCCCGTCCCGCAAGGGCGAGGGCCAGGACCTGCTGGTCGGCCCCTTCCAGGGCAAGCCTGCCTGCGCCCGCATCCCCTTCGGCCGCGGCGTCTGCGGCACCACCGCGGTCGAGCGCAAGACCATCGTCGTGCCGGACGTGCACGCCTTTCCGGGCCATATCGCCTGCGATTCGGCGTCGGCGTCGGAGATCGTGATCCCGCTGGTCAAGGACGGCGAAGTCCTTGGCGTGTTCGATATCGACAGCCCGGTGCTGGACCGGTTTTCGGAGGAAGACCGGGAAGGACTGGAGGCGATGATTCGCGCGTTTATGGACGGTACCGATTTCGTTTAGGTGCATGTTAACTTGGGCGGAACAATGCCAGTGGCATTGTTCCGCCCAAGTTCGCACTCAACCCCCAACACCTGATTCACTCATTCACACCGAGACCCCACATGAACCAACTCGAACAGCTCAAGCAATACACCACCGTCGTCGCCGACACCGGCGACTTCCAGTCGATCAAGGCCTACACCCCGCAGGATGCGACCACCAACCCGTCGCTGATCCTCAAGGCCGTGCAGAAGCCGGAATACCGTCCGCTGCTGGAAAAAGCCATCGCCGACGCGCCGCACGCGAGCATCGATGAAATCGTCGACAACCTCCTGATCGGTTTCGGCGTGGAGATCCTGAAGTTCGTGCCGGGCCGCGTCTCGACCGAGATCGATGCCGCGCTGTCGTTCGACACCGAAGCCACCGTCGCCAAGGGCCGCGAGCTGATCGCCCTGTACGAAAAGGCCGGCGTGTCGCGCGAGCGCGTCTTGATCAAGATCGCATCGACCTGGGAAGGCATCCGCGCCGCCGAGATCCTGGAAAAGGAAGGCATCCACTGCAACCTGACCCTGCTGTTCTCGCTGTGCCAGGCGATCGCCTGCGCCGAAGCCGGCGTGCAGCTAATCTCGCCGTTCGTCGGCCGCATCTATGACTGGTACAAGAAGTCGACCGGCACCGACTACCAGGGCGCCGACGATCCGGGCGTGCAGTCGGTCAAGCGCATTTACCAGTACTACCGCAAGTTCGGCTACAAGACCGAAGTGATGGGCGCGAGCTTCCGTAACACCTCGCAGATCCAGGAACTGGCCGGCTGCGACCTGCTCACCATCTCGCCCGACCTGCTGCAAAAGCTCGCCGACAGCGACGCACCGCTCGAGCGCAAGCTGGTTGCCGACGCCAATGCGGACATCGAGAAGATCGCGATGGACGAGAAGACCTTCCGCTTCATGCTCAATGAAGACGCGATGGGCACCGAAAAGCTGTCCGAAGGCATCCGCGCCTTCGTGGCGGATTCGATCAAGCTCAAGCAGATGATCGCGACGATGCGCTAAGAAGGCCGGGCCGTAAAAAAAAGCGCCTGAACGGCGCTTACGGTATGAAGTCTCGTTACAAGATGCACGTCGTACGCGCCACTGGCGCCTACGACGTGCTTGCGTCAACAAACGAATGAATCTTCAGCACTTGCGCAGCCCCGACAGGTACCCATCCATCACCGACCCGCCCAGCTCCACCAGGTCAAACGCCTCGGTATCGAACAGCCAGTTGCGGATCAGGCCATCCATGATGATCCACATGCCGTGCGCCACCATTACCAGGTCCAGGTCGTCCTTGACGTGACCCAGCGCCTTGGCCTGCTGCAGGCGGGTTTCGACGCGCTGCATCCAGATCAGCTGTTTCTCGCGCCGCCCGTCGCGCATCGTCACCGCTTCGTCGACGAATTCCATCTTCAGCGTGACGATCTCGAACACGCGCCGCGCCTTCGGGTCCGTGGCCGTCACCCGCAGCACCATCATGACGTACTCGCGCAAATCGTGCATCGGGTCGTCCTTCTCGCTGGCGTCGAGCAGCAGCATCGCTTCCTCGAGCGGCATCTTGGCGCGGTCCATCATCGCATGCAGAAGCGCCCCTTTATCGAGGAAATGCCAGTAGATGGCGCCACGCGTGACTCCCGCAGCGCTCGCAATATGCTGTAAAGTTGTCCTTGAAACGCCTTGTTCGGCGAACAATCTTTCAGCGGCGTCGAGGATGCTGTCGCGGGTCGCAGCAGCTTCCGCTTTGGTTTTACGTGCCATTTTTTTCCCGGGCCCTTCGTCTAGAAGAGCGTCTCAAACTTTAAACATACAGCCGTGATAGTATATAAAACTGTTCGCAAAAGCCAGTGACGATTCGTATGTGGTGGAAATGTCTGCATACGGTAGTCGAATCAACAATCAGAATGAAAGCACACGTAATGCGCTTAGACCACTCCACCCTGTCCCTCACCCGGATCGCCGCAGGCACGCTGATGGCGGTCGCCCTGCTGTCGGCCTGTGGTAAAAAAGACGCAGCGCCTGCTGCAGGCGGCCCAGGCGGCGGCATGCCGGCTCCGGAAGTCGGGGTCATCACCACCAAATTCGAACCGGTCTCGCTGCTGACCGAACTGCCGGCACGCGCCGAACCAGTCCGCACCGCCCAGGTCCGCGCCCGCGTCGATGGCGTGGTGCTCAAGCGCCTGTTCACCGAAGGCAGCGAAGTCAAGCAGGGCCAGTCCCTGTTCCAGATCGACCCGGCGCCCTACCAGGCGCGCCTTGCGGCGGCCCAGGCCGACGTCGGCAGCGCCCAGGCGACCCTGAACCAGGCCACCGCCCAGGCCGAGCGCTACAAGCCGCTGGTCGAAGCCAACGCCATCAGCAAGCAGGAATACACCAATGCCGTGGCGGCCCAGAAGCAGGCCGAAGCGGCCGTCGCCGCTGCGAAAGCACAGGTACGCATCGCCCAGATCAATTCCGGCTACGCCAACGTGTACGCCCCGATCTCCGGCCGCATCGGCCGCGCGCTGGTGACCGAAGGGGCACTGGTTTCCAGCGCCCAGGCGACCGAAATGGCGCTGATCCAGCAGAACAACCCGATGTACCTGAACATCACCCAGTCGGCTTCGGAGCTGCAGCGCCTGCGCAAGCAGGCCGGCGGCGGCAGCAAGAACGATGCGCCGGTGAGCGTCATCCTGGACGACGGCACCGAGCTCGCCACCCGCGGCCGCCTGCTGTTCTCCGACGTGACCGTCGACCCGAGCACGGGCCAGGTCACCCTGCGCGCCCAGGTCCCGAACCCGGACAACGCCCTGCTGCCGGGCCAGTACGTGCGCGTGCGCCTGGCCCAGGCCCAGCTCCCGAACGGCATCGTGGTGCCGCAGCAGGCGGTCACCCGCGGCGGTCCCCAGGGCGACACCCTGATGGTGGTCGGCGCCGACAACAAGCCAACCCCGCGCACCGTCAAGATCGGCTCGCAGCAAGGCGCCAACTGGATCGTCACCGACGGCCTGAAAGAAGGCGAACGCGTGATGGTCGACGGTTTCCAGAAGCTGCAGATGCTGCCGCCGGGTACCCCGGTCAAGGCGGTGTCGTGGGCGCCGGCCGCAGCCGCGCCAGCCGCAGGCTCCGGTGCACCGGCCGCCGCCCCAGCTGCAGCCGCACGCTAACGCGCCCGAACAAGAACAGGATTTAACATGGCACGTTTTTTTATTGACCGCCCCATTTTCGCCTGGGTGATCGCGCTGTTCATCATGGTGATCGGTGCGGTTTCGATCACCCAGCTGCCGATCGCCCAGTATCCGAACGTGGCCCCGCCCTCGATCGTGATCAACGCCGCCTACCCCGGCGCGTCGGCCCAGACCCTGGAAGACTCGGTCATCTCCGTCATCGAACGCGAGATGAACGGGTCGCCCGGCCTCGTCTACATGGAGTCGAGCAGCACCGCCAACGGCAGCGGCTCGATCACCCTCACGTTTGAAACCGGCACCAATCCGGAGCTGGCCCAGGTCGACGTCCAGAACCGCCTGTCGCGCGCGTCCCCGCGCCTGCCGGCGGCGGTGAACCAGCAGGGCGTGCGCGTCGACAAGGTGCGCGCGAACTTCCTGCTGTTTACCATCCTCTCGTCGGACGATCCGAAGTGGGACCCGATCGCGCTGGGCGACTACGCCTCGCGCACGGTGCTGCCTGAAATCCAGCGCATCAAGGGTGTCGGTACCGCCCAGCTGTTCGGTACCGAGCGCGCCATGCGCGTCTGGATCGACCCGGCCAAGCTGGTGGGCTTGCGCCTGTCGCCGGCCGACGTCAACGCCGCCATCCGCAGCCAGAACGCCCAAGTGGCCTCGGGCACCATCGGCGAACTGCCGCTGGCGCGCGGCCAGGAAATCACCGCGACCGTGGTCGTGACCGGCCAGCTCTCGAGCGTCGAACAGTTCGGCAACATCGTGCTGCGGGCGAATCCGGACGGCTCGACCGTGCGCCTGAAGGACGTGGCCCGCATCGAAATCGGCGCCCAGTCGTACGGCACCTCGGCACGCCTGAACGGCAAGCCTTCCACCGGTATCGGCGTGCAGCTGGCGCCGTCGGGCAACGCGCTGGAAACGGCGCGCCTGGTGCGCGAGCGCATGGACGAACTGTCCAAGTTCTTCCCGGCCGGGATGAAGGCCACCGTGCCATTCGACAGCTCGAAGTTCATCGACATCTCGATCGAGCAGGTGCTGCATACCCTGGTCGAGGCGCTGGTGCTGGTGTTCCTGGTGATGTACCTGTTCCTGCAAAACTTCCGCTATACGATCATCCCGACCATCGTGGTCCCGGTCGCCCTGCTCGGTTCCCTGGGTACGCTGCTGGCGCTGGGCTACTCGATCAACGTGCTGACCATGTTCGGCATGGTGCTGGTCATCGGTATCGTGGTCGACGATGCCATCGTGGTGGTCGAGAACGTCGAACGCATCATGAGCGAAGAGGGCCTGAGCCCGCTGCTGGCGACGCGCAAGGCGATGGGCCAGATCTCGGGCGCCATCATCGGCGTGACCGTGGTCCTGATGTCGGTGTTCGTGCCGCTGGCTTTCTTCGCCGGCGCGGTGGGTAACATCTATCGCCAGTTCTCGGTGGTCATGGTGTCCTCGATCGCCTTCTCGGCCTTCCTGGCGCTGTCGCTCACGCCGGCCCTGTGCGCGCACCTGCTCAAGCCGGTCGAAGCGGGCCACCACCATGAGAAGAAGGGCTTCTTCGGCTGGTTCAACCGCCGCTTCTCGCGCACGGCCAAGGGTTACGAAAACTGGGTGGGCAAGCTGATTCGCTACTCCGGTCGGGCGCTGGTCGCCTTCGTGCTCGTGATCGGCCTGGTGACCCTGCTGTTCACGCGCATGCCGAACTCCTTCCTGCCCAACGAAGACCAGGGCTACATCATCGCCAACATCCAGCTGCCGCCAGGCGCCACGCTGGAGCGCACCAACGAAGTGATGCGCACCGCCGAAGCCTTCATCATGAAGCAGCCGGAAGTGGCGAACATGGTCAGCGTGCTGGGCTTCTCGTTCTCGGGCGCCGGACAGAACATGGCGCTGGCCTTCATTCCACTCAAGGACTGGAGCGAGCGCAAGGGCGCGGACTCGAGCGCGGGCGCCGTCGCCAACCGCATCATCGGCGGCCTGTCCGGCGTGCGCGATGCCTTCATCTTCGCGCTGTCGCCACCGCCGATCCCGGAACTTGGACGCGGCACCGGCTTCAGCTTCCGCCTGCAGGACCGCGGCGGCAACGGCCACAACGCCCTGCTGGCGGCCCGCAACCAGCTGCTCGGCATGGCCGCGCAAAGCCCGATCCTGGCCGGCGTGCGTCCGGAAGGCCTGGAAGACGCGCCCCAGGTCATGCTCGACATCGACCGCGACAAGGCGCAGGCCCTGGGCGTGAGCTTCGATGCGATCAATACCGCGATCTCGACCTCGCTCGGTTCGAGCTACGTGAACGACTTCCCGAACGCCGGCCGCCTGCAGCGCGTGGTGGTGCAGGCCGATGCGAAGGACCGCATGCAACCCGACGACCTGCTGCGCCTGAACGCCATGAACATCCAGGGCCAGCCGGTGCCGCTGTCTTCCTTCGCCACCACCAAGTGGGTGACCGGCCCGATGCAGACCCTGCGCTACAACGGCTATCCGGCGATGAGCATCTCGGGCGACGCCAAGCCGGGTTATTCGACCGGCGACGCGATTACCGAAATGGAGAAGCTGGCAGCCAGGCTGCCGTCGGGCTTCGCTTTCGAGTGGACCGGCCAGTCGCGCGAAGAGCAGCTCTCGGGCGGCACCATGGGCATCCTGATGGCGTTCTCGCTGCTGGCGATCTTCCTGGCCCTGGCCGCGCTGTATGAAAGCTGGTCGATCCCGGTGTCGGTGCTGCTGGTGGTGCCGTTCGGTATCCTGGGCGCCGTGCTGGCGGCCATGATGCGCAGCTACCCGAACGACGTGTACTTCAAGATCGGCCTGGTGACCATCATCGGCCTGGCGGCGAAGAACGC
The DNA here is from genome assembly GCF_900112225.1 of Massilia yuzhufengensis. Taxonomy (GTDB): domain Bacteria; phylum Pseudomonadota; class Gammaproteobacteria; order Burkholderiales; family Burkholderiaceae_D; genus Telluria; species Telluria yuzhufengensis. Next base: position 112,777 of record NZ_FOLD01000011.1, on the reverse strand, counting down.
GGTCCTGATCATCGAGTTCGCGAAAGACCTGCAGGCCCAGGGCAAATCGCCGATGGACGCGGCGATCGAGGCGGCGCACCTGCGCTTCCGCCCGATCATCATGACCTCGCTGGCCTTCATCCTTGGCGTGCTGCCGCTGGTGATCGCGGGCGGCGCCGGCTCGGCATCGCAGCGCGCCATCGGTACCGGCGTGATGGGCGGTATGATTACGGCTTCGACGCTCGGCGTGCTGTTCGTGCCACTGTTCTTCGTGGTGGTGCGCAAGATCTTCAAGGGCAGCGAACGCCAGCGCAAGAAATATTCGCATGAAGACGAAGCGGCTCTCGCAGCCCAGGAAAAAATATGATCACACCAATGAAAAAACTGACTCCGCTGGCCCTGGCCATGCTGCTCGCGGGCTGCATGTCGCTGGCGCCGAAGTACGAGCGCCCGGTGGCCCCGGTGGCCCCGGCCTTCCCCGAGATGCCGAAGGCGGCCAGCGCCCCTGCCGCCCCGGTGGTGGGCGAGGCCCCGGCCTCGCTGGCCTGGCAGCGCTTCTTCCCTGACGCGCGCCTGCGCGGCCTGATCGAACAGGCGCTGGTCAACAACCGCGATCTGCGGGTCGCGGTGGCCAACATCGAACAGGCGCGTGCGCAGTACCGCATCCAGCGCGCCGACCGCCTGCCGACGGTGGGCCTGGGCATCAGCGGCCAGCGCCAGACCACCGGCAAGGACGAGCCGATCTCGAGCCTCTACCAGGCCGGCCTGCAGGTCACCGCCTTCGAACTCGACCTGTTCGGCCGCGTGAAGAACCTGTCGCAGGCAGCGCTGGCGCAGTACCTGGCGACCGAAGAGGCGCGCAAGACCGCCCAGATCAGCCTGATCTCGTCGGTGGCCAATGTCTACCTGCAGCTGCTGGCCGACGAAGAGCTGCTGGCGATCACCCAGCAAACCCTGGGCACGCGCCAGGAATCGATGCGCCTGACCCAGCTGCGCTTCGATAACGGCGTGTCCTCGCGCTTCGAACTGCAGCAGGCGCGCTCGCTGGTGGAAACCGCCCTGGCCACGCTCGCCGCGCAGCAGCGCCAGCGCGCCCAGGACCTGAACCTGCTCACGCTGCTGGTAGGCGCGCCGGTCGACGGCAGCGTGCCGGCCGGGACCACCCTGGCCACCACCGACCTGCCGGACCTGCCGGCCGGCCTGCCGTCGGACCTGCTGGCCAACCGCCCGGACATCCGCGCGGCCGAGCAGCAGCTGGTGGCGGCCAACGCCAACATCGGCGCCGCACGCGCCAACTTCTTCCCGCGCATTTCGCTCACCGGACAGGTGGGCAGCGCGAGCAGCGAGCTGTCCGGCCTGTTCAAGAGCGGCACCTACGGCTGGACCTTTGCGCCGCAAGCGATCCTGCCGATCTTCGACTACGGCCGCAACACGGCAGTGCTGGGCAGCGCCCGCGCCGGCCGCGACATCGCCGTGGCGCAGTACGAGCGCTCGGTCCAGCAGGCCTTCCGCGAAGTGGCCGATGCGCTGGCCGGGCAGTCGACCTTCAGCGAGCAACTGCGCGCCCAGCGCGCGGTGGCGGAAGCCGAAGCGGACCGCTTCAACCTGGCCGACCTGCGCTACAAGAACGGCGCCGCCAGCTACCTCGAACTGCTCGACGCCCAGCGCGCGCTGTTCCAGGCGCAGCAGGCGGCGGTGCAGGCGAACCTGCAGCGCTTGCAGAACCAGGTCACGCTGTATGGCGTGCTGGGGGGCGGGTGGACGGAAGCGGGGACGCCGGTGGCGGCGCGCTGATCCTGGCTGTTTGTTTCATGGAAAACCGGACTTTCGTGGTCCGGTTTTTTTTTGCTTGCGCTGCGGGTACGCTGCAAACTTGGGGGAATGATGCCAGTGGCATCGTTCCCGCCTGCGCGGGAACGACGGTGCTGCTTTCACCCCAGCTCATGAACCGTCGTCCCGGCGAAGGCCGGGACCCAATTCCGCCGCACAGCCTCCAAGCAAAACCATCACCAGCAAGGAGCCCACCCTGTACCAACAAACCCTCATCGCCGGCTGGGGCGACATGGACTTCAATGCCCACATGCGCAACACCGCCTATCTCGACAAATCCGCCGACGCGCGCCTGACGTCCACTGCTGGGTGGTTCGACCTTCGCCAGCGCAAGCTCACGGTGCCGCCGCCGAACCTGGCTGAGCCGCTGCGCGCGCTCGACCATACCGATGATTTCCAGGTGCTGCCGAACAGCGCACGTTGAAATGCGGAATTGTCGGCGCGTGGCTTTGACAACTTGGCTACACTGGCCGCATCGACGGTTGAAGGCCCTGCCCGACTACCATGCGCAAATTCGCCCGCTCACACTGGAAGATCCTCATCGCGATCCTGCTGGCGGTCGTGCTGGCGACGCTGGCGCTGGAAACCGACTCCGCCGATTCCGCCGCCACCGGCCCGGAGCTCTCCACCCGCCTGCAGAACCACGTGCAGGCGCTCGCCAGCGACGCGCCCCGTTGCGCCGCCGCGGGGCACATCGCATCCACGCTGCAAGCCTACGGTTACCGTCCGCGCACGCAGGTGGCCGAGGCTGGCGGCCGGGAAGTGCGCAACATCGAGGTCTCGGTGTCCAGCACGGCGCCGGGAGCGCGTCCCGAGCGGATCTTCATCGTCGGCGCCCATGTCGATACTGCACGGGGCAGCGGCACCGCAGCCGTGCTCGAACTGGCGCGCCTGCTCAAGTCCATGCACCCGCGACGCGGCACCGAAGTGAGGTTCGTCTTTTTCGTCGGCGCGAAGCAATCTCCTCGCGAGGGCAACTTCATTGCCTTCGTCGGCAAGCTGGAATCGTCGGCGCCGGTACGGCAGGCGCTGGCGGCGTTCAAGGCGCAGCCCGAGTCCCCGGCCGAAGGGCTGGCGGCGCGGGCGCACGTGATGGGAATGACGCTGTCGGACCACAGCGGCCAGCCAGGGCTTCCGGCTCTGATGATCACCGATACCGCCTTCCAGCGCTATCCCTACTTCCACACCACGCAAGACGCAGCCGGACAAGTCGATTACGCGGACATGGCGCGTGTCGTCCAGGGGCTGGCCCGCACGATCGCGTCCCTGGCCGGTGGGGCCAGCACGTAAACCTCCGTAAGGTGGTCGGCGAAGCCGGCCACCTTACGGCCGCTACCTTACCCGACCAGGAACATCTCCTGCAGGTCATTCAGGAAACGCTGGCCCAGTTCGGTCGGCTTGATCAGCTTGTGGTCGCGGTACAGCAAGCCCTTGGCTTCGGCCTCGTTCAAGGGTTTGGTGATGGCGCTGATGTTCATGCCGGTACGTTCGCCGAACAGGTTCGGATCAAACCCTTCGGTCAGGCGCAGCGCGTTGAGCATGAATTCGAAGCCCATGTCGCCGCGGGCAATCTCGTGCTCTTCCTGCACCGGGTTGCCGCGCTTCGCCGCCTCGATGAAGGAGCCCGGCTGCTTGTAGCGCGCCTGGCGCAGCACGCGGTGCGGAAAGGAGATCTTCGAATGCGCGCCGGCGCCGATGCCGAGATAGTCGCCGAAACCCCAGTAGTTCAGGTTGTGCTTCGCGCGCTTGCCGGCCTTCGCGTAGGCCGACACTTCGTAGTGCTCGTAGCCTGCCGCCGCGGTGGCTTCCAGGATCATGTCCTGCATGTCGGCGCTCAAGTCGTCGTCCGGCAGCGCCGGCGGGTACTTGGCGAAGACCGTGTTCGGTTCCATCGTCAAGTGGTACATCGACAGGTGCGGCGGCGCGAAGGACATCGCCGTCTGCAGGTCGCGCCGCGCTTCCTCGAGCGTCTGCGAGGGCAGCGCGAACATCAGGTCGAGGTTGAAGTTGTCAAACGTGCAGCGCGCGATCTCCACCGCGCGCAAGGCTTCCCGTTCGTCGTGGATGCGGCCGAGGGCTTTCAGGTGCGATCCGCTGAAGCTCTGGATGCCGATCGACAGGCGATTCACGCCGCTGTCGCGGTAGGACTTGAAGCGCTCCTGTTCGAAGGTGCCTGGGTTGGCCTCCATCGTGATCTCGGCGCCAATCTCCAGAGGCAGCAGGGTGCGCACGTCCGACAGCAGGCGGTCCAGGCCCGCGGCCGACATCAGGCTCGGGGTGCCGCCGCCGATGAAGACGGTGTGGATCTTGCGGCCCCAGATCAGGGGCAGCGACTGCTCCAGGTCGAGGCGCACGGCGTCGAGATAGTCTTTCTCCGGCAGCTCGCCCTTGGCTTCGTGCGAGTTGAAATCGCAATACGGGCACTTGCGCACGCACCAGGGGTAGTGGATATAGAGCGACAGCGGCGGCAGGGCCGCGAGGTTCAGCGCGCCCGGCTGCAGGTATTGCAGGGCCGCCGTGGCCGGGTTGCGCGGCTCGCTTGGCGCCGGACCGGCGACTTTGATCGGGATCATCGCAGTTTCTCGACCAATGCGCGCAGGGCCTGGCCGCGGTGCGAATGGGCGTTTTTCACGCTTGGTTCGAGTTCGGCGGTGGTCTGTCCGAGCGAGGGGATCAGGAAGTGCGGGTCGTAGCCGAAGCCGTTGGCGCCGCGCGGCGTGGCGATGATCTCGCCATTCCAGCGGCCGTCGGCGATGATGGGTTGCGGATCGTCGGCGTGGCGCACGTAGACCAGGACGCAGTAATAGTAGGCCGACTTGTCGGCGTGGCCGGCGAGGTCGGCGACCAGTTTCTCGCTGTTGCGGGCGTCGGATTTCGGCTCGCCCGCAAAGCGCGCCGAATGCACCCCGGGCGCACCACCCAGGGCGTTGACGCAGACGCCGGAATCGTCGGCCAGCGCCGGCAGGCCGGTCAGGCGCGACGCGTGGCGCGCCTTGGTCAGCGCGTTTTCCACGAAGGTGCCGAACGGCTCTTCCGCTTCCGGGACGTCGAAGTCGCCTTGGGGGTGCAGGTCGAAACCGATGGGTTCGAGGAGCTGGGCGAATTCTTTCAGTTTACCGGCGTTGTTGGAGGCGAGGATCAGGCGTTGGGTCATGGGTGCTCTGGGGTGTATTTGCGGCGAGGGGGGGTATTTTAGCGCGATAGGCTGAAGGACGCTGTGGTGGGTACGGAGCGGACTTGGGTTCCGGCCTGCGCCGGAACGACGGCTCATCGTTAAGTGGTACTTTCAGCATGTCGTCCCAGCGCAGGCCGGGACCGAAGTTCCATGCCGAAGTCAGCCCGGCCAAATCAGCCGATCAACCCCAACGACCGCTTCTGCATCTGAATCAACTCCCCAATCCCCAACTGCCCCAGATCCAGCAGCCGGTTCATCCCCGCCCGGTCGAACGCCGCGCCTTCCGCCGTGCCCTGCACTTCGATGAAATGCCCCTCTTCCGTCATCACGATATTCATATCGGTATCGCAATCCGAATCTTCGACGTAATCCAGGTCGAGCACCGGCATCCCGCGGTACACGCCCACCGAGATCGCGGCGACGAAGTGCTTCACGGGTACGGCGGGCAGGACGCCCTGCCCCACCAGCGCGTTGAAGGCGTCGTACGCCGCCACCATGGCGCCGGTGATCGAGGCGGTGCGGGTGCCGCCGTCGGCCTGGATGACATCGCAGTCCAGGTGCAGGGTGCGTTCGCCGAAGGCGGCCAGGTCGAAGGCGGCGCGCAGGGAGCGGCCGATGAGGCGCTGGATTTCCTGGGTGCGGCCGGACTGCTTGCCGCGCGCCGCTTCGCGGTCCATGCGGGTGTGGGTGGAGCGCGGCAGCATGCCGTATTCGGCGGTCATCCAGCCCTGGCCCTTTCCTTTTAAAAAGCCCGGCACCTTCTCTTCGATGCTGGCGGTGCAGATCACCTTGGTGTCGCCGCATTCGATCAGCACCGAGCCTTCGGCGTGCCTGGTGTACTGGCGGGTGAGGCGGATGGTGCGCAGCTGGTCGACCGCGCGGCCGCTCGGGCGTTGTTCGAAGCTCATGGAGTGCCTTGTTTGAGTAATTGGGAGGACTTCTCGATCGCCTCGCGGATCTCGGCGATCGCTTTTTCGATCTCATCTTCGTCGAACGCGTCGCTCCCCGGCGCCAGCGGCGTGCCGGCCGTGATGGTCGAGCTGACGGCGTCGTCGGGCAGCATCTGGGTCGAGATCATGCCGGGCGCAGCGGCGCCCGCGCCTTCCGCGCCTTGCCAGGTGATCGCCAGCGCGGTCGTGTTGTCGGCGCGCGCGCCGCCGATCGCGGCCGCCATCGACACCATGTCCGGCACCGCCTGCACGATGGTGGAGCTGGAGAGCCGGTGCACGATCTCGGTTTCCGGCAGCATCGACCACAGGCCGTCGGAGCACAGCAGCAGGGTGTCGCCCGGTTCCAGGCTGGCCTGGCGCGAGATGTCGATCTTCGGGGCCTGGCCGGCGCCGATGCAGTTGTACAGCTTGTTGCGGTCGGGGTGGGTGTTGCGGTCTGCCTCGGTGGCCTTGCCGCGCTCGATCAGGTGTTCCAGGTGCGAGTGGTCGCGCGTGCGCGCCAGCACCTGGTTGCGGCGCACCCAGTACAGGCGCGAGTCGCCGCAGTGGGCCCACACGGCGCAGTTGTGCTGCACCAGGCAGGCCACCACGGTGGTGCGTGGCGTCTCGGGCAGCTTGTGGGCTTCGGCGTAGGCCAGGATGTCCCAGTGCGCCTGGGTCAAGGCTTCTTCCAGGAAGCGCTCGGGTTTCTTCACATAGGGCTTGGCCTGCATGCGGAACATCATCGACAGTGTCTGCAGCGCGATGGTCGCGGCGATCTCGCCGTGCAGGTGCCCGCCCATGCCGTCGGCAAGCACCAGCAGCAGCGCGTCGCGCGTGAAGCTGTAGCCCATGCGGTCCTGGTTGACCTTGCGCCCGCCGATGTGGGTCTGCTGGTAGACGGAAAACTGCATGCTCGCTCCTAAGTGCGTACTTTGCCGCCGAGGCGTTCGACCAGGCCGCGCCAGCCGCCGGCCCGCGCCACGGGTTCTTCATCCTCGAGTGGCGCCGTCACCGAGGGCGCCGCCTGAAGCACCTTCTGCATCGAAAACACGCTTTGCGGCCGCGCCAAGGGGTCGAGCGCCATGCACGAGGCCACCATGTCGACCAGCTCGGGCGAATAGCTGCCGGCCAGCTTGGCGAACTGCGCCACTGTCTTGTCTTCGTCCCTGCGCGCCTCGACCGCCTGCGGCATCGAGCGCGTCATGCAGGCATACATGGCCGCCCCGATGCTGTAGATGTCGGTCCAGGGCCCGAGCGTAGCGGCCTTGCTGTACAACTCCGGCGCCGCGAAGCCCGGCGTGTACATGGGCGCGAGCATCGGCGCGTCGATGTTGATGGTCTGGCGCGCCGCGCCGAAATCGAGCAGCAGGGGCGAGCCGTCGCTGCGCAGGTAGATATTGGCCGGCTTCAGGTCCAGGTGCAGCAGCTTGTTGGCGTGGACTTCGCGCACGCCGGCGCACACGCCATTGAACAGCTGGCGAATGGACGCCTCGCCCATCCGGCTGCCCCTGGCATGCAGGCGCGCGATGTGGTCCTGCAGGGTGTGGCCGGATTCGTAGGCCATCACCATGTATACGGTCTCGTTGGCGCGGAAGAAGTTCACCACCCGCACCACGTTCGGATGGACGATGCGCGCCAGCGCCCGCCCCTCTTCGAAAAAGCATTTCAGGCCAATGCGGAACACTGGCAAATTGGGCTTCGAAACGCTCGGACAAAGCTCGCCGGGAGCACGCAAGGCGAGCTGGCTGGGAAGGTATTCCTTGATGGCGACGGCGTTGCCTTCGGCATCATATGCCAGATAAACAATACTGAACCCACCAGACGCAATTTTCTTTACAATGCGATATCCGGCAATTTCCAGCCCGTCGGGCAGGGGGGCGTTATTCTGTGCAGCCATCCAGGGAGTTTCCTTGCTTAACAGGACGATTGTGTGGATAAATGTCGGCTTTGTAAAGAATAAAAACCGGGGATATCTTTGAGCATTTCGAGCATGACAGGTTATGCGGTCGCCACCAGCGAAGGCGCTGCCGGCACCCTCACGATTGAGATCAAGAGCGTCAATTCACGCTTCCTGGATCTCCAGTTCCGCATCAACGACGACCTGCGCGCACTCGAACCCGACCTGCGCTCGGCCATCATGGCCGCGATCACGCGCGGCAAGGTCGAAGTGCGCCTGTCGTTCGGCCGCAAGGCCGCCGGCGGCTCGCAAGTGCTCAACCAGGAACTGCTGTCCGACCTCGCCCGCCTGCAAACCGAAGTGACCCGGCACTTTGCCCAGGCCGCCCAGATGAGCGTCGCCGAGCTGCTGCGCTGGCCCGGCGTGATCGAAGAATCGAACGTGGGCCAGGAGTCGCTGCAGCTCGATGTCGCCGCCCTCACCGCCACCACCGTCGCCGCTTTCGTCGACAGCCGCAAGCGCGAAGGCGCGGCGCTGGAAGGCATGCTGATGTCGCGCATCGACGCGATGGAAGTCATCGTCAAGCGCATCACGCCGCTGATCCCGCAGGTGATCTCGCAGTTCCAGCACAAGGCGATCGAGCGCATGCAGGACGCGCTGGGCCTGGCCGGTCACGGCAACCCATCGGTCCTGAGCCGCCAGGAAGTGCTGGAACGGATTCGCCAGGAAGTCACGCTGTACGGCATCCGCATCGACGTGTCCGAAGAGCTGTCGCGCCTGTCGGCTCACTTGAACGAAACCCGTCATATCCTGAAAAAGGGCGGCCAGGTCGGCAAGCGCCTCGACTTCATGATGCAGGAGCTCAATCGCGAAGCCAATACGCTGGGCGCCAAGGCCTCGGTGAAGGAGCTGGCGGATGCGTCGATGGAGCTCAAGCTGCTCATCGAGCAGATGCGCGAACAGGTGCAGAACCTGGAATGATTTGTTGTCGGCGCGCAACAATGCGCGGCCGATGTTTGAACGCGCGGCCGTTCGTAATTCCTCGCATTGCTCCGAATTACCCCGTCCACCCTACGATGGGTGGACGGGTCCCTCGCCCGCGCGTTCGACGTTATGATGAACGCTACGTGTTAATAAGGACCACACCATGATCACTCCCGCCCTCTCCGGCAGCCTGTTCGTCGTCGCCGCCCCGTCCGGCGCCGGCAAATCGACCCTGGTCAACGCCCTGCTGAAACAGGAACCGGGCATCAAGCTGTCGATCTCGACCACCACGCGACAGCCGCGCCCGGGCGAGCAGGATGGCCGCGAATACCACTTCACGTCGACCGAAGACTTCGTGTCGCGCGCCGACCGTGGCGAATTCATGGAATGGGCGGAAGTGCACGGCAATTACTACGGCACCAGCCGCTTGACGGTGGAGCAGGAAATGAAGCTGGGAACGGATATCCTGCTGGAGATCGACTGGCAGGGCGCGCGCCAGGTGCGCAAGCAGTTTCCGGATGCGGCCGGCATTTTCATTTTGCCGCCGTCGATCGAGGCGCTGGAAGAGCGCCTGCACAAGCGCGGCACCGACGAACCCCACATCATCACCCGCCGCCTGCTGGCCGCCGGGGGGGAGATCGCTCACGCTCCGGAGTTCGAATATGCTATCATCAACGAAGAGTTTAACGTCGCCCTGGCCCAACTGCAGGCGATTGTCATAGCGACACGTTGCCGTTTCGCCCAACAAGCGGCCCGTAACGCCGACTTGTTTGCCCAGCTTGGAATCCACGCGCAACAACAATCATAAGCGGCGCCGCAAGGTTTGCCGCAAAACAGTCTATTTAGGAGTGACCATGGCCCGTATCACCATTGAAGATTGCCTCAAGACCATCCCTAACCGTTTCCAGCTGACCCTGGCCGCGACCTACCGCGCACGCCAGCTGCTGCAGGGCCACACCCCGAAAGTCGAAGCCAAGGACAAGCCAACCGTCGTCGCGCTGCGTGAAATCGCCGCCGGCAAGGTCGGCATCGAGATGCTCAAAAAAGTACCGATGTAATACCCTTTGGGTTCCCGGGATTGGTAAGTCGTTGAATCTGTTATTCTGTGCCTACACTGGCTGATCGATATAACGCATGAAACTGACTTCCCCGGATTCGACCCATCCAGCCACACCTGCCCGCTCGCGCCGGGCGGGCAAACCGCAAGACGCCGAAGTACCGGCGCCCGCCCCGGGCGTCGCCTCGGTGACGCAGCTGATCAACAAGCTGTCCGACTACCTCACCCCCGCCGAGCTCAAGAAAGTCAAGGAAGCCTACCGCTTCTCCGACGAGATGCACCTTGGCCAGGTCCGCAAGTCGGGCGAGCCGTATATCTCCCATCCGATCGCCGTCGCGGAAATCTGCGCCGAGTGGAAGCTCGACGCCCAGGCCATCATGGCCGCGCTGCTGCACGACGTGATCGAAGACCAGGACGTCAAGAAGGACGACCTGGTGGAGCGCTTCGGCGCCCAGGTCGCCAACCTGGTCGACGGCCTGTCCAAGCTCGAGAAAATCGAATTCCAGAGCCAGGTGGAAGCGCAGGCGGAGAACTTCCGCAAGATGCTGCTGGCCATGGCCTCGGACGTGCGCGTCATCCTGATCAAGCTGGCCGACCGCTTGCACAATATGCGCACGCTGGGCGTGATGGTGGCGGCCAAGAAGCGCCGCATCGCGCGCGAGACGATGGAAGTGTATGTGCCGATCGCCCACCGCCTCGGCCTGAACAACATCTACCGCGAGCTGCAGGACCTGTCGTTCTCGCACCTGTACCCACTGCGCTACCAGACGCTGGCCAAGGCGATCAAGGCGGCGCGCGGCAACCGGCGGGAGGTGGTCAAGAAGATCCTCGAGACGGTCAAGAACCAGCTGGGCACCAACCACATCGAGGCCGAAGTCTATGGCCGCGAAAAGACCCTGTACGGCATCTATAAAAAGATGCGCAACAAGCACCTGTCGTTCTCGCAGGTGCTGGACGTATATGGTTTCCGCGTGGTGGTCGACACGGTGCCGAACTGTTACGTGGCGCTCGGCACCCTGCACGCCCTGTACAAGCCGATGCCCGGCAAGTTCAAGGACTACATCGCGATCCGCAAGATCAACGGCTACCAGTCGCTGCACACCACCCTGATCGGCCCCTACGGCACCCCGGTCGAATTCCAGATCCGCACCCAGGACATGCACCGCACGGCCGAAAGCGGCGTGGCGGCGCACTGGCTGTACAAGACCGGCGACTCGAACATGTCGGACCTGCAGCAGCGCACCCACGCCTGGCTGCAGTCGCTGCTCGACATCCAGCAGCAGACCGGCGACTCGGCCGAATTCCTCGAGCACGTGAAGGTCGACCTGTTCCCCGATTCGGTGTACGTGTTCACGCCCAAGTCGAAGATCATCGCGCTGCCGCGCGGCGCCACCGCGCTCGACTTCGCGTACTCGATCCACACCGGCATCGGCGACCATACGGTGTCGGTCAAGATCAACAACGAGCCGGCCCTGCTGCGCAACGAGCTGCACAACGGCGACATCGTCGAAATCGTCACCGACCCGGAATCGCGCCCCAGCCCGACCTGGCTGAGCTACGTCCGCACCGGCAAGGCGCGCTCCGCGATCCGCCACTACCTGCGCACCGTGAACGTGAACGAGTCGGTGGAGCTGGGCCAGGAACTGCTGGCCGGGGCCCTGGCTGCTCGCAACATCAACCCGGAGCTGTCGCCGGGCGCCATCGAGAAACTGCTGGCCGAATCGTCGGCCAAGTCGATGGAGGAGCTGTACGCCGACATCGGCATCGGCAAGCGCATGCCGGCGCTGGTGGCGCGCCACATCTTCGGCCTGATGGACGGCGACCCGGAACACCCGCCCTCCACCCAGCCGGCCGCCGGCGGCGACATCGACCCGGTCACGATCTATGGCAGCGAAGGCGTGTCGGTGCAGCTGGCGCCGTGCTGCCTGCCGATCCCGGGCGACCAGATCATCGGCCAGCTGCGGCGCGACCAGGGCCTGGTGGTGCACACCTGCGACTGCCTGCCGGCCAAGCGCGTGCGCGCCAAGGAACCGGACCGCTGGATCGCCGTGCAGTGGGGCGAAGAACTCAACCGCCGCTTCGATTGCCGCATCCGCCTGCTCATCAACAATGAAAAAGGCATCCTGGCGCGCGTAGCCGCCGAGATCGGCGAGTCCGACGCCAACATCACCTATGTGGGCATGGACGAGGACGACGAGCACCTCATGACGCAGCTGCGCTTCACCATCCAGGTAAAAGACCGGGTGCACCTGGCCCAGCTGATCCGCAACCTGCGCAGGGTGGCGGGCGTCAATCGCGTCGAGCGCGAGCGGTCCTGAATCGCCGTCGATGAGAGGCAAGCCGGCGCCGCGCTACCAGGGCAGGATCACGACCTGGAAGGACGACCAGGGATTCGGCTTCATCACGCCCAATGGCGGCGGACCGACCGTGTTCGTCCACATCAAGTCGTTCACGGCGCCGGGGCGGCCGGTCGCCAACGAGATCGTCACCTACGACCTGGCGTCCAATGACAAGGGCCAGGCGCGGGCCGAGAACGTGGCCTTCGTCCGCGCCGGCGCGGCGCGCAGGGCGTCGCCCCGGCCGGGCCGCGCCGCGCCGCTGTGGGCGGTCGCCTTCCTGCTGTTCGTCGGCGCCTGCGTCCTGGCCGGCAAGCTGCCCTGGCTGGTGCTGTTCCTCTACCTCGGCCTGAGCGCCTTCACCGCCGTCGTGTACGGCCTCGACAAATCCGCCGCCCGGGCGCAGCGCCAGCGCACCCCGGAAGCGACCCTGCACCTGCTTGGCCTGCTGGGCGGCTGGCCGGGCGCGCTGGTGGCCAGGCGACTCTTTCGGCACAAGTCGAAGAAGGAATCCTTCCGCAGCGCCCTGTGGACCAGCGTGGCCGTCAACTGCGGCGTGCTGGGCCTGTACCTGTCGCCGTTCTGGCCGGGCATCTGGCGCCTGCTGGCCGGCTGATCCCGCCGGTTTGCTTAATTGCATTACCTACTCGATAATGTTTCGATGCGGCTGACAAGCCGTCCCCCACATTGTCCAGATCGGAGTTCACATGAAGCGGGTTACTGGTATCGGCGGCATCTTCTTTAACGCGAAGGACCCGGTGGCGCTGCGCGCCTGGTACAAGCAGCACCTCGGCATCGACGTGATGGACTGGGGCGGCACCGCCTTCCTGTGGAACGAGGAAGCGCGCGCGCCGGACGGCGGCATGACCGTGTGGTCGATCGGTACCGCCGGCAGCGACCACTTCGCGCCGGGCACGGCGTCCTTCATGATCAACTACCGGGTCGACGACCTGGCGGCGCTGCTGCAGGTCCTGCGCGAGGAAGGCTGCAATGTGCTGGACAAGACCGATGATTCGGAATACGGCAAGTTCGGGTGGGTGATCGACCCGGAGGGCAACAAGGTGGAGCTGTGGGAGCCGCCGGCGGGGGATGGGAAGCTGGGGTAGGCAGCCAGCGGCATTCACTGAGCTGCACTGGGCACGTCATGTCCCCCACCGGGGGACATGACTTCCCGCGCAGGCGGGAATCCAAGTTCTGCCCGCCTCTCGACTGCGCGAAAAAATCAGGCACCGGCCTTCGCCGGTGCGACGGTCTTTCGGGTAGCGAAAGAACTGCTGGCGCGGTGTTATGCCAGCGCGAGCTGGGTGCGCGGCGCCACTTGCGGGCGCAGGCTGCGGCCGGCTTCTTCCAGCTGGAAGGTCCCCACCACTTCCGACAGTTCGGCCGACTGTTCCTGCATGGCCAGCGCGGCAGCGGCCGCCTCTTCGACCAGTGCGGCGTTCTGCTGGGTCACGCGGTCCATCTCGACGATCGCCCCGTTCACCTGTTCGATTCCGGCGCGCTGCTCTTCGCTGGCGTTGGCAATCTCGCTCATGATCGCCGTCACCTGGCCGATGCTCCGGACGATCTCGTTCATGGTCTCGCCGGCGCGGTCGACCTGGCCGGTGCCGTCCTGCACCTTGCGTACCGAGTCGTCGATCAGCGCCTTGATTTCCTTGGCCGCCGTGGCCGAACGCTGGGCCAGGTTGCGCACTTCGGTCGCGACAACCGCGAAGCCGCGGCCCTGCTCGCCGGCACGGGCCGCCTCGACCGCTGCGTTCAGCGCCAGGATATTGGTCTGGAAGGCGATGCTGTCGATGACGCTGATGATGTCGACGATCTTGCGCGAGGATTCGTTGATCGAGCCCATGGTCGAGACCACTTCGGCCACCATCACGCCGCCCTGCCCCGCGATCATCGCGGCCTCGCCTGCCAGGCGGTTGGCGTGGCGGGCGTTGTCGGCGTTCTGCTTCACGGTCGAGGTCAGCTCTTCCATCGATGCCGCGGTTTCTTCCAGCGAGCTGGCCTGCTGTTCGGTACGCGCCGACAGGTCCTGGTTGCCGGCGGCGATCTCGTCCGAGGCAACGGCGATGGTGCTGGTGCCGGTGCGCACGCGCCCGACGATGCCGGCCAGGCTGTCGTTCATGGCGCCAAGCGCGCGCATCAGCTGGCCGGTCTCGTCGCCGCTGTGGGCGGCGATGCGGCTGGTGAGGTCGCCGGACGCGACCTTTTGCGCCACCGCGACGGCAGCGCGGATCGGCACCGTGATCGACCGGGTGATCAGCCAGGCGCAGGCCACGCCCAGGGCGATGGCGGCCAGGCCCAGCGAGATCAGCAAGGTACGGGTGCTGTCGTAGGAGTCGAGGATGCTGGCGGCGACGCCGTCGGCAGCGGTGATCTGCAGCTTGGCCAGCTTGTCGATCGCGGCCTGGAAGGCGGCGGTGCGCGGGCCGAGCTGGTCGCGGTACACCGTGGCTGCCAGCTCGTTGTCGCCGGCCAGCTTGGCCTTGAACAGCGCGTCGCGCGCGGCCAGGTAGCCGGTGCGTTCCTGCTTGACGACGACGAACTGGGCTTTGGCGGCCTCGTTGCGCAGCGAATTCTCGATATCGTCCTGCAGCTCGGTCGAGCGGGCGGACACGGCTTTCATGCGCTGCGCGATGTCGGTGACGACCGCGGGATCGCTGGCCACGAACACGGTTTCCAGGCGCGCATTGTTGAGCTCGATAAGCTTGCTCCACTCCGCCACGTTGCGCTGGTTCTTGATGCTGGTGTTCACCAGGCGGTGCGTCAGGTCGCCGGCCGACTGCATGCGCATCACGGCGGTCAGGGTCACGACGAGCAAGAGGGACAGGACGATGGCGAATCCGATACCCAGGCGGGCACCGATCTTGAGGTTTTTCACTGCAGCTTCCTTCTGGTGGTGGGCGTGCCAAGTAGGCGACGCCCGGAATTGGATGGGACAGGGAGCATGGAGGGGCGCGGGGGCACCTGCCGTACAGACAGCCGCCAACTATATCATTGCGGAACAGCAACTATGCTGCAGTGCGTCAAACGCGCAACTGAGGGAAATTACGTATTCCCATGCCGCCGAACCCGGCTATGGGCTGGCGGGCAGGGACAGGCGAGCGCCCGGGGGAGACCTTATCCGGCCAGTGCGGCGCGCTGGCGTTCTTCCTGCTCGCGCAGTTCCGGCGTCATGGCGTCGCCGAAGTCTTCCATCTCGAACACCTGGCGAATCTCGATCTCGGCTTCGCCGCCCATCATGGGCATGGGCACCCGCTTGACCCAGTCGATCGCTTCCTGCCTCGACTGTACTTGCCAGATCCAGAAGCCGGCCAGCAGTTCCTTGGTCTCGGCGAAAGGGCCGTCGACCACGCGCACGCCGCCATCCTTGCCGAAGTGCACACGCGCGCCATTCGAGGACGGGTGCAGGCCTTCGCCCGACACCATCACGCCCGCCTTGATCAGCTCGTCGTTGAACTTGCCCATCGCCGTGAGCAATTCCTCGCTCGGCATCTCGCCCGCTTCGCTGTGTTGGTCCGCTTTCAGTAAGATCATGAAACGCATGGCTTCCTCCCGTTGGTGTGGTTGGTCGTGGCAGTGCTGCCGCCGTTTGACAGTACGACGATCGGCGCGGTGCGGAATCGACGCCGTCCGGGGAAATTTTTTACGTGTTGACCGGTGCTGGCGCCAGGATGACGTCGAAGGCCGCGCAGGCTCCCGCGCAGGCGTCGGCGATTTCTTCCGGGGTGCGCACGGCCGCGCGCAGCGCCTGCATGAAGGCGCGCCAGCGCGGGCCGGGGCCGCCCGCATCGCCGCGCAGGTAGCGCAGCGGGTGCGGGGCCAGCGGCCCGGCCAGGCGCGCGTACAGCACGGCGCCGCCCAGTTGCGAGCCTTCGATGACGTAGGCGGCGCCCCAGCGGTAGGCGGCGCTGGCATCAAGCGGCCACACCGCCGGCGGGCGCGCTGCCGGCTCTCCCGGCAGGCCCGGCTCGGCCAGGTCGGCGTCGATCAGCGCCAGGCGCGGCACGGGCGGCAGCGCCGCGTGCGCCTGCGGGCCATCCGGAAAGCCGGCCAGCCAGGCCTGCAGCGGCGCCAGCCAGTCGCGCAGCATGCGCAGGTGGGCGGCGTAGTCGGCCAGCGAGGCGCCCGGCGCGGACAGCGGCAGGCCACTGTCGAGGGCTTCGTGGCGCGTGGCGGTGGCGGCGCGCAGGGCGGCCAGGACGTCGGTGTCGCGGGCGGAATCGTTGGGACGGTTCATAGGTGCAAAACGGCAAGGAAAGGCGGACCGCTCATCTTACCAGCCCTGCCGCCGGAGTCAGTCGGTGATGGGTTCCGGGTAGTCGACGGAGAGGATCTCGAGTTCCTCGGCGCCCAGCGGCGTCTGCAGGGTGACGATATCGCCTTCGCGGCCCTTGGTCAGCGCGCGCGCCACCGGCGAGACCCAGCTGATCTTGCCGCGCAGCGGGTCGAGCTCGTCGATGCCGACGATGGTCACGGTGTGTTCCTCGCCCGTCTTGTTGAGGTAGCTGACGGTGGCGCCGAAATACACCTGGTCGTTGCCATGATGGACGCTCGGGTCGACCACGGCGGCCGAATCCATGCGCTTGGTGAGGAAACGGATGCGGCGGTCGATCTCGCGCAGGCGGCGCTTGCCGTAGATATAGTCGCCGTTTTCCGAACGGTCGCCGTTGGAGGCGGCCCAGTGCACGATGCGCACCACCTCGGGGCGGTCGACGTCGATCAGCTGCAGCAGCTCGTCCTTGATGGCCTGGTAGCCGGCCGGCGTGATGTAGTTCTTGGCCCCGGCGGGGATTGCCTGGGCCAGCGCCAACGCGTCCGCGTCGTCTTCGTCGTTGTCGGACTCTTTTACGAATGCCTTGTTCATCGCCTTATTGTAACGGCACTGGCGCCCCAACGCCGCCGCTTCCCGTATCATGCAGGCATGAGACGAGCCAGACAGCCAGCACCAGTCAAGCCAGGGCGATCGCGCCTGCTCGCGCCGCTGGCCCAGCTGGCGGCGCTGGTGCTGCTGGCCGAGGCCTGGACCTGGGACGCCGGCAGCCGCGCCGCCGCCCGGCTGGCCACCTGGCCGCCGCTGCGCTGGCTGGAAGCCCGCATCCGCCGGCTGCCGGCCTGGGCCGCCCTGTGCGCCTTCCTGTTGCCGGGGCTGCTGCTGCTGCCGGTCAAGCTGCTGGCCCTCATCGCCATTGCCCATGGTCATGCGCTGGCCGGCATCGCCGGTTTCGTCGCCGCCAAGCTGGGCGGCGCGATGGTGGTGGCGCGCATCTATGTGCTGACCCTGCCCACGCTCCTTACTGTCGCCTGGTTCGCGCGCTGGCATGGCGGCTTCATGGCGTTCCAGGACCGGCTGCTGGGCGCGCTGCGCGCCAGCAACTTCTGGCGCCAGGTGCGGGCCGCCCTGTCCCGCGCGCGCCGCGGCCTGCGCCTGCTGCGCCGCCGCGCCGGGCGCCAGCCGAGCCACCTGCTGCGCGTGCTGCGCCGCTTCCGGACCCGTTTCCGTACCCGCGAGCAGGCCCGCCCCCAAGGCAAGTCCGCCTCCGCGACCGAAACCGAAACCGAGCTTCCATGAGTCCACTGCCCTCCCTCGCGGCCGAAATGCAGGCGGCCGCCGCCGAAATCTACCTGTTCGACGCCGCCACGCTGGCCGTGGTCGACGCCAACCAGTCCGCCCGCCTGAACCTGGGGATGGACGCCGCCACGCTGCAGGGCATGGACGCCTGCGCCCTCGCCCCCGCGCTCGACCGCGCCGCCTTCGCCGACGTCCTGGCGGGCCTGGGCGAGGAAGTCGGCGCTCAGGTGAGCCTTCGCACGCGCCTGAAGCGCGCCGACGGCAGCAGCTACCCGGTGCGGCTGTGCTTCCTGCGCATCGTGCGCGACGGCCGCTCGCTGCTGCTGGCGATCGCCGACGACCTGACGCTGGAGCAGGCCGCGCAACAGGCGCTGGCCCAGTCGCAGGCGCGTTTCGACGCCATCGTGCGCAATACGCCGGGGCTGGTGTACCAGTTCGTGCTGCACCCGGACGGCCGGGTCGACTTTCCCTGGCTGAGCGACGGCTGCCAGGCCCTGCTCGGCCTGCCGGTCTCGGCCCTGCAGCACGACGCCGGCCTGTTCGAGGGCCTGATCCTGCCGGACGACCGCCAGGGCTACCGCGAATCGATGGCGGCCTCGCGCGCGGGCCTGTCGGGCTGGAACTGGGAAGGCCGGATCTGGATCGACGCCTGGAACGACGTCAAGTGGATCAACCTGCGCGCCACCCCGCACCCGGTGGACGGCGGCGCGGTGCAGTGGGACGGCATCATGACCAACATCAGCGCCAGCAAGCAGGAGCAGCAGGAAGTGGTGCGCTCGCGCGCGCGGCTGGCCGAACTCACCGACCACATCGAGCAGGTCAAGGAACAGGAACGGGCCCGCATCGCGCGCGAGATCCACGACGACCTGGGCGGCAACCTCACCGCCATCAAGATGGCGCTGGCCATGCTGGCCGCGCGCCTGCCCGACGGCCAGCCGGCCCTGCTGGAAAAAGCCAACTACCTCGACGACCTGGTCGACCGCAGCATCGAGGCGGTGCACCGGATCTCGCTCGACCTGCGCCCGACCATGCTCGACCTGGGCATCGTGGCCGCGCTCGAATGGCAGGCGCGCGAATTCGAAAAGCAGATGGGCATCGCCTGCGTGTTCCGCGGGCCGGAGGGCGACATCGCGCTGGACGACGACCACGCCACCGCGCTGTTCCGTATTTTCCAGGAAGCCCTGACCAATATCGCCAAGCACGCCGGCGCCACCCGCGTCACGGTGACGCTGCGGCGCCAGCGCGCCCACCTCACCCTGGGCATCTGCGACAACGGCCGCGGCATCGACGCCAGCGACCGCCTCAAGCCGCATTCCTTCGGTTTGCGCGGCATGAACGAGCGCGCCAAGGCGCTCGGCGGCACGCTGGCCTTGTCGGCGGCGCCCGGAGGTGGCACGATGGTGACTATCAAGATCAGGCTGGCAAGCGAAACAGGGAACGATGACTGACAAAGCAACAATCCGCGTGTTCATCGCCGACGACCATGCGATCGTCCGCGAAGGCCTGAAACAGATCCTGGCCGAGCAGCGCGACATCATCGTGGCCGGCGAGGCGGAAACCGGGCTCGACGCCATCAAGCTGGTCGGCAAGGCGCGGCCGCACGTGATGCTGCTCGATATTTCCCTGCCCGACCGCAATGGCATCGAGGTGCTCAAGCAGGTCAAGAAGGACAAGCCCGAGCTGGCCGTGCTGATGCTGTCGATGCACCGCGAAGACCAGTACGCGATCCGCTCGCTGAAAGCCGGCGCGGCCGGCTACATGACCAAGCAGAGCGCGCCGCGCGAGCTGGTCACCGCCATCCGCCAGGTCGCAGCCGGCCAGAAATACGTGAGCGCCGCGCTGGCCCAGGCCCTGGCGGCCCAGGTGGGCGAAGACCACGACACGCCACTGCACGACGCCCTGTCCGACCGCGAATACCAGACCCTGACCATGATCGCTTCCGGCATGACGGTGAGCGACATCGCGCGCGAATTGTCGCTGTCGGTAAAGACCGTGAGCGAGTACCGCGCCAGGCTGTTGGTAAAAATGAAACTCAAGAACAGCGCCGAGCTGACCCATTACGCGATCCGCAACCAGCTGGTCGGTTGATGCGTTTGTTGTAATTGAGAGGGATTGTTACCGTTTTTTAATTGATGGTTGGCAAGAAAGCTGATTATCATGTCGCCAAGCCGCAATTCCTGTCATTACAGCCATGTCCATCTCGTCTCCTCCCGCCGTCACCGCCCAGAATCCCGCCGATATCGCCCGCGAAGCCTTCCGTCGCCTGGCCACGCGCCGGATCGCGCCCACGCCGGACGCCTACCGCGCCATCTATGACGAGATCACCGGCACGCCGCCGCCGGCCCCGCCAGTGGCGGCCGACAGCGCCGCCATCGAGGTGCTGGAGACCTTTGCGCGCCGCCTGGCCGATACGCCCGGCGAAGTGTCCGAGTATGGCCGCCGCATGCTGCGCCTGGCGAAAAGCGCCGACTGGAACGGCTATGCCCAGGCCCTGAGCCAGGTGGCCGAGCGCCACCTGCGCCGCAACACGCCCGTGATGGCGCTGGGCGACGAAGACCCCGACCTGCGCCACCTGCGCGAGATGCTGGGCCGCTCACTGGCCTATGCGCTGGCCACCCTGCTGGCCGGCAGCCCGGCCCAGGTCGCGGAAGCCGAATCGCTGGGCGCCGCGGTGAAGCTGGCGCGCGGCGAGGCCGAGATGGGGGAATTGTCCGCCCGCCTCAAGCAGCTGTGCTACCAGATCGAACTGCGCAGCGGCGACTCGGCCGAGCAGCAGGAACTGCTGCTGCGCCTGTTCCGCCTGCTGCTGGACAATATCACCGAGCTGCTCGACGACGACAGCTGGATGCGCGGCCAGATCGCCGCCGTGCAGGACCTGATCGCCGGCCCGCTCGACGCGCGCGCGCTGGAAGACGCCACCCGCAGCCTGAAGGACGTGATCCTGAAGCAGGGCCAGCTGCGCCACAGCATCTCGGACGTGCGCGCCACCGTCAAGAACATGATGATGACCTTCATCGACCGCCTCGGCAGCGTGGCCGCCGCGACCGGCGACTATCACGCCAAGCTGGGCGGCTTCACCGAGCGCATCAGCCAGGCCTCGAACATCAACGAACTCAACGACGTTCTGAACGAGGTGCTGCGCGAGACCCGCAACGCCCAGGACGAGGCGCTGGCCTCGCGCGACCGCATGGTGGCGGTGCACCAGGAAGTGCAGGAAGCCGAGGAACGGATCCGCATGCTGGAAGCGGAACTGCAGCATATGAGCGAGCTGGTGCGCGAAGACCAGCTGACCGGCAGCCTGAACCGCCGCGGCCTGGACGACGTGTTCGAGCGCGAAAGCGCGCGCGCCGACCGTCGCGACACGCCGCTGTGCGTGGCCATGCTCGACCTGGACAATTTCAAGAAGCTCAACGACACCTACGGCCACCTGGCCGGCGATGGCGCCCTCAAGCACCTGGTGAAGGTGGTGCGCGACACGCTGCGCTCGATGGACGTGATCGCCCGCTTCGGCGGCGAGGAATTCCTGATCCTGCTGCCCGAGACGACGGTGGAAGCGGCGGCGGCGGCGATGGTGCGCGTGCAGCGCGAACTGACCCGCCACTTCTTCATGCACGACAACGAGAAGATGCTGATCACCTTCTCGTGCGGGGTTGCCCTGCGGGTGCCGAACGAAGACCAGGCCAGCCTGATGTCGCGCGCCGACCGCGCCATGTACCAGGCCAAGCAAAGCGGCAAGAACCGGGTCGTGGTCGCAGATTAAGCTTCGCTAAGCTATTTTTCTATTAGATTAGCCCGGCTTACTCTACCAGCGCGCCGGGCCGCGCGGCGTTGCGCAGCTCGTCGCGTGCGCCTTGCGCGCCGACCGCCTTGAGCATGCGGTCGGTCGAGCTGCGGCCCTTGATGCGGCTGCCCGTCATCTGGTGGCCGTCCTGGCCGGCGGTGTTGCCGGCGTTGGCGATCAGTTCGGCTTCCGTGGGGACGTCCGGCGCTTGCGGCGGCGCTGCGCATCCCGCCAATGCCGCCGCCAGTAGCACACCCCCGATTGCCAGCTTGTTCATGCCGTTCTCCCCTGCCTTGGTTGAATGAATACGATCTGATCCGAAAGGAATCGTAGCATCTTGACCATGCGAGCGATAGCACCCAAGGTGGAAACGGAGAATAGCGACGGGAAGCGGGCGGTCTTTTCGGCTTACAAGGTGTTGCCCCAGAGTTAGACTTGCGGCTAGCCACTCCTATAAATATCAGCTCCCCGCCATGCCTATCAGCCATCCGACCCTCACCGCCCCGTCCCTGCAGCCGCGCTATGTGTCTCGTTTCAGTTGCCTGGGCCCGTCCTGCGAAGACAATTGCTGCAACGAGTGGCGTATCAGTCTCGACAAGAAAACCTTCGACGCCTACAGTGCGCCGACCAACGGGCGGCTTGCCAAGGTGGTGCGCATCAATCCCGCACCGCGCCAGGACACGGACTACGGCCACATCGCCCTCGATGAAGCAGGCTCGGACTGTGCGCTGCTCGAAGAAAAACTGTGCAGCGTGCACCGCGACCATGGTGAGGGCGCGCTGTCGCACACCTGCTTCACCTTTCCGCGCGTGTCGACCGAGGTCGCCGGCCAGTCCGAGCATGCGCTCGAACTGTCCTGCCCTGAAGCGGCGCGCCTGGCGCTGCTGGCGCCGGACGCCTTCGAGTTCGAGGAAGGCAGCATGACGGCGCGGCCCGAGGTCGTGAAAGCGGTGCAGGCCAACCCCGGCTTCTCGGCGGACGCCGTCAACGAGGTGCGTTACTTCTGCATCAACCTGATGCGCGCACAGGAATTGGAGCTGTGGCAGCGCCTGGCGGTGCTCGGCCTGTTCTGCGAAAGCCTGGACGGGCCGGTGGCGCGCAAGGATGGCGAGGCGATGGTGGCGCTGGTTGCCCAGTTCACCAGCCTGCTGGAGGATGGCGCCCTGATCGACAGCCTGGCGCCGCTGCAGCCGGACCATGCGGCACAGGCGATGGTGTTCTCGGCCCTGTTCGAGAGCATTCCGCGCGCAACGAATCGACAGGTCCGCCGCCAGGTCATCGAGGCGGTCGGCGCCGGCCTGGGCGCCGATGCCGGCAGCGGCCAGGTTAGTGCCGAGCGCGTGGTGGAGAGCTACCGCGCCGGCATTGCGCGCCTGCCCGAGGCCCTGGCGGCGGCGCCCCACTTGCTGGAACATTACCTGTTGAACGAAATGTTCGTGCGCTTGTTTCCCTTTACCGCGGAGGCGCCGTTCGACAGCTTCCTGCGCCTGATGACCCGCTTCGGCCTCCTGCGCCTGATGCTGGCGGCGCGCTGCAATACCGAAGGACCACTGCCCGACGCCAATGGCCTGGCGCTGACGGTGCAGGTGTACAGCCGCCTGTTC
This sequence comes from Massilia yuzhufengensis, assembly GCF_900112225.1. Classification (GTDB taxonomy): domain Bacteria; phylum Pseudomonadota; class Gammaproteobacteria; order Burkholderiales; family Burkholderiaceae_D; genus Telluria; species Telluria yuzhufengensis. The sequence continues at coordinate 89,630 of NZ_FOLD01000011.1, read as the reverse complement.
CACCACAACGCCAGCCTCGGCCAGACGATCGATGAAGCCTTGCGCAAGGGCGGCTGGGCTCGACTCGACAAATTGTTCACCCTGCTCAGGACCTGATCTTGTCCAGGCGCCAATAAAAAAGCCGGCTCGCCGGCTTTTTTCATCTGCACCACCGCGCAATCTGCATTTTTTTTACGCGAAAAATAATTTATTTACCCCCTAAAGTCCGGACTCACCCTGCCGTCTAAACGAGCCAGCAGCATGAACTTGAGGGGCAAAATAAAAAAATCTTTCGCTAAAGTTTTCCCACAGGAACACGTTACCAGCATCAACAGCGGTTTGATCGTCACGGAAAAGGGTGGCGGACCAAAGTGAACAGGGCACAGTGGCCCACCCCGAAATACAGTTTGGAGAAACACCATGGCATCGACGATCAACACCAACACCGCCTCCCTCAACTCGCAGCGTAACCTGAACGCGTCGCAAAGCTCCCTGACGACTTCGCTGCAGCGCCTCTCCTCCGGCCTGCGCATCAACAGCGCCAAGGACGACGCAGCTGGCCTGGCGATCTCGGACCGCATGACCAGCCAGATCAACGGCCTGAACCAGGCAGCGCGTAACGCGAACGACGGTATCTCGCTGGCACAGACGGCTGAAGGCGGCCTGTCGACTGCAACCGACCTGCTCCAGCGTATGCGTACCCTGACCGTGCAGGCAGCCAACGGCACCAACTCCTCGTCGGACCGCTCGTCGATCCAGCAGGAAGTCGGCCAGCTGCAGCAGGAACTGAACCGCGTCGCTACCAGCACCCAGTTCAACGGCCAAAACGTCCTGGACGGCACCCTGAACAACGCCCAGTTCCAGGTCGGCGCCAACGCCAACCAGACGATCAATTTCTCGATCGGCAGCGCCCAGGCTTCGGCCATCGGCAACAACACCCTGGCCCAGAACACCGGCGGCACCATGGTCAACTCGGTCAAGGGCGGCGCCGGCACTGCCGGCACCATTCCTGCCAACAACGTGGCCGGCGGCGCCATCACGGTCCAGGGCAACGGCACCTCGATGTCCTACACCGCCGTTGCCGGCGATTCGGGCAAGAAGATCGCCGACGCGATCAACGCCGCTTCGGGCAACACCGGTGTCAGCGCTTCGGCCAGCACCTCGGCAACCCTGGGCGGCTTCGCTGCCGGCACCTTCTCGCTGACCCTGCAGGGCGCGCCGAAGGCCGATGGCAGCGCCAACCCGGTGACCGTGAGCGCCACCCTGACCGGCGCCAACGACCTGTCGGGCCTGACCAAGGCGATCAACGACCAGACCGGCGCCACCGGCATCACCGCCGTGGCCGACCTGTCGACCGGCAAGATCGCCCTGACCCAGTCGCAAGGCTACAACATCGGCCTGAAGAACAACGGCACCCAGACCACGATCACCATGACCGGCGCCGCGGGGAGCGAAGGCGGTTCCGGCACACCGGTCACCCTGGCAGCTGCTGCGGCTGACGGCGACACCGCGACCGTCGGCGGCAAGGTGACCCTGAGCTCGTCGTCGGCCTTCACCGCTTCGTCGGCTGGTGTTGGTGTGTTCACGGCTGCCGCAACGACCTACAGCAGCGGCCTGTCGTCGGTGGCGTCGATCGACGTGACCAAGACCACCAACGGCACCCCATCCGGCGCCAACGATGCACTGAAGGTGATCGACGCGGCCCTGGCCAACATCAGCAACGCCCGTGCGTCGCTGGGTGCGGTGCAGAACCGTTTCACCAACACCATCAGCAACCTGCAGGCAACGTCGGAAAACCTGAGCAGCGCACGTAGCCGCATCCAGGACACCGACTTCGCAGCGGAAACCGCCAGCCTGACCCGCGGCCAGATCCTGCAGCAGGCAGGTACCGCGATGCTGGCCCAGGCCAACTCGCTGCCGAACGGCGTGCTGTCCCTGCTGCGTGGCTAATCCCTTCAAGGACAGGTAGCACATCCCACTCCCCGGCCGGTTTTTACCGCCCGGGGAATTTTCCATTTGAGGAGTCGCCATGCAACTGCAGCCACAAGGCATTACTACAACGGGCGCCGACCCGATCGTCCTGCCCCGCACCCAGTCACCGGCACCCGCCTCGACCCCGGCCGCGACCAGCGCGAAGCCGGTCGACGGCGCCAAGCAGGCAGACGCCGCCGGCAAGCCTGCCAGCCCCGCCGATGTCGACAAGGCCCTGGACAGCATCAACAAGACCATGAAGTCGCTCTCGCACAGCCTCGAGTTCTCGCTGGACGACGACAGCAAGCGCCAGGTGGTCAAGGTGATCGATCCCGAGACCCGCGAAGTGATCCGCCAGATGCCCAGCAAGGAGGCGCTCGAGATCGCCAAGGCTCTTGATCGCCTGCAAGGCTTGCTGATCCGCCAACAGGCCTGAGCAATGGTATGAAGTAACGGGGAAATTCCCCGTTAAAGCTGGGATGGCTTCTGCCGATAATGACTTACATTATCGTTTTCCGTAGGAGGCACAGTGGCACTCTCATCGCCAGGCATAGGTTCCAACCTCGACGTCAAGGGCTTCGTCAGCCAGCTGATGCAGGTCGAGGCGTTGCCGCTGAACGCGCTCGCCAAGAAGGAAGCCGCCTACCTCTCCAAGGTTTCCGCCTTCGGCACCCTGAAGGGTTCCCTGACCAGCTTCCAGAGCGCGCTCGATGCCCTGCGCACGCCGGCCAAGTTCCAGGCCGTGAGCGCGACCGCCGCCGACACCACCATCTTGGGTGCCAGCGCCACCAACAAGTCGGTTCCCGGTACCTATACCGTCGACGTCCAGCGCCTGGCCCAGGCCCAGACCATCGCCTCGGCCGGCCAGGCCAGCAGCACAACGCCGGTCGGCGACGGCGCCAAGACCACGCTGAGCATCCAGTTCGGCGCGATCACCGGCGGCAAGCTGGTCTCCGGCGCCTACGTCAACGACCCCGCCGCCACCCCGCCCGACCCGGTCTTCACCCAGAACCCGGACCAGTCGGGCGGCAGCATCGTCATCGACGCCAGCAACAATTCGCTGCAGGGCATCCGCGACGCCATCAACAAGGCTGGCATGGGCGTCACCGCGACCATCGTGTCGGACGGCAGCGCGACCCCGAACCACCTGGTGCTCACCTCCGACAAGACCGGCGCCAAGCAGAGCATGAAGATCACGGTGGATCGCGACCCGACCGCGCCCGTGGACGACACCCTGAAGAACCTGCTCGCCTACGACCCGGCCGGCACCCAGGCCATGACCCAGAGCTCGGCCGCGCAGGACAGTGCGCTGACCGTCAACGGCATCGCCGTCACCTCGGCCAACCGCAGCGTCGGCGAAGCGATCCAGGGCGTGTCCCTCACGCTGAGCAAGATCGGCAGCACGGCGGTGACGGTGGCGCGCGACACCAACTCGGTGCAGGGCGCCGTCACCAGCCTGGTCAAGGCGTATAACGACCTCGACAAGACGATCAAGCAGCTCACCTCCTACGACGCCGCCACCAAGACCGGCGGCCCGCTGCTGGGCGAAGCGTCGGTGCGCAATATCCAGACCTCGATCCGCTCGATGCTGGGCCAGCCGCTGGAGGGCTCCGCCGGCGCCTTCAACAACCTGACCCAGGTCGGCGTGTCGTTCCAGAAGGACGGCACCCTGGCGCTCGACAGCGCCAAGCTGACCAAGGCGATGACGAGCAACTTCAACGACATCGCCGGCCTGTTCGCCTCGATCGGCACCACCACCGACCCCCTGGTCAGCTACAACGGCTCCACCGCATCGACCGCCGCCGGTTCCGGCACCCTGCACGTGTCGGCCCTGGCCACGCGCGGCAGCGTCGCCGGCACCGCCGCGGCCAACCTGGTGATCAATGCCGGCGTGAACGACCAGATCAATGTGACGGTGGACGGGGTCAGCACCTCGGTGACCCTGCCGCCGGCCACCTACACCGCCAGCTCGCTCGCCGCTGCCCTGCAGGCCAAGGTCAACGGCACCTCCGAACTGGTGGGCGCCGGCGCCGCCGTCACGGTGCGCGCCGATGCCGACGGCAAGCTGGAAATCGAATCGAACCGCTACGGCTCGGCCTCGAAGATCGTGGTCAGCGGCTCCGGCGCCAGCGACCTGTTCCAGAGCGCCACCCCGACCGACGGCACCGACGTGCAGGGCACGATCGGCGGCGTGGCCGCGACCGGCTCGGGCCAGTTCCTCACCGGCGGCACCGCCTCGGTGCTCAGCGGCCTGAAACTCGAGATCACCGGCGGCGGCGCCCCGGCCGACCGCGGCACGGTCGCCTATTCGCGCGGCTATGCCGACCAGATGACCAAGCTGCTGGAACAGTTCACCAGCACCGACGGACTGGTGAACGGGCAGACCACCAGCTTGCAGAAAACCGTTACCGATATCGGCAAGGCCCGCGACGCACTCAATACGCGCCTGGCCGCCACTGAAAAACGCTACCTTGCCCAATTCACCGCGCTCGACGTGGCGATCGGCAGGATGACGTCGACCAGCAACTACCTGACCCAGCAACTGGCTCAACTGAGCTCGATGAACGGCTGAGCGGGCAACGCATCTTACGAAGGATAGAACCATGTTTGGAACCATGAAGAGCGGCGCCAGCGCCTATGCCAAGGTCGGCGTCGAAACCGGCGTGATGGCGGCCAGCCCGCACACGCTGATCGTGATGCTGTTCGACGGTGCCGTGACGGCCGTGCGCAGCGCACTGGTGCACATGAAGTCCGGTAACATCGCCGAAAAAGGCAAGGCGGTCTCGAAGGCGATCCAGATCATCGAAAACGGCCTGCGCGCCAGCCTCGACAAGAAGGCGGGCGGCCAGATCGGCGAGAACCTCGACGCCCTGTACGAGTACATGCAACAGCGCCTGCTGGTGGCAAACCTGCAGAACCAGCCGGAGATCCTGGAAGAAGTGGCCGGCCTGCTGAACGAACTGCGCGAAGCCTGGAATGCCATCGGCGTGCCGGGGGGCACGCCCGTGAACGCACCGGCCAGCGCCCCGGTCGCCGCTTTCGCGGGAGCCTGAGCCATGATGTCCACCACAGAAGTCCTGGCAGTCTACGAATCGATGGTCGAACTGAGCGGCCAGATGCTCGACGCCGCCACCAGCAGCGACTGGGACCGCGTGACCCAACTGGAAGGCCATTGCGCCAGCCAGGTGGCGCTCCTGCGCAGCGGCGAAGCCGGCACGCCCTTCCAGGGCGAACAGCGGGTCAAGAAGATCGCCATCCTCAAGAAGCTGCTGGACGACGACCGCCGCATCCGTGACCTGGCGATGCCGAAACTGGCCGAACTGTCGGCCCTGATGAGCAACACCCGCACCCAGCGTCGCCTCGCCCACGCCTACGGCGCCTGAGGCAGGGCAAGCCTGACGGATGCTGCCGCGCGAACTCGTTTCCGCCGTCGTGAAAATCGGGCCGGCATTACCGGCCGAGGCGGTCGCCGACCCGCGCCAGCAGGCGTTCCAGCGCGCCTTGGCTCCCCAGCTGGGCAAGGCGCTGCACGGTGAAATCCTCGCCAAACTGACCGACGGCAGCTTCGTCGTCAAGGTCGCCAATATTCCCACCCGCATGCAGCTGCCGCCAGGCGCCCAGGTCGGCGCCGACGTGCCGCTGACCCTGGTGTCGGTGACGCCGCGCCCCACCTTTCAGGTCGGCGCCGGCGCCACCCCGGTGTTTTCCGAAGCCGGCCCCCCGCTGCCCGAGGGCGCCGATCCGGCCAAGGCGCCGCTTGGCATGCGCGAAGGCAGCGCGGCGCAGGCCGGCGCCGCGGTCGGGCGTGCCGCCGCGCTGCTGCAGGCCACCGCCGCTGCGGCCGCCCTGCCCGGCGGCGCCGAAGCCAACAACACCACCCTGAGCCAGGCCGGCAAGGCCATCGGCGGCGTGATCGCCGCCGCCCAGAAGGCCGAGACGCCGATGACGTCGCTGATCGGACGCGCCCCGCTGGTGGCCGCGGCCGGCGCCGACGCGCCCAGCATCGCGGCCGGCCTGCAGCAGGCCGTGGGCAAGAGCGGCCTGTTCTACGAATCGCACGTGGCCGAATGGGCGCAGGGCGCGCGCCCGCTGGCCGAGCTCGATGCCGAACCCCAGCAGCAGCTGGCGCGCGAGGGCGTACGCCAGCAGCCCACCGACCCGTCCACCGCCCAGTTCATCAACCTGCAGCTGGCCACCCAGGAGCAGGCCCAGCTTACCTGGCAGGGCAAGCTGTGGCCGGGACAGCCGATGCAGCTCGAAGTGCAGCGCGACACGCGCCAGGGCCATGAGGAAGGCGGCGAGCCCGAGGCGCCATGGCACAGCCGGCTGCGCCTGACATTCCCTGGCCTTGGCGAGGTCGATGCGCGCCTGACCTTGGCCGGCGGGCGCCTGCAACTGCAGTTTTCCGCCGCCAGCGACGCCACCGCCGCCCTGCTGCGCCAGAACATGGGCAGCCTGGCCGGCGCCCTGGACGCCGCCGGCACCGAGCTGGCCGGCTTCGAGGTGCGCTCGGCCCAACCCGGCGACAAAGCAGGATGACCGGGCCAGGCAAGCGGCGCCAGAACGCCGTCGCCATCGCCTACGGCAAGGGCGACGCGGCGCCCCGGGTCGTGGCCAAGGGCCAGGGCCTGGTCGCCGAGCAGATCATGCGCCGCGCGCAGGACGCCGGCGTGTTCGTCCACGAGTCGAAAGAGCTGGTCCAGCTGCTGATGGGGGTCGATCTCGACCGTGAGATCCCCCCTGCCCTGTATCGCGCAATTGCGGAACTGTTGGCGTGGCTATATCATATTGAGTCGGCTCAAAAGAATGGGGCACAGCAACTGCTACCGCCCCCGCCCGATCCGACGCCCCACCTCAACCTGGACGACGCGGCGAACGCTGGCACAAGCAATGAATAATCAGGAACTCGAGAACTGGCACGACTACGAGGTGGCGTCGCGCCGTGAAATCATGGCGCTGCTGCGCCAGATCGGCGAGAAGCACCAGCTGATCCGCATGCTGGTCAAGGGCGAAGCCGACGTCTGCGTCACCACCGTGCTGGAAGTGGATCCCGACACCAATACGGTGGTGCTGGACCGGTCGATCGACCGCAGCCAGAACGACCGCATCGTCGAAGCCGGCAAGGTGCGCTGCGAGACCTCGCTCGACAAGATCCGCATCCTGTTCACTGCCGAGAACCTGCGCCCTACCCTGTTCGAGGGCAATGCCGCGCTGCGCGCCGATATCCCCTTGACCCTGATCCGCCTGCAGCGCCGCGAGTACTACCGGATGGAAACGCCAGTGTCGAACCCGGTGCGCGCGATCATCCCGCTGCCGATCGAATCGGGCGCCGGCACTGCCGTGTTCCCGCTGCACGACATCAGCTGCGGCGGCATCGCCATCCTCGACAACAAGCTCCAGCTCGGCACGACGATCGGCGAGACCATCCCCAACTGCCGCATCGAACTGCCGGAAATCGGTCCGGTCGTGGTGTCCTTGCAACTGCGCAACTCGCTCGACATGACGCTGTTGAACAACAAGAGCAACCGCCGCATCGGCCTGCAGTTCGTCGACATCTCGCGCGGCGGCATGGCTGGGGTCCAGCGCTATATCACCAAGCTCGAACGCGAGCGCAATGCACGCCTGGCCGGCCTGGCCTGATCCGCGCACAGCTTGACTGTTCGGCAATTTGACTAGTTGCTGAACAGTAGATCGGCTACACTTGGTGAATATTCAATCCGGGTGATCCGATGCCGACGCGCACTCCCACCTCTGACTATTTCTTTACCGCCTTCGCCGATTCGCCCGTGGGCATGGCCCTCGTGGGCATGCAGGGGCACTGGCTCGAGGTCAATCCGGCGCTGTGCCGCATCCTCGGCTACCAGCGCGAGGAGCTGCAGGCGCGCACCTTCCAGGACGTCACCCACCCGGACGACCTCGAGGCCGACCTCCGCTTGCTCGAGCGCCTGCTGGCCGGCGCCATCGATTCCTACAACCTGGAAAAGCGCTACCGGCATGCCGATGGCCGGGTGGTCTGGGGCCTGCTGACGGTATCGATCAGCCGCGACACCGCGGGCACGCCCGAATGCTTCATCGCGCAAGTGGTCGACATCAGCCAGCAGAAGAAGGCCGTGGAAGACCGCGACGCCTTCTTTGCGCTGTCCGCCGACCTGCTGGCCATCGCCGGCACCGACGGCTTCCTGCAGCAGGTCAACCCGGCCTGGACCGATGCGCTGGGCTGGACCCAGGACGACCTGACCGGGCGTCCCTTCATCGAATTCGTCCATCCCGACGACGTCGACGCCACCCTGGCGGAAGCAGCAAACATCTACAGCGGCAGCGTGACCAAGGGCTTCCGCAACCGCTACCTGCATGCCGGCGGCGGCTACCGCTGGCTGGAGTGGAGCACGCGCGCGGTCGAGAGCGGGCTGCTGTACTGCTCGGTGCGCGAGGTGACCGCCCAGATCGAAAGCGAAGAGCGGCTGCGCAGCCAGGAACAAAAAATCCGCCTCCTGATCGACAACGCCAACGACGCGTTCGTCGGCATGGACGAGCGCGGCATCATCACCGAATGGAACAAGCAGGCCGAAGCCACCTTCGGCTGGAGCGCCGCCGAGGCGATCGGACAGCCGATGGCGACCCTGCTGGCGCCGGAGCGGACGCGCAGCCATCACCTGGCCGGGCTCGCCGCGTTCCTGGACAGCGGCGAGTGCGACGTGCCGCGCAAGCGGGTCGAGACGCCGGCCCTGCGCAAGGACGGCAGCGAGATCCTGGTGGAGATGACGGTCGGCGTGGTGTCGCTGGGCGGTGCGTGCTACTTCCACGCCTTCCTGCGCGACGTCTCCGAGCAGCGCCGCATGTCCGAGCAGCTGCACTACCGCGCCACCCACGACTTCCTGACCGGCCTGCCCAACCGCTACGAGTTCATGGGCCGGCTGCAGCATGCGATCGACGCCAGCGGCCGCGCCCCGCATACGCTGGTGCTGATGTTCATCGACCTCGACGGCTTCAAGACGGTCAACGATATCTGTGGCCACGAAGTGGGCGACGCGGTGCTGATCGAGTTCGGGCGCCGCCTGCTGGCCTCGGTGCGCCGCACCGATGGCGTGGCGCGCCTGGCGGGCGACGAATTCGTGGTGCTGCTCGACCACCTGGCCGACCCCTGGGTCGACGCCGGCCAGGTCTGCCACAAGATCCTGCAGGCCGCCGCCGAGCCCTATCCGGCACTCGAAGGCCGCACTGAGCCCGGCGCCAGCATCGGCCTGGCGCTGTACGGCAAGGGGGACACAGCCGACACCCTGCTCTCGCGCGCCGATGCGGCGATGTATGTGGCCAAGAATGCGGGCAGGAACCGCGCGGCCTACCTGTGCGATGGGCGCTGGGTAGTGCGCGAAGCCTGAAAAAGCGGGTCAGCCGACCTGGATCCCGGCACTGGCGCCGGGCCGGATCAGGCCGCGCTGGGTCGCCACCACCACCGCGTGGGTGCGCGCGGTGGCGTCGAGCTTGCTCATCACGCCCTTGACGTGGGTCTTCACGGTGCCCACCCCGATGCCGAGCTTGCGCGCAATCGACTTGTTGCAGCAGCCCTGCGCCAGCAGCTGCAGGACGTCGGTCTCGCGCCCGGTCAGCGACTCGCGGGTAAGGCTGTCGGCGACGCTGCGCGACATCGATTCGCTCAGGTAGCGCTGGCCGCGCATCAGCTGTCCGACCGCGTGCACCAGCTCGTCCGGGCTGCAGGACTGCAGCAGGTAGCCGGCCACGCCGGCGTCCATCGCCAGCCGGACTTCCCACTCCTTGTCGAACTGGGTCACCACCAGCACCCACGGCGGCGCGATGCCGCCTGGCTGGCGCGCCAGCGCCACCCCGGTGTCGTAGTCGCCTACCAGCACCCGGGCCACGCGCTGGGCTTCGGGCTGGTCGAGGTGGGTCGTCACGCGCAGGCCCGGCTGGTCGGCCAGCACGGCGCGCAAGCCGACCGTCATGATCGGGTCGGTATGCATGATATGGACGGCGGAAGAGATCGGTTGCATGTGCGGGCTCCGGCATACGGCAGCGGGCGTTGCTGCCTACCGACATATTGAAACGACAAGAACGTCAAGGCAAGTAATGGTTTGTAATAACTGGTCGTTATGCATGGCTTGCAGCCGATGCGATCGCGCTCGCCCGACATGGCGATGGGATATACTTGCCCGATCATGCGCCTGACTTCCTTCACCGACTACACCCTGCGGACCCTGCTCCACCTTGGCAGCAACCCGGGGCGCCTCGTGACGATCCAGGAAATCGCCGACCTGCACAGCATCTCGAAAAACCACCTGATGAAGGTCGTGCACGAGCTGGGCCGCAATGGCGTGATCGAAACGATCCGCGGCCGCAACGGCGGTTTCCGCCTGGCCCACAAGCCGGCCGACATCAATATCGGCGCCGTGGTGCGCCAGAGCGAGAGCGATTTCTACATGGCCGAGTGCTTCGACCCGGGCGGCAACCCGTGCGGGCTGGTCAAGGATTGCGGCCTGAAGGGCGTGCTCGGCAATGCCACGGCGGCCTACCTGGGCGAACTCGACCGCCACACCCTGGCCTCGCTCCTCCCCGAACCCGCCCCGCGCGACGCCAGCATCCCGATGACCTTTCAACGCAAGGAAGCCGAAGCCGCCTAAGGCCCCGTTTTTTTTAAATCCACTTCGGGGTCAGGTCTGACATTTGGACACGAGCTCTGCATTGGCCTCAGATTGATTGCCTTTGCAAAGTTGTCGCCGCGCCAGCGAGATCAAAAAATATCCTGATTCCAAATGCTGAGAAGACATTTTTTCTGAAAATAGTGAGATACGGTCGAGCTCGTGTCTAAATTTCAGACCTGACCCCGAAGTAAAAAAACCTTGGCCTCAGATTGATTGCCTTTGCAAAGTTGTCGCCGCGCCAGCGAGATCAAAAAATATCCTGATTCCAAATGCTGAGAAGACATTTTTTCTGAAAATAGTGAGATACGGTCGAGCTCGTGTCTAAATTTCAGACCTGACCCCGAAGTAAAAAAACCGGCCATCGGCCGGTTTGCTTTTTTCTGCAGGTGATGCGATACAGCTGAGCTCGTGTCCATTTTTTTTAAATCCACTTCGGGGTCAGGCTTACACCTGCATGTTCATGATGTCGTGGTAGGCTGATACGAGTTTGTTGCGTACTTGCACCGTACTCTGGAAAGCGATGCTCGATTTCTGCATTGCGATCATCGTGTCGGACAAACTCACGGTATCATCGCCCATCGCAAACCGCTGGCCCAGTTCGCTTGCAGCTTTCTGGGTGTTGCTGACGCCCTCGAGCGTGGTCCTCAGCGCGTCGGCGAAGTCGAGCTTGGCGACTGGCTTTTCTCCGAGCCCAACCGTTCCACCAGGCGCGAGCGGTGCTGCCGCCGGCTTGGTTGCCGCGGACTTCAATTGCTCCATCATCGCCTGGATGCGGCTGCTGTCGATGCCTCCGATTCCACCAATACTCATCGTTCTCTCCTGCTGTCGATTCGAACTTCTCTGTTCAGGCTGTCAGAATATCAGTGCCTGAGCAATTTCCTCCTCTGAAGAAGCACGGGTTTATACCCCTATTTCAGGGTTTGAATGTTGCCTTGTGGCTTCATAATGCTCGCTAATCCCTCCATCCGGACACCTACCCACCATGGCAGCAGTTGCTGAAGACTTGAACGACATCCCGGCCGCAGACCAGCGCCAGGGCTTTTTCCAGACCACGATGGGCAAGCGTGTCGCCCTCGGCGGCGGCATTGCGCTCGTGGTGGCCATCATGGCTGCGCTCTGGATGTGGAGCCAGGCGCCGGACTACAAGGTGCTGTTCTCGAACTACAGCGACCGCGACGGCGGCGCCATTACCGCCTCGCTCGACCAGATGGGGGTCAAGTACAAGTTTTCCGAAGGCGGCAGCGCGATCCTCGTGCCAAGCGAGCAGATCCATGACCTGCGCCTGAAACTGGCCGCGCAGGGTCTGCCGAAAGGCGGCAATGTGGGCTTCGAGCTGATGGAAAACCAGAAGCTGGGCGTGTCCCAGTTCCTGGAACAGGTCAATTACCAGCGCTCGCTCGAAGGCGAACTGGCGCGCTCGATCCAGTCGCTCGGTTCGGTCAGCGCGGCGCGCGTCCACCTGGCGCTGCCGAAACCGTCCGTCTTCGTGCGCGACCAGCAAAAGCCCACCGCCTCCGTGCTGTTGAACCTGCAGCCGGGCCGCGCCCTCGATCCGGGCCAGGTCAGCGCCATCGTCCACCTGGTCGCGTCCAGCGTCCCGGAACTGACGGTCGGCAACGTCACCGTGGTCGACCAGACCGGCAACCTGCTGTCGGACACCTCGAACAAGGCGGCCGGCAACAAGGGCCTGGACGCCACCCAGCTCAAGTACGTCGACCAGGTCCAGCAGAACATCATCAAGCAGGTCGAATCGATCATCGCCCCGCTGGTCGGCAAGGAAAACGTGCGCGCCGAAGCGACCGCCGAAGTGGACTTCGCCCAGGTCGATACCGCCGCCGAGATGTACAAGCCGAATTCGCCGCCGGAGCCGCAGGCGATCCGCAGCCAGCAGACCTCGGAATCGACCCAGCCGGGCGGTGGCGCTTCCGGGGTGCCGGGCGCGCTGTCGAACCAGCCGCCGGGCGTGGCCACGGCGCCGATCGACGGCCAGCCGGCCGGCGCCAACGTGCCGGCCGCCGGTGGCCCTACCCGCAAGGACGCCACCACCAATTTCGAAGTCGACAAGACCATCCGCTACGAGCAGCGGCCGATGGGCGGCATCAAGCGCCTGACGGTGGGCGTGGTGGTGAACTACCGCCGCAGCGTGGACCCGAAGACCGGCAAGGTCACCGTGCGCCCGCTGGCCGCCGCCGAAGTGGCGCAGATCAATGAGCTGGTGAAACAGGCGATGGGCTACTCGCAGACGCGCGGCGACACCCTGAACGTGACCAACGCTCCGTTCAACGGCGTCGACAAGCCGGACGATGCACCGCTTGAGGTCGACTGGTGGCGCGACCCGGCCAACCTGCCGCTGGCCAAGGAAATCGGCAAGTACCTGCTGCTGTTCGCGGTGCTGGCCTTCCTCTACTTCCGGATCCTGCTGCCGCTGATGCGCCCGGCGATCAAGAAGTTCGACGAAGCCACCGCCGTGCCGCCGGAACCGGAGCCGGAGACCGAAGAAGAAATCGAAGCCGAGGCCGTCATTGCCGAGGAAGAGCTGGAAGAACAGGAAGTGGAACGCAGGAACCAGGGCTACCGCGCCAACCTGATCATGGCGCAGGAACTGGCGCGCAAGGACCCGCGGATCGTCGCTAACGTTGTAAAAGCATGGTTGGGATCAAATGAGTGACAAGGACAAAGAAGGCATCCAGCAGGCAGCGATCCTGATGCTGGCCCTGGGCGAAGCGGAAGCGGCCGAAGTGATGAAATTCCTCGGCCCGCGTGAAGTGCTCAAGCTCGGCGGCGCGATGGCGCAGATGAAGGCCGTGCAGCACGGCGAAGTGGTGAAGGTGCTGGAAGCGTTTGTCGAAGAAACCAACCTGCACTCGACCGTGGGCCTGGATTCGGACGAATACATCCGCCAGGTGCTCACCAAGGCGCTGGGCGACGACAAGGCCGCCGTGCTGCTCAACCGCATCCTGGGCGGCAAGGACGCGTCCGGCATCGAGAGCCTGAAGTGGATGGATTCGCCGTCGGTCGCCGAACTGATCCGCAACGAGCACCCGCAGATCATCGCCACCATCCTGGTCCACCTCGAGCGCGACCAGGCTTGCGAGATCCTGGCACACTTCACCGAACGCCTGCGCAACGACGTGGTGCTGCGCATCGCCACGCTCGACGGCGTCCAGCCTGCCGCGTTGCGCGAGCTGAACGACGTGCTGACCAAGCTGCTGTCGGGTAACGAGAACATCAAGAAGTCCTCGCTGGGCGGCGTGCGCACCGCGGCCGAGATCCTGAACTTCATGAGCGGCGAGCAGGAATCGGCGGTGATGGACAACATCAAGAACTACGACAACGACATGGCGCAGAAGATCATGGACGAGATGTTCGTGTTCGATAACATCATCGACATCGACGACCGCGGCATCCAGCTGCTGCTGCGCGAAGTGCAGTCCGACATGCTGATCATCGCGCTCAAGGGCGCCTCGCAAGATTTGCGTGACAAGATCTTCAAGAACATGTCGCAGCGCGCCAGCGAGATGATGCGCGAAGACCTGGAGTCGAAAGGCCCGGTCCGCCTGTCGGAAGTGGAAACCCAGCAGAAACAGATCCTGCAAATCGTGCGCCGCCTGGCGGACGAGGGCCAGATCGTGCTGGGCGGTAAAGGTGAGGATTCCTTCGTCTGATGATTCCAAAGGAACAGCAAAGCGCTTATCAGCGCTGGGAAATGACCTCGTTCGGCGACGAACGCCCGAGCACCGTGGCGCGCCGCGCCGCGATGGCGCCGCCACCGGCCCCTGCCCCGGCCGCCGCGCCCGAGGCGGGCGAGTTCGTGCCCAACGTGACGCTCCCCACCGCCGAAGAGCTCGAAGCGATCCATGAGCAGGCGCGCGCGGAAGGCTATGCCGAAGGCCTGGAAGCCGGCCGCGCTGCCGGCCATGCCGAAGGCTATGCCGACGGCGCCGCGGCTGGCCAGCAAGAAGCGTCCGCCGAGCTGGAACACCTGCGCAGCATCGCCGCCACCTTCAGCGACGCCGTGGTGCAGGCCGACGAGACCATCGCCCACGACGTGCTGGAACTGGCCCTGCGCCTGGCGCGCGGCATGGTGCGCACGGCCTTCGACGTGCGCCCGGAACTGATCTTGCCGGTGGTGCAGGAAGCGATCGGCTACCTGCCGGTGTTGGCCCAGCCGGCCACGCTCACGCTCAACCCGGACGACGCCGAGATCGTGCGCCAGGCCATGGGCCAGGAACTGATCAAGGGCGGCTGGCGCATCGTCGACGACGCCGGCATGGCGCGCGGCGGCTGCAAGGTCGATACCGCCAGCAACCAGATCGACGCCCAGGCTGCGGCGCGCTGGGGCCGCCTGACCCACGCCCTGCAGGGCAACGTCGACTGGCTCGGAAACTGAGCATGGCGACCACCGACCGCCACACCGCGCGCTGGAAAGCTTTCATCAAGGACTGCGATTCGCTGGTCGGCTTCGCCGAACCGATGCAGGTGTCCGGGCGCATCACGCGCGTGGCCGGCCTGGTGATGGAATGCGTGGGCCTGAAGCTGGCCGTCGGCAGCGCCTGCACCATCCCGATGGCCAACGGCACGAAAATCGAGGCCGAAGTGGTGGGTTTCGAAGGCGAGCGCCTGTTCCTGATGCCGCAGAGCGATGTCGAGGGCGTGGTGCCCGGTTCGCGCGTGTTCCCGGTGGAATCGGCCCTGCCCAAGCCGGGCACGGTGCAGCACCCGCGCCGCCGCCCGAGCGACCGGGCGCGCCACCTGCCGGTGGGCATGCAGCTGCTTGGCCGGGTGGTCGATGGCGCCGGCCGCCCGCTGGACGGCAAGGGCCCGCTCAACACCGACGAGGTCGGCCCGCTCAACGCACGCCCGATCAACCCGCTCGACCGCGCGCCGATCTCGGAAACCCTGGATGTGGGCGTGCGCGCCATAAACGCCATGCTGACGGTCGGCCGCGGCCAGCGCCTGGGCCTGTTCGCCGGTACCGGTGTCGGTAAATCGGTGTTGCTGGGCATGATCGCGCGCTACACGACGGCCGACGTGATCGTGGTCGGCCTGATTGGCGAACGCGGTCGCGAAGTCAAGGAATTCATCGAGCAGATCCTCGGGCCGGAAGGCCGCGCCCGCTCGGCCGTGGTGGCCGCGCCGGCCGACTCGCCGCCGCTGATGCGCTTGCAGGGCGCGGCCTACGCTACCGCCATTGCCGAGCACTTCCGCGAGCAGGGCAAGAATGTCCTCTTGATCATGGATTCGCTTACCCGCTATGCCATGGCGCAGCGCGAGATCGCGCTGGCCATCGGCGAGCCGCCGGCCACCAAGGGCTATCCGCCCTCGGTGTTCGCCAAGCTGCCGGTGCTGGTAGAACGCGCCGGCAACGGGCTCGAGGGTGGCGGCTCGATCACCGCCTTCTACACCGTGCTGTCCGAGGGCGACGACCAGCAAGACCCGATCGCCGATGCCGCGCGCGGTATCCTGGACGGCCACATCGTGCTCAACCGTCACCTGGCCGAGGCCGGCCATTACCCGGCGATCGATATCGAACAGTCGATTTCGCGGGCCATGCACGGCATCACCACCCACGAGCACCAGCTGGCGGCGCGCAAGCTCAAGCAGCTGTATTCGCGCTACCAGCGCTCGCGCGACCTGATCAGCGTGGGCGCCTACGCCGCCGGCAGCGACCCGGTGCTCGACATGGCGATTGAAAAGAATGAACAGATCGAACACTTCCTGTGCCAGGAAATCCACGACAACGCGAGCATGCTGGAGAGCTTGGGGCAATTGACCTCTCTGTTCTGATGATGAAAGGATGCTTGGCGGCATTATAGTGTGACCTATTATGGCCAATGCATCCGCACTCGACACCCTGATCGACCTTGCCCAGCGCGATTCCGACGCGATCGCCAAGCGCCTGGGCGCGGCCCTGAAGGCGGTCGAGGAAGCCGAACAGAAGCTGGTGATGCTGGACGGTTACCGCGACGAATACGTGCGCAAGCTCGACGCGGCCCAGGCCGCCGGCATCACGCCGTTCTCGTACCAGAACTTCGTGGCCTTCATCGGCAAGCTGGACAACGCAATCATCGGCCAGCGCGAAGTGATCAAGCACGCGCAGTACAAGGCGGATTCCGAAAAGAATGCCTGGCAGGAAAGCGAGCGCAAGCGCCTGTCCTACCGCACCCTGAACGAACGCGCCGCAGCCGAGGCGCTCGCGATCGAGAACAAGCGCGACCAGAAACTGATGGACGACCACGCGGCGCGTGGCGCCCGCTACAAACAACGCTGAACCAAAGCGAGCCCTCACCATGACGATGCAGACGAACCCCCTCCCGTTCCAGGTCTCCGGCGCCAGCGCGCTGGCCCAGCCGCAACGCAATGCCGCCGCCGGCGTGCAGGCCCAGGCCGATGGCGGCCAGTTCGGCGCCACGCTGTCGCGCGAGATCGCCCAGCGCCAGGCCACGGCGCCTTCCAGCGCCCAAGGCGCGGCCCCGGCCTCCGCTTCGGCCAACAAGCCGGCCACGACGGCCAAGCCGGCCGACAAGCCCGCCACCCAGGGACCGAAAGCGGCCGCGCGCGAGCCGGCCAGGCAGAACGAGCCCGCGTCCGACGCGCCTGCGACGGCCCAGGCCGGCGCCCAGGCCGAAGCCGCCGACAGCGCGCAGGACGCCGCCGCGGCGGCCGACTCCGCGAGCGCCGCCGCCGAAGCCGCGGCGGCCCCGGTAACCGACATGCTGGCCTTCATGGCCAGCCTGGCCCAGCCGGCGCCCGCAGCCGCCGTGCCAGTCACCGCCGAAGCACCGCTTCCCGCCGCCGGCGCCGATCAGCAACTGGCCGCGCTGCAGTCCGCGTTTGCCAAGCTCGACACCGCCGACGGCGCCACCGCCGCCCCGGCCCTGGGCGTGGCCACCGAGGGCGACGCCGCCGACGGCGGCTTCGCGCTGGCGCCCGGCGTGCAGCCGGCGCCGGACGAAGCAGCCGACCTGCGGGGCGTGCAGCAGGCCGCCCAGGCGGCCGTTCAGGGCAATGCCCAGGACAACCAGGGCAAGCTGCAGGTCCAGGCACGCCAGGTCGCAGTCGACGCCGCCGCCATCGAAGCGCCGGCCCCGGCCGTCACCCAGCTGCAGGCCCAGGCCGCCAAGCTCGATGCGCTCAACCCGGCCGCCGTGCCGGCCGACCGGATCCCGGCGCGCGTGGGCACCCAGGCCTGGGACAACCAGGTCAGCCAGCGCATCGTGTACATGGTCGGCAAGGAGCAGGCCGCAACCCTGACCCTGAACCCGCCGGACCTGGGTCCGGTGCAGGTGGTCCTGAACGTGGGCAACGACGGCGCCAGCGTGGCCTTCTCCTCGAGCCAGCCGGAAGTCCGCCAGGCACTGGAAAACGCCCTGCCGCGCCTGCGCGAGATGATGAGCGAGAGCGGTATCGCGCTCGGTAACGCGACCGTGGATGCGGGCACCCAGCAACAGCGCCAGGCCCAGGATGGCGAGCGCCGTGGCAACGGTGGCGCCGGTGGGCCGCGCTTCGCCGACAGCACCGAGGGTGCGGGCGCCGGCGACGCCGGCGCCCGTCCCGCCACCCGCACGGTGGCGCTGGGCGAACGCGGAATGGTCGACACCTTCGCCTGACCAGGCGCCCCCCGCGGCGCATCATTGTGGGATTGCCGTCCGTTATCCCCTCTTTTCGGGGCTTGGCGGTCTCGGCCTCCCCACGATGATGCCATAATAACGGACACAATCTTTTAGGCAGTAAGAGGCATCTTGAAAGCGAACCCGAAAATGAAGGCCGATCCCAAGGCAGACGCAGCAGCGGCAGCGCCGGCCGGCTCCAAGAAGAAGCTGATCATCATCGCGGTGGCGGCCGTGCTGCTGCTCGGCGGCGGCGGGGGCGCGGCCTGGTACTTCATGCAGGGCGGCGACGCCGCTGCCGGCCACGAGAGCCCGAAGGAAACCAAGAAGAAAAAGAAGGAGTCGGGCGCCAAGCCGGAATACGTGCCGGTCGAAGCCTTCACCGTCAACCTGCAGCCGGAAAACGGCGAGCAGTACCTGCAGGTGCAGTTCACCCTGCAGGTCGACGGCGCCGAACAGGGCACCCTGATCAAGGACAATATGGCGATCGTGCGCAACCGCGTGCTGCTGCTCCTGTCGGGCAAGAAGGCATCGGAAATCAGCACGGTGCAGGGCAAGCAGCAGCTTGCCGCCGAAATCCAGGCCATCATCCGCGAGCCCTTCGAGAAAGAAGGCGACGAGCAGGAAGTAACCGACGTACTATTTACCTCGTTTATCATCCAGTAAGCACCCATGGCCGATAATTTCCTCTCCCAGGAAGAAGTCGATGCCCTCCTCAAGGGGGTCAACGGCGACCAGGACGACATTGCCGCGCCTGAAGATACCTCGGGGGTCCGCACCTACAACCTGGCGACGCAGGAGCGGATCGTCCGCGGCCGCATGCCGACGCTCGAGATCATCAACGAGCGTTTCGCCCGCTACCTGCGGGTGGGCCTGTTCAACTTCCTGCGCCGCAGCGCCGAAGTGTCGGTGGGCTCGGTGCGGGTGTCGAAGTACAGCGAATTCATCCGCAACCTGGTGGTGCCGACCAACCTGAACCTGATCCACATGAAGCCGCTGCGCGGCACCGCGTTGATGGTGTTCGACCCGGGCCTCGTGTTCCTGCTGGTGGACAACCTGTTCGGTGGCGACGGCCGCTTCCACACCCGGGTCGAAGGCCGCGACTTCACCCAGACCGAGCAGCGCATCATCCTGCGTATCCTGGATATCGTGTTCGAGGCCTACGGCAAGTCGTGGGAGCCGGTCTACCCGGTCGAGTTCGAGTACATCCGGTCCGAGATGAACACCCAGTTCGCCAACATCGCCACCCCGAACGAGGTGGTGGTGTCGTGCACCTTCACCATCGAACTCGGTTCGGTGTCGGGCCAGATCCACTTCTGCATGCCCTACTCGATGATCGAGCCGATCCGCGACGCCCTGACCTCGAGCCTGCAGGGCGAGGCGCTGGAAGTCGACAAGCGCTGGGTGCGCCTGATGACGCAGCAGATCCAGGTCGCCGAAGTCGAGCTGGTGGCGGTGCTGGGCGAAGGCCGCGCCAACTTCGACGAAATCCTCAACATGAAGATCGGCGACGTTATCCCGATCACGGTGCCGGAGATGCTGCAGGCCACGGTCGATGGCGTCCCGGTGATGGATTGCACCTACGGCGTCTTCAGCGGCCAGTACGCGCTGAAGGTCGAAAAATTGCTCGCCAATAGCGACAGCTTTAACAAGTAAGGAGAACACCATGTCCGATACCCAGGACGACCAGGACGGCCTCGACGACGATTGGGGCGCGGCGATCGCCGAGCAGGCCGCAGCCGAAGCGGCGGCCCTCGAGCGCCAGCAGCAGGCTGCCGCGGCAGCGCCGACCGCCGCCGTGTTCAAGGATTTCTCGAACAAGGGCGCGCGCAACGAGACCCCGAACGACATCGACTTCATCCTCGATATCCCGGTCCAGCTGACGGTCGAACTCGGCCGCACCAAGATCGCGATCAAGAACCTGCTGCAGCTGGCGCAGGGCTCGGTCGTCGAGCTCGACGGCCTGGCCGGCGAGCCGATGGACGTGCTGGTCAACGGCTGCCTGATCGCCCAGGGCGAGGTGGTGGTCGTGAACGACAAGTTCGGTATCCGCCTGACTGATATCATTACGCCATCGGAACGGATCAGAAAACTGAATAAATGACCTCGCGCAACGTCGCACGTAGTAATCCAGCAGGGTGGGCGGCGCAGTCCACCCTGTTGCTCGCCGTGGCGCTGCTGCTGCCGAACGCGGCAACGGCCCAGCAAGCCGGCGACGCCGCCGCCCCGATTCCGGTGCCGGCCCCGGCCTCGGTCGAGACCCAGCCGCTGCCGAAAGGCGCGACCACGGCCGGCCGCCCCGCCACCCTGGCCCAGCCCGCCCCATCCGGCCCGGTCTCGACGCCGGTGCAGGAGCCCGGCCCGGCCGCCGCCCCCGCCGCCGACCCGGCGCCCCTGGCTTCCCCCGCCCCCGGCCAGCGCCCGCCGCAGGTCGTGATGCCCGGCCCGCCCGCGCCCGGCCCCGGCAGCCTGCTGCAGACCATCCTCGCGCTGGTGCTGGTGCTGGGCCTGCTGCTCGGCCTGGCCTGGTTCCTGAAGCGCTATGGCCCGCGCGGCATCGGCGCCAGCGCCAACGTGAAGCTGGTCGGCGCTCTCAATATCGGCGGGCGCGAGCGCATCATGGTGGTCGAGGTGGGCGACCAGTGGATCGTCGTCGGCGCGTCGCCGGGACGGGTCAACGCCCTGGCCACCATGCCGCGCCAGGAAGGCGCCGAACAGCATGCCTCGCTCGCCGCCCACGCGCCTGCCGCCGGCAGCTTCGGCGACTGGCTCAAGAACACGATCGACAAACGCAATGCGACATAAGCACACCGTCAACCGCCTGCTGCTGGGCGCTGCCATGGTGGCGCTGCCGCTGGCGGCCCTGGCCGCGCCCGGCATCCCCGCCTTCACCACCAGCCCCGCCCCGGGCGGCGGCACCCAGTACACGCTGCCGGTCCAGACGCTGATCCTGATGACGGCGCTGACCTTCCTGCCGGCGGCGCTGCTGATGATGACGGCCTTCACCCGCATCATCATCGTGCTCTCGCTGCTGCGCCAGGCGATCGGCACCGCCACCGCGCCGCCCAACCAGGTGATGGTGGGGCTGGCGCTGTTCCTGACCTTCTTCGTGATGGGGCCGACTTTTGATCGCATCTACACCGAGGCCTACCTGCCGCTGCAGGAAAACCGGATGCAGATGAGCGAGGCGCTGGACCGCGGCGTGGTGCCGCTCAAGGAATTCATGATCAAGCAGACCCGCCAGTCGGACCTGGCGCTGTTCGTCAAGATCTCGCGCTCCCCTGCCCTGCAGGGCCCCGAAGACATCCCGCTGCGGGTGCTGATCCCGGCGTTCGTGACGAGCGAACTGAAAACCGCGTTCCAGATCGGCTTCGCGATCTTCATCCCCTTCCTGATCATCGACATGGTGGTGGCCTCGGTGCTGATGGCGATGGGGATGATGATGATGTCGCCCGCGGTGATCTCGCTGCCGTTCAAGCTGATGCTGTTCGTGCTGGTCGACGGCTGGCAGTTGTTGCTGGGTTCGCTTGCCCAGAGTTTTTACTAGGGAAGGCCAGGCATGACTCCCGAATCCGTCATGACGATGGGCCGCACGGCGATGGAAGTGACCCTGATGGTCTCGGCCCCGCTGCTGCTGGTGGCCCTGATCATCGGCCTGATCATCAGCATCTTCCAGGCCGCCACCCAGATCAACGAAGCGACCCTGTCCTTCATCCCGAAACTGGTCGGCATCTTCATCGCGCTGGTCGTGGCCGGGCCGTGGATGCTGTCGGTCATGCTGGACTATATGCGCGGGATCTTTACCGGCATCCCAGGCATGGTCGGGTAAGCGGCGGCCTGCGCGCATGCTGAGCCTGTCTACCGGCGAGATGAACGCCTGGATCGTGGGGCTGCTGTGGCCGCTCACGCGCATCCTCGGCCTGGTCGCCAGCGCGCCGCTGTTCGGCAATGCCGGCGTGCCGATGTCGATCAAGCTCTCGCTCGGCGTGCTGCTGGCCGCCGTGATCGCGCCCACCGTTCCCGCCGGCCCGGCGCTCGACCCGACCTCGTGGGCGGGCCTCTTGATCCTGGTGAAGGAACTCCTGATCGGCGTGGCGATGGGCTTCGCCATGCGCGTCGTGTTCGCCGCCATCGAGTATGCCGGCGAAGTGGCCAGCATGACGATGGGCCTGGGCTTCGCCGTCTTCTTCGACCCCAATTCGCGCGGCCGCTCGGCCGCCGTGGCCCAGTTCCTGACGCTGGTGGCCACCATGGCCTTCCTGGCCGTGAACGCCCACCTGGTGCTGCTGGCGGCGCTGGCCGAAAGCTTCGTCACGATGCCGATCTCCAGCACGCCGTTTTCCGGCAACGCGCCGCTCGAACTGGCGCGCTGGGGCGGACGCATCTTCTCCAGCGGCCTGCAATTGGCGCTGCCGATCGTGGCGGCGCTCCTGATCACCAACGTGGCGCTGGGCATCCTGACGCGCGCCGCGCCGCAGCTGAACATCTTCGGTATCGGCTTCCCGGTGACCCTGGGCGTGGGCTTCCTGACCCTGAGCCTGGCCATGCCCTACCTCGGCATGCCGATCGTCAACCTGTTCAACCAGGGGATCGAGGCCGGCCGCGCGGCGCCGCGCGCCGCGGCCGTGACGCCGGCCAGGCCCGCGCCGGGCTAGGCCGGCGCCACGCTAGAATCGGCCATCCCGACCCGACCTGTACGCCGATGACACTCCCCCGCCATTACAACGCCCTGGCCGCCTTCCTGTGCGCCGGCTTTGCCCTTGGTGCGCGCGCCGCACCGACGCCGGCGCCGGTGCGCGCCGAAATCACCTCCTTGTTGGTGAAACTGCACTCCTCCGGCTGCCAGTTCGAACGCAACCGCAGTTGGCACAGCGCGGCCGACGCCCGCAGCCACCTGCTGCGCAAGCTCGACTACATCGAGAACAGGGAAAAGGCGGCGCTGGCCAGCACCGAGCAGTTCATCGACGCTGCCGCGTCGAAAAGCAGTTTGTCGGGCAGGGCGTACCGGGTCAAGTGCGGCACCGGTGGCCTGGTGGACAGCGCGGAGTGGTTGAACAGGGAACTGCGGCAGCTGCGGGAGCCGGGTGCAAGGATCCGGCCGTAAGTGTTATGTTTTTTGTGTATCGCGGTGATTCGAAATAGCGATTGGATTAATTTCTGGTTGCGGGCTAAGCTGTCGTCATTGTTTATTGCCGCAAGGAAGGAATGACCATGACCACTGCTGCCATCGAGTACCGCCAGGCCGCCCCGCTGTTCCCGCGCCTGTCCGCAGGTTTGCGCGCGAAGCTGCGCCGCGCTGTCGAGATGTTCGCCCAGCCCTACGTGATCCAGGGTTACCAGTACGACTAACGCAGTACCCCGGCGGCGCCAGGCGCCGCCGCACCCATCCCCCAGCCAGCAGCGCCTGGCCCGAACAGCTGATTCCCGCCTTACAGGTAGTTGAACAGCGACAGCCCCGACATCGTCTTGAACGACATCTGCGCCGCCTGCAGGGTGGTCTGCTGCATCGAGAAATCGGAGATGGCCTTGACCATGTCCAGGTCCTGCAGGTCGCCCAGGGTGGCCGCGTACTGGATGTCGAGGTCGTCGCCGGCGCTGTCCAGGTAATCCAGTTCCTTCAGGTGGGCGCCCACCGATGCCTGCACCGTCAGCACGTTGTCGTGGGCCGACTTCAGGTTGTCCAGCGCCGTATTGAGCCCGTTCGTATAAGCCGACTTGTCGGCCGCCGTGTCGGACGGCGAGCGCAGCGTGGCGATCAGGTCGGTGATGGTCTCGAACACGGACTGCTTGGTGCTCGGCGCCAGCGTGAAGCTGTCGCCATCTGCCGGCGCCCCCTTGATGTCGAAACTCGTGCCGCCCAGCGTGATCGCCTTGCCCGCCTCGTAGGCCTGGCTCGGGTAGGTGGTGGGCGGGGTGGTGGAGGTATCGACGGCGGTGTAGGTGGTCTGGGCCGGCGTGCCGCTCACGGCGAAGGTCAGCGTGAAGCTCTTGCCCTGCGATGCGTTGCGGTCGATCACGGAACCGGACGAGATGACGCCGGTGCCGGTATTGCCGCCGGTGGCCTGGGTTTGGAAGCTGCCATTGCCGGTAGCGTTGTTTTCGAACACGGCGCTGCCCGAGGCCGACAGCGGCATGCGGCGCGACGCCCCGACCTGCAGCTGGCGCTGGCCCTGGTCGCCGTCGTAGCGCGCGCCCTCGGCGGTGCGGCTGAATGGCTGGGTGGTCGCCATATAGCCGGAGAACAGGTAGCCGCCGGCGCCGTCGGTGCTGTTGGCCACGCCCATCAGGTCTTCCAGGCGCCCTTCCAGTTCGGTCGCCAGCGCGCGCCGGTCGGCCGGCAGCATGGCGGCATTGCCGGCGCTGACCGCCAGCTGCTGGATATTGATCAGGAGCGTGCCGGCATTCTGCAGCGCGCCTTCCACAGTCCCCAGCGACGAGCGTGCGCTGTCGCGGTTGGTGGCAAACTGGGTGTTCATTTCCTTCGACTGGCTCACTTCGAGCGCACGGGCCGAGGCCACCGGGTCGTCGGCCGGGGTCAGGATGCGGGTATTGGCCGACATCTGCGCCTGGGTACGCGACAGCGCGCTTTGCAGCGAGTTCAGTTGCGAGGTCGCGTTATTGAAAATCGAATAGGTACTGATGCGCATGGGAGCCTCGTGCTGGTGCGGGGTTAGCGGCCGATCGACAGCAGGGTGTCGAAGATGGTGCCGGCGATCTGCATGACCTTGCCCGCGGCCTGGTAGGCCTGCTGGTACTTGATCAGGTTGGTGGCTTCCTCGTCCAGGTTCACGCCCGAGACGTTGCCGGCGCTGGCCTGGGCCTGGGTCAGCAGCGCTTCGGCGGCCTTGCCGTTGACCTGCACTTCGCGGGTCTTGTTGCCCACCGTGCTGACCAGCTGGGCATAGGACGATTGCAGGGTGGCGGTGCCGTTGTTGAAGATGTTCTTGGTCTGCAGGTCGCCCAGCAGGCCGATGTTGCGCACGTCGCCGACGCCGCCGCTGTTGCCAGAAATCTTGAACTCGTCGCCATCGCCCGGCGCGCCGGACATGGTGACGCTGACGCCGCCAAAGGTGTAGGTGGCGCCTTCGAAGAACTTCACGCTGCCGGCGGCGACCGAGCTGGTGCTGCCGTCGCTCTTGGTCACCTGCACCGTGGCGCCGGGGAAGCCGCCCAGGTTGCCGGTGGCCTTGTCGAAAGTGAGCGTCACCGGCAGCGCAGGCGGGCTGTCCAGGAAGTCCTTGCTCACCGTTCCGGCGCTGATCTTGGCGGTGCCGGTATTGGTGAGCGGCGAGCTGGTGGCGATCGGCGCGGCAGCAGCGATGCCGGCCACGTCCTTGACCAGCACGTTGAAGTTGGCGGCGCCGCCGATGGTCGGGCGCACCAGGAACTCGTCGCCCTTGGCGGACGCGCCGGTGATCTTGAAGTCGATGCCGAACATGGTCTGGGTCGCGCCCGCGCCGGTGTACTCCATCTGGGCCTTGTCCGACAGGCGGGTGACCATGTACTTGCTGCCGTCGTACTCGACCTTCAGGTCGCTGTCGGCCAGGTTGGCGATGTCGCTGACGACGGCCGTGACCTCGGTGGTGCTGGTGACGGCGTTGTTGCTGTTCCGGCCCACGTAGGCCGGCGCCACGCTGAAGAAGTCGCCGCCCGGGTCGCCCTTCTGGTCCAGGCCGAGTTTGTGCTGGGCGTTGAATTCCAGCGCCATGCCGATCGCCACCTTGCCCAGCGCGCTCTGGGTCGGATCCAGGGTCTTGCTGCGGAACTCGAGCGCGCCGCCGAGGGTGCCGCCGGACAGGGCGCTGTCGGACAGCACCGTGACGCGCGAACCGGTCATGTAGCCCACTTCGAGGCGGGTCTGGTCGGTCGGCGACTTGGCGGCCGCCAGCTGGAAGGCGCGCTGGCCCACCACCAGCGGCTGGCCGCTGCCGATCGACACCGTCACGCTGTTGTTGTCGCCCGGGGTCACGGTGGCCTTGACGTGGGTGTTCAGCTCCATCACCAGCTGGTCGCGCTTGTCCAGCAGGTCGTTCGGCGCATGCTGCTGGGCCGCGGCGAAGGTACCTATCTTGTCGTTCAGGTCGGCGATCTGGTTGGCGTAGGAATTGATCATCGTAACGCTGGCCTCGATGGTGCTGTTCACGCCTTCGCGGATCTCGCCCAGGCGCGTGTCGAGCGCCTGGAAGCGCGTGGCCAGGGTCTCGGCACCGGACAGCATCGCCTGACGCGAAGGCACCGAGGCGCGGTTCGCGGCCATGTCCTGCACACCCTTGAAGAAGCTCTGCAGCGACGGCGACAGGCCGGCGGTCTGGTCGGCCAGCATGTTGTCGATCTGGCTGATCTGGGCGTGATACGACTCCAGGCCGCTCTTGCTGGCCTGGGCGTTACGCACCTGCACGTTGAGGAATTCGTCGCTGTAGCGCTTGATCTGGGACACCTGGGTGCCGGTGCCCAGGAAGCCGACGCCGGTATCGAGCATCGGGCCGGTGGCCTGCACCACGACCTGGCGGTTATAGCCGGCCACGTTGGCATTGGTGATGTTGTGACCGGTCGTCGACAGGCCCGCCTGTGCGGCGAACAGGCCAGTCTTGCCAATGCTAAGGAGGTTACCGGACATATTTTCTTTCTTTCTCTGACTGTTCTATCAACGGCAATTTTTGCGAAAACTTGACTTGGCGTTTCGACAAGCCCCGCCGGCGGCTTAGGCCAGCGAGTGCTTGATGATGCGGGTCAGCTTGGACGCGTAGTTCGGGTCGGTCGCATAGCCGGCGCGCTGCAGGCCGTGGGCGAAGGCCGAGGCGTCGCCGCCGCTGGCCAGCACTTTTTCGTAGCGCGGGTTCTTGGCCAGCATGTTGGCGTAATCCTTGAACGAGTCGGCCGGGGTGTCGTAGGCACGGAATTTCTCGACCCGGGTCTGGGCCTTGCCATTGACGTATTCGGTGGTCACGGCGGTGGCGACCTTGCCCTTCCAGCCAGGGCCGGCCTTGATGCCGAACAGGTTGTTGCTGTTGCTGCCGTCGGCGTTGCGGATCATGCGCTTGCCCCAGCCGCTTTCCAGCGCCGCCTGGCCCAGCATGAACTTGGCCGGCACGCCGGTGGCGCGCTCGGCTTCGGCGGCGTGGGCATGCAGCTTTTCCTGGAACGAGCGCACGTGCGGCGCCTGCACCCGGCCGCTCGCGGTGGTGAGCGCCAGTGCCGGCGAGCCCGGCTGGGTGGCGCCGGTCTTGATCATGGTGGCCGCGTCCATCCCTGGACGCATGCCGTTCAGGGGCGCGATCGCGGAAGCGGCTTCGGCGGCCTTGCCGGCGGCCACGCCATCGGCGCCGATCGCCAGCGCCTGCGCGCCCACGGCGTTGGAACTGAGCTGGCGGGTCAGCACGTCGGCCAGGCCCATGCCGCGCTTGGCCAGGTTCTGGCTCATCTGCTGGTCCAGCATGCCGGTGAACATCTTGCTTTGCTGGTTGTCCAGCATCCCCTCCTGCGGGGTGGCGTCGCGCATGCTCTTCATCATCATGTTGATGAACATGGCTTCGAACTGGGTGGCCGCTTCCTTCAGCGCGGCTGGCGAGCCGGCCTTGGCCGATTGCTTGAGTTCGCCCAGGCCCTTGGTGTCGAGGGCGAACTTGGCTGTAAGGTCAGTGGAAGGAGAGCCGATCATGGGGAGTCTTTATTAAATGATCTCGAGTTCGGCGCGCAGCGAACCGGCGGCCTTGAGCGCCTGCAGGATGGCCAGCAGGTCTTGCGGGGTGGTGCCGATCGCATTCATGGCTTTCACCACTTCGCCCAAGGACGCGCCGCCCTTGATCATCAGCACGCGGCCCGGGTCTTTCTTGACATCGACCGAGTTCGATTGCGTCACCACGGTCTGGCCGCGCGAGCCCGGGGCCGGCTGGCTGACGTTCGATTCGGCGCCCACCGTCACGGTGAGGTTGCCGTGCGAGATCGCGCAATTGTCGAGCATCACGGCCTGGTTCATCACGACCGAGCCGGTGCGGGCATTCATGACGACCTTTGCTGAATCTTTGGCTCGATTGATGTCGATGCTTTCTAGCTGACCAATGAAGGCCACCCGCTGGTCGCTCGACGACGGGGTGCGCACGCGGATCACGCGCCCGTCCAGCGCGGTAGCGATGCCGGCGCCGAACTGGTCGTTGATGGCTTCCACCACCCGCGCGGCGGTCGAGAAATCGGTCTGGTTCAGTTCGAGGCGGATCTGGTTGTCGGCGCCGAGGTTCGAGGCGACGGCGCGCTCCACCGTGGCGCCGCTGGAAATCTTGCCCACCGACAGGTGGTTGACCTGCACTTGCGCGCCGCCGGACTGGGCGCCGACGCCGCCGACCAGCACATTGCCCTGGGCCATGGCGTACACCTGGCCATCGGCGCCGTGCAGCGGGGTCATCAGCAGCGTACCGCCGCGCAGGCTCTTCGCGTTGCCGATCGACGACACCGTGATGTCGATCGCCTGGCCC
Source organism: Massilia yuzhufengensis (assembly GCF_900112225.1). Taxonomy (GTDB): domain Bacteria; phylum Pseudomonadota; class Gammaproteobacteria; order Burkholderiales; family Burkholderiaceae_D; genus Telluria; species Telluria yuzhufengensis. The sequence goes on along the minus strand of NZ_FOLD01000011.1, from coordinate 60,944 downwards.
GGCTGGGCGAAGGCCGGCAGCGCGGTGGTGACCATCACGGCGGCGACGTTCTTCAGCTGCAGCTGGGTGCCCGGCGGCAGGTTGACGCCCTTTTGCGCCAGCATCGCCTGGATCGACTGCACGGTGAACGGGGTCTGGCTGGTCTGGTCGCCGGTGCCGTCCAGGCCCACGACGATACCGTAGCCCGACAACTGGTTCTGGCGCACGCCGGCGATGCTGGCGAGGTCCTTCAGGCGCTCGGCCTGGGCCAGCGGCGCGGCGCCCGCGAAGAGCGCGCACAGCAGGGCAAGCGAAGTGAGTTTCATGCGCATGGTCATCCTCAGAACGGCAGCACGGACTGGAAGAAGCGCGACAGCATATTGCTCATCTCGGCCTTGTCGACGCGGCTGTTGGTGCGGTATTCGACGCGCGCGTCGGCGATCACGGTCGACGAGACCATATTGCCCGGCTGGATCGTGTCCGGCGCGACCATGCCCGAGAAGCGGATGTACTCGATGCCCTTGTTCATGGCGACCTGCTTCTCGCCGGCGACGATCAGGTTGCCGTTGGCCAGCACTTCGGTGACGGTGACGCCGATGGTGCCCGTGAAATTGTTCGACGCGCTCTGGGTGTCGGCGTCGGCGAACTTGTTCGCCCCTTCCAGCCCCACGCCCGCACCGAGCTTGGCCTGCAGCGGGCCCGGCACCGTGAAGCTGGCGCTGCCCGACTTGCTGCCGGTGGTGGCGCCGGACTTGCCGGCCGAGGTGCGCTCGGTGATGTTGATCGTCAGCAGGTCGCCGATATGGCGCGCGCGGCGGTCTTCGAACATCGGGCGGTAGCTGTTCGCGTTGTAGATGGCGCCGTCGTTGGCTGGCGCGGCCTGCACCAGCATCGGGCGCGACGAGGTCGGGCCCTGGACGATGGAGCTTGGGGTGGTCGAGCAGCCGGCCACCAGGGCCAGCGCAACGATGACGAGTGTGTTTTTCATAACTGGGACAGTTTCTGCAGCATCTGGTCGGAAGTGGTGATCGCCTTGCTGTTGATCTCGTAGGCGCGCTGGGTCTGGATCATGTTGACCATTTCCTCGACCACGTTCACGTTCGAAGATTCGACATAGCCCTGCATCAAGACACCGGAGCCATTGGTGCCGGGAACGTTCAGGTTCGGGTTGCCCGAGGCGCCGGTCTCGACGTAGAGGTTCTCGCCGCGCGATTCCAGGCCGGCCGGGTTGATGAAGGTGGCCAGCTGCAGCGTGCCGACCTGGGTCGGGGCGACGCTGCCGGGCAGCTTGACCGACACCACGCCGTCGCGGCCGACGGTGATCGACTCCGCATTATTCGGGATGGTGATGGCGGGCTGGACGACGAAGCCGCTGGCGGTGACCAGCTGGCCGTTGGCGTCGGTCTGGAACGAGCCGTCGCGGGTATAGGCCTGGGTGCCGTCCGGCAGCAGCACCGGGAAGAAACCCGAGCCATTGACCATGACGTCCTTCGAATTGCCGGTCAGCTGGGGATTACCCTGGGTGAAGATGCGCTCGGTGGCGACGGTGCGCACACCGGTACCGATCTGCAGGCCGGAAGGCAGGTTGGATTGCTGCGAGCTTTGCGCGCCTGGCTGGCGCACGTTCTGGTACAGCAGGTCCTCGAACACCGCACGCGAACGCTTGAAGCCGTTGGTGCTGACGTTGGCGAGGTTGTTGGTGATGACGTCGAGGTTGGTCTGCTGCGCTTCGAGGCCGGTCTTGGCAATAAACAGCGAACGGATCATGGAATTCTCCTAAGTGCAGCGGACACGGTCCGCCACGTACAGGAGAATTATGCTGCAGCAACTATCAATTCAAAGCGAGGATCTGGGTGGCTTTCGCGGCGTTATTCTCGGCGTTCTTCAACAGGCTCATTTGGGTATCGAAAGAACGTGCCAAAGAGATCATGTTGACCATCGAATCGATCGCGCTGACATTGCTGCCCTCGAGCGCACCGCCGGCCACGCTGACGGTGGCATCCGGCTGGGCGGTGGCGCCGTCCTTCAGGCGGAACAGGCCGTCGTCGCCGCGCACCAGGTTTTCCGCCGGTGGATTGACCAGCTTCAGGCGCCCCAGGACATTGGCCACCGCCTGCTGCTCGGCGGTGGAGATGGTCGAGATGGTGCCGTCGCCGCCGACCGCGATGTTGACGTCGGGCGGGATCGTGATCGGGCCGCCCTCGCCGGCAATCGTCGCGCCGCCGGCGGTGGTGAGCAGGCCGTTCGGGCTGGTCTGGAGCGAACCGTTGCGGGTATAGGCTTCGGTGCCGTCGGGCATCTGCACCGCCAGCCAGCCCTGCCCCTTGATCGCCACGTCCAGGTCGCGCCCGGTGACCTGCAGCGCGCCCGACGAGAAATCGGAGGCCGGACTGGTATTGACCACGAAGGCGCGCGTTGGCAAGCCCTGGCTTTCCACCGGCACGGCGCGGAACATGTCTAGCTGGGCCCGGAAGCCCGTGGTGTTCACATTGGCCAGGTTGTTCGAGGTCGTGGCCTGCTGGTCCAGGATGTGCTTGGCGCCGCTGGCGGCAGTGTAGATCAGGCGGTCCATGTTTTTTTCCTTGTTGCGGCTGTGCTGGGGCTGGCTGGACGCGCGGTCGGCGGAGCCGACCACCCTACCGTAGGGTGGTCGGGTCTCCCGACCGCGCGTTCAACGAACGTTCGCCAAGCTATTAGCGCAGGTTGACCAGGGTCTGCAGGACCGAATCCTGGGTCTTGATGGTCTGCGCGTTGGCCTGGTACACGCGCTGGGCGGTGATCATGTTGACCAGTTCGGCGGTCAGGTCGACGTTCGAGCTTTCCACCGCCGACGATTGCAGCACGCCCATGCTGCCCGAGTTTGGCGTGCCGACCAGCGGCACGCCCGAGGTGGACGATTCGGCCCAGGCGTTGTTACCCAGCGGCTCCAGCCCGTTCGGGTTGGTAAAGTTCGCGAGGATCACCTGGCCCAGCGGCCTGGTCTGGCCGTTGCTGTACTGGCCCAGGATCACGCCATCCTGGCCGGTGCTGAAACGCTGCAGGCTGCCGGCCGCGTAGCCGTCCTGGACCAGCCGCTTTTCGCTGGTGCCGGTGCCGTACTGGGTGGTGCCGTCGAAATCGATCTGGATCGGCAGGATCGGTTCGGCGCCGGTCGGAGGGAACACCGGCAGCGGGATCGCCAGGTTGCCGCCGGTTGTCGACAGGGTCTTGTTCAGGGCGCCGTTGGTATCGAATACCAGCGTGCCGACCGGCGCCGACTTGACATTGACGGCGTCGGTGATGGCGGCGTCGACTTCTTCCGCGGTCGCGCCTGGCACTGCGGCGGCCTTGGCGGCGGCGGCGGCGATCACGGCCACGTCGGCGTCCGGGTCGGCCGCGGTGGCGGCGGCCGAGACCATGCCCGCCGCCGCGGTGGCGTAGGCGCCGAGGGCGGCGGTCAAGGTGGCCGGCACCTGCGGCACCGCCTTGGTGGCGGTTTCCCAGGCTGCGCGGGCGGTGTTCACCGCGGCAAAGGTCGGGCCGGTGCCCTGGGCGGCGGCCGCCACGGCCAGGTTGGTCACTTCGATGCCGTCGTTGGCGGCGTACACGCTCCAGGTGCCCGGGCCCGATTTCACGTAGAAGGTCGACAGGACATGCGGGTTGCCCAGCGTGTCGTACACGCTCATCGGGGTCTGCTTGTTATAGGTGGTCGGGTCGGTGGCGTCGAACGGCGTGTTGGTCGGGGTCACGCTGCGGGAGTCGAGGTTCAGCTCCACCTCGACTTCCTTGGTGGCCACCGGGGACAGGTCGGAAGAATCGATCCGCAGCGGCACCGGGGCGCCGGCAGCCAGCTGGCCATTGGCGTTGAGGCCGTAGCCGGTCAGTTTCGCGCCCTGCGCATTGATCAGGAAACCACCTTTGTCCATCGAAAACTGGCCATTGCGGCTGTATTGCACCATGCCGGAGGTTTCAGTACGGAAGAAGCCGGCGCCGTTGATGGCGATGTCGAGCGGGTTATTCGAGGCTTCGACGTTACCCTGGGTGAACTGCTGGGCAATGCCCGCCACTTTCACGCCGATGCCGGGCGAAATGCCGCCGGCGCCGTTGAGCGAACTGGCGTAGACGTCGGCGAACTGGGTGGTCGAGCCCTTGAAGCCGACGGTGCTCGAGTTGGCGATATTGTTACCGATGACGTCGAGGGCTTTGGCAGCGCCGTTCAAGCCGCTCAGGCCTTGTTGGAAAGACATGGTGTACTCCTGGAATGGGGTGAGTAAGGTAAGCGGCTGGCTTACAGGACTTGTTTGATATCGGCCAGGGTGACGGAACCCTTCACCGGCAGGTTCAGCTTGATGCCGTCCTTGCCGCCGGTGGTCACGCTGGCGACGCTGTCGAAGGACAGGGTCTTGGCGTCTTTCATCGGCTCGCCGCCGCGGCTGGCGACGACCTTGTACGTGTACATGCCATCGGGCAGGGTAACCGGCTTGCCGTCGGCGTCGACCCTGGTCGGGTCGGGCACGCCGTCCCAGGCGATCGGGACAATGCCGGCATCCTGGGCGCCGAGGTCGATGGTGGCGACTTCCTTGCCGGTGCTGGAACTGGTGATTACCACCTGCACCTTGTCGGCTGCGCTGGCCAGCTCGACGCCGAGGATGGCCTTGCCGCTGTTCAGGCCCAGCTTGTTGCCCTCGACCAGCACGCCGTGGCCGATCAGGTTGGTCGCCTGCATCGCTTCGGACGACTGGTAGCTGGTCTTGAGCGATTCCAGCGTGGCGTTGAGCTTGTTGACCCCGGTGACGGTCGAGAGCTGGGCCAGCTGGCTGGTGACCTGCGCGTTGTCGAGCGGATTCAGCGGATCCTGGTTCTTCAGCTGGGTAACCAGCAGGGTCATGAACTTATCGGTGTCGGCCTGGACGCCATCGACCTCGACCTTCTTGGCGTTCATGGTCGACATCAGGTCGGTGACCCGGGGGGAGGCGGCGGCGGTATTGGTTGCGGTAGTCATGGTGGTCTAGTCTTATTGGCCGAGGGTCAGGGTCTTGAGCAACATGGTCTTGGCCGCGTTCATGGTCTCGACGTTGGTCTGGTAGGAGCGCGAGGCCGACAGCATGTTCACCATCTCGTCGACCACGTTCACGTTCGGCATCGCCACATAGCCCTTGTCGTCGGCCATCGGGTGCTTGGGGTCGTAGACCTGCTTGAGCGGCGACGGGTCCTCGACCACTTCGCGCACCCGCACCCCGGTGGCGCCGGACTGGGTCGGCACCGACTCGAACACCACCGCCTTGGCGCGGTAGGCTTCGCCGCTGGGGCTGGAGGCGCTGTCGGCATTGGCCAGGTTGCTGGCGACGGTGTTCAGGCGCTGGGCCTGGGCGCTCATCGCGGAGCCGGACACATTGAAGATATTAAATAGCGACATGCGTTATCCCTTACTGGCCCTGGATGGCCGCCAGCAGGCCCTTGATCTGGTGGTTGATCATCGTGATCCCGGCTTCGTAGCGCAGCGCGTTGTCGGCGAACTGGTTGCGTTCCTGGTCCATATCGACGGTATTGCCGTCGACGCTGCCCTGCACCACCCCGCGGTACATCACCGGGGTGCCGTTGGACAGCATGTCGCCGGTCGGCGCGCCGCGGCCGATGTGGCCCTGGGTGGTGGTGGCCAGCGGCCCGGATGCGGCGCCCTTGCTGGCCAGCGCGCCCTGCAGCGCGGCGCTGAAGTCGATGTCGCGTGCCTTGTAGTTGGGCGTATCGGCATTGGCGATGTTCGACGCCAGCAGTTCCTGGCGCTGGGCGCGCAGGGACAGGGCTGCTTCATTGAAACCTAAGTACTGGTCGACTTTGCCGATCATGCCGCCTCCTGGGATTTGATGCGTATTGGGACAGCACCGATCATACGGACGGGCAACAACAGGCAATCGATGGAGAAAGGACGGCAAAACCCGGCTATTCAAAGTTTCACCAGGGAATCACGCTGCCTAGAATGGCAGCATTCCCAGTTTCCCAGGTTGGACTTCCATGAAACGCCATCTCGCCGCACTGCTCTTCCTTGCCGCGCCGCTTGCCTGCGCCCAGCAGCAGCTGGCCCAGCGCCAGAACCTGCCCGCGCTGCGCACGGTCGTCGAACAATACCTGCAGACCCAGGTCGCCGGTCTGCCCGGCCAGGTGACGGTCAAAGTGGGCGCGGTCGACCCGCGCACCAGCCTGGCGGCCTGCCCTGCCCCGGAAGCCTTCCAGCAGCCGGGCGCGCGGGCGTGGGGAAAAACAACGGTCGGGGTGCGCTGCACCGCGCCCGCGCCCTGGACCATCTACATCCAGGCCACGGTGAGCGTGGTGGCCGACTACGTCGCCGCCGCCGTGCCGCTGGCCCAGGGCCAGCCGGTCGACGCCGGCCAGCTGGTCATGATGAAGGGCGACATCGCCGCCATGCCAAACGGCATCATCACCGACATGGCCCAGGCTGTCGGCCGCACGCCCACCGCCTCGCTGCAGGCCGGCACGCCGCTGCGCCTGGACACGCTCAAGTCGCGGCCGGTGGTGCAGCAGGGCCAGGCGGTGCGGCTGGTCTCGAAAGGATCGAATTTCTCGGTCTCGAGCGAAGGCCGCGCGCTCGCCAATGCCGGCGAAGGCCAGGTGGCGCAGGCCCGCACCCAGTCCGGCACGGTCGTCAGCGGCACCGCGCGCGCCGGCGGCATCATCGAAGTCGCGATCTAGCCCCAGGCCGGCGCCTATTTTCACGCCCACCCCTTTTCTGCGCTAAAGTTTGTGAAATCCTTGCCGATACACGATGCAGATACCGGAGTTTCCGCTCCGGACCGAGAAGGATGATGCTGTGAAAATCAACGATACCGTCAAGGGCAACCCAGGCCTTCAGCCGGCCACGACGCCGGCCAACAACACCCGCGGCGCCGACAGGACCGCGAGCACCGCCGCCACCCCGGCCGCCACCGACAGCGTGCGCCTGTCCTCGCAGGGACAGGCCATGGCCGGCGCCGTGGCAGGCAGCAACCAGGTGTTCGACACCAAGAAAGTCGAACGCATCAAGCTGGCCATCGCCGATGGCCAGTTCCAGGTCAATTCCGAGAAAGTCGCCGACGGGCTGCTCGACACCGTGCGCGACTTGCTCCATTCACGCAAGCGATAAACTTCCATGCCTACCAGCCCGATCACGACCCTCGCCGCAGAACAGCAACACGTCATCTCCCTGGTGGAGCTGATGAAGCAGGAACAAACGCTGCTGGTCGCAGCGGACGCCGACGGGCTGGCAGAACTTACTCCGCGCAAGAACACCCTGCTGCAACAACTGGCCGCCCTGTCGGCCCAGCGCCACGCGGCGCTCGCCGCCGCCGGCTGCGAAGCCTCGGAAGCCGGCATGGAACCCTGGCTGGCCGTAGGCGGCAGCGCCGAAGCGCGCGCCCAGTGGGAAGCCCTGCTGGTGCAGGCCCGCGACGCCAAGGAACTGAACCGCGTCAACGGCATGCTGATCAACAAGCAGCTGGCGCACAACCAGGGCGTGCTCAACGCCCTGCGCATGCCGGCCGGCCTTGACGCCGGCGGCGTCTACGGCGCCAGCGGCCAGACCGTCGGCAGCGGCCCCTCGAAGCATTTCGTCATCGGCTAAACGTTGAAACTTCGGGGTCAGGTCTGACATTTGGACACGAGCTCTGCTGTTCGTACCGTCCAAACCGTGCACAGCTGAGCGAGCTCAGGGCGAGAACGCGCTGATCCGCTACCGTGAGCGGCATGACGCGGCCACTTCGACTGGAATTTCCTGGCGCCCTTTACCACGTGACCTCGCGTGGCAACCGGCGCACCCCAATCTATCGGCACGATACCGACCGCCAGGTCTGGCTGGCCGTACTTGCGCTGGTGTGCAAACGGCACAACTTCGTCGTCCACAGTTTTTGCCAGATGACGAATCATTACCATGTGCTGATCGAAACGATCGAGGGAAATCTCTCGCAAGGCATGCGCCAACTGAACGGCCTGTATAGCCAATACGTCAATCGGCAGCACAGCCTGGTCGGGCACCTGTTCCAGGGGCGCTACAAAGCCATCCTGGTGCAGAAAGAAAGCTATCTCCTAGAACTGGCGCGTTATGTAGTCTTGAATCCACTACGCGCGCGCATCGTTGCCTCGCTGGACGATTGGCATTGGAGCAGCCACCGTTATTTTGTCAGCGACGACCACCCGCCGGGCTGGCTCGAGCGGGACTGGCTCCTGCGCCGGTTCGGCGATAGCCGCGCGGACGCGGTCGCCGGCTACCAGGCGTTCGTCTCTGCCGGGATCGGCAAAACCAGCCCGCTCGCGGCGACCCGGCACCAGATCCTGCTCGGCGATGACGATTTCGTGGCGACGCACCAGTACGCGCAGCGATCAGAAGATTTCACCGAGGCCGCCAGGACCGAGCGCCGCGCAATCGCCCTCCCCCTCGCCGAGTATGCGGCCCGGTACGCCGACCGCAACGAAGCGATGGCGCGGGCCTATCATTCCACCGCGTTCACCATGTCGCAGATCGCCCGCAGCTTTGGCGTATCGAACAAGACGGTGAGCCGGGCTGTGGCGCACTTCACGCCATCCTAGGAAGCAGCGCGCCGGCAACGCACAAGCCGGCACCGGCACCGGCAATATCAACGGCAAACTTCGGGGTCAGGTCTGACAATTGGACACGGCCTCGACCGTATCTTTCCGCAAACCGCACACAATTCCCGGCAGGGCCCGGATTGGCAAATCAAGCTTGCCGGGATCCCGCACGCACAGCAGAGCTCGTGTCCAAATGTCAGACCTGACCCCGAAGTTGATGGTGATTAGTGGAAGTTTTTTGCGGGCTGCAGCATAGCTTCGATCCGGCCCGGCTCCACCGGCCGGCTGAAGCAGTAGCCCTGCATCTGGTCGCAGCCGTGGCGCTGCAGGAAGGCCAGCTGTTCGTCGGTTTCGACGCCTTCGGCGATCACGTTGAGCTTCATCGAATGCGCCAGCGCAATCACGGCGTTGACGATGGCGGCGTCGTCGGCGTCGCGGGTCAGGTCCATCACGAAGGAGCGGTCGATCTTCAGGCTGTGGATCGGGAAGCGCTTGAGGCTGGCCAGGCTGGAATAACCGGTGCCGAAGTCGTCGATCGCCAGTTGCACGCCCATCGCGGCCAAGCGGCCCATGGTCTCGGTGGCGGCCGCCGGGTTTTCCATCAGCACGCTTTCGGTGATTTCCAGGGTCAGGAAAGCGGGGTCGCAGCCGGTGCCGGCAAGCAGGGCGGCGACGCGCTGCGCCACGTCCTGGCCGAGGAACTGGCGCGCCGACAGGTTGACGCTGATGCGCACCGGACTCAGGCCCGCTTCACGCCAGGCCACCTGCTGGCGCATCGCCGTTTCCAGCACCCAGTCGCCGATCGGCACGATCAGGCCGGTTTCCTCGGCGAGCGGGATGAAGTCGGCGGGCGAGACCATCGGCCGGTCCTGCGGCTGCCAGCGCAGCAGGGCCTCGACCCCGGACACGACGCCGCTGCCGATGTCGACCACCGGCTGGTAGTACAGCAGGAATTCCTGGCGCTGCAGGGCGCGCTGCAGAGCGCCTTCCATGCGCAGGTGCTCGACCGCCTGGGCGCCCATCTCGGCCGTGTAGAACGAATGGTGGTTGCCGCCCTGCCCTTTGGAGCCGTACATCGCGCTGTCGGCGCACTTGAGCAGGGTCGCGCTGTCCTGGCCATCCTTTGGGTACATGGCGATGCCGATGCTGCCGGACGGGAACACGTCCTGGCCGCACAGGGTCACCGGCTGGAACAGGTTGCCGAGCAGCTTGCGCGCCACCTTGGTCGCGTCTTCCTGGCCGGCCAGGTCGGGCAGCACCACCACGAATTCGTCGCCGCCCTGGCGCGCCACGGTGTCGCTCTCGCGCAGGCTGCTCGACAGGCGGCGTGCGATCTCGACGATCAGCTGGTCGCCGGCGTCGTGGCCGAGGCTGTCATTCACATGCTTGAAGCGGTCGAGGTCGATGAACATCACCGCCACCTGGCGCTGCGCGCGGTGCGCGTGCATGATGGCCTGGCCGAGCCGGTCCTGCATCAGGACCCGGTTCGGCAAGCCGGTCAGGGCGTCGTGGTTGGCCATGCGCAGCAGGGCTTCCTCGGCCTGCTTCTGGCGCTGGATGTCCTTGATCACGCAGATGAAGCGCTGGTTGCCGTTGGCGTCGCGCATCGCCGAGACGTTGACGCTGACCCAGACCCGGGTGCCGTCGCGCCGCAGCAGGCGCTTTTCGCGGTGGTAGTCGTTGATCTCGCCGGCCTTGAGGCGCTCGATCAGCGCCAGCTCGTCGGGCAGGTCTTCCTGGCAGGTCAGCTGCTGGAAAAAGCGCTGCAGCAGCTCGATCTCGGTATAGCCGAGGATCTGCGACATCTTGCTGTTGGTGCGCAGCACCCGCCCGTCGCCGGCCAGCAGCACGATGCCGACCGCGGCCTGGTTGAAGGTGAGGCGGAAGAACTGTTCGCTCTCCTGCAGGCGCAGGCGGGCCTTGCGGCGGAAGGTAATGTCCTGGCCGATCAGCAGCAGCATGTGGCCGCCGTCCTTGCGGGTGCGGCGGATATTGAAGTCGATATAGCGCAGCCCGTCCGCGCGGGCGTCGAGCGTGACCAGCACGTTGTCGTGCGGGGCGCCGGTGCGCAGGGTCGCCTTGGCGGCGGCCGCCAGTTCCGGGCAAGGGATCAGCTCGGCCAGCGCCAGCGCTCGCTCGGCCAGCGCGTCGTCGGGCAGGCCGAGCAGGCCGGCCATCATCGGGTTCACCGAGCAGGCGCGCAGTTCGGCGTCGACCACCACCAGGCCGGCCGGCATGCCGTCGATGACCTGTTCCAGGTAGTTCTGGTTCTGCAGGCTGCTGCGCTGGCTGGCGTGGGTATAGGTGTCCAGCGCCAGCCCCATGTCGAAGCAGACGATCTTGAGCAGCGCGTCGACCGCGGCGTGGTAGCGTCCGGGCTGGTGCTGCAGGCGGTCCCACAGCATGGCGGTCAGCTCGGACAGGTATTTGCGGTAGGCGCCGATATACCATTTCGGGTCGAGCCCGATGCGCTGGTGGGTCGCGCCCACCATCAGGCGCTCGCGGATGTAGGCCTCGCCGTATTCGCCGGTCGTCAGGCTGCTGAAGTAGGAAGCCTGCACATGGCGCAGGCGCGCCTCGGCGCCCTCGCCCAGCAGCGCGCGCAGGCGCGGGAAGGACGCCAGGTGCGCGTAGAAGCGGTCCGAGAAGGCGTCGCGGTGGCATTCGAGCAGCGCGTGCACGTCTTGCAGCGCGGCGATGTCGGCCTCGCCCAGTTCCAGGAAGGCCTTGCGCCCCGCCACTTCATCGCGGTCGAGCCCGATCTCGCGGGCGAGGTCGTCGATATGGTCGTGAAAGCCGCTCATGACTGGCCTCCCGCGCATCCGGAGCGGGTTCGGTACTGGGTGTTCATGGGGAGACCTGCGAAAAGGACGATATTTACGCTTGGATAAAGTCATTGCATGATAGCAATCGACTTATCGGGAATCGAGTAAATATTCACTAATTATCACAGATGTTGTTAATCGGCCATACTCCCAGTGTGGTTTTGTTGCCGAGGGTAAATAGATACTTGGGATGGGTCAAAGTGGAGGCTGGAAGCAGGCCGCACAGTAGGGTGAACATCAACCCCGAGGAGACCGCCATGCCCCGCCACCTGTCCTTATCCCTGCTGCTGAGCCTGCCAGCCTTGAGCGCGCTGGCGCAGGACGTGAGCGTGACGATCGCCCCCGTGCGCGAGAAGTTTGCGCGCAGCGACGAGGTGCTGGTGCGCGTGACCCTGCAGAACAATAGTGCGGCGCCGCAGTTCCTGCTCAAGTGGCACACGCCCCTGGACGGGGTCGAGGCGCCCATCTTCGAGGTGCTGCGCGACGGCCAGCCGGTACGCTACCTCGGCATCAAGGCCAAGCGCCCGGCGCCCGGCCCGGGCGACTACCTGCGGCTCGAGCCGGGCGCCGCGGCCAGCAGCACGGTCGAGCTGTCGGCACTGTACGAGATGAACGTCACCGGCCCCTACACCCTGCGCTACCGCAGCGGCTCCCCAAGCCTGTACGCCAGCCCGGGCATGCGCCCGGTCGCGGGCACGCTGGCCTCGAACCCGGCCAGCATCTGGATCGACGGCCGCCTGCCGCGCGGCGCCCGCGCGCCGGCCAAGCAGGCCGTCGAGGGCGCCAGCCTGGACTTCAGCAAGTGCTCCAACGCGCAGCAGGAACAGCTGGCGGCGGCCGTGAATGCCGGCAAGGCCATGACGGTCGACGCCCACGGCTACCTGGCGGCGGCGGCCGCCGGCGGCAGTTATGGCGCCCGCTACGGCAGCTGGTTCGGCGCCTCGGACGTGGGCCGCGCGGCCACCGTGAACACGCACTTCACGGCGATCCGCGACGCCTTCGAAACCAAGCCCATCAAGATCGACTGCGGCTGCACCGCCTCGTATTTCGCCTACGTCTACCCAGCCCAGCCGTACACGATCTACGTGTGCAATGCCTTCTGGACCGCGCCGCTGACGGGCACCGACTCGCGCGGCGGCACCTTGCTGCATGAGCTGAGCCACTTCGACATCGTGGCCGCCACCGACGACCATGTATACGGCCAGCAAGGCGCGGCCGAGCTGGCCCGGACCGACCCGGCGCGGGCCATCAACAACGCCGATTCGCACGAGTATTTTGGCGAGAACACGCCGGCCCAGCAATAATTGCTAGCACTTGCGTATACAAACTGCCAGGGCACGATTGAGCCGTTTGGCAATTTGTTGACACTCCACAAAAATTGTCACGTTCGGTTCAATTCAACTTTACACAAACTCATGTTTCCGTAAATATGGTTTTGGGTTAACTCATGTCGTCCGGGTAACTCGATAAGGCCGAGGCAAGGCCACATAACTATTTTTCATACGGAGAACGAAGATGAGCTTGAACGGCATCGTGAAGTCGGCATTGGGCATCGCTGCGCTCGCGGCAGCATGCAACGTGGCCGCCGCGCCAAAAGGCGTGGCGGTCACCGTGGTTCCCGAGAAGAGCGCGCTGGGCCAGGACGACGACGTGGTGGTGCGCGTCACCATCACCAATACCTCGAGTGCGCCGCACTACATCCTCAAGTCGCGCACCCCGTTCGACGGCGTGGAAGAAGCGCTGTTCGAGGTGCGCCGCGACGGCCAGGCCGTGCCCTACCTCGGCGCCCACATCAAGCGCGCCGCACCAACCGCGGCCGATTACTTCGTGCTCAAGCCGGGCGCTTCGCACAGCGTGAAGGTCGAGCTGTCGGCGCTGTACGACATGAGCGTGAGCGGCGACTACCAGATCAGCTTCAGGCAGGCCTCGCCGCAGCTGTTCCTGGCGCCGGCCCCCGGCAGCGGCCGGGTCGGCGCGGCAGCCGCCGCCGACCTCGATTCGGCCAGTGCCGACAGTGCCTCGCTGGTGTCGGCCCCGGCCACGGTGTGGATCGACGGCCGCGTGGCGCGCGGCCAGAAGTCGCAGGCCATGCTCGATATCGAAGCAATGAAGGCAGCCGCGGCGCAGCCGGCAGCGGCCAGCCTGAGCTACAGCAAGTGCACCACCTCGCAGCAGGCCACGATCGCCTCGGCCATGGCGGCCGGCTCGACCATGGCCGGCAACAGCGACACCTATATGCAGAACGGCGCGATCGGCGCCCGCTACACCAAGTGGTTCGGCGCCAACAACGCGACCCGCGTGGCGACGGTGAAATCGCACTTCGCCGCCATCAAGGATGCGTTCGCGAACAAGCCGGTGACCGTGGATTGCGGCTGCAAGCAGAGCTACTACGCCTACGTGTACCCGACCCAGCCGTACAAGATCTACGTCTGCAAGGCCTTCTGGACGGCGCCCATGACCGGCACCGATTCCAAGGGCGGCACCCTGGTGCACGAGATGAGCCACTTCAATGTGGTGGCCGGTACCGACGACCACGTGTATGGCCAGTCGGGCGCGGCCAGCCTGGCGATCAGCAACCCGGCGCAGGCGGTCGACAATGCTGACTCGCACGAGTATTTTGCCGAGAACACCCCGGCGCTGAACTAGGTCCCGCGCCCAGGCAATCCGACGCCCGCATCCGCGGGCGTTGTTCGTATCAAGGGCCGGTAAAGCTGAAGCGCACCGGGGCCGCCGGGCTATGGCTGACGGCGTCGAGCTGCTTTACATCGGCCAGCCACGGGCCGTCGTAGCGGATCTGGTAGCCGTGCTTGCCCTTCCTGAAGGCATAGGAGGGCGTGATGTCGAGGGTGTTCATGTGCGTGGTGTGCGGCGCCACCGGGTGGAAGTCGGCGGCCGTGAAGGCGCCGCGCTTGACCATCATGCCGGTGTAGTCGACCGGCTTGCCGCTGGCGTCCAGCACCTCGAAGCGGCGGCCGGTGATGTCCTCGCCGGCGGCGAGCTCGCGCGGGACCCAGATCGTCGCATCGCCGCGGTTTTCCACCATCAGGCGCACGCGCACCTTGTTGCCGGTGGTCTCGACCTCGAGCTGGTGGCGGACGGTGGCGGCCTGGTCTGCGGTGGCGGCGCTCACCAGGCCCCCGGCAGCGAACAGGACGGCGGGCAGGAATCGAACGGCATGCATGGGTGCTCCTTGAAATATTCTTTCATCAGAAACGCCGGGATGAAATTTTATTGCACAGCCACAGGCAGCGGTTCCGGCGTCGAGGCCAGGATCATCACCGCCACGCGCCGGTTGCGGGCCTGGTTGACCGGCGTATCGTTGGGCGCCACCGGCCGCGTGGAGCCGTAGCCGATGGCCGACAAGCGCGCGTCGAGCACGCCCGCTTCGATGAACAGGCGCACCACGCTGGCTGCGCGCACCGCCGACAGTTCCCAGTTCGACGCGTAGCGCGCCGTCGCGATGGGCAGCTGGTCGGTATGTCCTTCGACCTCGATCCGGTGCGGATCGTTCCTGAGCAGCCCGGCCACCTCGCCCAGCAGCTCGCGCGCGTCGCGCTGCAGCTCGGCCTCGCCCTGGTCGAACAGGGCGCTGGCATTGATCTCGATGCTGATGCCGCGCGCATTCTGGGTCACCCGCACCTGTCCCGACTTCACCAGCGGCAGCAGGGTGGCCGACAAGTCCTTGGCCAGCACCTGCATGCGCTCGCGCTCGCGTTTCGCGGCCTCGAGCCGCTTGCGGTTGACGATGTGCGACAGCGGCAGCACTGGTTCCACCGTGGTGGCGGCCTGGGGCGCCAGGCTGCGCCCGCCGAAGGCGTCGCCCAGCGCTTCGGACAGTACCGCGTACTTGCCTTCGTTGACGATCGAGATCGCGTACATGACGACGAAGAAGGCGAACAGCAGGGTGATGAAATCGGCGTAGGAAATCAGCCAGCGCTCGTGGTTTTCCTGGGCGCCCGAGGCGTCGTCGTAGCGTTTGCGCGCCATGCTGGTCGGGCCCCGGTCAGTGGCGCTGCAGCAGGCTGGCCACGCGCTCGTCGACCACGCGGGTATGGTCGCCGGTGGCCAGGTCGTGGAAGACTTCGGCGAGGATCTCGTACTGGGTCACCTTGTCGGCGACGATGGCCTTGAGCTTGTTGCCGACCGGGTAGAAGAACAGGTTGGCCAGCCCCACGCCATACACGGTGGAGACGAAAGCCACCGCGATGCCGGAACCCAGGCGCGACGGATCCGACAGGTTTTCCATCACATGGATCAGGCCCAGCACCGCGCCCAGGATGCCGATGGTCGGCGCATAGCCGGCGGCCGACTCCCAGATGCGGGCGGCCTGGCGCTGCGAGAATTCGTAGGAGGAGATTTCGCTCTCGAGCAGGCTGCGCAGCTTGTCGGGCTGGATGCCGTCCACCACCAGGCGCAAGCCCTTCTGCACGAATTTATCGGGCGTGGCCATGTACTGCTCCAGCGACAGCAGGCCGTCGCGGCGCGCGCTCAGGCTCCACAGCGCGATTTCGCGCGAGAGCTTGTCGCGCCCGGATTTCGGCGGGAAGAACACCCAGCGCAGCATGCGCACGCCGCCCAGGAAGGTGCGCGCCTCGCTTTGCAGCAGCGTGGCGCCGGCAGTGCCGATCACCACGATGGCGAAGGCCGCCGGCTGGATCAGCGACGCGAATTTGCCACCGTCGAGCGTGTGGCCCACCAATACGCCCGCGATCGCGAGCACCAGTCCGGCTACGCTTGCCCAGTCCACAATTGCTCCTTGAGGGTAGCGCGCAGGCGCGACACGGCCTGGGTGTGCAGCTGCGACACGCGCGATTCGCTCACGCCCATGACCGCGCCGATTTCCTTGAGGTTGAGTTCTTCCTCGTAGTACAGGCCCATCAACAGCTTCTCGCGCGGCGGCAAGTTGTCGATGGCGTCGATGACGGCCTGGCGAAAGCCCGTTTCCATCAGGCTGCGCAGCGGATCGCTGTCGTCCACCGCATAGCGGTCGAGGAAGCTGCCGTCGCCGTCGTCGTCGTGAAAGTCTTCGTAGTACAGCAGCTGGTGGCCGCCGCCGTCGCCCAGCATGTCCTGGTAGTCGGCCAGCGACATCTTGAGCGACTGGGCGATTTCGGATTCGCTGGCCGGGCGGCCGAGGCGCTGGTTCAGCGCTTCCATGGCGGCCTCGACCTTGCGCATGTTCTGGCGCGTGCTGCGCGGCATCCAGTCGCTGTTGCGCAGCTCGTCGAGCATGGCGCCGCGGATGCGCAGCACGGCATAGGTCTCGAACTGGGCGCCGTGGTTGTCTTCGTAGCGGTTGATCGCGTCCAGCAGGCCCATCATGCCGGCCTGGATCAGGTCATCGACTTCCACCGAAGGCGGGAGCTTGGCCTTCATGTGGTGGGCAAGACGCTTTACCAACGGCATATGCTCCGTCAGTAGATGGTCCTTGTCCGATTTGCCTTTGGCCGTGTACATGCGCGCTCTGTTACCTTTGTCTTCTTTTATTCCATAACCCGTTACAACCCGGCCTGCGCGCTGCCTCCCCTGCCCAGCCCGGGCATCGCGTGCAGCGCGAACTTGCCCGCCAGGCGCCGGAAGGCGACCGAAGCCCCCGCCAGCGGGAAGGCATCGACCACCGCCCGCCCCAGGCGCGCGGCACGGTGCAGGTACTCGTCGGCCGGTACCGAGCCCATCGAGTTCAGCGTGACGGCGAGGTAGCGTGTTGCTGCAGTTGACATATTATCGTATACAACCTTGGCCTCCGCCTCTGTCGCGCCGGTAACAAGGATGCCGAAAGGACGGCGCCCCAGTTGCTGCGACAGGCGCTTGATCAGCGCGTAGGCATTGGTGATCGATGCGGCCGAGGTCCCGACCTGCACCACGATCTCCGAACTGGACATCAAGGGCAGCGGCAGTTCGCCGTCCGGGCCCAGCTCGGCGTCGACCATCACGATGCCGGCCTGCTTGGCCAGCACGTCGAAGATCTTGGCCAGGCGGCGCGCATCGGCGCCGCCTTCGCCGCGCTGGGGCACGCCCAGGCTCGCCACCGAAAAGCCCTGCGGCACCGCATGCAGCACCTGGTTCAGCGCGCAATCCTGGTGGGCCACGTCGGCCAGGGTCGCGGCGCGGCCCAGGCCCAGGCGGCGCGAGACGCCGTAGTCGCGTTCGCAGGCGTCCACGATCAGCACGTCGTTGCCGAGCTGGGCCAGCGAGGCGCCCAGGTTGACCAGCATCGCGCCCTTGTCGTCTTCAGGGGTGGCGGACAGGAAGGTGACGATGCGCGGGCGCGGGCCCTGCAGCATCCGGCGCAGGCCTTCGGCCTGGTCGAAATCGAAACTAGCCAAGGGACACCTCGCGCAGCGCATGTTCATGGCCGTCCATGCGGCCGGCGGCGGCCATCATCAGCGGCAGGTCGGCGTCGCCGAACTGGGCCGAGGCGGCGCGGTTGTTGCGGAAGGCGCGGTCGAGCAGCATGCCGCGGTCGGCCAGGTGCAGGTCTTCCGGCACGCGCTGGCCGTTCGAGATGTAGTGCAGGTTCAGTTTCTGGCGAATGACGACGTCGAGCACGTTGCCGATCGAGGCGGCTTCGTCCAGCTTGGTCATGATGCAGCCGGCCAGGCCACTGCCCTGGTAGGCGCGCACCACTTCGTTCAGGGTCTCGTTGGTCGAGGTCGCGTTCAGGCACAGCAGGCGCTTTACGTCGGCGCCCGATTCGCTCAGCATGGCCACCTGCTCCGTCACCATCTGGTCGCGCTGCGACATGCCGATGGTGTCGATCAGCACGGTGTGCTTGTTCTTGAGTTCCTTCAGCGCGATGCGCAGATCGGCCTCGTCCTTCACCGAGTGCACCATCACACCCAGGATCTTGCCGTAGATGCGCAGCTGCTCGTGGCCGCCGATACGATAGGCGTCGGTGGTGATCAGGGCCAGCTTGTCCGGGCCGTGGCGCATCACGCAGCGCGCCGCCAGCTTGGCGGTGGTGGTGGTCTTGCCGACGCCGGTCGGGCCGACCAGGGCGAACACACCGCCGCGCGAGAGCAGGTCGTCCTCGTTGGCGATGGTGGTGAGGTTACGGGCAAGGACGGTCTTGATCCAGCGCAGCGCTTCGGCCGCGTCCTTGGTGACCGGCATCTTGTCGATCAGGTAGCGCGCCAGCGTGGCCGAGAAACCGGCGGCCAGCATCTCGCGCAGCACGGCGGCTTTTTGCGGCTCGCGCTGGGCGGTGGCGTTCCAGGACAGCTCGGCCAGCTGGGTTTCCATCAGGCCACGCATGGCGCGGATCTCGCTCATCATGCCGCTCATCTCGGAAGCGGCCGATTCCTTGGCCTGGGCAATGGCAGCGCTCATCATCGAGCTCATGGCGGCCATGTCGATGGCGGGGGCCGCGGCCGGGGCGCGGCGGTTTTCGTAGGTCGGCGGCACTTCCACTTCGACCGGGGCCGGGGCGGCGCGGCGTTCCACATAGGCTTGGCCGGCGAAGGCGTCCAGTTGCGGGGCGGCGGCGCGCGGAGCCGGCTGGCGGGGCGCCGGCGCGCGGGTGAAGACCGGTTCCGGGTCGAAATCGTCGTCGAAGCTGGCGAAGCGCGGCTGCGGTTCGGCCTGGGTGCTTGGCGCCGCCAGCGAAGCGACGTCGTCGTTATCCAGCGCCAGGATCTCCACCACGCCGTCCACCGGGCGGTTGGACAGGATGACCGCGTCAGGGCCGAGCGCCTCGCGCACCTTGCGCAAGGCGTCACGGGAAGTAGCCGCTGTAAATTTCTTTACGTTCATCTTTTTTTCTCCGCACTTCAACTGGTGTGTTCTACGTCGCCGCGAGCGCAAGCGCCCGTCCATAAGCAGCATTGTGGGCGATGCCGTGGAGAAACCATCGGGGGAGAAAGCGGGGGAAAGGGGTCTATTTCAAACGGCGGGGGCTTACCACGGTTGGCATCGCCAGGCGACCAAGCGGTACGCAGCTTATCGACGATGGCGACGAACCTTACCAACGTCGCTCAATTTATAATGATCTACCCTCAAACAACGTCGCCCCGGCGCAGGCCGGGGCCTAATTTCCCCTCCGAAGCCGGCGCCGGCAACTGTTCGCAAAAATCGGGGTGAATAATGCCAGCGGCATTGTTCACGCCTGCGCCGGTACGACGGTCTTGAGGTCAGGTAAACAAAATCAGTGAGCGGATGGCGAACCGACACCCTCCCCTTACGCCGGGATCCCCACCAGACTGGTCACCCGAATCGTCTTGGTCTCCGGAATCTCGTTATGCGACAGCACCTTCAGCTGGGGCACTGCGCGGCGCAGGAAGCGGGACAACAGCACGCGCAGCGGGGCCGGGACCAGCAGGACCGGACTCAGGCCCAGTTGTTCCTGCTGCTGGGCGGCGTTGGCCGCCTGCTGGGCGATGGTGTCGGCCAGGCCTGGTTCGATGCCGGTGCCGTCGCCGCCCGCGCCCATGGCTTGCATCAGCAGGCGCTCGAGGCGGTTGTCGAGGGTCATCACGGACAATTCGTTCATGCCCGGGAACAGCTGCTGCACGATGGCGCGGCCGAGCGACACCCGCACCATGGCGGTCAGCTCGCCCGGGTCCTGGGTCTGGGTGGCGTATTCCGACAGCGACTCGATGATGGTGCGCATGTCGCGGATGTGGACGCCTTCCTGCAGCAGGTTCTGCAGCACTTTCTGCAGGGTCGACAGCGATACGACCTTCGGCACCAGGTCTTCCACCAGCTTCGGGCTGGCCTTGCCCAGGTGGTCCAGCAGGTCCTGGATTTCCATGCGGCCCAGCAGTTCCGAGGCGTGGGTCGTGATCAGGTGGTTCAGGTGGGTCGCCACCACGGTGCCCGCGTCGACCACGGTGTAGCCCATGCTTTGCGCTTCGTCGCGCAGGCCGGCGTCGATCCAGGTGGCCGGCAGGCCGAAGGCCGGATCGACCGTCGCCTGGCCCGGCAGCGTGCCGCTCGCCATGCCCGGGTTGATCGCCAGGAACTGGCCGTTCATCGCTTCGCCGGTGCCCACTTCCACGCCCTTGAGGGTGATGCGGTAGGCCGAGGGCTTGAGTTCGAGGTTGTCGCGGATGTGCACCGGCGGGGCCAGGAAGCCGACTTCCTGGGCGAATTTCTTGCGGATGCCCTTGATGCGCTTGAGCAGCTCGCCGCCCTGGTTCTTGTCCACCAGCGGGATCAGGCGGTAGCCCACTTCCAGGCCGAGGGTGTCGACCGCCATGACGTCCTGCCAGGTCGCTTCTTCGGTTTCGGCCGGGGCGCCCGCGCCGCCCGGGGCGCCGCCTGCCGCCGCTTCGGCCGCCGCCGCCGCTTCCTGTTGCGGCTTGTCCTTGGCGCGCTTGGCGATCATGTAGCCCCCGCCGCACAAGGCGCTGCCCAGCAACAGGAACACCAGGTTGGGCATGCCGGGGATCAGGCCCAGCGCGAAAATGATGCCGCCGGTGATGTACAGGACTTCCGGACGGGCAAACAGCTGGTTGGTCACCTGGCTGCTGATGTCGTCTTCGTTGGCCACGCGCGAGACCACCATACCGGCCGCGATCGAGATGATCAGCGACGGAATCTGTGCCACCAGGCCGTCGCCGATCGCCAGCAGCGTATAGGTCTCGGCCGCCTGGCCGATCGCCAGGTCGTGCTGCACCACGCCGACAATCAGGCCGCCAATGACGTTGATCAGGGTGATCATGATGCCGGCCACGGCGTCGCCCTTGACGTACTTGGAGGCGCCGTCCATGGCGCCGTAGAACTCGGCCTCTTGCGAGACTTCGCTGCGACGCTTGCGGGCGTCTGCTTCGCCGATCAGGCCAGCGTTGAGGTCGGCGTCGATCGCCATCTGCTTGCCCGGCATTGCGTCCAGCGCGAAGCGCGCGCCAACTTCGGCGATACGGCCCGCACCCTTGGTGACGACCGAGAAGTTGATGATGGTCAGGATGATGAAGACCACGATACCGACAGTGAAATTACCGCCGATCAGGAAGTGGCCAAAGGCTTCGACCACCTTGCCCGCGGCGGCGCCGCCGGTATGGCCCTCGGTCAGGACAATACGGGTCGAGGCCACGTTGAGCGCCAGGCGCAGCATGGTCGAGATCAGCAGGATCGACGGAAAGGCCATGAAATCGAGCGGCTTGACCGTGTACAGCGCGGTCAGCAGCACGATGACCGAGAGGGCGATGTTAAAGCTGAAGAACACATCCAGCACGAAGGCCGGCAACGGAAGGATCATCATCGCCAGCAGGACGATGATGAAGACCGGAGCGGCGAGCGCGCTGGCGCCGCGCGCCGCCAGCCCGTTGGTCCATGCCGGTAACTTGATGCTGTTCATTAGTGCAATGCTCCGTTGCTGTTATCGGGTGCGGCGCTGCCCGGCCCCTTGTAGGCCGGATCGTTCGGGTCCATCTCGGGCGGAACGGCCAGCTTGGCCGGACGGTCCGGATAGTCGCCGTCGCCCTTCTTGTAGGCGCGCAGCTGGTAGACATAGGCCAGGACTTCGGCCACCGCCGAGAACAGCTTTTCCGGGATCTCTTCGTCGATGTCGGTGTGCTTGTAGAGCGCACGCGCCAAGGCCGGGGCCTCGAGCAGCGTCACCTTGTGCTCGGCGCCGAGTTCGCGGATCTTGGCCGCCACCTCGTCGATACCCTTGGCCACCACGCGCGGCGCGCCCTTCTGGCCGTCGCTGTACTTCAATGCCACCGCATAGTGGGTCGGGTTGGTGACGATCACGTCCGCAGTAGGGACATTCTGCATCATGCGGCCGCGCGCCATTTCGCGCTGCATCTGGCGAATCCTGCCCTTCATCTGCGGATTGCCGTCCGATTCCTTGGATTCCTGGATCATTTCCTGGCGCGTCATCTTGAGCTTGTCGTTGTAATGCCACAACTGGTAGGGGCCGTCGATGGCCGCGATCACGCCCAGCGCGCCGACGATGAACAGGAAGGCCTTGGCCATCAGCTCGCCCACG
Organism: Massilia yuzhufengensis; assembly: GCF_900112225.1. Lineage (GTDB taxonomy): Bacteria > Pseudomonadota > Gammaproteobacteria > Burkholderiales > Burkholderiaceae_D > Telluria > Telluria yuzhufengensis. Next base: position 38,651 of record NZ_FOLD01000011.1, on the reverse strand, counting down.
TGGGCGCTGCCGGCGTTGAGCGGCTCGAGCGCCAGCCCGAGCATGGCTTCCTTCTGGCCCATGATGACCACCCAGGCCACGATGCCCACCACCAGGGTCTTGGCGATGGCCTTGAGCAGCTCGATCAGGGCATTGGCGGAGAACATGTTGCCGATACCCTTGATCGGGTTCAGCTTCATGAAGTTGGGCATGAAGGCCTTGGACGAAAACAGCCAGCCGCCGATCAGGATCGGCGAGGCCAGCGCGACCAGCATGATGAGGCCGGCCAGCGGCAGGCAGGCCAGCAGGACCGCCACCAGGTCGGTGGTGATGCGTTCGATCAGGACGTCGGGGTTGTAGGCCTGGTCGCGGCTGAGCGACAGGCCGGAATGCAGGGCCTGGCCGAGCTTGCCGGCAAGGGTGCCGCCGGTCATCCACAGGCCGGCGCCGGCGGTCATCAGGACGGTGAAGGTAGCCAGTTCGCGCGAACGTGGAACGTCGCCGTCCTCCCGGGCTTTTTCAAGCCTCCTGGGTGACGCGGGTTCGGTCTTTTCTGCGTCGCTGTCTTCCGACATCCACCGCTCCTGTTCGCTTGAAAGACAGGATTATCGCAGGTGTTGCCGTACGGCTAGAAGCGAAACAGGCTGCGGAACACCCCTTATTTACGCGGATTTGCGTGGAAACGACTCAGCAGTATCGGATGCGATATCAGTCGAACATCTCGGCCTGCGCAAATGGCAGGCCTTTGTCGTCCTTGGCCGACACCACCGGCGCCGCCTGCCCCGGCCAGGCGATGGCCAGTGCGGGATCGTTCCAGGCGATGCAGCGCTCGTGCTCGGGCGCGTAGTAGTCGGTGGTCTTGTAGACGAACTCCGCCGTCTCCGACAGCACCAGGAAGCCGTGGGCGAAGCCTTCCGGCACCCACATCTGCCGCTTGTTCTCCGCGCTCAGGACTTCGCCCACCCACTGGCCGAAGGTGGGCGAGGCGCGGCGCAGGTCGACCGCCACGTCGAACACGCTGCCGCTGACCACGCGTACCAGCTTGCCCTGCGGCTGGCGCAGCTGGTAATGCAGGCCGCGCAGCACGTTGTGGGCCGATTTCGAATGGTTGTCCTGCACGAAGGCGACCTTGCGGCCCAGCGCTTCCTCGAAGCGGGCCTGGTGGAAGCTTTCGTAGAAGAAGCCGCGTTCGTCGCCAAACACGCGCGGTTCGATGCGCAGGACGTCGGGAATGGACAGGCGGGTAATCTGCATCAGAACACCGTTTCGCTCAGGACCCGCATCAGGTACTGGCCGTAGCCGTTCTTGCGCAGGGGCGCGGCCAGCGCCTCGAGCCGGTCGCCGTCGATCCAGCCCTTGCGGTAAGCAATTTCCTCAGGGCAAGCTACCTTCAGGCCCTGGCGGCGCTCGATGGTCGCGATGAACTGGCTGGCGTCGAGCAGGGACTCGTGGGTGCCGGTGTCGAGCCAGGCGTAGCCACGGCCCATGATCTCGACGTCGAGCTTGCCCATTTCCATGTAGATGCGGTTCAGGTCCGTGATCTCGAGCTCGCCGCGCGCGGACGGCTTGAGCGTACGGGCGATAGCGGCCACGTTCTCGTCGTAGAAGTACAGGCCGGTCACCGCATAGTTGGAACGCGGCACGGCGGGCTTTTCTTCCAGGCTGACGGCCTTGCCCTTGGCGTCGAACTCGACCACGCCGTAGCGCTCCGGGTCCTGCACGTGATAGGCGAACACGCTGGCGCAATCGCGGCGGGCGTCGGCGCGCTCGAGCAGGGTGTTGAAGTCGTGGCCATAGAACAGGTTGTCGCCCAGCACCAGTGCCGACGGCGAATCGCCAAGGAATTCCTCGCCGATCAGGAAGGCCTGCGCCAGCCCGTCCGGCGACGCCTGGACCGCGTACGACAGGTTCAGGCCCCAGCGCGCGCCGTCGCCCAGCAGTTGCTGGAAGCGCGGCGTGTCCTGCGGGGTGGAGATGATGAGGATGTCGCGGATCCCGCCCAGCATCAGCGTGCTCAGCGGGTAATAAATCATCGGCTTGTCGAATACCGGCAGCAGCTGCTTGGAAATCGCGAGCGTGGCCGGGTGCAGGCGGGTGCCGCTGCCGCCGGCCAGGATAATACCTTTACGTTGCTTGGCTTCAGTCATGGGATCACTCACAGGTTTCCTTGCGCCGCCAGTTCGGCGATCAAGCGGTTGACATGGTGGCGCCAGTCCGGCATCTGCAGGCCGAAACTTGCGCAGAATTTGCTGCTGTCGAGGCGCGAATTGGCCGGGCGCGCCGCCGGGACCAGGAAGGCGCTGGCGGCGATCGGGAGCACCTGGCCGGGCCCGGCGCGCAACACCGCGCCATGGGCCTGGGCCTGTTCCAGCACATGCCTGGCGTAGGCGTGCCAGGTGGTCTCGCCCGCGGCGGCCAGGTGGTAGGTGCCGGACAGGTGCGCCGCGCCCTCGGTCGACCCGGCGATGCGGTGCAGCGCCAGCGCGGTGGCGTCGGCCAGCAGTTCGGCGCCGGTCGGGGCGCCATACTGGTCGGCCACGACCTTGAGCTCATCGCGTTCTTTTGCCAGGCGCAGCATGGTTTTCGCGAAGTTGCCGCCGCGTGGTGCGAAGACCCAGCTGGTGCGCAGGATCAGGTGGCGCACGCCGCTGGCGCGGATCCTTTCCTCGCCTTCGAGCTTGGTGCGGCCGTAGACCGACAAGGGATGGGTCGCGTCGGTCTCGACCCAGGCCCCGGCCTTGCTGCCGTCGAACACGTAATCGGTCGAGTAATGGACCAGCCAGGCGCCGAGCGCCTGCGCCTCGTCGGCCAGCACCCCGGGCGCCAGCGCATTGACGCTATGGGCGGTGGTTTCGTCGGCCTCGGCCTTGTCCACGGCGGTGTAGGCGGCGGCATTGACGATGATATCGGGACGCACGCTGCGCACCAGGGCGCGCAGCGATTCGGGCTGGCTGAAGTCGGCCTCGCTGCGGCCGACGGCGCACAATTGCCCGAGCGGGGCGAGCGCGCGCTGCAGCTCCCAGCCGACCTGTCCGTCCTTGCCGAGCAACAGGATCTTCATTGCGCGTATTGCCGTTCGACCCATTCGCGGTAATGTCCGCTGGTGATGTTGTGCACCCATTGCTGGTTGTCCAGGTACCAAGCGACAGTCTTGCGGATGCCGGTCTCGAAGGTTTCGGCCGGACGCCAGCCCAGCTCGCGCTCGAGCTTGCCGGCGTCGATCGCGTAGCGGCGGTCGTGGCCGGGACGGTCTTTCACGAAGCTCATCTGGGTCGCATAGGACGCACCGTCGGCGCGCGGGCGCAGCTCGTCCAGGATGGCGCACAGGGTCCGCACGACGTCGATGTTGGCTTTTTCGTTGCAGCCGCCGACGTTGTAGGTTTCTCCCAGCTTGCCCGCGGCCAGCACGCGGCGGATCGCGCTGCAGTGGTCGGTGACGTAGAGCCAGTCGCGGATCTGCTGGCCGTCGCCGTAGATCGGCAGCGGCTTGCCGGCCAGCGCATTGTGGATCACCAGCGGGATCAGTTTTTCCGGGAAATGATACGGCCCGTAGTTGTTCGAGCAGTTGGTGGTCAGGACCGGCAGGCCATAGGTATGGTGGTAGGCGCGCACCAGGTGGTCCGAGGCCGCCTTGCTGGCCGAGTACGGGCTGTTCGGTTCATAGCGGTGCTGCTCGTCGAAGGCGGGTGCGTCGCTCGACAGCGAGCCATACACTTCATCGGTCGACACGTGCAGGAAGCGGAAGGCCGCCCTGGCCTCGTCGTCCAGCCCGGACCAATACCCGCGCACCGCTTCGAGCAGGTTGAAGGTGCCGACGATATTGGTCTGGATGAAGGCGCCCGGGCCCTCGATCGAGCGGTCGACGTGGCTTTCAGCTGCGAAATTGAGTACTGCCCTCACCCCGTGCTCGGCCAGCAGGCGCGCCACCAGGGCGCTGTCGCCGATGTCGCCGCGCACGAAGTGGTGGCGGGCGTCGCCCTCGAGGCTGGCCAGGTTGTCGACGTTGCCGGCGTAGGTCAGCAAGTCGAGGTTGACGACCGCTTCGTCATGGTGCGCGAGCCAGTCGATCACGAAATTCGAGCCGATAAAGCCGGCCCCGCCGGTCACGAGGATAGTCATTCCTGCAATTCCTGTTCAGTTCAATGGTAGTCGGGCATGCCACACCCAGGGACGCTTTCTTCAACTCAAGAATTGTAATTGAATAACAGCGATACTGTCTGTTTGGCAATCCAATCGCGCGGGTACCTGGCGGGGAGACGGATGAGGAAATGTCGTGCCTGCACCACAGTTAGCAAGCAGGCATCATTTTGAAAGCAGTTGCGCGCCCTGTCAATGCAGGAGCGGCGGCGGCTGGAGACTTACAGGCCGCGTCCGATGAAGGACGAGTTGCCCGGTTCGAGCGAGATATCGGCCAGCGGCACCTGCAGCGGACGCTGCATGCGGCGCCGGCGCGCCCACCAGGCCGAGACGACGAAGGCATACACCGACAGGTACAGCAGGAAGCTGGCCAGCACGCCCTGCAGCAGGGCTTCGGGCACATTGGCAAAGCGCACCGCCATCATGGCCGGCACCAGCGCCACTGCCCACGAGAACGGCGACACGCAGGCGTTGCGCAGCGGCGCCGGCAATGCGCGGAAGTAGCGCGCCGCGACCGCGGTCTTGACCAGGCTGTGCAGGTGCCAGCTGTCCGGGTGGCCCGGATGGCGGCGGCACCACAGGCGGCGCACGATGGTAAACACGGTCTCGAAGATCGGGTAGGCGCAGGCCAGCAGCGGCGCCCAGGGCGAGACGCCCGGGTTGCGGTAGACCAGCATCACGGACAGCCAGGCCAGCAGGAAGCCGAGCAGGTAGGCCCCGCCGTCGCCGAGGAACAGCTTGCCGAACGGGAAATTGACGACAAAGAAGCCGGCGGTGACGGCGCACACCGTGAAGCACAGCTGGGCCAGGGTGGCGTCGCCGGCATCCTGGGCCAGCACGCCAAGCGCCGCCATGCCAATGAGCACGGTACCGCTGGCCAGGCCATTGAAGCCGTCGATGATATTGACCGCGTTGGCCACGCCGCCGACCGCGAAGGCGGTAAACAGCACCGACACCGGCAGCCACGACAGCAGCATGTCGAGCGGCTCGACGCCGATGCGCAGCAGGGTGACGCCGGTCAGGCCCCAGCAGCAGACGCCGCTGGCCATGGTGGCGAGCAGGCGCGCCCGCACCGAGACATTGCGGGTGAGGTCTTCGGCCAGCCCGAACACGAAGGCCGGCATGGCAGCCACCAGCACCGGCAGCAGCAGGTCCTGCTGTTCCGGCGTGAGCACGCCCAGCGACAGCCAGAGGCCGAGCATGATGGCGGCGCCGCCGACGCGCGGCGTCGGGGTGATGTGGAACTTTTGCACGCCGTGCGTCGCGTCGAGCGAATAGCGGCCGTGCCAGCGGGTCGTCAGGACGAGCAGCAGCGAACAGGCCAGCGTAACGGCGAAGCCAAGCTCGAGGCCGGCGAAGGGCAGATTAAGAATACTCATAGAACCACTTTGTTAACTCGTCAATTCTATCGCATTTCCATTTAACCAAAGACACAAGGTGTTACAGACTGTTTCCCACCATGCGCTGCAAGTCGTTGATTGTTCTAGAACAAATGTGGATTCTAGGGATTTTAAGCAGTCGCAAGCAAGCTCCCAGATACTTCTCCTACCATTTCTCGACAATTTGTTACATGTTTCGCTCGACAATATTCGTGACGGATAAACGCAGCATCCAGGAGCCGCCCAGATGGTTTTTCCCCGCACGTGCACGGCGCGCTTCCCGTCGCCTTCCGGCCTGCTGCTGCTCGCCGCGTTGTGGCTGCCGCTGCCGGCCTGGCCGCAGGCCACGGGGGAACTGGCCGAGCTGCGCGCGCGCCAGCTGGCAGCCGAGGCGCGCCAGGCCCTGGCCGAGGCCGAGCGCGCCGAACTGCTGGCGCGCCTGCCGCCAGCCCAGTCCAAGCCGCTGGCCGGCGCCGTCGATACGCGCCAGTTCGGCGCGGCCGGCCTGGTGCGCGCCTTCGACCTGGCGCGCGAACTTGCCGCCACGCTGTGCGCGCGCCTGCCGGCGGGCCGCGCCACCGCCCTGTATGAGCCGGTCACGGCCCAGGGCATGGTGGCGGCGCGCACCGTCGACAGCGCCCTCGTCCGCCTGTCCAGCGACATGGCCGAACGCAATAAGGAACTGCAGCGCTACCTCGACACCCACCGCCCGCCCGGTACCGGCACGGCGGCCATCCCGCTGGCGGTGCTCACGGTCGTGCCCGCCACCGTGCGCGCCGGGGCCGACATCGCCGCCCTGCTGCGCAGCGACGTCAGCGCAGCCGGCATCGGCTATGGCGAAGGCGCGCGCAGCCTGTTCGCCAGCGCCCTGGCACAGGCCTGCCCGGGCCGCATCAGCGGGCTCGGGGCCGGCTATCTTGGCGAACTCGACTGGCCACGCTACGAGAAACTGCTGGGCCGGGTCAGCGCCCTCGCGGTCCATCGCGCCGCCTACGCCCAGCGCATCGGCGCATTGCAGCTGCTGGCCGACGCCGCCAAGGGCGAGCAGAAAAAAGAATTCGCCGTCGTGGCGCAGGCCGCGCTGGCGCAGCTGAAGGTGGTCGACGCCTTCGTCGAATCGATCAAGGCCGGCGAAGCCAGCGAAAAGAGCCCGCTATTCAATACCGCGCGCTACCTCGGCTATAGCGAGCGCACCGCCGGCAGCCTGCTGCTCGACATCGACCTGCGGCTGGAAGGCATGAGCATCGTAAAGGAAAACCTGTTCACCGGGCAGCACCTGCGCCTGTCGGGTGTCGCCTTCCTGTGGTACCGGCTGCACGAGCCGGACGGCCGCCTGCTGGAAGCCGACGTGCTGCGCCGCATTACCCGGCCGGTGGAAGTCGACCTGCGCGGATCAAGCCCGGATACGTTCTGGTCGGGACCATGACGCTGGTCAACGCTCGGCTTTTTTTACCGTTTGGTCAATCGCCCCGAACACCGACTTGCCTTTCTCGTCCAGCATCTCGATCCGGATCGTGTCGCCGAAGCGCATGAATTCCGTCGTCGCCGCCCCGTCCGCTATCATTTCCAGGCAACGCTTCTCCGCGATGCACGAGTAGCCTTTGCTGGCATCCTTGTTCGACACCGTCCCCGACCCGACGATGCTGCCGGCCCGCACATTGCGGCTCTTGCACAGGTGCGCGAGCAATTGCGGGAAGTTGAACACCATGTCGGTGCCGGCGTCCGGCTGCCCGACCAGCTTGCCGTTCCACAGCGAGCGCAGCGGCAGGTGCAGCTTGCCGCCGCGCCAGGCCTCGCCCAGCTCGTCGGGCGTGACCGCCACCGGTGCGAAACTGGTGGCCGGTTTCGACTGCAGGAAGCCGAAGCCCTTGGCCAGCTCCTCGGGAATCAGGTTGCGCAGCGAGACGTCGTTAACCAGCGCCAGCAGCCGGATCTGCCCGTGCGCCTGGTCCGGCGTGGTCCCCATCCGCAGGTCGCCGGTGATGACCGCCACCTCGGCTTCGAAATCGATGCCCCACTCCTCGTGCGCCAGCACGATGTCGTCCATCGGCCCCAGGAAATCGTCGCTGCCGCCCTGGTACATGAGCGGATCTTCCCAGAACGAGGCCGGCATCTCGGCCTTGCGCGCGCGGCGCACCAGTTCCACGTGGTTGACGTAGGCCGAACCGTCGGCCCACTGGTAGGCGCGCGGCAAGGGCGCCATGCACTTGTCCGGCTCGAAGTCGAAGGGACGGCGCGCCCGGCCTTCGTTGAGCAGCAGCGACAGATCGTTCAGCTGGGGCGCGATGAAGGCCCAGTCGTCGAGCGCGGCCTGCAGCGTGGGCGCAATCCCGTCGGCAACGTGGGCAGTCTTCAGGTCGCGCGCGACGACCAGCAATTGGCCGTCGCGGCTACCGTCCTTGAGGGTGGCGAGTTTCATGAATGGCGGGCTCCTGTTGGCAACCCGCCATTGTACTGGCTTAGTAACGACTGCATCCTCGTTGCACGCGACCGCAGCGGCCAGACCTGCGATGCCGTTACCGGACGCGGGGCCGTGAGCGCGCTCCAGCTCGAACGGCACCTGTTACCGATGCTCGATCCCCAGGTGCTGCTGGTAACCGACGCCAACGCGGCCTACCGGGCGTTCAGCCGGCGCCACGGCATCGCCCACCAGTACGTCAACCTGCGCGCCGGCGAGCGGGTGCGGCGCAGCAGCGAAGGCGCCATCCATGTACAGAACGTGAATTCCTATCACCGCCGCCTGCGCGACTGGCTGGCGCGCTTCCACGGCGTCGCGTCCCGCTACCTGCCGAATTACCTGGGCTGGCGCAGGGCGCTCGATGGAGGGCGCGTCAAGTCCGCCGAGGGATTGCTGCGCCTGGCAATCAAACCCATCCATAGCGAAGGGTGACAGCGCCTAGTACTTGACCATCACCCCGGCGCCGATGCTGCGCTGGAAGTAGTTATAGTCGATCAGGCTCTGGCCATAACCGGAGAACCAGTGCACGTACCCCTTGAGCGGACCGGCCAGCGGGAAGGCCCAGCCGAGCTGGGTCGCGCCCTTTTTCGTGTGCAGGTTGCGCCGCAGCAGTGCCGAAAACTCATGCCCGTCCATGCGGTAGGTGCCGGTCAGCTCGCCATGGCCCAGGTAGTCGGCGATGTCGGGGTTGTTATCCTCGTCGAGCGACTCGTTGACGCGCTTCCATACCCGCGCCGTCATGCTCAGCGGGCCCCGTTCGAGGCCGACCTGGGCGTAGAAGCGGTTCCAGCTGCGCGACAGGCTGGCTGACTGCCCGTTGGACTGATGCACGAAACCCAGGTTCAGGAATTTCAGGTTGGCGCCAAGCACGCTGACGTTCAGCGGCGTCACGACCATCACCTCCGGCTGGTAGTTGGTCTCGCGGAAAGGACTCGAGGCGGCGCGGTTGCCGGCCTGCCAGAAGCTGTTCTGGGTATAGCCAAACCAGACGTCCACCGGCAGTTCGAAGGCGGTTTCGACGGCCTTCATCTTGAAGCCGAGCTGGAATTCCAGTTCGGCGTGGGACAGCTTGCCGGTGAAATCCTCGGCGCGCAATGCGCGGTACGGGGCTTCGTTCGGGCGGTAGGACCGGTTCGCCACCAGGTAGTTCGGATTATGCGGGCGGAATACGAAGGTGCCGCGGCGATGTTTTTCGCCCAGCTCCCAATGGCCATCCATGGTGTATTCGGCGGCTGCCTCGACCACCGGGTCCACCGACGCGGCCGCATCCGGCTGGGGCCTGGTCGGGAAGGCGGTGGGCTGCCGGCCCGGCGCGGCGGCGGCCACTTCCGGGGCGGCCGGGGCCGCGCCTGGGGCGGTCCCATGCGCGGCGGCGAGGCGGTCGAAGCAGGCAAGGCGCTCGGCCTGTCCGGTGACCTGGGCGCAATCGGCAAGTTGCTGCGGGAGTTGTTGGGCGACGGCGGGAGCGGCGAATAGGAGCGGAAGCAGTGCTGCAGGAATCTTTTTTAAGTGCATGGTCTTCTTTGGAAACGGCTATACGGCCGCCATGCCCGAACGTAGGACATGGCGGATTGCTAACGGAGTTTCGCGGAAAACCTCACATAGTGTCGCACCGCATGCCGCAGTGCGGCAAAATTCACGGCACCAGCAAGTCCAGTTGGTCCTTTTCCAGGAAGCACCATTCGCCTTCGGCCAGACCGAGCGCCTCGAGCGCCAAGCCGCCGATCTGCGAGCGGTGCAGCGCGCTGCAGTGGTTGCCGGCGGCGGCCAGCATGCGCTTGACCTGGTGGTACTTGCCCTGCTCCAGCACGATTTCCAGCAGGTGCTCGCCGCGCTGCATGCAAGACAGGGCTTTCAGGGGGGCCGGCTCGTCGTGCAGCTGCACGCCCGCCAGCAGTTGCGCCACCAGCGCCTCGGTCACCGGCTCGGCGGTGCTGGCCTGGTAGACCTTCGGGACGTGGCGCTTGGGCGAGGACTGGGCATGGATGAAGGGACCGTCGTCCGACATCAGCAGCAGCCCGGTGGTGTCGTGGTCGAGCCGGCCGACCGGCTGCACCTCGCGCCAGCTGAACTGTTCCGGCAGCAGGGTCAGCACGCCCGGGTGGTGACTGGGCTTGCGCGAACACTCGAAGTTGGCCGGCTTGTGCAGCGCGAGATAAAGGTGCTCGCGGTAGCGCCACTCTTCGTCGAATACCGTCAGCACCAGGTCGCCCGTGTCGAAGGTGGCCTTGTAATTGTCTTCGACCGCGCCGTTGACCGACACGTCGCCGTCCTCGATCAGTGCGCGGCAGTATTTGCGGGTACCGAATCCCTGCGATTGCAGGATGCGGTCCAGGGAAAGTTTGCTCATGGGGCGCCACTTTACCAGAATGGTCAGCCGGGTCCTATACTGCCCTCCTACAGCTCCCTTCAAGATTCCTACCCGGATCGCGTAGTACCGCCCCCCATGCCAAGGGTAAAGTATTCGCGCCGGGCTCGGATGCATCTGTACATTTGACGAGCGTCAAGCTTCAGAAGTTTCCTATTGATAGACTTCAACGCGTTAGGAATCCGCCTAACGACCCGAGGATATCTGAACTGCATAGCCCGACCGCGTAGATCTCCGCCCAGACCAATAGGACACGACCGTGCACACCAACGCGCAACCGACCGATGGAACGCTCCCCCTCGCAGCCGATCCTGCCGAGCGCCGCCAGATTGCCCGCTTTCACGCTGCCCTGTTCCCGACCCGGCTCGCCCTGGCGCGCTGGCAGAACGGGGGCCAGATTCCCCACCTGCACCACGCTACCCCTGCCTTGCGCGCGGCCTGGTATGGCGCCGCGCGCCGCGATTTCCAGGCCTGGCTCGACCGCGGCGGCTTCAGCCAGTACGAAGAAGAACCGCTGCGCGACCAGCCCCGCCCTTCCCGCAGCACCGGCCTGCGGCTGGTGGCCGGGGGCGATGCCGAGCAGGTCGGCAGTTGCACCTGAATCCACCGTGACAGCGCCAAATGAAAACGACGGCCGGAGCCGTCGTTTCCACTTCCTGAGAAGGAACACAACTGTGAGGAATTGAATTCTCTCGAAGCTGCACCGCTGTGCAGTGGGGGGCGCCTCTCGATCCGGGTGAACACCAGGCTGACAGTGTTGTCGGCTCGCCTTCAAGTCGCTACACACAATATAGAACATGTTCCGCAGGATGCAAGCAAAATGTCATCGAACCCGCGGCACAGTTCCCTTGTAGGCGGCATCGATGGCGCCACTGCCGACCGCCGCGCCGAATTTCTTCAGCACACGTTCCGGCAAGCCCTCATGGGCGGTGTAGTCGACGATGTCCTCGGCCTTGACGACGTCGCGCGCCACCGTGTCGACCGTGCCGAAACCGTCGGCCAGGCCCATTTCCACGGCCTTGGCGCCGGTCCAGTAGAGGCCCGAGAAGGTTTCCGGGGTTTCCTTGAGGCGCTTGCCGCGCCCTGCCCGCACCACCGAGATGAACTGCTGGTGGATTTCATTGAGCATCGACTGGGCGTGCGCCTTGTGCTTGTCCGATTGCGGGCTGAACGGATCCATGAAGCCCTTGTTCTCGCCGGCCGTCATCAGGCGCCGCTCGACGCCGAGCTTGTCCATGGTGCCGGTGAAGCCGAAGCTGTCCATCAGCACGCCGACCGAGCCGACGATCGAGGCCTTGTTCACATAGATGCGGTCGGCCGCCGAGGCGATGTAATAGCCGCCCGAGGCGCAGATCTCATCCACCACCACATACAGCGGCTTGTCCGGATAGCCGCGCTTGAGGCGCCGGATTTCATCCACGATGATGCCGGCCTGCACCGGGCTGCCGCCAGGACTGTCGATGCGCAGCACCACCGCGGCCGAGCCGGAATCGGAGAAGGCCTTGTTGAGCGAGGGAATCACGGTATCGGCCGCGCCGCTGCCTTCTGCTTCGATCTCGCCGTTAATCTCGATTAAGGCGGTGTGGCGCCCCAGGTTCTCGTCGCCGCCGGCGCCCACCGTGAAGTCGTAGTAGGCCCACAGGGCGAACACGCCCAGCAGCAGGAAACCGAGCTTGAAGAAGATGCCCCAGCGGCGCGCCGAGCGGCGCTCCTGCACGGTGGCGAACACCAGCTTCTCGAGCGTGGCGCGCTCCCAGTTGCCGATGCTGGGGTCGGTGGCGAGCTTGTGCTCGGCTGGATGGTCGTGACTCGTTTGGTCGCTCATAGATTCCAGAATTTAAGCTGCGTGTCCTTCCGCGGGCGCCCGCACCATGGCGTCGGGCTGCCACCAGATGCCGCCCTCGTGCTCGTGCACGGCGATCGGCCGCAGCTTCCCGCCGCGGCACGGGCCGCCCGCGCATCTGCCGGTAGCGGGCTCGTAGACCGCACCGTGGGTGGCGCACATCAGGTACAAGCCGCTCGACTCGAAAAAGTCGCCCTGCGACCAGTCCAGTTCGATCGGCACATGGGCACAACGGTTCAGGTAAGCAAAAGGTTTACCGTCATACCGTACCACAAAGCCCGTCGCCGGATGCCCGAAGGCAATGACCGGAAAACGCACGCCCTTGCCGCGCTCGAGCAGCAAGGCCGCATCGCACACGAACAGGCCGCGATCTTGCGTCATCCTTACGCGTTCTCCAGCAACCAGGCATGCAGCTCGGGAATCGAGCGGGCCGAGAACAAGGGGCGGCAGGCCTGCAGCTGGTGCACCGGATGCGCCCCGAACTCGACCGCGACGCCGGAAGCGCCGGCATTGGTGGCCATCATGAGGTCATGGGTGGTGTCGCCGATCATGAGGGTGCGCGACAGGGTCTGGCCCAGTTCGCGCGTGAGTTCCTGCAGCATAGCCGGGTGCGGCTTGGAGAATGTCTCGTCGGCGCAGCGGGTAGCGTCGAAGGTGCTCAGCAGGCCGGCCGCATTCAGCGCGCGGTTCAGGCCGACGCGGCTTTTGCCGGTGGCCACGGCCAGGAAATAACCTTCCTGCGCGAGGTCGTTCAGCATCTCGCGCACGCCCTTGAACAACACCAGCTCATGGTCCTTGGTAAGGAAGTGGTAGCGGTAGCGCTCCACCATGCGCGGATAAAGGGTGGGGTCGATGTCCGGCAGCACGGCCTGCATCGCCTCGGCCAGGCCGAGGCCGATCACGTGCGAGGCCGAGGCATCGCTCGGTACGGGCAGACCGAGGTCGCGCGCGGCGGACTGGATGCAACGGACGATGGCAGCCGTGCTGTCCATCAGTGTGCCGTCCCAGTCGAACACGATCAGGTCAAATTGCTTTCTTGGCATTCTTGTCGGCAGCGCTGCTGCCGGCTCCATATGGTTTGTGTGCATGCAAAAATGGCATTTATGCCATAGCTTGGCCCAAGCTTACCAAGAATTTGTCGCACTCGGCCGGTAGCGGCGCGCGCAGCGTCAGCGGCTGGCCCGTGTCAGGGTGCGTAAACGTGATCTGGTAGGCGTGCAGGAACATCCGCTTGAGCGCGCCGCGCTCGCTGTTGGCCTTTTGCAGCTGCTTGTTGAGGGCGAAATCGCCGTATTTCTCGTCGCCCAGGATCGGGAAGCCACTCGCGGACAGGTGCACGCGGATCTGGTGCGTGCGCCCGGTCTTGAGCTCGGCTTCGAGCAGGGCGACATGCGGCCACTTGCGCTTGAGGTTGAAGACCGTGTGCGATTCCTGGCCGCCGGCCTGCACCACCACGCGGCGCTCGCCGTCGGCGGTCGTGTATTTATGCAAAGGGAGCTTTACATGCTGGCGCTTGTTGGTCCAGTCGCCCGCCACCAGCGTGAGGTAGCGCTTGTCGGTGACGCCGTCGCGCATCTGGTCGTGCAGGTTGGTCAGTGCCGAGCGCTTCTTGGCGATGAGCAGCAGGCCCGAGGTTTCGCGGTCGAGGCGGTGCACCAGTTCCAGGAACTTGGCGTCCGGCCGCGCCGCGCGCAACTGCTCGATCACCCCATACGAGATGCCCGAGCCGCCATGCACGGCCACGCCGCAGGGCTTGTCGATGACGAGCAGGTGCGCGTCTTCGAACACGACGGCGAATTCGGCGCCGGGCGCGGCCTGGCTGCTGCTTTTTTCGGCGATGCGGATCGGCGGGATGCGCACCAGGTCGCCTTCAACGAGCCGGTACAGCTGGTCGATGCGGCCCTTGTTGACCCGGACTTCGCCCGAGCGGAGGATGCGGTAAATATGGCTCTTGGGTACGCCTTTGCAGACGCGCAACAGGTAATTGTCGATGCGCTGCCCGGCTTCTTCCTCGCCGATTGTGACGAACTGGGCCTGTAGTGCCGGCTGTGATGAAGGGGGAGGTCCATCGCTCTGTACTGCTGTTCGCATTGTCTTCCCAGAAATTCTCTCTAAGTCCTTCATTTTGAATATATAATCGACAGGCGGCGGTCAAACCTCTGCTGGTGTAAGAATTAAAACGATATTTTACACAGGGGCGCGCTCCATCGGCCCCGCCGAGTGCGAAATCGATGGAAAAAAAACGTGTACGCACATTCAGGCGCGAATCAGGGTTGCACCTGCAGTTGTAATCGGGTTGCGCGCATGAGTGCAGGATTGGATTGTTTGGATCTATAAGGATAAGTACCGGCAAGCCGCCTGTTTTGGCGGCTCGCCGGGTGATGGTGTCGATAACGCTTGTCGTTTCCGCCTGACCCCTGGCAGGCATTACCTGAAGGCTTCCGAGTCAAGGCTGATTGATCGCCTGGTGTTCGAAGCCCGGGGTATGTGCCTGCCTCGGTCTGGCTCGTTGTTGCACACCGCCTCGCTGATTCCGCCGTGCCCACCCCAACGTGGTGGCAGTCGGGACAGTCGCTGGTTGCGGCGTGCGTAGACAATGACGTTCGGCTCCATTTGCGCCCTGTGCGGCCGCGACGCGTAGCGTCGCCGCGCCCCACGCCCGGGTATTCCCCCCTCCAACGCTCCCTTCTCCGCGTACATCCCTGTACCTCGCCGCGTCTTACAAACGGGGCATGACACGGCCCCCGGGCCGCGGAGTTAATAAAAATGAAACGTATGTTGTTTAATGCTACGCAGCAAGAAGAGCTGCGCGTAGCGATCGTCGATGGACAAAAACTGATCGACATCGACATTGAGACAGCCGGACGAGAGCAGCGCAAGTCCAATATCTACAAGGGTGTCATCACCCGTATCGAACCCTCCCTCGAAGCCTGCTTCGTCAGCTACGGCGAAGACCGCCACGGCTTCCTCCCCTTCAAAGAAGTCGCCCGCACGTATTTCCGTGACGGCGTGGACGTGCGCAACTGCACCATCAAGGAAGCGCTGCGCGAAGGCCAGGAAATCATGGTCCAGGTCGAGAAGGAAGAGCGCGGCAACAAGGGCGCTGCCCTGACCTCGTTCATTTCGCTGGCGGGCCGCTACCTGGTCCTGATGCCGAACAACCCGCGCGGCGGCGGCGTGTCGCGCCGTGTCGAAGGCGAAGAGCGCCAGGAACTGCGCGAGACCATGGACAAGCTCGACCTGCCGCAGGGCATGTCGGTGATCGCCCGCACCGCCGGCATCGGCCGCAACGTCGAAGAACTGCAGTGGGACCTGAACTACCTGATGCAGCTGTGGCGCGCGATCGAAGGCGCCGGCAAGTCGGCCACGGGCGCCTTCCTGATCTATCAAGAGTCGTCGCTGGTCATCCGCGCGATCCGCGACTACTTCCAGCCCGACATCGGCGAAGTCCTGATCGACACCGACGACATCTACGAACAGGCGCAGCAGTTCATGTCGCACGTGATGCCCGACATGGCGCACCGCGTGAAGCGCTACAGCGACGACGTGCCGCTGTTCTCGCGCTTCCAGATCGAACACCAGATCGAGACCGCCTACGCGCGCACCGTGCCGCTGCCATCGGGCGGCGCGATCGTCATCGACCACACCGAAGCCCTGGTGTCCATCGACGTCAACTCGGCGCGCGCCACGCGCGGCTCCGACATCGAAACGACCGCCTTCAACACCAACTGCGAAGCCGCCGACGAAGTGGCGCGCCAGCTGCGCCTGCGCGACCTGGGCGGCCTGATCGTGATCGACTTCATCGACATGGAAGTGGCCAAGAACCAGCGCGAGGTGGAAACCCGCCTGAAGGACGCCCTGCACCATGACCGTGCACGCGTCCAGATGGGCAAGATCTCGCGCTTCGGCCTCATGGAACTGTCGCGCCAGCGCCTGCGTCCATCGCTGTCGGAAGGCTCGCACGTGACTTGCCCGCGCTGCTCGGGCACCGGCCACATCCGCGATACCGAATCCTCGGCCCTGCAAGTCCTGCGCATCATCCAGGAAGAGGCCATGAAAGAGAATTCGGCCGCGATCCACGTGCAGGTCCCGGTCGACGTCGCCGCCTTCCTGTTGAATGAAAAACGCGGCGAAGTGCTCAAGATCGAGAACCGCCACCGCATCACCGTGATCCTGATCCCGAACAAGCACCTGGACACGCCGCACTACAAGCTCGAGCGCATCAAGCACGACGACCCGCGCCTGGAAGACGCTCACGCCAGCTACACCATGGCGGAGTCGGCTGCCGACACCGACATGGCCTACGCCAAGCGCCAGAAGGAAGAAGCCAAGCCGCGCCAGGAAGCCGTCGTCAAGACCATCACCCCGGCCCAGCCGGCCCCGCTGGTCGATCGCAGCGAAACCGCCAAGCCGGTCAAGACCGCCGCCCCGGCCAGCGCCGCACCGGCACCGGTTGCCGCAGCACCTGCCGAGACCGGTTTCTTCGCCCGCATCCGCAACTTCTTCATGGGCGCACCGGTCGTGCCGGCCCCTGCCCCGGCCCCGGTCGTGGCCGACAAGCCTGCGGCGCCAGCCGGTGGCGAGCGTGGCGACCGCAACAGCCGTGGCCAGCGCACCCGCAACCCGCGTGGCGCCAAGGGCGGCCGCGATCGTGAAGAGGGTGGCAAGGCCGATGACGTCGCCAAGGCAGCCGATCTGGAAGCCAAGCCGGCGCGTCCGCCACGCGAACCGCGTCCGCCGCGCCAGCCACGCGAGCCGCGTGAGCAGGTCGAGGGCGCCGCACCGGCCGCTCCGCGCGCCGAACGTGGCGAGCCGGGCGAGCGCAAGGAACGCGCACCGCGCCAGCCGCGTGAACGTGGCGAGCGCAGCGAGCGCGCCGCCGCCCAGCCGGTCGAAGCGAAGTCGGAAGAACTGAAACTGCACGCCGTCCCGGCCCCGCTGGACGAGCACGAACTGTCCACCACCACCCCGCACGGCGACGCGCTGGAACACGCGGTGAAAGTGGCCTCTACCGGCCCGGACGGCGAGGAAATCGATGGCGAAGGCGACGAGCCGCGCCGCCGCCGCCGCCGCGGTGGCCGCAACCGCAACCGCCGCGACCGTGAAGCGGAAGGCGTCGAATCGACGGAAGGCACCGAAGGCGCACCAGCCTTCACGCCGGTCGCCGACGAAGAAGCCGCCAAGGTAGCCGCCGAAGCGAAAGCCGGCGCGCCGAAGGGCACGCCAGCATCGACCGAACCGGCGCCGTGGATCTTCCCGACCTCGGCATCGATGGCCGCCAAGGCGAAGGCCGAAGCCGCACCAGTCGTCGTCGCCATACCTGCACCGGCCCCGGCTGCGGCAGCGCCTGCGCCGGCCGCACCTGCTCCGGCGCCAGCGCCTGTCGCAGCAGCGGAACCGGCGCCATGGGTGTTCCCGACCGCCGCGTCGATGACGGTTGCACCGGCTCCGGTCGCACCGGTCGTCGAGGCAGCGCCGGCACCGGCGCCAGTGATCGAGGCACCGGCAGCGCAAGCGCCAGCGCCAGTCGAAGCCGCGCCTGCGCCAGTAGCCGCCGCGCCTGCCCCGGCCCCTACCCAGGCGCCGGCCGACCTGAGCGCCGCGCTGTCCGAAGCGGGTCTGCAGCTCGCCTCGACCGATCCTGAAAAGCTGCGCGCGGCCCAGGAAGCCGCCGCGCAAGCCAACCCGCCGCAACGCGTCGGCCGTGCCCGCAAGCCGGTGCAGGCGCCGGTGAGCGAGCCGCTGGTGCAGGTGGATACGCGTCAGTAAAGCGTTGTTTGCTTGACGGATAAAAAGGGGAGCTTCGGCTTCCCTTTTTTTATTTTGGGCGCGAGGTGTGCGACGAACTTGGGTTCCGGCCTTCGCCGGAACGACGGTCTTACGGGTAGTGCAAAGAATACTGGCAACTATTTGCCCACTCCGCCAGCACGTCGTCCCGGCGAAGGCCGAAACAATGCCCTCGGCATTGTTTCGCCCAATTTCCCCACCGAAGCCCCAAAGCAAACACCCCGTCACATTGTTGCGTTAGCATCCCCCCATGCCCCCCATCCCCTTCCGCGACGCCCTGCTCTTCTGGTTCAAACTCGGCTTCATCAGCTTCGGCGGCCCCGCCGGTCAGATCGCGCTGATGCACAGCGAACTGGTCGAGCGCCGGCGCTGGATCTCGGAGCAGCGCTTCCTGCACGCGCTGAACTACTGCATGCTGCTGCCCGGCCCGGAAGCAACCCAGCTGGCGGTCTACATCGGCTGGCTGCTGCACCGCACCCTGGGCGGGATCCTGGCCGGGCTGCTGTTCATCCTGCCCTCGCTGCTGCTGCTTATCGGGCTGTCCTGGATCTACCTGGCCTGGGGCCACCTGCCGGCCATTGCCGGCATCATGGCCGGCATCAAGCCGGCGGTGGTGGCCATCGTCATCGGCGCCGCCTGGCGCATCGGCAGCCGCACGCTGAGGAACGGCGCCCTGGCCGCCATCGCCGCGCTGGCCTTCATCGCCATCGCCGCGTTCGACGTGCCCTTCCCGCTGATCGTGCTGGCCGCGGCCACCGCCGGCTTCATTGGCGCAAGGCTGGCCCCCGACCGCTTCCATCCGGGCGGCGGCCATCCAACCGACCGCAAGCACGATGGGCCCGCCGTGATCGACGACGACACGCCCACGCCCGCCCACGCCCGCTTCTCGCTGCGCCGGCTGCTCAAGGCGGCCTGCATCGGCATCCTGCTGATGCTCGGCGCCTGGCTGGCGCTGGCCGCCCTCTACGGCGTGGACGGCGCGCTGGCGCGCATGGGCTGGTTCTTCACCAAGGCGGCCCTGATGAGCTTTGGCGGCGCCTACGCCGTGCTGCCCTACGTGGTGCAGGGCGCGGTGGAAAAGTATGGCTGGCTGAGCGCGGCGCAGATGATCGACGCTCTGGCGCTGGGCGAAACCACCCCCGGGCCCTTGATCATGATCGTGGCCTTCGTCGGTTTCGTGGGCGGCTGGACCCATGCGCTGTTCGGTCCCGCTGCCCTGCCCCTGGCCGGCATCGCCGGCGCGCTGGTGGCGGCGCTGTTTACTTTTTTACCGTCCTTCGTGTTCATCCTGGCCGGCGGGCCGCTGGTCGAGTCGGGGCGCGGCAATGTACGCCTTACCGCGCCGCTGACCGCCATCTCGGCCGCCGTGGTGGGCGTCGTGGCCAGCCTGGCCGCGTTCTTCGGCCAGCACGTGTTTTTCGCCGGTGGCCAGCTGCAACCGGCGGCCATCGCGATCGGGCTTGCGGCCAGCGTCGCCCTGCTGCGCTACCGGGTCGGGCCCATCAGCCTGATCGCCGCCTGTGCGCTGGCGGGGCTCGTGCTATCGTATTGGCATGCTTGAAAAAATCATCCCGATCAATGACCTGCGCTCGCCTGCGCTGGCCGTGCCCGCCGCGCCGGATGCGCCCAGCGGACTGCTGCTCGACACGCTCGGCCGGCCCTTGCACGACTTGCGCATTTCGGTCACCGACCGCTGCAATTTCCGCTGTGTGTACTGCATGCCGAAGGAAGTGTTCGACAAGGACTACGCCTACCTGCCGCACAGCGACCTGCTGTCCTTCGAGGAAATCACCCGCGTGGCGCGCATCTTCATCGCCCACGGGGTGGAAAAGATCCGCCTGACCGGCGGCGAGCCGCTGCTGCGCAAGCACCTCGAACGCCTGGTAGGCATGCTGCGCGCCCTGCCCACGCCCAGCGGCCGCCCGCTCGACCTCACCCTCACCACCAACGGCTCGCTGCTGGCGCGCAAGGCGCGCGCACTCAAGGATGCGGGCCTGGACCGGGTGACCGTCTCGCTCGACGCGCTCGACGACACCGTGTTTCGCCAGATGAACGACGTCGACTTCGCGGTGGCCGACGTGCTGCACGGGCTGGACGCGGCGCACGCCGCGGGGCTGGGGCCGGTCAAGGTCAATATGGTAGTCAAGCGCGGCACCAACGACAGCCAGATCCTGCCCATGGCGCGCCACTTCAAGGGTTCGCCCTTCATCCTGCGCTTCATCGAATACATGGACGTGGGCGCGTCCAATGGCTGGAACATGGATGAAGTCATCCCTTCCGCCGAAGTCATTCGCCGCATCGGCGCCGAGCTGCCGCTGGCCCCCAGCGCGCCGAACTACACGGGCGAGACCGCCGCGCGCTGGCGCTACCTCGACGGCAGCGGCGAAGTGGGCGTGATCTCCAGCGTCACCCAGGCCTTCTGCCACGACTGCAGCCGGCTGCGCCTGTCCACCGAGGGCAAGCTGTACACCTGCCTGTTCGCCACCCGCGGCCACGATTTGCGCGCGCTGCTGCGCAGCAGCCGCCCAGACCTTGAACTGTCCGGCGCCGTGGCCCAGCTGTGGCGCGGGCGCACCGACCGCTATTCGGAAACCCGCACCATCGATACCGCCGGCCTCCAGCGCGGCGCCAAGAAGGTCGAGATGTCCTATATCGGCGGCTAGACGAGAAAAGACGATGGATAAAAAAGCGATCACGGGACTCATCCTGGCGGGCGGACGCGGCTCGCGCATGGGCAATGCCGACAAGGGCCTGCAACCTTTCCGCGGCAGTACCATGGCCCAGCACGTGATCGAGCGCCTGCTGCCGCAGGTGGGCTCGGTCATGGTCAACGCCAACCGCAACCTGGACGCCTGGCTGGAACTGGCCGCGCCCGTGTGGGCCGATGAAACGCCGGGCTTCGCGGGCCCGCTGGCCGGCATCGAAGCGGGGCTGCGCCACTGCGCCACGCCGTGGCTGCTGGCGGTGCCCTGCGATTCGCCATTCCTGCCGCATGACCTGGCCGTGCGGCTCGCCGCCGCCGTCGAGGATGCGGATGCCGACGTCGCCTTCGCGGCCACGCAGGAAGGGGGAATGCGCCCGCAAGCGCATCCGGTGTTCTGCCTGGTCAAGGCGAGCCGCCTCGCGGAACTGTCGCGCTACCTGGCCGAAGGCGGGCGCCGGGTGGACGGCTGGTACAAGGACCTGAAGGCGGTCGAGGTGCTGTTCGAGGATGGCGACGCGTTCCGCAACATCAACACCCTGGAAGAGCTGCACGGGCTGGACGACACCCTGCCGCCGAGCCTGGCAAAAGTGGTCAGCTGCCTGTCGGGCTACGACCCGGACGCCCTGCCCGTGCGCGACGCCCAGCGCGTCATCCGCGACTTCGTCCAGCCGGTGCGCGCCATTGAAAAGGTGGCGCTGCGCGCCGCCCTCGGCCGGGTGCTGGCGCAGGACGTGATCTCGCCCATCGACGTGCCGGCGCACGACAATTCGGCGATGGATGGCTTCGCGCTGCGCGGCGCCGACCTGCGCAGCGACGCCCCGGTGAGCCTGCGCGTGATCGGCAGCGCCTTTGCCGGGAGCCCCTCCGGTCTGGTCCCAGGCCCTGGGGAGTGCGTGCGCATCATGACTGGCGGCGTCATGCCCGCCGGCTGCGACAGCGTGGTGCCGCAGGAATTCGTCACCCAGGATGGCGACTCGGTCACCCTGCCCGCCGGCGTGATCCGCCTTGGAGACAACCGCCGCTTCGCCGGCGAAGACCTGAAGGCCGGCAGCGCCGCCCTGCAGCGCGGCCGCGTGGTGCGCCCGCCCGACCTGGGCATGCTCGCTTCGCTCGGCATTCCCGAAGTCGCGGTGCAGCGCCGCCTGCGCGTCGCCTTCTTTTCCACCGGCGACGAGCTGCGCTCGGTCGGCGAGCCGCTAGCCGAAGGCTGCGTCTACGACAGCAACCGCTACACCATCTACGGCATGCTGCAGCGCCTGGGCGTGGATGTCATCGACATGGGCGTGGTGCGCGACGACCCGCAGGCGCTGGAACAGGCCCTGCGCAGCGCCTGCGAGAACGCCGACGCCATCATTACCTCGGGCGGCGTGTCGGTGGGGGCGGCCGACTACACCAAGCAGGTGATGTCCAAGCTCGGGGACGTCACCTTCTGGAAGATCGGGATGCGCCCCGGGCGGCCGCTGGCGTTCGGGCGCATCGCCTCGAACGGGCGCAGCGCCTTCCTGTTCGGGTTACCGGGCAACCCGGTGGCGGTGATGGTGTCGTTCTACTTCTTCGCGCGCGAGGCGCTGCTGCGCATGATGGGGGCCGAGGCCCCGCTGCCGCTGCTGCGCGCGCGCTCGGGCGTGGCGATCCGCAAGAAACCGGGCCGCACCGAATACCAGCGCGGCATCCTGTCAACCGGCGCGGATGGCCAGCCGGAAGTGCGGATCACCGGCTCGCAGGGTTCCGGCATCCTGCGCTCGATGTCGGAGGCGAACTGCATGGTGGTGCTGCACGACGAGCAGGGCAACGTCAGGTCTGGAGACATGGTCGACGTGTTGGTCTTCGAGGGCTTGATGTAGGGTGGTCGGCTCTGCCGACCGCGCATTGAACCGGTATCAGGTCAAGCTGCGCCTCGGTTCAGACGTGGTGTGGACGCGCGGCCGGCGTAGCCGGCCACCCTACGATTCCTCGCCATCGGCGCGGTCGGTACCCAGCATCAGCTGCGCCGCCTCGGTCGGCAGCGCTTCCACCGATTTGAGCTTCTTCGCCATCGCGCGGCTGCGCACCTCGGCGCTTTCGATGTTGCGCGCGGCCTTCTCCAGGGTCGCCCTGGTGGTGGCCAGCACATCGCCGAACTTGGTGAACTCGGTCTTCACCGCGCCCAGCACCTGCCACACCTCGGACGAGCGCTTTTCCAGCGCCAGCGTGCGGAAACCCATCTGCAGGCTGTTGAGCAGTGCCGACAAGGTCGACGGGCCGGCGATCGACACCCGCAGGGTGCGCTGCAGGTCGTCCGCCAGGCCAGGCCGGCGCATCACTTCCGCATACAGGCCCTCGGTGGGCAGGAACAGGATCGCGAAATCCGTGGTGGCCGGCGGCGACACGTACTTCTCGCAGATGGTCTTGGCTTCCAGCCGCACCGCGCGTTCGAGTTCGGCGCCGTAGCGCGCCACGCCGTCGGCGTCGGCGCTGTCGGCCGCTTCCAGCAGGCGTTCGTACTGCTCCTTCGGGAACTTGGCGTCGATCGGCAGCCACAATGGCGCGCCGCCGTCGACCACGCCCGGCAGCTTGATCGCGAATTCCACCCGTGCGCCGCTGCCGGCAATGGTCTCGACGTTCTTCGCGTACTGGTCCACGGTGAGTACCTGCTCGAGCAGCATTTCCAGCTGCACTTCGCCCCAGGTGCCGCGGGTCTTGACGTTGGTGAGCACGCGTTTCAGGTCCCCCACGCCGATGGCCAGCTGCTGCATCTCGCCCAGGCCCTGGTGCACTTTTTCCAGGCGCTCGCTCACCTGGCGGAAGGATTCGGTCAGGCGCGTTTCCAGCGTGGCGTGCAGTTTTTCGTCGACCGTCTGGCGCATTTCTTCGAGGCGCTTGGCGTTGTCGAGCTGGAGGTCGCGGATCTTGGTTTCCAGCGTGCCGCGCACTTCGAGCATGCGCTGGGCGTTCGATTCGGTGAGATTGGCCAGGGTCTGCTGCAGCGTGTCGGCGAAGCGCTTGAGCGAGCGGGCCTGCTCTTCGCGGCCGCTGCTCGACTGCAGCTGCATCTGCTGGCGCATGCTGTCGAATTGCTGGACGGCGGCGCCATGGTACTGGCCCATGTGCCCCGCCACTTCCTGGCGCGTGGCCTGGGCGGAACTTTGCAGCTCGCCCCGCAGTTCGCGTTCGAGGCGTTCGATGTGGCGGCCGTCGCCGGCGTTGCGGGCGCGGTTCAGGAGCAGCAGCTGCAGGACGATGACGACCAGCAGCGCCAGCAGGATCAGGAGTTCGACGGGGCCCATGGGTCAGTCGGCCTTGTTCCGCATCCAGTCGGCGGTCTGGTAGAACGACTGCATCAGGCGCATGCGCAGGGCCTCGTCGTAGCCCAGGTCTTCCATCGCCCACGCCATCGCGCGCAGCCACTGGTCGCGCTCGCTCGTGCCGATGGCGAACGGCAGGTGGCGCGCGCGCAGGCGCGGGTGGCCATGGCGTTCCACGAACAGGTCGGGGCCGCCGGTCCATCCGGACAGGAACATGAACAGCTTCTCGCGCGAGCTGTCGTTGGGTTTCGGGTGCAGGGCGTGGATGCCGGCGAATTCCGGCTCCAGTTCCATCAGGTCGTAGAAGCGGTCGACCAGTTCGCGCAGGCGGCTGGCGCCGCCCATCACGTCGTACAAGGTTTGCGGCTCGGGAGTGTTCGATTCAGGCATGGCGCCATGATAGCGCGCCGGGGCAGCACCTGGCCACCCCGGCAAGGCCGCTGTTACAAGCCCTTACGCTTCGCGCAGGGTCTGCAGCGGCGGCTGGCGCAGCACGCTGCGCAGGCCCAGCCAGCCGCCCACCAGCGCGCACAGCGCGCCCACCACGACCCCGGCCAGCCACACGCCGGGTTCGAAGCGCCAGGCGAACTTGAACACGTATTCGGCCAGCACCCAGCCCATCAGGGCCGCGCCGCTGGCCGCCAGCACGCCCGACAGGCTGCCCACCAGCACGAACTCGATCCGCTGCGCCGTCGCCAGCTGGCCGCGGGTGGCGCCCAGCGCGCGCAGCAGCCCTCCCTCGCGGGTGCGCTCGGACTGCGATCCCATCAGCGCCGCATACAGCACCAGCACGCCCGAAGCCAGCGTGAACATGAACAGGAACTCGACCGCCACCACCACCTGGTCGAGCACTTCCTGCAGCTGGCGGATGATGCCGGAGACGTCGATCACCGACAGGTTCGGGTATTCGCGGGTGAGCGTGTTGGTCAGCTTGCCCGCACTACCGGGGAGATGGAAGGCGGTCATGTAGCTCTTGGGCGCGTTCGCCATCGCCGCGGGATTGATGATGACGAAGAAGTTGGCCCGCATCGTGCCCCATTCCAGCTTGCGCAGGCTGGTCACCTTTGCCTCGACCGGCATGCCGCCCATGTCGAAGCGCATGGTGTCGCCCAGCTTGAGCCCGAGCGTGCCGGCCAGCTTCTGTTCCACCGACGCTTCGGCCACGCCCGGTGCGTCCCGGTACCAGCTGCCGGCGACGACTTCGTTCGTTTCCGGCAGGTCGGCCACCGTGGACAGGTTGAACTCGCGCTCGGCCATCCGGCGCGCCTCGCCGTTCTGGTAGGTGTCCCGGGTGAGCTGCTTGCCGTTGATCGCCGTCAGGCGGCCGCGGATCATCGGGTACAGCAGCACGTTCTTGACGCCGGCGCCCACCAGCTGGCGCTCGACGCCGGGCGCCTGGTCGGGCTGGATATTGATGATGAAGCGGTTCGGCGCGTCCGGCGGCGTGGCCATGCGCCAGGCCGACATCAGGTCGCCGCGCACCACGGTGAGCAGCAGCAGCGCCATCAGGCCCAGCGACAGCGACACCACCTGCACCACGGTGGCGCCGGGGCGGCGCTGCAGCGAAGTGATGGCGAAGCGCCAGCTCTGGTTGCTCGACACACCGCGCAGGCGCCGCAGCAGGCGCAGGCCGAGCCAGGCCACCAGGGCAAACACGCCCAGGCCGCCGAGGAAGCCGCCGGCCGTCATCAGGGCCAGTTTCGTGTCGCCGGCCTGCCACAGCAGCAGCGCCAGGAACACGCCGACGCCCAGGCCGTAGGTGGCCAGCGCCAGCGGCTGCGGGGCCGCCTGCTCGCGCCGGATGACGCGGTTGTGCGGCACGTTGCGCAGCTGGAGCACCGGCGGCAGCGCGAAGCCGACCAGCAGCAGCATGCCGGTGGCGACGCCCTGCAGCGCCGGCAACAGCGAGACCGGAGGCAGGTCGGGCGGCAGCAGGCTGCCGATCAGTTCCAGCAAGATGAAGTGGGCGCCGAAGCCGACCAGCACGCCCAGCAGGCTGCCCACCAGGCCGACGATGGCGAATTCGATCAGGTACATGGCGCCGACCTGGTTTTGGGTCATGCCCAGGCAGCGCAGCATTGCGCAGGCGTCGAGGTGGCGCTGCATGAAGCGGCGCGCCGCCATCGCCACGGCCACCGCGGCGAGCATCGCCGACAGCAGGCCGACCAAGGACAGGAAGCTGTCGGCGCGGTCCAGCGTGGCCCTCATTTCGGGGCGGCCGTTTTCGAGCGTTTCGATCCGCACGCCGCGCACGTTGCGCGCGGCGATGTCGGCGCGCAGCCATTTCTCGTAGGCGACGACCGCGCGCATGTCGTTCCTGGAGGGCGAGGCGACCTGCATCCGGTAGCTCACGCGCGAGAAATCGTCCACCAGGCCGGTAGCCGCCAGGTCTTCCAGCGACAGCATCACGCGCGGCGCGAAGTTGGCGAACGAGGCGCCTTTATCGGGCTCGGTGGCGATCAGCTGGGCGATGCGGAACTGCTTGTCGCCCAGCTGGATGGTGGCGCCGACGCTGGTGCGCAGCGCCGGCAGCAGGTTGGCGTCGACCCAGACCGTGCCCGGTGTCGGGGTGGCGGTGGTCTTCTGGCCGAGGGCGCGGCTGGCTTGCTCCGGGTCGGTTGTAAGGGTGAGCTGGCCGCGCAGCGGATAGCCGCTGGAGACGGCCTTCACCGCCGCCAGCTGCGCGCTCGAGGCGTCGCCTTGTCCCGCCTGCGCCATGCTCTGGAAGGTGACCGTCTCGGCCACCAGCAGGCCGCGCCGGCGCGCTTCCTCGCGCCAGCCCTTCTGGATCGGGTCGTCGGCATTGACCAGCAGGTCGGCGCCGAGCAGCTGGTGGGCGTCGCGGTTCAGGCCCGCGCGCATGCGGTCGATGAAAAAGCCCACCGAGGACAGGGCCGACACGGCAATGATGAGGGCCACCAGCAGGAAGCGCAGCTCGCCCGCGCGCCAGTCGCGAGCGGTCATGCGGAGGGACTGGCGGAAGGCAGAAAAGCGCATGCGGCGTCCTTAGGCGGTGGCGGCGTGGGAAAAGAAATCGTCGACCTCGGCCAGGTAGGCGCGCTTGCGCTCCGGGTCGAGGAAGGAGGCGGCGAAGCTGTTGCGCGCCAGCTGGCGCGCGTGGCCGGCGTCAAGCGGCAAGGCCTCGAAGGCGGCGATGAAGTTGTCGTTCATGTAGCCGCCGAAATAGGCCGGGTCGTCCGAATTGACGGTGGCGGCCAGGCCCTGGTCGAGCAGCTCGCGCAGGTTGTGGCTCCCCATGACGTCGAACACGCGCAGCTTGATGTTCGACAGCGGGCAGACCGTGAGCGCCATCTGCTCGCGCACCAGGCGCGCCACCAGTTCCGGGCTTTCCAGGCTGCGTACGCCGTGGTCGATGCGCTCCACCTTGAGCACGTCGAGCGCGCTTTCGATGTAGGCCGGTGGGCCCTCCTCGCCCGCATGCGCCACCAGGCGCAGGCCGAGCTGGCGGGCGCGCTCGAACACGCGCGCGAATTTTTCCGGCGGGTGGCCAACCTCGGACGAATCCAGGCCCACGCCGATGATCTTGTCGCGGTAGGGCAGCGACTCGTCCAGCGTGGCCAGCGCTTCTTCCTCGGACAGGTGGCGCAGGAAGCACATGATGAGGGTGGCGCTGACCGGGCCTTCCTGGCAGGCGCGCCAGATCCCGTTGATCACGGTTTCAAATGGCACGCCGCGCGCGGTATGGGTTTGCGGGTCGAAGAAGATCTCGGCGTGGCGTACATTGTCGGCATGTGCGCGCGCCAGGTAGGCGGCGGTCATGTCGTAGAAGTCCTGCTCGGTGAGCAGCACGCTGGCGCCGGCGTAATAGATGTCGAGGAAGGATTGCAGGTCACTGAAAGCGTAGGCCGCGCGCAACGCCTCGACCGAGGGGTAGGGCAGCGACACACCGTTTCTTTGTGCCAGCGCAAAAATCAGCTCGGGCTCCAGCGAACCTTCAATGTGGATGTGCAATTCTGCCTTTGGCATGTTCTGCAGGATGCTGCGCAGCTGTTCATTCAACATGATTTCTCCGGCGTGAACGTGGTTCGTGTGGACGTGGCCGACAAGTGTAACGCATGCCCGCCGGGCCCTCGTGCCATAGGAAAAAACGGGGACGTGTATTGACCGTATGCGTGCGCCACAGCTTGACCATATCGTGCAATATCGACTCACCATTATTGAATTTTACGCAGCCTCGAGCGGCACGAATCGGACGCTCCAGCGCGCCATTGGCGGCCCCTTCCGGAGCCCCGTTCCGGAGCCCGGCCGAGGCGCCAAAAACAGCCGTTTCCTTATTCGATTCAAGCACTTGCAAATGCAGTTCCAGCTCACACGACACTGCTTTGACTTCGGGAACTAATAGGCACATAATAAATTTCACAAACGCAAAAAAAGACACTCTCCAAACAAGCGGGAGACCGGACCGGGGCCATCGGCACCATCCGGGACGACAACAAGAAAAGCGCAGCATCGGTGGCGCCGGCGATCCCGGTTCCAGGTGCGGGCGACCCATAAGGAGCAAGTCAAGAAAAACATACCGGGGCCCTGGGCAGCCCCGCAGCACGCGGCTGCCGTGACAGTGATCGTTGTTAGCACATTAAAGGACACACGAAATGAGCATCTTTGACAACTACGCAGCCCGCTATGAGCGTACCAAGGAAGAGGAATACTCCATGTCGGAGTTCCTCGCGCTGTGCAAGAAGGATCCCCTCACGTACGCCAGCGCTCCGGAACGCATGCTTGCCGCGATCGGCGATCCGACCCTGATCGATACCCGCCTCGACCCGCGTTTGTCGCGCATCTTCGCCAACAAGGTGATCAAGGTCTACCCGGCCTTCCGCGAGTTCTACGGCATGGAAGAAGTGATCGAGCAGGTCGTTTCCTACTTCCGCCACGCGGCTCAGGGCCTGGAAGAACGCAAGCAGATCCTCTACCTGCTCGGGCCTGTCGGCGGCGGCAAGTCGTCGATCGCCGAAAAGCTCAAGAGCCTGATGGAACACGTGCCCTTCTACGCGATCAAGGGCTCGCCCGTGAACGAGTCGCCGCTGGGCCTGTTCAACGAACTCGAGGACGGCACCATCCTCGAAGAAGACTACGGCATCCCGCGCCGCTACTTGCGCACCATCCCGAGCCCGTGGGCGGTCAAGCGCCTGCACGAGTTCGGCGGCGACATCAACAAGTTCCGCGTCGTCAAGCGCTACCCGTCCATCCTCAAGCAGGTCGCGGTCTCCAAGACCGAGCCGGGCGACGAAAACAACCAGGATATTTCCTCGCTGGTCGGCAAGGTCGACATCCGCAAGCTCGAAGACTACGCGCAGGACGATCCGGACGCCTACAGCTATTCCGGCGGCCTGTGCCTGGCCAACCAGGGCCTGATGGAATTCGTCGAGATGTTCAAGGCGCCGATCAAGGTGCTGCACCCGCTGCTCACCGCCACCCAGGAAGGCAACTACAAGGGCACCGAGGGCTTCGGCGCGATTCCTTTCGAGGGCATCGTGCTGGCCCACTCCAACGAGTCCGAGTGGAAAACCTTCCGCAACAACCGCAACAACGAAGCCTTCCTCGACCGCATCTACATCGTCAAGGTGCCTTACTGCCTGCGCGTGTCCGATGAAGTGAAGATCTACGACAAGCTGCTGTACAACTCCTCGCTCGACAAGGCGCCATGCGCGCCCGGCACCCTGCGCATGATGGCGCAGTTCGCGATCCTGTCGCGCCTGAAGGACCCGGAGAATTCCAGCATCTATTCCAAGATGCTGGTGTACGACGGCGAGAACCTCAAGGACACCGACCCCAAGGCCAAGTCGCTGCACGAATACGTCGACTACGCCGGCGTGGACGAGGGCATGAATGGCCTGTCGACCCGCTTCGCGTTCAAGATCCTGTCCAAGGTCTTCAACTTCGACAATACCGAAGTGGCAGCCAACCCGGTCCACCTGCTCTACGTGCTCGAGCAGCAGATCGAGCGCGAGCAATTCCCGCCGGAGACCGAACAGCGCTACCACTCGTATATCAAGGAGCACCTGGCCCAGCGCTATGTCGACTTCATCGGCAAGGAAATCCAGACCGCCTACCTGGAAAGCTACTCCGAATACGGCCAGAACATTTTTGACCGTTATGTGACCTTCGCCGACTTCTGGATCCAGGACCAGGAATTCCGCGACCCGGATACCGGCGAGAGTTTTGATCGCGAATCGCTCAACGCAGAGCTGGAAAAAATCGAGAAGCCGGCCGGCATCTCGAACCCGAAGGATTTCCGCAACGAGATCGTCAACTTTAGCCTGCGTGCCCGGGCCACCAATGCCGGCAAGAACCCGGCCTGGACCAGCTACGAGAAATTCCGCAGCGTGATCGAGAAGAAGATGTTCTCGAATACCGAGGAATTGCTGCCGGTGATTTCCTTCAATGCGAAAGCCAGTGCCGAGGATGCGAACAAGCATGCCGACTTCGTGGCCCGCATGGTCGAGAAAGGCTATACGCCGAAACAGGTGCGCCTGCTGTGCGAATGGTATTTGCGCGTGAGGAAGTCCTCCTGAGCGGGCTGGGCGCCGGGCGGCGGCGCAGGCCCCGCCTCCCGCCGCCCGCCCCGCAGGCCGTGTGCGCACCGTACGCGCATTCGCACAGCGTATTAAGATAGGGGCACCGGGAGCTTGCCGGTCCGCCGCTAGCCAGTACTTAGAGCAGGAGGCCTGTTTTGACTTACCTCATCGACCGTCGCTTGCAGGGCAAGAACAAGTCAGCGGTCAACCGCGAACGCTTCCTGCGCCGCTACAAGGCGCAGATCAAGGATGCGGTGGGCCGCGCGATCAAGGGCCGCTCGATCACCGACATCGAGAGCGGCGAGAAGGTCACGATCCCCGTCAAGGACGTGAACGAGCCCCACTTCGGCCATGCCCACGGGGGCGTCTGGGAAACCGTCAACCCCGGCAATACCGAATACCAGAAAGGCGACCAGTTCAACCGCCCACGCAGCGGCGGCGGTTCCGGGCGCGGCCGTGCCGGCAACAGCGACCAGACCAACGAAGACGACTTCATCTTCGAGCTCTCGCGCGAAGAATTCATGAACTACTTCTTCGAAGACCTCGAGCTGCCGAACATGGTCAAGACGCAGCTGTCGCAAACCGTCGAATTCAAGAACCAGCGCGCCGGCTACAACGTGTCGGGCACGCCTTCCAACATCCACGTGCTGCGCTCGCTGCGCGGCGCACTGGGGCGCCGCATCGCCGTGGGCGGCCCCAGCAAGCGCCAGCTGAAAGACGCCGAACTCGAACTGCAGGCCTTGTTAGAGGCCGGCGCCCCCGACGACGAGCCCATGGTGGTCGAGCTGCGCGAGCGCATCCACCACCTGCACATCCGGCTCAATGCCATCCCCTTCATCGACCCCTTCGACCTGCGCTACTCGAACCGGGTCAAGATTCCCAAGCCCAGCACCCAGGCCGTGATGTTCTGCATCATGGACGTGTCCGGCTCGATGGACGAAACCCGCAAGGACACCGCCAAGCGCTTCTTCATCCTGCTCTACCTCTTCCTCAAGCGCGTGTACGAGAAGATCGAGGTCGTCTTCATCCGCCACCATACGGCCGCGGCCGAGGTCGACGAGAACGAATTCTTCCACTCGCGCGAATCCGGCGGCACGGTGGTGTCCTCGGCCCTGCACCTGCTGCAAAAGGTGCTTGCCGAGCGCTACGGCAGTTCGGACTGGAACGCCTACGTGGCCCAGGCCTCGGACGGCGACAACTGGGACAACGACTCGGTGCTGTGCCGGCAAATCCTGAACAACGCCATCATGCCGCGGGTCCAGTACTACACCTACGTCGAGATCACCGACGGCCCGCCGCAAAACCTGTGGGAGCAATATTGCGAGGTCGCCGGCCACCACAAGAATTTCGCGATGCAGAAGATCGTCACCCCGGCCGACATCTACCCGGTCTTCCGCGAGCTGTTCAAGAAACAGCCGAAGTAGCGAGCCGCAAGCAATGAACGGAGTCACCATGCCAAGAGACCCGAGCAACCCGCGCGCCCTGCCGGAGCAGTCCGAATGGACCTTCGACCTGATCGAACAGGCGCACGAGGAAATCAAGCGGGTGGCCAAACGCTACGGCCTGGACACCTACCCGAACCAGCTGGAAATCATCACCGCCGAGCAGATGATGGACGCCTACACCTCCGTCGGCATGCCGGTGTCGTACAACCACTGGTCGTTCGGCAAGCACTTCCTCACCACCGAAAAAAGCTACAAGCGCGGCCAGATGGGCCTGGCCTACGAGATCGTCATCAACTCGAACCCCTGCATCGCCTACCTGATGGAAGAGAACAGCCTCACCATGCAGGCGCTGGTGATTGCGCATGCTGCTTACGGGCACAATTCATTTTTCAAGGGCAACTACCTGTTCCGCACCTGGACCGACGCCGACGCCATCGTCGACTACATGGTGTTTGCCAAGAACTACATCGCCGAATGCGAACAGCGCTACGGTATCGATGCCGTGGAAGACTTGCTCGATTCCTGCCACGCACTGCAGAACTATGGCGTCGACCGCTACAAGCGGCCAGCCAAGCTTTCCATCGCCCAGGAAACGGCGCGCCAGAAAGAGCGCGAGGAATACGCCCAGTCGCAAGTCAACGAAATCTGGCGCACCCTCCCGCTGCGCGAAGAACAGGTGGCCAATGCCGCGCCGCTGCGTTTCCCGCCCGAGCCCGAGGAAAACCTGCTCTACTTCATCGAAAAATATGCCCCGCTGCTGGAACCCTGGCAGCGCGAGCTGGTGCGCATCACGCGCAAGATTTCCCAATATTTCTATCCGCAGCGCCAGACCCAGGTGATGAACGAGGGCTGGGCCACCTTCTGGCACTACACCATCCTGCAAGACCTCTATAAAGAGGGCATCGTCGGCGACGGCTTCATGCTCGAGTTCCTGCAGAGCCACACCAACGTCGTGTACCAGCCGCCGGCGACCAGCCCCTATTACAGCGGCATCAACCCGTACGCGCTCGGATTCGCGATGATGACCGACATTCGCCGCATTTGCGAGGAACCGACGCCCGAAGACCGGGCCTGGTTCCCGGACATGGCGGGCAGCGACTGGCTCAAGACGCTCGACTTTGCGATGCGCAACTTCAAGGACGAGAGCTTCATCGCCCAATACCTGTCGCCCAAGCTGATCCGCGATTTCCACTTCTTCGCCGTGCTCGACGACGACCGCAGCGACAAGCTCACCATCTCGGCCATCCACGACGAGCAGGGCTACCGCTACGTGCGCCACAAGCTGGCCGAGCAGTACAACATCGGCAGCCGCGAACCCAACATCCAGGTCTGGCAGGTGAACACGCGCGACGACCGCGCCCTCACCCTGCGCCACACCCAGTTCAACCGCCGGCCCCTGAACCAGCAGGCCCAGGAAGTGCTCAAGCATGTCGCGCGCCTGTGGGGCTTCGATGTGCGGCTCGAAACCGTGGACCCGGCCGGCCACGTGGTCAGCTTCCTGGAGTGCCGGCGCGAGAAACGCGGCCGCTGAGCGGGCCCGGGCACCCCGCCCCTGGGCGGGGTGCGTTCCTCATGGCAATCCATGCTGCCAGGCTGCTCACCCTGCCCTTGCGGCTTTCCACTATTCAATCCGGCGGCGGGCCACGCTGGCGCCGCTGCGCTGGTTCGGCAGCAGGCCAACAGATCGGACCTCCCTTACCCACGCAACCCAGGCATCGTTTCCATGCGTGACCGCATGTTTTACCACCCGTTTCCCGTCAAAACACCAACACAACGCAATTTTTTTGCGTGTCTGTGCGCGAACACTCTGTTCAAAACGCTAAAATCCATGTAGTTTTGCTATGCATGAGCGTCGGGAATCTCGTGAAACGGTTGTCAGACGCACAACTGAAGCATATCAAGACGCATTTCGCCCATTACTTTCAGCTATACAAAGGGGCCGGTGGGCACGCGATCCTGGCTGCTCAACAGTACGCCCGGGTTGACGGAAACTGGCTATAGTTTTCATAAAGACGGCAGAACCGTCATACGAAATTTGCCGTATAGCGGTTTTAGCATGAATAATTTGGTGATTACGGCATCGGAGCCTGATGATCCACAGATGGAGGAGGACAGCTACATAAATTTACAATTCCCCCCTGCTTTCTGGACCACGGACACCCCGGCGCAAGGCTTGTATAGATGCGCTTGTTTGCCTGTTTTTACGGGCAGATACGCCCCTTTCAGGGGTGTAAAAATGTATGCTCAAAAAAGGATTCGTAGGTATAATTCCGCGAATGTCCCGGATGCGGCCCTAGGTTTTTGTCGTGTTTAGTGGGTTTAGTGGCAACAAAAAAGAGTTGGTATTGGAGAAAGATGGCATGAATTTTACGCATGAGAAGAACCCGGGAAAGAACTTCACAGGTCTCGCCATTGTCATCCTGTTGCACGTTCTGGTAGCTTGGGCGGTCGTCAATGGCCTGGGCACCCGGATCGTGAACAAGGTAACCGAGGCTGTGGAAACCAAACTGATCGAAGAGGTGAAGCCGCCTCCACCGCCAGATACGCCGCCACCGCCGCCACCGCCGGAAATGAAGGCTCCGCCACCGCCATTCATTCCACCGGTCGAAGTGCAGGTGCAAACGCCTCCGCCACCAGCGAACGCGATCACGACGGCAACCAACACGCCGCCGCCGACCACGTCGCTGGCGCCTCCGGCCCCACCGGCACCGCCAGCTCCGCCGGCAGCGCCACGTGGCCCGAGCCGCACCGAGGCAGTCGCAGACTTCAACACTTGCGCACGCCCGGAATATCCGCGTTCGTCGCAGCGTAACGAAGAAACGGGTACCACGACCCTCCAGTTCCTGATTGGTGTCGATGGTCGCGTGATGGATTCCAAATTGTCGAAGACCAGTGGCTTCCGCGATTTGGACCGAGCCGCCCAGTCGGCTCTGAGCAAATGCCGATTCAAGCCGGCCATGGTTGATGGCCAGCCGCAACAGGCGTGGACAGCGGTGCAGTACGTCTGGACGCTGGAATAAAACCGAGACAGAACACCGTCTCAACTCTATGATTTTCGTTGTTACTAAGTTCAGCGAACTGTCTATTTTATATTTTTGGAGGAAGCATGTTTAAGAATACCCGTTTGTCCGCTATGCTGGCGGCTGTCCTGTTCTCGGTAACGGCGGCATCGGCCCTGGTCTCCGCACCAGCCTTCGCTGACGCTCCTGCCGCAGGCGCCACCGCTCCGGCGGCTGACGCGGCTGCAGCTCCTGCTGCCGACGCAGCTGCTGCACCGGCTGCCGACGCAGCTGCTGCACCGGCTGGCGACGCTGCCGCTCCGGCCGCTGCTGGCGCTACGGAAGAAGTCCACAACCCATACGGCATCGGCGCCATGTGGGAAGAAGGCGACTTCGTCAACAAAGGCACCATCATCATCCTGGCCCTGATGTCCATCGGTTCGTGGTACATCATCATCACCAAGCTGATCGACCAGCAAAAAATCATGCGCCAGTCGAAGGAAGCTTCGGCCAAGTTCTGGAAAGCTCCTTCGATCGCTGCCGGTTCGGCATCGCTGAAAGAAGGCTCGCCATTCCGCTTCATCGCTGAAACCGGCACCAAGGCAACCCAGCACCACGACGGCGCCCTGCTCGAGCAGATCGACCTGTCGACCTGGGTCACCATGCAGATCCAGCGCGCAGTGGACCGCGTCCAGTCGCGCCTGCAAGACGGCCTGTCGTTCCTGGCAACCGTCGGTTCGACCTCGCCGTTCATCGGCCTGTTCGGTACCGTCTGGGGCATCTACAACGCGCTGACCGCCATCGGTATGTCGGGTAACGCGTCGATCGACAAAGTGGCAGGCCCAGTGGGTGAAGCACTGATCATGACCGCATTCGGTCTGTTCGTGGCAGTTCCTGCGGTCCTGGGTTACAACTGGCTGGTGCGTCGCAACAAGTCGGTCATGGAAGACGTCCGTTCGTTCTCGGCTGACGTGCACTCGGTCCTGATCTCGGGCGCCATGTCGACCTCGAACGCCGCTGCCGGCGCCAAGAAGGCTGGCTAATCATGTCGATGAGTGTCGGCTCCGATTCCGGAGATGAAGATGCAGTGATGTCAGAAATCAACACGACGCCGCTAGTCGACATCATGTTGGTTCTTCTGATCATCTTCCTGATCACTAGCCCGGTCGTTCTGAATCTGCAGAAAGTTGCACTGCCTGCGGAGTCGAACGAGGTTACCAAGACCAAGCCGGAAGACGTCAACATCACCATCAACAAAGATGGCGAGATGTACTACAACCAGACGCGCATCGCGAACACGGACGAGCTGTTCAAGTTCCTCGCGGAGCAGTCGGTGAAGCAGCCGCAGCCGGCAGTGAAAGTTCGTGGCGACCAGGAAAGCCGCTACGAAGCGATCGGCCGGGTGATTTACACGGCTCAACGTGCTGGGATTCAGAAGGTCGGTTTCGTTATCGAACCGCCTGACAGGGGCTAAGACCCTGTCCGCGGTGCCGGTTTCCCCCAGGGGCCCGGCGCCGCGTCCGTTACCCAACATTTGAAAAGGAAACACCATGAGCATGAACGTGGGTTCGGGCTCCGCAAAAGGAGCCGATCCGGAACCGATGATGGAAATGAACATGACGCCGCTGATCGACGTCCTGCTCGTTCTGATCATTATGATGATTATCACGATTCCGAAACAAAACCACTCGGTCAACCTGAACATGCCGGTGGGTACCCCGCCGCCATCGACGGTGAAGCCAGTGGTCGTCACGATCGACGTGGACTTCGACGGAACCATCCTCTGGGATGGCGAAGTCATCCCGGATCGTGCAGGCCTGGAAGCCAAGATGAACAGCGTCGCTGCGATGCCTGACCAGCCGGAAGTGCATCTGCGTCCGAACAAGCTGGTCGAGTACAAGGTGGTTGCCGGCGTCATGGCTACCGCCCAGCGCCTCGGCGTCACCAAGATCGGCATGGTCGGTAACGAGCAGTTCCAGTAATCGATGCATGTATGACCAACACGGCAGGGTTTCCCTGCCGTGTCCATTTTGAAAGAAGGATGTTTTCAGATGATTAAATTCCGTCTCGCACACCTTGGCCTCGCACTGGCCGCCCTCGGTTTCACCGCTGCCCTGCCGGTCGTCGGCCTGGCGCCCGTGCATGCCGCGGTCCTGCGTGCCGAAATCGGCAAGCCGATCCAGCAAGCGCAAACGCTGATGAAGCAAGGTAATCACAAGGGCGCCCTGGCAGCACTGCGCGACGCGGACAAAGCGGCCAAGGACGACAACGAGCGCTTCCTGATCGAGCGCGTGCGCGCATCGGCGGCCTCGTCGGCTGGCGACTGGAACACCGCGGCCAGTTCGTTCGAAAAGCTGCTGGACTCGGGCAAGCTCAACGCCAATGAGCGCTCGCAGTTCTCGGAAGGCCTGGTCGGCATCTACATGCGTGCCGGCGACCTGAGCAAGGCAAACGCCACCATCCTGAAACTGCTCAAGAACGGCAACGATCCGAAGCTGCGCGCCTACCTGATGCAGAACTATTACAAGCAAGGCAATGTCGCCGCGCTTGAGCAGGAATTGCGCAATGCCGAAAAGAGCGGCCGCCTGAGCGAAGACGAGCTCGGCATGCTGGCAAACATCCAGCTCAAGAAAAACGACAAGGCAGGCTACGTCAACACCATCGAAAAGCTGGCCTCCAGCTATCCGAAGACCCAGTATTGGACCGACCTCCTGAACCGCGTGCAGGGCAAGCCTGGCTTCTCCAGCCGCCTGTCGGTCGACGTCTACCGCCTGAAGCTGGCCAACAACCTGCTGAAAAAACCGAGCGAGTTCATGGAAATGGCCCAGCTGGTGCTGCAGGCGAAAGCCCCGGCCGAAGCGCTGAAGGTCATCGACAAGGGCTACAAGGCCGGCGCCCTGGGCACCGGTACCGATGCGCCGCGCCACCAGCGCCTGAAAGAACTTGCAGAGAAGAACTTGGCTGAGCAGAACAAGAGCGTCGCCGCCCTGGAAGCCGAATACACGGCCGCCAAGGACAACGACGCACTGGTCGCCCTCGGTTACGCACTGGTGCAGGCTGGCCAGGCCGACAAGGGCCTGAAGATGATGGAAGCCGCCATCAAGGCCGGCGGCCTGCGCTACGGCGACGAAGCCAAGCTGCGCCTTGGCGAAGCCTACGCTGCAGCCGGTAAGAAGCAGCAAGCCATCAGCACGCTCAAGTCGGTTGGCGGCAAGGAAGGCACTGCCGACCTGGCCCGCTACTGGATCATGGCCATCAACCGTCCGGTTGCCTGATCGACCATCGCGTTACGCGTCATGAAACGCCGCCTGTTCGCAGGCGGCGTTTTTTTTGGCGCTGTCACTCTTTGCTATGGATGGGTTTGATTGCCAGGCGCAGCAATCCCTCGGCAGACTTGACGCGCCCGCCATCGAGCGCCCTGCGCCAGCCCAGGTAGTTCGTCAGGTAGCGGGACGCGACGCCGTGGAAGCGCGCCAGCCAGTCGCGCAGGCGGCGGTGGTAGGCATTCACGTTTTGGACATGGATGGCGCCTTCGCTGCTGCGACGCACCCGCTCGCCGGCGCGCAGGTTGACGTACTGGTGGGCGATGCCGTGGCGCCGGCTGAACGCCCGGTAGGCCGCGTTGGCGTCGGTTACCAGCAGCACTTGGGGATCGAGCATCGGTAACAGGTGCCGTTCGAGCTCGAGCGCGCTCACGGCCCCGCGTCCGGTAACGGCATCGCAGGTCTG
>NZ_FOLD01000047.1 GCF_900112225.1 Massilia yuzhufengensis | reverse complement strand
GGCATCGAACTGTTCTTTAAGTGGATCAAACAGCATTTGAAGATCAAGTCGTTCCTGGGCCGCTCGGAAAATGCAGTCAGAATCCAGATCCTGACTGCCCTGATCACTTACTTGCTCGTGGCTCTGCTGCACCATTCAAGGCAAGCCACCAACTCGCTGTGGGACTTTCTCTGCCTGATCAGCGCCACCCTTTTCCAACGTCCTGACGCGGAAGCCGCTGCTGTCCGAAGGCGACGAGAATGGCAGACGCACGCCAAAAATCAGGGGTGCCTATTCTGATGAAGAGGTCAACAGAATTATTCCGGACAGCAGTGCGCCTGCGCGGGAACGACGTGCTTATTTAGTTGGCCTAAAAGCCGTCGTTCCCGCGCAGGCGGGAACCCAATTTTAGATGAGCAGCGTTAGCTTACTTCCCACCCCACACCTTCATCATATCCTCCGACCCCTGCGTCCGAATCCCATTATCCGACAGGATCCCTTCGGTCGCATCCAGCGCCGCCTTGCGCGGCAAGATCATGGTTTCGCCATAGCGCTGGTCGAACTTGAACACCACGTGCTCGTCCTTCAAATCACGCAAGGTCGACACCAGGTGCGCCAGGCTGCGGATCTTCACGCCATTGACCGTGTCCACCACCGAGCCGAAGCGGTTGCTGTAGCCTGTGACGAGCTTGTGCGGGAAGAACGGGCTGCTGATCACCACCAGCTCTTCGCGCGCACCTTCCGGCGAATCGCCCAGGTGGGTCACCAGCGGG
Organism: Massilia yuzhufengensis; assembly: GCF_900112225.1. GTDB lineage: Bacteria > Pseudomonadota > Gammaproteobacteria > Burkholderiales > Burkholderiaceae_D > Telluria > Telluria yuzhufengensis. Next base: position 27,966 of record NZ_FOLD01000047.1, on the reverse strand, counting down.
CTGTCGTTGAAGCTGTAGGCCGCCATCGCGCCCGAACTCCCCAGCAGGAAAGCCATGAACTCGGTCGTCGCGCGCGTGAACGCCACCGGGCCGTACACGAAGTAGGACGGATAGCCGCCGTTCAGGTCCGGGATCAGGAGCGGGCGCGGGCCGCTGGCCGGCACCTCGACCTGCATCGGCTTGCCGCCGCGGACGATCGTCATCGGCACCTTGCCATTTTTCGCCACCTGCTGGATGCGGTACTGGAAGCGCACCCGCAGGTTCGAACCCAGCTTCACCATGCCCTGGTTGTCGACCGCGTGCTCGCCGATGTGGGTGATGATGTCGCCTTCCTTCAGGGGCCAGCTGGCGTCCTTCTTGTACGGGCGGTGCACCATCGCGCCTTCCACCGATTTCTCCAGCTTCAGGTACTGGCGCAGGGCCGGGTTCTCGAGGGTCTGGGTGCTGTCGTGCAGCAGCGGCTTGCCGTCATAGCGGCCGTCCGCCACGTCTTTCAGGAACAGTTCGATCTCTTCGTTCGGGATCACGTAGCCGATGTTCTGGGCATTGGTCGCCATCGAAAAGGCCAGGCCGATCATCTTGTCGCCGGCGATCACCGGGCCGCCGCTGTTGCCGGGGTTGATCGGCGCGTCGATCTGGATCCGCAGGCCCGAACTGAACGAGCCGTAGCCGACGAACTCCACCCGCGAGACGATGCCGCGGGTAGTCGACAGCGAGTTGCCGCCGACCGGATAGCCATAGGCATACACCGCCTCGCGCACGTCCGGCAGCACGGCCGCGCGCTGGACTGGCGGGCGCTTGTCGAAGAAGGAGGGGTCTTCCAGTTCCAGCACCGCCAGGTCCAGGCCGCGCGCCAGCGCGATCACCTTGGCCGGCACCTTGTCGCCGGACTGGCTGGCCTGCACCTCGACCTGGCTGGCGTAGCCGACCACGTGGGCGTTGGTCAGGATGCGCCTGCCCTCGATGATGACGCCCGAGCCGGTGACGTCGGCCGGCGACTGCTTGGCCCACGGCTTGTACAGGTCCGGGCGGCGCACGGTGGCGAAGATCTTGACCACCGAATTCTCGATCGCCGGCAGGGCGGGCGCGGTGGTGGCGGACGGTGTCGCGGTGGCCGGTGACGGCGGGGTCGCAGGGGTCGGAGCGGGCGGAGGGGTGGTGTCCTGTGCGTGGACGAGGCCGGCCAGGGCGAATGCCACGGCGGCGGCGAGGCGTGCGGTCTTCATAATTTCCTTCGGTGGCTCAATGAGGTGGCATGATGCGAACCGCAAGAATATACACGCTCGCCGCCGAAGGAAATGCACAAATCTTCACAGGGGGCGGACGCCCCCTGCGACAGTGCTTACTGCTTGACGAACTTGAGCGTCATGCGGTCGCTCTCGCCGATCGCCATGTACTTCTCGCGGTCCTTGTCCTTGTTGGACAGCACCGGCGGCAGGGTCCACACGCCCTTTTCATGGTCGGCGGTGTCTTTCGGGTTGGCGTTGACTTCGGACTTGCCGGCCAGCTTGAAGCCCGCGCTTTCCACGGTCTTGATCACCCACGCCTCGTGCACGTAGCCGGTGGACGCCTTGGCGTCCTGGGTCATCTTGGCCGGGAGTCGGTGGTCGACGATGCCCAGCACGCCGCCCGGTTTGAGCACCTTGTGGATTTCCTTGAAGGTGGTTTTCAGGGCTTCGTCGCCCTGGCCGACCCAGTTGTGCAGGTTGCGGAAGGTGAGCACCATGTCGACGCTGTTCGGCGCGGCGATCGCGTAGGTGGCCGGCGGTTCGAAGACGGCTGGCACTACCTTGTCATACAGTGCAGGCGCCGCATCGAACTTCTGCTTGAGCGCCATCCCGCCGCGCTTTTCCGGCACGAAGGCCTGGCCTGCGGCGATCATCTTGCCGTTCGGGCGCAGGTAGGGCGCCAGGATTTCGGTGTACCAGCCACCGCCTGGAACCAGCTCCACCACCGTCATGTTCGGCTTGATGCCGAAGAACGTCAGCGTCTCGTAGGGATGGCGGGCGGCGTCGCGCGCCTTGTTGGCGGCGCTGCGGTGTTCGCCCGCGATGGCGGCTTTCAGGGCATCGTCCGCATGGGCGGCGCCGCCGGCCAGGCCGGTGGCCAGCATCGCGGCCAGGATCAGTCGTTTCATCGGTTCGAGGTCTCCAGTGGTTGTTGTGCGCGGCCGGGCAGGACGCCGCCGCCGCGCTGATGATCCGGCAGCCCGGACAGACAGTCAAGCGTTCCCTGAGTATGCATATGCTATTCGTGAATTTGTCCCGGACTTGTCCGGAACTTGTCCGCGCCGGACACCGCGGACACCCGTTCGGACACCGGGCCGGACAGTGGACGGCCGCCAAAATCAGGCACTTAGCGAGCGCTGTGAGATGGCACAACAATTGCCTATTCAAAACCTCATGTTGCTGCTAAGGTTGACAAGTTTGCCGCCGCCCACAAGGCCCGGCAACAGACCATTTCCTCATGCCGTAAATACAAGAGCGGACCGAGAAGCCGGCGGGATCGCTGCCCAGAAGTAGGTTGATTTCAGGAGACACAATGGAACGCCGTACCTTTCTAAATTTCAGCAGCCTGGCGCTCGCCTCCACGCTCGCCCCGTTCACCCGCGCCATCGCCGCCGATGAGCTGCTCAGCAGCATGCCCACCGCCGCCAAGAAGGCGCTGGCCGACGTCGCGCTGAACGCCGCCACCAAGGCCGGCGCCAGCTACGCCGACGTGCGCATCGGGCGCTACCTGAACCAGTTCATCACCACCCGCGACCTGAATGTCGAGAACGTGGCCAACACCGAGTCGGCCGGCATCGGCGTGCGCGTGATCGCGGGCGGCGCCTACGGCTTCGCCGCCACCTCCGACATGAGCTCCGACGGCATCGCCAATGCGGCGCGCCAGGCGGTGGCGATCGCCAAGGCCAATGCCAAGCTGCAGTCCGAACCGGTGCGCCTTGCACCAGTCAAGGGCGTCGGCGAGGTGTCGTGGGCCACGCCGATCAAGAAGGACTGGCGCACCGTACCGATCAAGGAAAAGGCCGAGCTGCTGATCGCCGCCAACAAGGCCGGCATGGAAGGCGGCGCAGCCTTCATGAATTCGATGCTGTTCCAGGTGAACCAGCAGAAGTACTTCGCTTCCACCGACGGCTCCTACATCGAACAGGACGTCCACCGCATGTGGGCGCCGTTCCAGGCCACCGCCGTCGACAAGGCCACCGGCAAGTTCCGCTCCCGTTCGGGCCTGGGCGCACCGGTCGGCATGGGCTACGAATACCTCGACGTCCGCCCCGAGCACAAGATCAAGGCCGCCGGCGGCGTCGCCACCCTGTACACCGGTTCGTATGACCTGATCGAGGACGCGCGCGCCGCCGGCCGCGACGCCAAGGCCAAGCTGACCGCCAAGTCGGTCACCCCCGGCAAGTACGACCTGATGCTCTCGCCCGAACACCTGTGGCTGACGATCCACGAGAACGTTGGGCACCCGACGGAACTGGACCGCGTGCTCGGCTTTGAGGCCAACTACGCCGGCACCAGCTTCGCCTCGCTCGACAAGTGGGAAACCAAGAAATTCAAGTACGGTAACCCGATGGTCAACCTGTACGCCGACAAGACCACCCCGGGTTCGCTCGGCTGCGTGGGCTTCGACGACGAGGGCGTGAAGACGAAGAAGTGGGACATCATCAAGGACGGCATCCTGGTCAACTACCAGGCCACGCGCGACCAGGCCCACATCATCGGCGAGAAGGAATCGCACGGCTGCTCGTATGCCGACAGCTGGAACTCGGTGCAGTTCCAGCGCATGCCGAACGTCTCGCTTGCGGCCGGCAAGAAGAAGCTGACCCCGGACGAGATGCTCAAGGACATCAAGAAGGGCATCTATATCGTCGGCGACGGTTCGTTCTCGATCGACCAGCAGCGCTACAACTTCCAGTTCGGCGGCCAGCTGTTCTACGAAATCAAGGACGGCAAGATCGGCCCGATGCTCGAAGACGTGGCCTACCAGGCCAACACCCAGGAATTCTGGAACGCCTGCACGGCCATCTGCGACGAGCGCGACTGGCGCATGGGTGGGTCCTTCTTCGATGGCAAGGGCCAGCCGCCGCAGATCAGTATCGTCTCGCACGGGTCGAGCACGACGCGCTTCAACGGCATCAACGTGATCAACACTGCACGCAAGATCGGCTAAGGCGAGGACTGACCATGAGCATCCTGACCCAGGACCAAACCAAGCGCATTTGCGACCGCGTGCTGTCGCTCTCGAAGGCCGACGAGTGCATCGTCAGCGTTGAAGGCAACCGCATCGGCAACATCCGTTTCGCGCGCAATGCCGTTTCCACCGCCGGCCTGTCGGACGACACCCGCATCGAAGTGCAGGTTGCCTTCGGCAAGCGCCAGGGGACCGCCACCATCAACGAGTTCGACGACAAGTCGCTGGAACGCGCGGTGCGCCGCGCCGAAGACCTGGCGCGCCTGGCGCCGGAGAACCCGGAATTCATGCCGGCGATCGCCAAGACCGCCTACAAGGCGTCCGACACCTTTGTCCAGCGCACCGCCAACATCGACCCGGAATTCCGCGCCCAGGCTGCCGCCTATGCGATGGAAGCCTGCCGCAAGAAGGGCCTGGTGGCCGCCGGCTTCTTCACCGACCGCGCGTCGTTTGAAACCGTCGCCAATTCGAACGGCGTGTTCGGCCACCAGGTCGCCACCTCGCTCGACTTCACCTGCACCGTGCGCACCGAAGACGGCCGCGGCTCGGGCTGGGTCAAGCGCTCGGCGCGCGACGTCGGCCGTTTCGACCCGCGCGAAGCCGCCGACGTGGCGATCGAGAAGGCGCTGCGCTCGGTCGACGCCAAGGCGCTGGAGCCGGGCCGCTACACGGTGGTGATGGAGCCAAGCGCCACCAGCGACCTCCTGACCTTCATGATCGGCGGCTTCAATGCCCGCATGGCCGACGAGGGCCGCAGCTTCCTGTCGAAGCAGGGCGGCGCCAACCGCCTGGGCGACAAGCTGTTCGACCAGCAGGTCAATATCTGGACCGACCCGTGGGACAAGGACGTGCCGGTGCTGCCGTGGGACGGCAACATGATGCCGCGCGAACGCATGCACCTGGTGAAGGACGGCCGCATCAATGCGCTGAACTACTCGCGCTTCTGGGGCCAGAAGAAAGGCCAGCGCGCGATCGGCACGGCCGGCAACATCATCATGGCCGGCACCGACAAGAACACCGCGGAGCTGATCGCCAACACCAAGAAGGGCGTGCTGGTCACCCGCACCTGGTACATCCGCATGGTCGACCCGCAGTCGGTCGCCCTGACCGGCCTGACCCGCGACGGCACCTTCTACATCGAAAACGGCAAGGTCAAGCACCCGATCAAGAACTTCCGCTTCAACGAAAGCCCGGTGTCGATGCTGAACAATATCGAGGAGATCGGCAAGCCGGTGGTGATCGGCGGCGACGAGGCCAATTACTCGATGCTGATCCCGTCGATGAAGATCCGCGATTTTAATTTCACGTCGCTGTCGGACGCCGTCTGACGCCTGCGGCTTAAACACCGTCGTTCCGGCGAAGGCCGGAACCCAAGTTTCGCAGTGCAGTGGTAACGCACGCAAAATTGGGTCCCGGCCTGCGCCGGGACGACGACTCACCGGATAACTATCAAAATGGAACGCCGTAAATTCCTCCAAATCGGCGCCGGCACTGCCGGCGCCATGCTGATCCCGGTCTTTGGCAACGCCATCGCCGCCGATGAGCTCATGAATCCGATGGCCGCCAGCGCGAAGAAGGCCCTGGCCGACACCGCGCTGAACGCCGCTACCAAGGCCGGCGCGTCCTACTGCGACGTGCGCATCGGCCGCTACCTGAACCAGTTCATCATCACGCGCGACCTCAACGTCGAGAACATCAGCAACACCGAGTCCAGCGGCGTCGGCGTGCGCGTGATCGCGAACGGCGCCTACGGCTTCGCCTCCACCAACGACATGAGCCCGGACGGCATCGCCAATGCCGCGCGCCAGGCGGTGGCGATCGCCAAGGCCAACGCCAAGCTGCAGCTTGAACCGGTGCGCCTGGCGCCGGTGAAGGGCGTGGGCGAGGTGGCCTGGGCCACGCCGTTCAAGAAGGACTGGCGCAGCGTGCCGGTGAAGGAAAAGGCCGACATGCTGATCGCCGCCAACAAGGCCGGCATGGATGCGGGCGCGAGCTTCATGACCGCCTCGCTGTTCCAGATCAACCAGCAGAAGTACTTCGCCTCCACCGACGGTTCCTACATCGACCAGGACATCCACCGCCTGTGGGCCCCGATCAATGCGACCGCCGTCGACAAGGCCAGCGGCAAGTTCCGCTCGCGCGCGGGCCTGAGTTCGCCCGTGTCGATGGGCTACGAGTACTTCGACGCGAAAGCCAGCGACAAGGTGCAGGCTGCGGGCGGCGTGACCACGCTCTACACCAACTCCTACGACATCGTCGAGGATGCCCGCCTGTCGGGCAAGCAGGCCCGTGAGAAGCTCAGCGCCAAATCGGTCGAGCCGGGCAAGTACGACCTGGTGCTCAGCCCGGAACACCTGTTCCTCACTATCCACGAGAACGTCGGCCACCCGACGGAACTGGACCGCGTGCTCGGCTACGAAGCCAACTACGCCGGCACCAGCTTCGTGGGCCTGGACAAGTGGGAATCGAAGAAATTCAAGTACGGCGCCGAGCGCGTGAACTTCGTAGCGGACCGCACCACCCCGGGTTCGCTTGGCCTGATCGGCTACGACGACGAAGGCGTGCGCGCCAAGAAGTGGGACATCATCCGCAACGGCATCCTGGTGAACTACCAGGCCACGCGCGACCAGGCCCACATCATCGGCGAGAAGGAGTCGCATGGCTGCTCGTATGCGGACAGCTGGAGCACCATCCAGTTCCAGCGTATGCCGAACGTGTCGCTGGAACCGGGCAAGGCGCGCCTGACCCCGGACGAGATGGTCAAGGACGTCAAGAAGGGCATCTACATCCTGGGCCGCGGGTCCTACTCGATCGACCAGCAGCGCTACAACTCGCAGTTCGGCGGCACGCTGTTCTACGAGATCAAGAACGGCAAGATCGCCGGCCCGCTGGAAGACGTGGCCTACCAGACCAATACCCAGGAATTCTGGAACGCCTGCTCGGCCATCTGCGACGAGCGCGACTGGCGCATGGGCGGCTCGTTCTTCGACGGCAAAGGCCAGCCGAGCCAGGTCAGCGCAGTCTCGCACGGGTCGTCCACCGCCCGCTTCAATGGCATCAACGTCATCAACACCGCACGCAAGATCGGTTGAGGAGCAGAACACTATGAAACAGCTGAACCAGGAACAAGCCAAGCGCATCACCGACCGCGTGATCGGTTTCTCGAAGGCCGACGAGTGCAACGTGTCGATCCAGGGCAACCGCACCGGTAACATCCGCTTCGCGCGCAACAGCGTGTCGACCGCCGGCCTGACCGAAGACATGCAGCTGGCCGTGCGCGTCGCTTTCGGCAAGCGCACCGGCACCGCCGTCATCAATGAGTTCGACGACAAGTCGCTGGAAAAGGCCGTGCGCCGCGCCGAGGAACTGGCGCGCCTGGCGCCGGAAAACCCGGAGTTCGTGCCCAGCGTCGGCCCGCAGGAATACCGCCCGACCCAGACCTTCGTCACCTCGACCGCCGGCATCGACCCGGACTACCGCGCCGAAGTGGCGGCCGCCTCGATCGGCGCGGCGCGCGCCAAGAAGCTGGTCACGGCCGGCTTCTTCACCGACAGCACCAGCTTCTCGGTGATCGCCAACTCGAAGGGCGTGTTCGGCTTCCAGGAATTCACCGACCTGTCCTTCACCTGCACCGCGCGCACCGAAGACGGCCGCGGTTCGGGCTGGGTAACCCGTTCCGCGGTCGATGCGCGCCGCTTCAATGCGCGCGAAGCGGCCGACATCGCGATCGACAAGGCATTGCGCTCGATGGACGCCAAGGCGCTCGAGCCGGGCCGCTACACCGTCATCCTGGAGCCGGCGGCGACTTCGGAAATCCTGGGCAATATGTTCAGCTCCTTCGGCGCCCGTGCGGCCGACGAAGGCCGCAGCTTCCTGGCCAAGAAGGGCGGCGGCAACCGCCTGGGCGAGAAGCTGTTCGACGAGCAGGTGAACATCTGGGCCGACCCGTGGAACCCGGACGTGCCGGTGGCGCCATGGGACAACAACAGCATGCTGGCCCGCAAGCGCACCGACATCATCAAGAACGGCCGCGTCGCTTCGCTCGGCTATTCGCCCTACTGGGCGCAGAAGACCGGCAACCAGGCCACGGCCGGCCACGGCAACATGATCATGGCCGGCGGCACCAAGTCGCTGGAAGAGCTGATCGCCGGGACCAAGAAGGGCATCGTCGTCACCCGCACCTGGTACATCCGCATGGTGGACCCGCAGTCGCTGCTGATCACGGGCCTGACCCGCGACGGCACCTTCTACGTCGAGAACGGCAAGATCAAGCATCCGGTGAAGAACTTCCGCTTCAACGAAAGCCCGGTCACCATCCTCAACAACATCGATGAACTGGGCAAGCCCGAGATCATCGGTGGCGACGAGGTGCCGTTCCAGATGGTGCTGCCGCCGATGAAGGTCCGCGATTTCAATTTCACCTCGCTGTCCGACGCGGTCTAAATGCCCAGCTACGATTTCTACTTCACGCGCCTGACCTACGAGTCGGGCGACTGGGACGTGGATATCCGTATGCCCAGCAACGTGCTGAACTCGCTCGTCGAGTACACCACCTTGCGGGTGGATCCGGCAGAGCGAGTGGTCGCGCTGTCGGATCCGAAGATGCTGCAGGCGCCGTTCTGCTATTTCGCGGGGCACAAGCTGGTGCAGTTCACCCCGGCCGAGCGGCGCAACCTGGAAAAATACGTGCGCGGCGGCGGCTTCGTGTTTGTCGACGACTGCAACCACGACATCGACGGCCTGTTCGCCAAGTCCTTCGAAGCCGAGATGGCCAAGATCTTCGGCGCCTCGGCGCTCAAGAAGATCCCGAATACGCATCGGCTGTATTCGTGCTTCTTCAAGTTCGACGGGCCGCCAACGACCGGGGGCGAGCTCAATGGCTGGGGCGACGACCTGGTGCATGAGTACCTGAAAGCGATCGAATTTGGCGGGCGCGTGCGCCTGCTGTACTCGAACAAGGACTACGGATGCGAGTGGGACTACGACTTCCGCAACAAGCGGTTCCTCGCGGTCGACAACACCCGCTTCGCGGTCAATATCATTCAATATGCGTTGGGAGCGTGAGCGGTGGCTGAACGGGATGCAGTAGATTGGAACGAGCAGGAAATCGCCGACCTCACGGCGAAAATCGGCGCGCTGAAGGAAAGCATGGCGCGCGTGATCATCGGGCAGGAAGACGTCGTCAACCTGCTGGTCACCTGCCTGCTGGCGGGCGGGCATGCGCTGGTGGAGGGCGTGCCGGGGCTGGGCAAGACGCTGCTGGTCAAATCGCTGGCGCAGGCCACCGACATGCAGTTCCGCCGCGTGCAGTTCACCCCGGACCTGATGCCCTCCGATATCGTCGGCACCGAGATCCTGGAAGAAGACACCAGCACGCGCCAGCGCGTGTTCCGCTTCCAGCAAGGTCCCGTGTTCACCCAGGTGCTGCTGGCCGACGAGATCAACCGCGCACCACCAAAAACGCAATCGGCGCTGCTCGAAGCGATGCAGGAGCGCGCCGTCACCTTCGCCGGCACCACCCATAAACTGCCGCGCCCGTTCTTCGTGCTGGCCACCCAGAACCCGATCGAGCAGGCCGGCACCTACCCGCTGCCGGAGGCCCAGCTCGACCGCTTCCTGCTGCGCATCGACGTGGTTTATCCGACCGAAGACGAGGAAGTGCTGATGGTCTCGCGCACCACCCACGCCGGGCTGGATGACGCCGAGCCGGTGATGAGCGTGGAAACCCTGCTGCGCCTGCAGCAGCTGGTGCGCGACATCGAGATCGGCGAGCACCTGCTGCGCTATGCCACGCGCCTGGTGCGCGCGACGCGGCCATCGGAAACCACCGTGGCCGCGGTCAAGCAGCACGTGGGCTGGGGCGCCGGCCCGCGCGCCGGCCAGGCGCTGGTGCTGGCCTCGAAGGCGCGCGCGCTGATGCAGGGCCGCCTGGCGGTCACGCGCGACGATATCCAGGCCATGCTGCTGCCGGTGCTGGCCCACCGCGTGCTGCGCAACTTCGAGGCGGAGGCGGACGGCATCGCCATCGCCGACATCCTGCATTCGCTGCGCAACGAGATCCGGGTCGACTGATCTTGTCGCTGGCGAAGACTGCGCTGATCGCGCACACGCACAACCTCGACCTCGTGATCCGCCACGTGCTGGCGGGCCTTGGCCACGGCATCCACGCCGGGCGCGAGCGCGGGGCGGGTGTCGAATTCTCCGAATACCGGGCCTATGCGCCCGGGGACGAGTGGCGCCGGGTCGACTGGAAGCTGCTGGCGCGCGCCGACCGTTACTTCGTGCGCGAGGCCGAACGCGACAGCCATGTGGCCGTGTGGCTGGTGCTGGACGCCAGCGCCTCCATGCTGGAGCCCAGCCGCGAGGTGGACGGCGTGGACAAGCTGGCCTATGCGCGCACGCTGCTCGGCTGCGTGGCCGCCATCGCCCAGCGCCAGGGCGACGCCTTCGGGCTGGTGATCCTGGGCGGCGGCAAGGTGCAGTTCACGCCGGCCCTGCGCGGCCCGCGCCAGCTGCAGCGCGTGCTGCTGCAACTGAGCCGCGCCCAGGCCGATGGCGCGCTGCCGGACGCCGACACCCTGCGCGCCAGCCTGCACTTCGCCCAGTTTCCCAGCGTGATTTTTGCGGCCAGCGACCTGCTCGACTGGCCTTCTCCGCTGTCGCAGGCATTGACTCGCCTGCGCGGCATGCGCCACGACGTGCGCGTGCTGTGCCTGCAGACCCAGGCCGAAGTCGATGCCAGTTTTAGTTCCACGCCGGCCTACCGCGACCCGGAGCAGGGCGCCGGCGTGGTTCGCTTCGGCGCCGACCTGGCGGACGGCTACCGCCGCAACCGCGACGAGCACTTCACCCAGGTCAAGGCCCAGTGCCGCAAGAGCGATATCCCATTGGTGGCGGCGCGCATCGAGCAGCCGCCCGGTGAAGTGCTGCGCCTGTGGCTGCACCGCCCCGGGAGCCGCCCATGAACGCGCTCTGGTGGTCGGCGCTGCCGATCCTGCTGCTGCCGGTCTGGTGGCACCGGCGCAAGCGCGAACAGCACAAGGCCGAGCTGCTGGCCACGGCCCGCTTCCTGCCGCGCACTGAACCGCGCCAGACGCGCGCGTGGCGTTGGAATGACATCATCCTGCTGCTGGTGCGTTGCCTGCTGCTGGCCACCGCCATCGCCTGGCTGGCCGATCCGGTCATGCCCTGGCGCGGCGACACCGTCATCGTCGCCACCGGCACCGACGCCGGCTGGGCCGACCAGCAGGCGGCGCAGGCCGGGCTGGCCAGGGCCGACCGCCTCAGCCTGCCGGCCGGGCAGGCGATCGGCTGGCTGCGCGCGCACGAGCGCGAGTGGCGTCCGGAGGCGCGCCTGCTGGTGCTGGGCGACGTGCCGATGCCGGCCCTGGCGCCGGAATTTGGCCGCAAGATTGAATTGCGCACGCTGGCGCGCCCACCCCAGCAAGTCGAGCGCCACGTCCACATCGCCAGCGAGCGCTTGACACAGTGGCGCCGCGTCTTCGCGGCGGAACAGGTGACGATCGACGCGACGCCGGGCGCCAAGACCGGGCTGATCGTCTGGGACCGCAAGGAGGCGCCGCCGGCAACGCTGCGCGCACCGCTCTGGCTTGTCGCGGACACGAGCGCCTTCCCCGAACTGAGGAACGCGCCGCAAGTGGACGGCCTGCGCTACGCCGACAGCCCGCGCGGACGCCTGTGGCATGCCGACGCCTGGCCACCGAAGACCGCCGATGCTGCGCGCGCCTTGCTGGAACACTGGCAGCGCCTGCACGCCGGCCCGCCGGCCTACACGGCGCCATCGCGCGTGTTCGCGGCCTCGGCCTCGAGCCGCGCACCGGAGCCCAGCGGCGCACTGCGCGCCATCCTGATGGCTGTGCTGGTGGCCTTGTTCGTACTCGAAAGGAGTCTGACGCATGCAAGACGGCGCTGAGATCGTCCGGCGCGTCTGGCGCGCCGCCCAGCTGCGCCGGCTGCCCCTGTGGATTGCCGGGGCCTTGCCATGGCTGGTCATCCGTTCGGCCCCGGGCCTGATCGCCTGGAGCGCATTCTGTGCCTGGGACTGGTCCGTCCTGCGCCGCCGCGTCGCCTTCGGATGGAGCGCCTGGCTCGACGGCGCCGTGCCTGCGATGGAAGACAGCAGCGCACTGCTCGAGCATGCGGCCACGCCGGTGGCCCAGCTGCAGCGCCGCCGCATCCTGGAGCGCATCGACGCCAGCGTCAGCGGCCCGCAGTTGCGCCGGATAACGCGCGCCCGCATCACGCTGGGCGCGCCCTGGCTGCTGGCCAGCCTGGCCGGCGCTGCCGCCGTGTGGTTCTCGACGGCCACCCCGCAGGAAGTCGCAGCGGTTGCCGCCAGGGTCCCGGCGGCGGTCGCCGCCCCGGCCGCGCCGCAGCTGGTGGTACGCAGCACGCCGCCAGGCTACACCGGCGTGGCCCCGGTGGTGTCCGCGCCGCGCGACCTGCTGGTGCCGGAACAGACCGTCATGAGCTGGTGCCTGAAGGAGGCCGCGGCTGCGGAAGAAACGATCGAAGTGAGCAACGGCCAGGTACTCAAGCCCGGCAAGGAATGCGCGCGCTGGACCGCGACCGAGTCGGTATTCTGGCGCTGGCGCGGCAACCGCTACACCATCAAGGTCACGCCCGACCAGCCGCCGGAAATCACGATCACCGCGCCCACGCAAATGGTGCAGGAGCTGTCGGAGACGGCGACCAGCGCTCCGATGGCGCTCAAGGTGCGCGACGACTACCTGGTCAAGCGCGCGACCCTGCACATGACGCTGGCGCGCGGCAGCGGCGAGAACATCCGCTTCACCGACCGCGAAATGCCGATTCCCGCATCGACCGACCCGAAGCAGCGCAGCTGGGCCAAGCAGTGGTCATTGGCGGAACTGGGCATGGAACCGGGCGACGAGCTGTATTTCTTCGTGCGCGCCAGCGACAATGCGGCGCGCCCGCACACCGTGCAGTCGCCTACCTACACCTTGCGCCTGCCGGCGCCGCCCGAACAGGCGGAAGAAGAGAGCGCCGCCATGCCGATGCTGGTCAAGCCGCAAAGCCTGCGCAGCCAGCGCCAGATCATCATCGACACCGAGCAGCTGGTGGCCGACATGCGCGCGACCAAAATGAGCGAAGAGGTGGTGCGCGAGCGCAGCCAGAAGATCGCCAACGACCAGGGCGCGCTGCGGCGCCGCTATGGCCAGTTCCTGGGCGAGGAATCCTCGCTGTTCTCGGATGGCGACGACGACCATGACGACCACGGTGGCAGCGAAGGCGGCAACCAGGACATCCTGCACCAGTACGGCCACGCCCACGACGAGGCCGAAAACGCCACCCTGTACGACGAAGCGACCAAGAAAGTGCTGCGGCGCGCGCTGATGGCGATGTGGGACGCCGAGAAGGCGCTGCGCGCCATCACCCCCAAGATTGCGCTGCCGCCGGAGCACAAGGCGCTCGAAGCGATCAAGGAACTGCAGCAGGCCGACCGCATCTACCTGCACAAGACCGCCTTCGTGCCGCCGCCGATCAAGGAAGAAAAGCGCATGTCGGGCGACATGGATGGCACTGCCAGCTACCGCCGCGAGCAGGGTGGGGCGGAACAGCGCGTGCCGGAAGACGTGGCCGTGCTGGTGCAGGCGCTGTCCAGCGACGGCCCGCTGCCGGCGCTGTGGACCCGCAGCGCGCACGACTGGGTCCGCACGCGCCTGGGCGACGATGACCAGCGCCTGTCGGCACAAAAATCCATCCAGGACGTGGCGGACGGCTGCATCGCCTGCCGCCCGGTGCTGCGCGCCTGGCTGCGCAGCGCAGCAGGCAGCGGGCAGGTGCTGCTGCAGGCCCGCCCCACCGTCGAAACACCGTTCATGCGTGCATGGCGTGAAGGAGCCAAGCCATGAACGCCTGGATGAATACCAACATCTTGCTGGCGCTGGTCGCCCTTGCCGGGATTGCCAGCGCCGCGCTGTACGCCCGGCGCCGCCAGTGGATGGATGCGCTGCTGGTGCTGGTGGCCGCGGCGGCCTTGGGCCTGTTCGCGGCCGGCATCCGCCTGCCGGGCGACGCCGGCCGGACCCTCACGCTCGACCCGGCCGCACCCGCACCGATGCTCGACGGCGTGCGTGCTTTCGCGGCCACGGGCGACGGCCTGCGCGCCGCCCAGTGGAACGACTTGCCCGCGCTACCGCTCCAATGGCAGCGCCCGGAAGGCGGCACGCTGCGCCTGGATTACCCGCGCCAGCTGGCGCTCGGCCGCAGCTTCACGCTGCGGGTGCAGCGCGACGACAAGGTGGATGCGCGCCTGCAGCTGGTGGCCGAGAACGGCCAGGTTATCGCGGATGCGCGCGGCACGGGCGAGCTGGTGGTCAACTGGATGCCGCCGCTGGCCGAACGGCTGGTGCTCAAGGCGCGCCTGCTGGACGCTGGCGGCAAGACCATCGCCGAAGGCCCGGTGCCGCTCACCGTGGTGGAACCGAGCATCCTGCAGGTGCAGGGCCGCTTCGGCGCGCCGTCCTTCGACCTGCGCACGCTCAATGAACTGCTGGCCGGCAGCGGCGCGCTGCTCGACTGGCAGGTGCTGCTGGGACGCGCCATCACGCGTACCGAACTGCCGCTGGAGACGATGAAGGAGCCGAACCTCCTGGTGATCGACGCCGCCTGGTTCGAACGGGCGGGCAGCGCCGAGCGTTCCGCGCTGCTCGGGCGGGTGGCGGGCGGCCTGCCGCTGCTGGTATTGGGCGGGAACGCCAACGATGCCGGCGTATGGTCGCGTACGCTCGGCCTGCCGCTGCAGGCGCAAGCCTCCGGCAGGAAGATCGAGGCGCCACTGGAACTGCCGGTGGCGCCGCTCAACCCGGTGTCGCGCGACGCGGGCGAATGGCGCGGTGCGGACAACCTGGTCTGGACACGCAACTGGCAGAAGGGCCGCATCGCCTGGCTCGGGGCCAGCGAATGGCACCGCCATGCGATCAGCGAACCGCAGGCGCTGGCGCTATGGTGGCAGGGCGTGCTGGATGCGCTCAGGGTGGAGCGGCCGCAGGATGTGGAATGGCTGGCGCCGGAGGACCTGCCGCTGCCGGGGCAGCGCATGGAATTGTGCGCCCGCGGCGTAAAGGGCGAGGTGTCGTTCCCGGACCTGAAGCTTGCCCGCACCTGGGCGCCACGCACCGATGCGGCCTGCGTCGCCGTCTACCCGGAAAAATCGGGCTGGCTGCAGGCAAGGGATGCCAGGGCGGGCGCCCACGCGGTCTATGTGTATGCGCCAGGCGACTGGCCCCAGTGGCAGGCCGCCCAGCGCCGCGACGCCACCGCGCGCTATGCCGCCCGTACGCCGGTGAAGGCGTTGGAAGGCGCGGCGCGCGCCTTCCCGGCCTGGCCGTTCGCACTGGCCTTCGCCGCAGCGATGCTGCTGCTGTGGTGGCGCGAACGCCGCTGATGCACCTGCACGGTGGGCGGCGTGGCCGCCCACCGTGTCACCGCTTAGAACGCGTAGTCCGCCTTCACATACATCGAACGGCCATTGATCCCGAACGGGCAGGTTTCCCAGCAATGGGTGAAGCCCAGTTGCGGGAACGGCGCTGCCTTGACCGGATCCCACTTGGTCGGGTAGGTATCGAACAGGTTGTTGATGCCGGCCGAGAGGCTCAGCTTCTTGGTGAAGTTGTAGCGGCCGGTCAGGTCGACGATCCACTTCGCGTCCCAGGTCTGGATGAAGCCCGGGGTGAAGCCCTGGCCTTCCACTTCGCCGAAGTAGTTCGCGCGCGCTGTTGCGTTCCACTGGCCCACCGTGTAGTCGGCAGCGACCACGTGGTGCTGGCGCGGCTGGCCTTTTTCGATCAGGGTCACCTGCGTGTCGTCGAACAGCTGGGCGCCGCTCAGCACCGACGATTGCGAATGGCGGTCCTTGACCTTGGTGCGGTTGAAGCCGAGCTGGCCGGACAGCACCAGGGTCGAGCCTTGTCCACGCGTGGTGTGCTGCGCCACCAGGTCGAAGCCCGTGGTCGAGGTGTCGATCGCGTTGGTGAAGAACTGGGCCTGGCCCACGCGCAGCGGATCCAGGATCGCCTTGATCGGGCAGGCGGCAGCAGTGGCGCAGGCGCCCGACTCCGGTGCGATATTGCTCGAGAAGACGATGCGGTCGTCGATGTTGGTGCGGTACAGGTCAGCGGTCACCGAGAAGTTGTTCGTCGGGCGCAGGATCATGCCGATGCTGGCGCTCTTCGAGGTTTCTTCCTGCAGCGGTGCGATGCCGAAGGCCCGGGTCACGGCGCTGTTCTCGCGCGCGGTCAGGGTTTCGGTCAGCACGCCGGCGGCGTTCAGGTTGGTCGACACCGAGCTGTAGAACTTCTGCTGCACGCCTGGTGCGCGGAAGCCGGTCGAGGCGCTGGCGCGCACGCCGACGGTGCGCGACGGGTCGTAGCGGAAGCTCAGCTTGCCGATGGTGGTGTTGCCGAAGTCCGAGTAGCGCTCATGGCGCAGGGCGCCGCCCAGCGACATCGTGTCGCCGAACTTGCGTTCCAGGTCCACGTAGTAGGCGGTGTTGTGGCGGCCTTCGTCCACTTCGGTGCCCGGGGTATAGCCGGGGAAGCCCTGGATGCCGGAGGCCGCGATGCCGCCCGACTGGTCGCGGATGATGATGGCCGGGTTGTTGGTGCGGCCATACTGGTAGGACACCGGGTCGCCGGCGACGATCTGGTAGTTATCCTGGCGCCATTCGAAGCCGGTGCCGATGTAGAGCGGGCCGCCCATGAAATCGACCGAGCCCTTGAAGTCCAGGTTCAGCGTGGTCTGGTCGAACTTCAGTTTGCCGGTGTCGGCTTCCAGCGGCGAGCTGCCGTTCTCGTAGTAGTAGCTGACGTTGATCGAATTGCGCTCGTGGAAACCGAGTTCGCTGCGGCCGTGGTTGACGCTCAGGTCCACGCTCCAGTCGCCTGCCAGGTCGTGCTTGAAGCCGACGCCGAGCGAGGCATCCTTGACCGTGGTGATGATGTTCGGCAGGAAGCCGTTCGGGTAGATGGCCGGCACGTTGCGCGCGTCGCCCGCGGTGCGGAAGAAGCCCGACGAATCGCCGGTGCGCTTGGAAGCGCCGCCGAAGGCATACAGTTCGCCGCCGCC
The DNA here is from genome assembly GCF_900112225.1 of Massilia yuzhufengensis. GTDB lineage: Bacteria > Pseudomonadota > Gammaproteobacteria > Burkholderiales > Burkholderiaceae_D > Telluria > Telluria yuzhufengensis. Next base: position 10,659 of record NZ_FOLD01000047.1, on the reverse strand, counting down.
GACCGGCAGGCCGGCGTTGAGCCACAGGTAGCCGTCCTTGGCCAGGCTGTCGCCGATGCGCTGGGTCACGCGCGGCGGGTTCACGCGGGCCGTATCCAGGCCGGCGCGGTTGGTTTCGTTGCGGCGGCGGCCTTCGACCGACAGGTTCATGTAGCCGCCATCGGCGCCCAGGGCGAAGCCCTTGTGGGCGCTGCCGGTGTAGGTGTCGCCGTCGCCTTCGCTGGTGGTGCCGGCGCTGGCGCTCAGTTGGGTGTCGGTGACGCCTTTCTTGAGCACGATGTTGATCACGCCGGCGATCGCGTCCGAGCCGTATTGGGCGGCGGCGCCGTCGCGCAGCACTTCGATGGACTGGATGGCGGACAGGGGAATCGCATTGATGTCGGTACCCGCCGAGCCGCGGCCGATGGTCTGCTGCACGTTGACCAGCGCCTGCTGGTGACGGCGCTTGCCATTCACGAGCACCAAGAGCTGGTCGGGACCGAGGCCGCGCAGCGTGGCGGGGCGGATGATGTCGGTGCCGTCGCTGATGAAGGTCGTCGTGAAGTTGAACGACGGGTCGAGGTCCTGCAATACCTTGCCCAATTCGAGCGAGCCGGCCGACTGCAGGTCTTTCGCGCTGATCAGGCCCACCGGCACCGCCGTGTCGAGCGCGGTCTTGGCCTGGGTGCGCGAGCCCAGCACCACCACGGTGGCCGGCTCCGTGACGCTGCTCGTCGCCTCCTGCGCGAACGCCGATGCCATGGCCGATACCAGTGCGGTTGCCAGCAATACCCGTTTTTTCGGTTGATTCACCATCTTGTCCCCTTGATTAAAACTGTTGGATTACGCCATCACAAAAACTATGCTCCCTATAACCGCAGCGAATTGATTTTGATCAAACATTTCCGTAAGTACAAGTGTGACCTGTGCAATAACAACACTTTTAGGTGATAGGCTCTATTCACGGCGTGGGGGCGCTATCCGGGACGGATAAACGCCCGGATGACGGGCGCGATATGGATGCATCGGCGGCCATCTGAGGCGAACGCGGGATAAAAAAACGCCCCCATGTCCGCACAGCGCAGGAATGGGGGCGTTCGTTTCACAGCCGCGGCCTTGACACGATCGTCGCAGCCGCACCAATTGGGTGCAATCAGGGAATCTTGATCCTTACCGGCATCGCGATCGGGGCGCGGCGGTCCGGCATCGGCGCACGATCCGGCAGGGTGAGTCCGGTGACCAGGTCGGCGATGCGCACCGTCTGCCCCGTCTCGAAGCATTTGTTGGCCGCGATCCCGACCAGGGCCGACCAGGCGCCGGCCCGCTCGTCCGACTTGCGCAGGTACTTGTCGCCCGGGTCCACGCCGAAGATCTCGTTGAGCATGACGTCGTCGCCACCACCGTGGCTGCCCTTGCCGATGATGGGGGCGATGTCGCGCGGCTGGCCGCGCATCGGGATGACCCGGATCGAGACGCTCTCGCTGCCGCTCTGCACCTTGGCCGCACCGGCCGCGCCGCCGGATTCGACGATCCGGTGTTCGATCCGTCCCTTGGTGCCGTTGAAGGCGACGTGGTAGCCCTCCCAGGCGTCGTAGGCCGACAGCGCGTAGTTCAGGTGCGCGCCGTTGTCGTAGCGGACCATCACGTTCATGGTGTCTTCGATATTGATCTCGGGACGCCACACGCACTGATCGCGGTAGTAACCGTCGTACTGTTCGTTGTCGAGGTAGAGGGCTTTCAGGCCCGGGTCGGAGGCCAGGTCGAAGTAGAAGCTGCACTGCTGCTTTTCCGGGCAGGTCAGGCAGCGTTCGTGCGCGCCCGTCAGGCCCATGCGGCGCGCCGTCTCCGGGGTGTAGAACTGGCGCGAGCCGAAGGCGTGCACGGTTTCCGGCTGGGCGCCGAGCCACCAGTTGACCAGGTCGAAGTGGTGGGTGGATTTGTGCACCATCAGGCCACCCGACATGGCCTTGTTGCTGTGCCAGCGGCGGAAGTAGTCGGCGCCATGCACGGTATTGAGCAGCCAGGTGAAGTCGACCGAGATCACGTCGCCGATCTCGCCCGACATCAGCAGTTCCTTGATCTGGGTGCGCGGCGGCGAATAGCGGTAGTTGAAGGTGACGCGCACGTGGCGTCCGCTGCGCTTGACGGCGTCGAGGATGCGCTGTGCCTTGGCGGCGGTGGTGGTCATCGGCTTTTCGGTGATCACGTCGCAGCCGGCGTCCAGCGCGCGCACGATGTAGTCGTCGTGGCTGGCGTCGGTGGTGGTGACGATCACGAATTCCGGCTTGGTCTCGCGCAGCATGCGGTCGAAGTCCGCGGCGCTGTAGGGGCGCGGCTGGCTGGCGCCGGTCTCGCCGATGACTTTCACGGCGCGCGCCAGGCGTCCGGCATTGCGGTCGCAGACTGCCACCACTTCGCTCGTGTCGCGGAACGGGCCGGTCATGGCATTGGTGAACATGCGCGCGCGCGAACCCACGCCCACCACCGCATAGCGCTTGCGCGCGCCGGCCGCATAGGCGCCGGTGGCCATCATCAGGCCCGCCGCGCCGGCTGCCTTCAGGACCGTGCGGCGGTCGATTCCCCCGGAATTCTTTTCCGTCATTATTTGTCTCCATGCTGGTTTTATTCAAGCCGATCTTTTTAGGCCGGCTACGCCTATGGTGGCCTCAAGCCCGAAAATTGGCAAGACCAATTTATGGATTGGTTGGACTGGAGTCACGCACGGCGCATGCCGGCTGCTTATTCGCGGCGGGTAATCGGCGCGTCGGCAGCGTCTTTATCTGTTGCTAACTTGTCAGCCTGCTTACAATGCCGCAGGAACATGCGACCACCCACCAGGAGAGACTGTTGAAGCATCCACTGCCTTACCGCGGCCAGCTTGCCGCCGCCATGTTGGCGTTCGCACTATCCGGCGCCATCCACGCGGCCGAACCGGCGCCGGACACCGTCAAGGTGGGCAACTACCAGGTGCAGGCGGCCACGCTCGGCGCGGGCAACTACACCGTGATCCTGGAAGCGGGCTTCGGCCGCGACCTTGGCGTATGGCGCAACGTGGCGCCGGCGCTGGCAAAGTCGGCGAAGGTGATGGCCTATTCGCGCGCCGGGCACGGCAAGTCCGACCCGCGGCCGGAAGCGCCGACCATCGCGGCGCGCACCAATGAACTCGAACAGCTGGTCGCCGCGGCCGGCCTCAAGCCGCCATTCATCCTGGTGGGCCACTCCTACGGCGGCTTCCTGGTGCGCAGCTTCGCCACCCGCCATCCCGAGCAGGTGGCCGGCATGGCGTTCGTCGACCCGAGCGACGAGGCCTTCAATGTCGAGCTGCGCAAGCTCGATGCGGCGGGCGTGGACAAGGATACGAAACTCACCGAGCAGTTCATGCCGCCCAAGCTGCACGCCGAACTGCGCAGCGTGCAGGCGGTGCTCGACAGCGGCAAGCTGCCTTTCGCCGGCGCGTTGCCGGACGTGCCGGTGGCGGTGCTCACCTCGGTGCAGAAGCGCGAGCAGCCCCAGCTCTTCCTGGAAACGCCGGCGGCGGTGCAGGTGTGGCGCGGCCTGCACGAGCGCTTTTTCCGCAATTTCAGCAACGGCAGCCACATCGTGACCGCCGAAAGTGGCCACAACATCCACCAGGAGCAGCCGCAACTGGTCGTCTCGGCCATCGAGGGCGTAATCGCGGCGGCCGAAGGCGCGCGCGTGAAGCGCGTGCGGGAAGCGGCGCGCGCCGAGTTGCTGCGCCGGGTGGAGCAGGGCGGGTCGGACGCCGAGATGGCCAAGGCGCTCGAGGCGAGCGGCTTCGGCGAAGCGGCCATCAATCGCCTAGGCTACGAGCTGCTTGGCCCGCGCAAGCAGCCGCTGCTGGCCGAGCGACTCATGAAAGCCAACGCCGCCAGGCACCCGGCGTCGGACAATGTGCAGGACAGCTATGGCGAGGTGCTGCTGGCGGCGGGCAAGCCGCTCGATGCGAAACTGCGGTTCATGCGGGCGATCACGCTGGCCGAAGCCCAAGGCAAGGGCGACCGGGTGCTGGCGGGATACCGGGCCAACCTGGCCAAAGCGGAGCAGGCATTGGCACGCTAAGCCTAATAAGGATGAGTCTGGAAAGCAGCTCTATTGGTTGATGCCTCTCAATAATAACGCCAAGTAAGCTCGTAAGCTCTGCTGTCGGATAGCTGGAGCAGGAATCCTCCTGCTTCCGCCTACGCTGTATGGTTTTTCGAACTCGAGCTGAAGGCGTGTATGAGCGTGGTCCTTACTCAAAAGATTACTGCTGCCCTAGCGGAGTTTTCCAGCGAGACCAGGTTGTACTCACTGTGCTTCAAGAATGAAGAGGCCTTCCCCGGCGCGGGCAGGTTGCTGGTCGAAGCATTTAGCGCCAACGATGAAGTTCAAGGGATCGGACAACGCGACATTATCGTGGTGTCGATTGATGCCCACGTTCCACTCGAACCCCTCATTGGCCAAGAGACCTCGCTGGAAGTGCGCTTGGCCAGTGGTGACCGCGCTAGTTTTGCTGGCGATATCACCGAAATAGCAATGCTTGGCAGCGATGGTGGTTTAGCGCGCTATCGCTTGCGCTTGTCCCCATGGATGTGGCGCCTGAGTCAGGTCCGCAACTGCCGGGTTTGGCAAGACAAAACCGTCATTGAGATAGTTGATTCAGTATTTTCATCCTATCTGCCATTGGCACGGTGGCGCTGGAGTAACGAGACTGGTCCCGTCATTAACGAAGTCGGGCCACTAAGCTACTGCTGCCAATTTCGCGAATCTGACCTGGATTTCGTACAGAGGCTATTAGCCGAAGCGGGCCTCGGCTGGCGTTTCGAGCAAGGTGAGGACGGTGAGGGAACTGTTCTGTTCGCGGACAGCACACAGCAGGCGGCAATTCCAGAAGATGCGAGCAGCGAAGCCGGCGGCGGAATCAGATTTCATCGCGCGGGTGCATGTGAACGCCAGGACACTGTGCAAACCTTGCGGGCGAATCGGAAACTTGGAGCATCACTGTCGACAGTGTTCAGTTATGACTACAAGTCAAGGAAGGTTGTGGCCGCGAGTTCACCTACTAAGGAGCGCAACCGTAACAACATGCTGCTTCTGGAATCGTTTGACATTCCCGGCCAGTACGCTTTTGCGAGTGCGAGTCAGGCACGACGGTTTGCGGATATGCGGATGGAAAGGCATGAAGCAATCGGCCAGATGTGGAGCGGGAGCTCGACATTGCGTACATTACGTGCCGGAACGCGGCTGACCATTCTCGATACCCCACTGCGGCAGCTTGGCGATGGATCCGCATTTACGGTGCTACGCGTAGTCAGTGTGGGCCTGAACAATATGCCTCCGCCCGCACAGCATGCGCTTGCTGAACTGTTCGGCCCTATTCCCGAATTGCTGCTGGACAGCGTCCGCCACAGTGAGCCACCAGATTTTGCACTGGCAGTCGAACGGGCCGAGGAAACAGGGTATGCAAACTGCTTTGAGGCCTTGCCTGCCAATGTAGTGTGGCGTCCACAACCGCCGGAAAACGGCGCTGCAAGCTACTCCCGTCCGACTGCGCCAGGCTCACAGACCGCAATCGTGGTTGGTGCCGATGGTAGCGACCAGCCAAACGGAGCCGATGAGTTGTATTGTGACCGATTCGGCCGCGTGCGGATTCGCTTCCATTGGCAGGAAAGCGGGGCCACATGTTGGGTGCGCGTAGCGCAACGATTCGCTGGCGACGGAACAGGCGCCCAGTTCCTGCCACGCATAGGAACCGAAGTGCTGGTTAAATTCCTGGAAGGTGATATCGACCGTCCCGTTATTGTCGGCGCGCTGTATAACGGGCAGGGGGAAGGCGGCATAGCACCGACGCCTGGAGGACGGACATTTGACGTACGTGACACATCTCCTTTTGCTGCTGCGCACGACCATGGAATCTCGGGCCAAGGCAATGTCGCGGGTGGCAACAGCCCGGTGTGGGACGGTGCTTCTGACGACAGTGCTGGTCATCGAAACGCGGCTGCCCAATGGGGCTTACGAAGCAAAGAATTCGGCAGCTCAAAATACAACCAACTCGTATTCGACGATACCGATGCCCAAGGGCACGTTCAATTCGCAAGCTCGCGCAGTGCAAGTGAGCTCAATCTTGGTCATCTGATCCACACTGCCGACAACTACCGAGGCAGTTTCCGCGGGAAGGGCGCAGAGCTGCGCACCGATGGCTACGGCGCCATCCGTGCTGGCGCCGGCTTGCTCATCTCAAGCTATACGATCAGCCACAGCGCCGCCTACCGTGCTCCGGCGGGAGAGAATGCGGCAGGTATCGCGATGGTTAATCAAGCCGTCGCACTTGCCGAGGCTTTCAGCGCCGCCGCCACCACGCACCAGGCAGTCGCCTTTGCTGCCCACGCCGGCACGCATGTGAAAGGTGCTAGTGCGCGCGATGCAAACGCGGCGCCGCTTCAGGCATTGCGTGCTGCCCTATCGGGAGTCGTCAGCGACCAAGGTGTTGAATCGGCAAGCGCTGATGCGGCAGACAAACACACTGAACCGACCAAAGGCCAGCTGCCACATACAGGAGATGCAGTCCTGGGGATTTCCGCGCAGGCTGACATCAGCATGGGCGCTGGCCAGAGTTTTCAGCTGGCCGTTGGAGAGTCAGCGACGACAGCTAGTGGCCAGGACAGCCAATTCGTCACGGGCGGCGGCATGCGAAATCACACCGGGCAAGCAATTGGCATCCTGGGAGGTGCACTCAAGGTATGCGCAAGTGCGTTTGGCGTGCAACTAGTCGCAGCGAAAGATCGGAATGACTTTGAGGCGCTTCGAGACACGATCACCGCACAGGCGCGTGATGAGGCGAGTGTGATCAGCGCCAATTCCCATATCGATTGGGCTGCTGCGAAACGCATCTGCATGTCGACTGCCGATGGGGCAAATATCACGATCAATGGCGGGAACATTACCGTGCAGTGCCCAGGAAAAATTACAGTTCACGCAGGCAAGAAAAGCCTCGTAGGGCCCCAAAGCCTGGAATACCCGCTCCCGCGTTTGCCACGGGAGGTTTGCATCGAATGTTTGTTGAAGGCGCTGAAATCAGGTAGCGCCCTGTCGCTCAAATAAGGTGGACTGATGTACTTCGCATCTGAACCTTGCAGCACGCAAGCAATGACCAGCCAGCTCTTGAAAAAAATCGGGGCGCAACCTGAGCTTACCTGGCTCGCGATGATGGACGGTGCATTCGATCATGGCAAGGCCAGCATTTCGTTGGTTAACGAACGTCACGCGCTCTACGACTGCGATGGCATGTCGGATCTGCTAGCGGCATCTCCGTTCCTGATCGCGTTAACTGCACAAGATGAGAGCCGACTGCGACTTGAGTTGGCTGCATTGGCTCGACATCGGAAGGAGCGGCCAATGTTGAGCTTCATTAGTACGCCTTCGCAGGCGAATGCTGTCAACGAGAACTTCCGTCTGTTTGCCAATGCTGTGACGGAAGATGGACAGGAGTTTCTTCTCCGGTTCGCAGACACACGCGTGTTGCCGGGGATTCCAGATGCCCTGCGGCAGACTTACTGGGACGGCATGACCGGCTTGCTATCCGAGTGGATCATCATTGACCGTGTTGGCCAACTACAGTCGTTACCGCTGAACGCAAACAGATGTCCGCTGCAAGGCAGTTTTCAACTGTCGCCCGTCGAGTTCGCCACACTGGTTACTCAGGGTGAGCCCGATGCGATTCTCGACGTAATTGCCGAAACTAACCCGGAGGCGCTTCCCGGGCTTGATCGGGCAGCGATCTACGAGAAAGTAGCTGGTGCATGTGCTTTTGCTCATGAACACGGCGTACGGGCCTTTCCCGATCTCGTTGCGCTAGCGTATCTGGCTCTTTTAAATGATGGGAAAGGGTTGAAGATGCCGAAACTTAGTGAAATGTTGTTGCGTTTAGAATGGAGTGATGGAAATCTGATCAACTGTTTATCAGACTATGTAACATAGGGCGTCTTTCCGATCAACAAGCATCGACATTGGAATATCCAGATGAGTGACAAGGCCTGTGCGTGTTACTTCCAACGAATATTTTTCTGTTTGACGGACAGGCGGAGTTTCTTGTGAACGCGAAACCATGGATCCTTGTTTAGGTGCTTGCTTTCTCTGTGGTTTCCTGTTCCGAAAAGAACGGCGAAAGTATCGAGGTGTTGGGTTTGAATTATACGGATGCTGGGATTGCAGGATTCTCAGTCGATGGATATGCCGGACATGGAATTTTCCCAAAAGGCGGTGGAGGGAAATTTATATGTTGTATAAACTTGCCGCGGAGGTGGCGCGCTGACATGAAAGTGACCGTTCGGCGGATTCAATATGGCCGTGTGCCAGGGCTCTTAAACGAACGCGTCGTCCCGGTGCCGAGATACGCCGAACATGGTATTGGTATCTTTGCGGTCCATTTCTATCCCGGTGGTACTGTAAATGTCTTAGTTACGACAAAAATAGTCGGGCATCCAGAGTGTCCATATCCGCTGCTCAAGTAAAGGCCGCGAAGATTAATTATTCGTGTATTTCCGCTCCCCCCCCTGGGGGTAGAAAGGACTTCTGTGAATCGGAAATCTTGGTTGATAATTATTTTTTCGATACTTCATTTGTCTGCGTGTTCTCGAAATAATAGAACGGCCAGTATCGAGTTGTCAGGACTGAATTACAAAGAAGTGGGAATAGCCGAATTTTCGGTTGATGGTTCGAATGGGCATAGCATTTTCCCAAATGGAGGAGGAGGTGCTTTCGTATGTTGTATTACGATCCAGCGAACGTGGCATGCTGGTATGAAGGTCAATGTCAGATGGATTGAAGATGCTAAATTGCTCGGCCCTTGGAAAAAGCGCGTTGTCGAAGTTCCAAAGTACACTGAGCACGAAATAGGTATTTTTGCCGTCCACTTCTACCCTGATGACACGGTCAAAGTTCTTGTGACCACGAAAATAATAGGTCATCCCGATTACCCTTATCCAAGACCAAACTAGCATGGCGACGCTTCCTCCCACAACATTTCCGAGCGATGGACTTCGTAAGCTTACGGCAAAAGAAGTCATGCAGCGCGCCAGTGCATTGAATTGTACACTTGCGAATAAAGGGGCTCCTGCCTGTTCCGGGCAGTTGAATATCGGGATATTTTTTGACGGGACTGGAAATAACAAGGCTCATGATTATGATAGCTTTGAGACAAAAAATCGCAGACACAGTAATGTGGTTAAGATTTTTAATGCCTATCCGGATAGACCGGAGGAAGGTTATTTTAAATATTATATTCCAGGTGTAGGAACCCCATTCCCAGAAATTGGTGATTCCGGGAAGAATCCGCTAGGTGGCGGCATGGCTTGGAACGGCGAGAACAGAATCATTTGGGCATTCACGCGTCTTCTCAATGCGCCACAATATTACGTGCTTAAGAGTCTTTTGATGGATGATGCTCTGGCTGCCCGCGTAACTGAAAATATGGCGTCGGTTATGAATCCGGCAAGTATGCGCCGATATGTCTTAAGATACTGGCAAGAAACTCTTGCGTTGAATCTCAAAGGGAAGAAGCCAACGGTAGAACTCATCAATTTATCGATCTTTGGTTTTTCTCGAGGGGCGGCTGAGGCTAGGGCATTTTGCAATTGGTTGTTTGAGGTATGCGAGCCAGTTCACGGAGGATGGGAATTTGCAGGGATACCCATTCGAGTTGCCTTCTTGGGAATTTTTGACACTGTCGCTTCGGTCGGAATCCCAAATGCGTTCAGCAATTCGATCGTTGAGGGGCACCAATCCTGGGCTGACGACAATATGCAGATCCATCCTGCAGTCGAACAATGCGTTCACTTTGTAGCCGGACACGAAGTGCGTGCGTCATTTCCACTCGACTCCGTGCGAGTCAATGGGGTTTACCCGGGTAATGCAAAGGAGGTGATGTATCCTGGCGCGCATTCGGATCTTGGCGGCGGCTATTCGTCAAATGCTGTTGGCATTGCACCTGAAATTGCAAACGAGATGGCCAGAATTCCCGGCGCACAAATGTACAACGATGCTCGGATCGCCGGTGTCCCGCTAGTAAATTGGGACGGCTTGCTCAAGACCGCTCAAGCGGATTTTACAGTCGCACCAACAACTGCCGCTGATTTTAATGCCTATATCAAGTCCTCCAAGATTACGGCCGGTTCGGTGGGGCAAGCGCACCAGCAACACATGAGCTTATACCTGAGCTACCGCTATAAATACCGCAATTCCATCAACTCCCTGCCGTTCTACCAACGCGCATCGCCATCGCACAAATCTTTTATCAGGGTCACCACAGATACGTTTAACAAACGTATGCGGGCCTTGATGAACTATTCAATTTCGCCATCTGATGAGAAGTGAGGTGTACTGTCAATAGCGGACACTCTTGTTTCAAGCTGCCTGCTGTTGCCTGCTGAATTGTTCAGCAAATAAAGCCGGCGGAATATAGCCGAGGCGTGAGTGACGCCGCTGGCGGTTGTAGAAGCTTTCAATGTATTCCTGGATAGCCCTCTGAGCATCGGCCCGCGTGGCGTAACGCTGGTGGTGTACCAGCTCGTTTTTAAGGCTTCCCCAGAAGCTTTCCATCGGAGCGTTGTCGTAGCAGTTCCCCCTGCGTGACATGGATGCCTGCATGCCGAATTGTTTAACCAGTCCTTGGTAATCATGCGC
>NZ_FOLD01000049.1 GCF_900112225.1 Massilia yuzhufengensis | reverse complement strand
CGCTTCCCGTACGCAGCGCGGCAGATCGAGTGAAGGTGCATCGCAATACCGCCTTCCGCTGGCGCCACCGCTTCCTCACCAGGGTCCGGGACGATCGTCCGGAGCGGCTGCATGGCATCGCCGAAGCCGACGAAATGTTCCTGCTCGAATCGCAAAAGGGATCGCGCCGCCTCGAGCGTCCGCCGCGCAAGCGGGGCGGCACGGCGCAGTGGCGCGGGATGTCGCGTGAACACGACTGCATCCTGGTGGCGCGCGACCGCAGCGGCCAGACCTGCGATGCCGTTACCGGACGCGGCGCCGTGAGCGCACGCCAGCTCGAACGGCACCTCTTACCGATGCTCGATCCCCAAGTGCTGCTGGTAACCGACGCCAACGCGGCCTACCGGGCCTTCAGCCGGCGCCACGGCGTCGCCCACCAGTACGTCAACCTGCGCGCCGGCGAGCGGGTGCGTCGCAGCAGCGAAGGCGCCATCCATGTCCAGAACGTGAATGCCTACCACCGCCACCTGCGCGACTGGCTGGCGCGCTTCCACGGCGTCGCGTCGCGCTACCTGCCGAATTACCTGGGCTGGCGCAGGGCGCTCGATGGCGGGCGGGTCAAGTCCGCCGAGGGATTGCTGCGCCTGGTAATCAAACCCATCCATAGCAAAGAGTGACAGCGCCTTTTTTTGTGGTTGGCGAGGCGCAAAAATGGCATTGAAAGCAATCACTTCGGCGCCGTTATGTTAGTTGGCTAACAGTCGAGGTAGGATCATTCCTACCTAAATACGAGCCATTATCCATATTTCATACCCCGCGCACGGTTGAGTTGCACGAGAAATTGCTTTTTTTAGACTTGTGATAGCATAACTCTACGGTTGCAAAAACAACAATTGAATGTCACCCAAGGAGTTAATACCATGTCACTTCGCCGCCTCGTTATCGCCGCGCTTCTCGCCAGCGCTGGTGCTGTCCACGCTGACACGATCACGTCGACCACGGCCCCGCCGACCTTTGTTTCCGGCTGGACTTCGAGCAATGGCACGGATGTGCTGAGCTCCGGTGTCCTCAAGGACAACGTGAGCCTGATCGGCGGCGTGAGCCACGGTGCTGACTCCAGCCTGACCGAAGTCATGTTCGGCAAGGTCGCTGCGACCGTCGGCAAGGTCGACGGCGAGACCAAGATCTTCTTCGAGCGCGGCATCGACGCGACCTACATGCTGGCTTCGGGCCACGGGATCATGGCTGCGATCACTGGCGTCGGCACCTCGGTGGTTGGGTCGGCAGATGGCGCGATCATCAAGGCCGGCGTGAGCAAGGGTCAGGGCCTGTCCGGCGGCGGCAGTGCCAGCGGCGGCGGCGGTGGCAGCGGTGGCAGCGGTGGCGGTTGGGGCGGCGACAGTGGCGGCGGCCAGGTTGGCGGCGGCGATGGCGGCGGCACCGGTGCTTCATCGGGCGGGTCGGGCGGCGGCAGCGGCTCGCAAGGCGGCGGCTCGAACGGCAGCACCGGCGGCGCCAATCCTCATTCTCCGAACATTGGCGCCGAGGTGACCAATCCGATCGGCTCCGCTCCAGGCCTGGACATCGGCAACGGTAACATTGGAAACGGCAATGGCGCCGGCATCGGCGGTGGCCAGCTGGACCAGGTCGCGGCCGCGGTTCCCGAGCCATCGAGCATCGCGCTGATGCTGGCCGGTGTGATGGGCGCGGGCGCACTGTCCCGCCGTCGCCGTACCCGCTAAGATCCGCGCAGGGCAGGGCGCCTGCCCTGCCTGCATAAAAGCATTTGCCTGCTTGGCTGCCCAGTCAATTCAGGTACAATCCTTGTGAACGGTCGTGCTTTTCCAGGCGACGATAACAAGGAGACGACATGGACCTGCACTACTCGGACGAGGACCTGGCCTTTCGCGACCAGGTCCGCGCCTTCCTCGATTCCCACCTGCCCAAAGACCTCCAAGCCAAGGTGCTCAAGCACCTGCGCCTGAGTAAGGACGACTTCGTCCGCTGGCACCGGATCCTGGCCGAACGCGGCTGGGTTGCACCGGGCTGGCCAGCCGAATTCGGCGGCCCGGGCTGGACCCCGCTGCAGCGCCACATCTTCGAGGAGGAATGCGCGCGCGCCGGTACCCCACGGATCATGCCGTTTGGTATAGACATGGTGGCGCCCGTCATCATGGCCTTCGGCAGCCAGCAGCAAAAAGACTACTTCCTGCCGCGTATCCTGTCCTGCGAGGACTGGTGGTGCCAGGGTTATTCCGAGCCGGGCGCCGGCTCCGACCTGGCCTCGCTCAAGACCACCGCCGTACGCGCCACGGACGCCGAGGGTGAGCACTACATCGTCAATGGCCAGAAGACCTGGACCACGCTGGCCCAGCACGCCGACATGATTTTCTGCCTGGTGCGTACCGATACCTCGGTGCGCAAGCAGGAGGGCATTTCCTTCCTGCTGGTCGACATGCATGCGCCGGGCGTCACTGTGCGGCCGATCATCATGCTCGACGAGGACCATGAAGTGAACGAGGTGTTCTTCGACAACGTCAGGGTGCCGCTGGCCAACCTGGTCGGCGAGGAAAACCGCGGCTGGACCTATGCCAAGTACCTGCTCGGCCACGAGCGCACCGGTATCGCGGCAGTGGGCCGCAGCAAGCGCGAACTGGCTTTCCTCAAGCGCCTGGCGCGGCGCGAGCAGAAGAACGGCCGTCCACTGCTGGAAGACCCGCTGTTCGCGGCCAAGGTCGCCGAGCTCGAGATCGAACTGATGGCGCTGGAGATGACGGTGCTGCGGGTGCTGGCCAAGGCCGGCAAGGCGCCCGGACCGGAAGCCTCGGTGCTCAAGGTGCGCGGCACCGACATCCAGCAGGCGCTGACAGAACTGATGCTCGAAGCGGCCGGTCCAATGGCACTGCCTTTCGATGCGGCCTACCTGGAAGGGGAGCACGCGCACAGCAGCGGCGGCGACGACGATGCGGCGCCGCTGGCGTCCTACTACTTCAACTACCGCAAGACCTCCATCTATGGGGGCTCGAATGAAATCCAGCGCGGCATCATCACCCAGATGATCCTGGGCCTGTGAGGAGGAAGCCATGAATTTCAATTTCAAGGAAGAGCAGCTGCAGTTCGCCGACGCCCTCAAGCGCTGGATCGGCCGCGACTACAGCTTCGAGCAGCGCCGCGCGATCGTCGCCTCCGAAGCGGGCACCTCGCGCCAGGCATGGGCCACGCTGGCCGAACTGGGCATGACCGCGCTGCCGGTGCCGGAGGCCCAGGGCGGCTTCGACGGTACGGCGGTCGACCTGTTCGTCGTGATGCAGGAACTGGGCCGTGGCCTGGTGGTCGAGCCGTATTTCGCCACCGTGCTGGGCGTCCATTTCCTGAAGCTGGGAGGCGCGCATGCCACCCTGCTGGAGCGGGTGGCCGCGGGCGAACTGACGCTGGCCTGCGCGCTGGGCGAACGCCAGTCGCGCCACGACCTGCGCGACATCGCCACCCGGGCCGAGCGCAGCGGCGACGGCTGGCGCCTGTCGGGCGCCAAGAGCGCGGTGGTGCACGGTGCAGAGGCCGGCGTGCTGCTGGTCTCAAGCCGCCTGGAGGGCGGCCAGCGCGACGAGGCGGGCATCACCCTGTTCGCGGTGCCGTCCGACGCGCCGGGCGTGCAGGTCACCGGCTACCGCACGCTCGACGGCCAGCGCGCGGCCAATATCGTCTTCGACGGCGTGGAATTGCCTGCCAGCGCGCTGGTGGGCGCGGCCGGCGCCGGCTGGGATATCCTGGACGCCGCGGCCGACCATGGCGCCGGACTGCTGTGCGCCGAAGCCCTGGGCGCGATGGAAGCCCTGTTCGACGCCACGCTCGACTACCTCAAGACGCGCCAGCAGTTCGGCGTCCCGATCGGCAAGTTCCAGGCCCTGCAGCACCGCATGGCCGACATGTATATCCATGTGGAGCAGGCGCGTTCGATGGCGCTGCTGGCGGCGGTGAAGCTCGATGGCGCCGACGTGGCCGAGCGCCGCCGGGTGGTGTCGGCGGCCAAGTACCGGGTCGGCCAGGCGGCGCGCTTCATCGGCCAGCAAGCGGTGCAGCTGCACGGCGGCATGGGCGTGACCGACGAGCTGGCGGCCGCGCATTACTTCAAGCGCCTGTCGATGATCGAACTCACGCTGGGCGACCGCGACCACCACCTGGCGCGCTTCGCGGCCCAGCCGGGTTTCCAGCAGGCCGCCTGAAGGGAGACCCATGCGCGCCAAGTGGTACTTCGAGGACTTTTATCCCGGCCAGGAAATCGACCTGGGCGAGCGCAGCGTGAGCGAGGAAGACATCATCGCCTTCGCCCGCGCGTTCGACCCGCAGCCCTTCCACATCGACCGCGCGGCGGCCGCCGAATCGCACTTTGGCGGCGTGATCGCCAGCGGCTGGCATACCTGCAGCATGATGATGCGGATGGTCGTCGATGGCATCATGTCGGAGGCGTCGAGCATGGGCTCGCCCGGCCTGGACGGCGTGCGCTGGCTGCGCCCGCTGCGCGGCGGCGACACGCTCAAGCTGCGCTACCTCACGACCAGGGTCAAGGCATCCGGCTCGAAACCGGACCGCGGCGTGGTCTGGTCGAGGTGGATCGCCACCAACCAGCATGGCGAGGAAATCTGCACCATCGACGGCATGGGCATGTTCGGGCGCCGCCCGGTAGGAGAACAGGATGACTAGGACGATTTCATTCGCCGGCCTGGCGGCGGTGGTGGGAACCGAGGTGGCGGTGTCCGGCTGGTTCGAGGTCGGCCAGGACCGCATCGACGCGTTCGCCGAAGCCACCGACGACCGCCAGTGGATCCACGTGGACCCGGAACGCTGCGCCCGCGAGTCGCCGTTCGGCGCCCCGGTCGCGCACGGCTTCCTGACGCTGTCGCTGCTGCCGGCCATGCTGGAGAGCGCGCTGACGATCGAGGGCATGCGCATGGGCGTCAATTACGGCCTGAACAAGGTCCGCTTCCCGGCGCCGCTGCCGGCCGGCAGCCGGGTGCGAGCCCGCTGGACGCTGGCTGCGGCCGATCCGATCGAGGGCGGGCTGCAGCTCACGTGGGATGTCAAGATCGAGCCGGCAAGCCCGTCCGGGGCAAGTGTGCGTCCGGTGTGCGCGGCGGAGTTCCTGATTCGCGCGTACGGCTGACGATTCCTTCGTTGTCCTCCAGACCGTCGTACCGGCGCAGGCCGAAATCATGCCATTGGCATCATTTCGCCCAAGTTCGTCGCACTTCGCTAGCAGGTGCACGCAAGCGTTGGCGCTACGCGCAAGAATTAGGTACCGGCCTTCGCCGGTACGACGGGATGGCAGTGTCCAAACTGTCGGTGATGCGCGAGCGCTCACGCAGTCAAGTCAGAAATCACCCCTGCCCATCCTTATACTTCGCCAACTCCAGCTTCGCCACCGCATTCCGGTGCACCTCGTCCGGCCCATCGGCCAGCCGCAGCGTCCGGTTTCCCGCCCACTGGTAAGCCAGCGGAAACTCGTCCGACACACCCGCCGCCCCGTGCGCCTGGATTGCCCAGTCCAGCACGTCCTGCGCCACGTTCGGCGCCAGCACCTTGATCATGGCGATTTCCGCGGCCGCGCGCTTGTTGCCGACCGTGTCCATCATGTATGCGGCTTTCAGGGTGAGCAGGCGCGCGGTGTCGATGCGGATGCGGGCTTCGGCGATGCGTTCGCGCCAGACGCCCTGTTCCGAGATCTTGCGCCCGAAGGCCACGCGCGCTTCCAGCCGCTTGCACATCAGTGCCAAAGCCCGCTCGGCCACGCCAATGGCGCGCATGCAGTGGTGGATGCGGCCCGGCCCCAGCCGGCCCTGGGCGATCTCGAAGCCGCGGCCTTCGCCCAGCAGCATGTTCGACGCGGGCACCCGCACGTTCTCGAACAGGATCTCGCAGTGCCCATGCGGCGCGTCGTCGTAGCCGAAGACCGGCAGCGGACGCACGACGGTGACGCCCGGCGTGTCGGCGGGCACCACGATCATCGACTGCTGCACGTGGCGCGCCGCGCCCGGGTCGGTCTTGCCCATCACGATATAGACCTGGCAGCGCGGGTCGCCCGCGCCCGAGATCCACCACTTGTGGCCGTTGATCACGTAGTCATCGCCATCGCGCTCGATGCGGGTGGCGATGTTGGTCGCGTCCGACGAGGCGACGTCGGGCTCGGTCATGGCGAAGGCCGAGCGCAGCTCGCCGCGCAGCAGCGGCTCCAGCCACCGGTTCTTGATGTCGTCGGACGCGTAGCGCTCCAGCGTTTCCATGTTGCCGGTGTCCGGCGCCGAGCAGTTGAAGACCTCCGGCGCCCAGGGCACGCGGCCCATGATCTCGCACAGCGGCGCGTAGTCGAGGTTGGACAGGCCTTCGGGGGCGCGGGTCGACCTGGGCAGGAACAGGTTCCACAGCCCGGCCTCGCGCGCGAGCGGCTTGAGGCCTTCGATCAGTTCCAGGGGCAGCCAGCGCGTGCCCTTGTCGCGGGCGTTGGCCGCGATTTCATCGGCAAAGGCGCGTTCGTTGGGATAGATGTGCTCGTCCATGAAGGCGAGCAGGCGGGCTTGCAATTCGGTGCAGCGCGGCGAATAGGCGAAATCCATGGCGGTCTCCTATATATATATGACGTGGTTGGCTCAGCCGCGGCTGCGCGAAGCGAATTGCCAGGCCATCTCCGCCATCGGGCGGGCGGCCTTGCCGTTCTCGAGGGCCTGGGCGCTGGCCGCCGTGCCGTCCACGTAGCGCTTCATGATGCCCTGCATGATGCCGGCCAGCCGGAACATGTTGTAGGCCAGGTAGAAGTCGAAGTCTTCGGCGCGGATGGTCTTGCCGGTGCGCGCGCAGTAGTGCGCCACGTACTCGTCCAGCGACGGGATGCCCAGCCCGGCCAGGTCCAGCCCCCCGATGCCGCGGAATTTCCCCGGAGGGATGTGCCAGCTCATGCAGTGGTAGGAGAAATCGGCCAGCGGATGGCCCAGCGTGGACAATTCCCAATCCAGCACCGCCAGGATGCGCGGCTCGGTCGGGTGGAATACCATGTTGTCGAGCCGGTAGTCGCCATGCACGATGCCGGTGTCGTCGCCCGGCGGGATATGCCGGGGCAGCCACTCGATCAGGCGGTCCATCGCCTCGATCTGCTCGGTGCTCGAGGCCTGGTACTGCTTGGTCCAGCGTTCGATCTGGCGGGCAAAGTAGTTGCCCGGCTTGCCGTAGTCCTGCAGGCCGATGGCGGCGTAGTCGGTCGTGTGCAGCAGCGAGATAACGCGGTTCTGCTCGTCATAGATGGCGGCGCGCTCGGCCGGGCTCATGCCGGGCAGGGACTGGTCCCACAGCACGCGGCCCTCGATGAACTCCATCACGAAGAAGGCGCGGCCAATGACCGACTCGTCGGTGCACAGGGCGAACTGGCGCGGCACCGGAAAGCCGGCGCCGTGCAGCGCCTGCATCACGCGGAACTCGCGCTCGATCGCGTGCGCCGAGGGCAGCAGCTTGGCGGCCGGTCCCGGCTTGGTGCGCAGCACGTAGCGCGCGTCGCCGGCCGTGAGCTTGAAGGTGGGGTTGGACTGGCCGCCCTTGAACTGCTCGACCGCAGGCGCGCCGCCCGGATAGCCATCGACATGCGCCGCCAGCCAGGCGCCGAGGGCGTCGGCGTCGAAGCGCTGGCGTTCCGACACCGGCTTGGTGCCCATCATTTCCTCGAACATCGCGTCTCCATTATTGGTGGTTGTGCTGCATTCTAGCCTGCGCGGCAAGAAATGTGTGCGGACGTGCTATTTCTGTGGAAATGCATCAGCGGGCTTTGCGGTATTGCTCGAACAGTTGCTCCATCGTGGTGGTCCGGGCCTCCGGCTGCAAGGGGCCGGGCGGCACGAAGTTGACGAAGCGGACCACCCAGTCGGCCGCCCCGCTGCCCACGTCGAGCGCGTTGATGCAGCCGGCCGCCTGCGCCAGGCCGCCGAGGAACAGGCGCTGCCCGGTCAGGGCCAGCGACAGGATCGCGCAATTGACGCCGCCGTGCAGGACCAGCAGCACGGTGTCCCAGCCAGGCTGGGCACGCAGGCGCGCGATCGCCGGATGCGCCCGGTCCATCATCTCGCCCACCGATTCGCCGGCCAGGAAGCGCTGGTCTTCGCTCACCACGCCCTCGAACACGCCGGTAAAGGCGCGCCGCAGCTCGCCGGTGGGGATGCTCGACAGGCGCCCGCCGCGGATTTCATGCAGTTCCGGCCACACTTCCGGCGCGATGGCCTGGCCGCTTTCCAGCAGCACGCGCTCGGCCGTCTCCACGGTGCGTGGCAGGCCGGAGACGATCACGCGGTCGAAGCGCACGCCGGCCTCGCGAAAGGCCCGGCCGGCGGCATCGGCCTGGGCCCGGCCGGCCTCGTTCAGGGCCACGTTCTCGGGGAGGAAGGGTTTGCCGCTGTCGTCGAAGTAGGTGACGCTGCCGTGGCGCATCAGGTAGATGCGGCGGCGCTGGGACGGCGCGCTGGAATGGGTCAATCGGTTCTCCATGTCGCTGGGGCAGGCCGGGAAGCCCGCCGGGTTGTCCATCTTACACCCCGATGCCATGTCGACGAGGCGAAACGGCGACAGTCAGTTAATTCCAACGATCAATTTCCCAAGGTTCTGGCATAAAATGTTCGTTGCAGCATATAACTAAAAAGGATGTCCATGGCAAGGCCAGAAAAAATTCGCCTCGGCGAGGTGCTGATCCAGCAAAAGCTGCTGTCCGAAGAGCAGCTGATGCAGGCGCTGGCGGACCAGAAGCGCACCGGGCGCAAGCTGGGCCGCGTGTTCGTCGAGAGCGGTTTCGTGACCGAAGAACAGATCTCGGGCGCGCTGGCGCGCCAGCTGAACATCCCCTACATCAACCTCAAGTTCTACAACATCAACGCCGAGCTGGTGCGCCTGCTGCCGGAAACGGCGGCGCGGCGTTTTCGCGCGCTGGTGCTGGAAGACCGCCGCGAGACCCTGCTGGTGGGCGTGTCCGACCCGACCGACCTGTTCGCCTACGACGAGATCGCGCGCCTGCTGAAAAAAGGGGTGGAGCTGGCCGTGGTCAACGAGACCGAGGTGCTGGGCGCGATCGACCGCATCTACCGCCGCACCGACCAGATCACCGACTTCGCGCGCGAGGTCGAGCAGGACCTGGGCGACACCTCGATCGACTTCGGCGCGCTGGCCGCCAACCCGGGGCTGGAAGAAGCGCCGATCGTCAAGCTGCTGCAGTCGGTGTTCGACGACGCCTCGCAGGTGCGCGCCTCGGACATCCACATCGAGCCGCAGGAAGGCCGCCTGCAGATCCGCTTCCGCATCGACGGCGTGCTGCACCTGCAGACCGAAGCCGACATCAAGGTCGCCACCCCGCTGGCGCTGCGCCTGAAGCTGATGGCCGACCTGGACATCTCGGAGAAGCGCCTGCCGCAGGATGGCCGCTTCGCCGTGAAAGTGCGCAACCAGCGCATCGACGTGCGTATCTCGACCATGCCGACCCAGTACGGCGAGTCGGTGGTGATGCGACTGCTGAACCAGAGCGGCACCACGCTGCGCCTCGACGCGATCGGCATGCCGCCGCGGATCGTCGAGCGTTTCCGGGCGCTGGTGCAGCGTCCCAACGGCCTGGTGCTGGTCACCGGCCCCACCGGCAGCGGCAAGACCACCACCTTATATAGTGCGCTGTCCGAACTGAACTCGGTCGAGAAGAAACTCATCACCGTCGAAGACCCGGTCGAATATCGCCTGAAGGGCATCAACCAGGTGCAGGTGAACGACAAGATCGATCTGTCGTTTGCGCGCGTGCTGCGCTCCGCGCTGCGCCAGGATCCGGACATCGTGCTGGTGGGCGAGATGCGCGACCAGGAAACCGCCCAGATCGGCCTGCGCGCCGCCATGACCGGTCACCTGGTGCTGTCGACCCTGCACACCAACGATGCGGCATCGACCCCGCTGCGCCTGATGGACATGGGCGTGCCGCGCTACATGGTGGGCGGTTCGCTCCAGGCCGTGCTGGCCCAGCGCCTGGTGCGCGTGATCTGCGAAAGCTGCACCACGCCTTACCCGGCCACTGCGCCCGAGGTGAACTGGCTGCGCGCGGAACTGGGCGAGCGCGCCGCCACCACCCAGTTCTTCCACGGCAAGGGCTGCTCGCACTGCAACGGCACCGGCTTCCGCGGCCGTACCGGCGTGTATGAGCTGCTGGAAATGACGCGCGCCGTCACCGACGCGGCAAACCACCCGGACCCGGGCCACTTCCTCAAAGTGGCGCACGCCGAGATGGAAGGCGAGACCCTGCGCCGCCACGGCGTGAGCCTGGCTGTCCAGGGCCGCACGACCATCGCCGAAGCCATGCGCATCAGTAACCAGCTCGACGACTGATGCCGTATTTCGCATACAAGGCGCGCAACGCCAAAGGCGAACTGCTGCAGGGCGTACTGGAAGGCGTCGACAGCGGCGCGATCGCCGACCAGCTGTTCGGCAGCGGCGCCACGCCGATCGAGATCAACCCGAGCCGCAAGGGCCCGGCCGCGACCGGCGGCGAGACCCTGTGGGCGCGCCTGAACGCGAAGAAGGTCACGTCGATGGACGTGCAGCTGTTCAGCCGCCAGATCTATACGCTGCTCAAGAGCGGCGTGCCGATCATGCGCGGCCTGGCCGGCCTGCAGGAATCGGCCATCAACAAGTCGTTCGGCAAGGTGATCAAGGACTTGCGCGAGTCGCTCGACGCCGGCCGCGAGCTATCCAGCTCGATGGCCCGCCATCCAAAGGTGTTCAACCCCTTCTACCTGTCGATGGTGCGGGTGGGAGAGATGACGGGCCGGCTGGAAGACGTTTTCCTGCGCCTGTTCGACCACCTTGAGTTCGACCGCGACATGCGCGAGCGCGTCAAGACGGCGCTGCGCTACCCGAGTTTCGTGGTCATCGCGATGATCATCGCCATGGTCATCGTCAACATGTTCGTCATCCCCAGCTTCGCCAGCGTGTTCAAGCAGTTCGGCGCCGAGCTGCCCCTGATGACGCGCATCCTGCTCGGCACCTCGGAGTTCACGGTCCGGTACTGGCCGCTCATGGCGGGCATGGGCGCCAGCATCGTCGCCGGCTTTCTCAAGTGGACGCGCTCGACCAGGGGCCGGCTGACCTGGGATCGCTACAAGCTGCGCCTTCCGATCGCCGGCAAGATCATCCACAAGGCGACCATGGCGCGCTTCGCCCGCAGCTTCGCGCTGTCGATGCGCAGCGGGGTGCCGATCGTGCAGGCGCTGACGGTGGTGTCGCAGACCGCCGACAACGCCTACCTGAGCCTGCGCATCGAGCAGATGCGCGACGGCGTCGAGCGCGGCGAGAGCATCCTGCGCACCTCGACCGCGGCCAACGTGTTCACGCCGATCGTGCTGCAAATGATCGCGGTGGGCGAGGAATCCGGCTCGCTCGACGACCTGATGGACGAGATCGCACAAATGTACGAACGCGAAGTGGATTACGAGCTCAAGACACTGTCGAGCCAGATCGAGCCGATCCTGATCACTTTCCTGGGTGTGATGGTGCTGATCCTGGCCCTTGGCATCTTCCTGCCGATCTGGGACCTGGGCAAGGCGGCCCTGCATCCGCAATGAGGATGAGGGCACGCGCGGCGATACGGCCAATGCGGGGTTTCACCCGCTTCGAGTTCGCCGTCTGCGGCCTGCTGTTCGCGCTGCTCGTCGGCGGGCTGTTGTCAAAGCTGCAGGAATACCGGGCGCAGATGGAGCGGGCCGCCGCCTTGCAGCTGGTTGCTGCGGCGCGCACGGCGATGGCGGTGCGCGTGGCGCGCCTGGCCGTCGATGGCCGTGGGCCGGCAGCGCTGGAAGCGCTGGCGCAGGAAAATCCGGTGACCTGGCTGGCGCGCGTGCCCGACAATTACCAGGGCGAGTTCAGCCGGCCGGATGCGGGCGTCATCAAGCCCGGCCACTGGTATTTCGACCGGTCTGATCGCTCCATCAATTTTTTGCAATCTAGCGACACTTTTTCTTTTGGGATATCAAAATTGCTGAAGTTCAAGGTAGAATTGTTGCAAGCGCCTGCTCCGGCCGACAGCGATGGACGGAACGAGGCCAGTTACGGACTGGTGCTGGATCAGCTGCAGATCAGGTGATGTCCAAATAACGACTAATAAAGCAACGCGGGTTGACCGCACCATTCTTCAACGGAGAGAGCTTCATGAACAAAAATTTCAAGGCCGGTAGCCAAGGCGGTTTTACCCTGATCGAACTGATCGTCGTGATCGTCATCCTTGGCATCCTCGCCGCTACCGCGCTGCCGAAGTTCGCCGACCTGGGCGCTGACGCCCGCAGCGCCAGCCTGAAGGCTGCCATGGGTTCGGTGAAGTCGACCGTGGCGATGGTGCACGCCAAGGCGATCGTCAACAACGCCGACACGACTGTCGCAATGGAAGGTACGAACGTGCCTGTGAAATTCCGCTACCCGACCGGCGTCGTTGCCCTGGGTACCGCCGCTGGCCTGAACAATACCGATTACACCGTGACCGCCGCTGGTGGCGTCCTGACGGTGGCTGTCAAGGGCGCCGTCACTCCGTCGAGCTGCGCGTTCACCTACACCGCACCGACCGCCGCCACCGGCGCCGGATCGCTGCCAGTGATCGCCAACGTCGCTTCGCTGAACTGCCAGTAATATCCCTGGTCCGGCTTGTGCTGGACTGATCCACCCTGGACTGTACGTGTGCCGATCGATGATTGGTTCGCGTCCACCAGGGTGGTGTCACGTTTACGGCGCCGGTTTACTGCATTGCGCCAAGCTGGAAGCTCGGTCGATCGCGATCTGCCTTACTCCGGATTTCCCCCTTTTTCGCCCTCTGCGATGCGCTGCCCGGTGCCCGTGCGATCAACCGACAACGAAATCTTGTTTGAATGCCGATAAACGTCCCGGTTTTCCTTGGTTTTTCGGCATTTAATTCGTCGGTAGCCGGTCGTCTTGAATATAATCAAGTCTTTACTGGATCCAATATTTTTTCGCCGACAGGACAATTGCCGCTTGATGCGTTTTTTTAGAAAAGCCAAAAAGAAGGATGGATGGTTGGCTGTCGCCGTACAACGCGACGGCGTGGCTGCCACCAGCATCAAGCGCGGCGACGGCAAACCCTTCGTCCGCTTTGCGCGCTTCCTGCCAGGCGAGCCTGATTCGGGCGTGCTGGAGAAAGCTGGCCGGGAAGGGCAGGCCGGCAACTACCGCTGCACCACCTTGCTCGGCGGTGGCGAATACCAGGTCATCACGGTCGAAGCGCCCAATGTGCCGAAAGACGAAATGCGCACGGCGATCCAGTGGCGCCTGAAGGACATGCTTGATTTCCCGGTTGGCGACGCCACCGTGGACGTGCTGGAAATCCCGCTCGACGCGGCCGTCCAGGGGCGGGCCCAGCAATCGATGTTTGCGATTGCGGCCCGCAACAGCGTCATCGGGCCGCGCCAGAAACTGTTCTTCGATGCGAAGATCGACCTGGGCGTGGTCGACATCCCGGAAATGGCGCAGCGTAATATCTCGGCGATGCTGGAGCCCGAAGGCCGGGGCGTGGCCATGCTGTCCTTCGGTCCCGACGGCGGCCTGCTCACGGTGTCCTACCGTGGCGAGCTCTACCTGTCGCGCCGCTTCGACGTCACGCTCGACCAGCTGCTCGAGCCGGATCACGAGCGCAAGCATGCCGTGTTTGACCGCATCACGCTCGAACTGCAGCGCTCGCTCGACCACTTCGAGCGCCAGTTCTCGTTCGTCAGCGTCTCGAAACTGGTGCTGGCGCCGTCGGCGGTACTGGGCCTGGATGAATATCTGTCGAGCAATATGTACATGCCGGTCGAGACACTTGACCTGGCCAGCGTGCTTGATTTCTCCCGCACCCCCGAGTTGCTCGACAAGGCGATGCAGCAGCGCTTCTTCCTGCTGCTCGGCGCCGCCCTGCGCATGGAGGCAAAGGCATGAACCCGCCACTTCGCCAGCAGGTCAACCTGTTCAACCCGGCGCTGCTGCCGCAAAAGAAAGTTCTTACCGCGCGGATGATGGGCCTGTCGCTGCTGTTGCTGGTGGCCGGCATTGGCGCTCTCGGCGCGGCGCTGCGCGCGCAAACCGCCAGCATGCAGGAAGAAGCGGCCATTGGCGCCGGCCAGCTGTCGCGCAAGCAGGCGCGCCTGGCCTCGGTGAAAGCCGAATTCGCGCCGCGCGGAAAGAACGCCACGCTGGCTTCCGAGATCACGGAAGCCGACAACCAGCTGGCGGCACTGCGCCATGTGTCGGGCGTGCTCCAGCGCGGCGAACTGGGCGATACCAACGGCTACGCCGGCTACCTGAAGGCCTTTGCGCGCCAGGGCCTGACGGGCTTGTGGCTGACCAGCCTGAGTATCGCCGGCAAGGATATCGGCATCAAGGGCCGCACCACCGACCCGGCGCTGGTGCCGGGATACATCAGCCGCCTGACCCAGGAACCGCTGTTGCAGGGTAAATCCTTCGCCAGCCTGCAGATCGGCCAGGCGGCACCGCTGCAGTCGCTCGATGCCGATGGCAAGCCCGTGCGCAGCGAGGCGCCCTATGTGGAGTTCAGCCTGCAGGCCGTACCGGAGGCGCCGCGTCCATGAAGCATCGACTTGTCCAGCTTGCCGCGCGTGTCGACGCGCTGAGCCTGCGCGAACGCGCACTGGCCTTCGCCGCCGCCGTGGCGGTCCTGTCCTTCATCGGGTTCCAGCTGGTGCTCGCGCCGGTGTACGCGACGCAGGACGCGCTGACCGCGCAAATCCTCCAGCAGCGCAACGACATGATGGCGATCGACGCCGAGATCGCCGCCACGGTGGAGGCCTACCAGGTCGATCCGGACGCAGCGGCCCGCACCCGCCTCGAGGCCGTGCAGCGCGAAGCGGCTCAGATTGGCGACTCGCTGCTGGCAATGCAGCATGGCCTGGTGGCGCCGGAGCGCATGGCGCCGCTGGTGGACGCGATCCTGCGGGCCAATGGCCGCCTGCAGCTGGTGGCGATGCGCACGCTCCCGGTGGAGACGATTTCGGGCCGCACCGCCACCGCGACGCCCGAACCCGGCGCTGCCCAAGCCGTGCCGCCGGCTCCGCCGCCGGCGCCCGCCGCCGCCGGCGCGCCCGCCGACGTACTATACCGCCACGGGGTCGAAGTGACTGTCCGCGGCAACTATCTCGACATGGTCGATTACCTGAGCGCGCTCGAAGCGATGCCGACCCGCCTGTTCTGGGGCAAGGCACAACTCGATGTGGAGGAATATCCGGCCTCCCGCCTGACGCTCACGCTCTATACCCTGAGCCTGGACCGGAATTGGATGAAGCTGTGAAGACCCTGACCGCAATGACCCTGACCGCGCTGGTGCTGGCCCCCCATGCCGCTTCCGCCCAGTCCCTGGCAGACCCGACCCGCCCTCCGGCTTCCCTCGGCGCGCGCGCCGATGCGGCAGGCGGCGGCGACGGCCTGCCGCGCCTGCAGTCGGTGCTGATTGCGCCGCGCGCCGGCGGGCGCCACATCGCCGTGATCGACGGCGAGACCGTGCGCCTGGGCGACATTTTCAAGGGGGCGCGCGTGGCGCGCATGACCCAGACCGAGGTCGAGCTGGTGCGCGGGCGCGAACGCCAGGTGCTGCGCCTCGAACCAGAGCCGGCCCAAGCCGGCATCTCGCAGCTCAACTGAGGACAGCCATGCGGACATGCTTCTTGACTCCCGGTGCGGCCATGGTGGCAGCGGCGCTGCTGCTTGCCGGTTGCCAGACCGCGCAGAAGAACGACACGTATGATGCGATCGGGCGCGAGATGGCCAGGGCCAACGGCCAGGCCAGCGCCGCGCCGGCCGTGGACGATGCCGTCGCCAATGCGCTGCTGCCGCCCGCCGCCGCGCTGGCCAGCCAGCTGCCCAAGGCGCGTCCCGCACTGGAAGAACGCTTCAACGTTTCGTTCAACAACGTCCCGGCCCAGCAGTTCTTCCGCTCGATCGTGGCCGGCACCCGCTACAACATGCTGGTGCATCCGGACGTGGGGGGCAGCATCAGCGCCAACCTCAAGGACGTGACCCTGGCCGAGACGCTGGAAGCGGTCAAGGAGATGTACGGCTACGACTACCGCATCGACGGCACCCGCATCACGATCCGCCCGCTCACGATGCAGACCCGGATGTTCCATGTGAACTACCTGGCCGCCCAGCGCCGCGGCAGTTCGAACCTGCGCGTTACCTCGACCTCGGTGCAGAGCGCGGGCACCAGCACCAGCGGCGGCGACGGCGGCGGCGGCGGAAACATCCCCAATAACGGCAACAACGGCGGCCAGAACGGCGCCGGCGCCGTCCAGGTGGAAAGCTCCGACGTCAACACCACGTCGCTGAACGATTTCTGGGGCGACCTGAAGGCCTCGGTGGAAGCCATCGTCGGCTCGAAGGAGGGCGGCCGCAGCGTCGTCATCAGCCCGCAATCGGGCGTGCTGGTGATCCGCGCCATGCCCGACGAATTGCGCAACGTCGACATGTACCTGAAAGCCACCCAGCTGTCGGTGGACCGCCAGGTGATCCTGGAGGCCAAGATCCTCGAGGTCGAGCTCAACGACCGCTTCCAGAGCGGCGTCAACTGGGCTTCGTTCGCTTCGTTCCGCGGCTCGCACGCCAACCGCGTATCAGGCGGGATGATCTCGCCCGGCGCCAGCCTGGCCCCCTTGCCCTTCGACGGCGGCCAGCCGGCAGTGATCGCCAACGGCAATGGCCTGAGCGCCAGCACCGGCTTTTCGCTGTCGCAGGCGGCCAACGCTGCCGGCTCGCTGTTTGGTTTCGCCTTCCAGACCAATAATTTCGCCGCGCTGATTTCCTTCCTCGAATCGCAGGGCACGGTGCACGTTCTGTCCAGCCCACGGGTCGCGGCCATGAACAACCAGAAGGCCGTGCTCAAGATCGGCACCGACGAGTTCTACGTCACCGGGGTCACCACCACGACCAACAGTTCGGCCACCGGCAATACGACCAGCCCGAGCGTCACGCTGCAGCCCTTCTTCTCGGGGGTGGTGCTGGACGTGACGCCACAGATCGACGACAAGGGCAACATCCTGCTGCACGTGCACCCGTCGGTCAGCCAGGTCACCACCATCAACAAGGGCGTCAACCTGGGCAGCGCCGGCACCCTGAACCTGCCGCTGGCGGCGTCCTCTACCAGCGAACTGGACAGCATCGTGCGCGGCCAGAACGGCCGCGTGGTCGCCATCGGTGGCCTGATGCGCCAGTCCGCGACCGGCGACACCGACCAGCTGCCGGGAGCCGACAAGCTGCCGGTGCTGGGTGCGCTGTTCCGCAACAAGAACCGGGTCAACCAGAAGCGCGAGCTGGTGGTGCTGATCAAGCCGACCATCGTCGAAGGCGCCAACGACTGGAGCCAGGACCTGCTCGAAACGGGCCGCCGCATCGAGGGCATGAATCCGGCCCAGCAGGGCATCACCCGCTCGGGCGGCAAGTAATGTACGCGGCACACTTCGGCCTGCGCGAACTGCCGTTCGGGATCACCCCGGACACCAGCTTCTTCTTCGGCAGCCCGCGTTCGCAGGAGGCCCTGAACACGCTGCTGGTGGCGGCGCGCAGCGGCGAAGGCTTCATCAAGATCACCGGCGAAGTCGGCACCGGCAAGACGCTCCTGTGCCGCAAGTTCATGGCCACGCTGGGCGACGGCTTCGTCACCGCCTACATCCCCAATCCCTACCTCGAGCCGCGCACGCTGATGCTGGCGCTGGCCGACGAACTGGAGCTCGTGCTCGAACGCGACGTCGACCAGCACCAGCTGCTCAAGGCCATCAATGGCCGCCTGCTGGAACTGGCGCGCCACGGCCTGCAGGTGGTGCTGTGCCTGGACGAGGCGCAGGCGATTCCGGTGGAAAGCCTGGAGGCGCTGCGCCTGCTGACCAACCTCGAAACCGAAAAGCGCAAGCTCCTGCAGATCGTCCTGTTCGGCCAGCCGGAACTGAACCGCAAGCTCGAACTCGACCAGATCCGCCAGCTGGCCCAGCGCATCACCTTCCATTACCACCTCGGGCCGCTCAGCCGCGACGACCTGGATTATTATGTGGCGCACCGCCTGCGCGTGGCCGGCTTCACCGGTGCGCGGCTGTTCTCGAGCGCCGCGATCCGGCGCCTGTACAAGAGCAGCGGCGGGGTGCCGCGCCTGGTGAACATCCTGGCGCACAAGTCGCTGATGCTGGCCTACGGGCAGGGCAAGCAGCAGGTGGGCGGCGGCCATGTGACGACCGCGGCGATCGACACCGTGGGTGCGAAACGCCGCTATTGGCCCTGGCTGGCCGCCAGCGGCGTGCTGGCCGGCGCCGCGGCCGGAATTGCATGGGCATTCGTACGATGAGCCTCATTAACAAGATGCTGCAGGACCTCGATGCGCGCGGCGGCCAGCCCGGGCCGGCCGCGGTGTCGCCCGAAATCAAGACCGTGCTGCCGCCCGAGCGCGGCTTCCCGTGGCTGCGCGTGGCGCTGCTGGGGGCGCTGGTGGTGGTGCTGGGTGGGTCGGGCTACGCCGCGTGGCGGTTCAAGCAGACTGCGCCGGAGCCGGTTCCAACCCCGGCGCCGGCGCTCGTGGCGGCCCCGCTGGTGCAGGTTCCTGCGCCCGCGCCGGTAGCCCCGGCGCCCGAGCCCGAGCCCGAGCCCGTGCCGGTGGTGCCAGCGCCGGCGCCGGAACCCATAGCAGTCGTCGAGAAACCCGCTCCCGCGCCGAAGAAGGTCGACAAGCCGGTCAAGAAGGAAGCGCCCGCGCCCAGGCGCGCCGTGGTGAAGGCCGAGCCGGTGAAGGCGCCGGCAAAAGCCGCCGCGCCGGTCAGGACGCCGGCGCCGGCGAAGGCGTCGGCGTCGGCGGGGCGGGTGGAAACCCCGGTGCAGCGCGCCGAGAACGGCTACAACCGCGCGCTCGCCAGCCTTGAAGATGGCCGCATGACCGAAGCGATCGGCCACCTGCAGGGCGCGCTGCGCGCCGACCCGCGCCACGAGGCGTCGCGCCAGACCCTGGTAAGCCTGCTGATCGAAGCCAAGCGCCCCGACGAAGCGATGAAGCAGCTGCAGGCGGCGCTGGCGCTGGATCCGCGCCAGCCTTCGCTGGCCATGCTGCTGGCGCGCCTGCAGATCGAACGCGGCGGCCCCGGCATCGAGACCTTGCTGCGCACCTTGCCGCATGCCGCAGGCAATGGCGAATACCACGCCTTCCTGGCCGGCGCGCTGCAGCGCGAGCAGCGCCACCGCGAGGCGGCGGACCATTACACGGCCGCGCTCAGGACCTCGCCGCACAACGGGGTGTGGTGGATGGGGCTGGGGATGTCGCTGCAGGCGGAGAAGCGCAACGCGGAAGCCGCCGATGCGTACCAGAAGGCGCGCGCGAGCGGGACCTTGTCGGCTGAACTGCAGGGCTTTGTCGAGCGCAAGCTCAAGCAGCTGGCGAAGTAGACAGAATGTATTGACCTACCAACCTCAACAAGCGCGGGTTACGCTGAGGGTTGGTGAACCTTTCGGCGCAGAGCCGCAATTGAGGAGGT
>NZ_FOLD01000051.1 GCF_900112225.1 Massilia yuzhufengensis | reverse complement strand
TCACGTACATCCGCACCTATGAGGGCTGGCTTTATCTGGCCGTCGTACTGGACCTGTTTTCACGTCAGGTGGTCGGCTGGTCGATGAGTTCTCGAATCGATCGCGAGTTGGCCATGAATGCGCTTTTGATGGCTGTCTGGCGTCGGCAACCCAAAAATACAGTGATGGTGCATTCCGATCAGGGCAGCCAGTTCAGCAGCTACGACTGGCGCGACTTCCTGGACCAGCACAACCTGCAGCAGAGTATGAGCCGGCGTGGGAACTGCCACGATAACGCCGTGGCCGAGAGCTTCTTCCAGCTCCTGAAACGGGAACGGATCCGACGCAAGACCTACGGTACTCGGGAAGAAGCAAAACAGGATGTCTTCGATTATATTGAGATGTTTTACAATCCCAAGCGCCGGCACAGCGTCAGCAATGACTTGTCGCCGGTGGAGTATGAAAAGCAGTACTTCAAGCAGCTCGCGAGTGTCTAGGAAACTCGTGGCGATTCACTGATACGGTCCGCCGTAAAATTTTCTTTTGCCATAGTTCCCTTGATTGTAGGCGTCGTGTAGGCACCGTGTAGGCAAATACTATGGCAATAGATCAACGAAGGTCAACGGTAAAAAGTCGCAGAAATTGAATTTGTCCTTAAAATTCATAGTGTTGCCGAACTTTTACAATGTAGATCAACGCAAGGGAATATGGTTTAGCTCGGACTCATAATCCGTTGGTGCCGTGTTCGACTCACGGGAGGCCTACCAGCATTTGAATCGCCGGTCGAAGGGGATGCGATCTTTTGTATCCGCTTCGCACGGGTAGCGCCAGTCGTGGCGCGCATTTTCCGCGAACGCCGCTGCATCGCAAGTGTGCCCCCGCAAAGCACCCATTGGCGCGGATTCCTCACCGGCGTGCGCGTGTCATGCGCGAATGACTTTTCCGCGTAATCCGGCCGGACGGCGGCCCTGCTTAATCATCCTGCGCCCGTACTGATCGTTCAAACGACGCCGCTTCCATCGGACGTCCGAAAAGGTAGCCCTGGTAGAACGAACATCCAATCTCGGCCAGGAAGTTGCGCTGCTCCTCGGTCTCGACACCTTCCGCGATGATGCCTAGCCCCAGCGCCTGGCTCAACGCAACAATGCTGCGTGCGATCGAGGCGTCGTTCGGGTTGGTCAGGATGTCGCGCACGAACGAACGGTCGATCTTGAGCTGGTTGATCGGCAAGCGTTTGAGGTAGCTGAGGGACGAGTATCCGGTGCCGAAATCATCGAGTGAGAAATTGACACCAAGCTCCTTCAGTTGCCGCATCTTTTCGATCGTATCGTCGACATCGTCGATCAAGACCGTCTCTGTCAACTCCAGTTTCAACTTGCTTGGACTCACGCCAGTGTCGCTCACGGTATCGACAACGTCCTGGACGAAACTGCGTTCACGAAACTGACGAATGCTGACGTTGACTGAGACGGTGAGATCGCGAAGGCCAGGCTGGCTTTTCCAGCATGCCAATTGCGCGCAGGCCGTATGCAGCGCCCATCTGCCCAGCGGCACGATAAGGCCGGAAGCTTCTGCGATCGGGATGAATACGGACGGACCGATCGCACCGCGTTTCGGACTATTCCAGCGCAACAGCGCTTCCGCGCCAGTGATGCGGCCTTGTACGTCCACCTGGGGCTGATAGTGCATGCTGAACCCGGAGGTGCCGAGTGAAGTCCGGATTTCTTCTTCCAGCGCCAGCCGGTGCGACACGTCCGATGCCATGCCGGGATCGAAGAAACGCATCGTGTTGCGCCCGTCTTTCTTGGCGCTGTACATGGCCATGTCGGCCCGTTTCATCATCTCGTCACTGTCGATCCCCGAGTCGCTCTGCAGCGCTGCGCCGAGGCTGCACGTGGTGCGGTGCGTCGTCGATCCAATGATGAAGGGCTCCGCTACTGCGGCAATGATCTTCCAGCCGATGGCGCTTGCATGGGCGCCTGCTTCCTGTTCAGTCCGGCCGACATTGTCGAGCAAGACAACAAACTCATCACCGCCCAGGCGCGCCACGGTGTCTCCCGCGCGGGTACACGTCCGGATGCGCTCGCCTACCTGCCGGAGCAGCTGGTCCCCCAGCTGGTGGCCGTGCAGATCGTTGAAGTCCTTGAAATTATCGAGATCGAAGAACAGGAGGGCAGGCATTTGCCCGCTGCGTTCGCGCAGCGACACGCAATGGCCCAGGCGCTCGAGCAGGAGGCGGCGGTTAGGCAGGCCAGTCAGCGAATCGAAATATGCCAGTTTGGCAATTTCATCCTGTGCCAGCTTCTGTTCCGTGATATCCCCCTGGGTGCCGACAAAATGCGAGATAGAAGCGTTCTCGTCGCGCACCGCGGTGACCGTCAGCCGGGCCGGGTAAGCATCGCCATTCTTGCGATGGGTCCAGATCTCTCCTTGCCATTTTCCATGGTTTTCCGCAGCGTCCCACATGATGTCCCGGGCGTCGGCGCCATCGCTGCCGAGTGCAAACCAGGGGACGAAGGCGCCTGCCAGGTCGGTCGCTTCGTGGCCCGTCATTGCGCAAAACGCCTCGTTGACCCGTTGGATACGCCGGTCCGGGCCGGCAATGAACATGCCTTCCGCAGACCTGAATACCGAAGCGGCCACCCTGGTCGATTCCTCCGCGGCGCGCCGCTCTGAAATGTCGATCGAAATACCGCACAAGCCGTACACGCTGCCGTCGTCACGATGCAGTGGAATCTTGGTACTGAGCACCGTCATCTGCCTGCCATGCCGGTCCGGCACAGTCTCTTCCGCCACCACCCGCTCGCGTTTGGCGATGGCACGGACGTCATTGCGGTGCAGCGCTGCCGCCACCGGCGGTGCAAACAGATCGGTGTCCTGCTTTCCGATGATGTCGCCAATCCTGCCTTCGACCAGCGCTTCTAGCGCACGATTGGCGTAGGCGTAGCGGTAAGATGTGTCCTTGATGTAGATGAGGCCGTCCACGCTGTCCAGGATGGTTGCCAGTCTTTGTTCGCTTTCGCGCAGTGCGCCGGTCTTGTGCGCTACCTGCTTGCGCAGCCAGGCGGCGGTCGCCACTGCCATGGCCAGCATGGCGATCACCAGTAAGGCGCCCCACCAGATGTAGGCCGGTACTTGCGCCAGCATGCTGCGGGTCTGCCAGTGTTCCAGGATCCCGAAATAGTCGGAGTCCGGATCCCGTTGCCATGCGTCGAGCCGGCGATCGATCGCTGCGAGCAAAGCGGCATTGCGCCCCTTGCCGCTCGCGTAGAACAGGCGCACCGGCTGGAACATGATGGGCGTTTCGACGATGCCGCGAGAAGGCGCATACAGGGTGCCGGCATACTTGCTGGCGACAACGGCGTCGGCGCCGCCACGTTCGACCAGGTCGAAACCGTCTTCGACCGAGGCAACTGGCACGAGCTGTGGCTTCATGCCGAAATTCTTCGCCATCTCGGTAAAGAAATTCTGCTGGATCGAGCCTGACAATACGGCGATCCGCTTGCCGGTGGTATCCGTCATCGCATTGAGCGGCACGTCGGTGCGCCGGTAGATCTGGGACCAGCTGAACAGGGCGGGAACCTGGTGGAAGTCGAGGATGCGGCTGCGTTCTTCGGACCAGGCCACATCGGGCAGGAGATCAATGTCTCCCGCTGACGCGGCGGCAAGACAGCGCGCCCATTCGCACCCGACGAAACGCAGTTCCCACCCTTCGGCGGCGGCAATCGCGCGCAGGACGTCGACCAGAATCCCATTCGCCTGGCCTTGTCCGTCGAAGTAGATCTTGGGGGCGTTGGTATAAATTCCGACCCGCACCACGCGCGGCGGCGTGCCCGCCTGCGCCAGCATCGAAGAGGACAGGAGCAGGGCAACTAATATTCGCAGTAACACAAACAGTGGCCTTTCCAGATTGACCCTGACAGTCTGATTCGCCACTGCGGCGCGTCAATACCTATTGGTGTTTCGCCATCATATATGAGGTTCTGGCAGCGCAACAGGCTCAGACCCCGTGCGGCAAGCCCAGATTCTGGTTGGCCGGCACCGCGACGTCGATCAGCGCCGGCTTGGGCAGCTTCAGTTCGTCCATCAGCTTGACGAAGTCGTCGCGGCTGCGCCCCGCCAGGCGCGCGTTGTGGCGTTTTTCCCAGCCGATCGTCGACACCGACTGGCCCTTGTAGTCGTGGGCCGGCCACACGCGGGTGGCGTCGGGCAGCGTGAACAGCCTGTCCATGACGCTGTGGTACAGCGCATCGGCGCTGCCGCTCTGGAAGTCGGTCCGGCCGCAGCCGTCGATGAGCAGGGTGTCGCCGGTGAAGACATTGCCGCGCCAGACGTAGCTCATGCTGCCGGCGGTATGGCCCGGCGTTTGCAGCACCCGGAGCTCCTCGCCTTGGCCAAAGCGGATCACCTCGCCATCCTTGAGTTGCAGCGGGGCGTGGGCGATGCCGCAGCCGGCCGGCACCGCCGCCAGCGCCCCGGTGGCCTGGCACAGCCTGCCGGCCGAGGTGATGTGATCGGCATGGGCGTGGGTTTCGAGCACATAGCGCAAGTTCAGGCCCAGGCGCTCCAGGTGAGCCAGGTCGCGCGCCTGGTGGCGCTGTACCGGATCGATGATGACCGCCTCCGCCTCGCCCGGCCCCGCCAGGATATACGTGTAGGTCGAGGACTCGGTATCGAACAGCTGGATCGGATTGATGTTCATGGAAGTCTCCTGGAAGCACGGTGTCAAGGGGAGGGTGGAAGGAAGGCCTTGACGATCATCCCGGCCGCCACGAGGGCCGAGACGATGGCGAAGGCTTGTTGCATCCGGCGGCCGGCAATGCGCGTGGCGATCGAACGGCCGCCGAGCATGCCGGCCAGCGCGCCGGCCGCGAACGGCGCCGCAGTCGGCCAGTCGATGGCGCCGTGGATCGCGGCGTTGCCCACGCCGGCGCCGGCAATGAGGGCGATCACGGCCAGCGATGTGGCCACCGCCGACTTGACCGCGAGGTCGGTATGGCGCTGCAGCGCGGGCAACATCACGAAGCCGCCGCCGACGCCCAGCAAGCCTGACAGGAAGCCGGCCAGGGCGCCGGACAGGGCCAGCGCGCGGAAGCAGGGAGCGGACCAGCTGAAGCGGCCGGTGAACGGTGCGCGCTGGCATGCCGGCGCCTTATGCGCCGCGATGGGAGCGGCGCCGGCGGCCTGGCGATAGGTCCTGGCCGCCACGTACAGCAGGACCAGGGCGAACAGCAGGCCGAGCCAGCGGGCGTCGGCCAGGCGCGCCGCCCACAGGCCGGCCGGCGCCAGCAGCATGCCCGTGGCGGCGATGAGCAGGACGGCGCGGTAGCGTACCAGTCCTTCCCGCAAGCCCAGCACGGCCCCGAGGGCGGCGGCCATTCCGACCGCCAGCAGGCCGATCGGTCCCGCCTCGGCCACGCC
Source organism: Massilia yuzhufengensis (assembly GCF_900112225.1). Taxonomy (GTDB): domain Bacteria; phylum Pseudomonadota; class Gammaproteobacteria; order Burkholderiales; family Burkholderiaceae_D; genus Telluria; species Telluria yuzhufengensis. Next base: position 13,528 of record NZ_FOLD01000051.1, on the reverse strand, counting down.
GATACCGGCGCCGAAGACCAGCAGCGGCACCGCCAGGATACCGCCGCCGGCGCCGGTCAGCGCCAGGATCAGGCCGACGGCGAGTCCGAGGAGGGAATTGATCAGCATGGCGTCATCCTGTTGGCGTGGCAGCCCCGGTGCTCAGCCGGCCCGGGCGCCGCGCAGCCGCTCGAGCAGCCCGAAGATCGCCATGCCGGCCAGCATGGCGGCGCTGAAAATGAGCGGCTTGGCGCCGCCGCTCGCGAGCGAGGCCAGCGCCGGGCCCGGGCAGTAGCCGGCCAGGCCCCAGCCTGCGCCGAATGCGAGTGAACCGAGCACCAGGCGGCGGTCGATGCGGGCTGGCGCCGGCAGGCGCATGGGCTGGCCCAGCAGCGAGCGTTCGCGCCGGCCTGCGGCGGCGAAGGCGATGGCGCCGACCAGGATCGCGCCCCCCATCACGAAGCCGAGCGACGGATCCCAGGCGCCGGCCAGATCGAGGAAACCGAGGACCTTGGAAGGATCGGTCATGCCCGCAAGGATCAGCCCGATGCCGAACACCAGCCCGACGATGAGTGAAATGACGATGTGCATGGTGCTTTCCTTATGCGGACAGGTGGCGCATGACGAAGACGATGGCGAAGCCGGCCAGCATGAAGGTGGCGGTCGCCACCAGCGACCGGGGCGAGCGCCGCGACAGGCCGCATACCCCATGGCCGCTGGTGCAGCCGGCGCCATAGCGGGTGCCGAGGCCGACCAGCAGGCCCGCCGCGATGAGGGTCGGGACGCTGGCCTCGACGGTCACCGCAGGCAGCGGCTGCACCAGGCGCCAGGCCAGCGGTGCGGCGACCAGCCCGAGCACGAAGGCGACGCGCCAGCCGATGTCGCCGCGTACAGGCGGCAACAGGCCGCCGAGAATGCCGCTGATGCCGGCGATCCGGCCATTGAAGAGGATCAAGGCCGCCGCGGCGGCGCCGATCACCAGGCCGCCCGCCAGCGAGGACCATGGCGTGAAGTGGATCCAGTCGATGTTCATGCCTTGACTCCATGCGATGGCAGGCAATACTGCTGGTACAGCACCTGCATGACGGCCAGCGCTTCCGGGCTGTCGATGCGGTAGAAAATCTGCTTGCCCTCGCGCCGGGTGCTGACCAGGCGCTCCTCGCGCAGCACCCCCAGTTGCTGTGACAGCGTGGGCTGGCCGATGCCGAGCAGGGCTTCCAGGTCGCTGACGCAGTATTCGCCTTGCGTGAGCTGGCAGAGCAGCATCAGACGGTCAGGGTTGCCCAGTACCTTGAGCAGCGAGCAGGCGTGGGCGGCTGCGGCACGCATCGCGTGCAAATCGAGTTGGTGTGGGTCAGGCATCGACATTCCTTTTTGAGTCCGTGGCTACATTATATCGACTAACAATATATATTTCAATATACTGTAACCACCAACCATTTACAAGGAGAGCGCCATGAACATCCGTTTCCTCAGCAACAATTATGCGGTGGTCCAGCAGATCACACCTGCCGATATCGATGACTTGCGCGAGCAGGGCTTCGCCGCCCTGGTGTGCACCCGCCCTGATGGCGAGGAAGCCGGACAGCCGGCCTTCGCGGCGATCGGCGCCCAGGCCAGGGCTGCCGGCATGGAGGCGTTCTGGCTGCCGGTGACGCCGGGCCGGATCACGGATGCGGACCGGGCCGCCTTCGCCGTGCTGTATGCGAACGCTCCCAAGCCGGTGCTCGGCTTCTGCCGCACCGGCTTGCGTGCCGAGACGCTGTGGAACGACACCCGCGACCGCCGTGACGCCGCTGCGGCCCAGCAGGCCAGACCAGGGGATTGAGCTGCCGCGCTGTCCTGGCTGGACGAGGTAACAATCATTTTTCTGAGAGTTGCGCGGTTTGCCTGCACAGGGGCTGGTCAATCGGGCCTGCATGGGTCTACAAAGGAGGGGGCACCGCGCTTTCTCACGGCGTGCACAAACCAATCATGAGGAGATGGACAGCGACTGGCGCGAGGAAGTGGTGTGGCATGCGCCGGACGAGAAATTCCTGCGCATCTACACGACCCCGCTTACCCAAGCTTCTTCATCGGCGACGGCATGAAGACGCCGCCCGCCCCCGCCATCGTCGTGCGCAAGGCCGCCACGCATGGCGGCCGGTAGGGCGAACCGCTCACGCTTCGCTCCTGCTATAGTCAGCGCTACCGGCTCACAATGAAGGAGCAGCGCAATGGACGGATCAATGTTGCTGGTGGCTAGCGCCAGCGCGTTCGTAGCCAGCCATGTCATCCTGTCGCATCCCTTGCGCCGGCCCCTGGTGGCGGCCATCGGCGAGAAGGGCTTCCTGGCCCTGTATTCCGTCGTGGCCTTCGCCACCCTGGGGGCGATGGCCTGGGCCTACCCGAAGGCGCCGGTCACCGCGCCGTTGTGGAACGTGGGTGACGGCCTGTGGGCGCTGGCGACCATCCTGATGCTGCCCGCTTCCGTCATGCTGCTCGGCTCCCTGGTCCGCAACCCGGCCATGCCGGGCGCCAGCAACGCCGCCAGCGCGCAGGCGCGCGGCGTGTATGCCATCACCCGGCACCCGATGATGTGGGCCTTCGCCATCTGGGGCCTGGTGCACATCCTGGTCTATCCGGTGACAAGGAATCTCATCGTGGCGGTGGCGATCATCGTGCTGGCGCTGGCCGGTGCGGCGCTGCAGGACCGCAAGAAGGCCGCGCTCGATCCGCAGGGCTGGACGGCCTGGGAAGGGCGCACCAGTTACTGGCCGTTCGTGGCCATCGCGAAGGGCCGGGCGCGCTTCGGCGGCTTGGGAATGCACGCGCTGGGCGGCGGCCTGCTGGTCTGGCTGCTGGCGACCTGGGCGCACATCCCGCTGGCCGGCCGCGCGGCCGGCATCTGGCGCTGGCTGGCCTGACGCTTTCGCCGCGGGCGCCCGCTTAGTCGTCGGCGCCCGGGAGCTTCGGCGACTTCCAGCTGGCATACAGCGTGGGAAGGCCGCCAAAACACGCCGCATTGGCGATAAACAGCGCAAACGCGATGCCGGCGACGCGTTCGACCGTCCATCCTTGCAGCGCTGCCGTCAACATCAGGATGGGTCCCCCGACGATGTTCAGGAAAGCCAGCACCGACACGCAAAACAGGAACGCATCCTTGCGCAGCGCCGCTTCCCGTTCGTCGTCGTCGATCGACGGTTTGCCCAGGGGGCCGTTGAGCGAGATTGCCGCCACCGTCGCCACCATCGGGCCGGCCATGGCATACACGGCTGGCGCCACCGGGGCGGCGATGGTGGCGGCGACCAGTCCTGCACCGCAGGCGATCGGAAGCAGCGGCAGCCAGCGCATCGGCCGGTGGCGGCGCCCGGTACCAGCGTCGCTGGACATGTCGTTTTTCACCGTCTTCGCCGCGCCGGTCCACCCGACCAGCGCATCCATTTTCTGCAGTGCGGTCCTGTCTTTCGTGCTCATTCGTCTTCTCCTGCGCGTTTCAAGGTCATGGCGATCGATTCGAAGCGCTGGAAAGAAAACAGCATCTCTACGCTTACATCGAAATGCTGGGCGATCTTCATCGCCAGCTCGAGGCTGGGCTTGTAGTCGCCGCGCTCCAGGTAGCCGATGGTCTGGTTGTTGACGCCGACCGCTTCCGCCAGTTCACGACGCGAGATGCCACGCTCGGCACGGAACAGCGCGATCCTGTTGTGTAAGACCATGAGATGTTCTTTATTCTGTACGATCTATTGTGATTACACAACAGATCGATGCGGATGTCAATGGGAGCTAGAATAGCGGGATGCCTTGCCCCACAGGAGACCAGCAGTGACTCAATCCACCGTCCCGCCGCTCAAGGTCGGCCTTGTCGGCTTCGGCTACGCGTCGGCAACGTTCCATGCGCCGCTCATCGCGGCCACCCCTGGCCTGCAGCTGGCCGCCGTCTCCAGCAGCGCGCCTGGCCGGGTGCACGCCGCCTTCCCCGACGCCATGCTCTACGCCACGCCGGAGGCTTTATACGCCTGCGACGACATCGACCTGGTCGTCATCGCGACCCCCAACGACACCCATTTCCCGCTCGCCCGCGCGGCACTCGAAGCGGGCAAGCACGTGGTGGTCGACAAGCCCTTCGTGCTGGACACGTCGCAGGCGCGGGAGCTGATCGCGCTGGCCGATGCAAGGTCGCTGCGGCTGTCGGCCTTCCACAACCGGCGCTGGGACGGCGATTTCATGACCCTCAGCCAGCTGCTCGCCGAAGGCACGCTGGGCCGCATCGTCCACGTCGAATCGCACTTCGACCGCTACCGTCCGCAGGTCCAGGCGCGCTGGCGCGAGTCCGGCGCCGCCGGCGGCGGTTTGTGGTACGACCTGGGCCCGCACCTGGTCGACCAGGCCGTGCAGCTGTTCGGGCCACCCGCCACGATCTGGCTCGACATGGAACAGCAGCGCGATGGCGCGCTCACCGATGACTGGTTCCACGCGGTGCTCGGCTATGGGACCATGCGCGTCGTCCTGCATGCGAGCGCACTGACGGCGATACCGGCGCCGCGTTTCACCGTGCATGGCACGCAGGGCAGCTATGTGAAGCATGGGCTGGACATGCAGGAAACGGCCTTGCGCGCCGGCGCCGCCTTGGCCGATGGCTGGTCGGCCGATACCAGCGACGGCGTGCTGGCGCTGCACACCGCACAAGGGGTGGTAGAGCAAGCGCACGCCACGCTCCCCGGCGCCTATACCCAGTATTACGCGCAGATGCGCGACGCCATCCTGCACGGCGCACCGGTGCCCGTCACTGCCGAATCGGCCCATGACGTGCTGGCATTGATCGAAGCGGGCATCGCCAGCGCACGCGAGGCCAGGGTGGTCCAACTTCGGGGTCAGGTCTGACAATCGGACACGAGCTCGACGCTACAAGCGAGCCCAGGCCGCGCCACAGGCGCCATCAGAGCCGATAACTGCTGAGGCCGTGTCCAAATGTCAGACCTGACCCCGAAGTGAGGTTTTGCGGCTTTTTAGCCAGTCGTGGCCGCCGGCGTTGAGCGCCCTGGTGATGACTTCTGGCGGCAGGCTGTACACCGTGGCCCAGGTGGCGCGGCCGTCGATGCTGTTGGAGGGGAAGCTTTCGGTGTCGATGGGCCAGTGGTATTTGCGCTTGAGCGCGCGGACGATCGCGGCCAGGGCGATGCGGCCGCGCATCGGTTCGGCGCCGGCCTGGTCTTCGTTCGAGAGCAGCACGGCGAGCACGGCGCCGCGGGCGGTGGCGGGTCCGGGGAAGATGGGAGTTTTTTTCGGCATGCCGGGATTGTAGCCGGAGCCTAGAGGAGGGCATGCACGCTGCCGTCCTTGCGCAGCTCGTAGCGGTCGAGGTCGCGCGCCAGCGCCAGGGTGCCGGAATAATGCGCGCGGGCTTCACGCTCGATATCGGCCAGGGTCAGCGCGCCATGGATGTCCTGGTAGCGCGGGCTGAAATGGGTGAGGATGAGGTTCTTCACCTGCGCCGCCTGCGCGAAGCGCGCCACCATCGCGGCGGAGCTGTGCTGGGGGCCGGGGCCGATCTTGTGCAGGATGGCGTCGGTATAGGTGGCCTCGTGCACCAGCAGGTCGGCGTCCAGCGCCTCGCGCGCCAGCAGGTCCGGGCGGTCGTTGTCGCCGCCGATGATGACTTTGCGCGCCTTGCGCGGCGCGAGCAGGAAGTGTTCGGCCACCACCGCGCGGCCGTCCGGCAGGACGACATCCTGCCCCTGCTGGATTGCTCCCCATGCGGGCCCGGAGGCCACGCCACCGGCCTTGAGCTTGCCGATATCGAGCTTGCGCTCGACCCCCGCTTCCGTGAAGCTGAACGCATACGAAGGCACGCGGTGCGACAGCGCCGTCGCCGCCACCTTCATATCGGGCAGTACCCGCCTGCCCGGCAGGTCCTCGAGCGCCACCCAGTCGATGGGATAGGGGAGCGTCAGCTGCGACGCGTCCATGATGGCCTCGATCATGCGCCGCAGCGGTGGCGGGCCGGCGATGCTCATCGGTTCGCTGCGATCGAGCATGCCGGCGCTGGCGAGCAGGCCGGGCAGGCCGTAGCAGTGGTCGCCGTGCAGGTGAGTGATGAAGATGGCGCGCAGGCGCATGGGCGACAGGCCGGTGCGCAGCAGGCGGTATTGGGTGCCTTCGGCGCAATCGACCAGCGCCCAGTGCTGCGCGCCGGGCATGCGGATCGCGGTCGCACTCATGTTGCGGGTCTTGGTCGGGGTGCCGGAAGAGGTACCGAGAAACTGGATTTCCATAAGGCGTGCTGGCGCTGCTCAAAACAGGCCATTATCCGCAAACGCAGTAAAAGCGGCGTCAGCTTGAATGCGGCCGACAAAACACGTACGGTTTGATCCCGCTCAACGCATTCTTTCCACGCCGCGCAATGCGCGCACTCCGCATGACTTGCGATGTCTGAACTGGCAGGACGGCCGCCATGCTGCGGCTGCCATCTGGCCCATTCCAAGGAGATGTCATGCGCACACTCACACCCCTACTGGCTGCCGCCTGCCTGCTGGCCGCTCCCTTCGCTTCGGCGGCCCAGTGCGGCGCCCAGGGCAAGGTCAGCGTCACCGCCCAGCGCGACGCCGAGGCGGCCAGCCGCCAGTTCACCAGCACCGGCGCCCAGCTCGCCAGCGAAGTGGAGGGCAGCTATGCGCTGTCCAACGGCCGGCGGCTGGAACTGATCGACCTCGACCAGCGCCTGGTCGCCGACTTCGGCAAGTGGAGCCGGGTCGAGCTGGCCGAAGTCGGCCCGCACCGCTTCGTCTCGCGCGGAGGCAATGTGGAAATGACCTATATGCCCGGCCGGCGCACCGACTCCATCCTGCTGAGCTATCCGGCCGACAGCAAGGGCCGCCTGGCGCGCGGCTGTTCGTAGGCCGGTCAGCCAAAGACCAGGGAGCGGTGCGCGCCGAGCCCGGCCATCGCACCGTCCGCCACCGCAATGGCCACGCTGCCGGCCGGCCGTGTGGCATCGCCTCCGGCGAACACCCCGGGCACGGTGGTCTGCTTGCCGGCATCGGTGCGGATGAAGGGGCCAATCGGGCTATCGTCGAAGGCACAGCCCAATTGCTCCGCCAGCGGACTGCCTATGTGGATGCGTCCGTACGTGAACAGGCCTGCCATCGGCAGGCGGCGGCCATCGGCCAGCACGACGGTGGCGTGATCTTCGATGCGCAGCACCGGGGTATCGTCGATGGCCAGCACGCCGCGCCGCGCCATGGCCGCGCGCTGCTGCGCGTCCGGTGCGTAGCGGCCGTCGGTGAACAGGGTCACGCTGCCCCAGTCGGGCAGCAGCATGGCCTGGTGGAAGGCCATGTCGCCACCCGCAAGGATGCCGATCGCGCCCTGCTGCAGTTCGTAGCCGTGGCAGTACGGGCAGTGGAACACGCTCTTGCCCCAGCGCTCCGCCAGCCCCGCGATGGGCGGGAGCTCGTCGCGCACGCCGGTGGCCAGTACCAGACGGCTGGCCTGGACGTGCGTACCGCCGTCGAGGTCGACAACGAAACCGTCGCCATCACGCCGCGCGTTGGTGGCGCTGCCGGCGTGCCAGCTCACGTTCGGATAGGCGGCGACGTCCGCCTTGCCGGCTTGCGCGATGCTCGATGCATCCTGGCCGTCGCGGCCGAGGAACCCGTGCGAATCGCTGGCGAAACGGTTGCGGCGCTGGCCGGCATCGACCACCAGCACCCGGCGCCGGGCCCTGGCCAGTTGCAGGGCGGCGGACAGGCCGGCGTAGCTGCCGCCGACGATGATCGCGTCATACGGGCTTGTGCTGGGGATGCTCAAGGTGTTCTCCTGTGGGTGGATGGCTGCGCGCGTGGTCGGCGAAGCGGCGGTTGAATTCCTGCGACAGGTCGGCCAGCGACACATGGCCCAGCCGGGCAACCAGCAGCGCTTCGGCCTCGTGGAAAGCTTCGGCCAGCGAGGCGTTCACTACCTGCTCGACCAGGCAGGTGGTCTTCTCGCTGCGGTTGCCCATTGCGAAGAAGGGTGGGGCGCCGACCGCGTCGTAGATGTCGCGCAGCGTGACCGCCTTGAGGTCGCAGGTAAGGCTCCAGCCGCCGCCGTGGCCGCGGTTCGCGCTGAGGTAGCCGCGCTCACGCAGGCCGGCCAGTACGCGCCGCACCAGCACCGGGTTGGTATCGAGGAAGCCGGCCATTTCTTCCGAGGTCATGGGGCGGCCGCCGTGGGCCAGGTGCAGCAGCACGTGGAGCACCGAGGAAAGTTTGCTATCGCGTCTCATGTAACTAATAATAGTACAAAATCGGCGCGGGCGTGACGCTTGCCTGGAAACCCTCAGCCTTTATCCTGCCGCCCCGTGCGCAGGGTCGGCAGGAAACGCCACAGGTAAAGGCTGACGCATAGCCCCATCAACGCCAGCGCGGCGGGCAGGACCAGCTTGTCCTGGGCGACAAAGCGCCGTATCGCCACCAGCAGCGACGACCACAACAGCACCGTGGCGACGATCTTCGCCGTCAAGGGGATGCCGCGTCCCGCTTCGAAATTGCGCAGGTATTCGCCGAATACGCGGTGCGACAGCAGCCAGCGGTGCAGGCGTTCGGAGCCGCGCGCAAAGCACCAGGACGCCAGCAGCAGGAAGGGCGTGGTCGGCAGCAGCGGCAGGAAAATGCCGAGGATCCCCAGCAGCACCGCCAGCGCGCCCGCGACGTTATAGAACAGTTTCATGTTTCCACTCTAGCATGCAGCCGGGCGCAGTAAGCGATGAAACAATATTTCAAAAAGATGAATTTTATGGAATATTCTTGCACTGTTGCTGCGACATCAAATTCGGTAAATTTCACCTGTCAGATAAGTTCCAACGGGAAACACTAGGTATAATCACTGTATTCACGACGGGCGCGATCCAACATAGTTGCGGGCGCGAGCAGGACGCCCGGCTTCCCCTTCATTCGCTTTTTGGTTGCCGCACGCCCGTCGTTCATGACTACCTCTACTTCTGCCACCAAGCGTTCGCCCGGCGCGCACCTGCGGAATTTCTTCCGTCCCCGCGTGCTGCGCGACCTGGCCATCTACCTGGCCGTCATGCTGCCGCTGGTGTGGGGCCTGGTGGCGGTGGAGCAGTCGCGCTTTACCGCGCTGGCCGAAGCCGGCAGCAACCGCGACCTGCGCAACTACGCCCACGTGTTCGCCCAGGAGGTGCGCGCCACCGTCGGCGTGGTCGACCTGTCGCTGATCCAGCTGCGCGGCAGCTGGCAGCGCGACCGCACCAGCTTCGCGCTGGCCGTCGGCGAACATGCGCGCCACCTGCGCCACCGCCTGCCGACCCTGGTCCATGTGCTCGACGCCCGTGGCCGGGTGCTCTACAGCAACGCCGGCCCCTCACGCACCGGCCTGGACATGAGCGGCGTGCCCGGCTACCGCGCCCACCTGGGCGGCAACGACGACCGCTTCTATGCCAGCCGGCCGTTGATCTCGCCGCTGACCAAGACGTGGGTGGTGCAGTTCAGCCGCTCGATCCGCGACGAGCAGGGGCAATTGCAGGGCGTGATCATCGCGGCCGTGTCGCCCGAATATTTCGTCCGCTTCTACGAAGACATCGACCTCGGCCCGACAGCGGCGGTGTCGCTGATCCGCAGCGACGGCGCCGTCATCGCGCGCAGCACCCGCGGCAGCAGCATCCACGGCATGGGCACGGTGTTGACCGATACGCCCTTCGCCGCGCACAGCCCGGTGACCGGGCGCTTCCGCCGCCTGAGCCAGGTCGACGGGATCGTGCGCTACTACGCCTGGCACAAGATTCCCGAATACGGCATGGTGGTGACGGTCGGCGAGGGCGTGAGCGACGCCGAAGGGCGCTTCGCGCGCCAGCGCGAGGTCCTGACCTGGGTCGGCGCCGCCGTGTCGCTGGTGCTGGCGCTGGTGGGCTGGGCCGCGCTGGGCGCCACCGACCGCCGCCGCCGCGCCCTCAAGGCGCTGGCCGCGGCCGAGGCGCGCTGGAAGCTGGCGCTGTCGGCCACCGGCGACGGCGTGTGGGACTGCGACATCGTCACCGGCCTGGCCACGCTGTCCGCGCGCGCCCAGATGATCCTCGACACCGACCGTTCCGTCATCTCTTGGTACGGCAGCGCGCTGGACGCCATGGTGCATCCGGAAGACCTGCCGGAGGTACGGGCCCAGCTGCGCGGCCACCTGGCCGGGCGCACCCAGGACTTCGCCGCCGAGTTCCGCGTGCGCATGCGCAACGGCGACTGGAGCTGGATCGACACGCGCGGCACCGTCAGCGAACGCGACGAGCTGGGCATGCCGTTGCGCATGGTCGGCACCTTCTCCAATATCGACGCCCGCAAGCGCGAAGAGGCGCGGATGCGCCGCATGGCGCACGAAGACGCCCTGACCGGCCTGCCGAACCGCGTGCTGCTGGGCGACCGCCTGCGCCAGGCGATCCGCGCGGCCAGCCGCGACGGCCACAAGGTGGCGGTCATCTACTTTGACCTCGACAAGTTCAAGCCGGTCAACGACACCCATGGCCACGCCGTCGGCGACCGCCTGCTGCAGCTGGTGGGGCGCCGCGTGCGCGCCGGCCTGCGCGATGCCGACACGCTGGCGCGCATCGGCGGCGACGAGTTCGTCGTGCTGCTGCCGCGCTGCGACAGCCTGGCCGACGCGTCGCGGGTGGCCGAGAACATCCTGGTGCAGCTGAATTTGCCGTTCGAGGATGGCGCGCTGGTGCTGCACATTTCCGGCAGCCTGGGGATCGCGATGTTCCCGGAGCACGGCATGGATGCCGAGGACTTGCTGCGCGCGGCCGACCTGGCCATGTATGACGCCAAGTCGCATGGGCGCAACCGGGTGTCGGGACGCGTCAGGTAGCGTGGACCTCGCGCGCGGCCATATGCCGCGGCAGATACAGCGTGACCGTCGTCCCCTTGCCCGGTTCGCTGGCGAGCCGGATATCGCCGCCGCTCTGGCGCGCGAAGCCGTGCGCCATCGACAGGCCGAGCCCCGTGCCCTTGCCCTCGGGCTTGGTGGTGAAGAAGGGTTCGAAGGCGCGCTCCATCACGTCAAGCGGCATGCCGTGTCCGGAGTCGGCCACCGCCACCGTCACGTAGTCGCCCGCCGCCAGCAGGGCGTCGCCGTCGACGTGGACGTTGGACAGCGCCAGCACGATGCGCCCGCTGCCGTCCATCGCGTCGCGCGCGTTGATCACCAGGTTGAGCAGCACGTTTTCCAGCTGGTTCGGGTCCACCAGGACCGGCCACAGGTCGGGCGGCACGCGCCTTTCCAGGGTGATGGCGTCGCCGGCGGCGCGCTGCACCAGGCTGTCCATGCGATCGAGCAGGCCATCCACGTGGACCTCGAGCGGGTGCAGCGGCTGGCGCCGGGCGAAGGCCAGCAGCTGGCCGGCCAGCTTCGAGCCGCGCTCGACCGCATCGAGGATGCTGAGCAGGCGCTTGCGGTTGGCGCCGTCGGCGCGCAGCATCAGCTGCACGTTGGCGCTGATGATGTGCAGGATGTTATTGAAGTCGTGGGCGACCCCGCCCGTGAGCTTTCCCACCGCCTCCAGCTTCTGGGCCCGTGCCAGCGCCTGGCGCGCGTCGACCAGGCCCTGCTGGCGCTGCAGCTCGCGCGCCTCGGTTTCCTTGCGCTGGCGGATGTCGCGCACGAATGCGGTGGCGCCATAGCCCTGGCCGATCGGCAGCACGGCCACCGTGAGTTCGGCCGGGATCGGGCGTCCCTGGCTGTCGAGCACAGTCAATTCGTTGGGCGCGCCCAGCAGCGGGCAGTGGCCATGCACGGCAAAGTCGTCGAAGCCGGTGCGGAAGGCCGCGCGCCCTTCCTCGGGCAGCAGCTCGGCGGCGTCGCGGCCGATGGCCTGGGCCGCGCTCCAGCCGAACAGCCGGCTGGCCTGGGCGTTCCAGTCGGTGATACGGCCGCGCGCATCGAGCGCGACAAACGCGTCGGGCGCGTGCTCGAGGATGACCTTGATGCGATGCTGCTCGGCGGCGACCTGGTCGTGCGACTGGCGCAGCTCGAGCGTCATGCCCTGGGCCAGCTGCAGCGCGCGGCGGCGCTCGCTGGCCAGCAGCCACACCACGATGCTCAGCAGGAGGCCCAGCCCGATGCCGGTGATGGCGACCAGGCGCGGGCGGGCGGTGTCGAGGCTGTGTTCCAGGGCGGCGCTGGAGCGCATGGTGATGGTCCAGGTGCGCCCGCCCGGCACGATCTGGGCGCTCGCGCGCAGGCGCGCCGCGCGCACCTGTCCGGAGCGGTAGAGCAGGGACGCATCATTGCCCGGCTCGCCGTCGTGGATGTCGATGTCGAGGTCGGTCGAGTGGGCGCCGCCCAGGCCCCGCATCAGGTCGTCCATGCGGAAAGGCGAGTATACCCAGCCGGCGATGGCGGCGCGGCGCTGCTCGACGGTGCCGGTGAGCTGGCCGGCGCGGTACACCGGCAGATACATCAGCACGCCCGCCTGCTGGCCGGCCTTGCCTTCCTGGACCAGCACCACCTTGCCGCTCAGCGCCGCCAGGCCGGTGTCGCGCGCCCGCTCCATCGCCGCCCGGCGCACCGGTTCGCCGTACATGTCGAAGCCGACCGCGCGCAGGTTGCGGCCGCTGAAGGGCTCGATCCGGGTGACCGAGGTCGCCAGCGCGCGTGCAGCGGGCCCGGCCGACGGCACGATGGCGGCAATGCCGAGCGCTTCCAGCCCGGGGAAGGACTGGTCCAGGCGCAGCGTCCGGTAATATTCTTCCCACTCGCGCTGCCCGACCTCGACCGAGCCGCGCAGGTAGCCGCGCGCGCCGCGCAGCACCTGCTCGTACACCGCCATGCGGCGGCTGATGCTGACCGCCATGTCGCGGGTGCGGTAGTCGAAGGTCTCGAGCAGCTGGGCCTGGGCGTTGCGCTCGGCGCTGCTCCAGGCGCTGAAGGTCACGACCAGGGACACCAGCAACACCAGCAGCGCCAGCAGCAAGGGCATGTGCCCGGAGCCGGGCAGGAGAATGCGGTTGGGCTGGGAAGGTGGCGGGGACTGCGGCATGTGGTGGTACGCGCGGCGGGCGCCGTGGCGGCAGGTTGATGGGAAAGCGCGCGAAAAGCAGTAGGATACGCATCCTTGCTGTGTTAAGGCGCACGTCAGTTTGCGCGTTTGGCAACTGCATTATGGCTTAATATTAACCCAATGCAACTTTTTCATTTGAAACCTCGTTTAGTGCGCGCGCGGGCGCCGCTTGCGGCATGACCGTTCCTCCAAACTTGCGCAAAGCTAGCCATTGCTGCTTAAAGCTGCCTGCTGTTGGATTCCTGCTTCATCGGGGCCGGTTTCACCCCGCGCTCACGCGCAGGGCCAGCGCCTTCCCCTCCACAGGCCGCTACGGTCGAACTGACCGCCACCTTCTTCAAATTGATTGCCGCGTTGACGTCGCGGTCATGCAAGGTGCTGCAGCCGGGGCAGCTCCACTGGCGCATGCCCAGCACCATCGTGTCGAGCTTGTAGCCGCAGCACGAGCATAACTTGCTGCTCGGGTACCAGCGGTCCGCCACCACGACACGCCCGCCGCGCAAAGCCGTCTTGTAGTCCAGCTGG
>NZ_FOLD01000052.1 GCF_900112225.1 Massilia yuzhufengensis | reverse complement strand
GCAGTAATGCATTAAGCTAACCAGTACTAATTGCCCGTACGGCTTGTCCCTATAACCTTGGTAGGATATAGAACAAGTCAGGAATACAGCTGCAAGTTTGTTGATACAGCTATCCCAAGAATAAAAAAAACTACTTCTTCCAGATTCAGAGTTTTTGACCAGTTGGTCAAAGACTCGTACAAGTCAAAGCCTGATGACCATAGCAAGTCGGTCCCACCCCTTCCCATCCCGAACAGGACCGTGAAACGACTTTGCGCCGATGATAGTGCTGCAACCAGTGTGAAAGTAGGTTATCGTCAGGCTAGTTATAAGAAAAAACCCGCAGAGTGATCTCTGCGGGTTTTTTTGCGTTTGTGTTTTGGGTATTCGGGCGTTATCGCATCAAGCGTGCGGTATCTCTGCTCGATGGAATTGGGGTGAACAATGCCAGTGGCATTGTTCACGCCTGCGCCGGAAGTCGTAGGCGCCAGTGGCGCGCACGACGTGCAGGGGGAGTTGGTCGGGAACGATGGGGTGGGCCTGCACACTATGAACCGTCGCACCCGCGCAGGCGGGTGCCCAAGTTGACCTTGCGTTTGCCGACTTTACGCGCGACGCATGTAATGACGTAAAGTGCCGCAAAGTGCATATGCATGTCAGTTAATACGTGCCTGCCCGCGTTACACTCATTGTTTTCCTGCCTATTCAAAATAACGATGAAGAAGACGCGCGCTTATCTTCTCCGTGGCCTCGCCATTACCGCATCCCTGCTGGTTGTCGCGGTGGGTATTGCGCTGGCCAATGCGGACATCGAACTGACCGAGTCCGGTAGCCACAAGCGCCTGCTGGTGCCGATTGGGGTTGCAACGGCCGGCATCCACACCTATGCCGGCACCGGTGACGCGGTACGGATTCCGGGCTTTCTCGATGGGCCGATCGTACGCAAGCATGCAGACGGCAGCTGGGCGGCGACCTGGTTTTGCGAGGACAAGGTCCATCACCTGAGCGGCAGAAGCGCCGACCTGAGCATCGATTGCGCGGGCAAGCGCCAAATGTTTCAGGTGTCGCGCGTGCCAACCGTGCCCAATTCGGTGTTCGATACGCCAGCCGACACCCTGATCATCAGCGACATCGAAGGCAATGCGCGTTTCCTCGACGCCGCGCTGAAGTCGCTCCAGGTGACCGACGACCAGGGTAACTGGCGCTACGGCGTCAATCACCTGGTGATCGCGGGCGATGCGGTCGACCGTGGCCGCGACGTCTTCGCGGTGCTGTGGCGCCTCTACACGCTCAGCCTGCAGGCGCAGGAAGCGGGCGGCGCCGTGCACCTCGTGCTCGGGAACCACGAACAGTATCTGCTGAGGGGGAACACATCGCGCGCGAACCGCGACCACCTGTATGCGCTCAATCGCATGGGCGGCCAGCCACAGGCATTCGGTCCGGATACGCTGATCGGCCGCTGGCTGCGCCTGCAACCGGTTGTCATCAAGAGCGGCAGGACGGTGATCACGCACGGCGGCGTCAGCCCGGTGGTGGCCGACAGCGGCTTCACCGTGAATAACATGAACAGCGCCATGCGGCGCTACTGGTCGGGCGACATGCCGACGAAAGCGGAGCTCGACTCGGTGATCGGCCCGGCCGGCGTGACGCAATACCGCGGCTACTTCCAGGCCGGCGAGGACCGCTACGCGCAGGCGACCCCCGGGCAGATCGGCGATGTCCTCGCCCACTTCGGCGCCAACACGATTATCGTCGGCCACACGCTGGTCGATGGCGTCACCGCCCTTCATGGCGGCAAGGTATGGGCAGTGGACGTCAACAGCAATACGGCGCGGCCGGAAGCGCTCCTGATCCGTAACGGCGAACCGGTCGTGGTCTCCACCGGCGTGGCCAGGCAGCTCGAAGAAGACAGCAAGCGACGCCTGACCCGGCCATTGAGCCTGTTCGATCCTGCCGACCTGGCGATGCTGAAAGGCCTGTTCACCTCGAACTACGCGCTGTCGCAGATCCCCCAGCCTTACTGAGCCGGCGCGGCGCGCTCCAGCACCGACAGCAGCCGCTCGAGCACCGGCGCGGTGGCGTCGGCGATGCGGTCCAGGCTCGCCTCGCGCAGTGCCGAGGTGTCGACCACGTGCCCGGTCTTGAGCCCGGCCCAGCGCAGCAGTGCGGCGCAGGCGGACGGGTGATCGAACACGCCGTGCAGGTAGGTGCCCAGTACCTGGCCATCCTCCGAGCACGCGCCTTCATGGCGGCCATCGATGACGAAGGCCGGCCGCCCCAATGCCGCACCGTTTGACACCCCCATGTGGATCTCGTAGCCGCGCACCTCCACCGGCGCGCCGCCCGCCAGCACGCCACTGCCGCTGACCTGCGCCAGGCGCTTTTCCTGCGCCAGTTCGGTGTCCAGGTCGAGCAGGCCAAGCGCCGGCGATGTCCCGGCGCCGCCCTCCACGCCGTGCGGGTCGGCGACCGTGCGGCCCAGCATCTGGAAGCCGCCGCAAATGCCGATCACTTTGCCGCCGTAGCGCAGGTGGCGCGCCAGGTAAGCGGGCCAGCCCTGCGACTGCAGCCAGGCCAGGTCGCCGCGCGTGTTCTTGCTGCCCGGGAGGATGACCAGGTCGGCGGCCGGCATCGGTTCGCCCGCGCGCACAAAGCGCAGGTCGACGTCCGGATGCGCGCGCAGTGCGTCGAAGTCGGTATGGTTGCTCATGCGCGGCAGGCTCGGGACCACGATGCGGAAGTGGCCGGTATTTTCCTGCGCCGGCTGCACCGCGTCTTCGGCGTCCAGGTACATGCCATGCAGGTAGGGCAGCACGCCGAGCACCGGCTTGCCGGTCTTTTCTTCGAGCCACGCCAGGCCCGGCTCCAGCAGCGAGATATCGCCACGGAAGCGGTTGATGACGAAACCAACGATGCGGGATCGCTCCGACGCCGACAGGCAGTCCAGCGTGCCGACGATGTGGGCGAACACGCCGCCGCGGTCGATGTCCGCCACCAGGATCACCGGGCAATCCACCGCCTCGGCAAAGCCCATGTTGGCGATGTCGCGGTCGCGCAGGTTGATCTCGGCCGGGCTTCCTGCGCCTTCGACCACGATCGCCTGGTACTGCGACAGCAGGCGCCCGTGCGATTCCAGCACCGCCGCCATCGCCACCGTCTTGTACTGGTGATAGTCGCGCGCATTCATCTCGGCCCGTACGCGGCCATGGATGATCACCTGCGCACCGGTGTCGCTCGAGGGCTTGAGCAGCACCGGGTTCATGTCGGTGTGCGGCTCGACGCCAGCGGCGATCGCCTGCAGCGCCTGGGCCCGGCCGATCTCGCCGCCGTCCTTCGTCACCGCGCTGTTGAGCGCCATGTTCTGCGGCTTGAAGGGCGCAACGTGCACGCCGCGGCGCAGGAGCAGGCGGCACAGGGCGGCCACCACCGTGCTCTTGCCCGCGTCGGACGTGGTTCCCTGCACCATCAGGGTACGGAAGGGCAGGCCGCTCATCGCGTGCGATGCTGGCGCGCCAGCTCGAGCTTCTCGCACATGACGGCTGTCCCGGCGATCATGCGCGGTCCCGCGCGGTTGAGCAGGTCGCCTTCCACGGTAAACAGGTTGTCGTTGCGCGTGGCGGTCAGCGTCGCATACGGCTTCCATAGGTTCACGCCGCCGTAGTTCTTCTCGGCGGTGCCGAAGATTGCCTCGGGGTCGGCCTGCAACACGCCTTCCACCGACACCACCGGCGCGGTCACGGGCAGCTTGTCGAAGATATTCTCGCCGCCACACAGGCGCAGCGCATCGGTAATGATGTGCTTTCCGCTGAGTGTGTAGAGCGGCTTGTCCCACACCTGGTAAAAAGTGCGCACCACCGGACGCGCGGCGTAGCGCGCACGCAGGCTGGCCAGCTGCTTGCGCAGCTCCGCGGCGACCACATTTGCCACGGCTTCGGTGCCCATCAACTGGCCGAGACGCGCCACGTTCAGTGGAATGCCCTCCAGGGTTTGCGGGTCGCTCAGGAATACCGGCACGCCGAGCTTGCGTACCATTTCGATCTGGCGCTCGGAAGCGTTGTGCATCCAGGCGACTACGAGGTCCGGCTTCATGCTGATGATCCGTTCGAGGTCGACCTCGCGGTTCGAACCGATGCGCGGGATGCTCTTGGCCGCTTCCGGATAGTCGCTGTAGCTCACTGCGCCCACGATATGGCTGCCGCCGCCGGCGGCGAACAGCAACTCGGTCACGTGCGGCGACATCGAGATGACCCGTGCCGCCGGCTTGTCCAGCGTGATCGCATTGCCGGCGTCGTCACGCACCGTGACTGCCCCGGCCAGCGGCGCCGCCAGGAAGGCCGCCAGTACCCACATTCGTTTCATCGTTTGCTCCATGTTTGAAGTGCGTCGTGCAGACGCTGCCATCCGGCTTCGTCCGGCGGCAATCCGAGGCGGATACCGCGCGCGGCATCGGTGAAGAGCCGGCACCAGATGCCGTGGCGCGCCAGATGCGCGTGAAAGGCTTCCGGCTGCGCTTCCTGCCACCAGTAGAACAGCGGCGTTCCCGCTGCGTGGATGCCATGCGCGTCCAGCATGTGGTGCATGCGCAGGCGCGAGGCCAGCAGGCTGCCCCTGGTGGCACGCTGCCAGCCTGTATCGCGCAGCGCCCGCAAGGCAACTGCCTGCGCGGGGCCGCTCACAGCCCATGGTCCCAGCAGCTCGGCCAGCGCCGCCAGCGTCGGCGCATCCGCCGCGACGAATCCCAGCCGCAGCCCGGCCAGCCCGAAGAACTTGCCGACCGAGCGCAGCACGATGAGTCCCGGCTGGCCGGCATGCGCCGCGACGCCCAGCGCTGGCTCGGTGTCCCCGAAGGCTTCATCGACCACCAGCCAGCCGCCGCGCGCAGCCAGCCGTGCGGCCCAGTCCAGCAGACGCGCGGGCGGGATCGTTTCGCCGGTGGGATTGTTTGGATTGACGACGACCACTACGTCGCTGGTATCGACCGCGCCATCGAGCTCCGCATACCTGGCCAGCCGCAGGGCGTGCCCGTGCTGCCCCCACGCGTGCGCGTGCTCGGCATACGAGGGCGCCGACACCGTGACCCGCGACGCGGGCCGCAGCCGCGGCAGCGCCTGGATCGCCGCCTGGGTTCCCGCGACCGGCAGCAGCGTGGGGGCGCCATAGTAGGCACAGGCGGCGAGCACCAGTTCCGGATCCGGCTCGGGCAGGCGATGCCATGCGTCTGCAGGGAGCGCCGGCACCGGATAACCATGCGGATTGATGCCGGTCGACAGATCGATCCAGTCGTCATGGCCGTACAGGCGCGCGGCCTCGCGCAGTTTGCCGCCGTGTTCAAGCATGCGGCGCCGCCACGATGGCAATCACGGCTGCACCGCAGGCGAGAACAAGCCAGAGAAAGGTCGTGTCCAGGACCAGCCGCCACGCTCGCACGATGTCGGCCGCGGTGGCGGCGGGCCCCGTGCCCAGCGGCGGACGCTGTTCCACCTGTCCCTCGTATACCGCCGCGCCGCCGAGCGACACCCCGAGCGCGCCAGCGCCGCTGGCCATCACCGGCCCGGCGTTCGGGCTGCTCCATGTGGGTGCCTGCGTGCGCCAGCATCGCCACGCGCGGCCGCGCGCGGTCCCGGCCAGCAGCACATACGACAGCGCGGTCAGCCGCGCCGGCACATAGTTCAAGACGTCGTCGATCCGTGCGGCCGTGCGGCCGAACAGCATGAAGCGTTCGTTGCGGTAGCCCCACATCGCGTCGAGCGTATTCGCAAGCCGGAACAGCACGGCGCCGGCGCCGCCCGCAACCATGAACCAGAACAGGGTGCCGAACACCGCATCGTTTCCGTTCTCCAGCAGCGACTCGGCGCCGGCCTTGGCCAGGTCCGGCTCCAGCGCATCCTGCGTATCGCGGCTGACGATCCACGAGGTGCGGGTGCGCGCGGTGGCCAGGTCGCCCGCACGCAAGGCGTCGACGATCGGCATCGCATGGTCGCGCAGGCTGCGCAGCCCGATGCAGGCAACAAGCAGGACCGCGTGCAGCCAGAGGCCGGCATGCTCCGCCGCCCACCAGGACAGCGCAGCCAGCGGCAGCACCGCCAGCGTCCAGGCCAGGGCGCCGCGCACCCATCGGCGGCCGCCACGGTTCAGGGCCAGCTCGATGCGCGTGGCCACGTTGCCGAATCCGGTCAGCGGATGCCAGCGCCGCGGCTCGCCCAGCAGCAGGTCGAGCAGCACGCCCGCAACCAGCAGGCCGGCGAGCTGCGGCAGCGACAGGCCAGTCAGCATGCGCTGCCTTTCAGGACCAGCGGCAGGCCGGCGGCGACGAATACCGCGCGGTCGGCGCGCGCGGCCACGGCCTGGTTGAGCCGTCCCGCTTCGTCGGCAAAGCAGCGCGACACCGCGCCCCAGGGCACGATGCCCATGCCGACTTCGTTCGAGACAAACACGATGTCGCCGGGAAGGCCGCCGTCCAGCAGCTCCAGCAGCGCCGCACGCTCCTGGTGGAAGCGCTGGGGCAGGGTGACCTCGCCCACGTCCGGCCAGGCGCGTCCATCGCTGAACAGCAGGTTGCTCAGCCAGAGCGTGAGGCAATCGACCAGCACCAGGCGCTGCGGCGCGCAGTGTTCGCGCAATACGTCCGCCAGTGCAAGCTCTTCCTCGACCGTCCGCCACTGGGGCGGGCGGCGTTCGCGGTGGTGGGCAATGCGGGCGGCCATCTCCATGTCGCCGGCGCGCGACGTGGCGACGTAGACGACCGCCTTGCCCGAGTCCTGCGCCAGCCGTTCGGCGTAGGCGCTCTTGCCCGAACGTGCGCCGCCAAGTACCAGCGACAAGCTCACGGCGCGGCTCCCCCGAGCAGCGCAGCGACTGCCGGCGGATTCGACGGGAAGTAGGCGTGGAAGTAGGACGCGGTCAGCGACCCGACGCGGTACTGGGCTTCGCCTTCCGACCCGGTACTGGTCTTGACGGCATGTGCCTGCGCCGGCGCCGGAGTGTCGAAATGCGAGTAATGGAAGGTGTGGCCGCGCAGCGGGCCCTGGGCCGTCGGCATGGCTTGCGCGCCCAGGCCGCCCAGGCGCGGCTGCATGCGCACCTCGCCCGGCAGCAGGCCGGCCATCGGCCAGCGCTTTCCATCCTTGTCGGTCAGTCCCTCTGCCACCGCCATCATGCCGCCGCATTCGGCCAGGATCGGTGTGCTCCTGGCGTGTGCGTCCCTGATCGACGCTTGCCAGTGCGCGGCCTGGGCCAGCGCTTCGCAGTGCAGTTCCGGGTAACCGCCGGGCAGGAAGACGGCATCGGCGTCGCCCGGCACCGGTTCATCGGCCAGCGGCGAGAAGTAGCGCAGGCTTGCCCCCATTTTCTCCAGCAGGTCGAGGTTGGCCGGGTAGAGGAAGCAGAAGGCCGCATCGCGCGCAATGGCAACGGTGCGCCCTTCCAGCACCGGCTCGACGTCCTGCCATTCGGGCGCCGACTGCGCCAGGACGGGCAGCGCCTTCCACGCCTTGTCGTTGAAGTGCAGCTCGTCGGCCAGTTTGTCGAGCAGGGCTTCCAGTCCTTCGACTTCATCCGGCAGGACCAGCCCGAGGTGGCGTTCCGGGAGCGGGCGCTCCTGGCGCGGCAGCCAGCCCACCAGCGGGATGTCGCGCAGCGACGAAGCCACCATGCCGGCATGCCGCTCGCCGGCCACGCGGTTGGCGACCACGCCGGCCAGATCCACCGGCCCGTAGTCGCGCAGCCCGCGCGCCACCGCACCGGTGGTCTGCGCCATGGCCGAGGCGTCGATCACCGCCAGCACCGGCACGCCGAACTCGCGCGCCAGGTCGGCCGCCGAGGGCGAGCCGTCGTACAGGCCCATCACGCCTTCGATCAGGATCGCATCGGTCTCGCGCGCCGCGTCGTGCAGGTGGCGCCGGCACTCGTCGATGCCGACCATCCACAGGTCGAGTGTGTGGACCGGCGCGCCGGAAGCGCGCTCGAGCAGCATCGGGTCGATGAAGTCGGGCCCGCATTTGAAGACGCGCACGCGCAGGCCCTGGCGCAACAGCTTGCGTGCGAGTGCGGCGGTAACGCTGGTCTTGCCCTGGCCGGATGCCATGGCCGCGACCAGCACCGCGCGGGCGCCGGTATCCCGGTCCATCACCACTCCGTCCCGGCTTGCGCCGCAATGCCCGCCTTGAAAGCGTGCTTGACCACGTTCATCTCGGTCACCGTGTCGGCCACCGCCACCAGTTCCGGCGGCGCCGCGCGGCCGGTCACGACCACGTGCTGCATCACCGGGCGGTCGAGCAGGTCGGCGATCACGGTGTGCACGTCCAGGTAATGGTATTTCAGGGCGATGTTCAATTCGTCCAGCACCACCATGCCGACGCCGGGGTCGCGCAGGAAGGTCTTCGCCTGTTCCCACGCGTCGAGTGCCTTGGCGATGTCGCGTTCGCGGTTTTGCGTCTCCCAGGTATAGCCTTCGCCCATTGCATGGAAGCTGACTTCGTCCGGGAAGCGGCGCAGGAATTTTTCCTCGCCGGTGGACATCGCGCCCTTGATGAACTGGACCACGCCCACCTTTATGCCGTGGCCCAGCGCCCGTGCGACCATCCCGAACGCGCTCGAGCTCTTGCCCTTGCCGTTGCCGGTATTGACGATGATGATGCCGATCTCCTTGTCGGCGGCCGCGATCTTGGCGTCGATCACGGCCTTCTTGCGCTCCATGCGCTGGCGGTGGCGCTCGTTGAGCGCTTCGATCTCGTGTGGGGTCATGTCGTTCATGCGGAAGCCTCGAAGGGAATGAAGATGCGCCGGCCGCCGTGTTCGACCATGTCGATCGGGTGGCCGAGGAAGTCGCCCAGCAGGGCCGGCTGCATGGTGTCGGCGACCAGGCCGGCATGCCAGCGGCCGTCGCCCATCAGCAGCAGGGCATGGGTGGAAATGCGGTAGGCGAGGTTCAGGTCGTGGCCGATCATGACCACGGTCTTGCCCTGATCGCGGCACAGGCGCGCCAGCAGGCCCATGACGCTGACCTGGTGCGCCAGGTCGAGCGCGTTGGCCGGCTCGTCGAGCAGCAGCAGCGGCGTATCCTGGGCCAGCATGGCCGCGATGGCGACGCGCTGGCGCTCGCCGCCAGACAGCGTGCGCACGTCGCGCGCCGCCAGGTCCTCCACTTCCATCGCCGCCAGGGCGTTCAGGGCGGCCTGGTGGTCGTCGCTGCCTTCCCAGTAGTGGCCGGCGTGGTAGGGGTGGCGCGCCGACAGTACGGTGTCGATCACGCTGTAGGCGAAGGCGTCGTGGCGCGATTGTGCCAGGAAGGCGCGCTGGCGCGCCAGTTCCTCGGGCGCCCAGGCGTCCAGCGCGCGCCCGCCCACCAGCACGGCGCCGCCGCTTGGCGCGCGCAGGCCGGCCAGGGTGCGCAGCAGGGTGCTCTTGCCGGCGCCGTTGCGGCCAATGATGCTCCAGCATTGGCCGGGGTGCGCGGCCCAGTCGAGCCGGCGCACCAGCGTGCGCGCGCCCACGTGCAGGTCGAGGTGTTCGGTCTGGATCATCTTATCTCCGCAGCCGGTGCAGCTGGTACAGGAACACCGGCGCGCCGATGATCGCAGTGATCGCACCCACCGGCAGCTGCTGCGGCGCGATGATGGTGCGCGCCAGCGTATCGCACAGGACGAGAAAACTGCCGCCCACCAGCACCGCGGCCGGGACCAGTACCCGGTGGTCGGGGCCGAAGGCGAAGCGGCAGGCATGCGGCACGATCAGCCCGACGAAGCCGACCGAGCCGGCGCTGGTGACGGCGCTGGCGGTCAGCACGCCCGAAATAAAGAACAGTCCCTTGCGTAGCCGGCCGACGCGGATGCCGAGCGTGGCCGCGGCTTCCGCATGCAGCGCGACCACGTTCATGGCGCGCGCGCTGCGCATGGCGTACCACAGCGCGGCGCCGAGGATCAGCCACGGCGCCAGGCGCAGCGGCGCGCCGGCCAGGTCGCCGATCATCCAGAAGATCATGCTGCGCAGGCGGCCTTCCGGCGCGATCGACAGCATCAGGGTCACCAGGGCCATGCAGGCCGATGACAGGATCACGCCGGTCAGCAGCAGCATCGAGGCGCCGCCTTCGGCCGCCAGCCCGCCGCGCAGGTCGCGCCGGGCCAGCAGGTAGAGCAGCATCGACACCGCCACCGCACCGCCCAGCGCGGCCAGGTCGACCACGATGGCGGCGGCCATCACGAGCAGCGCAAGCAGGGCGCCAACCGAGGCGCCGGCCGAGATGCCCAGCACGTACGGGTCGGCAAGCGGGTTGCGCAGCAGCGCCTGCATCATCACCCCGGCCAGTGCCAGCGCCCCGCCGGTGACGAAGGCGGTGAGTGCGCGGCCGGCGCGCAGCTCGATCAGCGAGGCCGCCAGCGAGCCGGTTCCGCCCTGCGCCAGCTGGCGCAGGGCGTCCGGCATGTCGGCCAGCGGCACGGCGATCGAGCCGGTCATGCTGGACAACAGCAGGCTGGCGATGGCGCACAACAGCAGCGTGCCGATGACGAGCATGGCGCGCCGTTGCTGTAGATGGGCAGGATGATGCATGCGTTTCCTTCTGTTTGCGCCGGTCAGCGGATGCCGTAGCGCAGGGCCGCGAACCAGGTGCGTCCGCTCGTCCCGTAATTGCGGGCCAGTTCATACTGCTTGCCCGCGGCATTGTTGACCCGGGCCAGCAGCGAGATATCCGGCGTGATGTGCCAAATAGTGTACAGGTTGAGCAGGCCGTAGCCACCCAGTCGGCGCGCATTGGCGGCGTCGTCGAAACGCTCTCCGGACAGCTGCAGTTCGGCGCCGGCCTCGAACGCGCCCATGCTGGTGTCGGCGGCGAAGCTGGCGTGCTGCTTGGCGCGGCGGGCCAGGCGCTTGCCGGTGGTCTCGTCCTTCGGGTCCTGCCAATCCAGGCTGGCGCGCAGGTTGACGTCCTTGATGCGCGCCTGCCCGGCCAGCGTCAGGCCTTCGAGCGTCGCTTCGTTGACGTTGTAGGCGCAGCTGCCGGTGCGCATGCCGGGGCACGGGGTGGCGGAGACGATCATGTCGGTCAGGCGGTTGCGGAACCAGGTGGCGTCGAGCTGCACGCCGCCGGCGTCGTAGCGCAGGCCGGCCTCCAGGTTGCGGCCTTTTTCCGGACGGTTGGTCGGCAGGCCGTAGCCGGGGTAGTACAGCTCGTTGAAGGTAGGCGCGCGGAAGCTCGAACCGAGGCTGGCGGTGGCGCGCAGGCCGCGGCCGAAGTCGTAGCCATAGCCGGCGGCGCCGGTATTGCGGTTGCCGTAGACCGAGCGGTCCTGGCGCGCGCTGGCATCGAACAGGTGGCTGCCGCGCCTGGCCGAGTAGGTCGCTGCATAGGCGTTGGTGATGCGGGTGCGCGACAGGGCGGCGGTGGAACTCGACCCGACCTCTTCCTGGCGGTGGCTGTAGAGCAGCTGCAGGGTGTCGGCGCCGAGGGCGATGGCGTTCTGCCAGGTGAATTCATCCTGCTGGGTGTCGATCTGGCTGGCGCCCGAGGCCGCGGCGCTCGTGAAGCTGCCCAGCTTGTCGTTCGAGCGTGCGAACTGCACGGTGCTGCGCCAGTTCGGCAAGAGCTGGTTGCTCATGTAGACGGCGGCCGTGTCGAGGTCCTGGTCGTTGCGGGTGTCGTAGGCGCCGGCGCCGCTGTCGTACTGGGCGCCGAGTTCGCTGTGCAGGAACTGGACGCCAAGCTCGTGGCCCGGGGCGATGCGCATCGACAGCTGGCCATTGGCGTTGCGGCGGCGGTAGCCATCGTCGTCCGGGTTGAAGCCGAAGGCGCCGGGGCGGGTGGCCGAGAAGCCGTCGGCATCTTCATGGCCGGCGCTGAAGGCATAGCGGAAGGCGCCGCTGGAGCCGTGCACGCTGGCGTCGAGCGTGCGCGTGGCGTTGCTGCCGGCGCCCACCGCGCCGCTGGCGACCGGGCCGCCTTCGCCCTTGCGGGTGAAGATCTGGATCACGCCGCCGATGGCGTCGGCGCCGTACAGGGTGCTGAGCGGGCCGTAGACGATTTCGATGCGCTCGATGGCGCCCAGCGGTACCGCGTTCCATGCGGCGACGCCGCTGGTGGACGAGCCCACCCGAACGCCGTCGAGCAGGACGACCACGCCGTTGCTGTTGGCGCCGCGCAGGAACACGCTTGTGGCGGCGCCCGCGCTGCCGTTGCGGGTGATCTCGATGCCGCGCTGGCGCTGCAGGACGTCGGCGACCGAACCGGCGCCGGAGCGCGCGATTTCTTCGGCGTGGATCACGGTGGTGTCCGCGATGACGTCGGTCGCACGCTGCGGCAGGCGGTTGGCGGTGACGACGACGGCGTCGAGGGTTTGGGCGAAGGAAGGCGAAGCAATGGCGAATGCGAGCGACAGCGCGGCCGCGAGCCGTGTTACAGGAAGGTTCATTGAAATGTTCACATCAAAGACAACCAGCCGACGTCCCCGTTGGCCAGATTGAACAGAAACGCGCGCACGCGTTTCCACCTTTTGGCCGGTATCCGGGCTGGCAAGTGTGGCCGTCCGACCTTCCCATGCGATTCGCACAGTGGTCATGGAAGACGGTTTGCCGCGTTACAGATCGAACGCGGTACTTGCTGACCGTTGCGGGGGCAGCACACGTGGGCCTTGTGAGAAGGCTTCGTGTTTCCCGTTTAACTACGGCTGTGAACACAGCCGCGAGCACCAAAACGCCGCCATTATACGTTCGATGGCGAGCTGTTGTCAGTCTTTCAGCACGATCACTTCGCCGTAGCCGATGCGATGCGGGCTGGACGCGGCGCGCAAGGCGGCTTGTTCGATGCTGCCGCCGGCGTGCAGGCAAGCCAGCAGGCGCATGGTGCCGGCATGGCAGACGAGGAGGGCAGGAGTGCGCAATCCGGCGCGGAAGGCGGCCACGCGCCGGGCCACGTCGCGCACGTTCTCGCCGCCGCCGGGGCGATAGTCCAACAGGTCGGCCGCCCACGCATCGACCTCGGCGCGCGGGATCGCATCCCATCCGCGCATTTCCCAGGCGCCGAAATCCATTTCGGCCAGCCGTGCGTCGAAGGTGACGGGAGTGCCGAGCTGGCGGGCGAGATCGGCGCAGCGTTGCAAGGGACTGGCGTAGACCGGCAGCGTGCCGGGCAGGCCGGCTGCGCGCAGTATTTCGGCCACGCGAGCGGTTTCGGCGCTTGGAGAGGCGACGTCGGTCCTGCCATAGCAGATGCCGGCTTCGATGGCCGGCTGCGGATGGCGGACCAGGACCAGCTGCATGGCCTAGGCGAGCGCGCCGTGGCCGAGCGTGGCCAGGATGGCGATGTACATCACGGCTTCGGACAGCTGCTGGACGGCGCCAAGGCAGTCGCCGGTGTAGCCGCCGATTCGGCTGGAGAATTTGCGGGCCAGCCACCAGGTGGCGGCGCCGCCCGCCAGCACCGCCGCGAGCAGGGCGCGCAGGTCGATCGCACCGGTCGCCAGCAGGATGACGGCCGCCATCGCGGCCGTCACTGCCGCGATGCCGAATTCGCTCGTCGTCATGCGCTCGGCCAGCGGCTTGGCCTTGCCTTCGGCGCGCGCATACTCCATGCGCCAGATGAGCGAGGTCGCCGCGAGGCGCGACAACGGATGGGCGAGCAACAGCGCACCGATGGCGCTGGCCGGCGGCAGCATCGCCAGCGCAGTGCACTTCGTTCCCAGCATGCACACGACCCCGATGGCGCCATAGGCGCCGACGCGCGAGTCCTTCATGATCTCCAATACCCGCTCTTTTGTCATGCCGCCGCCCAGCCCATCGCAGGCGTCGGCGAAGCCGTCTTCGTGGAAAGCGCCGGTGGCGTAGATGGTGGCCGCAGTGGACAGCACGGCAGCCACCGGCGCCGGCAGGACGGTGGCCGCCGCGGCGTACACGCTGGCGGCGATGGCGCCCACCACGATGCCCACCAGCGGGAAGTAGCGCGACGCATGGTGCAGCCACTCGTGCTTGAAACCGACCCAGCGCGGGATCGGCAGGCGGGTAAAGAACTGCAGCGCGATGAAGAACAGGCGGATCTGCTGCATCTTATGCTGCGCTGGTGCTGACCTGCGCAGAAGCGAAGGTCGCCATCTGGTTGAGGAAGTTCGCGGCGGCGTGCAGCAGGGGCAGGGCCAGGGCGCTGCCGGTGCCTTCGCCCAGGCGCAGGCCGAGATCGAGCAGCGGCCGAGCGCCGAGCACATCGAGCATCAGGCGGTGGCCGGTTTCGTTCGAGCAGTGGGCGAAGACGCAGTAATCGAGGATGGACGGTTGCAGGCGGGCGGCGACCAGCAGCGCGCTGGTCACGATGAAGCCATCGATCAGCAGGACTTTGCGCAGTTCCGCAGCCTTGAGCATGGCGGCGGCCATCATCGCGATTTCGAAACCGCCGAAAGTGGCCAGCACGTCGAGTGGATCGGTGGCGCCGGCATGCTTGTGGACGGCGGCGGCGATGACCTGCTGCTTGCGCTGGACGCCGTCGGCAGAAAGGCCAGTACCCGCACCGACGCATTGCGACAACGGCAGCCCGGTCAGCTTGTGCATGATGGCCGCGGCGGCGGTCGTGTTCCCGATCCCCATTTCGCCGAAGCCGACGACGTTACCGGGCAGGTCGCGTACCAGGGCCATGCCGTGCCCGAACGCGGTCTCCAGTTCGGCGCGCGACATCGCCGGCTCGAGCGCGAAGTTGCGGGTGCCGGGGGCAAGCTTGCGATCAATCAGGCCGGCCCGTGGACCGAATACATGGTTCACGCCCGCGTCGATGACATGCAGCGCGCAATGATTCTGGCGGGCGAAGACGTTGATCGCAGCGCCATCGGCCAGGAAGTTCTCCACCATTTGCCAGGTCACATCCTGCGGATAGGCCGATACGCCCTCCGCGACAACGCCGTGGTCGCCGGCGAACACCAGGATGGAGGGATCCTGGATATGAACGCTCACCGAGCGCTGGATCAGGCCCAGCTGGGCAGCGAGGCTTTCGAGCCGGCCGAGGCTGCCGAGGGGCTTCGTCTTGTTATTGATCGCGTCCGCCAACGCTTGTGAAAGGGCGGTGTCGGCGGTCGGTGCGATGTGGGGAAGTTTCATTACCAAGTAGATAAGGTGGAAAAAAGGCGACGATAACATAGTCGCGGGCATTGTCAGTCCGGCCGCGATTTGCTATAGTTCTGCTCCTCCGACGCAGTAGCAGCTGTTAAAGCAGCGAAGCGAAGGAAAAGAGGGAGTTGACGAGAAGCACGAAGCACTGCATAATCTCACCTCTCTGCTGCTGACGAACACAACGCTTCGCCAGATACAGCAAGGCAGTACCGAATACCGTTCTTTAACAATCAACAGTCGATAAGTGTGGGCGTTTGATGAAGGTGCCAGTGACTTCGGTCACTGATTACTTAAATTATCAAATGTTCACAAAAGTATTAAGCGTTGTCTCAGCAATGGGATGACGGTCAGTATCTTGAGTGAGCGACCTACCAGCAATGGTAGTGACACGAAAGTGTCAAAAACAGAGATTAAACTGAAGAGTTTGATCCTGGCTCAGATTGAACGCTGGCGGCATGCTTTACACATGCAAGTCGAACGGCAGCGC
>NZ_FOLD01000054.1 GCF_900112225.1 Massilia yuzhufengensis | reverse complement strand
TCGAGCAGCGCCAGCAATTGATCGAGCCCGGCCGCCGGGCGCAAGGCGTCGATCACTTGAAGGCGCTGGGGCTGGTTCAGCACCGGCAGCGCGGCGAACCACTTCTTGAAGCGGGGCGAACGCATGGAAGGCTCCGTGGGATGGCGATACGGTTTGGACCGTGGCGCAGCTCGACAGTTCAATCCTCATCCACAGCCAAAGGTGACAGCGCCATGAAAAAAGCCCTGCGCGGGGCAGGGCTTGTTGGCTGGCTTTATTTGGCCTGGTAAATCTTGTCGAACTCACCGCCATCGTCGAAGTGGCGTTTCTGGGCGTTGCGCCAGCCGCCGAACAGCTCGTCCACCGTAAACAGCTGGATCGGCTTGTAGTTGGCGGCGTATTTCTTCATGACAGCATCCGAGCGCACCCGCATGAAGTGCTTGGCGCCGATCTCCTGGCCGGCCGGCGAGTACAGGAAGTTCAGGTAGGCCGTGGCCGGCTTGCGCAGGTTGCGGCGGTCGACCACCTTGTCGACCACGGCCACGGGCGATTCGGCCAGGATCGACACGGTCGGGTAGACCACTTCGAAGTTGTCGCCAAATTCGGCGCGCACCATGCTCACTTCGTTTTCGAAAGTTACCAGCACGTCGCCGATCTGGCGCTGGGTGAAGGTGGTGGTGGCGGCGCGCCCGCCGGCGTCGAGGATGGGCACGTTCTTGAAGATGCGGCCGACCAGGTCGCGCGCCGCGGCTTCATTGCCGCCTTTTTTGATCGCCGAGCCCCAGGCCGCCAGGTAGGTGTAGCGGCCATTGCCCGCGGTCTTGGGGTTGGGGATGATTACCTGCACGCCCGGGCGGGCCAGGTCGTCCCAGTTGCGGATCTGTTTCGGGTTGCCCTTGCGCACCAGATAGACCATGGTCGAGTAGTAGGGCGCCGCATTGTTCGGGAACTTCCTGGCCCAGTCCTTGACCACCAGGCCGCGGTCGGCCAGCATGTCGATGTCGTTGGCCTGGTTCATCGTGACTACCGAAGCTTCCAGGCCGTCCGCCACGGCGCGCGCCTGCTTGCTCGAGCCGCCGTGCGATTGCTTGATCTCGACCGTGGTGCCGGTCTGTTTCTTGTACTGGGCGATGAAGGCCGGGTTAATCTCCTTGTACAGCTCGCGCGCCACGTCGTAGGACACGTTCAGCAGCTCGGGGGTGGCGGCGCTGGCCGACAGGGGCAGTGCGGCGCCCAGTGCCAGGGCGAGGAGGATGCGGCGAAGCGGGGAGGTCTGGGTCATGTTGTTCTCGCTATTCGAAATCTTGTGGTGACAGGCTGCATCATGCGTAACTTCGCCCAAGTAAGGAACAATCGTTTTGTCATATGCTTAGTCAGCCTGCGCATACACATGCTCGCAGCAGGGTCATCGGCTTTCGGTGTATAGTCGTGCCCTGCCATCGCACCGGAGGCGCAGGCCCGGCCTGCCAAGTTTTGATGATCGTTTTTTATGCATAGTGATGTTTGATGTCCACGCGTTTTGACATTCGCAAGGCGGTACCCGGTGATGCCGCCGCTGCCTGCGCGCTGCTGCGCCGCTCGATCGAAATCGGCTGCAAGCCCGACCACCAGGACCGGCCCGCCGTACTCGAGGCCTGGCTTGGCAACAAGACCACGGCCAACGTCGGCGCCTGGTTCGCGTCCCCCACCAACCATGCGCTGGTCGCCGACAGCGGCGGCGCCCTGGCCGGCCTGTGCCTGCTGACGCAGGGCGGCAAGGTGGCCCTGTGCTATGTGTCGCCGGAAGCGCTGCGCACCGGCGTCGGCGCGGCCCTGCTGGCCGCGGCCGAAGACCAGGCCCGGGCCTGGAGCATCACCAAGCTCAGCCTGCACAGCCCCGCCAGCGCCAGCGCCTTCTTCGAGCGCCAGGGGTATGTGAATGCCGGCAAGGACAAATCCTGCTTCGGCCTCGAATGCGACCTGTTGTGGAAACAGCTCGACGCCGCCTGCGACACCGGCCCCGGCGCCGCCGCGCGCAAGCGCTTCTGCAACTGCAGCAGCTAGGCTGTTTCCTCCGCCAGCACAACAATCTCGACGAACACTGCTTTTGTCCCGGGGAAGCTTGCGATATAGTAAGCGCCCTCGATTAGATGAGTTCGACATGGCTTCCCGTAGAGATTTCCTGCAACAAAGCGCCCGCCTGTGCGCCATGGGCGCCCTCGGCGCCCCGCTGGCGGCGGCGGCCCAGGTCAAGGACCTGGAACCCCCACCCGACTTGTTCGATGCGCAACTGCTGGACCTGGACTTCTGGGTCAAGCCGCGCACGCTCTCGCTGGTCCGCCCGCAAAGCGGCGAACGGGCCAAGGTCCTGTACTGGAAAGATGGCGAAGTCATCGACTCCGCCTACCAGGAGCTGTGCCATATCCTGCGCGACGTCAATGGCCGCCAGTCGGCGCCGATCGACCCCAAGCTGTTCGAAGTGCTGTGGGGCACCCAGGCCTTCATCGCCCGCTACGGCATGACCCAGCCACTCGAGATCCTGTCCGGCTACCGTACCGAGGCGTCGAACCGGCGCCTGGTCGAAGAGGGCGTTCCGGCGGCGCGCAAGTCCCTGCACATGGTGGGCAAGGCAGCCGATATCCGCATCGCCAGCCTGAACGAGGAAGTGCTTGGCGGCCTGATCCGCAGCTTCCGCCAGGGCGGGGTCGGTTATTACTACCGCGCCGGCCCGAAAGGCGGCTGGATCCACGCCGATACCGGCCTCAATCGCACCTGGAAGGGCTGAGGCGCGGGGGCGTGACGCGTGCGAGCAGGGCGCGGATCTTCGGCTAATATGAAGTTGTCAGTGCCAGGGCAGGCAGCCCTGGACACTCCATCTCACTGTTACCAGGGAGGAAGTGATGGCAACCATGAATGCTCCAACCATGGACCGCAGGACCCACGGCGAACGACGCACGTCGGTCCGCGGCCACCAGCGCTCGGCCATGTCGGCGCTCGACTACCTGGCCATGGCCCTGCTCATCGTCGGCGGCCTGAACTGGGCGATGGTCGGCCTGTTCGACGTCGACATGGTCGCGACCGTGTTCGGCAGCGGCAGCCCGGCGACCCGCATCCTGTATGTCGCGGTGGGCCTGGCGGCGCTGTACTCGATCTATACCACGGCCAAGATGGCCGGCAGCAAGCGTCCGTGAGGATGCGGGTCGGTCTTATTTCCGACACGCACGGCTTGCTGCGCCCGGAGGCGCTCGCCTTCCTCCGGGGCAGCAACCACATCATTCACGCGGGCGATATCACCGGCCCCGAGATCCTGGCGCCGCTGGCGGCGATCGCGCCGCTCACGGTCGTGCGCGGCAACAACGACCGCGGCGCCTGGGCGCAGGCGATCCCGGAAACCGCCGTGCTGCGGCTGGGGCCGGTGGCCATCTACGTCATCCATGACATCAAGGAATTGCCGCTCGATCCGGTCGCGGCCGGCATGCGGGTGGTCGTCTCCGGGCATTCGCACCGGCCGTCGTGCCGCGAGCAAGGCGGCGTGCTCTTCGTTAATCCAGGCAGCGCCGGGCGGCGCCGCTTCACGCTGCCCATCTCGGTCGGCGAACTGGTGATCGAGGGCGGGCAGGCAAGGGCGCGCATCGTCGAACTCGACATTGCGTGATTGCGCGGTATGCTGGATGCCTTTCCCACCAACAGACTGGCGCCCCATGACCCAGCACACCGACGACAGCATCCTCCAATCCTGGTCGCGCAATACCGATCCCTGGACCGCCGCCGTGCGCAGCGGCGAGATCGAGTCGCGGGTGCTGGTGACGAACGGCGCGATCGTCGACGCCGTGCGGGGGCGCGCACCCCGGACCGGCGTCGACCTGGGCTGCGGCGAAGGCTGGCTGGTGCGGGCGCTGCCGGAAGTGGAGATGGTGGGCGTCGACGCCATCGCCGGGCTGGTGGCGCAGGCGCAGGCGGCCGGCGGCGGCGAGTTCCGCTGCCTGTCGTACGAACAGGTCGCCCAAGGCCAGCTGGCGCTGTCGGCCGACATCGCCGTATGCAATTTTTCGCTGATCGGCGACGCGGCGGTGCGCGGGCTGTTCCAGGCCGCGCCGAGCTATCTGCGCCCGGGCGGCCACCTGCTGGTGCAGACCGTCCATCCGCTCATGGCCTGCGGCGACGCCCCTTATGTGGACGGCTGGCGCGACGGCAGCTGGGCCGGCTTCAGCAGCGATTTTTCCGACCCGGCGCCCTGGTACTTCCGTACCATCGCCAGCTGGATCGCCCTGTTCGAAGAACACGGCCTGCGCCTGGTCGAGCTGCGCGAGCCGCTCCATCCGCGCACCGGCAAGCCGGTGTCGCTGATCCTGGTGGGGCAACGCCCCGGCTGAGGCAGGTGGGGCTTGCTGGTGCTGAAAAATCCCGTAAGATACGGCTCGTTCCGCTTTTGCCTGCATTACATGACCCTGCCACCCGATACCCCGCCGCCGCGCTTTCGCCCCCGCCCCTGGACCAGCCTGGAAACGCCGCAAGACGTCGAACTCTGGATCGACGAGCACAACAGCGCGCTGCAGGAGCTGGTCAAGCCGCAGGAGACCGGCGTCGGCATCTGCTTCACGCTGGCCGAAGGCGGCAACCTGTACCTGCAGACGACCGACGACGCGGTGATCCTGGATGTCGACCAGGAGGCCGAGTGGATCGCGCCGCTGATCGTGGCCGCCACCGGCGCCGAGCCGCCGCGCGGCCGGGTCTGGGTGCTGCCCGACGACCGGCTGGTGCAGCTGATCCTGGGACTGTCCTCGCTGGTGGCCAGCACGACCCTCGTCACCGGCCACCCGTTCGGCGCCCGCGCCCGCCGGCCCGGCTACTGAGCCGCGGCGCTTCCCGCCCGCCCGGGTTTCGGTTATAAAGTCAGCTCAACCATGTGACGGAGCGAAATTTGATGGGTCAGCATACGAACACCGTGGCACGCCGTGCCCTACTGGGCATGGCGCTGGCGGCATCGCTGGCGGCGCTCGTGCCGGCGCATGCCGCCGACCTGCTCACCGACGCCAGGGCGCGCGGCACGCTGCGCGTGGCCATGGAAGGCACTTACCCGCCCTTCAACTTCAAGGACCCGAAAACCGGCCAGCTGGCCGGCTACGACGTCGATGTCGCGCGCCTGGTCGCGGGCAAGCTGGGGCTGCGGCCTGAATTCGTCACCACCGAATGGTCCGCCATCCTGGCCGGCCTGGCCGCCGGCAAGTACGACGTGATCGTCAGCCAGGTCGGCATCAACCCCAAGCGCGAGCAGGTGTTCGACTTCTCGCGTCCCTACACCTATTCGAGCCCGCAGCTGATCGTGCGCAAGAACGACCGCGCCAGCTACGCCAGCCTGGCCGACCTGAAGGGCAAGAAGGTCGGCGTGGGGCAGGGCAGCGTGTTCGAGCAACAGGCCAAGACCGTGCCGGGCATCGAGGTCAAGAGCTACCCGGCGGCGCCGGAAAACCTGCAGGACCTGGCCTTCGGGCGTATCGATGCGGCCCTGAACGACAGCCTGATGGTGGCCTACCTGCTCAAGAATTCGCAGCTGCCGATCAAGGCTGGCGCGCGCGTCGGCGCGATCGAGCGCACCGGCATCGCCTTCCGCAAGGGCAGCCCGCAGTTCAAGGCGGCGGTCGACAAGGTACTGGCGGACGCCACCGCCGACGGGTCGCTCAAGGCGCTGTCGGTGAAGTGGTTCGGCACCGACGCCAGCCGCGCAGCGCCGTGACCGGTGTGACGGGGCGCAAGGGCCGGCCATGGAGCTGATCGCGCTGCTGCGCGAGTCGGCGCCGGTGCTGCTGACGGGGGCCGGCTATACCCTGATGTTCGCCGTGGCCTCGATGGTCGGCGGCCTGGCGATCGGCTTCCCGGTGGCGCTGATGCGGATCTCGCCGCTGGCCGTGGTCCGGCTGCCGGCCAGCTTGTATGTGAGCATCATGCGCGGCACGCCGCTGCTGGTGCAGATCTTCGTCATCTATTATGGCTTGCCCAGCATCGGCGTCGAGTTCACGCCGGTGACGGCGGGCGTACTGGCGCTGTCGCTCAATGCCGGCGCCTATCTGTCGGAAAGCCTGCGCGGCGCGATCCGCGCGGTGAGCGAAGGGCAGTGGCGGGCCAGCTTCAGCCTGGGCCTGGGCTACTGGCAGACCCTGCACCATATCGTCCTGCCGCAGGCGTTGCGCATCGCGGTGCCGTCGATGAGCAACACGCTCATCAGCCTGATCAAGGATACCTCGCTGGTGTCGGTGATCGCGCTGACCGAACTGATGCTCGCGACCAAGGAAGTGATTGCCGTGACCTTCCAGCCGCTGCCCCTGTACGTCGCGGCGGCCTGCATCTACTGGTGCCTGAGCCTGTTCTTCGAAGCGATCCAGCGCCGCGCCGAGCGGCGCCTGAATCGCGCCCACGCCGCGCGCTGAGGCGCGACGTGGGTTGCGCCGTCAGCGCTTGTCGCGCTGGCCGTCGGACTGCTTGAAGGCTTCGCTGGCCTGGCGGGCGCTCTCGCCCCGTTCCATGTCGTCCCTGTCGTCCAATGCAGGCGTGCCACCCGAGGCATGCTGGCCTCCGCTTTGCTGGCCTTGCTGCTGGTTGCCTTGATGCTGGTTGCCTTGCTGCTGGCTACCCTGCTGCGGATTGCGCTGTTGCTGCTGCCCTTGCTGCTGGCTGCCCGGTTGCTGCGACTGCTGGCTGCCAGACTGCTGACGGTCCGCTTGCTGGCCCTGGCCGGCATCCTGCGGCTTCGCCTGGTTGCGGTCGTTTGGCTGGTTCGGATTCATGGTGGTCTCCTCATTGATGAATGTGGAAGACCATCTTAGCCTTCCTGCCGGCCTCGGCCATCGGCGCACGCGCGGCTAGGGCGTAGGAGCACTCGGACGCGCTAGCCTGAAGGAAAGAATGAGGGGGAGGAGGCACCCATGCGAACACGCACCGGGGCAAGCTATGGGCCTGCGTCGGTGCGTGTTCGTAGTTCAGCGTCATGGGGCGCGTTGCGCGCTCCGCCTTTAACGATTACCGCGTGGTTTGTCGGCGCTGTCCTGGTTCCAGGCCTGGGCTGCATCCTTGGCGGATTCACCCTTGCTTGCTCCTGGATCGTCCAGTGCCGGCGTGCCGCCGGAAGCATGTTGGCCGCCGGATTGCTGGCTGCCCTGCTTGCCCGACTGCTGACTACCTTGCTTCTGCTGGCCGGATTGCTGCTTTCCCGACTGCATATTGCCCGGCTGTTGTCCCGACTGCATGTTGCCCGACTGCTTCTGGCTACCCTGGCTTGCGCTCGGGTCGTCAATGTCGTTGTCGTGACGCGGGCCTTTGACTCCATGTCCTTTGTTTTCACCCATGAAGTACTCCTTGCAAGAGTGGTTGAGGACTTCATCATAAACCTCTGGGCGGCCGTCGCAATCGGAGCATGGGAGGGGTGCCCGTAGGACTGTTCGGACAAACTCAGCAGTAAAAAAAGAAGCTCAGGGCGTGGCCGGCGCGATCCCCAGTCCGCGCAGGAAGGCATGGGCGCCCTCGTAGGCGCCGACGTGCTGCTCGGCCGTAAAGCCGCCATGGCCGCCACCTTTGACGGTATGCAGGACGTTCTTCACGCCCGCCTTGTCCAGCGCGGCCTTCAGGCGCAGGCCGTGCGCGTAGGGCACCAGCGGATCGGCGTCGCCATGGATGGTGAACACGGCCGGCCCGCCGGCGCGCACATGGCTCAAGGGCGACAGCGCCCGCGCCAGTTCAGCGCGCCCCGGCATGCTGCCGAACCACGCCACCGCATACGAGCGCAGGTTCGGCCCCTGCAGCATGTCGGCGACGTCGGTGATGCCATACCAGTTGACCACGGCCGCCACCTTCGGCGCCACGTTCTGGTACGGGCCGGCCCAGGTGGGCTCGTTGGCCGCGCACTGGTGGGTGAAGGGTGAATCGGGCGGGATCATCGCGCTGGCCAACGCCAGGTGGCCGCCGGCCGAGTCGCCCGTGGTCACCACCTTCGCCAGGTCGACGTTGTATTTCTTCGCATTGCGGCCGACCCACTGCAGCGCGCACAGCGCGTCCTCGACGGCAGCCGGCGCCGGCGCCACGTTCG
Organism: Massilia yuzhufengensis; assembly: GCF_900112225.1. GTDB lineage: Bacteria > Pseudomonadota > Gammaproteobacteria > Burkholderiales > Burkholderiaceae_D > Telluria > Telluria yuzhufengensis. The sequence goes on along the minus strand of NZ_FOLD01000054.1, from coordinate 3,505 downwards.
CCAGCCGGTAGCTGACGTTGATGAACATGAAACCCATCTCGAGGTAGGGCATCGCGGACAGCGCCGCGCTTTCCCGGTTGCCCGCCACCCAGCCGCCGCCGTGGAAGTTGACGACCACGGGTTGCGGCGTGTCGCTGCGCTTCATCGGGCGGTAGACGTCGAGCTTGAGCTCCTTGCCGCTTGCGTTCAGGTAGGTGACGTTGGGCTCGATCCAGTAGGCGTGGTCGAGCAGGGCGGCGCTGCGCACCCCGGCCTCGCTGGCCGGTGCGGCCAAGGGCAGGGACAGCGCGCAGGCCAGCAGGGCGGCCCACAGCCGCGAGGTCGTGGTACGCATGCCGGCCCTTACATGTTCGGATAGTTGGGGCCGCCGCCGCCTTCCGGCGTCACCCACACGATGTTCTGGGTCGGGTCCTTGATGTCGCAGGTCTTGCAATGCACGCAGTTCTGCGCGTTGATCTGCAGGCGGTCCTTGCCCTCGTCGGTTTTCACGAACTCGTACACGCCGGCCGGGCAGTAGCGCTGTTCCGGACCCGCGTACTTGGCCAGGTTGACGTCCACCGGGATGCTCGGGTTCTTCAGCGTCAGGTGCACCGGCTGGTCTTCGGCATGGTTGGTATTCGAGATGAACACCGACGACAGGCGGTCAAAGGTCAGCTTGCCGTCCGGTTTCGGATACACGATCGGCTGGAAATGCGAGGCCGGCTTCAGGTTTTCATGGTCGGCATGCTTGTGGTGCAAGGTCCATGGCGCCTTGCCGCGGAAGACCATCTGGTCGATGCCGGTCATGATGGTGCCCAGGTACAAGCCCTTGCTCATCCATGGCTTGAAGTTGCGCGCCACGTGCAGTTCCTCGTGCAGCCACGATTGTTCGAAGGCCACCGGGTAGGCGTGCAACTCGTCGTGCTGGCGGCCTTCGCCCAGCGCCGCGAAGGCCGCTTCGGCGGCCAGCATGCCGGTCTTGATGGCGCCGTGGCTGCCCTTGATGCGGCTGGTGTTGAGGAAGCCGGCGTCGCAGCCGATCAGGGCGCCGCCCGGGAACACGGTTTTCGGCAAGGATTGCAAACCCCCTGCAGTAATCGCGCGCGCGCCGTACGAGATGCGCTTGCCGCCTTCGAAGTACTTGCGGATCTCCGGGTGGGTTTTATAGCGCTGGAATTCCTCATACGGCGACAGGTAGGGGTTCTGGTAGGACAGGCCCACCACGAAGCCCACCGCCACCTGGTTGTTCTCCAGGTGGTACAGGAAGGAGCCGCCGTAGGTGCTGTTATCGAGCGGCCAGCCGGCGGTGTGGATCACCAGGCCGGGCTTGTGCAGGGCCGGGTCGATCTCCCACAGCTCCTTGATGCCCAGGCCATAGGTCTGCGGATCCTTGCCCTTGTTCAGGTCATACTTCTGCATCAGCTGCTTGCCCAGGTGGCCGCGCGAGCCTTCCGCGAACATCGTGTACTTGGCGTGCAGCTCCATGCCCAGCTGGAAGTCGCCACCCGGCTCGCCATCGCGCTTGACGCCCATGTTGCCGGTAGCGACACCTTTCACCGAGCCGTCCTCGTTGTACAGGATTTCGGCGGCCGGGAAGCCGGGGAAGATCTCGACACCCAGGCTTTCCGCCTGCTGGCCCAGCCAGCGCACCACGTTGGCCAGCGAGACGATGTAGTTGCCGTGGTTGGTCAGCATCTTCGGGACCATGAAGTGCGGCGTCGCATACGACTTGGTCTCGGTGAGGAACAGCACCTGGTCTTCGGTGACCGCGGTGTTCAGCGGCGCGCCCTTTTCCTTCCAGTCGGGAATCAGTTCATTGAGCGCGATCGGGTCCATCACCGCGCCCGACAGGATGTGGGCGCCGAGTTCGCCGCCTTTTTCCAGCACGCAGACCGAGACTTCCCTCGACTGCTGCGCCGCCAGCTGCTTGAGCCGGATCGCCGCCGACAGGCCCGCAGGGCCGCCGCCGACGATGACCACGTCGTATTCCATGGCTTCGCGTGGTCCGTATTGTTCGAGGATATTGGTGGTCTCAGTCATGGTGTCTTATCTGGCAAAAAAAATTTAAGCACGAGTGTGCGGGTTTTTGTCATTGTTTGCAACTTTGGCCGCCATTTTACGGACATTATTAGATGCGGCAATCTAATACTGATGATTTGTGTAAGATGATGACTTCGCAACCAGCAGGGCTGACGGGGAAGGGATCCAAACGTGGGTATCGAAGTCAACTACGAAGGAAAAATCGCCATGGTCACGGGCGCCTCCAGCGGTCTTGGCGCCCGTTTCGCGAAGGCGCTGGCCGGCGCCGGCGCCCAGGTGGTGCTGGCCTCACGCCGGGTCGAGCGCCTCAAGGAACTGCGCGCCGAGATCGAGGCCGACGGCGGCGCCGCCCACGTGGTGCGGCTCGATGTGACCGACCTTGGCAGCATCAAGGCCGCCATCGCGCATGCCGAGACCGAGGCCGGCCCGATCGACATCCTGGTCAACAACTCCGGCGTGCAAAGCACCCAGCGCCTGATGGACGTCACCGAAGAAGACTACAACTACATCATGGACACCAACCTGCGCGGCGCGTTCTTCGTGGCCCAGCAGGCGGCCAAGCGCATGATCCAGCGCGCCAAGGGCGATCCGCGCAAGCAGCACCGCATCGTCAACATCGCCTCGGTCGCCGGCCTGCGCGTGCTGCCGCAGATCGGCGTGTACTGCATGAGCAAGGCCGGCGTGGTCCAGATGACCAAGGCCATGGCGGTGGAGTGGGGCAAGTACGGTATCAACGTCAACGCCATCTGCCCCGGCTACATTTCCACCGAGATGAACGAAGATTATTTCGAAACCGAGCAGGGCCGCAAGCTGATCGACATGCTGCCGCGCAAACGCCCGGGCAAGCCGGAAGACCTCGATGGCCTGCTGCTGCTGCTGGCGGCGGAGGAGGCGCACTTCATCAACGGCGCCATCATCACGGCCGACGACGGCATGACGGCGCAGTGACGGATTCAACGAGCGGCCGGCAGTTCGTCCATACCCTGCGCATGCCGATCCGCTGGGGCGACATGGATGCGATGGGCCACGTCAACAACACCGTCTACTTCCGCTACATCGAGTCGGCCCGCATCGCCTGGCTCGAGCAGCTGGGCGCGCTGCCCGATCCGGCCGGCGCCAGCGAAGGGCCGGTGATCGTCAACGCCCACTGTTCCTTCCTCAAGCAGCTGACCTATCCGGGCGAGATCGAGGTGTCGACCTTCGCCGGCGCGCCGGGACGATCCAGCATCGAGGTGAGCCACGAAATCCGCCTGGTCGGAGCGGACGGGGAGGCGGGCGCCCTGCACGCCGAAGGTGGCGCCAAGATGGTGTGGGTCGATTTCAAGGCCGAAAAGTCGCGGCCCTGGCCGGAACGGCTGCGCGCGCTCCTGCCGGCAACTGGCAAGTAAGGGCGCTACACCGTTCCTCCAAACTTGCGCAAAGCTAGCCATTGCTGCTTAAAGCTGCCTGCTGTTGGATTCCTGCTTCATCGGGGCCGGTTTCACCC
>NZ_FOLD01000055.1 GCF_900112225.1 Massilia yuzhufengensis | reverse complement strand
TCCTGCGCAAAGTACGCTGCCGCTTTTTTTATGATATCTCGCTCCATACGGGCTTCTGCCAGCTCTTTACGGAGCTTCGTCACTTCCGCCTCCAGCTCCGGCACGGTACGGCTACCAGGTGCCGCTTTGGGCGCTGTGCCACGCTTTGCGGCGGCCACCCAATTGGCCAGCGTTCCCTTGGGTATCGTCAGGCGATGGGAAGCATCGTCCAGCGTCAGCCCCTGCGTCAGTACCAGCTTGACCGCTTCCTCACGAAGCTCCGGCGTGTATGTTTTTTGGCGTTTCATAAATTCTCCAGTTGGTGAAGCTTACCAAACAGGAGTGTCCGAAAAAGTCAGGGTACCTCAGTCTTCATGTAGAGCTTTCTGTGTCTTAAGTAGAAAATTCTACTTCTGATCGCGCTCTTTTTGTGGGGGGATTACCGGTTCTTTCATAACGCCCTCATAGTTACCATTGATTGAAAGGATCTCGCTTCACGGTAAATACCCGCAGCGGCGCACGATGTACACCGCTGCGGGCCGACCGTTTTGAGCCGACACCATCTAAAGGGTTTGACTAATGCTCGCCCCTATAGAGGCTTGTGCAAGCTCTTTCCGAATGCCGTCACTTTCGCTACTTCTAGACAAAGGTGTACGAGCAGATCTTGTTGCCCGCCGGATCACGCAGATAAGCTGCGTAGGCGCCAGGCAGGTGGCCACGCGGGCCAGGCTGCCCCTCGTCGGTGCCGCCTGCGGCAAGGCCGGCGGCGTGGAATGCATCTACCTCGGCGGGAGTTGCAGCAGCAAAGCCGATCGTCACGCCATTGCTGGAGGGCGCTTCACCGTTGCCAGGACGGGCAATGATAAAAGCCGGCTTTTCACGGCCGAAGAGCACCCAACCGTTACCGAATGGACCGAGGTTCTTGATGCCAAGAGCCCCCAGAGTCGCATCGTAAAACGCGGCCGACTTCTGAACGTCGGCGGCGCCGATAAAGACGTGCGAGAAAATGCTGTCACCGGAAATAACTGGAGTAGACATAGTTCTTTTTCTTGATATTTGATGTTAAATAAATATTTAGTGTTCGTAAATCAATAGTGGATCACCGTGCGAATCGACTTGCCTTCGTGCATCAGATCGAAGGCTTTGTTGATATCCTCGAGACCCATGGTGTGGGTAACGAATGGGGCGAGATCGATCTCACCTTTCATTGCGTCTTCCACCATGCCGGGAAGTTGGGTGCGCCCTTTGACTCCGCCAAAAGCCGAGCCCTTCCAAGTCCGACCAGTGACCAGCTGGAATGGACGGGTCGAGATTTCCTTGCCAGCACCGGCGACGCCGATGACGATTGACTGGCCCCAGCCGCGATGGGCTGCTTCCAGCGCAGAGCGCATTACGTTGACATTACCAATGCACTCGAATGTATGGTCCACGCCCCAGCCGGTCATTTCGATGAGAACCTCGTGGATCGGCTTCTCGAAGTCCTTAGGGTTGAGACATTCGGTCGCGCCAAACTTACGAGCTAACTCGAACTTGGCTGGATTGGTGTCGATGGCAATGATGCGACCCGCCTTGGCTTGGCGCGCACCTTGGATTGCAGCGAGCCCAATGCCGCCAAGACCGAAGACGGCGACCGAGTCGCCCGGTTGCACCTTGGCCGTGTTGTGGACGGCACCGATACCGGTTGTTACCCCACAACCCAGCAGGCAGACGTGCTCCGGATTAGCATCCGGGTTGATCTTGGCCAGTGACACTTCCGCAACAACCGTATATTCGCTGAAAGTCGAACAGCCCATGTAGTGGTAAAGCGGTTGGCCGTTATAAGAAAAGCGAGTCGTGCCATCGGGCATCAGCCCCTTGCCTTGGGTCGCACGAACCGCGACACACAGATTGGTTTTACCGGACTTACAGAACAGACACTCGCCACATTCAGCGGTGTAGAGTGGAATGACATGATCGCCAGGTTTCACACTGGTTACCCCTTCCCCTACCTCCATGACGATACCCGCTCCTTCATGGCCCAAAACGACCGGGAAAAGACCTTCGGGGTCATCGCCCGACAAGGTAAAGGCATCGGTGTGGCATACGCCAGTATTTGTGATCTTGACAAGAACTTCGCCCTTGCGCGGCGGCTCAACGTCAATCTCAACGATTTCCAGCGGCTTTCCAGGCCCGAAGGCAACTGCTGCACGTGATTTCATGATGTGGTTTCTTTCTAATCTAGGTGAATTTGTTTTCATCGAGGACACTTCATCTCTCTAACGCAGGTACGACCGGACGATAGAGATTGTTTCGTCAATGGACTTGTTCTGCGAATCACTCCTGATCTCGCTATTCGGAAATTCTACTCGCAGATAGCTTTCCAGGACCGTGGCCATCAAGCCATTAACCGCTCCGCGGACTGCCGCGAGCTGCTGAAGAATCGCAGGGCAATCAGCACCTGCATCAAGTGCTTGTTCAAGAGTAGCTACCTGTCCTTTGATACGCCTGATACGCGTGAGGGCTTGTTTCTTTTCTTCCGAACTATGTGGCATCGAACACCTCTCTACTAGTTTAGTGTCCCCACTATACAATACTGCCCTATAGTATAAGCAACCGATTTTTTGCTGAAATTTGTGTTTTTTTCGCCTCCTTAAATTTTAGAAATCCACGTCAGCTCCCTCTCAAACCTGCCACTCAAGAGACACGTTCATGAGGCATTCCATTCACCAACACTACTAATAGGATGCCGACAAGCAACCAGACTACCTGCACCGTGGTCTCCCTGGTTGATCGGCGTTGCTGCAATTGAGGGATCAAGTCCGAAAGGGCTACGAAGATAAAACTGCTCCCAGCTACGGCCATTAGAAATGGCTGCCAATGCTGCAGACTTCCCGACAGCATGAATCCGCTAACGCCACCCACAGCTGTCATGGATCCAGCCATGAAGAGTTTCCTCAGTGCCGCCCTGTGATGATTGCTTTGACGCAATATAACCAAATCGCCTATGTGATGAGGCACCTCATGCATCAGTACGGAGACTGCTGCAGTAGCACCAAGGCGAACATCCGAAACGAAGATCCACGCAATTAGGATACCGTCTCCGAAGCAATGCACCCCGTCACCAATTAGTAGCGTCCAGTTAGCTCCCCGATGATTGTGTCTCGCATGGCTATGCTCGTGGCTGTGACGCCATAACTCAGCCTTGCTCAGCAGAAAGAAGAAGACCAAGCCGCTTAACACTGCAATGAATAGTTCATGCACATCAGCATTGCTTTCGATCGCTTCGGGGAGTAGATGGGTGAAGCTTGTTGACAGAAGCGCTCCAGCCGCTAAGCCGAGCAAGCCCTGCTGTCCGTGACTTCCTTGGCTATCCCCTACTCCGACGCGCACCACTAGTTGGTCGGCTATTCACACGCTACCAATTCCTACAATCAGTGTGACCAGAATGATGATGATCATGAGCAATGTATTTGCGTTACATATTGAATAGCGATGACCTCATGAGCAAGCCGTTCGCCATCTAAATTCGAGGCCCCCCCCGCCGTCTCTCCTTGCGAAAACGAAGCATACCATACTGGGGCATAGTATACATAGCCGCATACCACGGAGGCGTTGCAGAATCTTCATAGCGTATCCGGCGTTTGTCAACGTAGTTGTCGCGTCACCTCAAGCGGCGCACTGTAATGCTTCTGGCCGAATCCTTTCCGGATTCAACCAGACCTGACTCTCCAGTGTCCAGTTCCTAATCCCCCGCGACCAGCGCTGCGGATGGCGGTTGCGGGCATCGTCATAAACCTGTTCCCGGCGTTTCAGAATCGCCGTGTCCTGGCCGTTGTGACGCTGTGCTGGCGTCACGAATTTCAGGCCACTGTGCTTGTGCTCCTGGTTGTACCAGCGCACGAATTTCTGCGTCCATGCCTGCGCTTGCTCCAGGCTCGTAAACGGTTTTCTCGGGTAGTCCGGCCGGTATTTGCAGGTGCGGAATAGCGATTCGGCATAGGCATTGTCGTTGCTCACACGCGGCCTGCTGAACGACGGCGCCACACCCAGTTGCTCCAGGGTGGCCAACATGGTCGCCCCTTTCATGGCGCTGCCATTATCTGAATGGAGCACCAAGGAACGGCCTGCCAGTCCTTCGGCCAGGCTGGTCCGGCGCATCAGCCGTGACGCCAGTTCCGCCGACTCCGCCACGTGCACCTCGTGCCCGACGATCTTTCGGCTGAAGACGTCAAGTACCATGAACCAGTAATAAAATTGGTCCTTCACGGCAGCTGGCATCCACGTAATATCCCAACTCCACACCTGGTTCGGGCCGGTGGCGCAATGGCTCGTAAGCACGCGTTCGGAAGGCTTCTTTGCGCGGCCGCGGTGATGCTGCTGCGATGCTGCCTTCAAGACGCGGTAAAAGCTCGACTCCGACGCGACGTAGACGCCCCGATCGGCCAGCGCCGGCACGATCTGACTCGGCGGTAGGCTGGCAAATTCCTCGCTGTTGGCAACGGCCAGGATCTCGGCTCACTCATCCTCGCTCAGCTTGTTGGCCGGTTCCGGCCTCACGCTGGTCCGACGGCTGTCGCCGGCCTCGGCATCGTCACCTTCACGGACCCAGCGCTGGAATGTGCGCAGGGTGATGCCCAGCTCGATGCAGGCCGGCTCAAGACGGCTACCCATTGCCTGGGCCTCACGGATCAACTCGACACACAAGAGGCGATCTGGGACGCTGATCAGTCTTCCTCTTTGCCCCCCCAGATCGCCTGGGCTTTTTTTCGCAGGATCAGCAGTGCTGCCGCTTCGGCCAACGCTTTGTCCTTGCGTTGCAAGTCCTTCTCAAGTTGCCGGATGCGCTTCTTGTCTTCCTTTGACTGCGCCTGTTGGCCTCGCGTCTGCTGCATCGTGCTCGCATTGGCGGCCATGCATGCAGCGCGCCATGCGGCGATCTGCTCGGCGAACAGGCCCTTGCGCCGGCAATACTCGGCCAGTTCGCTGGCGTTCAGCGCAGCCGTTTCCAACACCACGGCAAACTTGTCCTCCGAGGTCCATTCCTCAGCATTTTTCCCACTACCCGGCACTGCGATTCCCTGATTACGAAGTTGACGGCGCCAAGTATAAAGGGTCTGCTCGGTGATCCCGCTCTCGCGGGCCAGTTCTGACACCAGCCTGTTCTGCGGTGGCATCATCTGCCGCAATAGCGCCTCTTTCCGTTCTGCTGAATACTGCCTCACTTGATCTCTCTTGCCCGTCCCCGGTATGGTTTTATCTCATCAGGTGACGCGACAACTATTCTGACACCGGGGTTTTTTTCGATTCTATGGCCCAAGGGTAAATCTTTGCAGCGTTCAACAGTGCGCCTTTTTGAAGAATTTCCTTATATTCTTTCTCCTCCTAACGTCGCTGCTCGCGATGAATTTACCCTCGTTCTAAAAGGAAAATCATGAAGGCACTCGTTTATAATGGCCCTTGCGACGTCCAGGTCAAAGACATGCCGGACGCCAAGATTGAAAAGCCGACTGACGTCTTGGTCCGTATCACGACAACCAACATCTGCGGGTCCGACCTACACATGTACGAAGGCCGTACCAACATGGAAACGGGCCGTATCTTGGGCCACGAAAACATGGGTGAAGTCATCGAGGTCGGCAACGCCGTCGAGCGCGTTAAGGTCGGGGACGTTGTCTGTCTGCCGTTCAACATCGGCTGCGGCTTTTGCGAAAATTGCGAACGGGGCTTGTCCGGCTTTTGCCTGACGGCAAATCCAGGCACAGCGGGTGCTGCCTACGGTTTTGCCGGCATGGGCCCGTACAGCGGCGGCCAAGCCGAACTGCTACGGGTGCCGTTTGGCGATTACAACTGCTTGGTGCTGCCGGAAGACGCCAAGGAAAAGGAAAATGACTACGTAATGTTGTCGGACATTTTCCCGACCGGCTACCACGCCACCGAACTGGCTGGCCTCAAGCCGGGCGAATCGGTCGTGATCTACGGCGCCGGCCCGGTCGGCCTAATGGCGACCATGTCTGCGTTCATTAAAGGCGCAAGCGAAGTTTTCGTCGTGGACACGCACAAGGACCGCTTGGCACTGGCCGAAAAGCTGGGCGCGGTGGCGATCGACGACACCGAAGGCGCCGGCGTCGAGAAGATCTTGAACCTTACCAACGGCAAGGGCGCCGACTGCGGCTGCGAATGCGTTGGTTACCAGTGTTGCGACAAGCACGGTAAGGAAGTGCCAAATCTGACAATGAATAACTTGGTGCAGACGGTCAAGGCCACTGGCGGCATCGGCGTGGTTGGTGTATTCCTCCCGCAGGATCCGAAGGGTCCAGACGCGCTGGAAAAGGAAGGCAAGATTGCCTTCGATTTCGGCAATTTTTGGTTCAAGGGTCAGAAGATTGGCACCGGGCAAGCCAACGTCAAGCATTACAACCGGTACTTGGCAAAATTGATTCATAAAGGTAAAGCGGCGCCCTCGCAGATCATTTCACACGAGCTTGCATTGGAGGATGCACCGACTGGCTATCGGAATTTTGATAAACGTGCCGAAGGGTGGACCAAAGTCGTGCTGAAACCTAATAAATAAAGAAAATATTATTTATTGGCGCATGCTAAAAGACGATTCACAAAATTAAAGCAGGCGATAGGTTTTACAATAAATGGTTAGTTCGCGCAATTTTCTTTCATTTCGGGAAGTTAAGGAAAGAAGATTGCGCGGAAGCACTTTGCTACTTCCTAAATCGTCTCAAAGCTCGACTTTTTCCAATGATCCCGCGTATCAGACGACTTCAATAAGTCAATCTAACAAGGCACGCGGTATTTTTACCATATCAGGTCAGTTACCCGACCCGCTGTAAATTCCATCACTCCATAGCTCTCAATGAATCCATGAAGGATTCCACCGCCAGGGCGGAAGGAATATCGATCCGGAGACGCCCGCGCACGATGTCGCCCGGCGCGCCGAACATGGTCACCGCTTCATCGACCTCGCCCGGAATCCCTGCGACCCTGACCAGAAACGCCTCACCCTCCGCGGTGAGGCTCACCTTGCGCGTCGTGCGATGGAACAGACGCACGCCGAGCGATGCTTCCAATTGATTGATGGCCAGCGTCACTTGGGGGTGGCCCATCTGCAGCGCTTCAGCGACCTTCGTAAAACTCTGGAGTTCAGCAAGCCTGGAAAACAGGCGCATCGATTGAAGCAGCTCCATCGACACATCTTTCTTGGTAGTGGGTACGGCCTGGCCGCGTGCGGCCAGGCGCCGGCAAAAGCCGATTATAGAGTCCGAATTGATATCGTCGAATACAACAATCAGCTCGGCGATTCAGGAAAGCGGCAAGGCTTCGCTTTCATCTTCGACGATCTCGGCTTGGCCGGAAGCTGCTCTGTTGCGTTCTACCGTATCGAGCAGTACGGAATTGGCTTCGGCCCAATCGTAAAGTGCCAGCAAAGGCTCGACGAACTTCTGTCCAAGCTCCGTCAGCGAATATTCGACTGCGGGTGGAACCACCTGGTGCACCTTCCTCGACAACAGCTGGTCGGCTTCGAGCTCGCGCAAGGTCTGGGTGAGCATCTTCTTCGAAATTCCCGGCATGCTGCGCTGTAACTGGCCAGTCCGTAGCGGACCGAAACTAAGGACGTAGATTACCATGGACGTCCATTTGGGCGTCAATAGCATGTGGATACGCCGCGGTGGACAGGTTTCACTGATGACCAGTGGATCAGGGGGATGACGAACAGTGGAAGCCATGGTTACCTATAGGTGCCTATGATCCTAAAAAGTGCCTAATTTACAGGCGGGACCTTATGGATCAATATTACCCCATATTCAGTTTGCCCCCAAGGGCCACATTCACAAGGAACCAATACATGACTACCCAAGCCACCATGCGCGCACTCGTCCTGAACGACTACGCCGACGGCAAATTCATCGATACCCAGGTGACCCGGCCAGCACCGAAAGCGGGCGAAGTGCTGGTACAGATCGCTGCCAGCGGCGTCAATCCGATCGACTGCAAGATCCGCACCGGTGCAGCGCCGTATGCCATGCCCGAACTGCCTGCGATTCTCGGCACCGATCTGGCGGGCACGGTCGTCGAGGTCGGTGAAGACGTGTGCGACTTCAAGGTCGGCGACGAAGTGTACGGATTGGCTGGCGGCGTGCGTGGCATCCCGGGAACGCTCGCCGAATATGCGGCCGTCGACGCTCGCCTGTTGGCACCGAAGCCAAAGAACCTTAGTATGCGCGAAGCGGCTGCGTTGCCGCTGGTGTTTCTGACCGCTTGGGAAGGTCTGGTCGACCGTGCCGGCGTACATGCTGGCCAGCGCGTGCTGATCCAGGGCGGCGCGGGTGGTGTTGGTCACGTGGCAGTGCAGATCGCCCGTGCGCTCGGCGCCGACGTGTATGCGACTGCCTCGGCGGCTAAGCACGCCGTCATCAAAGGCTACGGCGCTACGCCCATCGATTATCGCGACGCCAAGGTCGTGGACTACGTCGCGAAGTATGCAAATGGCGTTGGCTTCGACGTGGTCTATGACACCGTCGGCGGACAGACGCTGGACGACTCACTTGTTGCGGCCAGGCCTTATGGACACGTTCTCAGCTGCTACGCTTTCGCGGAGCACAATCTGGCGCCAGGCTCTCTGCGCTGCGTGACATTGTCCGGTATCTTCGTGCTGCTCCCCATGTTGAGCGGTGAAGGACGGGCCCACCATGGCGACATCCTGCGCGAGGCGACCCGCCTGGCGGAGCAGGGCAAACTGAAACCCTTGGTCGACGAACGGCGCTACACTTTGGCCGACGCGCATGCCGCGCATGACGCTCAGGAGGCCGGCAAGGCCCTTGGCAAGATCGTGATCGACGTCGCTTCCTGAAGGATGGGTATGACCATGTCGCAGGTGGTTCGATTTCATGAACTTGGAGGCCCGGGTGTATTGCGGTTGGAGCAGCGCAGTGTCCCTGAGGCCGCAGATGGCGAAGTACTCATCGAGGTGCAGGCGATCGGCTTGAATCGGGCGGACAAGATGTTCCGCATGGGCCAGTATCTCGAGACGGCGCAACTGCCATCCATGCTGGGCTTCGAGGCGGTTGGCATGATCGCTGCACTTGGCCCGTCGGTGCAAGGATTCGCGGTCGGCGACATGGTCGGCGTCCTGCCCGGGTTCGAGCTCGGCAGATATGGCACCTATGCCGAGCATGCGTTGATTCCCGCTACCCACCTTGTCCCGCAACCGGCCGGCTTGTCCGCGGTGGAGGGAGCTGGCCTGTGGATGGCCTATCTGACCGCATACGGCGGTCTCGTGGAGGCCGGAGGACTTGGCAAAGGAGACTGGATTGCCATCACCGCTGCATCAAGCAGCGTAGGCTTGGCTGCGGTACAGGTTGCACGCCAGGTGGGTGCGCGGCCCATCGCGGTGACACTGACCAGCACAAAGCGCGATGCACTGTTGGCTGCTGGAGCCGAAGCCGTCATCAGCACGTCAGACGAGCCGTTGGAGAGCCGCCTGCGCGAACTGGCGCCGTACGGGATCCAGTGCGCGTTCGACGCTGTCGGCGGTCCGCAAGTGAACCAGCTCGCAGGGGCCATGGCCAAGCGCGGAACGATTGTCGTGCACGGCGCACTCAGTCCCGATGCGACACCGTTTCCGCTGAAGCTGGCTTTGAAGCGCAGTCTTTCTGTGCGTGGTTTCGTGTACACGGAAGTGACCGAGGATGCAGCAGCGCTGCAGCGCGTCCGGACTTTTATCTCGGCAGGAATCGAAGCCGGTATCCTCCGGCCGCTCGTGGACAGGGTCTTCTCGCTGAGTGACGTCGTGGCAGCGCACGAATACCTCGAATCGAACCAGCAGTTCGGCAAGATCGTGATGACAGTTTGAGAGCGCTGCAACGTATTTGCTCAGCGTGGAAGCGCGGCAAGACTTCGCCCCGTCCGACAGCATTACTGGACGGGGCGATCGCTGTTGATGATCAAGTTCGACGGAAACGCCGGCAGGACGAATTCGGCAAACTCCTGCAGCACCTCGGTAGCCGGCCGGCGCGATGCTTTCAGGGTGAAGGCGACATGGTTGACGCCCAGCTGCTGCAACCCGCCGAGGTAGTCGATCAGCCTGTTGCGCCCGACCCGCAGGCCGGAATGGATGCGCATCAAGGGGTGATTTGCGTCGTCAGCCAGGTCGAAGAACAGGCCTTGGGCAAACGGCTTAAGATGCCCGACTGCGTCTCCCGCTGCACAACGTCGCGCCATGTCGACACGATCGGTGCCAGGTGTTCGGGATTGACGAAGTAGTAAAGCCAGCCATCCGCATGCCGCGCAATCCACTCCAGATCCTGGCGGCTGCGTCCAGTGACGATGGCCGGAATTCGTCCGTGGGGCGGCGTTGGGAGCAGGTCCAGACTCCCATCCAACCTGCCAAAACGTTCGGAGTCGTGCACGGCGAACACTTCCTGCAAACTGGCCCGGAACATCCCGAACGCATCGCGGAATCGCTCGCCGCGCGTCTCGAAATCGCCTTCTATGCCAAATGCGGGGTACTCGCTCGGGCGATCGCCTGACGAAATGCCAAGTACCATGCGGCCGCCGGAAAGCTGGTCGACCGATGCAGCCTGTTTCGCCAGCAGCAGCGGATGGCGCAGGGTGATTACCGCGCTGCCTGTGGCCAGTGCGATGCTCTGGGTGCTGGCGGCGAGGAAGCCTAAATAGGTGAACGGTTCGTACAGCTAAAGTGGCCCCATCAGTCAAGACATTCAGCCGGCTAGTTTAAGCTGTGTCCATTTCCACTTCAGCAGCTGCCCGGCGCTGCCCCGTACTGCC
>NZ_FOLD01000056.1 GCF_900112225.1 Massilia yuzhufengensis | reverse complement strand
TTGCATGTGTAAAGCATGCCGCCAGCGTTCAATCTGAGCCAGGATCAAACTCTTCAGTTTAATCTCTGTTTTTGACACTTTCGTGTCACTACCATTGCTGGCAGGTCGCTCACTCAAGATACTGACCGTTATCCCATTGCTGGGACAACGCTTAATACTTTTGTGAACATTTGATAATTTAAGTAATCAATGACCGAAGTCACTGGCACCTTCATCAAACGCCCACACTTATCGACTGTTGATTGTTAAAGAACGGTATTCGGTACTGCCTTGCTGTATCTGGCGAAGCGTTGTGTTCGTCAGCAGCAGAGAGGTGAGATTATGCAGCGTTTCGCGTTTCTCGTCAACACCCTCTTTTCCTTCGCTGCACTACCTGAAAGGCTGTGTGTGCGTCGGAGGAGCAGAACTATATCAAATACTCACGAAAGCCGCAAGCCATGAAATTAGCGAGCCGAAACCCCATGTCAAAATTGGCATAGACAATTGCTATCAAACTGTTATATATAATTTACTTCATCTATTGAATGAACATCATTATTATCTACTCAGGTGATCAAGGAGCGCAGTGATGGCAGCAGCAGCGAAGAAACTCAGTCAGGTAGCAACCCACATGGCGATTGCTTTCGTCATTGCCTATGGGGTCACGGGCTCCATCGTATTCAGCGGCCTGGCCATCATTATCGAGCCGGTGATCAATGTGCTCCTGCTGCCCTTCCATGAAAAGATGTGGGCTGGTCTCAGGCAAGCTCGCGGATCGACGCGCATATGCTATCCCTTGGTCGCGGCTGAGAAGCTGAGCCAGGCATTGATGCATGCTGGAATCGCATTTGCCGTGATGTACGTGGCGACCGGCTCGGCGGCCCTGGGTGGCCTGGCCGCGCTGCTGGAGCCGGTCTGCAATGTGATCCTGCTGCCGCTTCACGACCGCGCCTGGGATGCGCTGCGCACACGCCAGTTGTCCGCCGCCTGAGGCCTACGCTTCGGATCACGCGCGACGGATCGCGGCCTGCGCCCACTGGTAACCGACACGCTCCTGCTCCATGCGCAGGCGCTCGCCGTGGAGGTTGTCACGCAGCTCAAGGAACAGCCGATGCTCCGCATCCGTGAGGCGCCCCAGCTCGCCGGTATAGCGCTTGTCCGGCTCCTCTTCACCCCATAGCGGTCGATGCGCGTGTAAGGTAGCGGCATCCATCAGCAAGGACCGCACATGCGGCAAGTTGGCACGCAGCCGGTCGAGGATCGCGAAACCGTGGGTGTCGATGTCGCCCCAGTACAGCACCTCCCTGTCGCGGAGCCAGCCGATCTGCGCGAGGCGGTCGATCCCGTAGCCGCCGCCAAATACCACCATCGCCGACTGCACCGCGGGAAACGCAAGGGCATTCACTTCGTTCTCGGTCACGAATACCCGTTGCACGCTGGTGTCCAGTGTCGCGAACTGGGCTACCGGCACCGTGAGGTCTGACAGCCCGCCAATCACATGCTGCGGATCGAGCATGCGAAAGCGTATCAACGCCGGCTTGGACAGCAGTCCGAAGCGGTTTTCAAACTGGCCCGCGCCACTGGCTTCGGCCAGGATTGCCCCGGGCGGCAGGACCTGGTCGAGCAGTTCAGTGAACAAGCCCTTGCGCGACTCGATGAACTTCGTGTGGACGCCCTCGATGTCGAGCTGGCGCAGGTAAATCCCGGGCCGGGGATGCGTCGCGAACCACTGCAGTACCGCGAGAACGCGCTCCCACGCGCCAGCGTGCTCCAGCAGCTTGAGTGGCTGGCTGCACATCCACGCACGCAGGGCCGGGAACATCTCGAGCGTCACACCCGCAAGCCGGTTGAAAAGGCGGGCGTCCGCAGTGCGGCCGATCATGCGCAAGGCGTCATCCTCGGACGGAATGACCGCCGCCACCGGAATGCTGTTGCGCCCAAGCTGGCGGTGATTGACCGCGCGCCAGACCAGGTCGTAGCCATGCCCCTTGCGTTCGCGCTCCATTGCGGCCAGCTCGCCGATCCATGCGCGGACCGTCTCGAACTGTTCTCCCATCTCGGCAACGCTGGGTTGCCGCAGGCGCAGCTCATAGGGGAACAGCGTGGCGCCTTCGATCCGCGCGCGCAGCAAGGCGCCGCTGTCCCACAGCTGCCTGGTGCTGGCGACGATGTCTTCCGGTGTCGTCCACCTTGCTGCGCGCCCGCCCCTCATCCGCCGCGCGCCTCGCGCTCGGCGCGGAATTCTTCGATGCTCAGGTAGCGCAGCATCGACTGGCGCCCCTCTTCACTGTGCACGAATCCGAGGCCGGACACATAAGGCTCGATGATGTGGATCTTCTGCAGCGGGGTGACGATCAGCAGCTGCAGGTTCATGCGCCGGAACAGTTCCAGCCCGTAGCGTGCCGACTCGTCGGAACCACGGCCGAATGCTTCATCGATGACGACAAAGCGGAACGAGCGCGAGCGCACCACGCCCCATTCCAGGCCGAACTGGTAAGCGAGGCTTGCAGCCAGCACGGTGTAGGCGAGCTTTTCTTTCTGTCCGCCGGACTTGCCGCCGGCGTCAGAGTAATGTTCGTGTTCGCGGCCGTCTTCGCGCCAGCGCTCCGAGGCCGAGAACACGAACCAGTTGCGCACGTCGGTGACCTTCCGCGTCCAGCGCTTGTCCATTTCGGCGCTGCCTTCGCGGCCACGGAAGCGTTCGATGATGCGCCGCACTTGCAGGAATTTAGTCTCGGTATATTCCTCGTCGGGCGAACCGGTGAGCGCGCCTTCGGTGCAGCTGCGCAGGTCGTGCTGGAAATCGCGCAGGTCGGCGTCCAGGCTCGGCTCCGCCTCCAGTGCGATGTAGCGGTTGGGGTTGTAGTCGATCGCGTGCAGCGAGGTGTTGATGGTGTCGATGCGTTCGCGGATCGTTTCCCGTTCGCGCTTGAGCTGCGACTGGAAGCCGGCGATCTCGCGGATCGTGTTCTCGTTGAGCAATTCCTTGAAGCGGCTGGCGAAGCGCGGCAGGTCGTCGGCCTGTAGCGCATGGAGCATGCGCCGGAATTCGGCGGCCGCCTCGATGCTCACGTCGACCTCGCGCGCATCCAATGGCCAGGCGTTGGTGTAGTGCTGCATGGCTGAAATGATCGCATCGCGCAGGCGGTCGATCTTCTTGCCTTCGGCGTCGATGCGACCCTGCAGGAATTCGCGCATGTCGCGCTCGCGGTTGTCGGCGGATTCCACGGAAAGCACGTGTTCGCCCAGGGCTTCGGCGCGCAGCGCTTCGAGCCGCGATTCGAGCGCCGCCGCTGGGGAATCGATGAAAGCGGCGGCCAGCAAGGCGGATTCCTCGCGCAGTTGCCGGGCATGGCGCAGCTTCTCGGCAACCGTGGCTTCCACTGTCTTGGCAGCGCCGTGCTGGGCTTCGCTGTCGGCCTGGGCGAGCTCGAGCTCGCGCAACTGCGTTTGCAGGGTGCGCAGCAGGTCGGACGAGGCCGCCAGTTCCTGCTGTTCGCGCTCGAGCTGGTCGATGGCCGCGACCTGCGGCTTCCAGTCCAGCTCGGCGAAGTCGGCATAGACCGCGAGTTGTTGCCACAGGCCGTGCAGCTTGTTCCATTCCTCGACTTCTTCTTTCAGGCCGCGGATCTGCTGGGCGTGGGCATGGATGCGGGTGGCGAGGTCGCGCTCCTGCTTGGCGAGCGCGGCGATCTTGGCCTCGTTGGTCCAGCCGAGCACGTAACGGGTGCGGTCGTCGATCTGGTGGCGGTCGTCTTTTTCGTGGCGCTCGCCACCGGATTTCACCTGGCCATTGGGTGTGATCGCCCGCTGTTCGCGGCGGAACTGGTCCATGCTGTCGCAGCAGGCGTAGTCGAAGCGGCGCGCCAGCTCGGCCTCGATCCAGGCATAGAAGGGCGAATCGGGCTGGATCGCCAGCTTGCGCGCCAGCGAGTGCGGATGGGTAGGCTGCCGCTCGCCCGCCACCGCCGGGCGCACCCGGTAGTACACCAGCCGCGCTCCCAGGTGGGTGCGGTCGGCCCAGGCGGCCACCTGGGCGTAATACGCTTCCGGTACCAGCAGCGACAGGCCGAATGCATGCAGCAGGCGCTCGGCCGCGCCCTCCCACGCGCGCTCCTCGTCGCGAACCTGGATGAGTTCGCCGGCAAAGGCCAGTTTTTCCGCAGGGATGGACAGGGCCTCGCACAGGGCTTCGCGCACCATGAGCATCTGGCGCGGGATGTTCGAGCGGCGCTGGCGCAGGGAGTCGAGCTCGCCGGTAAGTTCACCGTGCAGGCGCCGCAGTTCGCGGACCGTGACGCCGGCTTCGGTCAGGCGGTTGCTGCGTTCGTCGCGCTGGACGATGCAGTCGGCCTGGCCCTGTTCGATGGCGCGCCGGTTGGCGCCGAAGGTGCCGGCATCGAGTTCGCCTGGCAAGCCGACTGCACCCGCGATGAGTTGGTACTTGTCGGCGCGCAGCGCCCGTTCCAGCCTGGTGGCCTCGAGCCGGGCAATCTCGCCCTTGATCTGTTCAATGCGGTTGCCGCCGTTGGCCGAAATGGCTGCCGTGAGTTCGTCGCGCGTGCGGCCCTGGGCCCGCCGCAACTCCTGCAATTGCGCCAGTTTGCCGCTGGCCCGCTCTTCTTCGGCTTCGAGGTTGGCGATGCGCTTGTCGAGCAGGGCCGACTTGAGTCCGGCGAACCAGGGCCGCAGCGCGTCGCGGCAGTCCCGCAGTTCGTCCACGCTCTGCACCAGCGCCGCATGGCGGTCGCAATCGGCGACCAGGGGCAGCAGCGCATCGATCTGGGCCTGCGCCTTCAGCACCGCTTCGTGGGCACGGTTCAGGTCGTCGAAGTGGGCGATCAGGGCGTCGATGCGCGGCTGCACCGGGAAGGGTTCGAGCATGTGCTCGCGCACGAATTCGGTGAGGTTGCCGACCGATTTCATGGAGACTGTCTGGTTGAACAGGTCCATCGCCTGTTCGGATGCGATGCCGAAGCGGCGCCGGAACTCGGCGCCATAGGGCGGGAAGCTGTCGAACAGGGTGACGCCGGCGATGGCGCGCAGGCGTTTGCGCAGTTGGGTGATGTCGGTGCCGAAGCCGGCGAAGTGCTCGGCGATCGAGAGGCTGGCGTCGGCCACGACATAGAAGCGCTCCGGCTGGCCGCGCGGGTCTTTCAGCCAGAACACCTGGGCCAGGGTGACGGCCTGGTCGAAACCCTCGTTGCGGAATTCTCCGAGCAGCACGGAATAGCTGTGGTGGTCGCGCAGCGGCACGGCGCGCGCCGTCATGCCGGTGTCGCCGCGCTCGGATTTGTAGTGGCCGAGCACATAGGTGCGCAGGCTGCGCTCGCGCGCTTCGGCGCCGGCCGCCTTGTTGTACGAAATCTTGTTGGCCGGGACCAGCAGGGTCGTCAGCGCATCGACCAGCGTCGACTTGCCCGAGCCGATGTCGCCCGTGAGCAGCATATTGTCGCCGCCGGGGTGCATGCGCCATACGCGCTGGTGGAAAGTGCCCCAGTTGTACACCTCGAAGCGGTGCAGGCGAAAGCCCGCGCGTTCGGCGCCATGGGGCGCTTCCGGTGGCGACGCGGCGTCCGCCGGCGCCTCAAACTGGATGCCCGGGGCCGCGTCGCCTGGTTCGCCCAGGTCGAACTGCGCCTGGAGCGCCTGCGCCGATGCATCGAATGGGGATGCTGCGTTCATGCGTTGTCCTCCCCGGCGGCGGCCGCAGCGTGGCTGGCGTAGGCGTCGAGCCGCTTGTCGAAGTCGTCGAGCCATTGCGCGTCGACGAAGGCTTTGAGGATGCGGCGCACTTCGTACTGGCTGTCCTGGCCGCGCAGCCGGCGCAGGAATCCGAGCTCGACGACCTTGTTCAGGTGGGTCTCCATGCGGTCGAGCATGCGTGCCTCGTTGGCGGTGTCGGGCAGGAACAGGCGCATCTGTTCGGCGATGTCCTCGCGGCTGACCACCAGCTGGGTATCGCCGCCGGTGGCGTCGAATTCGGCCAGCTTCTTGCGCAACAGGACCAGGATGAGGCTCACCGGGAAGCTGAGCGGGCGCCGCTGGACCAGGCGCGGCATGTCGGCTTCTTCGGGTGAACGGGGACGCTGCCGCAGGTAGGCGTAGCCTTCTGCTTCGTCGAAGATCAGCTCGAGGCCGATGACGGTGCAATAGTCGCGCACCCGTGCCTGCAGGTCGAGCAGGGCCTGCCAGGGCGCGGCGGCGTTCTCGCGGTACAGCACTCCCTGGAACAGGTTGACCAGGATGGGGCCCAGGCGGTCGTCTTCATTCATGGCTTGTTTGCTCGCGGAGGGTAAAGATGACCAATGGCAGCGAGGCCTGGCGTTGGCGGCCGGCGCCGTCGGTCCAGGACACCAGTTCGGTGCGCTCGTCATCGATGAAGGAAGCGACCTCCTGGGTCGCCAGCTTCAGGTAGGTGGCGAGTTCGGCCAGGCCCTGTTCGATGGGGCGCTCCGCCACCAGTGCCGCCAGCGACACCTGCGTGCGCGCCTGCAGTGCGCGCCGGATATTCGACAGCAGGCGCGCCTGGTCGACGTGGACCTGCTCGAACAAAGCGTCGCTCATGATGCCGTCTACCGCGTCTTCCATCGTGACGTTGCGGATATCGGCCTTGAACGGCGGGTTGTACAGCAGGCGTTCCATCGGCAGGCCGATCTCCGGAGCGGGTTCGTCGATGGAGGCGAATGCGCCTTGGGGTGCCTGGCCGCGCAAGGCCAGCGCCTTTTGCTCGACGCCGCGAATGAGCTCCATGATGCGGCGGTTTTCGATCCAGGCCTGGTCGTCGAGGTAGCGGCGCAGCTGCCCGGACAGGCGCGCCACGGTGCGCTGCGTGACTTCGCCGGCCTCGAGCCAGTCGTAATGGATGCGCCTGATGCGCCCATCGGGCTCCAGCTCGCGAATCGGTCCAAGTTGCATCACACGCTCCAGTAGTTTGCTGAGTTCATCCTGGCGCGACGGCGACATCAGGAGATCCCAGAACGCACGGAAACTGCGGCCTTCGTCGGAATCGGCAATGAGGTCACGCCAGCCAAACACCTGCTGCAGCAGTTCGCCCTTGCCGCCGTCCCAGGTGGCGATTTGTTCGCGCACGCTCCGGTCCAGGTTGCGGAAATTCTGGTCCAGCGCGCGAAAATCGGACAGCAGCTCGCGCGCGGTACCCGCCATTTGCAGGAAACGTTCCCGCACTTGCGTCGGCTCCATCAAGTCGAGGCGCCCTTCGCGGATTTGGGCGATCTCGGCGTCGATCTCGGCCTTGCGCCTCTGTAGTTCTTCGATGCGCGTGCGCGGGTTCAGTTCGGTGCCGTCGACGATTTGTTTAAGCAGGTCAAACACGGTCATCAGGCGCGACTCGGTGCCGATAAACGCTCGTTGGCCCAGGGCGTCGAGCCACTCGATGGCCTGTTCGGCGGACGAGGTAAGGTCGTAGTGCGGCTCGTCCTGCCCCTGCGGATAGTATTTTCGCAGCCAGCCGCGGTCGTCGGCGGCCCAGTCGTCGAGGTAGGCAACGGCGCTTTTCGGATACGCACCCTGGCCTTCCGCTTCATGGATCTGGAACAGGTGGTCGTCGAGCTGGGATGCGAGTTCCTGGCGCGGGATCGTGCGGATGTTCGGCGCGACGAAGCTGCGGTGCAGGAAACTGGCGATCATGGGCGCATGGTCAGCCGCGAGAAGGCGCCAAGCGGGATGCGAACGCCGCTGGAGAACGAGCTGTTGGTAGTCCATCGTGCGCTGTGATTGAGTGAATCATAAGACTGTACTGTGAGTTGGGTGGTTTGGGGTGAAAAGCAAGGTCAACTTGGGCACCCGCCTGCGCAGGTGCGACGGTTTTGAGTGTGCAGGCCAGGCTGTCATTCTCGCCACGCTCCCCCTGCACCGTCGTACGCGCCACTGGCGTCTACGACTTCCGGCGAAGGCGTGAACAATGCCACTGGCATTGTCCACCCCAATTCCGTCGCGCCGAGATACCGCACGCTCAATGCGATAACGCCTGAATACCCAAAACACAAACGCAAAAAAACCCGCAGAGATCACTCTGCGGGTTTTTTCTTATAACTAGCCTGACGATAACCT
>NZ_FOLD01000057.1 GCF_900112225.1 Massilia yuzhufengensis | reverse complement strand
AAAAAAACTACTTCTTCCAGATTCAGAGTTCTTTTACCGCCTGGTAAAAGACTCGTACAAGTCAAAGCCTGATGACCATAGCAAGTCGGTCCCACCCCTTCCCATCCCGAACAGGACCGTGAAACGACTTTGCGCCGATGATAGTGCTGCAACCAGTGTGAAAGTAGGTTATCGTCAGGCTAGTTATAAGAAAAAACCCGCAGAGTGATCTCTGCGGGTTTTTTTGCGTTTGTGCGTTGGGTATTCGAGCGTTATCGCATCAAGGATGCGGTATCTCTGCTCGACGGAATTGGGCTCCGGCGAAGGCCGGAGCCTAAGTTGACCTTGTTTTGACATTGCAATCCCCACCCCCCGACCTACACTGAATCAGGTTCGCCACTTTCGGGGGCTGACATGGACACTCCAAAGACCGGCGCGCTGCGGCGTGTCGTGATTACCCTGCTGCTGGCCGCCGGCCTGGGTGGATGCGTGTACGCGCCACCTTACGCAGCCTACGATGCAAGCTATCCGGCGTATGCCTATCCCACCTACGTCGGCCCTCCCATCGCACTCGATTTCGGCTTCGGTTTCTACGACGGGCCCCGTCATGGCCACTATCGGCGGCACCACCACCACGGCTGGCGCCATCACGGTGGCCATCATCGCGGCGGGTGGGGACATGGCCGGGGGCGGGGGCGCGGCCGGCATTGACAACGCGGCGCGCTCCTTATGAGGCAGGGGTAATTTGGGAGGAAGATGGTTTCAACGGGTGCAGGTCTCTATACTGCCTGCACCAAAGCCACCTTTCGACGCCATGACCTTTGCCCGTCCAGCCTTGCCCCTGTCCCTGTTGCGTTCCGCCGTGTGCGCCGGCCTGCTGGCCTCGCAGGCGGCATTCGCCTCTGCGTTGCCTGCGCGTTGCGACATGGGCGAACAGGCGCTCTTGCCGCTGACCTTTACCGAGGACATGCGCCCGGTCGGCCAGGCCACGATCAATGGCGCCGCCGTTCCCGTGATGCTCAGTACCGCTGCTCCCGAAGCGGTGGTGATGAACAAGAAGGTGCTGGAGCGCCTGAATATCGCGGTGCGCAGCACGACCAGCACCATGTTCTCGTCCAATGAACGCAACGACACCGGCGTGGACATCGTACGCGACCTTTCGCTTGCCTCGATCAAGGACTTTTCCTTCGGCCTGAGCGGGAGCAGGGATGGCACGTATATGGTCGAGGACTTCATGGACGACAGCTTCGGTGTGCGCATCGGCGCCGGCAGCCTCCTGAAAACCGACCTGGAGGTGGCCCTGGATGCCGGCTACCTCAAATCCTTCCGGCCAAACGGCTGCATTGGCGAACACCTGGCCTACTGGGATCCGCAAGCGGTAGCGGTACCGGGCTTCGTCGATTCGTGGAAACGCGATCCGCGGATCGTGTTCCAGGTCCGCGTCGGGGGCACCAACGTCATGGCCCTGCTGTCCACCGCCACCCCGCATTCCTACCTGCCCAAGTCCACCGCCGACAGGCTCGGGCTGACGCCTGGCTCGCCCGGCGCGGAGCGCGAGCAAGCCCTGCCCGGACATGCGGCCGACAAGCCGGTATGGAAAGTGCCGGTGCCGCTGATGTCGATCGGCGCGCTGGAGGTCAAGGACCTCGACCTGCGCCTGATGGACTTGCCGCACTCGGGCGAGATCATGGTACTGGGCGCCGATTTCCTGCACCGCCACCGGGTCTATATCGCGATGAGCCAGAACAAGATCTACTTCTCGCCCATCACCACGCCGCGCGCCATGAAACGCGGCTCGGTGCAGGTGATCCCGCAAGCCATCAACTGAAGCGCCTGGGCAGCTTCACCCGCCCAGCGGCTGCGCGACCGGTTCCGCTTCCTTCGCCTTGACCTGCCCGCGGCTGATGCTGTCGCCATCGTTGCGGCGCAGGCGCCAGAAGATCACCGAGGACACCAGGGTCATCACGGCCAGCGTCGCGAAACCATGGTGCAGCGCTTGCGAGACCAGCGCCCGGTTGTCCTGCGCCACCGGCCCCAGGAACCAGGCCGTCACGATCGACCCCGTTGCCAGGCCGAAACTCATCGATAGCTGCTGGAACGAGCTCGACATGGTGCTGGCCATGCTGGTGTCCTGCGGCTCGATGTCGGCATATGCCAGGGTGTTCATGCTCGAGAACTGCAGCGAATTGAAGAAGCCCTGCGCCAGGCTGATCGCCACGATGACCCAGAAGGGCGTGCCCGGCCCCACCAGGGTGAACAGGGCGATCGTGATGCCGATGCAGACGGTGTTGACGATCAATACCTGGCGGTAGCCGAAGCGCGCCAGCAGCCTGGGCGCGAACATCTTCATGCCCATGGCGGCGGCCGCCGCTGGCATCATCAACAGGCCCGATTGCCACGCCGGCAGGCCCAGGCCGAGCTGGTACAGCAGCGGCAGCAGGAAGGGCAGGCCGCCCACGCCCAGCCGCGTAAAGAAGCCCCCCGCGACCGAGATGCGGAAGGTCCGCACCTTGAACAGGGTCAGCCGCAGCAGCGGATGCTTGACGCGCAGCGCGTGCCAGGCGTAGGTCGCCAGCAGGGCCAGCGACAAGGCCAGCAGCAGGCCGCCGGTGATCGCATCGAGCGTGTGCTCGCCGAATACTTCCAGCAGCCAGGACAGGATGGCCGTGCCGCTACTGAACAGGACCAGGCCGATGACATCGAGCGGGCGTTTCTCATGTCCCTGATAGTCTGGCATGTGCTTCCACACCAGGTAGAGCGCGATCAGTCCGACCGGCACGTTGACGAAGAAGATCATGCGCCAGCTGGTCCAGTGGACGATCAGCCCGCCCACTGTCGGCCCCAGCAGCGGCCCGATGAGCGCCGGGATGATCACGAAGTTCATCGCCGACAGGAGTTCGTTCTTGGGGAAGGTGCGCACCAGCGCCAGCCGGCCGACCGGCATCATCATCGCCCCGCCCAGGCCCTGCAGCAGGCGCGCCCAGGTCATCATGTGGGCGTTGACCGACAGCCCGCACAGCACCGAGGCAATCGTGAAAATGGAAATGGCGGTAAAGAACACGCGGCGGGTGCCGAAGCGGTCCGCCATCCAGCCGCTGAGCGGAATGCCGACGGCCAGGCCGAGGATGTAGCTGGTGACCACCGATTTCAGGCTCAGCGGCGTAACCTGCAGGCTGGCCGCGATGCTGGGAATGGCGGTATTGACGATGGTGGCGTCGAGCTGCTCCATGAACAGGGCAGTGGCCACCAGCCAGGGCAGGTAGCGTTTGATCGTGCTGGGATCAGTCAAGCGGGCCTCGTGAACCTGGCGGGCCGGAGGGCCCGCCCCAGCCCGATTGTGTCATACCTGGCAGCAGGGCCACGCCCTGTTGCCGCCGTTCAGCTAGTGCTCAGAAGCGGTAAGCCGCCTTGGCGATGAGCCAGTTGGCGCCGGCGTTCGGGCGCTTGATGCTGGCGTTCGAGTAGTGCTGGAACTTGAGGCCGAAGTCCCATTTCGCGGTGGTGTAGCCCACGCCCACGTGGTCGCCGAACTGGAAGGCGGTGGCCAGTTCCTTGTCTTCGTTCTTGTACAGCTTGGAGAACAGGTTGACGCCCACGCCGAGTTCGCCATACAGGCCCAGTTTGCTGTCGCTCTGGATGCGGAACACCGGCGTGAAGCCGATGACGGCGAGGTTCTTTTTGCGGCCCGGCACGTTCTGGTAGGCGCTCAGGCGCCACAGGGCGACGTTGGTTTCCCAGTAGCCCGACAGGTGGTAGCCCTTATGGGCGAACCAGCGCTGGTCCCAGTCGTTCTGCACGGCGACGCGTACCATGCGCTGCTGCGGATTGGAACCGAACTCGAGCGAGGCCGAGTCGAACAGGCCGTCGGCGGCGCAGGCGCCCTGGGCGAACAGTGCAGCGGCGCAGGCCGCAGCAAGACTGGCAAATTTCTTCACAGTGAACATGTTTCGCTTTCTAAACGAGGCAGGAATCTTGTTGAATCTGCCATTGTACTAGCGTGCACAAAGCTGCGCTGAGCGCCACCTTAAGCTGTCGCGCGGGTATGATAGACGCCCCGCAGAACGCTTTACACACTCGCATGACCGAACCGACCAGCACTCCCCTGTACCCGCTCGCGAAACCGACCCAGGAGCAAGTGGCCCCGGCCGTCTTGCCGCATGACCCGATTGCCGAGCACATTGCCGCGCACCTTGGGCGGATCGATACCGTGTTCCACGACACCATCGCCGACCCGGTGCAAGTCGATATCCACGTGGTGCCGGCCAACGAGCGCACGCCTTTTCTCCGCCTGGTGACCTCGGGCATGAGCAGCCGCCCCATGACCGTGCCGGAAGGCGCACCGCCCTTCGCCGAGCTGATGATGGCCTTGCCGGCGGACTGGAAGCTGGACGCGCAATCGGTGCAGGACGAGCGCTGGTACTGGCCGGTCGCCCTGCTGCGCCACCTGGCGCATTATCCGCACCTGCACAAGGAATGGCTGGGCCTGGGTCACACGGTGCCCAATGGCCACCCGGCCAAGCCCTACGCGAAGGGCGTCGAGTTCACCGGCGCCATCCTGCTGCCGCCGGCCTCGGCCCCGGAAGCCTTCGCCTCGCTCGAGCACGAGGGCAAGGACATTTATTTCCACTGCGTCGTGCCCCTGTATGAATCCGAACTGAACCTGGTCAAGCGCAAGGGCTTCCCGGAACTGCTGGACGCCTTCAACGAGAAGGGGGTCACCGACCTCGTCGTGCCGGGCCGCAAGAACACCGTCAAGAAGTTCCTCGGGCTGTTCTGATGACGACCATCGCCTTCCTCGGCATTGGCCTGATGGGAAGGCCGATGGCTGCGCGGCTGGCCCAGGCCGGTTACGCCCTGCGGGCCTGGAACCGCACGTTCGCCAAGGCCGAGGCCTTGCGCGGGACGGGGGCGGAACCGGTAGCCGAGCTGGCGCAGGCCGTGCAGGGCGCGGAGCTCGTCATTTCCATGCTCGAAGCCGGGCCGGTGGTGGAAGAAGTAATGGCGGCAGCGCTGCCCTTGCTCGCACCTGGAACCCTGTGGATCGACATGAGTTCGACCCGGCATGACGAGGCGCTGGCTTTTAACGCGCGCTTGTCGGCGCAGGGCTGCCGCTTCATCGACGCGCCCGTGTCGGGCGGCGTCGGCGGGGCGGAAGCGGGCACGCTGGCGATCATGGCTGGGGGTGCACCTGCGGATTTTGACCAAGTGGTAAAAATCTTGGGCGCCATGGGCACGCCGCAGCGCGTCGGGCCGGTGGGCAGCGGGCAAGTGGCCAAGCTGTGCAACCAGCTGATCGTCGGCGCGACGCTGAACGTGGTGGCCGAAGCGCTGCTGCTGGCGCAGGCCGCGGGGGCGGATCCGGCCGCGGTGCGCGAGGCGATCCGGGGCGGGTTCGCCGGCAGTCGCATCCTCGACGTGCACGGGCAGCGTATGCTGGACCGGAATTTCATGCCGGGCGGCCAGGTAAAGAGCCAGCTGAAGGATTTACGCAATGTGCTGGCGGCGGCCGGCGCGGCCGGCTTGCGCTTGCCGGTGACCGAGCTGGTGACGCGTCAGTATGCAACGATCGAGGCGGCGATGCCGACCGCGGACCACGCCGCGGCCTTGCTCGCGCTGGAGCGGATGAATCCTGGCCTGCGGCTTGGGGACGCTGCGGACCAGCTCCCGTAGGGCGGTCGGCGAAGCCGACCACCCTGATATGTATTGACCCGTCAAGCGTTTCTTTCTTTTTCCTGCTTTTCGCTCGTTTGGGACGTGACCCGTCAGGCGGCAGCCCAAAGGCACCGCAAATTGGCGGGGTATGGGCTGCAAGGCCCATGCTAAACCGCAGTATCCGTGGACTCCAAGTTAGCGTCCGGCGCGGCTGCCCGGTCATGCTCAATCGGTCCGATGAGCCGCGCCTGTAGACGTCTTACATGTTTGAGTGCCGGTGCATTATCCAATGCGCTTACAGCAGAACGGGCGGCGAAACGACGGTTGATCAGCCTGATATACGCGGGTTTTCGCAAGACAAATATTC
>NZ_FOLD01000058.1 GCF_900112225.1 Massilia yuzhufengensis | reverse complement strand
ATAGGCTGGGTGTGGAAGTGCAGTAATGCATTAAGCTAACCAGTACTAATTGCCCGTACGGCTTGTCCCTATAACCTTGGTAGGATATAGACAAGTCAGGAATACAGCTGCAGTTTGTTGATACAGCTATCCCAAGAATAAAAAAACTACTTCTTCCAGATTCAGAGTTTTTGACCAGTTGGTCAAAGACTCGTACAAGTCAAAGCCTGATGACCATAGCAAGTCGGTCCCACCCCTTCCCATCCCGAACAGGACCGTGAAACGACTTTGCGCCGATGATAGTGCTGCAACCAGTGTGAAAGTAGGTTATCGTCAGGCTAGTTATAAGAAAAAACCCGCAGAGTGATCTCTGCGGGTTTTTTGCGTTTGTACGTTGGGTATTCGAGCGGTATCGCATCGAGCGTAAGCTATCTCTGCGCGACGGAATTGGGCCCCGGCCTTCGCCGGGGCGACGGTTCATAGGGCGCGTGTTGTGAACGATGGAGTGGGCCTGCACACATAGCACCGTCGCACCCGCGAAGGCAGGTGCCCAAGTTGACCTTGCATTCAGTCCCGCCCTTACGCCCCAGCACTGTCGCTGAGCTTCTTACGCAGTTCAACCAGCTGGTCGCGCAGGCTCGTCACTTCCTCCACCGAGCACTGGCTGGCGCACAGCACGTCTGGCACGACGCCTTCGGCTTGCTTGCGCAGGGCCTGGCCATGTTCGCTCAAGCTGATGATGACCTGCCGCTCGTCATGGCGGGCGCGGACGCGTTGGAGCAGTCCCTGCGCTTCCATGCGCTTGAGCAGGGGAGTAAGCGTCGCGGAGTCCAGGAACAGGCGCTCCCCGATCGCGGAAACCGTCAGCTCGTCCTGCTCCCACAACACCATCATCACCAGGTACTGCGGATAGGTCAGCCCGAGTTTCGGCAGCAGGCCGCGATAGACGCGCATCATGGCGAGCGAGGTCGAGTACAGGGCGAAGCACAGTTGCTTGTCCAGTGCCAGCGCGTCGGCGGGGGAGGGGGAAGTCGTTTTCATCGAACCAATATAGATCGCACACGAGCCAATTGCAAGCGATGCGCCTGCCTTCTCCTCGGCAAGAATGTCATGCAATATAAATAACGGACCCCAGGAACGCATTTCGTCCGCGCGTTCCTGCATTTCGTCGCACAAGCCCTTTTGATAGAGGCCGTTCGGAATACGATCTCCCGATCAAAACGAGAAAGGGATGGCCATGGAACACCCGACAGTACCAACGGAACTCACACCCGTCGCAAACAACGAACGGATACAGGCGCTCGACGTCGTGCGCGGCTTCGCGCTCATCGGCATCCTCATGATGAACGTCGAGTTCTTCAACCGCGCTACGGCCGATATCGGCAACGGCATCCCGGCCGGCCTCACGGGCGCCAATTTCTGGGTCAGCTACTTCGTCCAGTATTTCGTTACCGGTAAATTCTGGACCATCTTCTCGCTGCTGTTCGGCATGGGCTTCGCGGTGATGCTCACCCGCGCCGAACGCGCCGGACGCGGTTTCGTCGTTCCCTACATGCGCCGCATCGCCGCGCTGGCCGCCTTCGGGATCATGCACCATATCTTCCTGTTCGCCGGCGACATCCTGGTCAGCTACTCGGTTGCCGCGGTTGCACTGCTGATCGTGCTCTACGGCCGGGCCAAGTGGATCCTGCTGGCGATGGCACTGTGCATCGCCGGTGGCATCGTCTTCGACATGAAGTGGCTGTTCGGCCAAGCCGCTGGCCTGGCCTTCTTCGGCGTCGTCGCATGGTGGCTGCGCGGCGAGCAGCGCATGAAGCGCTTCGGCAAGCCGCCCGTGATTGCCTTCATCCTGATGCTCATCGGCCTGCTCCTGATGCTCGGCGGCGCAGCTGCCTGGGCTGCGCCCAACGTGCCGAAAGAGGCGCGTATCGGCCTGCCCATCCTCGGCTTCGCCCTGTTCGCCCTTGGCTTCCTGACCAAGCGCCATCATGCGGACAAGCCGGGCCGCGCCTGGCGCCTCGGCGTCGGCATCTACTGCTTCTCGTTCTTCATGATGACGGCGGCAGGCGCATCGATGTACTTCCTGCCGGAGAAGCCAGTCGCCGCGGTGACCAAGGAACAGATCAAGAAGGAGAAAGAGCAGACTGCCGAGCGGGAAAAAATGCGCAAGGAGCGTGAAGAGCGCGTCAAGAAAGAGACCGCGGTGCTCAGCAAAGGCAGCTATAGCGAAGCGGTCGCCCTGCGCGCCGAGGCTTTCCCCGAGCAGGCCGCAGGTGAAGTCGGCTTCGCCACGATCCTGGTCGGCATGTTCCTGATCGGTACCTGGTTCGTGCGTTCCGGTGTAATGGAAAAGGCGCAGGCCCATCTGCCGCTGTTCCGCAAGCTGGCCCTGTTCGGCCTGCCGATCGGCATCGGCATGGGCCTGATCGCCTCGGCCATCGCCACGCATCCAACCCCGGGTTCACACGGCGCCGATGGCTTCCAGTTCGCCATGGGCCTGCAAATGCTGGGCAACCTGCCGGCCTCGCTCGGCTATGTCAGCCTGGTGATCCTGATGCTGTACAGCGCTTCGCCACTGAACAAGGTGAGCGTGCTGGCGCCCTTCGGCCGCATGGCACTGACGAACTACCTGACCCAGTCGCTGGTGGCGTCGACCTTCTTCTTCGGCTACGGCTTCGGCAACTGGGGCATCTCGCGGATCGACCAGATGCTGTTCGTGGTGGTGCTTGCCGCGGCGCAGATCGTGTTTAGCCATGTGTGGCTGTCGCGCTTCCGTTACGGCCCGGTCGAGTGGCTGTGGCGCGCCATCACCTACTGGACCATCCCGCCGATGCGCATTGGCGCCTCCGCACCAGCGGCCGCAGTGGCGAAGCCCGCGTGAGGGCTGGGGTCTGGATCGGCGCGGCGCTGCTGGCTTGTGCCGCGTTTCCGGCCGCTGCGCAGCCGGTCGAGGTGGCTGGCCTCGGCCAGCCGGCGCGCATCCTGGTCGACCAGTGGGGCGTACCGCATATCTACGCCGCAAGCCAGGACGACGCCTTCTTCGTCCAGGGCTTCAACGCGGCGCGCGACCGCCTGTTCCAGATCGACCTGTGGCGTCGCCGCGGCCTGGGCGAACTGGCCTCGGTCTTCGGTCCTTCCTACCTCGAGCAGGACCGCGCTGCGCGCCTGTTCCTGTACCGCGGCGGCATGGAACCTGAATGGGCGGCCTACGGCAAGGATGCGCAGCGCACCAGTACGCGCTTCGTCGCCGGCATCAACGCTTACATTGACCTCATTGCGCGCAAGCCGGAACTGCTCCCCTTCGAATTCCGCCAGCTTGGCTACACGCCTGCGAAGTGGCGTCCGGAAGACGTGGTGCGCATCCGCAGCCATGGCCTGACGCGTAACCTGACCCAGGAATTCGCCCGCTCGCGCGTGGTGTGCCGGGCCGGCCTCGCTGCCGACGCGGTGCGTGCGCAGCTGTCGCCCGCTTGGACCACCCGCGTGCCCGAAGGCCTCGACCCCTGCCTGCCGGACAACGCGCTCGAGGTGTTCCACCTCGCCACCGAAAACGTGCGCTTCGAGCGCGGCGCATTGCAGGCATCGCGCGTGCTGCCGAACGAAGAAACGCTGGAGGGCAGCAATAACTGGGTCGTCGCGCCATCGCGCACGGCGACCGGCCGGCCGATCCTGGCGAACGACCCGCACCGCGCCTACGGGGCGCCGTCGCTGCGCTACATCGTGCACCTCAGCGCGCCCGGCCTGGACGTCATCGGCGCAGGCGAGCCTGCGCTGCCGGGCGTGTCGATCGGGCATAACGGCAAGGTCGCATTCGGGCTGACGATCCTGAGCATCGACCAGGAAGACCTGTACGTCTACGAGACCAATCCGGCCAACCCGCAGCAGTATCGGTACAAAGGGGGCTGGGAAGACTTCCGCGTGCTGCGCGAGAAGGTCGATGTGCGTGGCCGGCCGTCAGCAACGGCAGAAATGCGCTTCACCCGCCATGGCCCGGTGATTTACCAGGACGCCGGCAAGCGCCTCGCACTCGCGGTGCGCACCGCATGGAACGCGCCCGGCATGGCGCCTTACTTCGGCAGCATCGACTACATGAAGGCGCAGGACTTCCCGCAGTTCCGGCGCGCGATGGAACGCTGGGGCGCGCCGACCGAAAACCAGGTGTACGCCGACACGGCCGGGAATATCGGCTGGGTCGCCGGCGGCCTGGCGCCGGTGCGACCCAACTGGGATGGGCTGATGCCGGTGCCGGGCGACGGCCGCTACGAGTGGAAGGGATTCCTCGACGGCGCCAAGCTGCCCTACGTGCTCAATCCGAAGAAGGGCTGGTACGCCTCGGCCAACGAGATGAACCTGCCGCCGGGCTTCCCCTACAAGGAGCACAAGCTCGGTTTCGAATGGCCTGACAATGCACGTGCGCGGCGCATCGCCGAGGTGTTGTCCAGGACGCCCAAGGCGAGCATGGAAGACATGCAGCGGCTGCAGAACGACGTGGTGTCGCTGAACGCGCGCCGTCTGGTCGCCGTACTCAAGCCTTTGTCGTCGCCCGACCGCAAGACGCAAGCCGCCTTGCGCATGCTGGCCGCATGGGACGGTAAGGAGAGCGCGTCGTCGGCGGCCGCGGCCTTGTACGAGGTATGGTGGTCGCGCCACCTGGGTACTGCCTTCAAGGTCGCCGTGCTGTCGCCGGATGCGGCCATCGCCATGGATGCGCCGCATGCCAGCGTGCTGCTCGAATCGCTGGAACAGCCGGCGAAACGGTTTGGTGCGGATGCCATCCGGCGGCGCAACGAGGTGTTGACGAGCAGTCTCGCCGCAGCATGGGCAGAGATGGAGCGGCTGCAGGGACCCAATCCGAAGCGCTGGCAGTGGGGCAAGCTGCACTTCAGCTATTTCGTGCATCCGATGGCCCCGATTCTCGACAATGCCGGCCGCGCGCAGGTGAATGTCGGGCCGCTGCCGCGCGGGGGAGGGGCCTACACCGTCAATGTGTCGAGCTACCACGCGGACAGCTTCTGGCAGGCGCACGGTCCTTCGTTCCGCATGGTGCTGGACGTGGGCAATTGGGATAACTCGCGTGCGATCAATACCCCGGGTCAATCCGGTGATCCAGCCAGTCCGCATTACCGCGATCTCGCCACCAGTTGGGCCGAGGGAAAATATTTCCCGTTGCTGTATTCGCGGGAAGCGGTCGAGAAAGCGGCGAAGCAGGTGATCGAACTGCGGCCGCACCGTTGAAAAGAAGTCCTTGCAAGCCTGCCACGGCTTTGCTATAGTTCGCCTCCGCTTCGGGAGGGCTGCAAGGCACTGATCGAAAAACGTTAACGTAATCAAGTGCTTACGGTAACGAGGTCAGCAGAGAAATCTGCAGCGAAGCGAACGAGGGGTTGACGAGTTAAGCGAAACACTGCATAATCTCACTTCTCTGCTGCTGACGAACACAACGCTTCGCCAGATACAGCAAGG
>NZ_FOLD01000063.1 GCF_900112225.1 Massilia yuzhufengensis | reverse complement strand
TCTATATCCTACCAAGGTTATAGGGACAAGCCGTACGGGCAATTAGTACTGGTTAGCTTAATGCATTACTGCACTTCCACACCCAGCCTATCAACGTCCTGGTCTCGAACGACCCTTCAAGGAGCTCAAGGCTCCGGGAAATCTCATCTCAAGGCAAGTTTCCCGCTTAGATGCTTTCAGCGGTTATCTCTTCCGAACTTAGCTACCCGGCAATGCCACTGGCGTGACAACCGGTACACCAGAGGTTCGTCCACTCCGGTCCTCTCGTACTAGGAGCAGCCCCCTTCAAATTTCCAACGCCCACGGCAGATAGGGACCAAACTGTCTCACGACGTTTTAAACCCAGCTCACGTACCACTTTAAATGGCGAACAGCCATACCCTTGGGACCGGCTACAGCCCCAGGATGTGATGAGCCGACATCGAGGTGCCAAACTCCCCCGTCGATATGAACTCTTGGGAGGAATCAGCCTGTTATCCCCAGAGTACCTTTTATCCGTTGAGCGATGGCCCTTCCATACAGAACCACCGGATCACTATGTCCTACTTTCGTACCTGCTCGACTTGTCGGTCTCGCAGTTAAGCACGCTTATGCCATTGCACTATTAGCACGATGTCCGACCGTACCTAGCGTACCTTCGAACTCCTCCGTTACACTTTAGGAGGAGACCGCCCCAGTCAAACTGCCTACCATGCACTGTCCCCGATCCGGATAACGGACCAAGGTTAGAACCTCAAACAAACCAGGGTGGTATTTCAAGGATGGCTCCACGAGAACTGGCGTCCCCGCTTCAAAGCCTCCCACCTATCCTACACAGATTGGTTCAAAGTCCAATGCAAAGCTACAGTAAAGGTTCATGGGGTCTTTCCGTCTAGCCGCGGGTAGATTGCATCATCACAAACATTTCAACTTCGCTGAGTCTCGGGAGGAGACAGTGTGGCCATCGTTACGCCATTCGTGCAGGTCGGAACTTACCCGACAAGGAATTTCGCTACCTTAGGACCGTTATAGTTACGGCCGCCGTTTACTGGGACTTCAATCAAGAGCTTGCACCCCATCATTTAATCTTCCAGCACCGGGCAGGCGTCACACCCTATACGTCCACTTTCGTGTTTGCAGAGTGCTGTGTTTTTATTAAACAGTCGCAGCCACCAGTTTATTGCAACCCGTTCATCCTTCCACAGTAAAGTGGTCAAACTACAAGGGCGTACCTTTTCCCGAAGTTACGGTACCAATTTGCCGAGTTCCTTCTCCCGAGTTCTCTCAAGCGCCTTAGAATACTCATCTCGCCCACCTGTGTCGGTTTGCGGTACGGTCTCGTATGACTGAAGCTTAGAGGCTTTTCTTGGAACCACTTCCGATTGCTTCGCAGCA
>NZ_FOLD01000059.1 GCF_900112225.1 Massilia yuzhufengensis | reverse complement strand
ACCGAGAAGGCGTCGTCGATCTCGGTGGTGGTGACGTCGTCGATCGAGAAGGCGGCGACGTCGGCCAGCGGCAGGTCGGTCGGCGCTTTCGGCACCTCCACCGGCGGGAAGCCGGCGCCGCGCGGGAAGTGCTCGAACAGGAAGCGCGACATGTGCAGGTCCTTGGGCGAGGCCAGCCCGCCGGCCGAGAGCATCAGGCGCGGGGCCGTGGTGTGCAGCTCGTTGGCGGCCGCTTCCAGGGCCTTGTATTCGATGGTGTTCTTGTCCGGCTTGAACAGCAGCTGCTGGACGATCGATTGCATCGCGCCGGGCAGCTTGCCGGCCTTGAGTTCGTCCACGTAGCCGGCCTGGATGATGGCCTGCTGCTTCTTTTTCTCGATGCCGGCCAGCGCGGCCTTGAGCGTTTGTTCCGGCGCGGCCTTGTAGCGTCCGCGGCCCTTCTTGTGGAAGTAGATCGGCGCGGCGTGCAGCGCCAGCACCAGGCCGGCCGCTTCCGGCGGCAAGGGCGCGTGGCCGAAATACTCGAGGCCCAGTTCGGCGAAGCCGAATTCTTCCTGGCCCGCGACTTCCCACAGGAAGTCCAGGTCCACCTCGGCGGCGGTGGCGCGCGCTGCCGCCATCAGGGTTTCCGGATCGGGTTTCTCGAACTGGATCAGCACGTCGCGGGTCTTGACCTTGCTGCGCTTGCCGCTGGCCAGCTCCACCTGGTAGGCCTCGCCTGCCTGCGACAGCACGGTGCCGACCTTGAAGTCGCCCGATTCTTCAAAAAATACATTCATATTATTTCGTGTTCTGTAGTGTGTCGGCCGGCTTCAGGTTGAGCACCTCGGGCAAGAATACCTCGGTGACCAGGAGCAGGCCTTGACGGCGGCGATAGACGCAGCGCCGCGCATAATAAAGTGAGTCGTCGGCCCCGCCGGTCGCCGCGCGTACGCGGCTAAAAAGCGGGTGGCCCGCGCGGATGCGCGCGTATTCCAGCTGGCCACGGCGCACCAGCGGGTCGTAGAAGAGCGTGGTGCCGAGCGAACGTTCGCCCAGCGCCGAAAACAATGGCCAGTCGGCGGCCGTGCAGCTGGCCGGCACCACCGTGTGGCCGAACACCACCGGCCGGCCGTCGCAGACCAGCAATACTTCGCGTTCCCACACGCGTCCCGGGCGTGGCAGCCCGATCGCGCGCGCCTCGTCCGCCAGGCAGACGGCGGCGTCCTGGTGCAGCCGGCGCACCCGGAAGGCCGCGCTATGGGCCACCAGGCGCGCCGTCAGCGAGCCTTCGGTGGTGAGCCAGTCGCGCATCTTCTCCGGCGCGCGCACGGCGCCGGCATGCGGCTGCCATGCCGCCAGCCTGAGCGAACCTGCCCTCACTGCGCCGGTCTCGCCTGGCTGCAGAAGGCGATCACGTCGTCCACATACTGCGGGAATTCGGAAATGGCATGGTCGCTGCCGTCGATGACGTGCTGGCGCGCGCCCCCGTAGTGGGCCACCATGTCGCGGTAGTCGAGCACTTCGTCGCCGGTCGCCGCCACCAGGAAGTAGCGTTCGGGCCGCGTGATCGTGGCCACGCGCAGTGCGGCCAGCTCGTCGATGTACTCGCGGCGGAACTCGAACGGTTCGCTCGAATGCCAGGCCGTGGTCACGCCCACATGGTGCTCGAGATTCTTCAGCGGATTCACGGACGGGTTGAGCAGCACGGCGCGCACGCCCAGGCGCTCGGCCAGCCAGGTGGCATAGAAGCCGCCCAGCGACGAACCGATGATGGCCAGATTGTCCGGCGCATGGCGCTCGGCCAGCAGCAGGCAAAGCGCGATCGCCTCTTTCGGCGAAGCCGGCAGCTGCGGGCAGATCAGCTCGTGCGCACGCCCGGCGTCGTCGAGCGCCTTCTGCACCACGCGCGCCTTGAAGGACTTGGGCGAGGAACGGAATCCGTGCAAGTACAAGATCATGGGGCCAGCGCGTCCAGCAGTTTCTGGTGCACGCCGCCAAAGCCGCCGTTGCTCATCACCAGGATATGGTCGCCCGGCTGGGCCGCCTGCACGATGGCCTGCACCATGTAGTCGATCTGGTCGAAGCTGTGGGCGATGGCGCCCAGCGGCTTCAAGGCGTCGGCCAGCGACCAGCCCAGCGCCTGCTGGCTGCCGAAGCCGAACACCAGGTCGGCGTCCTTCAGGCTGCCCGGCAGCGCGTCCTTCATGGCGCCCAGCTTCATGGTATTCGAGCGCGGCTCGAGCACGGCCAGGATGCGGCCGGTGGTCCCCAGCTTCTGGCGCAGGCCGGCCACGGTGGTGGCGATGGCGGTCGGGTGGTGGGCGAAATCGTCGTACACGGTGATGTCGTTCACGGTGCCGCGCACTTCCATGCGGCGCTTGACGTTCTGGAAGCGCGACAGCGAGGCGATGGCCTGCGAGGTCGGCACGCCGACGTGGCGCGCCGCGGCGATCGCGGCCAGCGCGTTCGAGCGGTTGTGGTGGCCAGTCAGGTCCCAATGCACGGTGCCCTGCACGTCGTTGTTGAACAGGACCTCGAAACTGCCGCCCTGGTGCTCGACCAGGCTCCAGTTGGTGCCGTCGGAAATGCCGAAGCTTTCCTTCTCGCTCCAGCAGCCGCGCTTGATGACGCGCGCCAGCGAGGCTTCGTCGCCGTTCACCACCAGCCGGCCCACGCCCGGCACGGTGCGTACCAGGTGGTGGAACTGGGTTTCGATGGCGCCGATGTCGGGGAAGATGTCGGCGTGGTCGTACTCCAGGTTGTTCAGTACCGCGGTCTTGGCGTGGTAGTGGACGAACTTGCTGCGCTTGTCAAAGAAGGCGGTGTCGTATTCGTCCGCCTCGATCACGAAGAAGTCGGATGGCTTGTCGCCATGCAGGCGCGCCGAAATGCCGAAGTTCATCGGCACGCCGCCGATCAGGAAGCCGGGCGCATAGCCGGCGTCTTCCAGGATCCAGGCCAGCATCGAGGTGGTGGTGGTCTTGCCGTGGGTGCCGGCCACGGCCAGTACCCATTTCTCGCGCAAGATATGCTCGCCGATCCACTGCGGGCCCGACACATACGGCAGGCCGCGGTTCAGGATCTCTTCGATCAGCGGATTGCCCCGTGTCATGACGTTACCGATCACGTACAGGTCCGGGTCCAGCGACACCTGTTCCGGGCCGTAGCCCTGGATCAGTTCGATTCCCTGGGCTTCCAGCTGGGTGCTCATCGGGGGATAGACGTTGGCGTCGCAGCCGGTGACGCGGTGGCCGGCCTCCTTGGCCAGGACCGCGAGGCCACCCATGAAAGTGCCGCAAATGCCGAGGATATGAATGTGCATGGTCGTGGAGAAAGGAGCAACGGAAATGTCCGAAAGCGCGATTCTACCCGACCCGCTGTCATTTTCCGTTCAAGAGTATGATTCAGACATCATGCCATCACCTCACTCTGACGCACTCCAGATGCGCGCCGAAATCGCTGTCTTTGCTGCGCGCATGATCGCCCAGGACGGCGCCGACTACGCCACCGCACGCCGCAAGGCGGCCCGCCAGGTCCTTGGCGTGGACCAGCCGGCGCCCAACCTGATGCCCGACAACCTCCAGATCGAAGACGAGGTCCGTAAATACCTGGCCCTGTTCGGCGGGCCGGCCCAGGCCGAGCGCCTGGCCGCGCTGCGCGCCACCGCGCTGCAGGTCATGGACGCCTTGCAGGAATTCCATCCCTACCTCACCGGCGCCGTGCTCAATGGCACGGCCGGCGAGCATGACGAGATCCACCTCCAGCTGTTTGCCGACAGCGCCAAGGAAGTCGAGATCTACCTGCTCAACCGCAACGTCAATATAGAGATCTCCGAGACGCCCCATTTCAAGGGCGGCCGGCACGACCCGGTTGAAACGGTCAGCTTCGCATGGCATAAAGAAACAATCCACGCGGAGCTGTATGATTACCACGACTTGCGCGGCGCCCTCAAGCCACGCGCCGACGGCCGCCTGCAGCGGGTCGACGCGAACGGGCTGCGGGCGCTGATGGCGAACGACGAAACACTGGAACAGGACGAATGAATAAAAAGCACGTGGCTGCGTACGCAGCCGTTGCCGCGATGTT
Source organism: Massilia yuzhufengensis (assembly GCF_900112225.1). GTDB lineage: Bacteria > Pseudomonadota > Gammaproteobacteria > Burkholderiales > Burkholderiaceae_D > Telluria > Telluria yuzhufengensis. Next base: position 635 of record NZ_FOLD01000059.1, on the reverse strand, counting down.
CGGCATCATGGGCGCCCTTGTGGCGATCAACAAGAAAGACCCGCCTCCCCTTACTACTGCGATCGCCCCCACCGGCGGCAAGGCGCATACGGCGGCCGACAAGCTGTTCGGCGAGTCGCTCAACGACCTGCAGGGCGCGCCGCAGAGCCTGGCGAAGTGGCGCGGCAAGCCGCTGGTGGTCAATTTCTGGGCAACCTGGTGCGCGCCCTGCGTGCAGGAGATGCCGGAATTGTCCGAACTGGCCGCGCATGACGCCGGCAAGACCTTCAATGTGATCGGCATCGGCGTCGATTCGCCCTCGAACATGAATGAATTCGCGGCCAAGTTCAAGATCGCCTATCCGCTGTACGTGGCCGGCATGGGCGGCACCGAGCTGTCGCGCGCGTTCGGCAACCAGGCCGGCGGCTTGCCGTATACAGTATTGATCGGGGCCGATGGGCAGGTGCGCAAGACTTACCTGGGCAAGCTCAAGTTTGATGAGTTAAAAGCAGATCTGGCCAAACTGTAGGGTGGTCGGCTCGCCGACCGCGCGTTCAGGCAAACGTGAAATTGCCGCGCGGGTCGCATTGACCTGGTTTAAACGCGCGGTCGGCATAGCCGACCACCCTGATATGTATTGACCCGTCAAGCGTTTC
>NZ_FOLD01000061.1 GCF_900112225.1 Massilia yuzhufengensis | reverse complement strand
TGCCTTTGGGCTGCCGCCTGACGGGTCACGTCCCAAACGAGCGAAAAGCAGGAAAAAGAACGAAACGCTTGACGGGTCAATACATATCAGGGTGGGCGGCTTCGCCGCCCACCCTACGATACCGGCTGCAGCGACTATTGCGCCGTGCGGGAAAACGTCGAAGCACGTATACTCCCGCGATGCCCTCTTCCGCCCTCTTCACCATCGCCTCGCTTATCTGGGGCTCGACCTTTTTTGCCATCACCCTGCAGCTGGGCGAAGCGCCGCCCGCGGTGTCGGTGGCCTACCGCTTCTTCCTGGCCGCGGCCACGCTGTTCGTGATCTGCCTGGCGCGCCGCGACAGCCTGCGCCTGCCGCTGCGCACCCACGGCTGGATGGCGCTGCAGGGCGTGCTGACCTTCTGCATCTCCTACCTGTGCACCTATGAATCCGAGCAGTACGTGGTCTCGGGCCTGGTGGCGGTGGTGTTCGCGCTGATGGTGTTCTGGACGCCGCTCCTGAGCCGCCTGTTCTTCGGCACCGGCATCAACGGCCGCACCATCGCCTGCGGCGTGGCGGCCATCGCCGGCGTCGCCCTGCTGTTCTGGCACTCCATCGGCACCGCCTGGCAGGACTACCAGCGTGGGGGCAGCGCCCACTTCATCGCCGGGGTCATCCTGGCGCTGGTGGCCACCATCGCCAGCTCGGCCGGCAGCATCGTGGTGAGCAAGGTGAAGGAACAATGCGCCAATCTACCGCTCACGATGGCATGGTCGATGCTGTGGGGCGCGATGCTGGTGACGGTGTGGCTGCTGCTCAAGGGCGAGCGCTTCGTGCTGCCCGCCAGCCCGACCTACTGGGCCGGGCTGCTCTACCTGTCGATCTTCGGCTCCGTGATCGCCTTTTTCGCTTACTTCACGCTCATCAACCGCATCGGCGCGCAGAAGACCGTCTACATCGGCGTCATCACACCGGTGCTGTCGGTACTGCTGTCGATCAAGCTCGAAGGCTACCGTCCCGGCGCGATCGAATTCGCCGGCATGATCCTGTGCCTGGCCAGCGTGGCCTGGGCCCTGCGCGCCCCCGCCGCCAAGGCCGTGCAATCCGCAAACCTGAACAACCCGCTCGAGACGCCATGACCCAATTTTCCATTCGCCCTGCCACTGCCGCCGACGTCGCCCCCATCCAGTCCATGATCATGGAGCTGGCAGTGTTCGAAAAACTCGAACACCTGGTGGCCTCCACCGAAGCCCTGCTGCACGAGGGCCTGTTCGGCGCGCGCCCGTCGTGCGAAGCCATCATCGGCGAGGAGGATGGCAAGGTGGTCTGCTTCGCGCTGTTCTTCCATAACTTCTCGACCTTCCTGACCAGGAAGGGCCTGTATCTCGAAGACCTGTACGTGCTCCAGTCGCACCGCGGCAAGGGCTACGGCACCAAGATGCTCAAGCGCCTGGCCCAGATCGCGGTGGAACGCGAATGCGGCCGCTTCGAATGGTCGGTGCTCGACTGGAACGAGCCGGCCATCCAGTTCTACAAGTCGATGGGCGCCGACGTGATGCCCGACTGGCGCATCTGCCGCGTCACCGGCGACACCCTCACCGCCCTGGCCGAACGCCAGGCCTGACCCGGTAGAAAAAGGCGCTGTTACCCTTTGCTATGGATGGGTTTGATTGCCAGGCGCAGCAATCCCTCGGCGGACTTGACCCGCCCGCCATCGAGCGCCCTACGCCAGCCCAGGTAGTTCGTCAGGTAGCGGGACGCGACGCCGTGGAAGCGCGCCAGCCAGTCGCGCAGGCGGCGGTGATAGG
>NZ_FOLD01000062.1 GCF_900112225.1 Massilia yuzhufengensis | reverse complement strand
CGTCAGGCTAGTTATAAGAAAAAACCCGCAGAGTGATCTCTGCGGGTTTTTTTGCGTTTGGGCGTTGGGTATTCGAGCGGTATCGCATCGAGCGTGAGCTATCTCTGCGCGGCGGAATTGGCGTGGACAATGCCAGTGGCGCATACGACGTGTAGGGGGGCGTTGGTCGGGAACGATAGGGTGGTCCTGCACTATGAACCGTCGCACCCGCGAAGGCGGGCGCCCAAGTGGACCTCCGCGAGCGCCACCGCGCCCCTATGTCGTGACAAAAGGAAGCCCCGGCAGTCAACCGAGGCTTCTACCTGGTCAGTTTCCCGTCCAGGATTCCCAACTGTGCGACACCGCGACCCGGTAGGTGATGGAGTGACGCATCCATTTTTTCGTGTATGCGCCGAAGTCGCCGGTACGTTGCACGGCTGGGCTAGCACTCACGGATGCGCTCCCCCCGATAATCGAAGCGCGGGTCAGCGAGTGAAGCCCAGTTCAAATTCATCGGCTGCGTCGTGCAGGGAACGTGCTTTGACCGCCGTGCGGGTGCACGGTTCGATCTGAGTTCGATCGATGTCGCGACATCCATTTTCCGGCTAGCGTACAACCCATCTGTTCGACAATTCTCACTAGCCGGGTTGCCTGGTCACTGTCCTTTCCCTGCGCACCAGCGCCCTGGCCTGGCGCGGGAGGATAAACCAGAGGCTGGTCAAGAGCGCCAGAGTCCCCAGCGCGGCGGCGACGCTCAGCATCATGTGCTCCGGCATGCCGACTGTCACCACATGGATGACCGTGAACATGTCGAGCGCCAGGCCGATCGCGAGCGGCGCCAGGGCGCCACGTATCATGGTCGACGATAAGCTCACCATCGATCGGGTAGCGTGGCCGTGGCATGTCCGGTAATAGATCGCCGGCGTCATCACCATCGCAACAGACACGATCACCATGATGAGGCCGACGGCATGGCAGGCCTTCGCGTAGTAGGCCAGCTCGGCAAAGCGATCGCTGAACACGGCGATGGTTTGAAATCCAAACAGGGCCTGGACCCCGGGGAGAATGACGCGCGCTTCCTCGATGATATTGCGCATTCCAGCGTCGAGTTGTTCGGTTTCAGTCAGCTCTTTTTCCATACCTTAACAGTACGCGGAAATTGTCCTTCCTTCAACGCATGCACACTTGTGGCATCGAGCGACGAGCCCCGCCTGAGCGTAGCGCGCGCCGAATGCTTCCTGACTGTCAAGGAAAGCCCTTGCAAAGCGCGCCCGGTGTTGTTATAGTTCGCCTCCGCTTCAGGGTGTCATGGTGAAAGCCAGCGCACAGAACTGAAAAAGGTTAACGTAATCAAATGCTTACGATAACTAGTTCTTCGGAGAAATCTGAAAACGGAGCGAACGAGGGGTTGACGAGTTAAGCGAAACACTGCATAATCTCACTTCTCTGCTGCTGACGAACACAACGCTTCGCCAGATACAGCAAGGCAG